>NZ_OMOR01000001.1:0-1243038 GCF_900302465.1 Ascidiaceihabitans donghaensis | reverse complement strand
CCATTGATCTGGGGGGCACGCATATGGACAGCTACACATTGGCAGGCATCACGTTCCGGCACATTGCGAACCCTGACGAACGTGACGAAATTTCGGGGCACTATCACCCCAAAGTGCAAATGGCGTTGCGGGGTCGCGTGATCTCGAGGGCCGCGTTTTTGATGGACAGCCTGCGCCTGATTATGCCGGCCTATGGCACTTACACAGGCGGACTGCGTACAACCGATCCTGTGATCACAGCGTTAATGGCATCAGATGCAACGGCCATCATGACGGGGCCGGTGCCCCATCGCGTGCCGATGCCGCGCTAGATCACACCTTCTTCTTCCAGCGCCGCAACATAGCTGCGTGATACTGGAACCAGCGCCCCATCGACCATGCGCAAATGGGGCTTGCCCGACGTATCGCGTGCCGCATCCGCAACAGCATCCGCCACAACCCAATGCGACCTGTGGGTGCTAAATCCATGAACATCCGTCATCTCGTCAATGGCGTCCGCCAGACGCATCCGGACATCGAATGTGCCCTCTGTGGTTTGGATCATGACACTGTGCCCTTGTGCAGTCAGTCGCAGAATCCTGCCGGAAAATGCGTCTGGCAAACGCTTGGATAGTCTTGGTTGTACTGCAGGGCTTTCTGGCGTTGTCCGGCCTTGCAATGACAAAGACACCGTCAGCATCAACACACTTAGGCTAAGGCAAATCAAAAGCACCAGCAAAAAGAGATAACCCATGCTTGGCACAGCATCTTCGGCGGGCGAAAACAGCGTTATCAGCCAAAGGTGCAAAACGGGTGTGAACACACACGTCGTCATCACAACCACGACAAACTCACGCACCAAAGCGGATTGCGTTCCCAACATAGTTGAAATGATGCGCTTGCTCATCAGCGCGATGACAAGGCTGGTCGCAATCAAACCAAGCCAATTTGCAACGCTTGTCCAGAAATTGGCCATGCCGAGTGTGCCAAATGGTCCAGCCACGGTCAAAACGACCGCAGCAGCAATGGCAATAAAAAAACAGGCCATGCAGTGCGGCAGCACCCGCGCTATTTTTTGAGTGAATGACGATCCGCCTGTGGCAGACGTCTGGTAAGGGTCGAATGTCAAAGGCAAAGATCCGTCGGTTGGTCGGATCAAGTTGATGCTAAAGCGCATCTATTTCAACCTAAAACGCAATTAGAAAAATTCTACACAACCTCATGTTGCAAACACCACACGCCGGGCTGTGCGTGTAAAATCAAAGTCACAACAAACCTGCCGCCTTTGCCGCCTGTTTGTGTCCCCTGCTGACAGGCACAATACTGTCATCACGCATAACCAAAACATCACGCCGGTCCTGTTTTGCAGATCGCGCGACAGCCTTTTTGTGCACCCAGTGCGATCGATGCACACGCAACCCAACATCAGGACCAAGCGCCCCGATAGCATCGCTTAAGCGCATCAAAATCAGGGCCTCTCCTGCGTCGGTCACGACATTAAGATAGTGGTCCTGTGCTTCTATCCGTACAAGCGGGCCGCGTTTGTCCAACGGTAAACGCCGCAAAAACTTATCGATCGGATCGACGTCACCACTTTGTTCTACAGTCGGTTGTCTACGTTCCAGAACCCAAACCAGACTGTGCACCATAGCCGCAACAAGCGCGACGATACCCAATAGATAGAAAAACTGGCCCCATCCGCTCCAAACTGTAAAAACAAGCGAATTGACGATGTGCACAATGGACGTGATCGCCAGAACATAAACGATCCAACATAAGACCCAACGCATCGGTTCCTCACGGCTGCTGATCGCAGATACAACACAGCTTAGCCCCACAGACGCGCCAATTATGGCTGCCCAATACATCAAACGTTGCGAAAAGCTAAGGACGTCAAACGTTGCAAACGGTCCGGCAACGGCGGCCATCAAGGTCAGCACCAACCAAATCAAAAACGGCAATGCAAAGTTGGGCAATTGGCGATGCGTCAATGGTTCAGGCATACGAAACCTCGTGATTGACGAAGGAAATGGCGCGTTGACGCAACATGCATTGATCGGTGGCCGGTGCAGTGGAAAGCAAACGTATCATGCTTCAACTATAGGTGCGCCATGTCGTTTTCGCCACTCCTCTCCGCCACTATGCCTGTGATCTTTCACGCAATTGTTGCATTGGCGCTGTGTCTGCTGACCATCGTGATGTTCACCTTGCCAAAAGGCAATCGTATGCATCGTACCCTGGGTTGGGTGTGGGTCATCGGTATGGGGTTTGTCGCGATCAGCAGTTTCTGGATCAGCGGTTTGCGCCACATCGGCCCGTTCAGTGCAATACACGTGTTGTCAATCTACACATTGTTTTCGCTGGTGGCGAATGTGCGCGCCGCACGGTCTCACAACGTAAAAGCGCACCGAAAAGGAATGAAATCCCTTGTGTTCGGTGCGCTTGTTCTGGCTGGGCTGTTTACCTTACTGCCCGGCCGCATCATGTTTGATATGGTGACAGGGGGTTAGGCGGTCAACCCTTCAGGCTCGTCCAGCCCATTGGCACGGCAACACGCAGTAACTGTGTTTGCCAACAGGCAGGCGATGGTCATTGGACCTACACCACCGGGCACAGGTGTAATGGCACCGGCGCGCGCGGCACAGCTTTCGTAATGTACGTCGCCCACCAGTTTGGTTTTGCCTTCGCCCTTTTCAGGGGCATCAAGGCGATTGATGCCAACATCAATGACGGTCGCGCCTTCCTTGATCCAGTCGCCGGGGATCATCTCTGGACGTCCAACAGCAGCCACAACGATATCGGCACGGCGCACGACATCAGGCAAATCTTTGGTCCGCGAATGGGCGATTGTCACGGTGCAGCTGTCGTTCAACAACAATTGCGCCATGGGTTTGCCGACAATGTTGGACCGGCCCACAACAACGGCGTCCATACCGGAAATGGACCCATGGTGATCACGCAACATCATCAAGCACCCAAGCGGTGTGCACGGCACCATAGACTTCTGCCCGGTGCCCAACAAACCCACATTGGAAATATGAAAGCCATCCACATCTTTGGCGGGAGAAATGGAATTGATCACCAGATCCTCGTCCAGGTGCTTTGGCAAAGGCAATTGGCACAAGATACCGTGGATTTCAGGATCATTGTTCAACTGATCAATCAAGGCCAGCAAATCGACTTCGGAGGTGTCCGCATCCAAGCGATGCTCGACAGACTTCATGCCAACTTCGACGGTCATTTTACCTTTGGAACGAACATAGACCTGGCTGGCCGGGTCTTCACCCACCAAAACAACAGCCAAACCGGGCGTGATGCCATGATCAGCTTTCAAACGGGCAACATGCTCGCCAACTTTTCCGCGTACCGTGGCCGCAAAGGCCTTCCCATCAATCACCGTCGCCGCCATGACGTTCTTCCTTCATTCATCTCGCAAAATAAACCTCCCGCCGGGAGGCATGAAGCGCCCAAAGGCGCGATCGGGCGCAAGGGGTTCGAAGCCCCTTGCGCCCGACATGTTTGTTTAGAACAGGCCTTCGATTTGACCGTCTTCGTTCAACATAATGCTTTCAGCAGAGGGTGTACGCGGCAAACCCGGCATTGTCATGATCTCACCGCAAACCGCGACAATAAACCCTGCACCGGCGCTCAGGCGTACTTCACGCACTGGCACAGAGAAACCGGTGGGCGCGCCACGCAAAGACGGATCCGTTGAGAAGCTGTATTGGGTTTTGGCCATGCATACCGGCAAGTTGCCATATCCCTGCTCTTCCCAAAGCTTCAGCTGATCGCGGATTTTCTGGTCCATAAGGGCTTCGTCGGCGCGGTAGATGCGTTTGGCAATGGTTTGGATTTTATCCGCCAAAGACATCTCGTCCGGATAGATCGGCGCAAAGTTCGCAACACCGGAATCGGCCAGTTCTGCAACTTTGGTTGCCAAATCAGCAGAGCCTTCTGATCCCAATTCCCAGTGACGCGACAGGACCGCTTCTGCGCCTTGTGCCGCTACAAAGTCTTTGACCGCTTGCACTTCGGCATCCGTGTCCGTGACAAAGTGGTTGATGGCGACAACAACCGGAACACCAAAGGATTTCAGGTTTTCGATGTGACGACCCAAGTTCGGGCAACCGGCTTTCACCGCATCAACATTTTCTGCACCCAAGTCAGCTTTGGCCACGCCACCGTTCATTTTCATGGCGCGCACTGTAGCCACACAAACGACAACGGACGGGGACAGACCAGCTTTGCGGCATTTGATGTTCAGGAACTTCTCAGCGCCCAAATCCGCACCAAAGCCAGCTTCGGTCACAACGTAGTCGGCCAGCTTCAGGGCCGTTGTGGTGGCGATGACGGAGTTACAACCATGCGCGATGTTGGCAAACGGGCCGCCGTGTACGAAGGCGGGGTTGTTTTCCAGCGTTTGTACGATGTTTGGCTGCATTGCGTCTTTCAGCAACACAGTCATCGCGCCGTCGGCTTTGATGTCGCGTGCAAACACAGGGCTGCGGTCACGGCGGTAGGCCACGATCATGTCGCCCAAGCGTTTTTGCAAATCTTGCAAGTTGTTGGCCAGGCACAAGATCGCCATGACCTCAGAGGCCACCGTGATGTCAAAGCCCGCTTCACGTGGGAAGCCGTTCGCAACACCACCCAAAGACGCGGTGATCTGACGTAAAGCACGGTCGTTCATGTCGACAACGCGGCGCCACACAACGCGGCGCACGTCGATTTCAAGCTCATTGCCCCAATAGATGTGGTTGTCGATCATTGCAGACAAAAGCGAATGCGCAGACGTGATCGCGTGGAAGTCGCCTGTAAAGTGCAGGTTCATTTCTTCCATAGGTACAACTTGCGCATAACCGCCACCGGCAGCACCACCCTTCATACCGAAGTTGGGCCCCAGGGATGCTTCGCGAATGCAAACGCATGCCTTTTTGCCGATCCGGTTCAGACCATCACCCAAGCCGACTGTTGTCGTGGTCTTGCCTTCGCCCGCAGGCGTGGGGTTGATCGCGGTCACAAGGATCAGCTTACCATCCGCGCGGTCCTGAACCGAGTTGATGAAAGACTGGCTGACTTTGGCCTTGTCGTGGCCGTAGGGCAGCAAATCTTTGCTTTCGATGCCCAGCTTGGCGCCGATCTCTTGGATCGGCTTTTTATCGGCTTCACGCGCGATTTCGATGTCTGATTTATAGCCCATGGTAATTCCTTACGTCGGCGGTCTGGCAAAATGCTGCGTCCTCTCTACAGCCCGACCCTTGCAAAGACAGGTGGCATTTCCGACATTTCGACGAGTGGTTACGTCGAAATGTCGCAGGTGCGTTTCTTTTCGGAAACCGTTGTGCGTCATGGTCAGTGTGCGCTCGGGGGCCAGCCCCCGCCGCCTTATGGCGTCTCCCCCCGGGATTTTTTGGGAAAAAGACACGTAAGTGATGTGCGCCAATAAAAATGATCCGTTAAAGCGTTTCGTGATGGGCCCACAGGCGTTGATCTGGCACGTGAAGCGTGAGGCTATCACCAAGCGTAAGATCGCCTTCGCGCTCCACCCAAGCGGTGACGCCGCGCCGGTCCTTTGCGGCAGGTTTGTAGCGCCCACCAAACCCGGCCGCCTCTACCTCAATTTCGCGACCGGGCAGGATGCAAGGGCGGTTTTCCATATCAACCACCAAGGTCACGCCGCTTGGTCCTTGCAACCGCGAAGACGGCGGAACATGGGTAAAGTCAGATAGTCCTTCAACGATCATTGATGCCCCGATCCATTCAGGATCAATCGCATCTAGCCCCATTGCTTGCGCTGTTTTGGTAAGTTCTTCTGCGCTGACGATGCTTAATTGCCGTGTGTTCCGGATTTCGGTGCCCCGCGGATGTTGCGCAAGTACGCGCGAACACGAAGGCCGCGTTGGCCCGCCATGTGCCTCGCCTGCAATCCCGTCAAAGCTGGCGAAGGCCGTCTGCAATGCTTGGGACCGCAAGCCTTGATCCGGAGACACACGTCCCAACCAGGTGATCGTGGCGCTAAAGCTGGTAGGTTTAAGGGCTGGCATTTATGAAGACTCCGGATGTGGTGTGTTCGGATAGCCTGATCTGTCGTCTCTCAAAAGAAAAGGCCCCGCCGCAGCGGAGCCCCATGAAATTTTGTGAGATGCCCATTTCGGGCAATGATCCCCATTTAGGTCGGTTCGGGTTCCATCCCACCGTCACCGGATGGGCCGGACTTTTTGCCCTTTGCTTTTGGGATCGCTGTGACACTGGCGTTGCCTTCGTCGGGTTTATTGCTGTCATCGTCTTCGTCGATATGGGGTGGTTCCCCCTTTACGACACGTGCGATTTCTTCGCCCGTCAGCGTTTCATATTCCAGCAGACCTTGGGCAAGGCGTTCAAACTCCACGTTTTTTTCTTCGATGATTTTATAGGCCAGATCATAGCCTTCATCGATGATACGCTTCACTTCGCTTTCGATCAGCTCTTTGGTTGCTGCTGAGACAGAAAAGCCCCCTGCACCACCACCACCCTGATAGCCAGCTGCTGCTTCTTGATAGTCGATGTTGCCGACTTTATCGGACATGCCGTAGCGCATCACCATGGCGCGCGCCAATTGGCTGGCCTGCATGATGTCGCCCACAGGACCAGAAGATACAGAATCCGCACCGTATTTGATGATCTCAGCGGCTTTGCCCGCCATCGTCATCGCAATACGCTGTTCGGCTTCATCTTTGAACATCTGCAATTTGTCCATTTCAGGCAGGCTCATCACCATGCCCAACGCCCCGCCGCGCGGAATGATGGTGGCTTTGTAGACAGGATCACATTTCTCAAGGTTGATGCCGACAATAGCATGGCCCGCTTCGTGGTAGGCGGTTTTTTCCTTTTGATCCTGCGTCAGTACCATAGACCGGCGTTCAGCGCCCATCATGATCTTGTCTTTGGCCTGTTCAAAGTCGTGCATCGCCACAAAGCGACGCCCGACGCGGGCCGCCATCAAGGCCGCCTCATTCACAAGGTTCGCAAGATCCGCACCGGAAAAACCGGGTGTGCCACGCGCGATGATGCGCAAGTCAACGTCCGGACCAAGCGGCGTTTTACGTGCGTGTACATTCAGGATCTTTTCACGACCTTTGATGTCGGGATTGCCAACGGTGACCTGACGGTCAAAGCGACCCGGACGCAGCAAAGCAGGGTCCAACACGTCTTTACGGTTGGTCGCCGCGATGATGATGACGCCTTCGTTGGCCTCAAAGCCGTCCATTTCGACCAGCAACTGGTTCAACGTTTGCTCACGTTCATCGTTGCCGCCACCGTAGCCTGCGCCACGCGATCGGCCCACAGCGTCGATTTCATCGATAAACACGATGCAAGGTGCGTTTTTCTTCGCCTGTTCGAACATGTCGCGCACGCGGGACGCACCAACACCCACGAACATTTCAACAAAGTCGGAACCGGAGATTGTAAAGAACGGCACACCCGCTTCACCGGCAATCGCGCGTGCCAGCAAGGTTTTACCGGTGCCGGGAGGGCCCTCAAGCAGGGCACCTTTCGGGATTTTGCCGCCAAGACGCGAAAACTTCTGCGGGTTGCGCAGGAATTCAACGATCTCTTCCAGTTCTTCTTTGGCTTCGTCGATGCCGGCCACGTCGTCAAAGGTGACACGCCCGTGTTTCTCGGTCAGCATCTTGGCTTTGGATTTGCCAAAGCCCATCGCGCCGCCTTTGCCGCCACCTTGCATGCGGTTCATAAAGTAAATCCACACACCGATCAGCAGCAGGAACGGCAGAATTGTCATCAAGAAGGCCTGAAAGCCGGATTGCGCTTGTTGTTCGGCTTCAACAGGCACGTCGTTGGCGATCAACAGGTCGGTAACTTCGGCATCACCGGGTTTGATCGTTACATATTCCTTGCCACCTTTGACGAAACGAACCTGTTCGCCATCCAAGGTCACATCGCTGACGTTGCCGCCCTCGACGTCATCAACAAACGTTGAATAGCTGACGGTTTGGCTTTGCATAGAGCCGCTGCTGCCATTGTACATCTGGAACATTGTGAAAACCAGAAGGAACAGGACCACCCAAAAGGCGATGTTGCGTGCATTTCCCAAGGAAACTCTCCTAAATACGGATTACCGGCGCGATATGCGTCGGGCTTTTCTATAAGATAGAGATGTAACGGCTGTGTTCAATGCGATAATAGCGCACCAAAGAACCCATCAGCCCCACCTTCCAATTCAACGGACCATTCATCCGTGTCCTCAACCGCAGGGGCCGCGATCAATTCGCCGTTCAAGAACACACCCGGCGTCACCATCAAAGCCGCACGTGGCACACCCAATTCGCGCCAGTCTTTGGTCTTTGCAAGCCCGTCCGCCCCAAGGGCGCGCACCCGGTAAACGGGGTCTTCTTCTTCGCCCTCGACATACCAGCGATCGTCCCATGCATCGCCAATATCTGACGTTAAGTCTTTGATTGCATTGAATTCCCGGTAGATCCAAAGTGTATTGCCTTCGCGCTGAATCTGGCAGCCATGCAGGGTGTGTCCGACCCCGTCACGGATGGAATGACGGGCCACTTCAACCGCATTGCGGCGCGGCGGGTACTCTGCATTGCTAAGCCATCCCAAAGCATGCACCAACAACCGACGCGAGATTTCGACCGGCAAAGTGCGATAGACTTTCATGTTAAAAC
This sequence comes from Ascidiaceihabitans donghaensis, assembly GCF_900302465.1. Taxonomy (NCBI): domain Bacteria; kingdom Pseudomonadati; phylum Pseudomonadota; class Alphaproteobacteria; order Rhodobacterales; family Paracoccaceae; genus Ascidiaceihabitans; species Ascidiaceihabitans donghaensis. The sequence goes on along the minus strand of NZ_OMOR01000001.1, from coordinate 1,234,384 downwards.
ACACCGCACCGTGCGACACTTCGACAACCTCACGGGCCGCTAAAAAAGTTTGCCAATTCAACGCGGCACGCGCTTGAGACATTTGATCGGCCACCGCAGTCAGGTTTTCTGTCGAAAACCCCAAGGGCTCCAGAATGCGCAGTGCATCGCGCATGCGAATGCGTTCGTAATCGCGATCCTCATTGGACGGGTCTTCTGCCCACACCAGACCTTCGCTTTGCAAATAGCTGCGCAAATCACGCCGTGTGATCCCCAAAAGCGGGCGCACCCACGTGACTCCGTTTTGCATACGACGCGCGGACATCGCTGATAATCCATCCACACCCGCACCACGGGCCAACCGCATCATCAGCGTTTCCGCCTGATCGTTGGCGGTATGGCCCAACAACACCACAGAAATGCCATTGCCTGCGGCCCAATCTCCCATCAATTCGTACCGCGCAACGCGCGCACGATCCTGAAGGTTGCCGCCGCCGTCCCAACCCGACCAATACTCCAAATGGTGCTGACAGCCGATGTCTGCGCACATTTGTGTCACCAGTTTCAGTTCCTGATAGGCATCGGCCCGCAGGCCGTGATCAATGCTGATGACGTGCAATTCAATCCCGTGTTCTTCGGCGAATATGGCCGCCAAAGACAGCAGGGCCACGGAATCACCCCCACCCGATACTGCCACCCCTAGTTTGCTAGGTGGTTTGGGCAGAAGCTGTTGTGCGAAGGCGTCCGAAAGGTCTGCCTTGTTCATTATGAGGAACACCCGATGTTGCGCATTTGCGCATTGGCTTGCAGTGCTGCATCTGCGGTTGGAAAGCGGACTGACACTTCCGATAACATCACGCAAGCTTCGTCGACTTGGTTGAGACGCCCCAAAGCCGCCCCCAACCGGAAAAGCGCGTCTGGCGCTGTCGGTCCGGTTTGGTCGGCGCTGAAACTGTCCAGATAGGCGCGGGCAGCGGCACGAATGTCGCCCAGCCCTTCCAAAGCCTCACCGCGCTTGAAGTCAGCCTGAACCGCTAACGGTCCGCCGGGATAGGTTTGATTAAAGGTCGCAAACTGGTCAGCGGCGCCGCGAAAGTCACCGGATGCGAGCGCCTCCGACGCCCGCTCGAAGTCTGCTTGTTCTGTGCCTGCCAATTGCGTTTCAGGTTGCGTTGGGATTGGCTGGCTGGGGGTTTGTACCGCGCCAGTTTCTCCGCCAAGCGTCGATGTTTCACCCAAAGCGCCGATGTCGCCGCCTTCCAGTTCAACAAGACGGAATTCCAGGTCGCCAATACGGTTTGTACCGTCTGTCACAACGCGGTTGATGCGAAATTCAAGTTGCTCTGTTTTGCCGGTCAGCGACTGCAAGGCGAACTCGATGCTTTCGATACGCTGCAACACAGATCCACCGGCAACACCGCCTGTGGCGCTGCCCGTGGTGTTCAATTCACGCTTTAGTTTCTGAATTTCCACATTCAGCACGGTCAGTTCTTGGCGAATGTCAGCCAAAGTCTGTTCGTCTTGCGCCGCCGCCCCAAAAGGCAGCGCCATCAAGCACACCGCAAAAAGCATTTTGTAACGCATTTCGGTCCTAACCTGTCAGGCCACCCGCCAAAACAGTGACGGCGCGGCGGTTCTTCGCATAGCACGCTTCATCACTGCATACCTCAGCTGGACGCTCTTTGCCATAAGAGACTACCTTAAGGCGAGCACCTGAAATTCCCTTTGAAATCAAATAGGACCGCGCCGCATCGGCGCGTCGTGCACCCAAGGCTAGGTTGTAGGCTGTTGTACCCTGTTCGTCGGCATGGCCTTCAATGACAGCTGTGTAATCGGTGTTCGTGATCAGCCATTGCGCCTGACCATCCAGAATTGTGCGCCCTTGATCGGTCAGGGTGGATTGATCCACCACGAACAAAACACGGTCCCCGACCGCTTGCTGGAAATAAGCAACAGAAGTGGGATCGGACACCGATCCCGGAATGACCCCTCCGGTCCCTGCACCGGCTGTGCCATCCGTGACACCACCGCCCCCCAAACCTGCGGGGTTTGTACAAGCAGACAGCGCCAGCGCCCCTGCAACCAGTATCATTTTAACTTTGGTATTCATCTGCTCTGCCTCTTTTGGACTGAATTATTAATGTCTCTTAACACGTTTCGGGCAAGGCCCATATCATTTCTGCAGCGGAGACCAAGACGGCTCTGATCCGCCTTCGGGCGTGCGCACAGGACGTAGGTTCCGACCCGAAATATCAACCGAATACAACGTCGATGTGCCAGACGCGCCTTGCGTCTCACGGTGGAACATAATCACGCGCCCGTTTGGCGACCAGGTTGGCCCCTCATCCAGAAACGATGCTGTCAGCAACCGCTCTTCGGATCCGTCCAAACGCATCACACCAATGTGAAAGCGTCCTTTGGATTGCTTGGTAAAGGCGACCAGATCGCCGCGCGGTGACCACACAGGCGTGCCGTAGCGGCCTTGCCCGAAGGAAATGCGTTTCGCCTCACCGCCACTTGCGGGCATGACATACAGCTGTGGGCTGCCTGAGCGGTCGCTTTCAAACACGATCTTCGTGCCATCGGGGGAAAAACTGGGGGCTGTTTCAATGGACGGCGCGGACGTCAGGCGGGTTGTGGACCCGTTGCTGATGTTCATCGCAAACAGATCGGTGTTGGACCCCGAAGCCTGGCTGTAAACCACGGTCTGCCCGTTTGGGGCAAAGCGCGGTGCAAAGCTCATGACACCATCCTGACTTTCCAGAACGCGCCTTTGAACCGATCCCACATCCAACACGTAAATGCGCGGAAAACCCGTCTCATAAGAGGTATAAAGCACACGATCACCGGTAGGGCTGAACCGCGGCGCCAGAACAATCGCGCGGCTGTCTGTCAGATATTTCACATTCGCGCCGTCATAATCCATAATCGCCAAACGCTTCTTGCGATCACCCTTTGGACCACTTTGGGACACATAGACCACACGACTGTCGAAATAGCCGGTCTCGCCTGTAATGCGGCTGTAAACGGCATCGGCCACTTTGTGGGCCATGCGCCGCCAACCGTCTGTGGTGCCTTGAAACTGCAATCCGCTGCCAAGTTCCCCGCCAGAAAACACATCGTAAAGGCGAAATTTGACTGTCAGATTGTTACCGGACACATTGACGGCGCCTGTGACCAAAGCTTGCGCATTGATCGCTTTCCAGTCGGCAAATTGCACGGGCGCCCCGAAATCACTGACCTGGCTGATATAGGCGCTGGACGGGATTTCACGAAACAACCCCGACCCTTGCAAATCAGCCGCCACAACACGGGCCAACTGTGCGCCCATCTCGGCGCTGCCGGCATTTTCAGCGACAAAGTTGGGGGACGCGAAAGGCAACGGCTCAATCACACCTTCGTCAATGACGATACGCAAGGGTTCTGCGCGCAACGGCAAAACACTCATGCTGATCAGCATCACGGCACAGGCCAGGAGAACTCGAAGTATCATTTGATCCGCATCCTTTCAGGATTGAAGGTCATCTCAATCTCTTTCCATTGATCGTATTTGTCAGCAGGCAACGGAAAACCGCGTGCACCACAGCGAATTATCGCGCGCCGTGCGGTCTCATAAGCCTGTTTCGCCGCCGACGCCGTGCCACCTTCCGACGACAGCATTCGAACAGAGCTTGCTATCGGCTTGCCGTCTTGGGACATCGCAACACTGACCGTAACGGTGGTCTGCAAGGCGTCCGATGACAAAGACCCGACGTTCCAACAGCTGGATACAGCAACACGCAATGCATCCTTTTCACCGGCTGACATTGGCGGGCCGCTTGGCGCAGCCGGCGCATCATTGGTGGCGTTCAACGCCGCATCCAGCGCCGCCTGCACGGCCGCGTCCGTATCAGAGCTATTGTCGTCCTGCGTGGTTTGCGTTTGTGGCTGTGTTTCCGGCTGCGGGGTCTGAACCGCAGGAACGGGGCGCGACGGACGCGACGGCGGCCGCAGCGACGCATTCGGTGCAGCGGCGGGTTCTTCCGCTTCTGTTACAATCTGGTCAGAGGCCGCTTCAGGGGCTGTGGCCTCTTGTGTTTCTTGCGGAGTTTCGCCCGTATCGCTTTCAGTCACCGCATCTTGTTGCACCGGATCAGGTGCCGCTTCGGGGTCGGGCTGCGCAACAGGGTCCGGGGCCACGCGGTCCGATGGCAGTGGAACCGCCTCTTCGGCTTGTTCAGGCACCAAGACGGCAGTCTCTGCCGGGGGCGTGGGCAGCACAGGCGCCACATCATCCACCTCTGCCTCAGGGGGCGGGGCCAATTCGGTGACGTCAGGAACCTGATCTGCAGGGGGTGTTTCAACCACTTGCGGAACCGGTGTTTCCGCCACGGAATCAGATGCTTGCGGCACCTCGGGGGCATCATCAACGGGGTCAGGCTGCGCAGGTTGTGCCACATCGGTGGCGGAAGACGGCGCGTCTTGCCCCGCCATAAGCGCTGCAAAATCCGCACCGGAAATCACCGACACTTCTGTCGCTTCAATCGGCAAAGGCTCTGATTGAAAGACGCCGCCCAGCAGCACCCATCCAATCAGTGCCACATGGCCGGTCCCGGATATGACTTGGCCCACATCCATGCGCTATTGCTCGACTGTCCCATCAAGGGTCGGACCGCCAATATCCGTCACCAAACCGATGTTTGAAAATCCGCCTGCGTTCAACGCGCCCATAACTTGCATGACCAGTTCGTAAGGCACCGCACCATCGGCACGCAAAAACACCTTGTCGCTGTCGCGTTCTGACGCGATGGCACGCAGTTTTGGCACCAGATCATCACGCGCCGTGGCGGTGGTCTGGATTTGCACTTCGCCCTGGGCCGTAATGGTCACTGTCAGCGGTTCTTCTTGTTCCACATCCAACGCACCGGCTGCGGTTTTGGGCAGTTCAACTGGCACCCCCACAGTCAACAAGGGGGCCGCGACCATGAAAATAATCAGCAACACCAGCATCACGTCGACAAACGGCGTTACGTTGATCTCGGCCATCGGGCGGGTACGCCCTGCCCCGCGCCGCCTGCGTCGCCCCCCGCCCTCTTTTTGAACAACCCCTGCGCCCATGACTAGCTGTCCAGCTGGCGGCTGAGGATGGTGGCGAATTCGTCTGAAAACGCCTCATAGCTGGCAACAATGCGATCACTGTCCGCGCTTAGCTTGTTGTAAAAGATCACAGCCGGGATGGCAGCCAGCAACCCCAGACCCGTGGCCAAAAGGGCCTCGGCGATGCCTGGGGCCACGACAGCCAGGTTCGTGTTTTGCTGCTCTGCAATTTCGATGAAGGCATTCATGATGCCGATGACTGTACCAAACAAACCAATGAACGGCGCAGACGATCCAACCGTCGCCAGAACCGTCAAACCCTTTTGCAGGTCCTCCGCCTCTTTGTTGATCGCCACATCCATAGACCGGTCGATGCGGGCTGTGGCACCCGCAATCAAACCACCATCATCACGGTGCGACCGGCGCCATTCCATCATTCCGGATGCAAAAATCTTTTCGGATTGGCCATCAGGTGTTGCACCGATCTGATCAAAAAGCCCGTCCAAAGGCTCCCCCGACCAAAAGCGTTCATCAAAGGCCTGCGCCTCGGACCGCGCCTTGCGGTACTGGATCAACTTTTGCACGATTATGGACCAGGCCCAGAACGAGGCCACGATCAGCATGATCATCACAAGTTTTACAGTGAACGTCGCACGTGCGAATAGGGCCCACATGGAGAAATCAATCTCCTGCGCAAGGGCCAGCGCCTCATTTTCCATATGCCTGCTCTCGTTGCGGTTCGTTTTTCGAACCATTATTGCGCCCGATTCTAACCAAAGAACACGGGGAAAGCTATCACTATGGTGTCATATCAGCCTTGTTTAGGCAGGGATGCGCGGATTTTCGCAGGCAAACGGGTCGGTTTTCCGGCTGTTGACATGCAAGCCGCAGTGACTTTGGCACGGAAAATGACCTTTTCGCCCAACAGCACCTCTTGGTCGAACACCCAACGCACAGCGCCTTGACCGTAATGCGTGCTTTTCACAACCAGACGATCCCCAAGGCGGGCCGACCCAAGGTAATCAGCCTCCACACGGGTCACGACGAACACAATCTCGTCTTCGCGCATCGCCCGTTGGTCAACACCCATATCTTCCACGATCGTAGACCGCGCCCGTTCAATAAACTTCAGATAGTTGGCGTAATAGACAACGCCCGCCATATCGGTGTCTTCGTAGAAAACGGTGACAGGAAACCGGTGGATCATTGTGCAACTCCTACCCTTGCCGCCAGACGCAGCGCATGTGTTTTGTCCATTGATGCGCCGGGCAACACTGGATCATAGGCTGCCCGGATCAACGCGCCGATCTCAGGGCGCAATACAGTGACGTCGCCTGCCACAGCCAAAGGTGAACGATCGCGAAACGCCACATCCGACCACAACAGCACCGATTGCACGACCTGCGACAATGCCAATGTTTCGGCAGGCACATCGCTCAGATGCTGGTCCATGCGCAAAAACACAAAACAGCACTTGATCGCCTCCGCCTCATCAAAACGAAACACACGGTACTGATTGGCATCTGCAGCCTTCAGACGCGCGACCAAAGGCACCAGATCTGGCACCAACCCATCCAAACCCGGAACCTCGGGCAGTTCGTCCCATTCGGAAAAGAAAAACCACATGAAATTGCTACCAAGCTCTGGGTCGGTCTCAACCACTTCCAAGCCCGCAAGGTTTGAGACAGCCTCAATCGCGCCTTTCACAACGGATAAGGTCTCTTCTTGCACGCCAAATACCACAGGGGCCATCGGACGGCCCCAACGCGCAAATACAAACGCACCATCGCCACGCGTAAACAACGGCTCTATCTCGGAATGATCCATCTTCATCTCGCTCAATAAACCTCCCCCGGAGGGTCCCCAAGGATCAGCCAAACAAATCGCTCTGCGACTTAGGTGGCTCTAGCCCCAAATGCGCCCAAGCCTTGGCCGCCAACATACGACCGCGCGGGGTGCGCTGGATCAAGCCTTGCTGCAACAGATAAGGCTCAATCACCTCCTCCAAAGCATCACGGCTTTCACTCAGGGCGGCACTCATTGTTTCAATCCCAACTGGACCGCCACCATAGTTCTCGGCAATCAAGGACAGATAGCGCCGATCCGCCCCATCAAGTCCCAAGTGATCCACACCAAGGCGGGTCAAGGCACGGTCCGCAAGCGCTTTCGTGACGCGCCCGTCGCCTTCCACCACGGCAAAATCAACAACACGGCGCAAAAGACGGCCAGCAATACGCGGGGTGCCGCGGGCGCGACGGGCAATTTCGCGTGCCCCCGCCTCATCCGCAGGTGCGCCAAGTTTGCGGGCGTTGCGCTCAACAATCACAAACAACTCGTCTTCGGTGTAAAATTGCAACCGCGTCGGAATGCCAAAGCGATCGCGCAAGGGCGTTGTCAAAAGCCCCATACGTGTCGTCGCTCCGACAAGTGTAAAGGGCTGCAATTCGATGCGCACGGTGCGGGCCGCCGGGCCTTCACCGATGACCAAATCCAGCTCAAAGTCTTCCAAGGCCGGATAAAGAACTTCTTCCACAGCCGGATTCAGGCGGTGAATTTCGTCGATAAACAAAACATCACGCGCTTCCAGATTGGTCAGGATCGCGGCCAAATCCCCAGCTTTGGCCAAAACCGGACCAGAGGTCATGCGAAAATTCACGCCCAACTCGCGCGACATAATCTGTGCAAGTGTGGTTTTGCCCAACCCCGGAGGGCCATGAAACAAAGTATGATCCATCGCTTCGCCGCGTTGCTTGGCGGATTGGATAAACACCTTCAGATTTGCACGCGCCTCTGCTTGGCCCACAAACTCGTCCAAGGCCTGCGGACGCAAAGCGCGATCGAAATCTTCGGGTTGTGCCTCGGGGCGCAAAGTTGGGTCAGGTTCGCTCATGGCTTCACCTAGCCTTTAGGGGCCAGCAACTTCAAGGCTGCGCGGATCAAGGCGGGTGTTTCGGCGCTTGGGTCTTCGCCTGCGGCTTGTGCAACTGCGCCTGCAGCGTCACCGGGGCCGTAGCCAAGATTGCCCAAAGCTGACAGCGCTTCGGCTTGTGCCGACGGGTTCTGCGGCGGCACGGGGGCAGTTGGTGCTTCGATCACCTCTGCCTCGGCGTCGCCCAGCGCTTGCGCCACTGTGCCACCCATTGCCATCACGCTTGGGGCTTTGTCCTTCAGGTCCAACACAACCCGTTGCGCAATTTTGGGACCGATGCCTTTGGCCGCTTTCACCGAATTCCAATCACCCAGCGCAATGGCACGGCTGACACCATCGACGCCCAACGTGCCCAAGATGGCCAAGGACGCTTTCGCCCCGACCCCCTGCACAGACGTCAGCAGACGGTGCCATTCCTTTTCAGCCAATGTCGGGAAGCCATAAAGCTGCATTAAATCCTCGCGCACCACCAGATCGGTGAACAACGCGCAGATCTCGCCCGTCCCTGGCAAACCAGCCATCGTGCGTTCCGAGACAAACACAATGTAGCCCACCCCGCGCACATCGACCAAAACGTGGTCGGTGCTGCGATAGTCGATACGACCTGTGATTTTTCCAATCATGCGATGGCCCTTTCCACGGCTGCGGCCAAACCTGCGGCACCACCGTGATGGGCGTGGCAAATGGCAATGGCCAAGGCGTCCGCAGCATCGGGGCTGTCAATCACCACGCCGGGCAATTGCAGTTTGACCATATGCAGCACTTGTTGCTTTTCCGCGTGGCCAACACCAACAACGGTTTTTTTGACCTTGTTCGGGGCATATTCGCCAACAGGCAACCCCGCTTGTGCCGGCACCAGCATGGCAATGCCTCGGGCTTGCCCCAGTTTCAAAGTGCCTGCGCCGTCTTTGTTGACAAATGTTTGTTCAACGGCGGCGGTGCGCGGGCGATACTGCGCAACAACGCCACTAAGCCCTTCATGCAAAGCCAGAAGACGCGCGGCCAAATCCGGCCCCGCTGAATGGATGACCCCGTTCGCCACGTGGCTTAGACGGGGCCCTTCGACATCGATAATGCCCCACCCCATGTTCCGAAGTCCGGGATCAATGCCCAAAACACGTATTTTCACCACTGTGCCCTGCTCTTTTATCTATTTGTTAAGCCTGTAGCACGAAAGGCGAACATCCGCCAAGCGCGGATTGAAATGCTGCATTGCGGCATGAAAGCGACACAAGGCGATCAAAGACGACATTCAAGACCTTCCTTGATCCCGTAAATTGCTAAAATGGACACTGCCGTAGGTCCATTTTTTGCCTTATTTACGGTACGTTAACTACATTTCAGACCCATGCACAGAATGCATATCACACATGCAAAGAAACATTCTTGTAGCGCGTAATATTTGAGCATAGATGCCTTTCACACAAAGACCGGAACGTCCCGGCCAACAATTTAAAGGACTGCTACAATGGCAACTTTCGACACAACACGCACAACATACGGCTCAGCTACAGTAGCAGGCCAAGTTACACGTTTCTTCCACAATGCACTGTCTGCAGTTCAGAACTGGAACGAAGCACGCATCACACGCAATGCACTGTCCGCTTTGACCGACCGCGAGCTGGAAGACATCGGCTTGTCACGCGGCTCTATCGAAACATTCATCGGTCGCTAATCGCGACGCAAACAGAACGATCTCTCAAGGTCAGCGATCCTCCCCGTGAGTTTACCTTGATCGAGACGGCAAAAGCCGCGTGTCCTAACGGATGCGCGGCTTTTTTGTGCCTGTAAACTGTGTCAGTGTCTGTGTCTGTGGATGCATCGACGTGCAGGCGCCGAACCGGTTCACGCCAACGGGGTCAAAATAAACCCCGTAGCGTTGTCAGTATAAATTCCGGGATCAGCGCAGGATGGGACCAATCATTCCGGCTGCATATTGGGTGGCCGGATCGATTTGCATGGCCCAAGCGCCAGCTTGCTCAAATACCGTTCCGGTTTCCAGCTTGCCCAAGCGATCCGAATAGGCGTCTGGCCCGACCGCCGCCAACAAAAAGGTTTTGAACAGCAGCAACGCCGCAATCGCAAACATCGCAAACTTGAATGGCATAAAGGCATTTTTGCGCTTTGGTTGGATAACGATCAAACCGTCGGCACGTACCTTCGGAGTATAGCCATTGGCCATTGCAGCATGCTTACGGCCCAAATCGCGTAAGCGGTGGTCAAATTGTGTTTTTGCATCAATCATAGCAGCCTCGAAAATCAGTACCCCCACCAACTTTCATAAAACTGTATGCACTGAAAATGTGGCAAAATCTGGGCAAACCCGTCAAATGCGGTTAAAACACGGCATGAATTACGCGGGTTTTTGCAGCATTAACGTTGTCCATTCAACAATCTCTTCGCGGTGAACAAGATTGATACCGTTTTGTGCATAAACCTCGATGATTTCATCCGCTTGCTCATTCAGGATTCCGGACAAAATGGCAAAGCCGCCTTTTTTGAGTCGCGCCGCCATATCAGGTGACAGCGCAATCAACGGTCCTTTAAGGATATTGGCAAAGACCAGATCAAATGGCGCGCTTTCAGCCAGTGCAGGCGCATCAAATCCTGCCGCCTCTACACATGTCACGCGCCCTTCAAGGCCGTTTGCCCGCACGTTTACCTCGGCCACATCAACTGCAACCTGATCGATATCACTGGCCAACACTGTGTTCGGCCAAATCCGTGCAGCGCCCATCGCCAGAACTGCAGTACCGCAGCCAATGTCCACCACGCTTTCACCGACAAATCCATCGCTTGCCAAACGATCCAAAGCCCGCAGGCAGCCCAATGTCGTGCCGTGGTGGCCCGTGCCAAAGGCCATCGCGGCTTCAATCAACAAAGGTTCACACCCTGTCGGCACCTTGTCGGCATCATGCGACCCGTACACAAAGAAACGCCCAGCCTCGACCGGCGCCAATTCGCGGCGCACATGGGCCACCCAGTCGGTTTCGGGCAATTCCGAAATCACGAAGGGTTTCGCGCCAAAAGCAGTTGTCAACAACGCCAAGCTGGTGGTGTCGGGCGCTTCCGTGAAATATCCGCCGATCTCCCAAAGCCCCGATCCATCTTCGACCTCGAACACGCCAATACCTGTGGGTTCGGGCACAAGACGTTCCATCGCCTCGCCCAGTTTTTCGGCGGCGTCTTTGCCTTCAAGCGTGGTCAAAGCGGTGAATGTGGGCATCTAACGGCTCCTGTAGCGGTCTGGGTTCGGATAGGGTTTGGGCGGCGCAGGCTGCGCTACCATGTCGGGTGTTAAGGATGCCACATAGCGCCAGCCCCAAAGCGCTGCAAGCGCCCCAACAATGACACCTGCCATAGCTTGCCCGTAAACAACGCCTGCCGGACCAAAACTGGCCGCCATCCATGTCGCGACAGGCCACATCAACGCGCCATCCTTGATCCAGTTCACAAAGGTAGACCGTCCCGGCTGGCCAAGGTTGTTAAAGGCGGCGTTGGAAGCAAACAATGCACCGACAAATACAAAACCGCCCACCCCAACAGAGGTGAAGGCGCGAATGACATCGGCCCCCTGACCGGTCAACCCGAACCCTGTGATGATGTAAGGCGTCGCACTGGCAAGAACGGCCCAAGTGATCACTGTATAGATCAAGCAAAACACCAGCGCATTTGCATAGGTGCTGCGCAATCGATCGTACTGCCCCGCACCATAGTTCTGGCCGAAAATACCGCCAATCGCCCCCGACAACGCAAAAATCCCCCCAAAGGCAAGTACTGTCAAACGACTGGCAACAGCCCAGGCGGCCACGGCCTCGTCTCCGAAAGGGGCCATGATCGACGTCAGGATGTAGTTGCCGACGGGCGTTGACATCTGCGTGGCGATGGCGGGCGCTGCAATCCACAGAAACGGACGTGCGGCTGCCTGCATGGTCTGCAAAGACGGACGCCCGATCAAATCGGTCTGATACACTGCAAAATACAGCCCCAACCCCATCAAAACGAAGCGAAACAGAACCAGTCCGACCCCCGCCCCCGCCAGCCCCCATTCCAACCAAAGGATCAAGAACGGGTCCACCACCATCAGCACCAGCCCGGACACCAGTGTCACATACATCGCTTTGGCTCCGTAGCCATCAGCCCGCAGAACGCCCGAACACACCAATGCCACGGCCATGGGCATCAGCGAAAATATCGTCAACGCCAAGTAGTCCGCAGCCATCTCAGCCGTGTCACCTGTGGCCCCGGCCAGCACGACCAGATCGTGGCGAAAAACAAAGATCAGCGCCGCCACCGCCCCCTGAACAAGCGTCGCCATAGCCGTGGCGGCACCCGCTTGCTGCCGTGCAAGCGCACGGTCGCCCTGTCCGATGCTGCGCGAGACAAGCGCTGCAGCACCAATCATCAGCCCCACGCCGACGGACACCGAAAAGAATTGGATGGCGTACGCAAAGCCAATGGCCGCGACGATTGTGGGATCACCCAGCTGCGACAACCACAACAGGTTGGCCGCGTCGACCAAAAACACAACGGTGATACCAAAAGCGCCTGTGGCCGTCATACGCGCCACATGCCCCAAGGTCGAGCCGGTCAGAAAGCGCCCCTGCTGCATCTATTCCGCAGGCGCCGGAGCCGCATTTGAAAATACGGTCTCATGGCCCGGTTCCGGATTGCGCGGAATGAGCATGGCCAAAATCAGCGAAACCCCCGCCATGCCTGCCGCGATCAAAAAGACCAACAATGGCGAAACCAGCCACAAAAGCCCCAAAACCACCGGCAAAAACACCGCCGCTATGTGGTTAATGGTAAAGGCCACTGCCGCCGTCGGGGCGATATCGGCGGGGTCCGCGATTTTTTGAAAGTATGTTTTCAAAGCCAACGCCAACCCGAAGAATATATGATCCACAACATACAGAAATGCCGCCACGGCCACGCCCCAACCAAGGTAATAAACGCCACCATAGGCCAAAAACACCGCAACCAGCCCTGTGTATTCAAACATCAGCGTATTGCGCTCTCCGAACTTGAACACGACGCGGCCCAATACCGGCGCCACGGCCATGTTGATCAACAAGTTGACCAAGAACAGGGCTGTCAAATCATGCACCTCATAGCCAAATTTTTCGACCATCATAAAGCCTGCAAACACCATGAAAATCTGTCGCCGCGCCCCCGCCATGAACTGCAAAGCGTAATACAACCAGTAGCGTTTGCGCAGAACCATCTTTTTGGTTTGGGGGGTAGCGCCTTCGAACTGGGGATAAAAAATCATGCAAAACAACGCGATAGCAGCAGTGATCAAACCACCGGCCATAAAGACCATGTTATAGGTCAGGCTCCATGCCTCCCAGAACACCATGATCACAAGATACACAGCGAAAGTTGCGGCCGATCCCGCGGCAATCAACCACCCAAGGGTCTGTGGCGCGCGGTCTTTCGGGATCCACTGCAATTGCAAGGACTGGTTTACCGTCTCGTAATAGTGAAAACCGATCGAACTCAGCATGGTCAGCGTCAAAATTCCGCCCAAACTGGGGTATTGCGCCGTGATGGCAGACGCCACGCCCAGCAAAATCAGCGACACCAAACCCAAAATCTGTTCACGCACAAAAATAATGATCGCGATAACGCCCACAGCCAGAAATCCGGGGATCTCGCGCACTGTATGCAGCAGGCCGATGTCCGCGCCGTCAAACGCTGCGACTTCAACGACAAAATTGTTTAAAAGCGCAAACCATGTGTTCAACGCAATCGGCATGGCAATGGCCATCAGCAACAGCAATGCGATGGGACGACGCCAGAACGGCAAGTGATGAGTGTCAGAGACTGGAAGGATACGCATGCCCTTCGCTTACGCCCAATTCCTTAAAAAGGCGATAGAGCAATCACGCACATCTGATGCGCGCTGTGGGGCTTTGGTCAGGTCTGAACTCTCAAATTGCACACCAAGCCAACTTTAAACCCTTCAAAAAAAGCCATTCTGCACGGGAAAAGCAGGGCTTCAGTAGAAACTTTGCGGATCAATATCCACAGCCAGCCGCAAATCGCCTTTGACCTGCACCTGTGATGTCCACCGCGCAATGGCGGCTTGCAGCGCGACCCCTTTTCCAGCTTTGACCAGCAACCGAACACGGTGACGCCCGCGCACCCGTGCAATCGGGGCGGGTGCCGGGCCGTACACTTGCGCCCCAATCGCTCTGAGGGGCTGGTCGCGTCGCGCCAGTTCATTCGCAATATCAAAAACCTGGGCCACATCTGGGCCGCTGACGATGATGCCCGCCATGCGTCCATAAGGGGGAACCCCCGCCTGTTCGCGCTCTGCGGCTTCGGCACGCCAAAACCCTTCTTCGTCCCCGGCCAAAATCGCGCGAATGACAGGGTGTTCAGGCTGATAGGTCTGCAACAGGGCCGTCCCCGGTTTTTCCGCACGGCCCGCACGGCCCGCAACTTGCCGCATCAACTGGAATGTGCGTTCAGCCGCCCGTAGGTCCGATCCTTGCAGGCCCAGATCCGCATCAATCACACCCACAAGGGTCAAGTTGGGAAAATTGTGCCCTTTGGCCACCAATTGTGTGCCAATCACGATGTCGGCCCCGCCCGCCGCAATCGCTTCGATCTCGGCTTTCAACGCACGCGCAGATCCGTACATGTCGGACGACAGCGTGGCGATACGCGCATCCGGAAACAGCTTTGCAGCCTCTTCTCCCAAACGTTCGACCCCTGGCCCAACAGGTGCCATGCGCCCCTCTGCGTCACAGGACGGGCACTTGTCCGGAATTGGTTTGGATTCACCACATTGATGGCACACAAGCCGGTTCTGAAACCGGTGTTCTACCATACGTGCATCGCAATCGTCGCAGCCGACCTGATGCCCGCAAGCGCGGCACAGGGTGATCGGCGCATAGCCGCGACGGTTGATGAACAACATCGCCTGTTCACCCAGCGCGATGCGCTTGTCCACTTCGTTTTTCAAGCGATCCGACACCCAACGATCCGACGGCAGCTTGTCCAACCGCATATCGATGGTTTTCATTGTGGGCATGACCGCAGGCCCAAAGCGCGATGTCAGATCAAGGCGCTTGTACTTGCCGTTTTCTGCATTGGCCCAGCTTTCCAGTGACGGGGTGGCAGAGGCCAGCACAACATGTGCGCCGCAAATGGAGGCCCGCAGCACCGTCATATCACGGGCGTTGTACAACACCCCTTCTTCTTGTTTGTAGGATGTGTCGTGTTCTTCATCGACAACGACCAGACCAAGGTTCTGGTAGGGCAAGAACAACGCCGATCGCGCCCCGATCACAAGCTGCGCTTGTCCCTGCCCGACCATACGCCAGATCCGGCGGCGTTCGGTCATGGTGGCCCCTGAATGCCATTCCGCAGGCCGCGCACCAAAGCGTTCTTCGACACGTTTCAAAAACTCGGCGGTCAAGGCAATCTCGGGCAGCAACACCAAAGCTTGCCGGCCGGCTTTCAGTGCAGCGGCCACGGCCTCAAGATAGACTTCGGTTTTGCCAGATCCGGTCACACCACGCAGCAAAGTTGTGCCGTACCGTGCGGCCGCAATCTCGGATGCAAGACAGGTGGACGCCGCGGCCTGATCTTCGGTCAGCGTTTTGCTGGGCCGCGACGGGTCCAGTCGCGCAAAAGGCAGATCGCGCGGGCTGTCTTCTTCGGCGACCACGTTTTGCTTTACCAAACCCTTGATGACGGATGACGTCACCCCCGCCATTTCGGCCAGTTCTTTCAGAGTAAAGGACAGATCGCCGTACTCTGCCAAAGTCTCAAGAACACGCTTGCGCGCGTCGGTCACGCGGTCAGGTTCCCCTTCACCGCGTCTGTAAATTTTACGCATCGACGGCGGATCCCCAAGCCCCGGCGCACGGGTGGCCAGCCGAAGCATCGCAGACATGGGGGTCAGCGTATACTCTGCGGCACGGCGCAAAAATTCGCGCATCTCCAAGCGCATGGGGGCCGCATCCAAAACACGGTATGCGCGGCGCACCTTGTTGATGTCCCAATTGCCTTGCCCCGCGCCCCAAACGACGCCCAAAACTTTACGGGGGCCCAGAGGCACTTCGACAAATGCCCCTAAATGGCAACCGCCTTCGGGGGCTTTGTAATCCAACATCCGGTCCAATGGCTGCGTCGTCAATACACCAATCAAGGCACCTTCATGGAAGAATTCAGGGTCACTCACAGCGCGGCTTTCACAGATTTTCGGGGTTTGCTGATTTCATCCCAATGAGGTACACGCATCGCCAACGCAATACCACCACGCGGTGACAGATGTTACCGTGCGCAATCACAAGGATGCCACCCTATGAAATTCTTCGTCGACACCGCCGAAATCGATGCAATCGCCGAACTGAACGACCTTGGAATGGTCGACGGGGTGACAACAAACCCGTCGCTGATCCTGAAATCAGGCCGCGACATTCTGGAAGTCACAAAGGAAATTTGCGACCTTGTCGACGGACCTGTTTCTGCAGAAGTGGTCGCACTTGAATCAGACGCCATGATCGAAGAAGGCCGCAAACTGGCCAAGATCGCCGACAACGTGACCATCAAACTGCCCTTGACGTGGGACGGCTTGAAAGCCTGCAAAGTGCTGTCCGGTGAAGGCAACATGATCAACGTCACATTGTGTTTCTCGGCCAACCAGGCGCTGCTGGCGGCGAAAGCCGGTGCCACGTTCATCTCGCCCTTTATCGGCCGTTTGGACGACATCAATCTGGACGGTATGGACCTGATTGAAGATATCCGCACAATCTATGACAACTACGGTTTTGAAACGGAAATTCTGGCGGCATCCATCCGCTCTGTGAACCACGTGCAGCAATGTGCGCTGGTCGGCGCCGACGTGATCACGGCCCCACCAGAAGTCATCAAGAAGTTGGCGACACACCCGCTGACCCAAGCCGGTCTGGATCAATTCATGAAAGACTGGGCAAAAACCGGTCAATCCATCGTCTAAAGCGCTTGTAGCAAGTCCTTCAACGCCGATGGGCTTAGGGGAAAAAGATCATTGTGCGGGGCTTCGGCCCCGCCATTTTTTTGATTTACGTGTTCCATGGCTTATCAATACCGCACATATGGCCCCCAAGTGATGGGGAAAAACCGCCAATTCTTCCACCCTGACGCGCAATAGCAACAAAAACAGGCGAATTTGCGGTGCGCTTACAAAAAAAGAGCAGCTTTCAAATGACAGCCATGTTAAAACTTAGCAAATTTAAAGAGGCGCATTATGAGCAGTAGCCCGAAAATAGAAGACACTCTCCGCGAGGCGATTATTTCGCAGCCCGGCGTTATTCTGGATGACAAAGACGTCATGCACGCTTTGATCGCGGCGAATGAACGTGCGATGGGCGGCAACATCGTAGACCTGCGTGGCATCGCGATGGAGCGTCTGGAAAGCCGTCTTGACCGGCTTGAAGACACACACCGGTCGGTGATTGCCGCCGCTTATGAAAATCTGGCTGGCACAAATCAGGTGCATCGCGCCATCTTGCGCATGCTGGACCCTATCGAATTCGAACCTTTCTTGCGCAACCTGTCAGGAGAAGTGGGCGAGATCTTGCGCGTGGATGCCGTGCGTCTGGTCTTGGAATCCGTGCAAAACGACAACGATCCGGCAGTTCAGCGTCTGGGCGAAGTGCTGAGTGTCGCAGAGCCCGGGTTCATCGACGATTATCTGACGTTCGGGCGTGGTGGCCATGTCCGCCAAGTGACTTTGCGACAGGTCCAAGACGCATCAGAAACAATTTACGGCGAAAAGGCAGACTGGATACGATCAGAATCCTGCCTGAAACTGGATTTTGGCGACGGGCGTTTGCCCGGATTGCTGGTTCTGGGCGCAGAAGACCCGCATATGTTTGGCCCACAACAAGGCACAGACCTTTTGGCCTTCTTTGCGGGCGTCTTTGAACGCGCAATGCGCCGCTGGTTGTCATGAGCCTGATTTCTCCGGCTGCACGTGATGCTTTGCAAACGTGGCTGGAACATCAAAAATCGTTGAAAGGCGCTGCAGGCAACACAATCACCGCCTATCGGGGGGATGTGACCGAGTTTCTGGCGTTTATCACAAGCCACAAAGCTGCCCCTCAGGGTTTGACGGCGCTGTCCGATATCACAGTCAGCGATATGCGTGCGTGGATGGCCAACACACGATCTGCAGATGTGGGCCCACGGTCTTTGGCACGCAAACTGTCCGCGGTGAAAGCCTTCTATCGTTGGCTGGCCGCGCGTGAAGGGTTTGAACCCACGGCTGTTTTGCTGACGCGCAGTCCAAAGTTCACCCAAAAACTGCCGCGGCCATTGGCTGTGGATGCCGCGCAAGACCTCATCGACTGTGTCGAGCTACAATCGCAAACTCCCTGGATTGCGGCCCGCGATGTGGCCGTGGTCACGCTGCTGTGGGGGTGCGGTTTGCGGATATCCGAAGCCTTGGGGCTTACTGCGGGCGACGCCCCCCTTCCACAAGTCATGCGCATCATCGGTAAAGGTGGCAAAGAACGGATCGTGCCCGTGGTCGACGCCGCGCGGGATGCTGTCAGCGTTTACATAGACCTTTGTCCCTTTGCTCTGAAAGACGATCAGCCAATGTTTCGTGGCGTTCGGGGCGGCGCCTTGTCCCCTCGGGCCATTCAAAAGGTGATGGCTTCGGCCCGTATGCAACTTGGCTTGCCAGCCACAGCCACCCCCCACGCCATGCGACACAGCTTTGCGACACATCTGCTGAATGCCGGCGGCGATTTGCGGTCGATCCAAGAGCTGTTAGGCCACGCATCCTTGTCGACGACGCAGGCCTACACGGCTGTGGATACCGCACGTTTGATGGAAGTTTATGATCGTGCGCACCCCAAAGCGGGATGACAGACGCACATCACGAAAACGTGCAATACCGTTAAATGAAACGTGATCCCTTCTGTGCCAGTTTGTCGCAGTATGCCATATGCGGCATAAAATAACGCGCCAAACACAGGGAATATCAATGACACTTTTCACGCGCCTGAGCGCCGCCGCCATCGGGCTTGCACTGACCGCCACAACAGCCTTCGCAGAAGACTGTGCAGCCATCACCGTCGAAGATTCATTTGATCTGGAACCGGATGCCATTGTTGCCCTGTACGACTGCCTGAACGAAAAAATGGCCACCGGATACGCCAAGGAAGGCGACGAAATCGGCAGCAATTTCCGCAGTTGGGCCGCGACCTCAACGCGCCCTGCAGTCCAAGGCGCACACGGCAACCGGATTTTGAACACCTTCGCCAATGACATCGCAGCCGAACAGTATCTGAAGTATCAAGAAGAAGGCTTTACGATGCCTGTTGGCTCCATTCTGGCCAAAGAAAGCATCACAGTGTCGATCAAAAAGAAAAAGGCGCGTCCCGGTCCCTTGTTGATGATGACCAAAATGGAAGCGGGTTCTATCCCCGAAACCAATGATTGGTTGTACACAGGCATTCAACCCAACGGCAAAACCATGAAGGTCAAACAATCCTTCTGCCATGATTGCCATGAACCCTATGAGGATAGCGATTTTCTGGCATATCCAATCGAAGAAGTGCGTTTGGGGCAGTAAGTCACGCATGCACGCGCAAGGCTTGCTACAAAGGCCTGCATCATGAAAATCTGAAGCCTGCCAGTTTCACTGGCGGGTTTTGCTTTGCATCCGCTCTGCCGTTGCGGCATGTAAGGCGACATGACACCAAAATTCAAAGCCCTCAGTGTTCACCTGCTTACCGCCACAGGCGCTGTCTTTGCCATGTTGGCAATGCTGGCAGCGGTTGATGCAAAATATGATCTTATGTTTTTGTGGCTCGTTGTCGCTTTCGCGGTGGACGGAATTGATGGGCCATTGGCGCGGCACTACAATGTCAAAGACAATGCGGCGGAATTCGACGGAGTTTTGCTGGACCTGATCATCGATTACCTGACCTATGTGTTCATTCCGGCCTTTGCTTTGTTCAAATCCGGGCTGATGGACGGGTGGACAGGATGGTTTGCGATCATCGTGATCACCTTCGCCTCGGCGATGTATTTCGCAGATACCCGCATGAAAACAAAAGACAATTCATTCTCAGGGTTTCCCGGATGCTGGAACATGCTGGTGCTGGTGATCTTTGCACTGGAGCCGAACTTTTGGGTTTCACTGGGGCTTGTCACAGCCCTTGCCGTGGCCATGTTCTTGCCGTTGAAGTTTGTACATCCGGTGCGCACGGAACGCTGGCGCACTATAACTTTGCCAATGGCATTGGCGTGGACCTTCTTTGCGGGATGGGCCGCTTGGGTGGATTTCCACCCTGAAAGCTGGGCGCATTGGGGGCTGATCGTGACATCTGTCTACTTGTTGGGTGCAGGCATTGCGCAGCAAATGACCGAAAAGGCCGATTAACCCTGTCTTTTTCCTAAAAAACATCGGGGTACCGCAGGTAGGGCAGCGCGCCCTCACCACATCAAATCAACAAACCCGCCGCACCTTCGTGACGCAACAGGGCCACCTTGGTCTCAATACCCCCCGCGCCAGAAAATCCTGTCAGCCCCTTGGCGCCCATAACCCGGTGGCACGGGACAATGATAGGAATCGGATTTCCACCACAGGCGCCACCGACGGCCTGCGCGGGCGCACCAAGCGCCTTGGCAATCTCGCCATATGTGACCGTGTATCCAAAAGGAATGGCCGACATCTGGGCGCATACAGCTTGCTGAAAGTCGCTGCCTTTGATGCGCAACGGCAGTTCAAAAACCTCTAGGGTGCCTGCATCGTAACGCTGAAGCTGACACGCTGCTGCATCCAATACATCCGAACGATCAACGCAACCGGACAGTTTCCAGTCCAAGGCCACGATCGCGCCGTCTTCCTCGACCACGCATAAATCCCCAAACCGGGTTTTCACGTCTCTTCTTTTCATCTGAATCTCCTTGGCGCGACGCTAGGAAGAGACGCAGCCGAACTCAATCCGGATCACGCGTAAAGGTCATGTAATGCGGTGTGCGACCTTCGCGCAGTGCCTTTTGCTCGTAGCGGGTCGAAATCCAGTCGTCCCACGCCACGCGCCAGTCTTCGGGGCCTTGCGCGGTCCAGGTAAATCCGTGGCGCGGCACCTCTTGCATGGTTTGGCGCACATAATCGGGAATGTCCGTGGCCACACGAAACGTCGCCCCTGGTTTCAAAACACGGGCCAAAGGCTGCAAATGCTCTGCGGTGACAAAGCGACGGCGATGGTGGCGTGATTTAGGCCAAGGGTCAGGATACAGCAAAAACGCACGATCAATCGATGCGTCCGGCAAAACATCAAACATATCACGCACATCACCGGGGTAGACTGCGACACCATCTGTGCCAGCGCGGCGAATTTTCCCCAACAGCATGGCAACACCGTTGATGTACGGCTCACAGCCGATGATACCCACATCAGGGTTTTGTGCGGCTTGATGCACCATGTGCTCGCCACCACCAAATCCGATTTCCAGCCAGACCGGCTTTCCGTCAAACCGGGTTTGCAGATCAAGCGGCGTGCGATCCGGGTTCACATCCCAGTCCACAAGACCGAGCGACAACGCGGAAAGGTCTTCATCCAGATAGCCACGCTGGCTATTCTTAAGATGTTTGCCTTTAAGGCGGCCATAGAAATTGCGATGCGGGCGTTCAGGATGTGTCATGGCGCGGGGTGTAGCGGTGCAATCTGTTTGACGCAAGATGCCCATAGACCTGTAGATCACCCCGCCAGACAAAACACTTCATACGTTTTGGCAGTCCGGCGCACCGTGTCGCCGTAGGTGTCGGGATCAAGGCCATGCTTTAGCATCGACGACAATATCACCTGTCTGGCAGGATCCCCAATGTTCAGTAGATTGCGACGGGTGGGATAAAAGCTTTCGCTCAGCAAACCGTCCGAGAAAACGATAGAATGCTGAGGCAACACAAAGTGATAGTAGCTCATGATACTTCCGCTGGAGCCCAAGCTTATGCCAGGCCGCCCCAACAGCGCTTTGGCCGGGATCAACACCTCTTCGGTGCCATACAACAACTGCGCTTGTGCCCCCGCTAAAACAACGCGGTGGTTTTGCGACAAAACGATGGTGTCTTTGTTGCCCCAGGCCCCCGGCGCAAATTGCACAGCGCGGCTGGCCCCTTTTGTCAGAACGGTGGTCTGCGTCGCACATAGCACCGGCTGTGGGCCAAAATCGCGGGTCATGACCATGTCTCCCTCTTTCAGGGTTTCAACGGCTCTTGGTCCGGTCGGGGTCGTGATATGAGTGCCTTGGCCAAAGCACACGATTTCTTCGATGTTGTTGAAATAGACGACGCTGCCATCGTCTAATGTTAGATTGCCCGACATTTCCCCTGTCAGAGTGTCGGTGGAGACGATGTTTAGACTGGTGAAGTTAACCTGAGACACGTCCAGAACATCGTGATCCGTGTCCCCCTCTGTGCCGCCGTTAATAAAAATGTCGCTTGCGCCAGCTTCACCTAGATCCTGCAAGATGAAAGTATCATCGCCGTCGCCCCCTGTAACGGTATCACCTTCGGAGGTATAGATCGTGTCATCGCCAGCGCCCCCCGATGACATATCGGCCCCTGTGCCGCCATGTATCTCATCGTTATCCGCATCGCCATCAAGCGTATCGTTGCCACCATCACCGTACAGGACGTCGTCGCCTGCGCCGCCCGAAATCATATCAGCGCCACCACTGCCGCTGTCTGTTGTTGCAGGCACAAACGTGATGTTGGACACAGAGTAATCCGATCCGTCCGACCCGTCCGATTGCAGATTAGCCGTAAGGACAAGCTGATCAAAAGGACCAACACCTGAAATGTCTACTGTTCCCGATCCGCTTCCGGGGTTCGTTTCGCTGAAATCGCCTTCGGCAACCAGATTTCCATCATTGTAGACAGCCCAATGCCCCGTTTCCCCAAAATTCGAGGTGAACAGTGTTTCAAAACTGAAGTTTGCGTTTGTCACCGGTTCGTCAAAAGTGGCAGTCAGATTTTCGCTAAGGCCAGACGCCTTGTCATAGGCCAGTTGTGTATTTTGGCCACTGTCTGTGTCTGAAACAGCCCCGTTCGCGCCCAACGCACCGTTGGATGTCGAGATATTGCTGCTGCTGGCGGGCGATAAAACACCGCCCTCAACGTTCTGCGCGGTCAGCGTGAAGCCGTTTGATGTATCGTTGAAGTTGCTTGTGTTGATCGACACAGGGTCCGCAGGTTCTGCATCGCCATAGACCGTATCGTTGCCCTGACCTGCACTGATAGTGTCTGCGCCGTCCCCGCCATAGACAACGTCGGCCCCATCACCTGCGTCAAGACTATCATTGCCAGCTTGACCGTAAATCTCATCGTCGCCGCTGTCACTTTGAACCGTGTCATTGCCTGTGCCTGCGTAAACGGTATCGTTGTCATCACCCGAAAAGACCATGTCATCGCCAGCACCTGCTTCAACACGGTCGCCGTTGCCTGATACCCCGCCACCGTCTCCGTCATTCATCGCGTCGCCGTCGACTTCGGTGTATGAATTGCCGATCGTATCGTTGCTGTCCGTGCCGCTGACTGTTCCGTCACTTTGATGCGAATTGACCTGCGCAGAACTGACACTGTCCACCATTCCCCAGTCTGGCACGAAGTACACATTGCCGTTGTCGGCCAGCATGTACTGCCCCGGTTCAACAGAATCGACATAGGTGGTTCCGCCCGCTTCACCCGAGAACTGCCAGGTGCCCGGCCCCAAATCACGGTCCACAGTGAATGTCGCCGAAGCGCCTGTAATCGTGTCGCCCGGGTCCAACTTACCATCGCCAAGCGTGACCAAATACCCCACAGCCATGCGTATTCTCCATCAATTCCAATGCGGGCGCAGCCGCAGCCCCGTCTGAAGTACGCACATTTCTTTTCTCAGTCGTTAAACAGACAATTTGACAAGATTTCAGAACACCCTCGCGCCGTAACGTCCCGCGCCACAGCTCTGGTAATGCCCGCGTCAAAGGTTAAGCTGACACCATCACAACAGGAGCTCTACAATGTCCGATATGGTTCACGTCATTGCCGTCATCACCACAAAACCCGGCCAGCGCGCCACCGTTCTTGAGATCTTCAACGCCAACGTCCCTGCTGTTTTGGCGGAAGACGGGTGCATTGAATACGGCGCGACCGTTGATGTGCCAAACGCAGGCCCCTTCCAGACGCCCTACGGTGAAGACACATTTGTGGTGGTCGAGAAGTGGGCATCCATGGCAGCCCTTGGCGCACATGCCGCAGCCCCGCACATGCAGGCTTATGGCGCACAAACCAAAGACATGTTGGCGGATCGCAAAATCCATATCATGCAAAACGCCTGAAGCCTGTGTATCATGACAACCGCGAATATCGTGTCATTGCTGCGCAGTCTGTTCAACAAGGTCCTTTGGGCGGCTTTCGCTTTTACATATCCTTTGGTGTCTCAGGTTCAGGCGCAAACTGTGCCTGATCCGGCTATGGTGGCGCGGACCGTCGCAACTTTAGAGAAGACGCTGGATGCACGCGTTGGTGTTTATCTGTTCGACAGCGGCACAGGGTGGCAGTGGGGACACCGCGAAACCGAACGTTTCTTGATGGCCAGCACCTTCAAGCCCTTGTTGTGTGGCGCAATTTTGGCACAAGCCGATGCAGGGGCACTCAATCTTGAAGATCGTATTGACGTCCGCAAACAAGACGTGGTGCCCTATGCACCCGTTACCGAAACACATGTCGGTCACTCAATGTCCATCCATGATCTGTGTTTCGCGACGCTTGATCTAAGTGACAACACTGCGGCCAACCTGCTCACCAACCGTTTGGGCGGGCCGCAAAACGTGACGGCGTTTTTGCAAGCTATCGGGGATGACGTCACGCGACTTGATCGGCTGGAACCCGACGTGAACACCTTTGTGCCAAACGATCCCCGCGACACCACATCCCCAATCGCTATGACGCACAGCTGGGCGACTTTGCTTTTGGGGGATGCTCTGCAGCCAAAAAGCGCCACGCAATTGGCTGAATGGTTAAGTCATGGCGGCGTTACGGGGCAATTTATCCGTGCGCATGCACCGCAAGGCTGGCAGGTTTTAGATAAATCTGGCGGCGGTCGCCACCACACACGCAACCTTATGGCGATGGTCACGCCACCCGGAGAACCACCTGTGTTTGTCGCGATTTTCGTGTCTGACACACCCGCTGATTGGGACACGCGTAATGCAGCTGTCAGTACATTGGGCGCGGCGGTAATCGAGATGCTTTTGGCCCGTTAAACACGTGGCAGTCACCCGCAGAAACGGGGCCCAAAGGCCCCGTTTTCATTCTAGATGAAGCTGACGATCAGAGGGCCGCTTTGAGCGCGTCGACCAGATCGACTTTTTCCCATGAAAAGCCACCATCCGCTTCCGGGGCACGACCAAAGTGGCCGTAAGCCGCTGTGCGTGCGTAGATTGGCTTGTTCATGCCCAGATGCGAACGGATGCCGCGCGGGGTCAGGTCCATGACTTGATCAATGGCCCGCTCGATAGCTGCTGGTTCTACTTCGCCTGTGCCGAATGTGTCGCAATAAATCGACAGCGGTTTGCTGACGCCGATGGCATAGCTTAGCTGGATTGTGCATTTTTCAGCCAAGCCCGCCGCCACCACGTTTTTCGCCAAATAGCGTGCAACATACGCGGCAGAACGGTCCACTTTGGTTGGATCTTTGCCGGAAAACGCGCCGCCGCCGTGTGGGGCTGCACCGCCGTAGGTGTCGACGATGATCTTTCGGCCTGTAAGGCCCGCGTCTCCATCTGGACCGCCGATGACAAACTTGCCCGTCGGATTCACGTGCCATGCGGTGTCAGCATCAACCCAGCCTTCTGGCAATACTTCTAGGATGTAGGGTTCTACAACTGATCGCACGTCAGCGCTGGTCATGTTTTCGTCCAGATGCTGTGTGGACAACACGATGGATGACACGCCCACAGGCTTGCCATTCTCGTAGCGCACAGACAGTTGCGATTTGGCATCTGGGCCAAGCGTGGGTTCGGTGCCATCTTTGCGCACTTCGGCCAAGCGGCGCAGGATTGCATGGGAGTATTGGATCGGCGCTGGCATCAACGCATCGGTCTCATTGGTGGCATAGCCAAACATGATCCCCTGATCGCCCGCACCTTCGTCTTTGTCGCCAGACGCATCAACACCCTGCGCGATATGGGCGGATTGTTCGTGCAACAGATTGGTGACTTCGACAGTCTTCCAGTGGAATTTGTCCTGTTCGTAACCGATGTCTTTGATGCAATCGCGCGCGATTTGCTCAATGCGGCCCATGTAGTCTTTCAGCTTGTCTTGGTCAGACAGGCCCACTTCGCCCCCAATGACAACGCGGTTGGTTGTGGCAAAGGTTTCAGCGGCAACACGCGCTTCTGGCTCTTCAGCCAGGAAGGCGTCCAAAACTGCATCAGAAATGCGGTCACAGACCTTATCAGGGTGCCCCTCAGAGACGGATTCCGAGGTGAAGGTATAGTTTTGACGGGACATGAAGTGCTCCAAATATAAAATAAGCGCCACGTCAGGAAGCCGTTGTGGCGCGTTTCATCTGCGGTACTTGGCCAAAGCGTCCGCGTCAACGCCTAGATAGGGTGCCCTTTCGCCTTTTCAAACCCCCTGTGAGTACAAGCAACACCAACAACGTCAAAGTAACCGGAAAATCGCCTGTGCGGCTGTATAGGGTCGGCGGCAATGGCACGGGCAGACGCGCATCCACATGACCCGCTTGGTTCAAAGGCAATGACGCCAAAACTTGCCCCTTTGGCCCGATCATTGCCGAAATGCCTGTGTTGGCAGCACGCGCCATTGGCAGGCCTTGTTCGATGCTGCGCATTCGGGCTTGCGCCAGATGTTGAAGCGGCCCTTTGCCTGCGCCAAACCACGCGTCGTTTGTAACTTGCATCAAGAAGTCGGGCCGCGACGGCGCACCTGACACGTCATGGGCAAAAACGGCCTCGTAACAGATCAAGGGCAATGCTTTGCCAAGTTCTCCCAAATCCAGAACCTGAGGCCCCGGCCCCGCGCCGAACCCCGATCCGAAATTTTCGGCCAAACCACGCAGCCCCAAACGTTCCATCAGGGGGGCCAAAGGCAAGTATTCACCAAAAGGCACAAGATGATGTTTGTCATATGTATGCGATACAATTCCGCCGGTTTGCACAACCACCAGACTGTTGAAGTACTTGCCGTCCTCGTAACGCTGCAAACCGGTCACAACGGGGGCGCCGCGTGCGCGTTCCGCTGCAGCGGCAAACACGGGGCCTGCGTGTCGGGCAAGATAAGGCAAGGCCGTTTCGGGCCAGATCACCAGATCCGGGGCACCGCCCGCAGCCGTGGCGTCAAGCAGACGGTTCGTGAAGACCGGAAATTTGTCTGCGTCCCATTTTTCGTGCTGCGGTGCATTTGGTTGAACAAGGCGGACCGTATGATCTGTCAATGCGATGTCCGTGTTCGGCACAGGTGCGATCAACACCCCAAGCGATGCCGCCAAAAGACCCCAACGCGCCCAATGGCCGACACAGATGATGCCCCACGCCGCAAAGCACAACCCCAGCATCAGCCCATGCGGGCCAACCCATGCCAGCGCTTGTCCTGCCACCACATCAACAGTGGCCTGTGGCGGCATGGCCCAAGGAAATCCGGTAAAAATGTAAGCGCGGCTGATTTCGGCCAAAGGCCACGTCAGCACCAAGGCCCATGATGACCCAAATGCGCGCGCCACGCCAAATGCGGCCGCCCAAAAAAGGGCCAGCCCCGCGCTGAGAAGCACAAGGGCAAACGGCGCCATCCAGCCGTGTCGCGCCGCGTCCACCATGAAGGGTTCGGTGATCCAAGTCAGACACAAGAGGAAATATCCCGTGCCGAACAACCAGCCTGTGCGGGCAGCGTGCCAGTGGTTTTTGGTGCCCGCATGTAAAAAGAACCCCGCACACAGGCACACCAACAGTGTCCCCGGGATGCTGTAAGGTTCCTGCGCCAACCCGCCAATGGCGCCACACAACAGAGCCACACACATCTGCAGGGTTCGAGGCAACCGCTCGATCTTTGCGCGAAAGCTTTGGATCACGCGCTTTGACCGCTCAGTCGGACCCGCAGCCGCTTGATGCGGCGTGGGTCAGCGTCAATGACCTCGAATTCGGGGCCTTCGGGATGAATAACAACCTCACCTCGTGTTGGCACGCGCCCTGCAAGCATAAAGACCAGCCCGCCCAGCGTCCCTATTTCTTCTTCGTCCACGTCTTCGTGGTCGGTCAGCGACCGGCCGATTTCGGCCTCAAAGTCTTTCAACGGCGTTTTTGCCAACGCCAGATAGCAGCCGGTTTTTTCAAGGCTCCAGAACTGGCCTTCGTCCACATCGTGTTCGTCTTCGATTTCCCCCACAACCTGTTCGATCAGATCTTCGATCGTCAAAAGCCCGTCTACACCACCGTATTCGTCAATCACCAAAGCCATGTGGCGACGTTCCGCCTGCATTTTTGTCAACAATACCCCGATGGTCATGGAAGGCGGCACAAACAACAGTGGGCGCAGCATGGCCTGCATATCAAAATCCTTGCCGCCGCCGTTAAACCCATGGTTCAGCGCCAGATCCTTGAGGTGCGCAAACCCTAACGGCGTATCAAGCGTCCCATCGTAAACAGGCAACCGTGTCATGCCGCTGTCTTTGAACACCGCAACCAGTTCGTCCAGCGAAGCCGTGACCGCGATTGCCGTTATGTCAGCTTTGGGAATGGCCACATCTTCCACACGCATACGGCGCAAGTTCATCATGCCGTGGTCTTCGCGCCCCATTGCTGGCGCTTGTTCAGGTGCTACGGTTTCACCGACATCCGTAGGGCTAAGTGCCCCGATGACGCGCGAAAAGAAACCGCCCGGTTTTTCACCTTGTGTGGCAGGGGCCAATTCGTTCGAAGCCGTCGCAGTGTCCTGCGCGTTGTGCATCGGATTGTTTGTCATGCCTGTGTCTGGCTGCGCGCGTTGCGCCGCGTCAGACGATCCGTCAGTTGTGTCGCCCATTGGGTCCTTTGGTGGCTTAAGGCAGATTATCCTGCCGATGGTAGATAATATGGGTCATCCAACCCCAGTTTGCCAAGTATCTCGACCTCAGTTCGTTCCATCAACGTGGCATCAAGGTCACGGATATGGTCGTACCCCAGAAGATGTAACATTCCATGAACCAACAAATGCGTCACATGATCGGCCATTGGCTTGCCCGCCAGAGCGGCTTCAGATGCGCAGGTATCATAGCTGACCGCAACATCGCCCAATTCAAGCGTGCCGTCAAAATCCGGCGTCGGTGCAAGGGGCGCGCCCCCCGCGATCTCGGCCCCCAATTCAGCGTAGGGCCAGCTGAGTACATTTGTCGCTGTCGGTTTTTCACGAAATGCGCTGTTCAGTTCAGCAATGCGGTTGTCATTACATGCCAAAAGCGAAATTTCGCCTGTGGCCAATCCCAAATGCCCCAGAGTTTCATGCGCGGCCTTATGTGCCAAGCTGTCCAAAGACAGCGCATCCCAGCGTGTGTCTTCAATCGTGATGTCGAGCGTTATAGACATGGTGTGTTACCCGGGGGGCCAGCCCCCGGACCCCCGGGATATTTTTAGCGAAAAGAAAATCAGGCGTCGTCGGCCTCATAGGCTTCGATGATCGCAGCCACAAGCGGGTGCCGCACCACGTCCTTAGATGTGAAATAGTTGAAGCTGATATTCGGGATTGTTTTTAGCAACCGTTCTGCATCGGACAGCCCGGATGGCACACCACGCGGCAAATCGATCTGTGTACGGTCGCCAGTGATCACCATACGCGACCCTTCGCCAAGCCGTGTCAGGAACATTTTCATCTGCATTGATGTGGCGTTTTGGGCCTCGTCCAACACCACAAAGGCATTGGCCAGTGTCCGCCCCCGCATGAAGGCCAAAGGTGCGATTTCGATCTTTTTGTCTTCGATCAGTTTCGCCAACTGCTTGCCCGGTAAAAAGTCGTTCAATGCATCGTAAAGCGGCTGCATGTAGGGGTCTACTTTGTCTTTCATGTCCCCGGGCAAATACCCAAGCTTTTCGCCAGCCTCTACAGCGGGACGTGACAGGATAATTTTGTCCACATGTCCGCCGATGAACATGTTAACGCCCACAGCCACCGCCAGATAGGTTTTGCCTGTACCAGCTGGCCCGATCCCGAATGCCAATTCATTATCAAACAGCGATTGCACATAGGCTTTTTGCGCCTCGGTGCGTGGCTCAACTGTCTTTTTGCGGGTTTTGATTTCAATCGATGCGCCCACCGGCATTTCAAGCTGGTCACCGGACCGCACGCCTGTACCGGCCTCGGAGGTGCCCATGCGCAATTCGCGGTCCACATCGGCGGGTTCTACGTCTTTGCCCGCTTCAAGACGGCGGTACAGCCCGTTCAGCACTTCGGCGGCGCGTAATTGATTGGGATCTTCGCCCATAATCGCCAATTCGTTCCCACGGCGAATGATCTGCACCTCAAGAGCTGCTTCCACAGCCGCAAGATGCGCATCATACGCTCCGCATAGGTCGATCAACAGGCGGTTGTTGGCGTATTCAAGCAAAATAGGGCGCGCCACAGTCGTGGCGGATGTTGTCGTATCGCTGGTCGGCAAATCAAGGTCCTCTCAAGAGACGTGTCAGCCATGGAAATAGGATGAACCGTTATCAGGTCCATAAAACGCAAAACGGGCCGGAGTGTACAACACCCCAGCCCGATTTTTTGGATATCGGCACGCTTAGAGCGGATCGTTGATCGTTTGGTTGCCTTTGTAGGGGCCGGTTGCCGTGTTAGGCGGCGCAATGCCGGAACATACAGGCTTGCCAAATTGGTCAAGACGCTGGGACAGATAGCCTTCGATGCCATCGTCGATAATCCAGTGGTCACAGCCGTTCGGATCAACCCAAACACCAGCCACAAGCTGGCTCAGGTCTTTCTTTTTAAAGCCGTAATCGATGGTTTTGTTGGTATTTACTTTACCACCGCCGCCTTCGCCACACGCGGAGATCAGGCCGCAGCACCCCAGCACCAGAGCTGTTTTAAGAAATGTCATGTCAGCTCTCCCTTAGCGGATACAAATGATTTCGACGCGGCGGTTCTTCGCCATGCCACCAGCCGTCTTGTTGGACGCGGCAGGCAAACGTTCGCCGTAGCCACGCACGTCTGCGATACGTGCACCAGCGCTTTGCGCCACACCGGCCACAGCAGAGGCGCGGTTAAAGGATAAGCGCATGTTGTATTGGTCAGAGGCGCGGCTGTCTGTGTGACCTACGATAATGTAGCTGACTGCACCGGCAGACTGGAAGAACTGGGCCAAACGCGCTTTGCCATCCGCAGAGATGCGTGCGCTGTTTGTTTTGAAGAACTGGTCAGAGTTCATAACGCCACACACGTTGCCCCGGCGGCAGACCGGAATACCCTGACGGTTTGTGTGTGGTGACATGTAGCCTTCGTAGCCGTCGTCCATAACCCAATGTTCGCATCCATCGGGATCAACCCAGATGGTTGGCACATAACGTTCGTTCGTTTTGGCATTGTTGCGTTCAAAAATGCCTTGAGCAGACGCGCTGTCGACAACAGCCGTCAGGCCAACAGCAATTGTTGCTGTAGCGGCTAGACACGTGCGCACTGCTTTGGAAATCGAATATCCCACAGCCCTGTTCCTTTTATTATTCCCCCACAAAAGCCTCGCATCTGTCCCAGTTGGTCATTGGCTTTCGACGATACGGATCACGATATGAAAAAACGACTGACGTGTGAAGTCACTTTAACCATATATTGTGGTTTAATTGGCGGCAGTTACCACAATAACCCGCTGATTTCACACAATTGCATGCTGATTGGGCAAGATATTGCCTTACAGGATCAATTCACCCGCCAGAGAATTGGTCCCGGCAGAGACGATTCTTACCGGGCGCACCTCTCCGATTGCAGCAGAGCAATCCTTGACATGCACCGCATGCAAATGATCGGATTTGCCCACCATTTGGCCGTCCATGCGGCCCGGCTTTTCGAAAAGAACACCAACGGTGCGCCCGACCATCGCATCCTGAATAGCGCGTTGGTGATGCGTGATCAGCCCTTGCAGGCGTTGCAACCGGTCATCAGCGGCCGCCGCATCGACAAGCGGCCTTTCGGCTGCGGGTGTGCCCGGACGGGTCGAGTACTTGAAGGAATAGGCATAACCGTATTTGACCTCTTCGACCAAATCCATGGTTGCTTGAAAATCTTCCTCTGTTTCCTCGGGAAAGCCCACGATGAAATCACCAGACATGACGATATCGGGACGGGCCTCGCGGATGCGTTCGATCAGTCGCAAATAGCTTTCAGCTGTGTGGCTGCGGTTCATTCGTTTCAGGATGCGGTCACTTCCCGATTGCACCGGCAAATGCAGATACGGCATCAGCTTGGCACAGGTGCCATGTGCCTCGATCAGGTCATCGGTCATGTCGTTGGGATGCGATGTGGTGAAGCGGATACGTTCCAGCCCGTCCACTTTGTCCAGATCCCAAATCAGCTTTGCCAAAGTGTAATCCGACCCATCTGGTCCTGCACCATGGTAGGCGTTGACGTTTTGACCCAAAAGCGTGATTTCGCGTACTCCGCGTTCCACCAGATCGCGGGCTTCGGTCAGGATACGGTCCACGGGTCGGCTAACTTCTGCACCGCGCGTGTAGGGCACGACACAAAAGGCGCAGAATTTGTCGCAGCCTTCTTGCACCGTCAGAAACGCAGACGGGGCACGTTTTGCCTTTGGGCGTGCCTTCAGGTGTTCGAATTTATCCTCTTCGGGGAAATCGGTATCCAGCGCTTTTTGGCCCTTTTGGGTTTGCGCCTCCATTTCCGGCAAACGGTGGTAAGACTGCGGGCCCACCACCAAATCAACAAGCGGCTGACGGCGCATAATCTCGCCGCCCTCGGCCTGAGCCACACAGCCCGCAACGCCAATTTTCAAGTCCGGCTTCACGTCTTTGAATTTGCGCAAACGCCCCAGATCAGAATAGACTTTTTCAACGGCCTTTTCACGAATGTGACAGGTGTTCAAAAGGATCATATCGGCATCCTCCTGACGGTCCGTTTCCACATACCCCTGCCCGCCCAATGCCTCAGACATGCGTTCGCTGTCATAGACATTCATCTGGCAGCCATAGGTTTTAATGAATAGCTTTTTGGGGCCGGTCATTTTGGAGCTGGTCATGGGGCAATCCGGTCATGTGGGAGTGGGCGCGATTGCGGCACGACTTATCAGGCGCGTGTGACGCTTGCAATGCACGGCAAATTAACCGATTCTAGGCGATAAGAAGAAAAGCAGGCAGGCAATGCAGTACGACAGTTTAGATACATTCATCAAAGACGGGGCAGAGATTTTGGCCAAAGGGCCTATTTCTATCGTTTTGGTTGAGGATGAGGTGGAAGTCGCCACAACACTGCGCCACAACCAGCAAGCCGGATTTGTGAACATCATCGCCGTGATGCCGCCTGAATTTGACCTTCCACGCGATTTGCAAAACACCGTGCACCGCATTGATCACGCCTTGACCAGCTCTGAAGCGGCCACCGAGGCGATGAACCGCTTGATTGCAGCAGCAGCGCCAGGCGTCTGGATTTACTACTGCTTTAACGCTGAATACCTGTTCCATCCGTTCTGCGAGACCCGCAGCATCGGGGAAATGTTGGCGTTTCACACAGAAGAACGCCGCGATGCGATGCTGACATATGTGTTGGATTTATATGCAGATGATCTGGACAGGCACCCCGATGCAGTGTCGCTGGATGCCGCACATCTGGACCGTTCCGGATACTATGCGCTGGCGCGTGCCGATATTGAAAACCACGGCCATCCAAAAGATCGCCAGTTGGATTTCTTCGGGGGG
This sequence comes from Ascidiaceihabitans donghaensis, assembly GCF_900302465.1. Classification (NCBI taxonomy): domain Bacteria; kingdom Pseudomonadati; phylum Pseudomonadota; class Alphaproteobacteria; order Rhodobacterales; family Paracoccaceae; genus Ascidiaceihabitans; species Ascidiaceihabitans donghaensis. The sequence continues at coordinate 1,200,495 of NZ_OMOR01000001.1, read as the reverse complement.
TTGCGCTGGCGTTACGAAGAACACATCCCGCCCGCACGCCGCAAGATTGACCGGATTTCTATTTTCCGTACCAAACCGGGATTGCAGCTGCGTGAAGATCACACGTTCTCGGACGAAGAATACAACACCTACGCCTGCCCTTGGCACCACAACATCACCGCAGCGGTTTGTTCGTTTCGCACCGCCAAAGCGCTAAAGCGCAATCCGGGAAGCCGTTTTGATATCCACACCTTCAAATGGCACAACTCTGCCCCGTTCGAATGGCATTCGCGGCAATTGCTGGATTTGGGGCTGATGGAACCGGGGCAATGGTTTTGACACATCCAAAGATGTCTTGACTTAGAGTTACTTCAACCCGGTAACACGCCATAAGGGGTTTGAAGGAACACAGCATATGAAGATTTCGGAAGCAGCCCGCGCCAGCGGTTTATCGACCCACACGATCAGATACTACGAGGCGTCGGGCATGCTGCCGGGTGTTTTGCGTGGCACGGACGGGCACCGCCAGTTTTCACCAGAAAACGTTGATTGGCTGGCCCTGCTGGCATCGCTGCGCGACACTGGCATGCCACTCAAAACCATGCGCCACTTTGCAGGGCTGTACCGCAAGGGTGACGTGACGGTGCAAGACCGCAAAGACATTCTGTTCGCCCATGATACTTATCTTCAGGGTCAACAGGTCAAACTGACGGCGTGCCGCGCCTTGCTGGAACACAAGCTGGAACGCTACAACGATTTGTTGGGGGCAACATCATGAACATTCTTGTCATTGGTGCAGCAGGTGACATCGGACAGGCAGCTTGCGCCGCATTGAAAGCCAATCACACGCTGATCCGGGCCGGGCGTTCGGGCGGTGATGTTCACGTCGACATGTCGGACAGCGCGTCTGTGGATGCGATGTATGCGCGCATTACAGACACCTTCGGAACATTGGGCGCAGTGGTCTGCACGGCAGGTGACGCGCATTTTGCCCCGCTTTCCGATCAAACCAGCGACACGATGATGCTGGGCCTGCACCAAAAGGTCATGGGGCAAATCAATCTGGTACTGGGGGGATTGGGACATCTGGCTGATGGCGGATCTTTCACCCTGACCAGCGGCATTTTGGACCGTGATCCGATTGTCCAAGGGGTCGGGGCCGCAACGGCCAATGGTGCCCTTGCCGGTTTTGTCAAAAGTGCCGCTATTGAAATGCCGCGCGGGCTGCGCATCAACGTGGTCAGTCCCGGGATGCTGGATGTATCGGCAGCACGCTACGGGGCTTGGTTCGCGGGGCACACGCCCGTGGCATCAGACCGGGTCGGACGTGCGTTTGTCAAAAGCGTAGAGGGCGCGCAAACAGGCCAGGTGATCACAGTGGATTAAGCCCGCTTGCAGTTCGTGCAAAACCTTTCAGGCCAAGGCACGCGCAAATGCGATTTCGGGCTGTAAAGGCGATGCCGCAAACAGCGAAATATTCACATCATTCCACATGCCGTTTTGAAAAAGATATGTGTTTTGACCGACGGCATTCTTGTAAGTCATCGACTGCAATGCGCCGCCGATAGCATAATTCACGTGCAAATGCGGGGTCAAAGCCCACGGCTCACCCACACCTGCTGCAAAAAACAAGTCGGCTGGGAATCCGGAATAATGTTCCTGCCAACCACGGGCAGTAAAGGATGCTGGTGTGACTGTGGGCATAGTCTGTCTCCTGAAAAAGGCGCACCTGAAAAGCGGCGCAAAAGCTGAAATACATAACGAAAACACCAAGAAATGTTGGGGTGTCGACTGCGTACAGCTTGTCAGCCTTTGCCCGAGCGATCAAGTGCTATGCACGCAATACGCGTAAGCGATGCTGACCGTGGGTTCCGCACCGGGCCTTCAATTGCCCTTCAACATCGGAAACCAATCTTCACGCAACCGTTGGCCGGCCACCATGTCATGCCCCGGAAAGGGCGGTGACGTCGGCCCCGGCCGCTCCACGTAACGTGCATCGTCGCCAACAAGGCGCAACGAAAACGCACGTCTGCGCGACGAGGACGTATTGCCACGCGCACCATGCAACGTCCGGTAATGAAACGCCACGGCGTCGCCCGGCTGCATCGCATATTCAACGACGCGCATGCCTTCCGCCTCGGGGTCAGGCGCAGGGATATAGGGGGCCGGATCAAAGAAAGGGTCCCCTTTTGCCCAGCGCGTCGGCAACACATCTTTGTCCCAAAGATGTGACCCTGCAACACACCGCAAAGACGCATCCGTTACCTCGTCCAAAGGCGACCAAAAGCTAACAGTCTGCTGACCTTGCACAAAGTAATATGGTCCATCCGAATGCCACGGCGTCGCCATGGACGTACCGGGTTCCTTGACCAGAACATGATCATGGAACAATTGCACAGACGTTGACCCCATCAAGTCCGCAGCAACATCCGCCGCCCCCGACGTCCGAATGACCTCTTCAAACTCTTCGATGCGCTGCCAATTGCAGTAATCATCAAAAAACCGCCCCGTTTCCCCCTTGCGGTCGTTGTTGGAGGCATAGGGACCAGGGCGTTCCATGTTGCGTGCAACCCCGTCCCGCAATGTATCCACATGGTCCGCAAACAAGCCTGGAATCAAAACCACGCCGTCCGCTTGATAGGTGGCAATCATTTCAGGGGTGGCCATGACGGCGCTGGATTGTGCAGGCATTGCGGCATCTTCTCATGGGAATGTCATTTAGGCGGGATGATAGCGCGATTCGACGGGTCCCGCACAGTCTGCAATCATGTACACTGGTGGAAATCCTTACCTTGAGGCAAGATGCCTCACAGGCCAATACAGCGGTGTCGCGCAATTGTTGGCGCGGGCGTACTCAGGTAACGAGTAACCCTACACCTACCAACGATTGCGGTTCATCCCCCCTGATCTGAGGGGATAGGCATGGGAACAGTCCAAAGCTTTTGAAAGACCCGTAGGGTCAGGGCCGCGTTACTTGCGACGCAAACGGATAACCACATCCACGGATGCGATTTCGGCACCCGCTGGGACGTTCGGCAACTGCGAGATAACCAGTTGATCCGACGGTGCATCGGTCAAAACCGCTTCGTCTTCCCAATAGAAGTGGGGGTGGTCATGTGTGTTGGTGTCAAAATAGCTTTTTGAACCATCCACAGTCACCTCTTGCATCAATCCCACGTCGCAGAACGCGCTGAGGGTGTTGTACACAGTTGCCAAGGATACAGGATGGCCTTCGGATTTGGCCGCTTCAAACAGACTTTCAGCCGTGACGTGACGATTTTGGCCGTCACCCACAAGCAACGCCGCCAAAGCCACACGCTGACGTGTGGGGCGTAGTCCGGCTGAAGCCAACCAGTCAGAGCCAACCTGTTGATGCGACATTTCAATTCACCTTTCCAAGTGCGTTACTTGCATATGTAGAACTGTTGCGACTGATTTTCAATTCAAAACCCCCGCACTGTGACGAACATGCACTAAGGCGCGACACGGCAAAGCCATACAACGACAACGTCACGTATCCTGTGCATCCTGCAACGGGCGCGCCCTTGCAGTGCGCCAAGCGCAAATGCTAGAGGGAATTAACGAAACTTCGATCAGGAGACGCGCCAAAATGGCCGAATACCCAAGCAGCTTTGACAAGGACGACCTACTGAAATGTGCGCGCGGCGAGTTGTTTGGTCCGGGCAATGCGCAATTGCCCATGCCTCCTATGCTTATGATGGATCGGATCACCGATATCTCTGAAGATGGTGGGGACCACGGCAAGGGCCACGTGCTGGCCGAATTCGATATCACACCCGATCTGTGGTTCTTCGACTGCCACTTCCCAGGCAACCCGATTATGCCCGGTTGCTTGGGCCTTGATGGTCTGTGGCAATTGACCGGATTCAATTTGGGCTGGCGCGGATGGCAGGGCCGCGGTTACGCGCTAGGCGTGGGCGAAGTGAAGCTCACCGGCATGGTGCGCCCCGAACGCAAAATGTTGACCTACAAAATTGACTTCAAGAAAGCGATCCAGACGCGCCGTCTGACGATGGGTGTGGCAGACGGTATCGTCGAAGCTGATGGTGAAGTGATCTATCAGGTGACAGACATGAAGGTCGCACTCAGCGAAAGCTAATTGCGCGCAACATCACAGCAACACTTAAAAAAAAGCCCCCGCCGATAACCCGGCGGGGGCTTCTTTATGAAGACTGTCTTAGACGTCAAACCAGTGTTACGAGTTTAGCTCGTACCCACGCTGCCCGTGCACCGCTGTGTCCAAGCCTTCCAATTCAGTCGCTTCATCGACGCGGATGCCCGTCACGCCCTTGCAAAAGAACACAACGACCAGCGTCATAGCGATGGTGTACACGCCGATGATGGCGATGCCACCCAATTGAACCCCCCAAGACGCGGCGCCTACAGCTGCCATCATCAACGATCCAAATATACCCCCTGCCCCATGCACGGCAAAGACATCCAGTGAATCGTCGACATTCAGCTTGTCGCGCAAGAAGTACACTGTTTCCTGGCACAAGATACCGGCGACAAACCCAATCATCAAAGCATATCCCGGTCCGACATATCCGGATGCAGGTGTGATCGCGGCCAGTCCCGAAATGGTGCCTGTGACCATCCCCACTAGCGTGAATTTCCCGAACTTCCACGTCTCCCAGAACATCCATGTCAGCGACGCCGCAGCAGCAGACATCACGGTCACTGTCATCGCCATGGCCGCACTTGAATCGGCAGCCAAACGTGATCCACCGTTGAACCCAAGCCAACCCACCCAAAGCATCGCAGCCCCGATCATCACCATTCCGGGGTTGTGTGGTCCACGCGTGCGGTCAAGGCGTGGGCCAATGATGATGGCAATGATCAAAGCCGCAATCCCGGCTGTTTCGTGCACCACCAGTCCGCCTGCAAAGTCCCGGACACCAACCGCGCCAAATATGCCGCCGTCCGACAAAAAGCCGCCGCCCCAGACCCAATGAGCCACTGGCGCGTAAACCAGAATCATCCAAAGGCCGGAAAACATGATCACAAACCCGAATTTCACCCGTTCCGCATAAGCCCCGATAATCAAAGCCGGTGTGATGATGGCAAACATCATCTGGAACGCAAAGAACAGGATTTCAGGCAGCGTGCCAACGTTACTGTCCAGTGTCACACCAGACAAAAGGGCTTTGCCAACGCCTCCCCACACGGCGTTTGCATCGCCATAAGCGATTGAATACCCAATGAGATACCACAAAATCGCCATAACGCAGGCCACCGCATAGCATTGCATAAAGACACTGATCACATTGCGTGACCGCACCATGCCGCCATAAAACAATGCCAGCCCCGGCAATGACATGAAGAACACCAGCACCGTCGCGACCAGTACCCAAGCTGTATCCGCTTGTTCCATTGAACCCCCCAGTTCCATTTTTATCCCTTTAATTGGCCGGACCCTATCCCTGCGCAAGCTGCATGAAAAGAGATATTGCGCCGCGAATGGCGTGAAACACATCATATAGGGGACGGACCCTTAGTTTTGGGGGATTTGCGCATGACTGCGCCCCGCACCTGTCTTTCACAGTTACAGGACCGTTTTTCATGCATGTTTGACGCAACACACGACACCTCTTTTTGGTTGTGCCGCCCATTTATACGCCAACCCGTGTTCCCGCCTTGGTTTATCAGCTTGCGCCTTTTGCCCGCCCCGTCCTATGAAGGGCCGTCCTATAAGTCTGGAAGCCACGAAAAGGAGACTGCTCATGCGCCGTGTTGTTGTGACAGGATTGGGCATTGTTTCATCGATCGGAAACAATGCGACAGAAGTCCTCGCCTCTTTGAAAGCCGGAACCAGTGGGATTGAAGCCGCACCCTCTATGACAGAGCATGGTTTCCGGAGCCAAATTGCAGGCACCCTCAAGATAGATGTTACCGAACATGTCGACAAACGCACGTTGCGGTTCATGGGCGCGGGTGCCGCATATGCCCATATCGCCATGGGGCAAGCCATTGCGGATGCGGGTCTGACCGAAGATCAGGTTGTCAATGAACGCACCGGGCTTGTTGCCGGATCTGGCGGACCATCCACATCTGCAATGCTGACGGCACACAACGTGGTTGAAAAGACCGGTGCCACAAAACGTATCGGCCCATTCGCTGTGCCGAAATGCATGTCGTCCACAATTTCAGCGAATCTGTCGACGGCCTATAAGATCAAAGGCATCAACTATTCCATCACGTCCGCCTGTTCCACATCGCTGCATTGCATCGGCAACGCGGCAGAACAGATCATGATGGGCAAACAGGACGTGATGTTTGCCGGCGGCGGGGAAGAGCTGGATTGGACATTGTCATGCCTGTTCGACGCGATGGGCGCGATGAGCAGCAAATACAATGATACACCCGCCGAAGCCTCACGCGCGTTTGACGCAGACCGCGACGGGTTTGTGATTTCAGGCGGCGGCGGCATGGTTGTGTTGGAAGATCTTGACCACGCCTTGGCGCGGGGCGCCAAAATCTATGCCGAAGTTACCGGTTACGCTGCCACATCCGATGGCCACGATATGGTGGCCCCTTCGGGCGAAGGCGGCGAACGCGCAATGCGCCTTGCGCTGCAAACCCTGCCAGAGGGCCGCAAAGTGGGCTATATCAACGCGCATGGCACATCGACACCCGTGGGCGACGTCGGCGAAATCGAAGCGGTACGGCGTGTCTTCGGGCAAGGCAGCACACCGCCTGTGTCCTCGACCAAATCAATGACCGGTCACGCCCAAGGGGCCGCTGGTGCGCTGGAAGCCATCTTTAGCCTGTTGATGTTGGACAATGACTTTATTGCAGGCTCCATCAACGTCAAAACGCTCGATCCCGCGCTGGACGCGTCCGAGATTGCAACTGAAACCGTCCTGGACGCGGGCCTTGATTCTGTGATGACGAACTCCTTCGGGTTCGGCGGCACGAACGGGTCCATGATCTTGTCGAAATATCACGGGTAAGAGAACACAACATGTCGAACCAACTTGCAGGAAAACGCGGCCTGATTATGGGCGTCGCCAATGACCGGTCCATCGCTTGGGGCATTGCAAAAGCTATGGCCGAAGCGGGTGCGGAACTGGCGTTCACATATCAAGGCGAAGCGTTTGGCAAACGGCTTGAACCGCTGGCGGCCTCGGTTGGATCTGACTTTATGGTTGATGTCGATGTGACAGACGACGCATCGCTGGATGCTGCGTTTGACGCTTTGGGCGCGCGGTGGCCGACGATCGATTTTGTAGTACATGCCATTGCGTTTTCAGACAAATCTGAGCTGACGGGCCGTTTCTTGAACACCAGCCGCGCGAATTTCAAACATTCGATGGACATCTCGGCTTATTCCTTCATCGAAGTGGCGCGCCGCGCCCATCCTTTGATGATCGACAATGGCGGCACGCTGATGACGCTGACGTATCTGGGGTCAAACCGCGTTGTGCCAAACTACAACGTCATGGGTGTGGCCAAAGCCGCGCTTGAAAGCGCCACACGTTATTTGGCCAATGATCTGGGACCAGAGGGTATTCGCGTCAACGCCATTTCCCCCGGCCCGATGAAAACACTGGCGGGTGCGGCGATCGGTGGTGCGCGCAAAACCTACAAACATACCGACCAGAACGCCCCCATGCGCGGCAACGCAACCCTTGAGGCAGTGGGTGGCACGGCTGTCTATCTCGCGTCTGATGCAGGGGCCTGCACAACGGGCGAAATCATTCGCGTGGATGGCGGGTTTCACGTGCTTGGCATGCCGCAGCAAGAGCATCTCTGAGCCACTCGACGCAACGGACCAACCGTTGGCCCTGCCGTTAACCTTGTCAAAAAGTTGTCATGATCCCTTCATGCTCAGGCCCAAAAGCCGGTGCAAAGTGTCTACATGTTTGGTTCTGATGATTATAAAAACAAAGTGTTGGCCCGCCGCGCCGCGCGTGCCAGACGGTCGCGTTGGCTGTCAAAAGTTACGCTTTTTGCATTGGGCTTAGGGGCTGCGTTCTTCATACGCACGCAACCTGAAGCGACGGCAGAAATCATGGCGTGGGTGCAACAAAGTTCGACGCAGTACACCCGCCATGCTGACCTGACCGTGCCAAAAGTGCGCGCGATGCCGCTGGACAAGGTAACGGTGAACCGCGGTGGCGCCCTAAACCCTCAAACCTCGTCACAGGGAGAGACAGCTCAAGGGCAAGCCGACGCGCTTGGCCGCGCCTTGAAGCAGATGAAGGTGGGTGGATGAAGCCGTGCCAAGGCACAGCTTACACTTAGTCTAAACCCTTCTTGACGCGAACAGCGCCCAGACGCCCTAGTTAACGCTGACGATTTCAATATCGAAGGTCAAATCCTTGCCCGCCAAAGGATGATTGGCGTCCAGCGTCACGGTCGCCTCGTCCATCGCGACCACTGTCACGGGCATCGGCTGACCGTTTGGCGTTTGCATATGCAGCTGTAGACCCAGTTCCAGCGGAATATCATCAGGAATACCTTCGCGTGGTACGGCCTGCTGCATTTCAGGGTTGATCGGCCCATACGCTTTTTCGACCGGTATTTGCACCTTCTTGGTGTCGCCAATGTCCATACCAGGCAAGGCTTCGTCCAGACCAGGGATGATCTGGCCTGACCCTACAGCAAATTCCAGCGGATCACGCCCTTCGGAGCTGTCGAACACAGACCCGTCCAACAATGTGCCTGTATAGTGAATGCGCACTGTGTCGCCGTCTTTGATAGCTGCCATGGTTCCCGTGTCCCCGTTTCTTTCCGCCCACCGTCTACGATGCCGCTGGTCATTGCGCGCAGTTTGCCTGTTCGCGCAGGCGGGGTAAACCCCACCTTACCCCTTTTCGCCAGCCTCGCCCCATGCAACTGTGTTCGCAAACAGGAGCATGACGATGGCAATCACAACATGCGTCTTCGACGCCTACGGCACCCTTTTCGACGTGGCAGCCGCAGCCCGCCAAGCCGCAATCGAACCGGATTTTTCCCAAATCAAAGACAGTTGGCCGCAGTTGGCTGACCATTGGCGCCAGAAGCAGTTGCAATACACATGGTTGCGCGCGATTTCTAATGCCCACGCCGATTTCTGGGAGGTCACCCAAGACGGTCTGGATTGGGCTTTGGAAAAGATGGGCGTCGCTGATGACCCTGCTTTGCGCACGCGTTTGCTGAACCTCTATTGGGAATTGCAGGCCTATGCAGAGGTTCCCACCATGTTAACCGTCCTGAAAGCCGGCGGCATGAACACCGCCATTTTGTCCAACGGGTCGCCCAAAATGCTTGAGGGCGCGGTGCAATCGGCAGGTATCGGAAACGTTCTGGACATTTGTTTGTCTGTTGAAAGCGTCGGTATTTTCAAGCCTGATACGCGGGTGTACGACCTTGTTGGCGCCCATTTCGGCTGCGCAAAAGACGAAGTTTTGTTTGTGTCTTCAAACGGTTGGGACGCGGCTGGTGCGGCGGGATACGGATTTACCACCGCGTGGGTCAACCGCGCAGGCGAACCTATGGACCGGCTGCCATGGACACCGCAACATGTGCTGCCTGACCTGACCACAATTCCAAAGCTGAGTGGTCTGTAGATGGCAAAATTCACCACCTCCGATGGCCTGTCGTTGCATTACACGGATGAAGGCGCAGGCCTGCCGCTGCTGTGTTTGGCGGGGCTGACCCGCACCGGTGCCGACTTTGACTATGTCGCACCGCACTTGAAGTCTGTGCGCCTGATCCGGATGGACTATCGTGGGCGCGGCCAGTCTGATTGGGACCCGAACTGGCAGAACTATGTTTTGCCTGTGGAATGCCGCGATGTGATCGAATTGCTGGATCATCTGGGCTTGGACGCTGTGGCGATACTGGGCACCTCACGGGGGGGATTAAACGCCATGGGATTGGCCGCAACTGCACCCGATCGGTTGCTGGGTGTGGCGTTAAATGACGTAGGCCCCGAACTGGACCCCGACGGCCTAAGTGGCATCATGGACTATTTGGGTCGCAACCCGGTCGGCGCCACATTTGACAGCATCGCCAAAGCTTTGCCCCATGTTCTCAAAGGCTTTGAGAATGTGCCTGAAAGCCGCTGGCAACAAGAAGCGCAAAAGCACTACGTCATGCGCGACGGCCAACTGCACATCACCTACGATCCGAAACTGCGTGATGCGGTGGAGGCTGGCGGCGACGTCCCCGATCTGTGGCCTTTCTTTGATGCATTGGCAGGCAAACCGCTGTTGTGCCTGCGCGGCAGCGGCTCGGACCTGTTAAGTGCGCAGACCTTTGACAAGATGCAGGCCCGCAATCCCGCGATGATGGCACATACTGTGCCCGGACGTGGGCATATCCCGTTTCTGGACGAACCCGAAAGCGTCACAGCGTTGAACGCATGGTTGGAGACTTTACAATGAATATCGAGATGATCCGCGCCGCCGCCAAACGTCTGGAGGGCAAGGCGCGACGCACCCCGTTGCTGAATTCCCCGTTTCTGGACGACATTGCGGGACGTCGCGTTTGGGTGAAGCCCGAATGTCTGCAACATACTGGCAGTTTCAAATTTCGCGGCGGATGGTCGGCCATTTCGGCGCTTGATCCGGATGTGCGCAAACGCGGTGTCATCGCGTTTTCCAGCGGCAACCACGCCCAAGGCGTGGCGTTGGCAGCCCGCGAACATGGCATTTCATCCGTTATTGTGATGCCTGCGGATGCCCCCGCCCAGAAGATCGAAAACACCAAAGCGCTGGGGGCTGAAGTGGTCTTGTATGACCGCGCCACAGAGGACCGCGATGAAATCGGGGCGCGCCTGTCCAAAGAACGCGGCCTGACATTGATCAAACCCTTTGATGAGCCGCAAGTCATCGCAGGCCAAGGCACTTGCGGCCTAGAGATCGCCGCCCAAGCCGCGCAAGTTGGTGTGGAACAAGCAGACGTTATCGTATGTTGCGGCGGCGGGGGCCTGACCAGCGGCATCGCTTTGGCGCTAGAGGCAGACGCCCCACAGATGCGTGTCCGCCCGGCCGAACCCGAAGGATTTGACGATGTGGCGCGATCCCTGAACACAGGTGCCATCCAACGCAACGCCGCAATGTCCGGCAATATTTGCGACGCCATCATCACGCCACAACCGGGCGACATCACCTTTCCGATCATGCAGCGTTTGTGTGGTCCGGGCCTTGTCATCAGTGAAGACGAAGCGCGTCACGCAATGGCCTTGGCCTTTTCCCGTTTGAAGGTTGTGGCGGAACCCGGGGGCGCAGCCGCCCTTGCTGCGGCCCTCTTTCGCAAAGACCAAATTGCAGGCGATGACGTGATCGTCACCATCTCGGGCGGCAACGTCGATGCGGCTATGTTCCAGTCTGCCCTTACCAAGTTCGGATCCTGAAATGACCCAATTCACCATCGCCAGCTTCAACGTAAAAAATCTGATCGGGCCGGATCAGGAATATTACCGCTTTCAAAAATACACGCCCGAAGAATACGCTTGGAAAGCAGACTGGCTGGCTGAGCAACTTCAGACGATGGACGCCGACATTGTGGGCTTTCAGGAAATCTTCGACGAGCCGTCCCTGCGCGATGTGATCGCCGAGGCCGACGCCGAAGGGATCGAAGGCAACGCGGCCCATATTCCGGGGCGCAACAAACGCTATCGCCGCAAAGCTATTTTTCGCAAGCTGGCCTATACCCCCTACACCGATGCAGCTTTGGCTGTGGCCCCCAATTTGAACGATGGCGGCCCTGGCGCGCGCCGCCCCGGCGTCGCGATCCTGTCGCGTTTCGGGTTTGTTGGAGAACCCCAGATCATTCAGGACTTGTCAGATGCGCCGATCACTTGGGCGGGGTCGTCTCAGGAAGGGTCCTATGTGTTGCGCCGCTTGTCACGCCCCATCCTGAAGGTGCGCGTGCCTGTGGGTGGTCAGGTGATTACGGTGTTCAACTGCCATCTGAAATCCAAGCTGGGTGAATTTGATCGCCCCGAAGGCGCATCTTTCCCGCCCGAAGCGGACTTGACGCAATACGATCCTGTCGGCCGCGCCATGGGGGCGATGCGCGCAGCCATGCGCCGCATGGCAGAGGCTTGCGTTTTGCGGCGTTTGATCGTCGAAGAACTACACGCAGGCAATCCCGTCATGGTTATGGGCGACTTCAATGATGGCGAACATGCCGTCAGCTCGGAAATTATCAGCGGCGAGGTGCCATTCAAGAACTACGCATGGATGCTGCGCCATGATGCGCAGACCCCGCGTGACCGTTATTCTGACGCCGAGAACCTGCAAATCACAGAAGATATCGAACGTGTGCGCCTGCATTCGGCCGAAAAGCAATTCGTGCGCAAATCCGCACGGGATATGGTGTATACCTCTGCCTTTGGCGGCACGTTCGAAAGTATCGACCAGCTTTATATGTCGCGCCACTTTATGGCGGACGCCCCGGGCAGCATCGGCGAGATGGAGTATTTCAGCGTCTTGAACGACCACCTGACCGACGGCAGCCACCCAGAGGCACCCTACAACAAACTGGCCTCGGATCACGGCCAGATCATCGCTCATATGCGCATTGGACCTGCGGAGGATGCGCGTGGCTAAGCCACGCCCCGCCCTTGTTAATCCTGCGCTTTTACGGCGGTTCCGTCTGAAAAATCCGATGTTTGTCACGGAAACAGGTATTGCCAAAATTTGGCGCGTGACACGGGCCAACGGCGATCAGGCTGCTTTGAAAGTCTATCATCAGGGCCGCATGGGCAACGAGACCCACGGGGTTGCGTTTTTGCGTCATCTGAACGGCACCGGTGCCGCCATGATCTACGATGAGGCGCCCGGTATCATCCTGTCAGAATGGTTAAGCGGGCCACATCTGGGGGATTTAACCCGGTCCGGACAAGACGCCGTCGCAGCACATCATCTGGTGGATGTTGCACGGCGTTTGCATGGTGCACCCGGCATGTCCCCCAAAGGGCTGCCCTTGGTGTCAGACTGGCTTGATGCGCTGTTTCAACTGAAATTTGCCCCCGATTGCCCCGCACCGTTGAAAATCGACATGCTGAAATGCCAATCCATCGCCAGAACCTTACTGTCGGCGCCCCGCGATACATGCGTTTTGCACGGCGATCTGCATCATGACAACATACGCGGAACATCACGCGGCTATTGTGCGTTTGATGCCAAAGGCGTCGTCGGCGACAAGGCCTATGAGCTGGCCAACGGCTTTCGCAATCCAAAAGGTGCCGCGGCCATTCAACGCGATCCCCAGCGCATCGTATTTTTGGCACAGACTTGGGCCAGTGCTTTTGGCGTAGCCGAAGACCATCTACGCGCATGGGCCGCAGTCAAATGTGCATTGTCCATCGCATGGCGCAGCAAAGGCCATTTACGCGACGACTTGGAAAGCGACCTGCTTTCGTTGCTCTTGAAAGACGTATAACTGGTTAGCAACGGGATGCGATAAGACCACGGAAAGGAACAGACTATGGAACTGGCAGACTTGGGCGATGTGCGCCTGCACTACCGCATTGATGGACCTGCAGACGGTGCACCGGTGGTCTTTGCCAATTCTCTGGGCACTGACATGCGCCTGTGGGATCCTATTCTGCCTTTGCTGCCCGAAGGGCTGCGGATTTTGCGCTTTGACAAGCCCGGCCATGGGCTAAGTTCCTGCCCCCCCGCGCCCTACACGATGGGATCGCTTGTGCGGCACACCGAAGCCCTGATGGATCTGCATGGCTTTAAAGACGCGCTGTTCGTCGGATTGTCTATCGGGGGCATGATCGCGCAGGGTCTGGCCGTGAAACGGTTGGACCTGATGCGTGCCATGGTGCTGTCCAATACGGCTGCGAAGATCGGCACCAAAGATATGTGGGCAGACCGCATTGATGCCGTGAAAAAAGGCGGGATCGAAAGCCTTGCCGATGCCGTGATCGAACGCTGGTTCAGCCGTGCTTTTTGTGCAGGCCCACAAGTTGAGTTGTGGCGCAACATGCTGGCCCAGCAAAGTGATACCGGATACGCCGGTTGCTCTGCTGCGATTTCCGGCACTGACTTTTTCACCCCGACTTCCGGTTTGCGCCTGCCCACCTTGGGCATCGCAGGGGACGAAGATGGATCGACGCCCCCGGATATGGTGCGCGAGACCGTGAATTTGATCCCCGGCAGCCAGTTCCACCTGATCCGCGGCACCGGCCACTTGCCTTGTGTCGAAAAGCCCGAAGAATTCGCCAAGGTGTTGACCGACTTTATGCGTGCCACAGGGCATATCTGAACAATGGCTGCTTCAGTTTTCGACAGCCCGCTTTACGCGCAGCTTTTCCCAAGCGCGGACGCAGGCCGCCTGTTCACCGACAGCGCCGAAGTGCGCGCCATGGTTCTGGTTGAGGGCGCATTGGCCAAGGTTCAAGGGGCCATGGGTGTCATTCCGGAAATGAGCGGCGCTGCCATTCACCGCGCCAGTCTGGAAGTCCAACTGGATCCCGGTGCTTTGGCGCAGGCCACGGGCCAGAACGGCGTCAGTATTCCCGGGCTGGTCGCCTTGTTGCGCAGCGAAATGCAGGCCCCCGAACACAGTGCTTACGTTCACTGGGGCGCTACCAGTCAGGATATCATCGACACAAGCTTGATGTTGCGACTGCGTCAGGCACTTACCGTGATTGAAACTGACATACGCGCCATTTTGTCCGCTTTGGCGGAACACGCAGAGACCCATGCCCGCACGCCAATGCCGGCACGCACCTATGGTCAACACGCGACGCCAACCAGTTGGGGCGCTGTGGTTGCCGCGTTCGGCCATCCGCTTCTGGACGCCTTGGCAGAGTTGGACAATTTGCGCGGAACGTCGCTTTGGGTGTCGTTAAGCGGTGCGGCGGGCACAGCCAGCGCCTTGGGGTCGGACGCGGCGCAAATGCGGGCTGATCTTGCCAAAGCGCTTGGGTTGCAAGACCCGCGTCGCAGTTGGCACACGGACCGCACCCCAATTTTGCGTATCATGGACTGGATGGTGCGGGTTGTGGCAGCGTTGGGGGCAATGGGACAGACGTTGCTGGGATTGACCGCCACAGACGTGGGCGAGGTGCGCTTGGGCGGCGCCGGATCGTCCTCAACCATGCCGCAAAAACAGAACCCTGTTGTGCCGTCTGTGCTGGTGGCCTTGTCGCACCATATCACAGGGTTGCGGGCCACCATGCAAACCGCAGCCCAACACCAGCATCAACGCGATGGGGCAGCCTGGTTTGCAGAATGGCTTGCTTTGCCGCAAATCGTTCTCAGCACAGCTTCGGCTGCAACACAGGCAAAAGGAATGGTGCAAGGATTTGAACCCGATGTCGCAGCGATGGCGTCACATTTTGATCCCATCGGGCTGATTCATGCAGAGGCCCTGAGCTTTGCGTTGGCGGCCCACATGTCACGACCCGAAGCCCAAACCGCAACCAAAGAGCTATGTGCCGCAGCGCGTGCGCAAAACATACCGTTGCGGGACTTGGCAATCAAAGCCCACCCGCAGCTGGACAAAGCATTGTTCACGCCACACGAGAATTTGGGGCTTGCCCCGACGGATGCCGTGACTTTTGCACGTGCTGTGAGAGATTTGTAAGATATGCGCCTGCCCCTTGTTTTCATCATGATCACCGTTGTCATCGACGCCATGGGTATCGGATTGATCATGCCGGTCATGCCGGATCTTCTGACTGAAGTGCAAGGCGGATCGCTGGCCAATGCCGCGATCTGGGGGGGTGTTTTGTCCACATCATTTGCCGTGATGCAGTTCTTGTTTGGACCGGTCATCGGCGGGTTGTCCGACCGTTTCGGGCGGCGGCCTGTTTTGCTGGTGTCGTTGGTGGTGATGGCCGCGGACTACATTGTCATGGCAGTGGCCGGATCAATCTGGTTGCTGTTGGTCGGGCGAATTGTGGGCGGAATTACAGCCGCGACACATTCCACAGCAAATGCCTATATTGCCGACATCTCGAAGCCTGAAGACAAGGCTGCCAATTTTGGTTTGATTGGTGCAGCCTTCGGCATCGGTTTTGTGTTGGGACCGATCGTCGGCG
Organism: Ascidiaceihabitans donghaensis; assembly: GCF_900302465.1. NCBI lineage: Bacteria > Pseudomonadati > Pseudomonadota > Alphaproteobacteria > Rhodobacterales > Paracoccaceae > Ascidiaceihabitans > Ascidiaceihabitans donghaensis. The sequence goes on along the minus strand of NZ_OMOR01000001.1, from coordinate 1,184,498 downwards.
GCCTGCTGGCAGAATTTGGCACGCGGGCACCGTTTTACGCAGCCGCAGCTTTGGCGGCTTTGAATGCTGCATTCGGGTATTTTGTGCTGAAGGAAACGGTCACGGATAAGATCAGACGCCCTTTTCGCTGGGCGCGTGCCAATCCGTTCGGCGCATTCAAAGCGTTGGGGCAGTTCCCGGGCATTCGAAAGCTGTTGTTTGTCTATTTCATCTATCAAGTTGCCTTTGGCGTCTACCCCGCAATCTGGAGCTATTTCGGCAAAGCCCGCTTTGATTGGGATCCTGCCATGATCGGCCTGTCGCTGGCCTTATTCGGGATCATGCTGGCCATTGTTCAAGGCGGTTTGATCCGACCGATTCTGCGGATTTTCGGAGAGCGGGGCACCGTCATTTACGGCCATATCTTCGACGTCATGGCCTTTACCGCGCTGGCTTTCGTGACCTCCGGCACACTGACACTGATCCTGATACCCTTGGCGTCGATTGCGGGGGTGATCACTCCGGCCTTGCAGGGCATCATGTCCAAAGCCGTCGGCGACGACCAGCAAGGTGAGTTGCAAGGGGCGCTGACGTCTGCCTCAGCGGTTGCAATGATTTTGTCCTATTCGGTCATGAGCGGGACGTTCGCCTTTTTCACCCGCGATGGCGCGCCCGTGTATATGCCTGGCGCCCCCTTCTTGTTGTCGGCTGTGTTGATGGTGCTGGCTTTGATTGTTTTCATGCGCTCAAACATGGCACGCCGCGTCACGGACGATTAACGGCACATCCTGTCGCATTTCATCTTGCAGATCACACTCAGTACGGCCAGCCTAAGTCTAACGCAGACAAAGGACCTGACATGCAAAAGATCAAAGCCGCCGTGTGCCACGCATTTGGCGAAGCGCTGACCGTAGAAGACATCCACATTCGCGCGCCCCAAATGGGTGAAGTCGAAGTCACTTTGGATGCTGTGGCCATTTGCCATTCCGATATCTCCTTTGCGGGCGGTGCGTGGGGGGGATCGTTGCCCGCCGTTTATGGCCATGAGGCCGCGGGCATTGTCACAGGCTTGGGTGATGGCATCAGCGGGCTTTCAGAAGGCGACAGCGTCGTCGTCACCTTGATCCGCGCCTGCGGCACTTGCCCCAGCTGTGCAGGTGGTGCCCCCACCAATTGCGAAACGCCTTATGATGGTGACCATGGGCCCATTCAAACCGTTGAGGGCGGCAAACTGCATCAGGCTATGGCCACCGGTGGCTTTGCGGAAAAAGTTGTGGTGGATCAAAGACAAGTTGTCAAAATCTCGCCTGACATTCCCAAAGACACTGCCAGCCTGATTGCCTGCGGTGTCATCACAGGCGTAGGTGCTGTCGTCAATTCTGCGGGCCTGCGGGCTGGTCAGGATGTGGTTGTCATTGGTGCAGGCGGCGTAGGACTGAACGCCATCCAAGGTGCGCGCATTGCCGGTGCGCGGCGCATCATTGCCGTTGATATGTCCGAAGAGAAACTGGACGTTGCCACGGAATTCGGGGCAACCCATGGCATCTTGGCGACCTCAAGCAAGCCGTGGCGTGCGTCCTACAAAGCCCTCGGCGGGCGTGGCGCGGATGCTGTGATTGTGACCGTGGGCGCAATACCGGCCTATAATGACGCGCCCAAATATTTGGGCAGAGGCGGCAAAGTCATTATGGTTGGCATGCCCCATTCCGGTGCGACAGCCGAATTTGAACCCGTCATGCTGGCCGCTGTTGGCCAGGGTATGATCGGATCAAAAATGGGAGACGTCGTTATTCAACGCGACATTCCATGGATGGTTGACCTGTATTTGCAGGGGCGCCTGAAGTTGGATGAACTTATTTCGGGACGGTGGTCTTTGGATCAGATCAACGAAGCAATCGCTGACACAAAGACCGGTGCTGCGCGGCGCAACGTCATTGTGTTCGACCGCTGACGCGTCCGATCCGCGGGGGCAAGCCCCCACACTATTTTTATCATGGGGGCTCTGCCCCCAAACCCCCGAGGTTTATCCAGCGAGATGAAAAGGGATGTGTTTTGAAGCTTGTTGATCTGGACGTGATTGTAACAGCCCCCCCTGCCCCCGGTTGGGGCGGGCGGTATTGGATATTGGTCAAGGTGACGACAAACACCGGTATTGTTGGTTGGGGTGAATGTTACGCATCCACCATTGGGCCTGTTGCGATGACAGCTGTCATAGAAGATGTATTTGACCGTCATATGCGTGGCGAAAATCCAGAAAACATCGAACTGATGTTTCGCCGGGCATATTCCTCCGGTTTCACACAACGTCCCGATTTGACCGTTATGGGTGCGTTTTCAGGTCTTGAAATCGCTTGTTGGGACATATTGGGCAAGGCCCGTGACCGTCCGGTCTATGCCCTGCTAGGCGGGCGCATGAACGACCGGATACGGGCCTACACTTACCTTTATCCACTACCACATCATGATCTGGCAGAGTTTTGGTCCTCCCCTGAAATAGCTGCTGAATCCGCCGCCCATTGCGTGGCTCGAGGCTTTACCGCCATCAAATTTGACCCCGCAGGCCCCTACACCCTGCGCGGTGGTCATATGCCTGCCATGTCTGACATTTCCCAGTCTGTGGCTTTTTGCGCGGCCATTCGTGGCACAGTCGGCGACAAAGCCGATTTGCTGTTTGGCACCCATGGTCAATTCTCCACCGCAGGCGCAATCCGCTTGGGCAAAGCGCTAGAACCTTATGCGCCGCTTTGGTATGAAGAACCCATTCCTCCGGACAATGTCGCCGAGATGGCAAAGGTTGCGGGCGCAGTGTCCATTCCCATCGCCACTGGTGAACGTTTGACCACCAAGGCAGAATTCGCTCCGGTCTTGCGCTCTGGCGCCGCCACAATTCTGCAACCCGCTTTAGGTCGGGCTGGCGGCATTTGGGAGATGAAAAAAGTAGCGGCCATGGCCGAGGTGTATAACGCCCAAATGGCGCCGCATCTTTATGCAGGTCCCGTTGAGTGGGCTGCAAATGTCCATTTGGCCGCATCCATTCCCAATATTTTGATGTGCGAGACCATCGAAACGGACTTTCATGATCAACTGATAAAAGGAACCATTCGTGTGGAAGACGGGTACATTACCCCGCCACAGACGCCAGGGTTGGGGATTGATGTGGACGAAGATCTGGCGCGTGCACATCCCTATACTGGCGATCATCTTCATCTGGAGATGCGTGAGGACCCCTGTGATTACACCAACGGGAACAATTTCGAGGGCGGTGCCCCCGCGCCGCGCGACTAGCGATAAAAGCGGATCTGCGACACCGCTACATCCGCTTTGAAGTCGCGCCCGTAAGCCAGCACACCGATCCGGCGCAATCGTGCCGGATCAAAAGTTGCATCCGTTTTGTTGGCTTCAAACGAAGTGAATGGCACCTGCACAGTCGTCCATTGCCGTGGTGCGTTAAAAGTGGCGCGAAACGACTGCCATGGCCGCGTCAATTGATCCGTACGCAAGCGTATGTCGTAGACTTCATCGTTTCCGAAAACGTCGATTTCTATTCCAGTCCAAGAGCTTGCATCGAACACCTCCGCATCTCCGAGGTCAAAAGCCATCTGAATGAAGCCACCGTTGTTTTGTGTCGATACGTCCCCTGCTAAACGGTGCGCACGGCGGCCACCCACATCATCAACCTGCAAAGCCCCTGCGCTGACCCCGCCCATCACACGGTCAGCCACATATTCCCAATCTGCGTCGATGTTCATCGTGGCCTCCTGTCCTGTGACCCATGTTGCGCTGGCAGCCAGACTTAGTGACAACAGTGCGCGACGCGTTATGTGCATGGCTTCAGCCCCAAAGCATTACGTGCGTGCAGCTTCAAATGCAGCCCAAGCGGTCTCAAACTCTGCGAATGTGATTTGTTTGCCTTTGACGGCATCGAATACAATCTTTTCCGCCCGCATCATAGACGCAATTGCATCGGCCAGCTTTGGGATCACATCTGTTGGCACCACTACACCACCGTGGCGATCAGCATGGACCAGATCGCCGGGGGCCACATCCATGCCGTGGATGCGCACCGGTGCATCAAAATCCACCACATACACAAACCCGTGGCTTGGTCCGATGGACCCCGCCACTACAGGATAACCTTCGGCCACATCGCCAAGGTCACGCATGACACCGTCTGTCAATGTGCCCGACAGCCCGAACGCTTTGTGCACGTTGGTATTGACCTCGCCCCAATAGGCGCCGATGGCCGCGGGCACGTCCAGATCCTGCACAACACACACACCGGGGCGTGGTCCTTCGGACATGTATTTGTAATAGGCCATGCGCCGCGCCCGGATGACATCCGGTGCTTCTTGCGGTGGGGCCAAAGCGCGAATGCGGGCAGTGCGGGCGTACCCGACCATGACGCCGGCAGGATCAGACGCCAGCATTGTGCCCCGTGTGAACGCGTTGAACCCGCGCTGGCCTTGGGCCGTTTCAATTGCATTGCAAACCGTCGGCGTATCGACAGAGCGCAAAAGCTCAACCAGCGCGGCATCCATCAGCGGGCTGCGGCCAAAGCCGCCCCTTCGGACAATGAATTCAACTTGGCATAGGCGATTTCGGGATCAACCGCACCGTACCCTGCAAATGTGCCAAAACCGCAGTCAGAGCCTGCAATCACACGGTCCTTGCCAACAATCCCTGTAAAGCGCTCGATGCGCTGGGCCACGACTTCTGGGTGTTCAACAAAGTTGGTGGTGGTGTCGACGACGCCTGGCACCAGCACCTTGCCATCGGGAATATCGCCCTTGCGATCGCGGAACACAGTCCATTCGTGGGCATGGCGCGGGTTCGACGTTTCAAACAACACATAGCGTGCCTTGGCGGACATCAGGGTATTGAACACCTTGTCCATGCCAATGTCGCAGACATGCGGCCCTTCATAGTTGCCCCAGCAGATATGGATACGCACTTTTTCTTCCGGCACGTCTTGTAGGGCGTGGTTCAGGGCCTCGACATGGCCGTTGGCGATTTTCAAGAACTCCGCGTCCGACAGGTCGTTGAACAGCATGTGGCGTGACAAGGCCAGATCGGGACAATCCAACTGCAAATCAAGGCCCGCCGCCACGATCGTTTCGTATTCCTGTTTCATCGCATCGGCCAAGGCGGCCAAATACGCATCGCGCGTTTTGTAGTGATCGTTTTGCAAAAACAGCGAAATAACACCGGGGCTGGCTGCGTTCATAAATCCGCGCTGCGCCCCGTGCTCTGCCATAGCAGCTTTCAGGTTTGCGATGTCCTTATTCAGCTCGTCCTGCCCCTTGGACACGACATCCCCCGTGCACATGGGGCGTGCATATTGGGGGGTGCCGCCATCATCGGCCAGACGTTTCAGAAAGGTCGGAAATTGTTTGAGGTCGGCTGGCGCGTTGCGGGGGCTGTCCCCGGAAAAACCTGTGTAGCGGTCCTTGACGTAGGTCGCATAAGAGATCTTGGACGTTTCGCCATCGCTCACGATATCGACGCCAGACGCCACTTGGCGACCCACGGTTGCCGACACGTTGCGCGTCATACAGGCGTCAAATGCGCCTTGATCAAAGGTTGTGCCATTTTCGCGGGCGAAGATGAAATCCACCACCTCTTGCGCGCGTGGCATGGACCCTACGGAAGTTGTAAGAATTGTCATGGTGTGTCCTTCAAGTCTTGCGTGCCATCAATACAGTGTGGCGGTTCGTTTCTGGGTCTTCTGCCAAAAATCCGGTTAATCTGAGGCCATTGTCTTCCAGACAAGTCGCGTAACCTGCCGGGGACAACGACGCGTGGTAGACGGTTTCGCCCCCCACCGTTCCTGACGCTTCGCCGACATCGGGTCCCACAGTCAGCATCAACGTCCCGCCCGGTTTCAAATGTCGGGCCATACGCGCGATGCAGGCAATTTGGTCGTCTGCCGTCAGGTGGAAAAAGCTGTCCCACGCCACGATACCATCAAAGCGTTCCACCAATTCAAAGCTGCGCAAATCGCCAATGCGCCAGTCGCCGTCGGGCCAACGTTTTTTGGCGATGTCCAGCATGGCGTTGGAAAAATCCACGCCGGTGACATCAAACCCTTCAGCCATAAACCAGCGGGCAATCGGCTCGCCCGTGCCGCTCCCAAGGTCCAGAACCTGCCCACCAGCGGGCAAAGCCGCGGTAAATCGCGCCAGCCAGCGCGCCTCGAACAGCGCCTTTGAGCGCTGCGCATCATAAAGCGCCGCCTGCCGTTCGTAGACGCCGTGGGTGTCGTTCGGATCCGCGTCTAACCCTGCCATGTCAGCCCCGCAGGATCACCGGTGGCCACAATGTGATACAAGGATGCTTCGCCCGTCATGGACGGCACAGCCGAATGTGCCACGTTTTCTGGAACACTCATCGTGTCGCCGGGGGCCAAGGTCGCACTGCCACCGTCCCAGTCCACACGCCAGTGCCCGCGCATGGGCATCAACACGGATGGCACTTTATGCGTGTGCTTTGCCGCTGTCGCGGAGCCGCGCGTGATGAAATCTACCTCAAAGCCCGGCTTGTCACGCAGCAGCCCGTGTTCTCCGATCACTTTGACCGGTTTGCGGTCTGCCAGCGCCATCATGTCCAGATAGCGCGCCACATGATTGGGCAAGACATCGCGTGTTGTGGGTTCGGGCCGCTTGGCCAATTCCGCGTCCGACATCACCGCCATTGGGCCAACACCTGCTGGCAGTTTCTGTTGGCGCTTGGTGTCGTAAAGTTTACCGTCTTCCCCCAAAACCAGACCGTGTTCAGCCGCATCCTGTATGACCTGAGGCGCCCACATGACCCCGCCACCTGCGTCATCACCGCCAAGGATGGCCATGATCATGCCGTAGTCGGTGCCGATGTTTTCAAAGCCGCGAAAAATACCCGTCGGGATATTAAAAATGTCGCCTTCTTCCAGCGTCACCTCACCTGCATCGCCGTACCGGCCCCAAAAGAAACGCCACCGGCCTTTTAGCACAAAAAACGCTTCGGCAGTGTGGTGGTCATGCAAGGAATTGCGGCATTTGGGTGGTTGGCCTGCAGCACCGATGTTGAAGCCGTGCGGGATGCCGATGTGCACATGCTGGTCCGGCGATTCCGACACCCCACCGCCAATGATCGTGAAGTTTTCCTTTTGATCGGACCCGGGCGTATGCGCATCAATAAAGGCGGTTTTGCAAGGTTGCAGATCGCCGTAACGCACGATGCGGGTTTCCATTTCGGCTGGGGTCATTTTTGGGGTCCTTCATTGCGCAAAGCAGCGTTTTCCGCCTCAAGCTCTGCGATACGGGTTTCAAGGCGGCTGATTTCGGGGCCGATCAATTGTGTCATCTCGCCTGTGTCAAAACGGGGCGTGATGTATTTGGGGCAATTCCAGTCGTAAGAGGCGATGTCGATCACCATCAGGCGTTCGGGCGCAGGGTGATCCATCAAAGTCAGCTGCGCGGCCAGTTCGGGGTTGTCTTCAACACTCAGCATCTGCGCATGCCCTTGCAGCTTCAGGCGGTTTTTACGGGCATAGTCCATAGCAAAAATCGACACGCGATCATCCTTGTCGAGATTGCCCGCCGAAATCAGCTGGCGATTGCCGCGGTAATCGGCAAAGCCCACCTGTGTATCACCCAATTGCTTGATGAACCCCAACGGCCCGCCACGATGCTGAATATAGGGCCACCCCGTTTCTGAGACCGTGGCGATGTAAAGCGTGGTGCGTGACAACAGAAAATCCATTTCATCCGCGCCGACATTAAGGCGTTCAGGCTGTCCGTAACGCGATGCAAACTTGCCTTTTGCGCCAATACCGGCTTGGCGCGCTTCCACGGCAGGGGTGAACATCATTTCGTCGTAGCGTGACATTCCAGCTTACCCTGTGTGCATCAGGATCTGTTTCCAGATCGAGATTTCATCATAAAGGGCCGTCTCGCGCCGCAATCCCCATGGGCCAAATTCTGCATGGCTTAAGCCCATGACATGCACCGGCGCCCCTGTTGGTTTGCCAAATGCCCCCCAACCGGAATGGGTGCCTGTCAACGACCAGCGCAATGCAGCACGCGGTGACATCATCGGATCTTCGCGGCCTATCTGGTGATGAATTTCAAATTTGGCATCCGGAAAAGAGGACCGCAGCCCCATCCACATCGCCTCAACCCCGCCCGTGCCGCGCACTGTCGTGGCCCCTGGGTATTCCGCCAGAACCGCACGGTCGTATTCGTCGCGGATCACATTGAAATCAAACGCCATGATACGCGTCAAAAGGTCGGCATATCGTGCCCCATAAGCGTTGTCGTTCCCGCGCCCATGATAGCCGCCGTCAATGTCCTGATCCGGCGTGAAGGGTTTAACGCAATCCTCTGCCCCTCCTTCATCCTCGATGCTTTGACGTGCAAATTCCTTTTGATCAAATCCAAGCTGTTTGACCAAACCGCCGTAGTCGCGGATCAACCATTCGTCGAAAATGGTGTTTTCCTTGGCAGCGCAATCCGCAATGACCGAAATGGCAAAGCGTTTTCCCGTTGGCGCACCAAAGACGCCGTGGCCTGTATGTGTACCTGTGGTCACGATGCGATGCGAGCTCAGATATCCTGTGTCCGCGTCCCCCGACCAGATCACATCCTCGCCCAGCAATTCACGGTCGGGAAATTCCACCAACGTGGCCATCGTGCCTGACATCACCGCCGCGTTCCCTGTGACCAACGCGTTGGGAAAGCGCATCACCACATCTTTTGCGTAATAGTCGTGCAAAGTGCCTATCCCGCGCCCTTCCCAGATTTCCGAGGTGATCCCCAGAATATAGTCAGGAAAATCTGCCCAGCGCTGGGAAAACCCGTCAAAACTTTCAGTCATCATGCAATCCTGTGTGCAAGTGGATCTGCTTCCAGATCGCGGTGTCATCTATCAGTGTATGTTCTTGCCGGATGGTCAAATCGGCGGCCCCCAGACTGCCAAAATCCGCATGGCTGATCCCCATAACGTGGACCTGCGCCCCCGTTGGCGCACCATAAGCCCCCCATCCTGAATGGGTTCCATTCAAGCTCCAACGCAGCGCCGCACGCGGCGGCATGGACGGATCATGCCGCCCGATGGCGTGGTCGATTTTGAATGTGGCGTCTGGAAAACTGGCACGAAGAGACATCCAGAATTGATCCACAGGATCGCGGCCATACCCCACATCCCCACCGGGATAAAATGACATCACGGCGCGGTCGTATTCGCGCGAAACCGCCGCCATATCCGCCCCCATTATGCGCGTCAAAACATCCGCGTAGCGCCGCCCCAATGCATCATCGTTTCCCGCGCCCTGATAGGGTCCGGCCACATCATTGGCCGCAGTATAGGGTTCCACACATGATTTTGCGCCCCCCTCTTTGGCAATCAACCTGCGTGCAAAGCTTGGGGCATCCGTGCCCAATTGGCGCACAATCGCTGCTTGATCACGTACCAGCCATTCATCATCAATGACCCCATCGCGCACATGGCAATCCGCCAAAATACGGTAGCGTATGGTTTTACCCGTGGCCGTGCCATAGACGCCGTCTGCTGTGTGACGCGCTGTTGAAATCAAACGGTGAGACGACAAATAGCCGTCAGCGCCATCCCCGCACCAGATGACATCTTCCCCCAACAAAGCACGGTCCGGAAACTCTGCCAACGTGGCCATGGTTGCGGCGATCACATCCGCGTTGCCCACCACCACAGACGCAGGGGACCGCACCACAATGTCCGCCCCGTAGTAGTCGCGTAGCGTGTGGATGCGGCGGTCTTCCCAGATCTCTTTGGTGACGCCCAGAATATAGTCCGGTACATCCGCCCATTTCCCACCAAACAAACTCATGCTTTTGATCCTTTTGGTACGCGCGCAGACCCGCGCACCTGCAATGGTCCGTCCAAAACAATTTGCCGCGCAGTGTCCGAATGGCCCTGCAGCCGGTCCATCAAAATTTCCACTGCGGCTTCGGCCATTCGTGTTGCGGGTTGGCGCACCGTGGTCAGCGCATAGCTGGGCCATGCAGCCAGCGTCACATCATCATAGCCCACCACAGATACATCTTCCGGCACACGCAATCCCAGTTCAAAACGCAACACATCCATCACCGCAAATGCCATATGATCGTTGGCTACAAACACTGCATCTGGAATTATGTCTTGGGTGAACATATCGCGGGCGCAGGTTTTCGCCTGTTCAAAGTTGAAACCGCCAACACTGCGGGCAAACAGTTTTTGCCCTGCCTCCTGAAGCCCTGCCAAAAATCCGGCTTCGCGATCGCGTTGTGTGGATGCCTCTTCCCAGCCTGCGATATGGGCGATGCGGGTGTGCCCACCGGCAACAAGAAATTCGGCCAAACGCCGCCCGCCTGCATGGTTGTCCGACGTCACCGAAGACAAACGTGCATCGTTTTGATCCCGGTTAAATAGCACAATCGGAATGCCTGCGGCCTCGCAGCGGCGCGTCAGATCATTGGACATGCCAACTGACGCCACGATTATGCCATCCACCTGATAATCAAGGATTTCTTCCATCACCTCATCGGTTTCCGCGCCCGAGTTTGCAGCCATAAAGACCAACACATGATAGCCGCGTTCCTGCAAAGCGCGGCTTAGGCGTTCGATGGCATCAGGGTAGAACTGGTTTTCAAGATAGGCCACCACCAGCCCGATGATCCGCGACCGCCCCGTAATCAGGGACCGCGCCAGAACATTCGGACGATACCCCAGTTCACGGGCTGCCAGACGCACCTTCTCCGCCGTTGTTTTGGACACCGAAGCACCCGGCGTAAAGACACGGCTGACAGCCGACCGTGACACGCCCGCTTTAGCCGCAACATCGAATGAGGTGACTTTTTCAGGCATCAGTCGGCTGTCCAACCCCCGTCAATCAACATCGAGGTGCCTGTCACCATGGCAGAGGCGTCAGACGCCAGAAACAACGCAGCCCCCATTATGTCCGACACCTCACCGACGCGGGGCAATTTGATCTTCGACATAACCCACGCCAACCGGTCCGGATCATCAAAGGTGGGGGCTGTCAGGGGCGTTCTTATAAAGGTCGGGCAGATTGAATTGATGCGTATGCCTTTTTTGCCCCACTCGATCGCCATCGATTTGATCATGCCCTCGATGGCATGTTTTGAGGCGCAATAGACGGCGCGTTCCGGCCCGCCCACATGTCCCATCTGGCTTGAGATATGGATGATAGACCCCGAACGACCCGCCGCGATCATGGCACGGGCGGCATAGCTGGATAGAAAATAAGCAGCCTTTACGTTCACATCCATCACGGCATCGTAGTCGTCTGGCGTGGTGTCCACAGCCGCCGAATGACGCGCCAGTCCGGCAGAGTTCAAAACGACATCAAAGGGGTCTTCCATCGCCGCGCTCAACGACGCGAGATCGACCTGATCCAGGGCAACAGCGTCCGCAGACCAACCTTGCGTGCGCATCGCATCAACAGAGGCTTGCAAGACATCAGCGCGCCGCGCCGCACACACAACATGTGCACCCGCCTCGGCCAGCGCCACAGCGCATCCAAGTCCAATGCCAGAGGATGCGCCCGTGACCAAGGCACGCTTGCCGGACAAATCAAACGAAGGGGTACGGGGAAGCTCGGTCATAGGCTGCGTCCTGTCTGCGGATCAAATCCAATCCGCGCTTTGTTGAATTCCCGCATGCGGGCAAAAACATCTACACCGATCTGATCATACAGGCTTAGCAAATCAACCAAGACCCAGTTTTCACGGATCAATCCCCTCTCGATACGCCAAAAATCAAGACTGCGCAGAGATATCTTGGCGCCCGCAGGCGCAATTCCCATCCAACCGTCGCCAGTCAGGGTCTGCACCATGTTCGGCCACCCGGTCACCGCCACGTAAGGGCCATCACCGAAAAAGTGAAAATGCGCCTCATCAGGGTATTGTCCGCGATCCGGCATGGCGGCCAGAAAGGGGATCTGGTGCCAATTGCGAAAGGCTTCAAAGCCCCGTGAGGACCCAATGCCAGCAGGCCCGTACCAGTTCATATTTGGATGCCAGAAGCGATCAGCTTGCATAACTTCCGGCCCACCCTCACTGGGGTGCTTCACCAGAAACTCAAGCATTTCAAGAACATGGCGGCAGCTGTCTTGCGACGTTTCAGAGACATAAGGCCCAGGTCTTAATCCATCTTGCGTGGCAGGACCCGGCACATGCCAATGACGCCCCAAACCCGGGGCCATGGGCCATGCCTGCGCTTGCATCATCAATTCGGGAAGGTCCCAAAGCGCTTGCACCTCAACCACTTTACCACCTTCGAAGCGGTAGAATTCATGATACCGCATATGGGCCAAATGCCTTGTGGCGGGAATATCAAGCCAAGGCTGACAAAACCGCCCCATGATAGACCCCGCACACCCGACCCAGTGTGCGCCTTCGTCTGTTGGGCCGCCCACACGAATATAATCCCGGGCTTCCAGCCCTTCAAATGCTGCAGCCAACGGAACAAACACACGATCGAAAAAGGCATCAACACCGTGGATCGTCTCAAAAGGAAAAGACAGATTGAACACGACATCAGCATCACAAAGCCTGTGCAAAGCTGCACGTGCACCCACCAAGTCAAAATCATAAAGAGCCGCCCGCCAAGGCGCGATAAGATCTTTATGAAGTGTCACAGTATCCATGTTTTCTTCTTGCCTAAAATATCCCGGGGGAAAGAGGGCCACAGGCCCGACTGGGGGCAGAGCCCCCTTGGGGCATCATTCCGCAGCATCACGCGCAGGGGCACCTTCACCGTATGGAACATTCACACCACCATACCGACGCACACGCACGTTGCATTGCTCTGCATGACCCACAAAACCCTCCAACATGCACAATCGCGATCCATAGGCTCCGATTTCAGCCGCAGCCTCATCCGTTGTGATCTTTTGATAGCTGTGCGTTTTCAGATATTTACCAACCCAAAGGCCACCTGTATAGCGCCCTGCCTTTTTGGTGGGCAATGTGTGGTTGGTGCCAATCACTTTATCACCATTGGACACGTTCGTGCGTGGCCCGAGAAACAATGCCCCGTAACAGGTCATATGTTCTAAAAACCAATCATCGCGGTCTGTCATGACTTGAACATGCTCGGATGCGATATCGTCGGCCACGGCCAACATCTCGTCGTAGGTGTCGCACAGGATCACTTCGCCGTATTCATCCCAAGACACGCGGGCCGTATCGGCGGTGGGAAGAATTTTCAAAATTCTTTCGATCTCCAGCAGCGTTTCATCTGCCAGTTTGCGCGAATTGGTCAACAAAACCGCAGGTGAATTGTAGCCGTGTTCGGCCTGCCCCAATAAATCTGTAGCACATAGTTCGGCATCGACCGTGTCATCGGCAATCACCATCGTTTCTGTTGGGCCTGCAAACAAATCGATGCCGACGCGCCCAAACAACTGTCGTTTGGCTTCGGCCACAAAGGCGTTGCCCGGCCCGACGAGCATATGCACGGGATCAATGGTTTGCGTGCCCAAAGCCATAGCACCGATCGCCTGAATGCCACCCATCACGTAAATCTCATGAGCACCGCCCATGTGCATGGCGGCGATCACGGCAGGGTTTGGTTTGCCTTTGAACGGAGGTGTGCAGGCAATGATGCGCGGCACCTTGGCCACGGACGCCGTGGCAACGGACATATGTGCAGACGCGACCATCGGGAATTTACCGCCAGGCACATAACAGCCCACGGATTGAACCGGAATATTCTTGTGCCCCAAAATCACGCCCGGCATCGTTTCCACTTCGATATCAAGCATGGAATCGCGTTGAGCTTGCGCAAAGTTTCGCACCTGAGCTTGGGCAAACTTGATATCCGCAAGTTCGCGTGGTGTCAGTTGCGCAATCAGATCATCGATCTCTGCTTGGGACAATTTGAACGATGCTGGCGAATAATTGTCGAATTTCTCAGACAGCTCACGCACAGCCACGTCGCCTCGCGCCTCGATATCGGCCAATGTCGCCTCTACAGTTGCGCGCGTTTTGGCATCGTCTTGTGCCCGCTCGGCATCCGATTTCGCCGTTTTTAAATGTTGAATTGTCATCTCACACCTCCTCGGGGCGGGGCGGTGTTTTTTCACCGCGATCATAGGCTTCCCAGCCCATCCCGTTGAATACATCGACGCCAAGCTGCGCCATCACATGTGGAAAATCGACCATCACGTAGTTGTCCGTGATGCGCCCGTCTTCCACTTTCCAAAAGTCCATGTAGCGGATTTCGATGCGCTTACCCGAAGCTTTCACCCCCATAAAGTCACCACCATGGGTTGCCTCCTGCCGCCCGAAGGCCGCAGCCCATTCACCCATGTATAGTCGTGCCTCATCGACACAAACCTTGTCTTTGAAGGCGGCCTGAAACGGGCGTTGCCAATTGTCTTGAAACTCCTGCAGACCCGTTTTAGACCCGCAGCCTGTGTTCCCCATCCAACGAAACGTTTCTGCAAAGAATTGCCCAATGTCGTCGATACGGTGATCGTTCAGACCATCCACCATGCCTTCGATCACAGCGCGGGTTTCGTCCGTTTTGGACATGTCAGTGTCGCGCGTCAGCACGGCTTGTTCGGGTCTTGTGCCTTTCATGCGGCATCCTCGCTTATGTATTTGGCACCTTTCCAGCCGATCATCATCGACGGTGCATTTGTGTTGGCGGATGTGACTTGCGGCATCACGGATGCATCAGCGACCCATAATCCGCGCGTGCCATGCACCGCCAATCGGTTTGAAACCGGACCACCAAGGCGCACAGTGCCAACAGGGTGATACGCGGTTCCCACGGAATTACGGACGTGTTCACGCAGCGCATCGCCCGTCATATCGACACCCGGATGCACCTCGCGGCCACGTCTTGACCCAAAATCAGCAAGCGCCAGCAAAGCCCGCAAGCGTGTCAGGCCCGCCACCAGCGTATCGAGGTCACGCGGATCGGACAAAAGCCCAAGATCGATAAACGGCGCAGCTTTGGGATCTTTGGACGTCAGGCGAAGCTGCCCGCGCGACTTTGGCCGACACACACATACATCTGCAAAATAGCCAGATTTTAACGCATAGCGTTTGCCGCGACTGTCCAGATGAAACGGGATGAAATGGCTTTGCACATCCGGCATCGCCCCCGTGCCACGCGCGTTGAAAAACGCACCGCCTTCGCAGGTCGGGGACGCAAGGCGTCCACCGTTTCCGTTGTAGTATCGCCAAGGGGCCACAGCCCAACTGAGCCATTGGCGCGGTTCAAGCCCGTAGCCTGTGCCAGCCCCTTCAAAGTGCAGCCCAACGCCCGGATGGTCATGCAGGTTTTGGCCAATCTCTGGCGCATCGACGCGTGTGTCGATGTCATGCTGGTTCAGCTCATCTTGTGGCCCGACACCGGACCGCATCAGGATTGCGGGTGTCGCCAATGACCCTGCACACATAACCACACCTTTGCGGGCGCGGATTTCCGTGCCATCCACCAAAAGGACGCCAACAGCATGATCGCCGTCCCAAATCAGACGATCCACTTCGACGCCGGTGACAATCTCAACGCCGGAGGGTCGCAAATAGGCATCGGCCGCCGAATGGCGTCGCGTGTGCAGCATGTTGTGGGCCAGAACGCCTGCGCTTTCGTATTCCGGGGTGGGTACAGCGTCGCGATTAGAGCCAAGCATCGGGGCCAGCCCTTCCGCCAACGGATGTGCGCCTTGCATGCGCGTGGGTTGCAGACGTGCTTCAACCGCTTCAAACGCGTGTTCCACATCGGCAAAGGACCAGCCCGAAATGTCCCAATTGTCGAAGTCGCTTTTGCGCCCTCTGAACCAAACCATCGAATTGATCGACCCGGATCCACCCACTATTTTTCCCCGTGGAATGTTGATCTGGCGTCCCCCTGCATCGGACAGCCGCGCGGATTTATACCGCCAGTCACGCGCGCCCCCCATCAGCCAGACCAAACCAAAAGGCATCGACACCAGCGGATGACGCTCGGACGGGCCCGCCTCTAGCACAGCCACCGACCCTGCCCCGCGCCGCGCAAGCTCAGCCGCAAGGACACAGCCGGCGGAACCGGCACCTATGACCAAAAAGTCTTTCATTACCCTTTGACAGCGCCAGCCGTCAGACCAGACACAATCTGGCGCTGGAAAAACATGACAAGAATGAACAATGGCACCGTCGCCGACACAACAGCCGCAACCGCAAACATCACGTTGCCTTCGGTTTGGGTGGTTCCCAGAAAGCTTGCGATTTTCGGCACCATTGTTTGGTTTTCTTTGCTTAATAGCATCGTTGTCACCGCAAAGTCGTTGTAGGCCAGCAGAAAGCTGAACAGCCCCGTGGTGATCACTCCGGGCCACATCACCGGCATGATGGCATGGCGGAAGGCTTGGAATTGCGTGCAGCCGTCGACTTTGGCGGATTCGTCCAAATCTTTCGGGATTTTCTGGAAGAAGGAATGCAGCATCCACAATGTGAAGGGCTGGTTGATGGCCACCAGCACAATGATGGATGTGGGCAGATACCCCCAAAGGTTCCATTCAAAGAACGGCAGAAGGTAGCCCGAAACCAGCGTGATCTGTGGCATCGCACGTGCAATCAATGCCGCCATCAGCAGCCAGAACGTATAGTTGTGGCCCGATCGCGACAGCGCGTAGCCACCCAATGTGCCAAACGTCAGCGAAATCGTCACCACAAAGAAGCACACGATAAAGGTGTTCAGAACCGCTTTCCAAAATCTTTCTTGCACCCACGCGCCCTCATAGCCGTCGCCGGTGAAGGCAGACCCATGAACCTCTTGCGTGCGTTCCCCTGTCAGCGCGTTTGTCCAATCCGCAATCGAAAAGAAGTCCAGCTCGACCTTGAAGGACCCCCAAAGCGTCCAAAGGAAGGGAAACGCCGCAATGATCAGCCAGAACGCCACAAAGGCATAGACCAGAACACGCATGTATGTCGGTTGTTGTGTGGCTTTGGATGACATTTATTCAGCCTTCGAATGAAAGTCGCGCCATGTGCGCACAAGAACGGGTGACAGCAGGATCGACACCCCGATGATCGTCAAAACAGATGTCGCGGCGGCAGAAGACAAAAGACGTGTTTCGCCACCAAGATCGTTCAGGATAATCCAACTCAGCGAGGTGGCATGGGCCTCTGCGCTGAACCCCACGATGGGTTCAAGCACACGGAAGTTGTCCATCAACTGGATCAGCATCACAAAAGTGACAAGCGGCATCAGATGTGGGATCACAACATAGCGGATTTGTTCCCAACGCGACGCCCCGTCGATCATGGCGGATTCCAGCGTGTCTTTGGGCAACGTTTGCAGACCTGCGTAAAAGACAACAAAGGCAAAGGGCGCTGAATGCCACACACCGTAAACGATCAGCATCGCCCATGTCAGTCCCGTTGAGGCCTTAAGCGAAAGCGTCGGATCGTCGGCAAGCCATTGGATGGCAGATCCTAAAATACCCCGGCTGTCGATCATCCAGAACAGGATCAGTGACCCGATCAGCGGCGTCACAATCATTGGCAGCAACGAAAAGAAGATCACAAGGCCTTTAAGGTGGCGGTGTAGGGAATTCACACCAACGGCGATGGCAAATCCAAGCATGATCAGCAATGGCGTCACCGTGAACGTATAAACCAGCGTGAAGGACATCGCGCGGTAGAATGGCAGATTGTTGATCGTGGCCAGAAAACTGCCAAGACCCGAACGCGTGCGCCATGCGTCCGCGACTTCGGCGGTGGCAAGGTGGCCGCGATTGAAATAGATATCCAACCCTGCAAATTGCCCCAGCGGGCTGGCCGCGCGCAAAGCTTCGGTTGCGGATTGATCAATTGTTGTTTCCTGCTTGCACCCGAACGGGCCGCAATTCTCGACCACGGCCAATACGGCTTCGTGTTCCACAAACAGCGATTGCAGGACCACCGACACAATGGGAAGGGCGATAAACAATAGCATCGCAAGGCCCGTGGGCAGGAAGAACCAAAAGAATGTCTTGTGCTTCATGTGCCTTGTTCCATCAAAGGTCGGTTGAAATCATAGTGAGGGAACGGAGGGCCGTTACAGCCCTCCGCGTAAGGCGTCTTACTTCAAGAAGCCCTGTTCTTTTGCTGCCGCCGCATAGGCCGCTTCAACATCAGCCAAAGTTTTGGCCGCGTCTTCTTTGCCTGTCAGGAAGTCAGGCAATTCCGCCCCCAAAGCAGTGTGCAACAAGCCTTGGTATGGCAACATCGGGTAAGGCACAGAACCGGACTGTGCGGCTGCGAAGACGCCTGCCGCTTGGTCTGTTGGCTCGTAACCGTCCAACAACCAAACCGCCTGAGATGACGTTTCTTCGTTCAGGATGCTTGGGTCAATTGCGGCTGTCAGCGCCTGAAATGTTGCGGACGCATCTGCATCAGAGATGTTTTTGGACACTGTCCAGCCGTCCCACCACAGTGTTGTTGCCGGTGTCGATCCACCTGCTACTGTCATTGGGCCTGCGACTTTTGTTGTGTTTGCAACACCGTCTGCGGCACCCTCAGGATCTTGCAAAGGACCAACACGTGATCCCCACATGTTCATCATCGCCACATTGCCAGCTTTCCATTCCGCGCTTGTCGCGTTGGAATCATGTGTCAGATAGTCGGGGTTCATGTAAGCCGTCAGCGACTTGAGCATTTCCAGCGTGGCGATGCCTTTGTCGTTATTGATTGTGACTTCGGCAGACCCTGCTTTGAAAAACTCACCATCGTGACCGATGTACATGTTCGTGAATTCTTGCGCCAGGTTCCAGCCTGCTTTGTACGCGCCACCCAACGGGTTTTCCATCAACCCCATGGATTTGATTTTTTCAGCGCCTGCCAGCATTTCTTCATATGTGGTTGGCACAGCAACGCCGGCTTTTTCCAGAACGTCTGCGCGATATACAAGGTGCTGCGCGTTCGCCATGAAGGCCACAGCCATCACTTGACCGTTTACCGTGATCAGCTGGTTTTTCTTCAGGTTTTGGCCGTATTTTTCGACCAGATCATCCAATGGGCGCACAACATCTTCGTTCATCAACGCCACAATGGACGAATTCGCAACGATCGCAGACGTGTATTCAGCAGGTGTTGTGGACATGCCCGCCAGATTAATCTTTTGGTGATCCGCTGTGAGGTTTGTTTTCACTTCGACGTTGTCGTTTGCACAAGCAACCGCACCCGCACCAACAGTCTGGATGGCTGGGAATTCGTTGCCCACGATGCTGACGCGGCCTTCGGCGATGTCACATTTCGCGTGACCGTCCGCCATTGCAGCCGACGCTGCGATTGAGAGTGCGACACCAGCCGCAACTTTTTTCAGAAACATTCAAGTCTCTCCCTGATTTAAGTGATGTGTCTTGCAAGGCCACATCGTTTTTGACCCGCTGTTACGGGCCGTTGATTTGGGGTTAGTCCCCGATCCGCTCACCTGATGTTGCATCGAACAGGTGGCAAATTTCTGATGGAACGCTGTAGGACACAGCATCGCCGATTTCAGACCGGTACTCCTTGTGGGCTTTGACACTGAGCATAGCACCCCCTGCCCGGATCGTGACCATGGTCGCATCGCCCAGCAGTTCCATCGAGTACACATTGGCGTTCACTTGCGCGGGTCCGTCGCTGACGCTGGCGTCTTCGGCGCGGAACCCCAAAGTCACGGGGCCGTCAGGGCCTGTGAGCCCGCTGATTTCAATGTCTTTGGCCGTAAATGTGCCACCCGACAGCGTGCCATCCACAAGGTTCATAGCGGGTGAGCCGATGAAGCTGGCCACAAAGGTGTTTGCCGGCATGTCGTAGATGTCGGTTGGGGTGCCAACCTGCTGCACGATGCCTTTTGACATAACCACCACGCGATCGGCCAGTGTCATGGCTTCGATCTGGTCATGGGTCACATAGACAGTTGTGACCTTCAATTCGTGGCTCAGGTTCTTGATCTGTGCGCGGGTCGACACGCGCAGCTTGGCATCCAGATTGGACAGCGGTTCATCCATCAAGAACACATTGGGTTCACGCACGATCGCACGGGCCAATGCCACCCGCTGACGTTGACCGCCGGACAGTTCTGCAGGCTTGCGGTGCAAAAATTCGTCCAGCTCCACCATAGCAGAGGCCCGGCGCACCCGTTCGTCATGGGTGGCAGGATCTACTTTGCGCACCTTCAACGGAAATCGGATATTTTCATAGACGTTCATATGCGGGTAGAGGCCGTAGGATTGGAACACCATGGCCACGTCACGGTCCTTGGGCTCCAGATCGTTCACAACTTTACCGTCGATGATAATCTCGCCTTCGGTGATGTCTTCCAGCCCCGCAATCATACGCATGGTAGTGGTCTTGCCACAGCCCGAAGGCCCAAGCAGCACCAGAAACTCTTCGTTGCCGATGGTCAGATCAAAGTTTTGAACACCAACAAAACTGCCCCAGCGTTTGGACAGATTGCGCAATTGGATCTCGGCCATGATTCCCCCACAGTTAACTTGAAAGTTAGGCTAAACGGCGCTGCGACAATCTGGCAAGACATTTTTGCACACGTTTGCAAAATGGATGAAAAAGCAAAACTGCTTTGGCTTTTTCGATTGCCCGTTTCAAGAAGGGGCTCTGCCCCCGGTGCGCAGCACCTCCCCCGGGATATTTTGAGCGAAAAGAAACATAAATCCAACGACCCTTCCCCTTTGGGTGACCTTTGGGTATCTGAACCCCAACTCTGTTCAACGTGAGGCCGCACGCCATGGCACTGGAAAAATCTTTTGATGCAAAAACCGCCGAACCCCGGCTTTATGCCGCTTGGGAAAAGGCAGGGTGCTTTGTCGCCGGTGCCAATGCCAAACCCGGCGCCTCGGCTTATTGCATCATGATCCCGCCCCCCAACGTCAACGGCCGTTTGCACATCGGCCACGCCTTCAACAACACCTTGCAAGACATTATGGTGCGCTGGCACCGGATGCGCGGCTTTGACACGCTGTGGCAGCCCGGACAGGATCACGCAGGCATCGCCATGCAACTGGCCGTCGAAAAAGAACTGGCCGCAGAGGGCAAGCCGGGGCGCAAGGAAATCGGGCGCGATGCGTTTATGGACGTGGCGTGGGATTACAAAGGCCGCACTGCAAATGGCATCATTGACCAGCTTAAGCGCATCGGCTCGTCCTGCGACTGGTCGCGCAATGCCTTCACCATGTCGGGCGCACCAAACGCCCCCGAAGGTGAAGACGGCAACTTCCACGACGCAGTTATCAAAGTCTTTGTCGAGATGTACAACAAGGGCCTGATCTATCGTGGCAAGCGTCTGGTCAACTGGGACCCCTACTTTGAGACCGCCATTTCTGATCTGGAAGTCGAAAACATCGAAACGCCGGGCCACATGTGGCACTTCAAGTACCCGTTGGCAGGTGGCGAAACCTACACCTACGTCGAGAAAGACGAAGAGGGCAACGTGACCCTGTCGGAAGAACGCGACTACATTTCCATCGCCACCACCCGCCCCGAAACAATGCTGGGCGATGGTGCCGTGGCCGTGCATCCATCTGACGAACGCTACGCCCCGATCGTGGGCAAGCTTTGTGAAATTCCAGTAGGCCCCAAAGAACACCGTCGCCTGATCCCCATCATCACCGATGAATACCCCGACAAGGACTTCGGGTCCGGCGCTGTGAAAATCACCGGCGCCCACGACTTTAACGACTATCAGGTCGCCAAACGCGGCGGCATCCCGATGTACAACCTGATGGACACAAAGGCCGCGATGCGCAGCGATGGCAAGCCTTATGCCGAAGAAGCCGCCATCGCCCAGAAGATCGCCAATGGCGAATTGGACTTTGACGAGGCCATGATTTCCGCCATGAACCTTGTTCCCGACGACTACCGCGGCATGGACCGGTTTGAGGCCCGCAAAAAGGTGGTCGAGGACATCACCGCCGAAGGTTTGGCCGTGCTGAAACTGGTGCCCTATGTGGACGCCGAAGGCCAAGAAAACCTGCGGCTTGAGCCTTTTGTGGAAAACAAGCCAATCATGCAGCCCTTTGGGGACCGCTCAAAGGTGGTGATTGAGCCGCTGCTGACAGATCAGTGGTTTGTGGACACAGACCAGATCGTTGGGCCTGCTTTGGATGCGGTGCGCAACGGCGACGTCAAGATCATGCCCGAGAGCGGCGAGAAAGTGTATTACAACTGGCTAGACAACATCGAGCCATGGTGCATCTCGCGCCAGCTGTGGTGGGGGCATCAGATTCCGGTTTGGTATGGGCCCGACGGAAAATCATTTTGCGCAGCTTCGGAAAAAGAAGCACTTGCACTTGCGACTACCGCATATCAATCGACCAACCCGGATGTATCAATCCAAGTTTTTGTAAGCACCGACGAAAAGTCGCGTGTTGAAGATAATCTTGGAAATACCGTTCCCGATCCAGCTTTTCTTTTTGACCACACAAGCCAGCACTTGAACGGTGATACACTGTCCGAAACGGATCACTTCGTAGTTCAAATTGCTCGCGACCCCGACGTCCTCGACACATGGTTCTCCTCTGGCCTCTGGCCCATCGGCACGCTCGGCTGGCCCGAAGATACGGCAGAGCTTAACAAATACTTCCCCACTTCCGACCTTATCACAGGTCAGGACATCCTGTTCTTCTGGGTGGCGCGTATGATGATGATGCAATTGGCGGTGGTCGACGACATCCCGTTCAAAAACGTCTATCTGCACGGGTTGGTGCGCGATGCAAAGGGCAAGAAAATGTCCAAATCCGTGGGCAACGTGGTCGATCCTCTCGACATTATCGACGAATACGGCGCCGACGCGCTGCGGTTCACCAATGCGGCGATGGCATCGTTGGGCGGTGCGCTGAAACTCGACACCAAACGCATCGAAGGCTACCGCAACTTTGTCACAAAACTGTGGAACGCCGCAACCTACGGCGACTTCAAAGGGACGTTTGACGTGTCCCACAGCGATACGGCCCCCGACACAAAACTGCCGCTGAACCAATGGATCAAAGGCGAGATCGGCAAGACGCGCGAAGCCGTGGACGCGGCATTGGACACCTACCGGTTCAACGATGCGGCAAGCACGCTTTACAGCTTCGTCTGGAACACGTTCTGCTCACAATATCTGGAATTTACCAAGCCTGTTCTGGACGGTGACGACGCAGGTGCGGCGGCCGAAACAAAAGCAACCTATGCTTGGGCGCTGGATCAGATCCTGATCCTGACACACCCGATTATGCCCTTTGTGACAGAGGAAATCTGGGGTGCAAAAGAACGGCCCAAGATGTTGGCGCACGCGGATTGGCCCACATACACCGCCGCCGATCTGGTGGTACCAGAAGCGGATGCGGAACTGTCGTGGACCGTGGCAATGATTGAAGCAATCCGGTCAGCCCGTGCGCAAATGAACGTCAACGCAGGCGATTTCATACCGCTTGTGGTGCAAGGCATGGACGGTGCGGCCCGCAGCGCTTGGGCGCAAAACGAGGCGTTGATCAAACGCTTTGCGCGGGTTGAAAGCCTTGAAGAAGTGGACGGGATGCCAAAAGGCACCGTGACGCTGGCAGCAAGCGGGGGGACCTTCGGGCTGCCTTTGGACGGGGTGATTGATGTGGCCGCTGAAAAAGCGCGTTTGGAAAAAACGCTGGGCAAGCTGGGCAAAGAACTTGGCGGGCTGCGTGGACGGCTCAAAAACCCTAAATTTGCCGACAGTGCGCCGCCAGAAGTGATCGAGGAAACAAAGGCGAACCTCGCGCTGCGCGAAGCGGAAGAAGCCAAATTGAACGAGGCGTTTTCCCGCCTTGCGGAGCTGGGGTGACACTCTGGCGCAGCTTAGCGCTGCGCCAGACACCAGTCACGCATTAGGTCGCCCGAATTAGGGTCAGGACCCTAGGTCGCAGGAAACAGTGTTGCCGAATAAATCGCCCCGCCACCGGACAATTGAGGCGCATTTTCAATTGAAACCTGAGGAAATTGCGCCGGAATACCGGTGCCACCGTAGGTGTCGAACAATTTTTGATAGGCATCAAAATCATCCGGATTGACATTATTGGCACTTAAACTCGGCGCTTTGATCGTATGTGCGATAAAAAGCTGCCATTGCACAAAGGTCTGATTTGCCGGTGCTGTGATCTTTTCCGTAATGGTCGAGGATGAGGTCAGCACTGTTTTGCTTTGGGTGCTATGGCCTGTATTGTAAGCCGCTGTCAGCTTCACATCGATCCCTTTGAACAGCGGGATATTGGTGCTGGCCTCGGCACTCAGAACACGGCCAAAGGTTTTAGACGCCTCTTCCGAAGTTTGCACGCCTGTGACAAAGCTTTTTTCCTGCGCATAGCCGCCAGCGGTGTTCAATTCTACAATCACGGCGCGCCACTGATAGCTCATCACGATTTCACGGACCACGCTCATGGTCTTGTTGACCTGTGGCACTGAGTCCTTGCGAAAAGTGCCATCGACATGACCTGCAGCACCAATCGGCTCTTGAGCGCCAGTGTAACTTTGGACCAGAACCAACGGCGTGACTTTGGGATAGATAAAATCATAGACCAGATAGGACGACACAATCGGCGTGCCTTGCGCGTTGGGCCAGACATTGCCAATGGCCGGGACGTCTTGGTTGAATTTACCCTTTGGTGGGACTTTGATTTTGTAGCCGTTAAAGTCAAAAATGGATGGGTCAGACATGGTATTCCAATCAGTTAAAAAAATTTGGCGGTGTGTTTGACCGGAAAGTGGTATGCGAAAATAACTTGGGCTGAATAAATAAAAGACGATCAAACGTGCGCTCGACGACAAAGCCGCGTCCAAGGCGTCACGTCAAGCCAATTGACGGCACAGATGGCCGCCTACTTTGTTCTCAAAATCCTCGGAAGCGTCCCAAAGGGCCGCCCTTTAGGCGCCTTACTTAAAGACTGCGGGTCGTTTTTGCATGGCAGCTGCGACAACTTCCATCTGGTGTGGTTTGCCGATCAACTCGGCCTGTTCGCGGCTTTCCGCAAGCAAAACCTCGGCCTCCGATGCGGTTTCAGCAAAGGCACACAACCGCTTGGCCGTGCGGATTGCCGATGGGCTTTTACCGGCAATTTCCTTGGCCAGCTCTGTCGCCCGCGCCAGTGCATCATCTGCCAGTTCAGTAACCAAACCACACGCCAGCGCTTGGGCAGCGTCCACAGGGGTGGCCGTGTAGGTCATCTGGCGCATGACGTCAGGGCGTACCAGTTTGGGCAATAACACCATGCCGCCCATATCCGGCACGATGCCCCATTTCATTTCCATAACCGCCACCCGGGTGTCAGGGGCCGCAATGCGGATGTCTGCGCCCAACGCCAATTGGCATCCCGCGCCGAAAACAGGGCCATGCAAGGCCGCGATAACCGGCATCGGGGCGCGTTGCCACACCATGGCAACCTCTTGCCACTGGTTTGTGGTGCCTTCGCCATGGGTGCGCGGCATCAATTGGCCCGCCGGATCAACGCCCACCATCTGGCCAAGGCTGCCAATGTCGATGCCGGCACAAAACGCTTTGCCTTCGCCAGACAGAACCACCGCCCGTGCGTCAGAGGCCGCTACCTCTTCGCCTGCGGCGATAATGGCTGTGATCATATCCTGATCAACAGCATTCATTTTGTCGCTGCGCGTCAGGCGGACGTGGGCAATGTGATCTTCATAGGTGACGGAAACGCGGGCCATGGGGTTCTCCAAATGTTTGATACATTTGGTCCGAATATGCCCGCTTTGAAAAGCAAAACGCTACGGCACCCAACGCTCAACCGCGCGCATCATACCCATGGACTTGTCGTACACCAACGTCAAAATCCGCCGTCCTCCCAGTTTGGCACCCGCAATTGGAACGGCCCGCACAGCACCTGCAGCGGCCAGACTGGCCATAAATCCGCGTCGTGTCAGTTTTGTCATGTCACACCTCCAGTTGCGAACGATTCTCATATATGTGTTCCACACCTACTTTGCAAACTCTGTTCCCATGCAGTACGCAACGGGTATGACTGATTTTCGCTTTACCCCGCTGACCACCACCTTGCCATCCTCCGTGCCATTTGTGGGCCCCGAAACCCAGGAACGGGCACGCGGCGGCGCGTTTGATGCCCGCCTTGGTGCCAATGAAAACGTCTTTGGCCCCTCCCCCAAAGCGATCCAGGCTATGGCCGAAGCCGGACACTGGATGTACGGCGACCCAGAGAACTTTGATCTGCGGCACGCGTTGGCCGCCCACCATGGATGCACAATAGAGCACATTGTCGTGGGCGAAGGCATCGACGGGTTGTTGGGATATCTGGTGCGTCTGTTCGTGGCACAAGGCGATGCTGTGGTTACATCGGATGGGGCTTATCCCACCTTCAACTATCACGTCGCAGGCTTTGGCGGAACATTGCATAAAGTAGATTATGTCGACGACCACGAAGACCCGAAGGCCCTGTTTGACAAAGCCCGGGATGTCGGCGCAAAGCTGGTGTATCTGGCCAACCCCGACAACCCCATGGGCACATGGCACGACGGCACAACCCTAAGCCACGCATTGGACAACCTACCGGATGGCTGCCTGTTGGTTCTGGACGAAGCCTATGTCGAATGTGCCCCAAAAGGCACTGCGCCAGAAATCAGCCCGGACGATCCCCGCGTGATCAGGTTACGTACCTTTTCAAAGGCTTACGGCATGGCAGGTGCGCGCGTAGGATATGCCATCGGACATCCGGATCTGATCGTGGCCTTCAACAAAGTGCGCAACCATTTTGGCATGAACCGCGCGGCGCAAGCTGGCGCATTGGCGGCCCTGTTGGACACAGATTACACTGCAGATGTTTTGGGAAAAATCGCAAAAGCCCGCGACACAATCGCAAGCATAGCTGCCAACAACGGATTGAAAGCAGTGCCCTCCGCAACAAACTTTGTTGCGATTGATTGTGGTCAGGACGGCGCCTTTGCCAAACGCGTTCTAGAGGCATTGATTGCACAAGGCTTGTTTGTGCGTATGCCCTTTGCGGCCCCTCAAAACCGCTGCATCCGCATCAGTTGCGGCACGGACGCGCAACTGCAGCTGTTTGCCAAAGCCTTGCCAATTGCACTGGATGCTGCAGCAAAGGGCTGACAGACGCAAAACTTTCGGTAAACTTTCGCATGATATGGAGATCACATGCGACACCACAACATGCCGTCAGCGCCCGATTTCACCAAAGCCTGCATCGTGATGTTTGGCGTAAACCTGTCTTGGGTTTTTCTGCTGCTTTGGGCCTTATGGGGTCTTCTTGCAGTCGCGGCCCTGGGATGGAGCCTGAACCGCTGGATGACCTGGTTGGACATGCGCCGCACCGCGGAATTCGAACGCTTCAGCCCCCGGCAATGACTTTGGCGGCTGCATCCAATGCGCCCGTCCCATGTTCAATGTCCAAAGCACACAGTCCCGTTTCGACACCGCCCAAAAGCCCCATAATCATCTGACCGTTCACGTGTCCCATGTGCCCAAACCGGAAAAACGCGTCTGATTCCCGGCCCTCGCCCATGCCCAACCCAATTCCAAGCGTCAACCCAAGGTTATCTTCCACCCAATCGCGCAACCGCGTGCCATCCGGCGCATCCAAACGCAAAGATGTGACGGCGGTGCTGCGGTGGGCGGGGTCGGCGACGTTCATACGCAAACCGCCTTTGCTGGCCCACACATCACAAGCTGCCCAAATGGCACGCGCCAAACGCCTGTGCCGCGCCCAGACCTGATCCATCCCCTCGGCATGTATCATATCAAGCGCCACGCGCAGACCGTACAAATGGTGGGTCGGGGCTGTTCCGTTGAAGTACTGCCAGAACCCGTCGGGATTTGCCCGTGGCACCCAATCCCAGTAGCGACTGACCCTTGGCATTTTCGCGCGAGCTGCCCCTGCCCTATCATTAAAAAACACAAATGACGTTCCCGCAGGCACCATCAAGCCTTTTTGGCAGGCCGTAACCATCACATCGACGCCCCATGCGTCCATCTCGAAGGTGTCGCAGCCAAGCGATGCAATGCAATCCGCCATCAGCAATGCGGGGTGGTTCACATCATCCATCGCTTTGCGGATCGCGGCGATATCGTTTCGGATGGAGCTGGATGTGTCCACATGCACGGCCAGAACTGCTTTGATTTCATGTGCTGTGTCCGCCTGCAGTGCGTCTGCAATGCGGTTCACGTCAAACGGGCTTTGCTTGCCAAATTCCAGAAGATCGACTTGTGCGCCCAAACCTTCGGCCATGTCAGCCCAGCCATGGGCGAAATGTCCAGAGGATGGCACCAACACGCGGTCCCCCGGCGCGATCGTGTTGCTTAACGCGGCTTCCCACGCTGCATGCCCGTTGCCGATGTAAATCGCCACGTCATGTTGCGTGCGCGCAACCCTGCACAAATCACGCGTCAAGTCCGGCATCATGTCAATCAAAGCGCCAGCATAGATGTTTGGCGACGCACGATGCATGGCCTGCAACACAGCATCAGGCATGACGGATGGACCGGGAATGGCCAAATATCCGCGGCCGTGTGCAGTGTTGGGGGGCGCGGTATTGGGGGGCAATGACATGGAAAACCTCTTTCGCTTTGCACGCAACCTACGGACCTTGGGTGCGACGTCAACTGCCCTAACACTTGCTCTGACTGTTGCGGCACCGTACATAGGCGAACTATCTGATTTTCCCAACGGCGCAGGCGCACCGCGTGACAGAACACACCCCGACACCCGAGACCCCCACTACCCCCGTTCCGTCGTCCAACGATGAAACCTTCAGCTCGCGTGAGTTGCTGGGGTGGCTGTGGCGCACTTATATGCGCAAACACCTGCCCGTTTTGGCCATTGCCGTTGTGTTCATGGCACTGGAAGGCTCCACGTTGGGTGCTCTTAGCTACATGATGCAGCCTATGTTCGATGACGTCTTTGTGGCGGGCAGTTCGGATATGTTGATTTGGGTCGGGCTGGTTCTGATTTCGGTGTTTGTGGTCCGTGCTGTGTCTTCAGTGGTGCAAAAGGTACTGCTGACGAAAATTGCGCAGAAAACCGCCGCTGCCCTGCGGATCGACATCCTTGAACATATGATGAAGCAAGACGGGGCGTTCCATCAAACGCATCCGCCGGGCTTTTTGATCCAGCGTGTGCAATCGGATGTGAATGCGGTGGGCGATGTCTGGCGTGCCGTCATCACGGGGGCCGGGCGTGACTTGATGGGGCTGATCGTGCTGCTTGGTGTTGCCATCAGTGTCGATCCGGTCTGGGCCTTGCTGGCCTGCGTTGGCATTCCCGTTTTGGTACTACCTGCGGCCATGGCACAACGATATGTGCGCGTGCAGGCGCGACAAGCCCGTGATTTGGGGGCTGATCTTAGCACCCGCCTAGACGAGGTTTTTCACGGTATCGTGCAGATCAAGTTGAACGCGCTGGAACAGTACCAATCCCGCCAGTACCGCCATTTGACCCAGATGTTTGTGCGCACAGAAGTCAAAACAGCTTTTGGTGGCGCGGCAATTCCCGCGATGATCGACATCATGTCCGGAATCGGTTTTATGGCTGTGATTCTGTACGGTGGCTCCGAGATTATCGCAGGTGAAAAGTCCATTGGTCAGTTCATGACGTTTTTCACAGCCATGGGGTTTACCTTTAACCCCTTGCGCCGTTTGGGCGGTATCAGCGGACTGTGGCAAGTGGCCGCTGCCGCGTTGGAGCGGGTCAAGGCGCTTCTGAATGCACCTTTGGTTTTGGCGTCTGCCGAAAACCCCGTGCCAGCCCCCGAAGGTACCCCGGAAATCGCACTGGACGGCGTCAGCTTGTCTTATGGTGAATCGGCTGTTTTGCACGATCTGTCGTTGGTCGCGGAACCCGGCAAAACAACGGCTTTGGTCGGTGCATCCGGCGCCGGGAAATCCACAATTTTCAACCTGTTGACCCGCTTGGTTGATCCCCAGACAGGGACCGTCAAGTTGGGTGGTGTTGAAACCCGCGACATGGCGCTGGACGATTTGCGCGACTTGTTTTCAGTGGTGACGCAAGAAGCCTTGTTGTTTGACGAGACCCTGCGCGAAAATATCGTTTTGGGCCGCGAAGACGTCACAGACGAACAATTGACCAAGGCACTGGACGCGGCCTTTGTCAGTGATTTTCTGGACAAGCTGCCTGACGGTTTGGACACGCGCGTCGGACCGCGCGGCTCTGCCCTGTCTGGCGGGCAACGCCAACGGGTTGTGATTGCACGTGCATTGCTGCGCGATACGCCAATTTTGTTGCTAGACGAAGCAACATCCGCATTGGACGCGCAATCTGAAAACGTGGTGCAGCAAGCTTTGGACAAACTGTCGACGGGGCGCACAACCTTGGTAATCGCACATAGACTGTCGACCATTCGCGAGGCCGACAAGATTGTTGTGATGGACCGTGGCCGTGTTGTGGATCAAGGCACCCACGAGGACTTGTTGGCGCGCGGCGGCATGTATGCCGACCTGTACCGCCTGCAGTTCAAGGAAGGCAAAGCCGTGGTCGATCTGGACCCAAGTGCAACCAAGCCGCCCCATTTTGACGCGGCCCCCAGCCCAAGGGCCGGTCTTTTGGCACGGATACGCGGACGCTTGTTCGGCTAGGGTCAGGACCCCAAAAGCTTCCTGCTATTTCCGATAGCTTCGGGCCAGTGTTTCAACGTCGGCGCCAAAACTATATCGCAACAAAACCAACAGGTTGCGCCCACCACGGCGCATCCACCCTTGAGACTGGTATTTTTGGGCACTGGTGATGGCCACGACATCAATCGGTGCCAATTGCCCCTTAAGCGCCCGTGCCATAGCGACGTCTTCCATCAGTGGCTGATCGACGTATCCCCCCACCACCTCGTACATGTCCCGCAACAGAAAAAGCCCCTGATCGCCATAAGGCAACCCGCGCCTGCTGCGCCAATTGGCCCAACCCGCAACAATTTTCGCAGGCAACCCACCTTTGTCGAATGCCAACTGAAACCAACCCGCCTTGCGCCCTTGCATGTGCCGCATGACTGGTCCGACCCATCCCGGTGACAGCTGTGTGTCTGCATGCAAAACCAGCAACCAAGCCCCTTGGGCCGCAGCACATCCGCGTTGCAATTGCCCCCCGCGTGACGCCGGCCCCGACACAATTTCCGCGCCCCAGTCTTTTGCCAATGCTATCGTTTGGTCTGTTGATCCACCGTCGCTGATGATGACCTCGCGGATCACGCCGGCTTCGACCCCTTCCATCAGACACGCCAAACTCCCATGCAGCGATGCGCCTGCGTTCAGGGTTGGAATCACCACGGATATCGGTGCGCGCATCATTGGCCCCTTTTGTCTGCTCTCACAGACGCTATATGTCAGATAAGCGCCCATGAGGACCACATAACATGACCCAACGCCGCATCTTTTGCCTAACGGGCAAAGACACCCGTGATTTTCTGCAAGGTTTGATCACAAATGATATCGCAAAGGTAGACAATGGCCTGGTCTACACAGCCCTTCTGACGCCGCAGGGCAAGTATATCGCTGACTTTTTTGTGTTTCTCTCAGGCGGTGACATTCATCTGGACGCAGATGCCGACCAAGCGGATGCGTTGGTGCAAAGACTAAGCATGTATAAATTACGCGCCGACGTGTCGATCCAAGAGGTCCCTTTGCACCTGCACCGTGGCACAGGCGATACGCCCGAAGACGGATTCGCCGATCCGCGTCACAGTGCCATGGGATGGCGTGCCTATCGTGACACCGAATGGCGCGAAGACACGGATTGGACTGCCCTTCAGGTAAGCCATCTGGTGCCGCAGTCTGGCGTCGATTTGACCCCCGACACCTTCATTCTTGAAGCTGGGTTTGAGCGTTTGAATGGCGTGGATTTTAAAAAAGGCTGTTACGTGGGCCAAGAAGTGACAGCCCGCATGAAGCACAAAACCGAACTGCGCAAAGGGCTGGCGCAAGTGACCGTCACCGGTGACGCCCCGTCCGGTACTCAGATCACGGCGAATGGCAAATCCGTTGGCACTTTGTTAAGCCGCGCAGGGGACTTGGCCATTGCCTATT
Source organism: Ascidiaceihabitans donghaensis (assembly GCF_900302465.1). Taxonomy (NCBI): domain Bacteria; kingdom Pseudomonadati; phylum Pseudomonadota; class Alphaproteobacteria; order Rhodobacterales; family Paracoccaceae; genus Ascidiaceihabitans; species Ascidiaceihabitans donghaensis. The sequence goes on along the minus strand of NZ_OMOR01000001.1, from coordinate 1,152,512 downwards.
TACGCTTTGATCGCGCGAAGGGTCCAATGCAAGCGGGCAATGCCACCGTCACATGGGACGCGCCCTAAACTCAGCCTCTAGGGTCAGAGCCCTAGACACTGGCCCACCAGTTTTGGAAATCTTCGCGGGTGATGTGGCCCTTTAGTCCGATGCCCACCAGTTGCGTTTGGGTGTTTTCGGATACCGGAACCGGTTTCAGGCTGTGGCTCGGACCTACGCAATGCAGCTCGGTCATTCCGCGTTCGCTGGCCACGAACCCTTTGATCCGAAGCGCTTTTGCGGGCCTGTTGCGGATCAACGCATCCAGTTGCGCCCGCGACAACACCCGATCCTCCCGTGTGTTCCACGACACATAGGCAGGGTGCACCTCTGCCACGGCTTTGGGGCCTGACCCAAGCGCGTCACCCAATATCAGAGGCGCTGTTACATCCAGCGTCGCCAAATCCAGAACCTGCGCCTCAGGCACCCCCAAAGCGGCAGGCACCTGGCCTGCGTCCGCCTTGCTGATCAACACCAGATCCGCCACATCCACCTGCCCGCGCAACTGCGCCCCGATTTGAATGTCAGACGCCAAGGCATCGTAGTTTTGCGCATCAACCACCGTCACCACACCCCCATAGCTTAGGTCTGGTTCCGCCATGGCCACCTGTGCAATGCGCGCAGGGTCCGCGATGCCCGAAGCCTCGATCACCAGATGATCGGGGCGCGGGGTGCGGTCCAAAACATCGCCCACAGCCATGAACAAATCCGCCCCCATGGTGCAACACACACAGCCGTTGGACAGCTCGACCATATCGTCGCTTTGGCTTTCGATCAGAGCTGCGTCAATGTTGATGGCCCCGAAATCATTGACCATCACCAACACACGTTGTCCGTGATCTTCTGCCAGCAAACGGTTGATCAAAGTGGTTTTTCCAGCCCCGAGGTAGCCCCCGATAACTGTTAGAGGCAAACGGTTCACAGCAAATGCACCTGACCGCCATGCACCGTTCCCAACACAGGTACATCTTTTAAAGCCATCGGATCAACCGCCGTGGGATCATCTCCCAAAATGGCAAAGTCGGCTTGTTTGCCCGCTTCGATACTGCCGATTTCAGCGTCCAGTTTCAGCGTATACGCGGCCCCCATCGTGATCGCATACAGCGCTTCATCCACGGTGATGCATTGCGCAGCCCCCAAGGTCTGGCCCGTCATCGTTTGACGGTTCACGGCGCACCACGCCGTAAACAACGGCCCCAATGGGGTCACCGGCGCGTCAGAGTGAAGGGCTACGGGCACACCTTCATCCAAAGCTGTGCGGGCGGCATCCATACGTTCAGCGCGATCGCGGCCCAACGTCAATTCAACGTGCTGATCGCCGAAATACCATATGTGGTTGGCAAAAATGTTGGTGCAGCACCCAAGTTCCTTGGCACGCTGATACTGGTCGCGGCCCATCATCTGGCAGTGCTGCAAAACATGGCGATGGCCCGGTGCTGGATGGTTGCGCAAGGCGGCCTCAATCGCGGCGATGGACACTTCGGCGGCCTCATCCCCATTGACGTGGATGTGCATTTGAATGCCACGTTTTTGCATCTCGTCACACAACGCATAAATCTGTTCCGGCGCTGTGTTCCAAATGCCATTGGGCTGACCGCCAACATAATGGGGCCATTTCACCCGAGCCGTCCACCCCTGGATCGACCCGTCTGTCATCAACTTCACAGCCCCCAACCGGAGCTTGTCGGTGGAAGATTTTGCAAGGGTTTCAGCCCTGTCGGCGACCTGAACCGGTTCGCCCATCGCCCCCAACACAGGCACAATACGCAACGGAAAAGTGTCGCGGCCGGTGATGTCCAACATCACTTTCAGATCATCATCTTCCATGGATGAAAACAAATCCGTAATCGTGGTCACGCCAGCGCGCTGCGCCACCTCTGCGAAGTCGGCAATCGCTTCCGGAGTCTGTGACAACCCCCTGAAATCAATCCCCAAACGGCGCATGATAGGAAACATGGCCGCCATTTCCTGTAGCTCTCCGGTGGGCGCACCGTCCGGGCCTTTGATAACGCCTTCCGCATTCGTGCCTCCGTCATACCCCGCCATTTCCAAAGCCTTGGAATTCACACACATCAAGTGGAAGTTGGAAAAGATAATTGCGATGGGGCGGTCGGTGCTGATCTGGTCCAGGTGTTTGGCGCTTAACCTTTCGGACGTCAGAAAAATCGGGTCAAACCCCCACCCGACAAGCGGGTCATCAGGGCCAAGACCCTGCGCATATGTGGTCAACCCGTCCACCACCGCGTCGATGTCTGTCATGCCTGTCCAAAGCTTGCCTTGCGGGTCAATACGGTCGTGATAGCCCGCATACGCATAGCGCCACATGGCCCCCGCCATCATGTGCGCGTGGCCTTCGACCATGCCGGGCATCAAGGTTGCATGGGCAAGAGTTTCGTCATGGGTCACAGCGCCCCATTGATCGGCGCAGGTTGCACCACCAACAGCCAAAACTTTACCGTCGCGCACAGCCACATGCGTGGCATCCCGGCGATTCGGGTCCATTGTGATAATCTTTTTCGCTTTGAAAACAGTAATTTGGGTCATGCGCCCCTCCCCTTCGTTGCATAATTCAGTAACGTAAGACGATGCACCGATAAATGGTGTTGTGGGGCGCGGCGGATCAGGAATAGGCAGCAGTAAAGCGCCTTTCAAAAGGCAGCCTCAAAGTATTTAACATATAAACTAATAACTTACGCCTCTTTGGGGGCTTGAAAATACATTTCATTTTCCTGCGGAAAGCGAAAAAACTGTAACGCCTACGTAAAAAACTGTTCCCAAATGGCCAGATTTGGCTAGCCTCAGATCAATAACACCCAAAAAAACAATTCTAAGGGAGTCCAACATGACAGTAATGACACGCCTTCTGGGCGCAGCCGCGATCGTCGTGGCAGGCATGGCATCTGCCCCGCTTGTCCATGCCGAAGGGGGAACTTTGGTGATCGCCTCGACCCAAGTTCCACGCCATCTTAACGGTGCAGTGCAGTCCGGGATCGCCACAGCCGTGCCATCCACCCAAATTTTTGCGTCACCCCTGCGCTACGACGAAAATTGGGAACCACAGCCCTATCTGGCCGAAAGTTGGACGGTCGCAGACGACGGCATGTCGGTAACGCTGAACCTTGTGCAGAATGCGACCTTCCACGACGGTAAGCCTGTAACATCCGAAGACGTTGCGTTTTCCATCATGACAACCAAGGAAAACCACCCTTTCAAATCCATGTTCGCGCCCGTGTCCACAATCGATACACCCGACGCGCACACCGTCGTCATCAACCTTGATAAACCGCACCCCGCGTTGCTTTTGGCCCTGTCGCCTGCATTGGCGCCGGTTTTGCCCAAACACATCTACGGCGACGGCCAGGACGCGAAATCGCATCCAGCCAACTCTGCGCCTGTCGGGTCCGGCCCCTTCATGCTGGAAGAATTTACGCCCGGCGAAGCTGTGATCATGAAGAAGAACCCCAACTTCTTTATCGACGGACGCCCAAAACTGGATGAGATCATCATCCGCATCATCAAAGATCCATCCGCCTTGCTGATCGCAATGGAAAACGGCGATGCGGATATGTATCCGTTCATGGCAGGCAGCCAGGAAATCAAACGGCTGGAAAAAGTTGACGCGCTGTCCATCACAACCGACGGCTATGCAGCGGTTGGTCCGATCAACTGGCTGGCCTTCAATACGGCTTCCCCAAAACTGAGCGACGTGCGCGTGCGTCAGGCCATTTCCTATGCGGTGGACCGCGACTTTATCACCAAAGCGCTGCACCGCGGTGTTTCAACGGCCCAGCGTGGTCCGATCATCGAAAGCTCGCCCTACTTTGACGAGACAATCCCAAGCTACGATGTCGATCTCAACAAGGCCAACGCCTTGATGGCAGAGGCAGGGTTCGGCGACGGGATGGAGCTGACAATCGACTATATTCCGGGACCAAAGGAACAACAGCAGTCCATTGCGGAATACATGAAGTCGCAGCTCAAGAAGATAGGTATCGCGCTGACCGTTCGGGCGGCACCTGATTTCCCGACATGGGCGGGCCGCGTTGGCGGACATGACTTTGAACTGTCGATGGACATCGTCTTCAACTGGGGGGATCCTGTGATCGGTGTGCACCGCTCATATCTGAGCGACAACATCAAAAAAGGCGTGATCTGGTCAAACACGCAGCAATACAGCAACGCCAAAGTTGACGAATTGCTGAATGCGGCCGCGGTCGAATTGGATGATGCCAAACGCGCATCTTTGTATGCAGAGTTCCAACAACAAGTGGCTGCAGATCTGCCCGTCTATTGGATCAACGCGCTGCCTTACCACACGGCCTACAACAGCAAGTTGAAGAACGTGCCGACAGGCATCTGGGGTACAATGCACCCGATGGATATGATCGAATGGGGCGAATAAACCTTTAAAATCAGTCGGGCGGCGAACCCAAAGCGCCGCCCGATCCCTTCATCTCGCGAAATAAACCTCCGCCGGAGGCATCTTGCATTTGCAACACGCAACCCGGCCAGAAAGCTTACCCCATGACCGCCTCTTACATCCTACGCCGCGTCGGATACGGACTTTTGCTGATGCTGGGCGTCGTGGTTTTGAATTTCCTTCTGATCCGTTTGGCACCAGGTGATCCAGCAGTCGTCATCGCGGGCGAAATGGGCGGCGCAACGGAAGAGGTGCTGGCCAGCATCCGCGCCGACTACGGCCTTGATAAACCGCTATCAACACAGCTTTGGATCTACATCTCGGGCGTTGCCACAGGCGATCTTGGGGATAGTTTCTTTTTCAACCAGCCTGTATCGTCCTTGATCGCATTGCGCGTCGGACCAACCATCCTTCTGGTGATTACAGCGCAAATCCTGTCCATCGCATTGGGCGTTTTTCTAGGCGTCATTGCTGCACGCAAACCCAATGGTATCCTGTCAGGGTTTGTGTCGGTTTTTGCCACGATCGGTTACGCCGTGCCGGTGTTCTGGACAGGGATCATGCTGATCATCCTGTTTGCTTCCGTCTTGCCCGTTTTTCCTGTGGAGGGCATGCAGTCGGTGAAACTGCGCGATGCCAGCCTTTGGATCAAAACGCTGGATATCGCCCACCACCTTGTTCTGCCCGCCTTCACGCTGGCGATCATCTATTTGGCACAATACGCACGGCTGTCACGGGCCTCTATGCTTGAGGTGCTCAGTTCGGATTACATCAGAACCGCCCGTGCCAAAGGTGCGTCCGAAGGCAGCGTTTTGTTCAAACATGCTCTGCGCAATGCGGCGCTGCCCATCCTGACGGTTGCAGGTTTGCAATTTGGCAATCTGATTTCTGGCGCTTTGCTGGTAGAAACAGTTTTCAACTGGCCCGGAATGGGGCGCTTGGCGTTCGACAGCATTCTGCGGCGCGACTATCCGACCATTCTGGGTGTGTTATTTTTTGCCTCCGCGATGGTTGTGATTGCGAACCTGATCACCGATCTCAGCTATCGCTGGGCTGATCCACGCCTGCGGGGACGATGACACCATGACCGAAAATACCGAATTCACAGCCGAAAGCCCAGGGCTAGAAGCATGGCGGATGTTCCGGCGCAATATCCCTGCGGTGTTCGGACTGGTTCTGTTGATTGCCATTATTCTCGCCACACTTTACGGCGCATTGCTTTATGGTGGCGACCCTTTCGACATTGTTTGGGCCCCCCATGAGCCCCCCGGCGCGACACCCGAATTTCCATTGGGCACCGACTATTTGGGCCGTGATTTGATGGCAGGCATTTTGACAGGCGGCGGGCCAACACTGACAGTGGGGGCCGTGGCGGCGGCAATCACCATGGTCATTGGCATATCGCTGGGGGCTTTGGCGGGCTTCTATGGCGGTTGGATCGACAACCTTTTGATGCGCTTCACCGAATTCTTTCAGGTCTTGCCAGCATTGCTGTTTGCCATGGTTTTGGTCACACTCTTTTCGCCCTCGATGTGGACCATTGCCATCGCCATCGGTGTTGTAAGTTGGCCCCAAACCGCGCGATTGACGCGGGCCGAGTTTTTGAAAATCAAAGAACTGGAATACGTCACAGCCGCCCGCGCCATTGGCGCACGCAACAAGCGCATCATCTGGAAGGTAATTTTGCCCAACGCGGCACCCCCCTTGATCGTTTCGGCCACTTTGACCATCGGCGTCGCCATATTGTTTGAAGCGGGCCTGTCCTTTTTGGGCCTTGGCGATCCCAATGTGATGTCATGGGGGCTGATGATCGGCGCCAACCGCGAATACATCCTTGACGCATGGTGGCCAGTGACCTTTCCCGGCCTTGCCATTTTTCTAACAGTCTTCGCTGTATCCCTTGTGGGCGACGGGCTGAACGACGCCTTTAATCCGAAACTGAGACAACGATGAGCCCGCTTCTGGAAATCAACGATCTGGCCGTGACCTTTGCGACACGGCACGGCGAAGTGACGGCTCTTGATTCCGTGTCCCTGCACGTCAATGAGGGCGAAACACTGGGTATCGTCGGTGAAAGCGGCTGTGGAAAATCCATTACAGCCTTGTCGGTTATGGGGCTGATCCCACAGCCACCGGGCCGCATCAAAGCCGGGTCAATCAAACTGGCAGGCGAAGAATTTGTCGGCGCCCCGCAGGCCCGATTGCGCCAGATGCGCGGCGGTGAAGCGGCAATGATTTTTCAGGAACCCATGAGCTCTTTGAATCCTGTGTTCACTGTTGGCGCCCAGATCGCCGAAGCGATCATGCTACATCAAAACACCACACGCGATCAGGCCATGAAAGACGCCGTGGCCCTGTTGGACCGCGTCGGCATCCCCGAACCTGACAAACGCGCACGTGACTATCCACACCAGCTTTCAGGGGGCATGCGCCAACGGGTTATGATTGCCATGGCTGTGTCCTGCCGCCCTAAGTTGCTGATTGCGGATGAACCCACAACCGCGCTGGATGTCACGGTGCAGGCGCAAATCTTCGACCTTCTGAACGAAATCCAACGTGATTTTGGCGCTGCGATCCTTCTGATCACCCACGATATGGGCGCGATTGCCGAAATGGCAGACCGCGTGTCCGTTATGTATGCAGGCCGCGTCATTGAAACCGCCAGCGCCGACGCCGTGTTGGACACGCCGCAACACCCCTATGCACGGGGTCTGATCGACTGCATTCCCGCTTTGGGCAAAGCGGACGGCGGGTTAAAGGAAATCCCCGGCGTCGTGCCGCCCTTACATCTTTTGGGGAACGGCTGCGCCTTTGCTGCACGCTGTGCGCATGCAGATGCGCGATGCTTGCGCGAAAAACCGGCCCTTCTGGATCATGGCCATCACCCCGCCGCCTGCCACGGCGTCGAGGAGGCACGGCTATGACCACTTTGCTGGACGTCCAAGACCTGACAGTACGCTTTGCGCTGCCCCGCCCCCGCATGTTCGCACCGCGCCCCCATCTTGAGGCGGTGCGCGCCGTTTCCTTTACCTTGAAAAAAGGCCGTGCCCTTGGGATCGTCGGCGAAAGCGGATCGGGCAAAACAACCGCCGCGATGGCGGCAATCCGGTTGACACAATCCACGTCCGGCAAAGTGTTATTTGAAGGCGACGACCTGCTGAAGCTTAGCGACGAAGACATGCGTGCGCGGCGACGCGATGTGCAGCTGATCTTTCAAGACCCGTATTCGTCACTGAACCCGCGTGCACGCGTAGGTGACATCGTGCGCGAACCCTTGGACCTTCTGGACATCGGCACCCCTGCGGACAGGATGGAACGTGTCCGCGAGTTGTTCGCATTGGTGGGCCTGCGCGAAGACCAACTTAGCCTGTTTCCACACCAGTTTTCCGGCGGACAACGCCAGCGTATCTCGATTGCTCGGGCATTGACCACCAATCCCAAACTCTTGGTGTGCGACGAACCGGTATCCGCATTGGATGTCGCCATCCAAGCCCAAATCCTAAACCTTTTGGCAAAGCTGAAACGTGATTTGGGATTAAGTTATCTGTTCATCAGCCACGATCTGGGCGTCGTGCGCCACGTCTGTGATGATGTGGCCGTGATGTACTTGGGCAAAATCGTCGAGCAGGCTCCGGTCGAGCAATTGTTTGACGCGCCGCAACACCCCTACACGCAAGCTTTGTTATCGGCGGCACCCTCTTTGAAACGGCGCAAATCCCAAGGATACACGCGGCCATTGAACATCTCGGGCGACCCGCCAAGCCCCATCAACCCGCCCCTTGGTTGCGCCTTTGCACAAAGATGCCCCAAAGCGGCAGCCTTATGCACTGAAAAACGCCCCCAATTGGAAAACGGAGTGGCCTGCCACTTTCCCGGTTAGAAAAGTCCCCGATTAGAAGCATCCGCCACAAAGAAAAACCCGCCGTCCCGAACACCCCCTGCGGATACCGCATGGGGCTTGGGACTGGCGGGTTCCATATTGGATAGAGACGCAGAATTAGGCGCGCTCTGAATATTCCATGGTTTCGGTGTTCACCACGATGTCTTCATCCTGACCTACAAACGGCGGTACCATGACCTTGACGCCATTGTCCAAAATCGCAGGCTTAAACGAGTTGGCCGCAGTCTGGCCTTTGACGACAGGCTCTGTTTCCACAACCTTGCAGATCACCTTTTGCGGAATTGTCGCGTTCAGGGCTTCGGCTTCGTGGAATTCCACAACAATGGTCATGCCGTCTTGCAAGAACGGGCGGCGTTCGCCCAACAGGTCTGCCGGCAATTGGATCTGCTCGTAGGTTTCGATGTCCATCACAACCAGCATGCCATCGTCTTCATACAAGAACTGTTGGTCTTTTTGTTCAAGACGCACGCGTTCAACTTTGTCGGCGCTGCGGAAGCGTTCGTTCAATTTGGATCCGTTGCGCAGATTGCGCAGTTCGACTTGTGCAAAGGCGCCGCCCTTGCCGGGTTTGACGTGGTCTACCTTCACAGCAGCCCAAAGGCCTGCGTTGTGCTCAAGTACGTTACCTGGGCGAATTTCGTTTCCGTTAATTTTGGGCATTGTGGCAAAACCGTGTCTAAAGGTTGATGAAAGATTTACTGACCCTATATCTTGTTGTGATGAGCCGAACAAGACAACGAAATATTGCGCTGCGTCGCGGCGAGACTTGCGTAAAATGCAACGGAGCTATGCAAGATTAGGGTATCCGAATCGGAGAAAACCAGTCATAAGAAGCTTCACGCCGAAAACACAAGAGCAAGAATAATTGAAAGGACGACGAATGAAAGATTTTGTCGACGGCACTGCCTTTAACAACGAACAAGGCAATCGTGCACGTAAACTATTCGCAGCCGTGGTATTGGCTGCATTGGACGACGCCATTGCGGATGACAAGAAATATGGCAATGGTCCAGAACAAATCGCACGTTGGGCACGGTCCCGCGATGGGCGTGAAGTTCTAAGCTGCGCGGGTATCGACCCCAACGAGCGGGTTGTGACCGGCTTGATGGAATTTGTTGGCAAAGGTGTGCGGACTTCCGTTGCTTTGTCACGCGAAGAAAGCGAACGCCGCAACGCGGCACAGCAGGCCGAAGCCGCCTGATCGCAATCGTTTAAGACTGCTACGTAAAACGCGCCCTCTGCTCGGGCGCGTTTTGCGTTTCAACCTGTTGGTTTTTGACGTCACGCTGGCTTTTGCGGGCATACACCGCACGGGTAGGGTTCAACCGCCAAAGACAAACAGCCATTGGCGCACCACCCAAAGCTCTGCCACCAGCAACGCCCCTACAAGCGACGCCGCCCAAACTGGCAGTTGCCGTTTCCAAAGCACCCCGGCACTGACTGTTGCTGCTGCCGCCTCTATTGGCGCCACCCAATGCGCCCCATGGTGCCTGTCCCAGTAGCTGTAAGGGCTTTCAAACACCCAAGACGTCAACGGCCAAAAATGGGCACGCCCGTCATCATGATGGAGCGGGAAATCCAGCGCCAGATGCAAAATGGCGGCCCCGCATATCGCAATCGCCCATGCCTGCCGCGACCACAAGGCCGCCGCCAGCAAAGCGGCCCAAACCACAAACGAATTGTCCACGGCGAAAATGCTTTGCCACAGTTCCGAAAAATACAATTCGCCAAAAACGTAAGCCGGCGGCAAATCGAAAAGGAACAACGCCCCGCCTGCCAACACATACAACGACAGGTCAGGTAAAACCGCCCCGAACATCGCGGCAAGCAATAGTTTTGATGTAGCCGGACGGGCAAAACACGCCGCGCCCAATAGAAGATGCGCCGGCGTATTCATTCAAATGGACCAAAATGCACCAAGACGCAGACCTGTTCCAGCCAACGTGCGCAGGCAGGCACCTACTCTAGATCTTGTGCGGCTATTGCGCGATGAATTTCGCGGCGCACCAGCTTACGGACATTGCGTGTGATGCGTTCGCCCAAAGCGCCTTGCAGCTCTTCGCGGACAATATCACTGACCATTTCACGCAAGGTTTCTTCATCCAGGATGTCTGCAATATCCGACGTTTCTGCAAAATCATTCGCGCCCTGAACGACTGTTGCGTCGATCGCTTCAGGTTCCGCGTCATCCCAAGTCATGGAAGGCGCTTCGGTGCCGGAATAATCGCTGTCACCGGTATCATCCGGTTCCCATTCATCGTCCCGTTTTCCAATCACGGCTTCCAGCGCTGCAATCTTGGAAGTCAGTGTTTCTGCTTGCGCCGCGTGTCCAAACGGCTCTTCAGGACCCATCAATTCGGCCTCGACAACATCTTGAGTGCCATCATCGGCGTCAAGATTGTCAGTCTGCGCAGTGTCAGTGTCCGCAGTGTCAGTGTCCGCGACGGCGTCATGTCCTTCGAACTCAGGCGTGTCCTGCGTGTCCGCGTCACGTGATGGCGCATTATCCGTTTGTAAGGCTTCGGGCGCAGATTCACTGTGGTCTTGATGCTCTGTCGTCTCGGTATCCTGCACGTCGGCGTCACCGGAACGCGCTGCGAAATCAGCCATCCGCTGATCCCAATCCATCACCACCCCGTCATCGTGTGAATTTTCGTGCCCTTCTTGGCTGCCATCTGCGTGGCGGCCTGCGTGGTCGTCCTCCACGTTGACAAACGGGGCTTCATCGTCGGCCTTGCCTTGTAGATCGTCCCCATGGTCAGCGTGGTTTGCGTGATCTTCGGCGTCAGCTTGGTGTGGTGTTTCTGACACATCTTCGGGCGCATGTGCCCATTCGTCATCGCCGTTTTGCGCAGGCGCAGTGTCACCATCGTCGGTTTGAACCGTCGACAAAGACGCCACAGGATCACTGTCTTGCGATGTTTCGGAAGCGTCCATGACCCGCAATGCAGGCGTCAAAACAAGCCGATCCTGCGTGACAGGCGCTTGCACAGCAGCCGCTACAGCGGGTCGATCTTCGGAAACCAAACGGCGGATAGAGGACAGAACGTCCTCAACTTCCACGCTTTTCACGGGGTCTGACATTTTTATTTACCACTCTTGCCTCACGGACACCTTACAGAGCGCCCGAGATTCGGACAACAGGTGCTTAAAATCCGTCAGTCTTTTTGCAAAGCCCGCAGAACCTTGTCCAATTGGCGTCCTTGCTTGCTGCGTACGGCGACACCATCCTTGACCAGCTCATAGTAAGCTGCAGGATCATATTGCTGTACAGGCAGGTTCATGTTCTTGGCAGTCAAAAGCCCCATCGAAGCCAGCACCGTATAGGCTGCCACATACTGCTGGCTTTGGGCTGTGATACGAGATGCTTCGGCATCAAGAAGTTCCTGTTCCGCATCCAGAACATCCAAAGTGGTCCTTGAGCCGACTTTGACCTCTTCGCGAACGCCACGAAAGGCCACACGCGATGCACGGATCTGGCGTTCGCTGGCTTCAAGACTTGCGCGTGCAATCCCTACGTCCGCAAAGGCGTTGCCAACTTCCTGTTGCACGTTGTGGCGCACCACATGCAAATTACCGCGTGCCGCATCCCGACGCGCGATTTCACGGCGCACAGCAGATGACAAAGCGCCACCCTGATAGATCGGGCCCTGTACTGTCACGCCAACTGCGGCCCGTGTGCTTGATGTATCTGCATTGTAGGTCTCAACGGCACGTACAGACCCGTTCAACGTATAAGTCGGATCCATCGCGGCTTTGGCTGCGAAAATGCTATGTTCTAAAGACGCAACCTGATGTTGGACCTGCGCCATATCCGGGTGGCTGCGCACAGCCAAGGATTTGGCGCGTTTCAGGTTGGTTTCGACTTTTGGAAGCTTGGGCACATTCAAACGGCCAGGCTTACGTCCGACAACATTTCGAAATTCCTCGACAGCTTTGATCTGGTTGCCTTCGGCAGTGGCCAAACCACTTCGCGCCTGAGCCAATCGGGCTTCCGCCAAGGCGACGTCCGTGCGTGTGATGTCGCCCAGTTCGAACCGGTCGCGTGCCGCCCGCAATTCTTGCGTCAACAAGCGTAAATTGTTGCGACGCAACGCAACGATTTCACCGCTTTGACGCAAGTTGAAGTAGGCGGCAACTGCGCGCAGCATAATCTGCTGTTCGATGGAAACAAGGCCCGCACGCGTCGCCAGAACCGTCTCTTTCAATGCGTCGATGCTCGCTTTGGATCCACCGCTATCATACAAAAGCAAGCTGGCTGTTATCTGTGCTGTGACGTCCGTCACCGGATTTCGCGGGGAAAAAAACGATGTCGGAGAGGTGTCGCGGTATTCCGCGGTCACTGACCAGTTCAGGATCGGTTTCAAAGCGGCCGCCGCGGATGCAACATTTTCGTCAGCGACACGCAGCAATGCGCGGTTTTGTTCCAAAAGTCCGCTGTGGTTGTAGGCGCTTGTCAATGCATCGCCCAAAGTGTCAGAGTGCGCCGCCATCGGCACCAAAGCAACCGGCGACAAAACCACAAAGGCTGTGGCCATCCGCATCCCGATTTTCCGCATTTGCCCAATTTTCCGCATTTGATTGTTCAAAACTCGCATACACCGCACTCCTTCTGTCGTGGGTAGGTTCGGCACGGCACAAAAGGCCGCGCCAATTGCATTAGCTTACAATTGAAACTTGGCGTGGCTTTCAAAACCGGGCAAGACAGGCGCCCCTGCGTTGAAAGCAAGACGCCAAGTGATCTTGCCATCCATTTTGTAGCCGATACGCGCTTCGCCCAATGCACCATCCATGAACAACGCGGCAATGCGTCCGCCTTCTTTCAACTGGTTCAGGATTGTATCCGGGATATGGGCAACCCCGCCCTGAACAACAATCACGTCATAGGGCCCGTGTTCTTGTGCGCCTGCCGTCAAAGGACCGACATGTGGCACCACATTGTCGATGCCTGCGGCGCTCCATGCATCCGCCGCGTCACGCGCGGCTGTCTCATCATCTTCCAGCGCAACCACCGCCTGCGCCATGTGGGCAATCACTGCAGAGGAATAACCAAACGCGCAGCCCACATCCAAAACCAGCTCATCGTTGGAGATATCCAAGCCGTCCAGCATTTTCGCCAAACTGCGCGGTTCAAGCACAACGCGTCCGCCCCCGAGTTCAAGGTTTTCCCCCATATACGCCGCTTCCTTTTGTGCATTCGGCACGAAGTCTTCGCGGGGCACAGAAAGCATGGCTTCGATGATAGGGAATTTGGTCACATCCGAAGGACGCACTTGCGTGTCGACCATCATTGTACGGCGTGCGGAGAAGTCTGTCATGTAGCTAAACTCATTCGTTCAGAATCCGGTTGGACCAGATGTGCCATATCTACCGCCAAGGGGCAACGGAAGGATGATGCAAATTGCACCTAGCCCCTCTTGCTAGGCCCAGTTTTATCCGCTAGGACGCATCTCACACTCAAAGGCGGCGAGTTGGTAGAGTGGTTATGCAGCGGATTGCAAATCCGTGTACACCGGTTCGATTCCGGTACTCGCCTCCATTCCCTGTCTTAAGTCCTTGTGTTGGTTGTAGGCCTATTTTGTCGGGCATTGGCAGTGTGTGATTTGATCGCTTTGTCAAAGTCCCGCTTTGGGGTGTTTTTTGCTCTTTTGTCCTAGTGGCGCCTCTGCCAAAGAGAACAACCCTCAGAGAGTTGAATTACCGATCATTCCTGAAGTCCTTGATTTAGAAAAACGACTCGATAGGTTTTTGGCACACGCATTTTGCAAGACGCCCATTCGGACAGAGCAAATCAGTTGGTGATGCAGAAAGGAAAGACAGTGTTAGGTGCTCAGAATTTGGACTGGGAGGACGTCAAAAGCTTCGCAGTGGTCGCAGTGGCAGGGTCGGTGCGTCGGGCTGCGAAAGAATTGAAGGTCCATCATTCCACAATCAGCCGCCGCATCGACAGTCTGGAACACGCGCTTGGCACAAAGCTGTTTGACCGCAGACCGGAGGGTTATGTCCTGACGGCGGCAGGCGAGACGTTTTCGGGAACGGTACAGGAATGTGGTTTGCTTTTGAACAACACTGAGCGCTTCATTTCAGGGCAAGATCGCGACTTGAGTGGAAAAATCACAGTCACCATGGCGGAATCCTTGGCCGTACATGCATTTGCCCCGCGTTTGGCTGAATTCGCGAAACTGCACCCGAACATAGAAGTCCACATGATTATGACCACAAAGGTCATTGATTTGTCCCGCCGTGAAGCCGACATCGCGCTGCGCATCGACAACAATCCCCCTCAGACGTTGGTGGGTAAGCGACTGTTTCCTTATTTTCAGACCGTTTACGCGACGCAAAAATATCTTGACGATCATGATTTCGAGACCCGCCCGGAAGAGGCCCGTTGGGTTGCATGGCATGCAGGCAAAAACAGGTTTCCCGCCTGGACCAAAGAGGCCGGTTTTGGACGTGTGCCTCTTTGGGGGCATTTCCCCGAGCCGGCCATGCAACAGGCGGCCGCACGGGGTGGGCTTGGTCTGGCGATGCTGCCTTGCATGATGGGCGACAGTGACCCTGAACTGGTTCGCGCCACGTCACGCAAGCCCATGAAAGCCCGTGACATTTGGTTACTGACACACAGCGACCTGCGTCAGACTGCACGCATCAGAGCCTTTATGACCTTCGCAGAGAACGTCATGCAGGATGCGAAGCCCCGGATATTGGGTCATTTACACGAGGGTAGCGGTGCGTAAATGCGCCACTATGGTGCGAAAAATCCGAATGACAACGCAATTTTGCGCGTCAAATATGGTGTAAACCCAATCGGACGTCCCCGTCCGCAACACTGGAGACACACAATGGAATTTCCTTATGTCGCTGCATCGGTCGGTGCTTTTTTGATCGTCCTGCAACAGATTTTTATGATGATTGCAGGCACTTATCGGGGAAAGGTGTCGATTGGCGTCGGATTTGGCACGGATAAGGAGCTGGAAAGAAAAATTCGCCGCCACGGGAACCTGGCCGAGAACGCCGCGATTTTTCTGGTCGTACTGGGTTTCGCCGAACTGCTGACAGGTGGCAGCATCGTCACAACCGCACTTGGCCTTACCTTTCTAGTGGCACGCATCTGCCACGGCATTGCATTTTCTTCCCTGTCGGGGTCGCATGGCCAAGAAAACGGCGCCCGCATTTTTGTGCTTTGCCGTCTGGTGGGGGCCCTTGGCACTGGTTTAAGCGGCATCGGTTTGGGGCTTTACCTGCTGTTCAAGCTGGCCACTCAGACTTAATCTGTTTTGCTCCGTCCGACGCCTGGCCTGATCGGTCAGGTTTCGGGCCATGCAATGTCACTGCACTGTCCAGTGGACACAGCGCAACACTGCACCTAGCAGAATCATTCCGCGCCCTGCACTCTGCGCCGACAAAAGGGCGTACAACATGGACAAAACCCAGTTTGAAGACGTGTTGGCCGCGGCGTGTGTACAATTGACCGCCGAAGCCCGCGCCAGCACCCAGCACCATAAGCCCAGCGCCTTTGAATTGCGCGTGCGCACGGTGATGGGGGATTTGCTGCACGGCACCGGACTGGACGCACAGCCCGACATTGATCAGGGATTTCCCGATATCGTTGTTGGTGGCTTCGGCGTTGAGGTCAAAGCCACGGAAAGCAACAGCTGGCGGTGCATCGCCAACTCCGTTTCCGAGGGCCAACGGGCCAAGGACGTCGATCAAATCTACGTCATCTACGGAAAATTCGGCGGCACCCCCGAAGTCCGTTGGGCGGATTATGGCAATTCCATCATGCATGTCCGCACAAGCCATGTTCCACGTTTCGAAATCGAAATCGGCACACAGACCCCGTTGTTCGAGAATCTCGGCACCACCTACGAAGATTTTCGGTCGCTGCCGATGAACGACAAGATGCCATTGATCCGCCAATATGCTCGCGGGCGTTTGAAGGAAGGGGAACGGCTTTGGTGGCTTGAAGACAGTGACATCGACAATCAGTCACATTCGCTGCCCTTACAGGTACAGGTTTACATGGACTTGCCACAACATCAAAAGCGGCAGTTTAGGGCGGAAGCTGCGTTGATGTGTCCCCAGATTGTGGGCGGGTCCCGGCAACGTCGCAAGTATGTGGATGCGGTTCTGTATCTGATGACCTATCGCGGCGTTTTATGCCCGCAGGCCCGTGATCTTTATTCGGCAGGCAGCGTTGGAGAAAAGGGACCGACAGGCAATTTTCTGATCAATGCCCTGATCGACATCCAAACAGAGTTTCGCGCCGCCGCAACCAATCTTGAAGACGCATTGTTTCTGGAGTATTGGGGAACATGTCCTGCGGCCAAGGACAGGCTGTTGGAATGGCTGGAACGCGCGGATGCGTTTGCGCAAGACTGGACGCCTTCGGACTACCTCTTTTTGGAAGAGCAGGGTAAAGTAGCGCCATAGGCAGATAGCAAAAGCCAGCCGGGCATGAACATGCCGGGCGTTGCGCAAAAGGGGGATACGACATGAAAAACAACTACAAAGTGGTGTCCCTGTTCAGCGGCTGTGGCGGCATGGATCTTGGGCTGATGGGCGGATTCTCGTTCCTTGGCAAACACTATGCGGAACGCCCTTTTGACGTGATCTGGGCCAATGACCTGAACCCGTTTGCGTGCAAGACCTACGAACACAATCTGAAACACCCAATTTTACAAGGCGACGTCTGGGGCCACCTCGATAGCCTGCCAGAAGCTTGTGATGTCGTTGTGGGCGGTTTTCCGTGTCAGGACATTTCCATCAACGGCAAACGTGCAGGCGTTGCGGGCGAACGCAGCGGATTGTACCGCGCCATGGTCGAAACCGTGCGGCGCATGCAGCCCAAAGTGTTTGTTGCCGAAAATGTCCGTGGCCTGCTGTACAAGTACAACGCCGACAGCCTCAAGCAGGTGCTCGAGGATTTCACGGCCCTTGGCTATGACGTCACCTACCAATTGTATCACGCGGCCGATTTTGAGGTGCCCCAACGCCGCGAACGCGTATTCATTGTCGGCGTCAAAGGCGGCACCGTGCCCTTTACGCCGCCAAAACCGACCTTGGACAAGCACACTTGGATCACTTCCAAAGCAGCAATTGCCGACCTTGCAGGACTAGAGCAGGACGCCGACTACAGCCACGTGTGGTCACTGGCCAAGAAAAGCAGCGATCAGGGCGGCCGCAAACTGGACCCCAACAAAACCTCCCATACCATTCGCGCAGAATGTCATGGCAACAACCAGTTCCACTACGAATTGCCCCGACGTATTTCCATGCGCGAAGCGGCCCGCTTCCAGACCTTTCCCGACGATTTCATCTTCAAAGCCAAGCTGCGTGAAACAGAGCGCATGATCGGCAATGCCGTTCCGCCTGTTCTGGCCTGGCATCTGGCAAACAGCCTGCTTGAGACGTTGGAAGCCCACACAAATCACCAGAACGACCTGGTCGCTGCAGAATAACGGCAAGGACCCTGCCCCATGAAACCCTGGTTGCTTAGTCTAATCGTGTTTGGCGCGGGCATCGGCATCCCCACAATGGCCGCCATCAACGCAAATCTTGGCGCACGGTTGGCCAGTCCGGTTTTTGCCACTGTTGTTTTGATGTTCTTCGGGTTTGCCCTATCCGCGACTTATCTGGTTTTTGCGCAAGGCATGCCCCGCCTGCCATCGCAGTTCCCCCCGCTATGGACCCTGACAGGTGGCTTTTTCGTGGTGTTCTATGTGCTGTCCGTCACAGCCATCGCCCCGATCATCGGGCTTGGAAATGCGATTTTTCTGGTCCTTTTGGGGCAAATCGTCGCCACAACCGCCATCGATCACTTTGGCTTGTTTGGCGCCATCAAGACGGAAGTATCTTTACGTAAGGTGGCCGGCATTGCCTTTATGATCGTTGGAATAATTCTGGCGCGCAAAGCAACTTGAAGACCGCACCGCCCTTCCGCGCCTAAGACTTTGGGCCAGTGGACAGGTCGGCCACACCATGCAACGCTGTCCCCATGCAACGAAATGCACCCCTGTTTGCCCTTTGTCTTGCCGCCACGCCTGCGGCAGCCACTAACGATTGCAGCGCGGACGCGATGATTGTCTTTGACGGATCAGGCTCAATGGCTGAAATGGGGTTCAATGACATAGACGAGCCACGCATTTTTGAAGCACGGCGCGCCATGGCGGATGCCATTCCTGACATTGCCAGAAACAGACACTTGGGATTGGTTATTTACGGCCCCAACGGCGTGGACGAATGCACAGGGCTTGATGTGCGCTTTGCGCCGATGGCAAACGCGGCCCAAGCCGTGATGGACGCTGTGAATACCTTGGAACCCACCGGCAGCACGCCTTTGACGGCGGCAGTCGGGCTTGCGGCCCAAACACTGGATTACACGCGCAAACCTGCCACCATCGTTCTGGTCACGGACGGCAAAGAAACCTGCAACGGCCAACCCTGCGCCCTTGCGGCGGAACTGGCTGCAACCGGCGTAGACACCACCGTGCATGTCATCGGCTTCAAGGTGCGCGGGTCCTTCTTTTCGTGGGACCGGCAAACCGACAACGACTACAACGTGTCAGACGCCGTATCGCGCTGTCTGGCGGATCGCACGGGCGGCACCTATGCCAGCGCTGAAACCCTGGACGATTTGGTTGAAGCGCTGCGGGCGTCTTTGGGATGTGCATTGTTGTTCTAGGTTCTGTGGGCAAGCGTCACTGTAACAGCATCACTGTGCCTGTACGGTCTTCCAACGCACAGCGCGGGCTTCGATCTGGCCGATCACGGCATATTCAATGACCAACATCAACGCCACAAAGCTAAGCGCATAAGCCAGAACATACCCTGTTTCAAACAGTTGAAAGTACAGATGGATCTGGAACCCAACCCCATCGCTGCGCCCCAAAAATTCGACCACAAGTACGATTTTCCAAATAATCGCCAAACCGTTGCGCGTACTGGACGCAATAAACGGCCAAAGCTGTGGCAGGGTCACATGTCTGAAACGCTTGCGCCGCCCCATCTGAAAGACCCGCGCCATATCCGCAAGCTTTGGATCAAACGCATGTACCCCTTCGCGGATCGTCACCGCAACCATCGCCGTCTTGTTCACTGCCACCGCTGTGATCGCCGCCGTTTCGTTTAACCCGATCCACAGATAACACAGCACAATCACCACAAGGGCGGGTACATTCAGCAAAACCACAACCCAAGGCCCGAGCCATCGGTTCAGCTGCGTATAAGCCCCCAGCGCAAGGCCCAAAAGGACCCCAAAGATCATCGCAAGCCCAAACGCAAACCCAACCCTTCGCAGCGTGGCGGCCATGTGGCGAGGCAACTCGCCTGATTGTGTCTCGGCGATCATCAAAGCCCAAACATCACGCGGGTTCGGCAAAACGGCTGGATCGCCTTCCAAAAACGCAGCCCCCCACCACAGCACGATCAAGCCCGCCAATGAAACGAACACGACATGTATCTGCATCTGGGGACGCGGTTGGTGCATCTTTGCAAACTGTCACGAAACGGCAGCCCGCCAAAGCCCCAAACCGCCTAAGTCATACCTTGGTCCAATATTGCGCGATTGCGTCCCCGACTAGGCTTTTCGTCATGTCGAACTGTTTTGCTCTGCGCCCTGTATTCTACGCTGCTTTGATGTGGCTGTGCGCCTGCGTTACCGCCTTTGCCGAACCACTGACACGCGATGTATTGGCCCCCTACATTGTGCCGCCCATGTCACTTGGGGATCAGGTCAACGATCAAGGTGTGTGGCAACTGTTGAATTCTGGCGGGGCCGAAGCGGGATATGTCTTTGAAACAGAACCGATGGCCCCCTTGCCCGGCTTTTCCGGCGCCGCGATCAACGTCCTTGTGGTGCTTGATCTTGAAGGGCGTTTTCTGGATGTGCAGCTGATTTCACACAATGAACCGATCTTTGTGTCGGGCCTGCCCGAAAACCTGTTCTACGATTTTTTCAAACAATATCGCGGCCATTCGATTTCCGACAGCCTTGTGGTGGGTTCGCCTTATGGCGGAGGATCGGAAGGGTCGGCTCTTGTCTATTTGGACGGCGTCACAAAGGGCACGGCATCCGTGCGTATCGCCCATGAAAGCATTCTTGCAGCCGCTCTGAAAGTGGCACGTGAGAAGATGAACGGCATTTCAACTGGCCCGCCGTCCTTTCCAAACCTCGACTACCGTGAAGACCTGACGTGGGACGATCTTGTGACCCAAGGCATCGTGACGCGCAAAATTGTCACCAACCGCGAAATTGACGCCAAATTCGCGGACACGCTATGGGAAGACGACGACCCCGAAGCCACAGCCGCACCGGACGAAACCTTTCTGGACCTTTGGGTTGTTGATTTGGGAGCACCGTCCGTGGCCTCGGCGGTCTTAAGCAAAGACAGTTTCAAAGAACTCCAAGACTTCATGTCGATCTCCACAAAGGACGAACCTGTTTTGGTGCTTGAGACCGCCCGCCACGGCCTTGTCACCGAAGACTTTGTGCGCAACACCGCCCCAAATTTGATCAGCGCGGAACAGGGTGGATTTCCCATCGCATTTCGCGATTCCGATATCTACGTTGAACTGAACGACGCCGTGCCAGATGCGTTGCATGACGGGGCGGCTTTGATCTTGCGGACGGACCGGCGGTTGGGGTTTGATCCGACAAGTGAATGGACACTTAGCATCAAAGCCTTGCGCAAACACGGGTCCTTTCAGCCGGAAATCGGTTCAGCCAGTTTCGACGTAACCCATGTGACGCCTGCGCGTTTTTATTCCCGCGTTGAACAAATCAAACCTTCGCCGCCGTGGGTCGATGCCTTGCGCAACCGCCAGACGGACTTAATCATTCTGGGCGTTTTTCTGGTGGGGTTGGTTGCTGTTTTGGGGCTGCGCCTGAACCGTTTGGCCGGACATCCATACTTTACCCCGATCCGGCTGAGTATTTTGGCATTTGTCACCGGGTTTATCGGGTGGTGGGGGCAAGGCCAGTTGTCGATTGCGACACCATTGGCTGTGGGGCGTACTGCGCTGGATGGCGGGTCCTATTCCTTTTTGCTCTATGATCCGTTTTCGCTGGCCATCTGGGGCGTAACAATCTTGGGGTTTGTGCTTTGGGGGCGCGGGTTGTTTTGCGGATGGCTCTGTCCTTTCGGCGCGTTACAGGAATTTGCCCACCACATTGGCCGCCTCTTGCGCCTGCCACAAATTGAACCGTCAGCGGAATGGGACAATCGGCTGAAATGGTTGAAATACATTGTGTTGGCAGCTTTGGTTCTGATGCTTTTGACGGCCCCCGCACGCTTGGACAAAGCCATCGAGGTCGAGCCTTTCAAAACCGCCATAACCACCTTCTTCATCCGCGAATGGTACTATGTCGCCTACGCCTTGGGCCTGTTGCTACTGTCTATGGTCTTGTTCAAGGGGTTTTGCCGCTACGTCTGCCCGTTGGGGGCCGTCATGGCCATTGGTGGTTTGCTGCGTGGGCGCAAATGGATCGAACGTCGCGCTGAATGCGGGTCGCCGTGCCAGTTGTGCAAAGTAAAATGCAACTACGGCGCCATTAAGAAAACCGGTGAAATCCAGTATTCCGAGTGCTTTCAATGCCTCGATTGCGTGACGATCCACGACGATCAAGCGCAATGTGTGCCGCTGATTTTGGCGGCCAAAGGGCGGAAATTGGGGATGGCTGCAAAATGAAGATGAACCGACGCCGCTTTTTGACCATCTCGGCCGCGTTCGCGGCGTCGCCGGCAGTGGCTCAGACACACAGTTGGCAGGGTTGGGCCTTTGGAGCAGAGGTATCTTTGCAGTTTCGCGGCCCCCGCGCCCAAGCGAAAGCCGCTTTGGCCAAAGCCCAACATCTCATCGTGCAAACAGAGGCCTTGTTCAGTCTATATGATCCCGATTCAGCACTGGTCGCGTTGAACACAACAGGGCAGTTGCGGGTCCCGGCCCCCGCCTTTCACGATCTGATGCAGGCCGCAGACCATGCGCATACTATGACGAACGGGTTGTTTGATCCAACTGTGCAACCGCTATGGGCCGCGCAGGCTTCGGGCACGGCAATGGACGATGCGCTTGCTCATGTGGGGTGGTCCCGGGTGCGCTTTGACACACACCATATTCAGCTTGGTCAAGGACAGGCGCTGACCTTCAACGGGATCGCACAAGGCTATGCCACCGACCGTGTCACAGACATGTTGGAGGCCTTGGGATTGTCCAAAACACTTGTGAACATTGGGGAATACCGAAGCGTCGGTGGCCCATGGACGATAGGACTGCAAGATCCACACCACGGACATTTGGGCCATAGAACCTTGACGTCTGGTGCTGTCGCAACCTCAAGCCCTGCCGCAACTCAGGTCGGGAAACGTAGCCATATTATGCACCCAAATGCCATGCCAAGATGGTCAACGGTGACGGTAGAAGCCCCCACTGCGACACTGGCTGACAGCCTGTCCACAGCGTTGGTGTTGGCGACGCGGGATCAGATCGAGGACATACACAAGCGTGCGCAAACAACCCGCATTACCTTGGTGGATCATGACGGCAATCTGACAACCCTTTAAGGGGGCACGCGGCAGCCAACCTAAGGTCCTGATCCTAGCCAATAAGCCCCTTCAACCAGCCTTTTTTCTTAGGTGCGTCGCCGCCGTCAGATGGGTCTTCAGACGCGATAGTGCCGCCTGCGTCATCCGTTGAAGGTCCGCCCACAACGTCGGAAAAATTGGTAAAGAACTGATCGGCCATTTTCTTGGCAAAACCGTCAATGATGCGGCTGCCCAATTGGGCGAGTTTGCCGCCCACTTTGGCCTCTACGTCATAATGCAGCGTTGTGGTTGGACCGTCCGCTTCCAGACGCACATCGGCGCCACCTTTGGCAAAGCCCGCGGCACCGCCTTTGCCTTCCCCCGAAATCGTCAAGTTTGACGGCGCGTGTTGATCGCTGATCGTCACCACACCTTTGAATGTCGCCTTCACAGGGCCGACTTTTTGCACAACCGTGGCTTCAAACCCGTCTTCCGCGGACCCGCTCATTTCGGTACAGCCCGGAACGCAGGCCTTCAAAACATCAGCATCCAACAAAGCGGCCCAAACCGTTTCGGCATCTGCGTTAATGGTACGGCTGTCGCTGAGTTTCATATCGGTGTCCCTTTGCTGTTCCACACACCCAATACCATGCCATATTCAAGCACGGCCATTGGACCAAATGTGTAATACAAAAGTCTGGTTCTAGCGTTCCGGCTGCTGAAACGTCAGCCCGTAACTTTGGTAGATTTCACCAATGCGCCCGTCTTGCAGCGCATAGTTGATTGCATCATCCACGGCGTAGGACAGTGGCCTGTAGCTGAAATTTACAGCCACACCCAACGTCCATTTGCTGACGGCAAAACCCGCCAAAGGGGGCTGGTGCACTGCGGCTGTATCGCCCAAGCCATGTTCCAGCTGTGCCAATGGCCCCATCGCCGCTTTGGTCTGTCCGTTTCGCAAGGCAGCCATTGCTGCAGTCATGTCAGGAAATCGCTGCACCTTGCCCGCCAACTGGCCGCCGGCAAAAGACGACAGGTAAAAGTCCGAAATGGAATCGTTCTCAACAGCCACAGCATCAAACCGGAAGTAGGCAGGCACCGGCTTTTCATCCGGATAGCTTGCCTTGTCATAGGCAATGGCAATGCTTTCCGCGCCGTATTGGCCCGTAAACACCACTTGTTCGACCTTGCATTTAAACGCGCTGTCATACGGTACACGCATCATCACATTGGATATGCGGCCCCCGATCAAAGCGCCTTTCCAGATGTTGTTGCGCAAGTCCGCTTCCAGATTTTCGCCTGACGCCACAAAATTGAAACGCGCCTCAACGCCAAGGTCCTCTGCGATGATGCGTGCGATGTCGATGTCCACGCCGCGCGGTTGCCCGCCCTCTTGCCACGAATAGGGCGGGAAGTTTTCATAGACCGCAAACAACATATGCCCTTGATCCTGAATGGCATCCATATCCTGACCGACAATATCGCGCCCCGTATTTTGCGGTTTGGGTTGCGGGATATGATCGGCGCATGGATCAGCGGCCCGGGCCTGCCCTGACAACAAAACTCCAACAGCAAAAGCGGTCGTTAAAAGCAATGTACGCAGCGATTTGTTCCTACTGAGTGGCCGACAATCCAATTGTCAGGGTTTCTGATGCGGATTTATAGGATGCAGGTGTACCATCAATCAAGTTCGCCGCCCGAAAGGCCACGGAATCGGCGACAGGCGCCCCGGATAAGGTTTCGATGCCAGACGCGATTTCGCCAAGCCGCGCTTTCAGTGCATCCGGATCCGCACCTGTGGCGTCTTCTGAGTAGCCCGCAAGTTGGTCACGCATCGTTTTCAACTCTTCCGCGACATCTTCCATAGCATCCCCGTCGGGGCGGGTTTCGATATAGGTACGAATGGCCCATGCCGCGTCCTGACCCAGCAATTCACCAAATGCAGGCATCTTGGTCGTACCGTTTTGGGTGTATCCCACGCGGAAGCGTTCAACGTACCATTCGTCACCGTATTCTTCAGCCTCAAGAAAGCGCAAATCAGGCGCAAGCCCCCCCGAGACAACCTCAAGGCCATGGCACCGGGCGCAGTTCTGATTGTACCCTGACGCGCCGATCTCGATGGCTTTGAACCACACATCTTCGCCAGCAGCCTCTGTGCGGTACGGGTTTTCCGTGAGCCATTCGTCACCCGTTTCCGGCAATCCTGCCGTGTCCACAGGCTGCGGGTTCACATCGCCATGTGCCATCACCAGCACGCTTGAGGCAAACACAAAGCCCCCTGTCAAAATCCCTTTAAGTGTCACTGTGCGCATAACGATCCTCCCTCGACGATGCCGCCTTTTGTTTTGTTTAGAGCAGCGCCGCGTTGATGCGTATTGGACTTTGGTTGTGGTCCAAACGTGCCAAGACCAAAGTATCATTCGACTGGGTTCAATGGCATTGTTAGCCTGAAGCATGGGAGGCATCGAAATGCTTAGAGTGTTCGGTTTTTTGATGGTGGTTGCGACTGCACAACCGGCTCTGTCGGATGTGACACTCGGCGTGGGGCTGTTGCGCGTGACAACACCGCAACCTGCGACGTTGTCCAATCTGGATCCTGTGCCCGACGACACCGGACTGGCAGGGGCACAAACCGGCCTAAGCGACAATCTGACAACGGGCAAATTCTTGGGCCAAACCTACACATTGGATCACCAAACGGTTGATGTTTCCGCTGATCCAATGGCTGTCGCACAAAACATGCTAAAGGCGTCACCGTATCTGATTTTGGACGCCCCTGCCGACATTCTGCTGGCCATTGCAGATCTGCCGCAAGCGCAAGATGCTTTGTTGTTCAACACATCTGCGTCTGATGTGGATTTGCGCGATGACAACTGCCGCGCAAACCTGCTGCACAGCTTACCGTCACACGCGATGCGCACCGATGCATTGGCGCAGGTTCTGGTTCAGAAACGCTGGACCGATCTTGTGATGATTGCAGGCACTTACCCCGAAGACATCGCCTATGCCGACGCCATGCGGGCTTCGCTGACAAAGTTCGGCCTGAAACTCTCGGATGAAAAAACATGGGACGCTGATGCCGATATGCGACGCACGGCATCGCAGGAAATTCCGCTGTTTACCCAAGATTTTGGGGATTATGACGCGCTTGTTCTGGCTGATGAAGTTCATGATTTTGGGCGGTATGTTTTATACAACACATGGCAGGCCCGGCCCATCGTAGGCTCCGAAGGCTTGTCAGCGGAGACATGGTCGCCCGTGATCGAACAATGGGGCGCTGCACAATTGCAAAGCCGCTTTGAAGATCAACATGCCCGCAAAATGAACAGCCACGACTATGCCGCATGGGCCGCTATGCGCACATTAGGAGAGGCCGTGACACGCACCAATGCCACGGATGTCGAAACCTTGCGGGCCTATGTCATGTCCGAAGCCTTTGAACTGGCAGGATTTAAAGGCCGCCCTTTGACGTACCGCGCGTGGAACGGGCAATTGCGCCAACCCATAGCCATAGCCCACCCCCGCGCACTGGCCGCGCAAGCCCCGTTAGAGGGGTTTCTGCATCAGGTGAATGAACTTGATACCCTTGGCATCGACCGCCCCGAAAGCAACTGTGAGGCCTTCCAATGACATCCTTTTTACGCAGCAGCGCCGCCCTTTGTGTCCTGACCCTGACTGCGACAACCGCATGGTCGGGCGAAATATGGGTTACCAACGAAAAAGATGACACTGTGTCCGTGATCGACACCGAAACGCTTGAGGTTATCAACACTTACGCCACAGGCGAACGCCCGCGCGGCATCACCTTTTCCAAAGACTTCAGCCGCGTCTACATCTGTGCCTCTGACAGCGATGCGGTACAGGTGATGGACCCGGAAACGGGCGAAATCCTGTTCGATTTGCCATCTGGGGAAGACCCCGAACAATTCGTTCTGCACCCCGACGACACCCATTTGTACATCGCCAACGAAGACGATGCGATCACCACCGTGGTCAACACACAAACCCGCAAAGTGGTGGCACAAATCGATGTGGGTGTGGAACCCGAAGGCATGGCAGTGTCGCCCGACGGCAAAATCGCCATCACCACATCCGAGACCACGAATATGGCCCATTGGATCGATACCGAAACCCAAGACCTGTTTGCCAACACGTTGGTCGACAGCCGCCCCCGCCACGCCGAGTTTGCAAAAGACGGCACTCAGATGTGGGTCAGTTCGGAAATCGGCGGCACATTGACGGTGTTTGACACGGCCACACAGACGCAAACGGCCAAGATCAGCTTTGAGGTTCAAGGCGTGCATCCAGACCGCGTGCAGCCCGTGGGATTTGAATTTACAACAGACGACACACATGCCTTCGTGGCGTTGGGGCCTTCCAACCACATCGCTGTTGTGAATGCAGAAACCTACGAGGTCGAAGATTACATCCTTGTGGGGCGCCGCGTCTGGCACATGGCGTTCAACGCCGACAAATCACAGCTTTTTACCACCAACGGTGTATCGGGTGACGTCACCGTGATCGACGTGGCCTCACGCAAAGCTCTAAAATCCATAAAAGTCGGGCGCTTCCCTTGGGGCGCTGCATTTCGTCCGTAACGCTCCTATTGAGGTAAACACATGTCCTTTCGCTTTTCGAAATACCTGACAACTTGCGCCGCCATGCTGGCTTTGGGAACATCGCCCCTATTGGCTGACGGCTTCGGCGCAGCTGGCGTTTTGTCGGGCAAAAACAAAGAAGATCTGCCACCCATTACCCTGTCCGCAGGCGAGCCGATCGCGCAAGGCCCTTGGACGTTGAAATCCGGCACCTACTACGAATTCGAGATTGTCGGTGACGGGTCGCAAGAACTGGCTTTGGTGGGACCAGAATTTTTCCGCGCCATCTGGATCGACGAGATCGTCATCGAAGGTCTGGAAATCCGCCCCCTTGGTCTGGACAGCGTTGAATTTGACGAAGCGGGCGAAATGGAGGTCGGGTTTCTGGCCATTAAACCGGGGCGGTATTACATGAAAATTCCCGGCACCTCCGGGGAAACCCAACGCATCGAGATTACCATAGAATGAACGGGCTTCGGGTCCGCGACCTTAGCTTTTCCTATGGCCCGAAACAGGCCCTGAACACGGTATCGTTTGATGTGGATCAGGGCCGGTTCTGCGCGTTGCTTGGCCCCAACGGTGCTGGTAAATCCACGCTGTTTTCCTGTCTTACACGGCTGTTGACTACGCCGGACGGCACCATATCGGTGGCCGGACATGATCTGGCAGCGGCCCCGCGCAAAGCTTTGGCGCAGTTGGGGATTGTCTTTCAACAAAGCACGCTGGACCTTGATCTGACGGTGCGCCAAAATTTGTCCTATTTTGCGGCATTGCACGGCCTGTCAGGACGCAACGCGGCCCGTCGAATAGACGCTGCATTGGACAAACTGCACATGCTGGAACGCAGCCACGAAAAGGCCCGCGCCCTGAACGGTGGCCACAGACGGCGGGCGGAAATCGCGCGTGCATTGATCCATGATCCGGCCATTTTGCTATTGGACGAGCCAACCGTGGGCCTGGATGCCGCTGCGCGCGCCGCGATAACCGATCACGTACACGCCCTTGCCGATCAGGGCACCACAGTGCTTTGGGCGACCCATCTGACCGATGAAGTTGCCCCGACAGACCATTTGGTGATCCTGCACCAAGCACAGGTGTTGACTGAGGGTACCGCCGCCGACATCTGCGATGGCGCACCGCTGCAAGACGTGTTTTTGCAACGCACGGCAATCCCCGCATGAGCCCTTATGCCACCTCTCTTATTGCAATCGTCAAACGCGAGGCGCTGCGTTTCATCCACCAACGCGAACGCTTTGTTGCGGCCCTTGTGCGCCCGCTGGTCTGGCTTTTGGTCTTTGCCGCGGGCTTTCGCGCGGCACTGGGCCTAAGCATCATCCCGCCCTACCAGACCTACATCACCTACGAGACCTACATCGTGCCCGGTCTTTGCGGAATGATCATGCTGTTCAACGGGATGCAGTCATCCCTAAGCCTTGTATATGACCGCGAAATGGGGTCGATGAAGCTGCTGCTGACCAGCCCCCTGCCGCGTTGGTGGGTTCTGTTTTGCAAGCTGATCGGATCGACTGCAATTTCCATTTTGCAAGTCTATACCTTTTTGGCGATTGCCGCAGCGTTCGGGATCACGATGCCCGCTTTGGGCTATGTTGCGGTGTTGCCCGCGCTGATCGTAGCGGGTGTCATGTTGGGCGCATTGGGGTTGTTGCTGTCCAGCTTTATCAAGCAGTTGGAAAACTTTGCCGGGGTGATGAATTTTGTGATCTTCCCGATGTTTTTTCTATCCTCGGCGCTGTATCCGTTGTGGAAAATGGCCGAAAGCTCTGAACTATTACACACCATTTGTGCCTTGAACCCCTTCACACATGCCGTTGAGCTGATCCGGTTCGCGTTATATCTGGACTTCAATGGCGCCGCGTTAATATGGGCGCTTTTGGCCATGGCTGTGTTCACGGTTGCAGCCCTTTGGGGCTACAATCCGGCACGCACCGGCTTGGGAAAGCGCCGCTAGTCCGCTTCAATCATGTCCACACGGGTGGCGTGCCGTCCGCCTTCAAACTGCGCGTTCAAAAATGCGTCCACAATGTCCAACGCCAAGCCTTCGCCGACCACACGGGCGCCCATCGACAGCATGTTTGCATTGTTGTGTTCGCGGATCATACGCGCGGAAAATGTATCCGAACACACACCACACCGGATGCCTTTGACCTTATTGGCCGCCATCATGATGCCTTGGCCTGTGCCACACAGAAGGATGCCCAACTGGCAATCACCAGACGCCACGCGCGCCGCAGCCGCTTGACCGTGAATAGGGTAATGTGTGCTTTCCGAGGTCATCGGGCCGATATCCACAACGTCCCACCCCAGATCGGCCACATGTGAGGCGATCGTTTTGCGCAGTTCGATATCTGCGTGGTCGCTGGACAAAACAATGCGGGGCTTGGCAGTCATAAGATCGGCTTTCTGTGTCAAAGATGAAGACGGAATACCGCCTGATACCATAGCGAAAAGGGGCGTCCAGCCCTCAAATTGTATCCACAACCAGTGTTTTGCTGTCATCTATGATGCATGCAGGCGACCCGCCCAGACGCACACAGCGATCCGCAAGCCGTTGCACTTCGGTGTCCACATGGGTCACAAGGATCGTGGCGACGCGGCGGGCGGCTTTCATTTTCGCAAAAAGCGCCATCATCTCGTCCGCTAGATCAACATCCAAAGACACAAAAGGTTCATCCAGAAGCAGCAGATCAGGTTGCAACGCAAACGCCCGCGCCAAGGCCAAACGCCGCTGTTGCCCTAGCGACAGTTGGTTGGGAAAAGCTGCGGCACGGGCGTCCAGACCGACCTCTGCCAATGCGTGCACAGCCTGCGCATCGGGTATGCCCGTGGGAATTGAAATGTTGTCACGCAAACTGCGCCACGGCAACAACGTGGGTTCTTGAAACACCATTCCAACGCGGCCACGCACATCACATTGCCCGTCAAACCCCGTCTCTAGCCCCGCAATGATGCGCAAAAGCGTTGTTTTACCCACCCCTGACGGGCCAACCAACGCCAAAGTGTCCGTATCGCCAAGTCTCAGGTCAATGGCCCCCAGAATGGCACTGCTTTGGATATCAAAACGCTTTAGGCGCAGGTCAAGAACCGCATCAGACACCTTACGGATCCATCTGCAAAAAAGTGCCAGCAGGCAAACGGGTGGCATCCCCCAAAAGCTTTGCCCCGCCCGCCGCAACAAGCACTTGCAACATGCGATCAGCAGCGGCTTCATCCACCGGCGCTTCGCTTGGAATACCTGCCCGAAACCCATGTTTTAGCGCCAAAAATTCGGCTTCCGACTTCGCCTTCATCATCGGGCGCAACCGTTCCCAAGCCGCATCGTCTTGCGCCAGAACAGACTTTGCGGCTCGTGACGCGGCCACCAATCCTTGCACCGCATCGGGATCTTCGCGCAAATGTTCCCCTTTGATAACATAGCCCAAAAGTGGCGTATCCGGATTCAGTCCCAATGCCTGCGCCGCATCTGAAACGTCCAGCAATTTGCGCAGGCCGGATGCCTCCATTTTTGCACTGAAGTGCCAATAGTTGATGACCGCATCCACGTCCCCATCAAGCGCCGTTTTGAAGATCAAAGGCGGTGCGCCGTAGACTTGCTGCGTTGCAGATTTCAAATCCATGCCTGCAACTTTCGCCGCATATGCCTGAAAGATCAGCCAGCTTTTGTCCAATGGACCACCTGCGATGCCGATCTTTGCGCCGTCCAGATCCGCCAGCGTCTGCGCCGTGTCATCTGCCCCGACAAGCAAGCCTCCAACCGCTTTGGAATAAGGGAAAAAGACATAATCCTTGCCCGCAGCGCGTTGCCGCGCAACCCAAAGCCAATCCGACACGATCACATCAGCTTGGCCGCCCTGAAAGGCCACTTTGGCCGCTGCACCACCGGCCATGCCCTGCACTTGCAAACGAAGCCCATGGCGTGTGTCAAAACCATTTTGGATGATGGTATCCAGTTCCCAATTCACAGTTCCAAATTTCAGCACCGCAATCTTTAGCGTCTTTTCACCGGCCCAAACGGTCGTTGAAACAAAAACAACAGCCAAAGCCATCAAAACCGATCTTAAGACCATGGCACATAACCCCCGACACAGTGGCGCCAGCCGGTCATTCGATCACCAAGCGTGGCAGCCAATGGCTTTCAGGATCGCTTTCGTGCAGGTGTTTTTCTGCCACCGGGCGCAAATCGCCCGTCGCTGGCGGGGCAGACAAAATATCCATGTCCATTTCGTGCAACGTGCCTGAGACGTGCCCTTCGACCTGTTGCATCTTGTAGTAGACCCCGTTCCACATGTTGATCCCGTAGTCGGTCGCACCCTTCCAGACAAAAAGGAAATCATATTCCAGATCCGTCAGACCGTCTGAAATATTGCGTTCTATCTCATACGGATATGGCACAAAGCACCAGTGTTTGGCGGGCCCCTGCAAACATCTGAACGGACGCATCGACAAGAAATGGTCCGTAAACGGGGCATCTGACATTGTGATCTTGTAGTCGCCGGTCGCAGCAACATCGATAGACGCAATCTGAATACGCGCACCTGAGATGTCCTCTAGGTAGACAGATTTTGTTTCGGCCTGCGCCATAGGCGCCAAACAGCAAAGACCAAGAAAAATGCTGGATTTCATGACGCACCCCCGATCGCAGATGCTACCGCACAATCGACGACGGCGCAGTGCGACTAAGGTGGCACTGCTATATCTACAGGCCTCTAGGACCTTACGACCATTGTTCAATACCCGCAGACACGCTTTGGGCGAATACTGTTCGCAAGGCTAAATGCGCCAGATCCGTTCATGCGCGGCCTTTTTGAGATACGCCCGTCACAAGGGCATAGGGAGGAACTAGACACAATGAACCGGTTTATCATTGCAGCGACGGTCGGGATAATGACGGTCGCAGGCTTTACAAGCGCACATGCCGCTGGCGTCACAGAAGAGATGCTTGCCAACGACACGGCCACCACAGACAGCGTTCTGACAAATGGCATGGGGCGGCACCTGCAACGCCATTCCCCATTGGACATCCTGAACAAGGACAACGTCAAAAACCTGCAACCGGCTTGGGCCTTCAGCCTTGGCGGCGAAAAGCAACGCGGTCAGGAAACACAACCCATCGTCCATGATGGTGTGATGTATATCACAGGGTCGTACAGCCGCATGTACGCCATCGACGTCATGACAGGCAAAGAGCTTTGGCAATACGATGCCCGCCTGCCTGAAGGCATTTTGCCATGCTGTGACGTGGTGAACCGTGGCGCCGCCATCTTCGGCGACAACATCTACTTTGGCACACTGGACGCACGTATCGTGGCCTTGAACCAAAAAACGGGCGATGTGGTTTGGAACAAAAAGATCGCCGACTACAAGGCGGGCTACAGCTATACGGCGGCCCCTTTGATCGTGGACGGCCTTATCATCACAGGCAACTCAGGCGGTGAATTTGGCATTGTTGGCGAAGTGCAAGCCCGCAGCGCCGAAACAGGCGATATCGTTTGGACACGCCCAGTGATCGAAGGCCACATGGGCACGCTGAACGGCGAAGAAAGCACCATGACAGGCACATTGAACGCCACATGGCCCGGCGATATGTGGAAAACCGGTGGTGGTGCCACATGGTTGGGCGGTTCTTATGATGCCGACACAGACACGCTGGTCTTTGGCACAGGCAACCCTGCCCCATGGAACAGCCACTTGCGTGATGCAGGGTCTCCGACGGATGGAAACACCGGTGACAACCTGTATGCCGCCAGCCGTATCGGCATTGATCCGGCAACGGGTGAAATCAAATGGCACTACCAAACCACGCCGCGCGAAGGCTGGGACTATGATGGTGTGAACGAAGTGGTCGCCTACACCGACCGTTCCGGCAACAAGCGTTTTGCCACAGCCGACCGCAACGGGTTCTTTTACGTTTTGAACCGTGAAGACGGGAAATTCGTGTCAGCTGTGCCTTTCGTGAAGGATATCACATGGGCCGAAGGGATCGATGACACGGGTCGTCCGATCTTTAACGAAGGCAACCGCCCCGGCAATCCTGCGGACTCTGCCGATGGCAAGAAAGGCGAAGTTGTCTTTTCCTCGCCCTCTTTCCTGGGTGGCAAAAACTGGATGCCGATGGCGCACAGCCCTAAAACGGGCCTGTTCTACGTGCCTTCCAACGAATGGGGCATGGACATCTGGAACGAGCCGATCTCCTACAAAAAAGGCGCCGCCTACCTTGGGTCGGGCTTCACCATCAAGCCGAACTACGATGACCACATCGGCAGCTTGAAAGCCATCGACCCTGACACGGGCGAGTTGAAGTGGGAATTCAAAAACAACGCACCACTTTGGGGCGGCGTGATGACCACGGCGGGTGGACTTGTATTCACAGGCACACCCGAGGGCGAATTCATCGCCTTTGACGATGAAACCGGCGAACAGCTTTGGTCCTTCCAGACAGGGTCCGGCGTGATTGGCCAACCCGTCACATGGGAACAGGACGGGGAACAGTATCTGACTGTGATTTCCGGTTGGGGTGGTGCTGTGCCGCTTTGGGGCGGCGAAGTGGCCAAAAAGGTCAACTACCTGAACCAGGGTGGTTTGCTTTGGACATTCCGCCTGCCCAAGCAGCTTGCATCCAACTAAGCCAGCCGCATCAAACACCACACGCATCCCGGACAACCGGGGTGCGTTTTTTTATGTCTAAGACCTTTTGGCAAGTGACCTGAGCGGGCCTGACAGGGTATCGTTTTCACATGATCTCATTTAACACAGCCTCTGCTGACAATACCGCGACCGCGACGCCGCAAGGATGGGCGCTTGTGATCGACGACCACCCGCTGTTTTGCGACGCGCTGGAACTGACGTTGAAATCGGTGACTGGCTTTACCCAGATCAAAACCGCCGATTGCCTTGAAAACGCTTTGGCCACTTTGGAAGACGTCGCACCGCCAGCCTTGGTTATTTTGGACCTGAACCTGCCTGATGTGAACGGTTTGGATGGGTTGATCCGCCTCAAGCGCCATGCGGAAAAGACGCCTGTTATCATCGTATCATCGATGACTGACAATTCTATCATCAGTGGCGCCATCGTTGCAGGGGCTGCGGGATTCGTTCCAAAGCACAGCCCGCGTGCGGTGTTCAAGGACGCCATAGAACAAATCGAGCGTGGCGAAATCTACAAGCCAGCGGGATACGTCGAAAGCTCTGGTCCATCCGAACGCGACGAAACGGTGACACGCCTGTCGTCGCTGACCAATCAGCAAGCGCGCATTCTGGAGCTGATCTGCGAAGGCAAACTGAACAAACAGATTGCCTATGACCTGACCATCGCTGAAACCACCGTGAAGGCGCATGTCACAGCCATCATGCGCAAACTGGGTGTGCAAAGCCGCACGCAGGCTGTTTTGGTGGCGCAGGATGCACGCTTTGCAAGTGCCTTGCCAAATCCAGAGTAACCGCAATATCCTCTCCCTTAGGGAGAACTTCAAAAATGCACACAACTGTTGACGCGGATAGCCCCGTCACAGGAGATGGCGCTGTTGCGTCACCAGTCCTGTTGACCACCCAAGTGTCATGGGGGGACACATCGCCCGTCGCCCAAATCCGCAAAGACTTTGGCGCAGAGCCTTTAAGCTTTCTGTCCCTGTTCATCTCGCCGCGCGCAGATTTTCAAAGCGTGGTGGATCAAGCCCAAAGGCTGTTTGCAGGCACCGACGTCGTGGCCTGCACCACAGCGGGCGAAATCGGTGCGGCGGGCTATGATGACGGTCAAATCATCGCCATCGGTTTTCCCGCTTCCGGCTTTGCCAGCACATCTTTGGCAATTGAACATGTGGACGATCTAAACCCCCTGCCCCTGATTGACCGGATCGCGTTGGAACGCATTCAGCTTCAGGACCAAAACCCCAAGATGAAACACAGCTTTGCCTTTTTGGTGGTGGACGGATTGTCTTTGGCCGAAGACACGTTGACGGCCACGATTTCACCTGCTTTGCGCGATATGCCGATCTTTGGTGGCTCTGCCGGAGATGGCACCGACTTTGGGCACACATTGGTGGCGTTGAACGGCAAAGTCATGGCCACAGCCGCCGTTTTGACGCTGGTGCGCAGCCGTTTTCGCACGCGCGTGTTCAGTCTGGATCACCTTGTACCATCCGAACAGCAAATGGTTGTGACCCAAGCAGACCCAGACCGGCGCATTGTCAAAACGATCAACGCAGAACCCGCCGGGCGCGAATATGCAAGGATCGTGGGGAAAGACCCCGAACAATTGGACCGCTTCACGTTTGCCTCACACCCCGTGGTGGTGCGCATTGGTGGTGCCCATCACGTCCGCGCCATTCAACATGTCAACGACGCCGGCGAACTGGTGTTCTTCTCGGCCATCGACGAAGGCATGGTGCTGACGATGGCGTCTCCGCAGAACATGGTCGAACATTTGCAAAACAAAATGACCGAATTGTCGCAAGACGGCCCCCCTGCCCATATCGTCGGCTGTGACTGCGTTTTACGGCGCATCGAAGCCGAACAAACCCAAACGGCCCGCGATGTGTCCTCGGTTTTGTCTGCGCATAATGTGACGGGGTTCTCGACCTATGGTGAGCAGATCGGCCCGTTACATGTCAATCACACCATGACCGGTGTGGCCATCTACCCCAGCGAAGAATAGCGGGTTTTGTCAATGTCACTGATCAACCCCGCCGACAGTCTGGAACGGCAAAACGAGAAACTGCTTCAAATCACACAATCCCTGATGCGCAGGGTCGAGCAGAAAAACGAACAATCCGGGTTTGCCTATCAGCAGTTTGAACGGGCCGCATTGCTGGAAACCGAAGTACGCGAACGCACGCAGGATCTGGAACGCGCACTGGATTTATTGCAGGATTCCAACACCCGTCTGGAAGTCGCCAACAGCGAAACCGAAAAAGCCCGCTCAAACCTGACCGAAGCCATTGAAACCATCAACGAAGGCTTCGCCCTGTTTGAACAAGACGAAGGGTTGGTTTTGTCCAACAGCCGGTTTTGTCGTGACTTGACCGACATCGCAGGGCTTTTGGTGGGCGGTTTGTCCTTTGAAAATTACGTTAAGCTGATCTCTGAAAGCCGCGTTTTGGCGCTGCCAGACGATCAAACCCCTGCCGATTGGGTTGCCAAACGCATGGCACGACACCGCGACGATCATGTGGTGTTCAACGTGCGCCTGAAATGGGATCGCTGGTTGCAAGTCAGCGAACATCGCACATCGCAGGGCGGCACCGTCATTTTGCAAACCGACGTGACATCCATCATTCGCCGCGAACGTCAGGAACGCGACAAACAGGCCGAAATTCTGCAAGCCACCCTCGATCACCTCAATCAAGGTGTGTGTATCTTCAACAACGACCAGATGTTGATGGGGTGGAATTCGCGCATGGACAGCTTGCTCGCATCCTCACCCAACACAGCCGCCCTCAGGATGAGCTTTGGGATCTTGCTGGATTGGCTTAAAGACGAATTGGTTTTTGACGCGTCTTTGGACGCAGAACATCTGCGCCAGTGGGCCAATCGCACCAGCCGCCGCGATCCCATCATCTTTGAAGTTCACCGCGGGTCGGCACAAACATACAGTGTTTTTGCACAAGAAATGCCCGACAAGGGATTTGTGATCAGCTTTACAGATGTCACTGCAGAACGCGCCGCTGCACGCACCTTATATGAATTGAACGAAATCCTTGAACAACGTGTCGAAGACCGCACGCAGGAATTGGGACTTGCCCTGGCTGAAGCCGAACGCGCAAACGCGTCAAAATCGCGTTTTGTCGCCGCAGCCAGCCATGATTTGCTGCAACCCCTATCCGCCGCAAAGCTGTTCGTCTCGTCGCTATCTGAGCAAAACAATCCCGTGGACGCCCGTGCAATCTTGGACAAAGCCGAAATGGCCCTCAGCAGCGTTGAACAATTCATCGCAGCCCTTTTGGACATTTCCAAACTGGATGCAGGTAAAGCCGTTTTCGAAGTGCAACCGCTGCGCTTGTCAGACGTTTTTGTCCCCTTGCGCAACGAATTGATGCCCATCGCGCAGCAAAAGGGCATCGAGTTGAAGGTGGTGGATTGTGACCTGACCGTGGAAAGCGATCCGGGGTATCTGCGCCGCATCGTCCAGAACCTGCTGACCAACGCCATACGCTATACCGACAAAGGCCGCGTGTTGGTGGGGGTGCGCCGCGTCGGTCAATTGGCGCGTATCGAGGTCTGGGACACGGGACGCGGCATCGCACATGCCGACCAGCAAGTGATCTTTCGCGAATTTGAACGCTTGTCTCCCAACAACGCGGACACAGGGTTAGGCCTGGGGCTGTCCATTGTCGAACGCGCCTGTAAGGGCCTCGACCATACCCTTAGCCTTTGGTCAGAGCCCGGCGTCGGCAGCTGCTTTTCGCTGAATGTGCCCGTGCGCCATGACATTTTCTATGAAACCGACCAGCAAAAGGAAGAGGGCATCGTCCCGCAATCCCTGTCAGACCGGTTGGTGATGCTGGTCGAAGACAACCCGCAATTGGCAACAGCCATCAGTGCAATGATCGAAAGCTTTGGCCCCACGGTCATTCATGCCCACAGCGCAGAAGAAGCCTTTGGTATCTTGACTGAAATCCAATTGGTTCCGGATGCATTTCTGGTTGATTTCCAACTGGGTACGGGCCTGAACGGCACTGATTTTTATACCGAAGCAACGCGCCGCTATGGTCCCGTACCGGCCGCGATCATTTCAGCCGAACGCACAAAAGCCTTGCGCGAAACCTGCAAGACTTTGGATTTGCCACTGATTGCAAAGCCCATCGACAAAAACCGGTTGCGCGGTTTGCTTGTGCAACTGTTTCGCCAGAACGGCGTCGACGTTTCGGTGATCTAGGGACTTTTTCTGTACACCAACGGGGCCGCATCATCTTCGGAAAACGCTTGCGCCATCGCTTGCATTTTACCGTGCAGCGGGGATTTGACGCAAACCGGATCTGTGGCAGAGGCATCGCCCGCAATGGCCATGGCCTGACACCGGCACCCGCCAAAATCCAGCTTGCGCCTGTCGCAGCTTTTGCAAGGGTCCTGCATCCAGTCTTCGCCGCGATAAGCATTGAACGCAGCGCCCGTGTACCAAATGTCGGACAGTGTCTTGTCGCGCACGTTGTCAAAGCGCAAAGACGGGATCGTTTGGGCCGCATGGCACGGTAGAACCAGCCCGTCGGGCGTCACATTCAGCCCCGTTGTCCCCCATCCGCCCATGCAGCGTTTTGGATAATCGCTGTGATAATCTGCCGGAACATAGTCGATCACCAGCACACCCTTCAGTCGTTCGCGGGCCTCGGCCACGATGCGGCTGGCCTCGGCGGCTTGTTCGCGTGTCGGCATCATCGCGTCGCGGTTCAGCATCGCCCAGCCGTGAAACTGCACAATCGCCACTTCCATGCGCCGCGCTTTCATGGCCACCGCCATCTCGATGGCTTGCGGCAACTGGTGCAGGTTCTGACGATGTACAACAGCGTTCAGGGTCAGGGGAAAGCCAGCCTCAACGACCCATGCCGCAGCTTGCATTTTGCGATCAAAGCCGCCTTTGTAGCCGCCAATATGATCCGCCATTTCCGCATCTGTGCCTTGCAAAGACAGCTGTACATGGTCCAGCCCCGCGGCTTCCAACTGGGTTAAACGGCGCTGCGTCAAACCGATGGCCGAGGTGATCAGATTGGTGTAAAGGCCTTCGTCCCGTGCGCCCGCCACCAAATCGACCAGATCACGCCGCGATGTAGGTTCCCCCCCCGACAAATGCAATTGCAACACACCCAACCGTGCAGCTTGGGCAAAAACATCCACCCAAGTGGCGGTGTCCAGCTCACTTTCCTTTTTGGCCATTTCCACGGGGTTCGAACAATAGGGGCACGACAACGGACAGCGATATGTCAGTTCGGCCAGCATGGCGATGGGGGCGGGAATTGCGCTGGGGTGCGTCATTGGTTTAGGTCCAGTATGCGGCGATCTGCCAAGCCTGTGATAAATTCGGCCACATCCCCTTCGATCTGTTCGGCAGGGGCATCGTAGATATTGGCCAAGCGTTGCACCACATCGCCAAAGTTCCGGACGCCATCCAGTTGCTGCAAAATTGCCAGACCGATGGGGTCAAGGTTGATGGTGCGTTCGGGGGCCAAAAGCACCCAAAGCCCGCGCACAGTGTCTTCGTGCAGGCGCACACCGCGTGGAATTGCAGGCACAGTTGTGGATGTAATCCCTGTCATTTGACACCCGGCCTCAAATGCGTTCCCGGCTGCCATCCCCCCGGCGGGATACGCGCAGGGGTAACATAAGCTGCATGAATCGCATCCAGCTGCGCCCACAACACATTGGTTTTGAAGACTAAAGCCGCAGCGGCCGCATCCTGCTTTTCATCCGTATCCGCGTGATCCAAAACCCAAGCCAGGCCAAATGCCACATCCT
Source organism: Ascidiaceihabitans donghaensis (assembly GCF_900302465.1). Taxonomy (NCBI): domain Bacteria; kingdom Pseudomonadati; phylum Pseudomonadota; class Alphaproteobacteria; order Rhodobacterales; family Paracoccaceae; genus Ascidiaceihabitans; species Ascidiaceihabitans donghaensis. The sequence goes on along the minus strand of NZ_OMOR01000001.1, from coordinate 1,112,573 downwards.
TGGGCGCTTCGGTGAGACGATTGCGAAAATAGGACAGGCTGCTGTCGTCGGCAAACGCATAGTTGGCCAGCAGGCCTTCGATACGGGCCGCGTGGATTTTGGGTGCAAAAAGTTCAGTCAAAGACGCAGCAACAGCTTCCAACAGTGTTTTGTCGCGCACAAAGCGCACGTAAGCGTCCACGGCAAATTTTGTTGCAGGCAGCACCCCTTCCTTGCTGGCCACATAATCGCGGTCCAACCCCACGGCGTCCGCCAGCCGCAGCCAGCGCATTATGCCGCCTTCATTGTCGGCTGTGCCATCATGATCTTCGATGCGCGACCGCCATGCGCGGCGCAGCGCAGGATCTTCCACACGGCTCATGAAGGCCGCGTCTTTTACAGGGATGCTGGCCTGATAGTAAAACCGGTTAATGACCCACGCCCGCACCTGGTCCGGGGTGCATCCGCCGCTGTGCAAAAGATGGTGAAACGGGTGTTTGTCGTGATATTGATCCGCACCGATTTGGCGCAGCCGGGCTTCGAAGTCAGCGGGTGTTGCGGTCATACATCCAGCTCCAATCCATCATATGCAACTGTCCAGCCGGCTTGCTCTGCTTGGGTCCGCTGATCCGATCCGGGCCGCAGTACAGGGTTTGTGTTGTTCATGTGCACAAAAACCTTTTGGGCGATGTTCAAATTCTTGAACGCCGCGATTGATCCATTGCGACCCGACATTGACATATGGCCCATGCGTTGCCCCGTCTTCTGGCTAAGTCCGGCCACGACCATTTCATCGTCTTGCCACAGCGTGCCGTCGAACATCACCATATCGGCGCCCTCAATTCGAGCGCTCAGATCGGGCCGCATGGTTGAGCACCCCGGAATGTAAAACACATCCTTGCCCTGTGCCTGAAGATGAACCCCCACAGTTTGTTCGCCTTCCAGATCAGTTTGGACGCTTTCCCCTTCCAGATACAGCGGCACTTTGCCCGGCACTGCAAACAGGCAGGCCGTCAGACCCGGTGCCAGTTCAAACGGCTGGTTCAGGGCAATGTCCACACGGGTGACAAAGTTGGGGTTCAACGCATCAAAAATGGGATTGTCAGACAGAACGCGGTGAATTTCGGACGTGGCGAACAAAGTAAACGCCTGCTGTTCGCGCAGTGTCAAAAGACCCGCAACGTGATCAATATCACCATTGGTCAAAAGCACGGATTTCAATGGGGAGACCCGCAAGTCGGTCGGGTGTAGCACCCGCGCACGGGCCATTTGATCTCGCATGTCGGGGGATGCGTTCAATATAGCCCAATCGACACCGTTGGCACTGAAGGCCACCGATGATTGGGACTGCGCAGGAATTTCGCCAGCCCGCGCTAGATTGCAGTTTTCACACCCGCAATTCCACTGAGGCAAGCCGCCGCCCGCTGCGGCGCCAAGAATATGCGCGCGGAATGTCATTGCGAACCCCGCACGCCGTTTTACTTAGAACAGTACGCCGCCATCGTCTTCACGATCGCCATCTGGGCCGTACATGTTGATTTCCATACCGCATTCGATTTCACGAATGATTGGTTTTGACCATGCCATCATAGATCCTCCCGAAAAAGTAGCATTAATATCGTCACTATTCTGAAACGTGGTGTCAATGTCTATGAGACCAAGGTGCAGGTGCGTGTAAATCAAGCGCCCCATTGGGCCCTCAAATTCTATGAATGGTGGGGGGCACTTTGCAGACCTTCAGGGCGATATCCACCACATGCTGGTGATGCGTCAGGTAAATCGCCTGCCCCCGTCGCCCGATGTCTTCCATGACCAGACAGGCAGCACTTGTGCGGCCCTCGTCGAAGGTCTCGAAGATGTCGTCGCAGAAAAACGGCAGGCAATTGCCTTCTTTAACCAGCTGTTCATGTGCGGCCGCCCGCAAGGCAAGATACAATTGAAACCGCGTGCCTTTCGACATTTCAGCAGCTTGTTTCGTCACACCATTTGCGTCCACAGCCAACAGGATTTCCCTGTCTTTTTCCGGTTGTGCGATCAATCGCGTGTAAGCGCCCTGTGTCAGCATGGCAAAACACTTTTCTGTGGCTGCCATCATGCCGCTGCGGTGGGTGTCACGGTAGCGGCGGATCGCTTCATCGGCCAGTCGATGCCCCAACGACAACTCCAGAAATGTGACCGCTGCGTCTTCCAGTTCCAGTTCAAGCGTGGCTTTGCGTTCGTTCAAAACCGCAATATCCGCGTTTCCTGTCACTTGGGCCAAACCGTGTTCCGCCCCAACCCGTATTTCAGTCGCTTTGGTGACACTGGCCTCTGCCGTGACAAGGTCGGCTTCAAGTGTGGCGGCCTCGGCCTGGGTGGTTGCGGGGCTGCTGTCTGATAACAACCGGCGCACCGCATCCATATCCGCACATTCCAGTTCGGCCATCAAATCGCGTTCCAGCTTGGCGCGGGTGCCGCGTTTCTCGATCACGCTTTGCGCCGTTAATGCCGTTTGGCGCAGGTCGGACAGGGTGTGTGTCGGGGCATCTTCGGGAAAGGTCTCGCTTAGAACCGATATGTGGTGCGCAATGTCTTCCAGACACCGCTGCGCGGCCCTATGGTCCTGTTCGGCGCCTTCAATCCTGCCCTTCAGGGTTTCAGCCTGCGCTTGTGTCGTCTGCGATGACACCACAAAAGCCCGCAACGCTGTGAACCGTGCCGCAGCTGTGTCGGCATCGGCCACTTCATATTTTTCGGCAAGGTCTTTCACGGCAATCGAAAATTGCGTTTGATCCGCTTTCATGCGCGTAACACGCGCAGCCACATCATCGCGCTTGTCAGCGATCTGGCGCAGCGCACGCAACGGATCAAGGGACGCCATCAAAGCAGGACCAATGCTCGGCTGCCCAAAATGTGCCACCAATGCCGTATCCCACGCCGTCATCGCCTTTTCCTGAACCATCAGGGCTGTTTCATACAGGGTTTCTCGATCTGCCAAATCCTGCATTACGACCGCCAAACCTTCCTGCGCCTTGGACAGCGCCGACTGCGTTTGCATTTCTGACTTTGCCAGTGCGCGGGCCGCCGACACGGCGCTTTCAAAGGTAGGGTCCTCAAAACTCAAGTGTTCGGACACATCACGCACAAACGCCGCCGCACGGTCCAAAGCAGCGCTATGGGTGTCTTCCAGATGCACCAGTTTTCGCGCATCTTGCGCAGCAACAGCGTGCCGTGCCACCCAATCAGACCATTCATCCGCTGACATCTGTGGCAAACCGATATCCGCGACAGCTGTGGTAACCCGGTCTTCTATATCCTTTTGTTTGGCACGCGCGACGGTCATCCGTGCCTCCGCCTGTTGGGCGCGGGTCTGAGCCTCGGCTTTTGAGTGTATCAGCTGACGCAATTGGCCCAAGTCTTGGGCCTGAAGAAGCCGGTGGTCTTGGGCCGCGTCAAAAGCCTTCATTTGCGCGACAAACGCCTGCGCCGTATCCGCATCCAGCGCCGAAGCATGTGCATCCCATGCAAGGTCCCGCCGCTGTTTCATGGCTTGCGCGTCGCCATCTGCAACAACGCCACCCTTTTTCATGATCTGTTCGATCTGGACCGCATAGGCGGCAACATCGTCTGTATGCTTTTGGTAGGCGGCCTCTTCACTCCGCAGAGTTTGCGAAATCTCAGCGGCTTCACTGGCCCATTCACGGGCTTTGATCTCGCTGATTGAACAGAGTGGTAGACGTTTGAAATGCAGCGCCCCGATCGCCAATGCGTCCAGTGATGTTTGCGCCGTGTTTTTCGCGGCTGACAAAGCTTGCAGTGCAGACGCGTAGGCCGGCGCCAAATGGTCCACATCGTAGCGGCCTAGCACCTCAGCAATCCCGGTCGGGCGCGGCGTTTGGGCGGTCTCATGATCCAAAGCGGCCTGCGCTTGATCACGTCGCGTCTGCAAAGTCGTCAGTTCGCGGGCCTGCCCCCGCGCATCATTGCAAGCTTGCGCCACGGCATCGTGCGCATCATTCAACTGTGTGATCTGGCTGTGTGACAAGATCAGGCTGTCCACTTTGTCACCATCTACAACGCCAAGGTCACGCGCCACTTTCTCAAGTTCGGCATCCAGCGTTTTCACCTCTTGGCTGCGGCGTGTCAGGTCCTGAGACGCAGTGCGATCGCGTGCTGACAAGTCTTCCAAAGCGTTCAATCCAGCGATCAGGTCTTCTAGGTTTTTGACCACCTCAAGCCCGTCCAAACGGGCCGACATATCAGCGATTTCTTTTGTCAGACGGTCTAGGTCTGCGCGTGCCTGTGCGTCATTTGTCATATGCGCCAGCAGCGTTTCAGGATTGAAATCAAGCCGTTCGGGGTAAGCTGCAAATGGCTGCAGTTCGCTTTTCAAAGCATCGATTTCAGCCAAGATCGGAAACGCACGGCCCATCGCAGACACTTGCGCGGATCTTTTGTGCAAAGTGTCCCGCGCGTGCCGTGCTGTGCGTTCGTCTTCGACCGCACTGGCCACATCGCGTTTCAACCCCTTCCACGCATTTGCCGAGACGTCTTTATCGCGGATGTCACGCTCGACCTCGGTCAATGCGCGTTTTAATTCAGCCACGCGCGTCTTGGATCTTCCTTTCCGCCAGATCGCATCCGCATCTTCACGCACGCCTTGCAAAACGGTGCTTAGGTCAGACACCCCTGCGGCCGCGGAAAACAACAACCGTCCAATATCACCGCTGGCCTTGGTGATTTCCTCGCCACCGCTTTCCAATGTTGCATCGTCCAGACATAGCAATTTTTGGTAATCGTCTTTGGACAGCCCCGCCAAGTGGGATGACAGCGCCGCTTCCGGCAAAACGCTGCCGTGTTCGTCCACGAGGGTGCCGCTTTTCTTTGGCAAACGTGTGAAATGACGGGTTTGACCGTCAATTTCCACCATTCCCGACACTTGCAGGTTCTTGCGCAGGTGCTTGAATTGATAGCCCTCATTATTGGGAAACCCGTACAGCAAACGCAAAGCGCCTTCCATCGTTGTGGTTTTCCCTGCCTCGTTGGGGCCATAGATGATGTGAAAATCCGGGTTTTCCGTCACCGCACCAAAATCGAAACTTTGATCGGTGAAATGCCCGAAACGGTCCAAAGACAGCTTGCGAAACCGCATCAGCCCACCGACCCTTTCATGCGGGCCAAAACACGCGCCGCACCATTGGACGCGGAGGTCGTAACCAACGCATCCGCGCTAGCTTCGTCCGGCAACAACCGCGCACGCACAGAAGCGGGCATATCACCCAAAATTGCGTCTATTTCGCCCCGTGCTGCGTGTATAAACCCTTGTTCCGCCTGCACTGTGTCCATGGTTTCACCCAGCTCAACCGTGGCGTTTGCAGCGCTTTGATGACCATCAGACAGGGCGATCGCGGGGGCCGCAATGTCAAAGACCACCTTGTCGATCCAAAGCACATCTGTGTCGCGGGCCATATCATCAATCTGTGCGCGCCAAACGTCTTGGTCACGCAATATTTGCCAATGCAAGGCAGTCGTACCCGTTAGCGCCAATCGCACCACACAAGCGGGGCTTTCGCAGTTTTGCGCAATGGTCTGTAAATGCATCCGCAAGGTGGTGCGCAATGCGTCTTCCGTTTCGCAATCACTGACATCCACCGCGCTTTGGGCAAATTCCACTTCGCTGGTGCGGACCGCGTCGACACGGATCGCGCCGTCTTGAATGGTCAAAAGACTGGCAGACTTTGGCCCGGCTTCTCCGATGTCACGCCCCTGCGGCATACCCGGCATCACAACCCAAGGGGCTTCGGCATGTACCTGTCTTTTGTGGACATGCCCCAAAGCCCAATAGTCAAAGTTCATCGCAAGCAAATCACCAAGAGCACAGGGCGCGTACACGTCATGGCCCGCAACCCCCGCCAAAGACGTGTGCATCAGCGCAATATTTACAGCCTGTGGCACGGGTTCCGGAAACTTCGGCAACAGACTGTCGGGGGCGTGGCGATCGGCAAAGCTGACCCCATGCACCCAAATATCGTCGCCCAAAGGAACTTTGCCGCCCCGTGCATCAAAAACATGCACATTGTCCGGCAAGTCCAACCCGCCAGTGATCGGGTTTTCAGCGTCATGGTTGCCTTTGATGTAGAACACGGCAATGCCCGCCGTGCGCAACCGGTCCAGTTGCCCGACCAAAAACGCAGCCGTGCGCGCGCTACGCTGCTTTCCGTCGAACAGATCGCCTGCAATCAGCAGGGCCGCCACGCGTTCCGTCACCGCAACATCTACGATCCGTGAAAAGGCCGTGCGTGTCGCCCCTTCGACCAATTGGCGCAACTCGGGGTTTCGCAAAGCCAATGACTTGAGCGGAGAGTCGAGATGGACATCAGCTGTGTGCAGTATTTTGATCAACGCGGTTCCCTTTGCCAAACCTTGTCACCGCAACCTCCAAAGCTCAAGCAAAGCGAAGTCCGAATTCAAGACTTAGCGGCTTTCCATGCAAAGGGCGTCACGTAGACGATGTTTTCACCCACACTGACCATCACATCGCCGTCTTGCACATTCACTTGCACTTTCATCGTGCGATCCGCCAATTTGGCCAATTCGGTGGTCTCATCTTGCGTAAAACTGACCACGGAAAGATTTTCGAACCGTGTGGTGCTGTTTTGGATCTTGGACCACCACATTTCGGCCGGGTTGCCGCCGTAGGCATAAATAATCACCTGTTTGGCTTTGCCGCAGGACTGCCGCACAATCTTTTCGCTGGGAAGACCCAATGTAATCCACGTCTCTAGCTCTCCGCTCAGGCTTTTTTGCCAGATGTCAGGTTCATCGTCCGAAGAAAGCCCCTTGGTCATTTCCAACTGTTCGTGAGCGTTCAGAGCAAATGCCAAGACGCGCACCATCATGCGTTCATCCGTCTCGGACGGATGCTTGGCCACAGTCAGTTTATGGGTTTCATAATAATGGCGGTCCATATCACTGACAGACAGTTCGACTTTGTAGATGGTGGCCTTTTGCGCCATACTTTTCCCCAAGGTTGCCAAGTCAAGAATGCCTAATGGGTCTGCGCGAAATCCGAAAGCAGATAAAGCGATGTGCATGGGCCGGAACCGCGCCTCGTGAGGGCGTTCACCCCAATGCCGTCAACAAATCCATCGCTGTGATTTGGCCAAAGTGGACGTGGCTTTGCATGGCTGTTTCCGCCTCAGCGCTTTGACGGTCAAGGATCAGCTGCGCGATGTGGCGGTGTTCTTGCGCGGAAGCTTCTATGACACCATTATATTTGTACCGCGCACGGTAATACGCCATCAATTTTCGCGCATTCGACTTGACCAACTCTGTCAAAAACGTATTGCCAGCGGCTTCGGCGATGGTGCCGTGGAACATCAGATTCAATTGGTAGTACCCGTCAGGATCACCGTCACCTTTTGTCGCCGAATGGGCATCACAGGCGGCGACAGAGGCCTCCAGGGCTTTGCCGCTTGCCGCAGACAGCCGCCGCGCAGCCAGACCTGCGGCTTGCCCTTCAAGACCCGCGTGAATTTCCAGAATACTCAGAAACTCTTCGATTGTGGGTCGGAAAACATAGGCACCCTTGCGCGGTTGCCGCTGAATGAGCCCATGCGCTTCCAGCTTTATCAGGGCCTCGCGCAACGGTGTGCGCGAGATTTCCAAAGTCGCAATCAGCGCGTCTTCATCAATCAAATCACCGGGGTTCAGCACTCCGGTGTCGATATGATGCAGGATCGTTTCCGTCACTGATTTTTGCGGCTGCTTCATTCCGTGTCGGGCACTGTCAATTTGATGCCGTCAAGCGCTGGCGACATCACGATCTGGCAAGACAAACGGCTGGAGGCCACCCGCTCTGTTTCGGTCACGTCAAGCATAGCATCCTCAAAATCGCTCATATCGCCCGTTTTGTCCAACCACTGCGGGTCCACGATGATGTGACATGTCGCACATGACAAACAGCCACCGCATTCGCCTACAACGCCCGCGATATTATTTGCAACAGCTGCTTCCATCAGATTGGTGCCTTCCGCGACATCCGCCGTGGCGATATGGCCGTCTGGTAGGGTCCAGGTTACGTTCATAGGTTTGCCCCTTTAGATGTAATGAATGTAGAAATCGCGCAAAGCCGCATCATCAAGGGATGCCGTCTTTTCCACCTCGGCACGGCGCATAAAGACATGGTTATCCACCAGACCCTGCCCCACAGCACCACCCAAGGCGCTGTCTGCTTCCAGATCATCCATTGCGTTGTTCAAATCAGCTGCAACACCGTCGCTGGCATCTGTCGTTTCAAACCCGTCGCCTGTTTCCCGCGCCGGCAACGGATAGCTTTCCGTAACCCCCAGACGGGCGGCCTGCAAAACAGCCGCCACAGCTGAATAGGGATTGGCAGAGGCATCTGCCATTCGGTGTTCAAGGCGTGTCTTGGCCCCGCCTTCTTCCGTCACGCGAGTTGTCACATTGCGGTGGTCCCCGCCCCAGTTTTTCCAGTATCCAGACAGGCTTGCCGGTTGCAGACGCTTGTAGGACAAGGCCGTCGGGGCCAGCAGACCCGCAAGCCCTTTGTGGTGGTGCACAAGGCCCGAAATGCACCCCTTCGCCAAATCGCTTAGGTGATCAGGTCCGCTTTTCCCGTTTTGAGGCAAGGCGTTGTTGCCGTTCTGGTCTTCAAAAGAAAAATTGATGTGCATGCCGGACCCGCCAGCCTCTGCAATCGGCTTGGGCAGGAAACTAAGGACAATTCCAAAGCCCAGCGCGACTTCGCGGGCCAGTTGGCGAAACAACACAATGTCGTCCACCGCTTGCAAAGCGTTGTCAAAGGACAGCGTGTATTCAAATTGCGGGGCATCATATTCCGCCGTGATCATATCCAGCCGGAAGCCAAGTTTCGTAGCAGCCTCCCAGATGGCATCGTTGACGCCCAAAGGATCGGTCCCAGGGCCTGTGCCGTAAACCACAGCCCCCGGCGCCTGATACGGCACCAGTGCCCCGTCTGCATCCTTTTGAAAGGCAAAAGCTTCCAGTTCGATCCCGACCATTGGCGTCAAACCATCTTCCGCCCACGCCGCAACCGCGCGTTTCAAGGCGCCACGCCCGCACATCGCCAAGGGTGTGCCATCTGTGCCATACAGATCGCCAATGACGATTTTTGTACCGCTTTGCCAGCTGTCTCGGATGTCGTCCGCCTGCCAGCGCAGTTCCATGTCGGGCAACCCTTCCATCATCATAGATCCGGGTGACGGCAAAAGGTCTTTGTCGAAATGTACGCCAAACGTAGACCGGCAGAAATTGGTGCTGCTGGTCGCGATTTTGGAGGCAGGTAAATACTTGCCACGCAGCAAGCTAAGGTGGTCGCAGAACACTGCGCGCAAACGGTCGGTCATATGGGGTTCCCTATTCAAGTTGGACAGTCACTGGCAGGGTTTTGATCCCGCTCACAAAATTGGACCGCAGAAATTGGATATCTCCGGCCGGTTCGATAGATTTGATGCGTTTGGCGAGCTCTTGAAACAAAATGCGCACCTCAAGTCGCGCAAGCCACATGCCCAAACAGACGTGCGGCCCGCCTTGCCCAAACGCCACATGCTTGTTGGGGGTTCTTGCAAGGTTAACACGGAACGGATCATCAAAGGCCGCGTCATCGCGGTTGCCCGAGATAAACCAATACACAACTTTGTCGCCCGCTTTGACCGTTTTGCCGTGCATCTCGAAATCACGGGTCGCTGTGCGCCGGAAATATGTGGCAGGCGACGCCCACCGGATGATCTCATCCGGTGCCGTATCCAGCACAGACCCTTCTTTGATCTGCCCCAAAAGCTCGGGCTGTTGGCACAAGGCATGAATGCCCGCGGCCAGTGAATACCGCGTTGTGTCATTTCCCGCGGCCACCAACAGACAAAAGAAGTTCTTGAATTCACGCTCATTGATACATTTGCCGTCAGGTCCCGGCTGACGGATCATGTGCAGAATGCCGCTGGTGTCTCCCGCGGCAGCTTTGCGCGCCATAAGCGTGTCTGCGTATTGGTACAGTTCGGCGCCCGCTGGCGAATTGAAGGGCATCAGGCGAAACTCATCGGTTTCCAGCTTGTCCATGACGTGGTCGGTAAAATCGGGGTCGGTATTCGCCATAAGCGCGTCGCCCTTGTCCACAAGCCACGGCAAGTCTTCGTCGGGCGTGCCCAGGATGCGGCCCAGCATACGCATGGGCAGTTCGCGGGCGATCTTTTTGGTGGCATCAAATGTTCCGGTTTGCAGCGCCTCATCCAGAATATCGACACAAAGGTCGCGAATTTGACCCTCGAACCCTGAAATGACCTGTTTTGAAAAAGCTTTGGCGACTTTCACACGCGTGGACATATGTTCCGGCGGATCTGTTTCCTGAAATGTGCGACGGGCCAGATATTCCTCTTCGGATTGGTCTTCAATCCGGATGCCACGCGCCGATGACAGCAGGTCGCTTTGACGGTTCAGCTGTAAAATATCTGCATGGCGCGTAACGGACCAAAACCCTTTGCCCCCGTCCCATTCCGTCCAATGCAATGGATCATCCCGGCGCAATCGCGCAAATGTATTGTGGGGTGCGCCCTGCACAAACGCGTCGTGATCCGTCAGGTCCGCGTGGCCGTCATCGTTAGGTGTCCAAATTGTCATACGCACGCTCATATAGTTGACCAACTTATAAATATATTTATATATTGTCCAAAATATGTAAAGAAGTTTCTCATGCACCTTGCCATCCTGATGACAAACACAGACGAAACCCCATTTGCGGACAAACATCCGCGCGATGGTGAAAAGTTCCAGACTTTGCTGCACGAAGTGCGTCCCACGTGGACATTCGAGGTGTTCGGCGTGAAAGATGGCGTTTTTCCAGACAACATCAGCCGCTTTGACGGCTTTGTCATCACAGGCAGCCCCGCGTCAGTGCGCGATGGCGATCCGTGGATTGATCAGTTGGCAGTGGTGATCCGCACGATCATAGCCCAGCGCAAACCCGTGTACGGGGCTTGCTTTGGACATCAGGCTATCGCTGCCGCTTTGGGGGCAAAGATCGACTACAATCCCGACGGGTGGGTCCTTGGCACGGTGGAAACCATCCTGACGGACAACTCTGCCCCCCACCTGATCTATGGCGCACACAAAGAACAAGTAACGACGCTGCCGCATGGGGCGAAGGTTATCGCGAAGACGCCGGGTTGCCCGATTGCGGGATTTGCAATCGACAATCACGTGCTGACAACACAGTATCACCCTGAAATGACAGACGATTTCATCGCGGCCTTGGTCGAGGAGATGGAAAAAGATTTGCCAACAGAAACCATCGATGCCGCCCGCGCGACGCTTGAACGACCAGCTGACAGGTTGACAGCCGCTCAGCAAATCGTGGGCTTTTTTGAGGGCCAATAGGCATCCAGACTAGATCACCTTAGGCGACATGCCCGCAACCATTCCAATCCAAGGAAGACGCATAGGCGCCAATTGTACAAAATACGCGAACATCTGCTACGATGTACTGACTATACCGGCCTGCCGCTTTGCCCGCGTTTGAGCACGTCCAATCCCCCTTTCCTGCCCTGCAGTGCGCACATCGAAAGATACACCACCATGTTCCAGACCCTGCCAAAGATTGAATTGCACACCCACCTTGAAGGTTGCGCACCTCCGTCTTTCATTCAGCAACTTGCGTCAGAGAAAAACATCGACATCGCCAAAATCTTCGCAGCCGACGGTGGATACGCTTTCGAAAATTTCGATCACTTTCTTCAGGTTTACGAGGCAGCTTGCACGACGTTGCAAACACCCGAAGACTTTCGCCGGCTGACGTTTGCAGTTCTGGAAGAAACCGCCAAACATGGTGTCGTTTACATGGAGACGTTTGTATCCCCTGACTTTTGTGGCGGGGGCGACCTTGTGGCATGGCGGGACTATGTCGCGGCAATGGAAGACGCCGCAACGGAAGCGGAAATGCGGTTCGGGATCACTTTGCGCGGGATTGTTACAGGCATTCGCCACTTCGGGCACGAAAGCTGTATTCCGGCCGCACACTGCGCCGCCGACACCTTCGGAAGTTTCATAACCGGTTATGGCATGGCTGGCGGCGAGATGGTTGGCCGGCCAGCCGACTATACAAGAAGCTTTGACATCGCGCGGGACGCAGGCATGCCACTGACCTGCCACGCGGGCGAATGGGGCGGCGCTGCAATGGTGGCTGAAACCATCAAGCACCTCAAAGTCGCGCGTATCGGGCACGGCATCGGTGCCATTGATGATCCCGCATTGGTTCAGCATATCGCAGAAACCGGCATTGTGCTTGAGGTATGCCCCGGATCAAACGTCGTCCTGAATGCGGTGTCCGGCTGGGATGCGCACCCGATCGTGAAACTGCGCGACGCCGGTGTGAAAGTGACCGTTTCAACAGACGATCCACCGTTCTTCCACACCACAATGAGCTACGAATACGAAATGCTGTCCAAGACATTTGGCTGGACCCAAGCCGATTTTGATGCCGTCACCGAAACGGCCCTGAATGCAGCGTTCTGCGATGATCAAACACGCCAGCGGGTTGCCGCTCGGCTCGGCTGACAACCCGCCCTATTTGGAAAGACCATGTGGCGTGACGGATTGTAGAAAATCCAGATACGCCGTGGCAACTTTTTCCGTTTGATCCAACATAGGAAGATGCCCGCATCCTTCCAATGTCACCAAGGTGCTGGCCTGCAATGCAGCATCCAAGACCTGCGCCCCGCTGATGTGAAAAATCCTGTCCGGGTTACACCAGATTACCAACGTATCCATCGCCAAATCGGGTGCAATATCCAGAACGGTTGGCACATCGGATTGATTGTGAACGATGTCCCACACGCGGGCATTTTGGTCCCCACGCGCCACTTCGCTTTGCATCCAGCTGTTTAAAATCGGCCCCGGCAAATAGGGCATTTGGGGGGAAAGCCATGCGTTGCGCTGGTGAAAATCGTCTTCGGATTGCACAAGCAACGGTATTTCGCCTTGTGCCAACGCCTTGTCCATATCGCTAGGGATGGGGGTTGGAACCCCAAGGGGACTGCCGACAAAAGCAAGGCTGGAAAAAATATCCGGCCTGTTTTGTGCCAGCAGGACCGACGCATAGGCCCCCATCGAATTTGCGGCCACATGCGCGTCCACCAAACCCAGACCATCAAAGAACCGGGACAGGTTGTCGCTTTGTCGATCCAGCAGATACTCACCGTCCGCCAAAGCCGCATTGTCGCCGAACCCCGGAAGATCAAGCGCAATGACGTGATAATCGTCGACCAGATGGCGGGCAAGATCGACCCAATGCTCTTTGCGGGCATAGATACCGTGGACCAAGACAATCGTTTGCCCCTGACCGCCTTCCAGATAGTGGATGTCGCCTATTTCCGTTGCCAGCGTTTTGTCGGCCAGCCCCGCAGACATGTTGTTCAACTGGATCAGCACAGATGCCGTCCGCTGCGGTAGAACCACCCAAAAGAAGACACCACAGCCTACAAGTGCAACAACCGCACCCAGCGCGATGCGTATGATACGCTTCATAAGTTTTCCATTCAGTTTAAGTGTAAACTGATAGTGTCTTCCCATATGTGGCCCATTTATGACTTGAAGAAACGTGCAAGAAAGTGTCGTGATCCGGTATCTATCCTTGTACGTTAAGCACCTTGCACCAAACACAGGTGTCGCACCCGAATTCTGAAACCACGCCTATGCCTTTCACAACCCACAGTTTTCACAATCATCTGTTTGCCTTTGACGAAGGCGGCCTTGGGATGCATGAAAATCTGATGCCATGCGTTATCGTCGGAAAACAGCATCCGGTGATTGTGTCGAATGACACGCAGCAAATCGAAGCAGAAATTGTGTGCATAACGCCTGGTCTTGCCCACCGTGTGGCTGTCCGAAGGGGCGGTGCGGATATCATCTATCTGGATGGTGTCGATCTGGCACAATCCAAGGCACCATTCTGTCCATTGTCTTCGGATTGGTGCGCCCTGCCCGCAGCCTTCGAACAGCACGACCATCACAGCGTGTCAGAATTTCGGGCACTGTTGGATGCAAGTTCGGGGCCGCGTGACCAAAGTGTCATGCAGATTGTCAGCCGTCTGTATGACGACCCGTTTACGCGACTGTCACAAATGGACCTTGCGCAGGCGCTGAACCTTGAGCGATCACAAGCGTTGCGACACTTTAAGGCCACAACCGGTCAGACATTTCGGAAGTTCAAAATCTGGGCTGGAATTGTCGCGGCCACACGCATGGCCATGGGCGGCACCCAAATCGGGCATGCAGGCGTTGAGGCAGGCTTTTCTGACGCAGCGCATCTGACACGAACAGCCAGCAGTGTTTTTGGGACAACACCGACAAAAGGGCTATCTGGTTTGATCGGCATGCAAACTTTGATTGGGACAGGTTCCTGTGGTGCGCATCGTGCCTGCCCCGAATACAGGTGAACCCCACTGTTTTCGCACTCTAAATTCTCTGAATTCCTATTTCAAAAGGCGCGGGCACGATAAACGGTTTTTGTTCCATTTCCGGTAAGCTTTCTTGTTGAGCGACCACTTTATGGCCACGCAGAATTCCGACCACAATCGCCATCAATTGCTGCATGGCCATACCCTGAGCCACGCAATTTCGTGCCCCATGTCCAAAAGGTACAAAATTCGGCGAGCGCATCAACGAACCATCCAAAAACCTGGCAGGATCAAAGGCTTCCGCGTTTTCGAAAACACGCGGATCGTGATGCATATTATAAAATGAATTGAAGATATATGTGCCTTTGGGAAGCTTGTGTCCCGCAACGTCTACGTCACGGTTCAAAACCCGCGGTTGGTTGGCGGGCGCCGGTGGTCGCATGCGCAGAACTTCAGCAATTGTTGCTTTCAGCAATGGGCTGTCGTGAAGATCAGAGGCCTGTGATCCGATATTGGCAACTTCGGTTCGAATGTCGTCTTGGACGGTCGGATAATGCGCCAGAAAAGCCAAAACCCAAGCTGCGGCAGCCGCAATATTGTCCTGCGCCCCCATCAGCAAGCCCACAAGAATAGTCAGCATTTCCTCGTCCGTTGAGGTGATGAAATCCCCGTTCACATAATGATCCATCAATCCGTCATTGGGCGTGTTCGAACGCCGCAAATCATCAATGGCGTTTTGAACAATCGGGAAAACCTCATTTTTCCTGCGGGTCAATTCGCGGCGCCACGGGGCTTGCATCCAATCGGGACGCGCAAACAATTGCGCTGATTCCGCGTTGAACCGGTCAGCAGCGGCTTGGCTAAAGGCGATTTGGATGTCGGCCTCGTCCAAAGAGACTTCGCGCCCCAAGATCCCGCGGCTTGACGTCAGTGCTGCCAACCGCCTCGCCACCGTCATTGCGTCACTCGGGCCCGCGCCTAAACCAGATACATATTTGTCTGTGACGGCCACTTGCCCTGCACAAGACGCTTCCACCGCGCTGCGTGAAAACAAGCTGTTTGCTTCTTTTCTTTTGGTGCGCCACGCGTCCCCATGCGCTGTCGCAACACTTGGGCCTGCGGCATATAAAAACGTCTGAATCTGGGACGGGGATTTTCCAAGTGCATCGGCGTTGCGCACAAACAAATCCCTGTTCGCCGCGCTGTCGCTGACAAACGCAAAATTCACCGCACCGCCAAGTGCGCGCCAATGCACAAGATCGCCATGGCGCGCTTGCACTTTGGACAAGGTTCCAACGTAGTCATCCGGCAATTCCTTCAAAAAGCGCGCAAATGACCAACCAAAGCTGTTTCCAGTGATGACTTTAAAGCGCATTTTTCAAAACCGATTTGACGATGACACGATGAAAAGGCGCAACAACGGCGATATAAAACCGGCCCATTGCGTTGTGACGGTCCACCAAAGTTGTGGCCCGCAGTAAAGATGCCCGGTCGGCTGCCTCGCGGTCGACAACGATCCTAAAATCCAGATGGCGATCATCGAAGCCAAGCACAATACGGTCTTTTGTTTCGTCCAGAACCGGAAAAATATCGATACAATCTGCAGTGCCTTGCGCGTCATCCATTCCGTCAGACTTCAAACCAAACGGCACAACCAGAATGTTACGTATGGCTAAAAGCCACCGCGCCCATCGTGGCATTGATCCGATTGTCTGTTCCGCCAGTTGTCTCATGTCAGAAAAAACACGCAGCGTTTCGATTTCAAACGCATCGGCCCAATTTGCAGTTGGCAAAACAGGGTTCGGCAATCGCGGTTCAACTTCAACAGGGTAATTCTTTGGCGGGGATGTGTACGGCATGTGTAGACCTCTTGTGTGTTGCAAATGATCTGGCACAGCCGCGGCATAATCTATAGAACGATGGCGTCATATTTGTGGAAAGGCGTTTCAATGGCGTCGAATTGCCAGCTTATTTTACCACCCGGATCGCTATCCAGCTGTATCGCCGGCTGCATCGTGCGTGACACACGCAATGTGCAGTTGTCCGATGCAGATCGGGTCAACTACTTTCCCGCGTCCCCCCTGTATTCGGTTTCGATGTTCTTTGAAGGTCAGTTGCATTTGGCCGAAGGTATCCTTCCGCTTGAGCAACTCAAACAACAGCCCCTTGCCCCACGAACACTGTTCTTGCCGCCACAAAGCAAACCGCAAATGAGTTGGAGCGCGGGGCCGGTTTTGGCCGCTACAGTCACCTTCTTTCCCGACGCTTGGCAGCAATTGGGTGGCACATTGGACGCTGTACCATCGACGCGCATTAAACACGCCCTTTCGCCTTTGGCTGTCCCGCCCCTTGAAGCTGCATGGCCCAAGTTCTGGCAGGAAATGGCGCACAGCTGGGTTGACACAAAAGGCAACGGTGAACCGTTTGACCGGACTGCTCCCGATATGCTCAAAGACTGGATGTATCACCTGATGATCCAACTTGCGCAAACCGGGGCCGGACGCAGCCTTCGATCCATGCAACGACGCCTTCAACGACGCACAGGGCTAAGCAAACAAACTTTGGATTTCTTTGCCAAGCTGGAAGACGTCCATCGCCTGATTTCGCAAGATCCGCAGTCCACTCCGGCCGAAGTTGCCGCTGACGCAGGGTTTGCAGATCAGTCCCACATGGGGCGCGCCCTAAAGCGTGCGACGGGGTTTTCCCCCGTCACCCTGAACCAAAAGATCGCATCCGAAGAACCCTTTTGGTGTTACCGGTTGCTGGGCGAACGGTTTTGAACGGCCTGTTCTGCTTTCCAGACCACATACCCTATACCCAAAGAAAATCTGAAGGCCGGTCCAGTCTATCGCCCGAATGCGCGATCAAAGCCCCAAATCAGACAGGCCCGGATGGTCATCGGGTCGTCGTCCCAAAGGCCAATGGAACAGACGGTCTTCTTCGCGGATCGGCAAATCATTGATGCTGGCGTGACGGTTCTGCATCAAGCCGTCCTCGGCGAATTCCCAGTTTTCGTTTCCATATGACCGGAACCAATTGCCGCTGTCATCGCGCCATTCATAGGCATAGCGCACCGCGATCCGGTTGTCGGTAAAGGCCCACAGCTCTTTGATCAGGCGGTATTCATTTTCTCGCACCCATTTGCCTGACAAAAATGCTTCGGCCTCATCGCGATTGGTCACAAAATCCGCGCGGTTGCGCCATTTGGTATCAAGCGTATAGGCGGTCGCAACCTTGGACGCATCGCGGCTGTTCCAACCGTCTTCGGCAAGGCGTACCTTTTGAATTGCGGTTTCACGGGTAAATGGCGGCAAAGGGGGGCGTGACATTTGAATAGTCCTTCCATGTAAGTTCAAAGATCAAGAATGAGGGTGTCAGTGCCTTCGGCAGGAACCGCGCAGCACAGCAGCACTTCGTCGTCCGCGTGTGTGGCGGTCACAGCGGTACGGTATGCAACGCGGCCCGATAGCTTTTTGGTCAGGCAACTGCCGCATGATCCGTTTCTGCAGGAAAACGGTGGCGTGATACCCTGCGTTTCTGCAGTTTCCAGCAAGGTCGCGCCGCCTTTTTCCCACCCCCGCTTTTGACCTGATTTGGCAAAGGTGATCACCGCTGCGTCTGCTTCAGGGTTCGGCGCAAACGTGGCCGTTCCTGCGTCGGCACGACGTGTCAGGGTTGCGGGCCCAAATGCTTCTGCAAAGATACGCGCGTCCCACGCACCAAGATCGCGCAACGCGTCATAAACGGCCTGCATAAAGGCCGGCGGACCACATAGGAAAAAGTCGTAGTCATCAAATGATAGCCGGCTTTTTATCAAGTCCGGCGTGATGTAGCCGCTGGCGTCGAAATCAATGCCTTGGATCTCATCGTCCTTAGGCGTGCCGACGATCGACACATATTTGATCTTTCCGTCGCTTTGCATCTCGGCTGCGCGGAACGCGTCCAAAAAGGCGCGTTGGTCGGTGGATTGTGCCGCATGAAACACAGTCAGCGGGCGGGTGTAGCGTTTTCGCACGCCTTCATTCAGTACATGCCGCGTCATGGACATCATCGGCGTGACCCCGACACCACCAGCAAACAGAACCGCTGGGCGTTTGTCCAAGGCGTCGATGTAGAAGGTACCCTTTGGTGCTTTCGCCTCGATCACATCGCCGATCTGAAGCCTGTTGTGCAGGTCATTGGACACCACACCACCGGGTTCGCGTTTGACGGAAATGCGGTAGCCGTCATCACCGGGGGCCGAGGACACTGTGTATGTTCTGAACTGCGGGCCTGCATCTTGCGGGGTCACGCGGATGGTCAAAAACTGGCCCGCTTGGAACAAAGGAAGCGGTTGCTTGTCTGCGGCCTCGAATGTGAAAGACCGGATGACGCTGCTTTCGTCTTTTATCGCGACGACACGCAAGGGCCGCCACGTGTTTCGCGCAGCATCAGCCGTCTGGCGGGCGTCTGCCTTGGCCCAGCTGTCGGCCATCAGACTGTTGGGCGACCATTCGGTGAAATCCGCTCGAAACGGCAGAGCGTCATAAATCCGAAGGCCATGATCAAGGGTGAAGCGCCAACCGCGTTCCGCCCCTTTGAAGCCCGCAAGCTCGGGTGCATCCGCATCCAAAACCTCTGTTGTGCCAGTCAACATCAACACATCACCAGTGCTGAAGTCCGGAAACAGCAGGCCCGCCTTGGGGTTCACAAGGAAATTGCCCAATGTGTTGAAGAAGTTATTACCCGAGAAGTCGGGAACAAGGATCGTGTTGCCCTCAACCTTGAGAAACCCGGACTGACCACCACGATGTGACACGTCGACACCATTTGCCATCGGATTTTCCGCCACATCCGATGAACTGGCCACATAGAATGAATTGGCCTGCCCGATGAAAGCCTGTGCCGCGGCATCCATGTCTACGAATGTATCAGTGGGTGGCCTGTCGACTGCGGCATGCACCTTCCGCACAAACTGAATATCTCGGGTCTGGATGTACTGGGGGCAGTTGCCAAACGATTGTACAACGTCAAGTGACATGCCTTTTTCAGCGGTTGTCTTTACGGTCGCGTTCATCCGGTTGCGGCGACGCGTGGACAATTCGATCCCAAGCAACCCGACAGGCGATCCAGTCACCAGATTTGCACGCAGCGGATCGTCATCCAGTGGTTGAGCATCAAGATCAAGACGCGTGTCGGTAGGCGACGTGATAAAGTTCGAACCACCTGTCAGCATCGACGCCCAAGGCCACCCATCACCATCAACACTGCCCACCAGAATAAACGGGATCTGTTCATAGAATGCACGGTGCTGGTCCGGCATGTACGGGCGGATGGCGGTCTTGCCAATTGCTTCCATGGACCTCAGCAAACCTGCGCGGTCCTGCATTTCGCGTTCACCCTTATGAAAAGGGGAAGACGGGTTCGATGTCGCAACATTCATGGCATGCCTCGTTGGCGAAGAAAATAAAGGGAGGCGCGCCTGACCGCGGAGATAGACAGTCAGGCCCGCAATGCGCAAAACCGTCTATGCGGCGCTTAGGCCAACGGCTGTTGTCGGCATCGGAACAAATCCGTCCAACGCTTCGATGTTGGCCAACAGACGGCGCACATTCGCGTAGGGGTCAAGCGAAACGTCCCCCTCCGGTGCGTGCGCTGTGTAACTGTAGATCGCAACATCCGCGATTGTTGGCGCGTCGCCCACCAACCATTCGCGCCCGTTCAGATGTGCATCCAGCTTTCCCAAAACCTTCGCGGCCGTTGCATGGGTAAAATCCTTGTCGAGCGGGGCCTTGAAGACATTGATCAGCCGCGCAGCAGCAGGTCCAAAAGCCAATTCTCCAGCAGCCAAAGTCAGGAACTTTTGCACTTCCGCTTCGCCAACCGGATCGTTGGGAATGTAGGACGGGGCGTATTTACGCGCCAGATAGACCAGAATGGCGTTGCTGTCGCTGATCACTGTTTCACCATCTTCGATCATTGGCACTTGTCCGGCGGGGTTTTTGGCAAGGTAGGCATCTGATTTGTGGGCACCCGCGCCAAGGTCCACATTGATGATTTCGTGGTGGATGCCCGCAAGACCTGCGAACAAAATCACGCGGTGGGCGTGACCGGACAAGGGAAAGCTGTGAATACGAATTGCGTTGGACATATGATGTTCCTCTTGTGGGGCCAGAGGATGTCTCCGGCGATGCGGAAAGAGATAGCTTGAACGGATGTTGGCGATAATATACCCAATTGTAGATTATTTATGAACGAGGCGTAGATAGTGGACACCATTGCCGGAATGAAGACCTTTGCAGCTGTTGCTGCCCATGCGTCCTTTACGGAAGGGGCACGTCAGGTCGGGATCAGCACCAAATTGGCCAGCAAATACATCGGCCAGTTAGAGGAGCGCCTGAACGCCCAATTGTTTAACCGCACCACCAGAAGCGTCACCCTGACAGACACCGGACGGTCCTATTATGATCGGTGTCTGCCATTGCTTGAGCAATTTGACGAACTGGAAGGGTTGGTTCAACAACGTCAGTCAGAGCTGGCAGGTCGCATTCGCATCACTGCACCAACGGGGTATGGATCATCGCAGCTGGTTCATTTGTTAAAACCCTTCCAAACCGCAAATCCGAAGGTGTCTATCGAGCTTCATTTATCTGATGCCCATGTTTCGCTGATCGAGGAAGGTCACGACCTTGCAGTGCGTTTTGGTGCACTGAAGGATTCAAGCCTTGTTGCACGCAAGCTCATGGATATGCGCATCGTGTGCTGTGCCGCGCCAGAGTATCTGGAAACGCACGGTCACCCAAACGAACCCGCCGCATTGACCACGCACAATTGCCTTTTGCAAACAACGTCGTCTCATATTGATCAATGGGAATTTCAAGGGCCCCAAAAAATCTACAATGTCGCCGTATCGGGAAACTTTCGCGCCAATTCACCGCGTGCAGTTGCCAATATGGCGGCTGATGGTCTCGGCATTGGTCGGGTGCCTCTTTACACCGCGCAACCTTTTCTGGACGCGGGACGGCTTCAATTGTTATTTGAAGCGGAAGAAGCAAAGGTTTTGGGGCTGTATGCTGTCTATCCGCCAAGCCGCCATCTGACTGCACGAATTCGCGCAGTTATAGATCACTTGGCTGCCCAATTCTGATCACAGCATCCCAAAGGCGGCATGCAATTTTTTCCGCTGATTTGCGACGTTGACCTAAACCGCACACAGAGCTTCAACTACGGTCAAGCCCGGCATTGGCGACAAGCTGCGATTGTCCTGTCTGTGCCATTGCGATGCTCATTTCATCGCTCAGAACCGCCCAAAGCCGGTGCAGGCCCGCCTCCCCCCCAGCTGCGATGGCGAACTGTAAGATACGGCCCAAAAACACAAAATCGGCGCCTTGGTGCATGGCGCGCATAACGTCTTCGCCGGACCTTATGCCACTGTCGAAGAACAACGGATATTCGGGGCCAACCTTTGCGCGTATCTGCGGCAGGATGTCGATTGGGGCTGGCGCGCTTTCCAGCTGGCGCGCACCGTGGCTGGACACTTGGATGCCATCGACGCCAGCGGCTTTTAGGCCTGCTGCGTCCTCCACGTCCAACACCCCTTTGACCACTAACTTTCCGGGCCACATGTCACGCAATTTGGCCAGCGTGTCCCATGTCGCCCGCGCCCGGCTTTCGGTGCGGTCAAAATCATAGCCGTCCATCTCGAAGTTGGCCATTTGGGGTTTGCCAGCGGCCAGCTGCGTCAACGACCATCGCGGATGCAGGGCAAAGTCGATGAACTGGCGCGGGCCAATCGCAAACGGCATTTTGAAACCGTGCCGCAATTCGCGCGGGCGGCGACCGACCTCGGGCACGTCCACGGTCAAAACGAGGGTTGTGTAACCCGCAGCCTTGGCCCGCTCGACCAGTTTGAAGGTGCCAACCCCGTCACCAGAGAAATAGAGCTGGAACCAAGCGTTCCCTTCGGCCACGTCGATGATTTGCTCAAGGGGTGTGGACGCCACGGTCGACACACCATGCGGCACTTTGTATTTCGCGGCCAGACGGGCCAGCATCAGATCGGCCTCCGGCGCACTTAAGTTGCACATGCCCATGGGCGCGATGCCAAAAGGGCGCTGGGCCTGCGTTCCAAACAAAGACGTACTTAGGTCTCGGGATGAAACGTCACGCAAAATCCGGGGCCGCAACGTCAGGGCATCAAGGGCAGCACGATTGCGCGCTGCCCCTGTTTCACGTCCGGCAGAGCCATCAATGTAGTCAAACACCATCCACGGCAGGCGACGCTTTGCAATCAGCCGTGCGTCCTCGGCACTATGGATGGCATTGACAGACATTAGGCTTTTACGGCTTCCATAAAGCGGTGGCGGATGACAACCGGGTCCAGTGTGATGACGGGCAGCTTGATGTTTCCGCTGTCACATTTGCACACGATGATGGTCATCTGGTCGCTGTCCACGGCCTCTTGCAGAACGGGCGCAAGGTCTTTGTCCTGCACCTCGATCACGTTTTCACAGCCACAGGCTCGCGCCACATCGGTTAGGTTGGTTTTCATACCCGCATAGGTCGGCTGATCTCCGGTTGATCCATAAGATCCGTTGTCGATGATCAACAGCGTGTAGTTGCCTGTCGCATTGTTGGCGATTGTGGGCAACGTGCCGAGGTTGGTCAAAACAGAACCGTCCCCGTCGATCGAGATCACCGGCTTGTCTTGCGACAGCGCCAGACCAAAGCCGATGGAAGACGACAAGCCCATCGTGCCAAGCATGTAAAAGTTGCGTTCGTTGTCGTCGATCATATGCAGCTCTTGGCTGGGCAGACCGATGTTGCACACGACAAGGTGAGGGTTCAGAATCGGGGCGATTTCTTTGAGAATTTCAGAACGGATCATTGGTCGCCATAGCCTCCCCAGAAGTTGGCGTCGGTCAGGATCGCCACAGGTTTGTTGCACATGAATGTGTATTTCAGGATGTTGTCGAATTCTTTGACATCATCTTTCCAGTGGAAGTGATAAGTCGGGATGTTGAGCTGCGCCAACAATGCCTTTGTGTGCACGGCCATTTCAACCTGACAGGCCACGGGTTCGCGCAACTCGCCACGGTAGGAAATGATCATCGGCAGCGGCATCCGGTAGAATTGTGTAAGCGTTGCCAACGTATTGATCGTCACACCGATTGCGGTGTTCTGCATGATGATGGCAGGGCGTTTGCCGCCCATAAAGGCACCGGCACACAGCCCCATGCCTTCGTCTTCTTTGTTTGAAGGAATATGGAAAATCTCGTCGCGCGCCTCGACCTCTTCGATCACACCAGCCAGCTGTTTGCATGGCACGGTAGTCACGAATGAGACGTCATTTGCGACAAGATCGTCCACGATCTTCTTGTCGATATTCATAAGAGAAAAGCCTTTCTGATTGGGTAGAAAAAATCGAAGATGCCTGCGTCAGGTGCTGCGATACACATGCACAGCGCAGGGCGCATGCCGCACAACACGCGCGGCCGTGGAGCCCAGCAAATAGTCGCTGAACCCCGGTTTGTGTGATCCCATGACGATGCAATCCACACTGTGTTCGGATGCATAATCAATGATGGAGCGATAGGTATGTCCCACCACCATCTCGGCCTTCACGCCGTTCAGGTGTTCGGTTTTTGCCTGCAATTCGGCCTTTGCCCGCGCAAGTCCTTCTTGTTTGACTTCGTCATCGACATAGGCCTGAACCGATCCTTGTGGCGCCTCGTAAACATGCAGGGCAACAATCTCGCCAGAGCCGCCGGTCAGGGCTTTGGCAATCTCCAAAGTGCCTTTGGACACACCGTGGTCAAGCGCCATGGGAACAAGGATTTTTTGATACACGGGGAAATCTCCGGTTGGGCCGTCGTTGTTAAGACCAAGGGTCCAAAATGATTTTTGGCGTCGCAACCTTGCCTGCACGCAGATCGGCAAAAGCGCTTGCCCCGTCAGCCAAGGCGCGGGTTTGGGTCCAGTCCAACGGGCCAAGACGCCCGTCGAAAAGGGCCGCAGCCGTGTCGCGGAAGTCAACGGCGGTGTAGGTATAGGTGCCGATAAAGGTGATTTCTTGCAAAGTCGCGCGGCGCACATCAAACCCAGGATTGTCATCCCCCAAGCCCACATGCGCGATGACGCCCCCCGGCTGCACAAGGCTGGACGCAGAGGCACGCGTGACCCCGAAGCCAACCGCGTCGATCACGATAGGAAAACTCTGATCGGTTGACGCAACCGCAGTCTGCCCCGCTTGATCATGCAAAAAGGCACATCTGGAGGGATCAGGTTCAACGATTGTCACATCGTCCAGCCCCATCGCCTTAAGCGCAAGGGAAGCCGCCAAACCAATGGCCCCCCCGCCGATGACCAACGCACGACGTTCCATCGACAGGTGCAGCGCTTCAAGCGCCAATCGGGCCGCATGCCAACTAACGGCCAATGGTTCCGCCAATGCTGCTTTTTCCAGCGGCACATGATCCGGCACTTCGACCAGATTGGACATTGGCATCGCCACATATTGCGCAAACGCGCCTTCGCGCGGCATCATCGAAATGATCTGCCGATCAGGGCACAGGTTTTCGCGCCCTGCCTTGCAAGCGGGGCAAACACCGCAGGTCACCAGCGGGTTTACAGTAACGCGCATGCCGTCATGTGTGCCACCTTTGATCGTTCCAGCTGCCTCGTGTCCCAGAATTAGCGGCGCAGGACGCCGTGCATCGTGGCCGAGATAGGCGTGCATATCTGACCCGCAGATGCCGACCGCCTCAACCTTGATCAGATGCTCGCCCGTCTGCGGCACAGCATCCGGCACATCCGTGAAACCCAGCGTTTCAACACCTTGATAAACCAGCGCTTTCATTTTGCGGTGAACCCCCCGTCAACCATAAGAACCTGCCCTGTGACAAAGGCCGACGCATCCGAGCACAAAAACAGGATCGGACCGTCCATGTCTTCCATCGTGCCGTTGCGACCCACACAAGTCTGCGCGGCATTTCGATCCGCACGTGCCGGATCGTCAAAAACCGCCGCCGTCAGCTCTGTCGGGAAAAAACCCGGTCCGATGGCATTTGTGTTGATCCCTTGGGGGGACCACGCCTCGGCCATGGCGCGGGTCAACTGGCTGATGCCGCCTTTGGTCGCGCCGTAGGAAATGCCACCGGGGAAGGCCCGTGTGCTTTGCAATGACGCAAAATTCACGATGCGCCCCCAGCCTTTCGCTTGCATCGCAGGTACAAAGGCTTGCGACAAAAAGAACGGCGCAGACAGGTTCAGGGCAATTGTTTGATCCCAGCCCTCTGGTGTCACATCATCCGCCGCTTGCCGCGTGTTGACACCCGCCGCATGGATCAGAATGTCCGGTGCGCCAAAGGGGGCAGAAACATCACCAACCAGTTGCGCGTGGCTTTCGCGGTTTGCCACATCGGCCACGACCCCCGCAGCCTTGGGACCGATTTCAGCGCAAAGGCTGTCCAAAGCCTCTGCACGTCTTGCAATACCCACAACCGAAGCCCCCGCCGCAGCCAGCGTGATCGCTGCACGACGTCCAAGGCCCGAACTGGCGCCTGTGATACAGGCAACCTTGCCAGACAGATCAAAAAGAGTGTCGGTGTCGGTCACGTCTTCACCCTTCGGCTGTCAGGTCAAAGTTTTCGCCGGGGAAGTATTTGGCCAGACGCACATCTGCGGCGCGCGCGTGTCCTTCCATCCCTTCAAGCCGTGAAATACGGGCCGTCGCAATCGCCACATCTTTGGAAGCTTCTTGCGTGGCGCGCTGCCATGTCACGATCTTCATGTACTTGTGCACAGACAAACCGCCAGTGTAGCCCGCAGCACCTGAGGTCGGCAGAACGTGGTTGGTGCCCGACGCTTTGTCGCCGTAGGACACGGTGGTTTCTTCACCTAAAAACAAGGAGCCATAGCAGGTCAGGTTTTCCAACCACCAATCAAGGTCTTCGGCCATCACCGTCAAATGCTCTGGGGCGTATTCATCGCTGCAATTCGCCATGTCGACGCGGTCTACGCACACGATGACTTCGGCATAATCGCGCCACGCTGCAAAGGCGTTGTCGCGATTCAGCTGCGGCAAGTCTTCGATCAAATCGGGCACACGAGCCATGACATCTTCGGCCAATGCACGATCATCCGTGACCAGCCAGACTGGTGAATTGTAGCCATGTTCGGCCTGGCTGACCAAATCGGTTGCCACAATATGCGCATCGGCGTGTTTGTCCGCCAAAATCAGGCTGTCGGTGGGGCCAGCAATCATGTCGATGCCGACACTGCCGAACAAGATGCGCTTGGCTTCGGCCACAAACTGGTTGCCGGGACCGACGAGGATGTTGGCTTTTGGCAACCCAAACAACCCATAGGTCATGGCCGCAACGCCTTGCACGCCGCCCATCGCCAAAATCTTGTCGGCACCACAGATATGTGCCGCATAGATGATAGCAGGGGCCACGCCAACATCGGGACGCGGTGGCGAACACGCTGTGATGTGTTTGCATCCCGCCACTTTGGCTGTGGTGACGGTCATAATCGCGCTTGCAATGTGGCTGTAGCGGCCGCCGGGAACATAGCAGCCTGCCGCATCGACAGGGATCGCTTTTTGACCAGCCACATAGCCCGGTTTGATCTCCATCTCGACGTCTGCAACCGTGCTTTTTTGCAATTCGGCAAAGCGTTTGACGTTGTCATGGGCGAACTGGATATCGGCCTTCAACTTGTCCGGCACCAACGCGCTTGCGGCCTCGATTTCGGCTTGCGTTAACAGAACATTGCCCGCGTAATTGTCGAACTTTGCGGCATATTCCATCGCTTTGGCGTCGCCACCCGCTTTGATGTCATCCAGAATTGAGACAACCGTATCGTGGACGTCGGATGCGCCGGACGCCGATGTCAGGGTCGCCTTTTTGAGATATTCGCGTGTCATTTTTTGGGGTCCTACTTGTAGATATCTGGAAGCAAAGTCGTTGAAACGGCTGGCACATAGGCAATGAATAACACCACGACAAACATGCACAATACAAAGGGCACGGCGCGTGCGGCGATCTTCAGAATAGATTCGCCCGTAATGCCCGAGACAACAAAGAGGTTAAGGCCCAGCGGTGGCGTGATGAATCCCACACCAAGGGCAGTGATCATCATGATGCAGAACTGGATTTCATTCATGCCGATGTTTTCGGCCAAAGGTTGAAGGATCGGCGCAAGGATCACGATGTTGGGCGTGGTTTCCATCACACAACCCGCCGCGATCAGGATGCCGATCATCAACAGGATCAGGATCCACGGTTCATTGGTAAGGCTAGTGGCTGAGGTCACAAAGCCTTGTGGCACACCCATGATCGCGAGGGCTTCGGCCAGTGGGGCAGAAAAGGCGATGATCGGAAGGATCACGCCATTGACCTTGGCCGAGCTGACCAACATTGCGGGAAAATCAGCAAAGCTCAGCGTTCTGAGGAGGAAACCCATCAAGATTGTGACCACGACGGCTGTTGCCCCAGCTTCTGTTGGGGTCAGACGGCCCGAGAAAATCCCGTAAAAAATGATGCCGGGCACGATGAACGCATACCAGCCTGATTTCAGGGAACGGCCAAGGTTGCCGAGCCATTCCATAAACGTCAGATTACCGCCGCCCTCATAAGCGTAGATCCGGTTCACAACGAGGTTAGTGATCAGGATCGCAAACAAAATACACAGACCGGGGATCAAGGCCGCGAGGAACAAGGTGGAGGCGGAAACCCCCAGCACAAGGCCGATGATGATGTAGGCGATGGAAGGTGGGATCAGGATGCCGGTACAGGCACCAGCGGCCACCAGCGCGCAGGCATAGGGGCGGGGGTATCCAGCTTCGACCAGACGGGCGATCGTCATACGGCCCACCGCAGCAGCACCCGCCGCGTCAGAGCCCGAGATCGCAGCGAACATACCGCAGACCAGCACTGTCGCAGACCCAAACCCGCCTTTGGTAAAACATGTCAGCGCCTCGGCCACGTCGAGGAATTTACGACTGAGCCCCGTTCGAACCAACACGTCGCCGGTCAGGATGAACAGCGGGATCGCCGTCAATGCAAAGGCGTCAATGCCGGTAAACAAACGCTCGCCCACAAGGCTGAGCGGCAGGTCGCCGGACATGAGCAACATCAAAATGGCAGAGGATCCAATCGCCGCCCACACAGGCACGGCCATTGCGATAAGCGCCACGAACAGGATGACCGGCACATAAAAATCCCAGCCAAGCTCAACAGTCTGCGCGACAGTATTCCAAAGCATAGCGTCGCTCCTCAATCAAACAGAGTGTCGCCCTCATAGACCGGCTTGCCAGTCTTGAGGGAAATGAAGTCGCGGCGTAGCGATTGCAGCAATCGCCAGATCATCAGGGCAAAACCTGTTGGCACCGCCATCAGGAACCAGACCTTCGAGATGCGCAAACCATCCGTCACCGATCCGAATTTCCACGACACATGCACAGATTCAAACGACCAATACAGCGCAATGACGGCGACGATCATCATGACGATGTCGCCAAACATATAAAGCAGCGCCTTGGGGCGTTGACCAAGATAATGCATAACCACATCAATCCGGATGTGCGCGCGTTCCTTAACGGCGGCAGAGGCCCCGATCCACGCCAGATAAATAAAGGAATACCGCACGATTTCTTCGCCCCAGATGGACGAATAGGCGAATATCTCGCGGCGCAGCACTTCGACGGCCATTGTGATGACCAGCATCACGTAAAAGGTCAAAAGCAACCAGCGTTCCGCGTTGTTATCAAATTTGCGCAGGAATTCCATAATCCGTCCATTCGGTTGTCATGCGAACAGAGGGCACATCCCGTGTGCGGACCGCTCTGCATGTCGAAGAGAAAGGGTGTCGGACGCCTGAATAAGCGTCCGACAGGTTCGTTTACGCGTCGTGTACGTAGTATTTGCCTTGCGTACCCGCAGCTTCTTCCATTTGCGCGAAGGCGTCCATGGAACCGGCAAGCTCAACTTTGAACTTGTCCCATTCGGAACGCTGATACCCACCGGCTGCTTTCCATTCGGCCAGTTGATCCTCAGACAGGCTGTGGAATTCGACGCCAGCTTTGGACAGTTCAGCCATGGCATGCGCACGCGCAGATGGCACTTTGGCAAGGTTCTGGTGGCCGGACATCTCGGACGCCCACATGATCCCGTCTTGAACGTCAGCAGGCATGGAATTGAACCATTCGAGGTTACACGAATAAACCTGCGAATCCGGCACGGCCTGCGTGAACGTCACGTGGGACAGCATGTCTTTGAAACCAAAGACGTAAAGTGCGCCAACAGATGGATCAAGCGCATCAGCCACACCTTGCTGGATCGCAGACGGCGTCTCACCCCATGCAACCGGCGTCGGGTTGGCGCCAACCATACGGTAGTACTGCTGCAACATCGCCGATCCCGGCACGCGGAACTTCACCCCATCCAGATCACTTGGCGTCAACACGGCACCGTTGCCGCCTTTGCGAACGGCCACAACACGTGGGTCAATGTTCACGTAGAACAGCGGCTTAAAGCCGTTTTGTTCGATCTTGGGTGTGACGTTGGTGTTCCAGAAGTCAGAGTTCACAAGGTTGGTGAAGCGCTGGTTGGACCCGCAGAGGTAAGGCATGTTGATCAGATCAACTGTGGACGCAAAGGGCGCAAAGTTGGACAGCGAATGCTGTGCGGCCTGAATGGTGCCACCCTGAACAGCCTGAACAAGCGCGCCGCCGGCACCCAACTGACCACCGGGGGCCAGTTTGACGTAGACTTTGCCATTTGTGGCGTTCTGGATGTTTTCCTTGAGATCCAGCTGCATGATCGGATAGCTGCGTGATGCACCCAGAACATACGCTGTAGCGATGGTCATTGTGTGCTCTGCTGCGGCTTCACGATCACGCTCTTCATTGGCTGATTGCGCTGCGGCTTCGGTAGACCAAAGCGTTCCTGCGGCACCTGCGACCAAGGCGGCGGTGAAGCCCGCAGTCGATGCAACTTTCAGAAAATTCCGGCGTTCTAGTGACGCAATCTCTTTGCGATCTTGATGATCCATTTGGATCTCCTCCCTTTGGACTTATTGACTGCCGTCGTTCTTCGAGCGGTCAGCTTCTTTTCTTAAAATGGCGACGACAAACAGAACCGTCGCACAAGACAGAACCAACATTTCCCCAACGTCTCCAAGAAACGCTGCATCGGCAAAAGCGCCCAAAGCCACGTTCGAAAAGAACACCGTGAATACAATAACTGCACCAATGAGAAACATGACGAGCCTCCCTGCTGTCTGGTTCTTGCCCCAGTGTAAGCGCTTACAAATATAAATTGCAAGCGCTTACATCTTTTACAACATCGATTGTTATCATACGTTGGAACCATCAGGATATTCCAAGGAACCCACTGTAAATGCACGTGTCACCGCACATTCCCACGTTGGATGATGTCGCAAATGCTGCAGGCGTTTCGACCGCAACGGTGTCGCGTTGTTTGAATGAAAAGCAAAAAGTGTCACCCAAAACGCTGTCAAAAGTGATGGAGGCCGTCGAATCACTTGGGTACACGCCCAATTTCAATGCGCGTGCGATGGCAGCAAAACAGTCACATACAATTGGCGCAATTATCCCAACGATGGAGAACGCGATTTTCGCACGTGGGCTGCAAGCGTTTCAGGAAACGCTGCTTGAGCAAGGGTACAATCTGCTCGTCTCTAGCAGCGCCTATCAACCGAAACTGGAAGCCCAGCAAATTCGGGAACTTGTGGCACGTGGTGCCGATGGCCTGCTGTTGATCGGCTATGAACGGGACGAGGCCGTTTATGACTACCTTGCTCGACGTGGCATTCCAACTGTGCTGGCTTGGGCCTCTATGCCGGACAAGGGCCATGCCTCAGTCGGGTTTGACAACCGCGCATCGATGCGGCTTTTAGCGGATCGTGTCATTGAAATGGGGCACCGCCGGATTGCTGTGATTTCTGGCATCACCGAAGGAAACGACCGCGCCGCCGGACGGTTGGCCGGTATCCAAGACAGCTGGCAGGCGCACGGTTTTGATCTGGCTGCCCTGCCCGTCATTGAAACCCCATATGAAACAGAGAACGGCGCGGCAGCTTTTGCCGAATTGATGCAAGCCGACGAAAAACCAACAGTTGTAATGTGCGGAAACGATGTTCTGGCATCTGGCGCCATTTCCAAGGCGCGCGATCTGGATCTTGATGTACCCGGCGATGTTTCAGTGACGGGCTTCGACGATATCGAGTTGGCCAAGCACGTTTTTCCGGCTCTTACCACTGTGCATGTGCCCCATCGTCAAATGGGTCGCATCGCAGCCCAAAGCTTGGTCGGATTGATTGAGAAACGATCTGAAAAAGTGACCCGCCAGCTGGACGTTTCTATCGTCATGCGGGCGTCGCTTACAAGTATATGAAGGCGTGCCCCAACGCTGCCACGCCGGTGCAGTTAAATAGTAGACATTGATGATCGTTTGCCCCTCTGAAGCCTTACCCCCGCAGACAATCCAATCAATCTGATTTCTCACTGGCTTGTGCATTTTCAACAGTTGGAGGACCCCCGCCCAAAGGCACGGCCGTCCTATCAAGCTGGGAGGTGACGATTTTCCAACATTGCTAATATTGTGTAATTTGACGCCGCTACGCGAGCGTGTTTTCCCACTGACACAGAAGGAAGTCGACAGAGTATTTTAATGATTTTTAAATGGTGCCCGGGGGCGGAATCGAACCACCGACACGAGGATTTTCAATCCGGCGCTTATCCAGCGCAATCAAACGGTTACTATCGTAAATGGTGTCAAACCCCCTACAGGAATTCAAATACTTAGCTGCCAATTGTCAAACTCCCTCGGCAAGGCTCTCCAATGAGCTGGCGAGTTGCGAACACATGCGCGGAACGGAAGTTCGGTAGCGCGGCGCGCAAACAGATTATCATGTTTCTTGCTGACAAGGCGAGCGACGACGGCTCCGGCATCTGGTGTTCTAAGGGAACAATTCAGCGTCACACCGAGCTGGGGGAGACCACCGTCAAGCGAACCGTGCGTGAGTTCCTGAAGGAAGGCATCCTGGTCGAGACCGGCGCACGCACCTGCAAGAACGGCTTTACCGTTGTTTACCGGATCGATCTGGCCAAGGTCGAAGCGCTGGAACCTACGCTGGAACCCAAGATTGAGACGGGGTCCACAGTGGCCCCCGTCCAGCCTGGCCCCGGTACGGGGGCCACAGTGGCCGGGGTACCGGGGCCACCACGGCCCCCAAACCATCCTAAAACCATCCATAAACCACCTACGCGCAAGCGCGAGGCGGCGGAGGATGAAGAAGATGAGAAGATTTTGGCAGCATATCCACCAGACCGGCTTCGCAGCAAAGCGGCCTGCCTTGCCCAGATCGGAGAGGCCATGAAGGAGGGGATCAAGCCGGAGGACTTGCGGCAAGCCGTCCAAGCCTACGCAACCGAGAGCGCAGGTTTCACCCGTTCCAAGGTCTGCTTTTCCGACAACTGGTTTCAGTTGCGGCGCTGGCAGGCCTATGTTGAGAAGCAGGCAGAAGACAAAGAAAAGGCGGCAGCATTGCAGGTTGACCACCACAAACGGCTGGCCTGCTGGATCAGTGATCGCAGCCCGATGTGCAAACACATCACGGGCAACCAAGTCACGGCGTTGCTCGCCTCAAAATTCGTGACAGAGGCGCAAATTCAAGCCGCAGGCCTCAGATCATGACCGCAACCGATCCGACAGAAGAGCAAACAGCAAGGCGACCCATGTCATACGCTGGCGCTGCTGACACGGGACCTTGCGAGGGGCGGCACGCCTCCCCTTCGAACCCCACAGGCGCGGGGAAATCCCGCACCAAAGAGCCACTGACCGAAACCTTTGTCTTTCGGTGCACCACGTCCGAGAAGGCCCAGCTGCGCGCCAAAGCTGAGGCCGCTGGCCTGCCTGCTGCGACCTTGCTGCGCGAGGCGCTTGGCCTGACGGAGGCCCGCCGTCGCAAGCCCATCCCCCGCGTTGACCCCGCGCTTGTGCTGGCCGTCGGGCGCATCGGGGGCAACCTCAACCAAATCGCGCGCTGGCTGAACCGCGCGATGCTCGCGGGCCGTGTCGACCTCGACGCGTTGACCGTTGCCCGCCGCTTGCTGACCATCGAACGCCAGCTCGCCCAGATCGTCGAGGCCGCGCGCAGATGCTGATCAAGTTCTTCCGCAACGGCAAAGGCGCGGGCGCAGGGCCGGTTGGCTACCTCGTGGCGGACAAGGTGCTGGCCCATGACGACAACCGCGACCTGATCCGCGATGCAGATGGCCAACCGATGACCGTCACACGCGAACCATTACCGGAGGTCCTGCGCGGCAATCCCGACCGCACCGAAGCACTCATCGACGCCAGCCGCCACCAGTGGACCTACCGCGCGGGCGTGATTAGCTTTGCCGCCGAGGATGCCCCGACCGAGGAGCAGCAGGCCGAGGTCATGGACCATTTCGAGCGTCTGGCCTTCGCGGGGCTGGACCCGACGCAATATGACGTGCTTTGGGTCCGACATACCCACGAAGACCGCGTCGAGCTTCACTTTTGCACGCCGCGCTTGGAGCTGACCTCGGGCCGCAGTCTTAACATAGCGCCGCCCGGATTTGAGAAGGCCTTCGACAGCCTGCGCGACGTGATGAACCAGCGCCACGGCTGGGCAGATCCGATGGAGCTGGAGCGCACGCAAGAGGTCCGTGACACCATCGAAACCCCGACCCGCGCTCAGGGACGAGACGAGCTGCACGCGTGGCTGCAAGACCAGATTAGCGTCGGCCTGATCACTGACCGCGCAAGCATGCTCGACGCGCTCGTCGATGCAGGCTTCGATATCCCACGCGCGGGCAAAGCCTACCTGACCGCCCAAGACCCCGACACCGGCGAGCGCTGGCGTTTGAAAGGAAAGATATTCCATGAAGACTGGCAAGCCGACTCGACTGAGCGAGAAACTGAACGCGGAACTGGACACGATCCGGCAGGACTACGCCGCCTCGATGGCATCCCAGCTGGAGAGCTTCAGAACCGATTTGAACAGCATTGCGACCAGC
This sequence comes from Ascidiaceihabitans donghaensis, assembly GCF_900302465.1. Taxonomy (NCBI): domain Bacteria; kingdom Pseudomonadati; phylum Pseudomonadota; class Alphaproteobacteria; order Rhodobacterales; family Paracoccaceae; genus Ascidiaceihabitans; species Ascidiaceihabitans donghaensis. The sequence goes on along the minus strand of NZ_OMOR01000001.1, from coordinate 1,078,136 downwards.
GCGCAGCGTACAATCGAGAGCGATACCCGCACCTTTCTGCGACAGAACAAGAGCTGGCTGACGATCTCGCCCTGGCTGATCACGGGCACGTTCTTGGCGGGGATCGTCTCGATGATGGCCGCGAGCTTGCTCTGGACGCTGCTGCTGACTAGCTCCGAGATGACGGACTTGGGCCTGACACGGATCGACAGGGAGGACGGGACATGGCTGGTACTGGACCCGACCAAGACGCGCCTGAGAACCTGCACGATGGGCGGCAGATCAGTGACATGCATCAAGATCGAGGAGAACTAGATGACGACACCCCTGACAGCCTTAGAACGCGACTTGCTCGCCTGCGTCGAGCGGTTGGTGACGGCCTGCGAGGTCTCAGCAAAGGAATTGAGCGGGTTAGAGGAACGCTCGACGACCAAGATGCAGCGCCAGATGGATGGTATCGCACAATGCGTGACGCTGCTCATTCGTTCGCAAGCCGTGTCACTGAAAGCATTGCGTGGATTGTTGAACGAGGAAGCGAGCTACGCGACGCTCGACGAACAGTTGAGCAGGAGCTTGAGCTTAGCGAAGGACGCCGAAGAGAGGCTGAGACAGAGCTAGAAGCGCGGGAGGTCGAGATGGACAGGGGGATGACGCATTGAGCGCTAACTGGAAAACAGTTGTATTGGCAACGTATGGCATTGCTGAATTGACAGATCAACGATAAGAACAAATTGAGAACATAGGGGCAATAGTGGCGATGATATTGATTTGCGGCGACACAACTGATTGTATGAAGAAAAAAAGGGCGATCAGTATGCGGGTGCTTCCCCAAATGTCTCTACAAAGTTTCCTGATGGCAGGTGTTCTATGAGCGGACCAACGGTAATCGATCTCTTTTGCGGTGCAGGAGGCTTGTCTGAAGGAATGCGTCAAGCTGGTTTCAAAGTTTTGGCTGGAAACGATATTGACCTGCATGCGGGAGCAACTTTCGCCTCAACACATCCGGAGGCAAGGTTCCTGCCGGGCTCGATCTTTGAACTTTCAGCGCAAGATTTTCTGGAAGCGACGGGGCTAAAGAAATTCGAACTAGATGTCCTTGCAGGTGGACCACCTTGCCAAGGCTACTCAGTCTACAATCACCAACGCGGTATGCATGATGAACGGAGTCACCTCTTCAAAGAGTACCTGCGAATTGTTGAAGGCCTAATGCCCAAATGGCTGGTTATGGAAAACGTTACTGGTATTATGTCTGCAGGAGAGGGCGAAGCTTTCCAAGCCGTCTTGGCTGGCATTCGGAGCTTGGGGTACAACGTTGAAGCCCAAATTTTGCGCGCGGAAGAATATGGCGTCCCACAAGAACGTCGACGTGTTGTCTTCATAGGCAATCGAGTTGGTGCGCCCATTGTGTGGCCTGAGAAAACCCATGGGCAAGACCTAAAGGCTTTCACTACGATTAGAGATGCACTCTACGACTTGCCGGTTTTGGCGAACGGAGAAGACAAAGGGATTAGCAAATACCGAATCCCAGCTTCGTCTGCGTATCAAATTGAATTGCGGCAGGGTTCTAGAAAGGTTCACAATCACTCGGCTTCAAAGTTGGGTGCGATCAACTTGGAGCGTATGAAGCACATTCCTCAAGGCGGGAGCTGGCGAGATGTACCATTTGAACTCTTACCCGCAGGTATGAAACGTGCGAAGCGAAGCGATCACACAAAGCGATATGGCCGAATGAAGTGGGAGAGCCAATCCTGCACCGTTCTAACCAAGTGTGATATCCATTGGGGTGCCTACATCCATCCAGAGCAGGATCGTAGCATCACCGTTCGTGAGGCAGCACGGTTACAATCATTTCCGGATTGGTTTCACTTTTCTGGGCCCAGAACAGAGCAATTTGTTCAAGTAGGTAATGCCGTGCCTCCGCTTCTAGGAAAATGTATCGGAAAAGCAATTTTGACCGCTGAGGCCAGCTCAGAAGGCCACCCAGAACGTCAAGTCGCTATGGGTTAACTGCCATACTTGAGGTTACAAAGCCGTCTTCCGGCTTAACGCAGCTAACTTCGCTGCGATTGTATCTTCATAGATACCTAAAGGCGGCAAGTTTTGGGGCGAAACAAATGCGAAAGCGATTTGTTCAACAGTCGTAGTAAACTCGGTGACAAGTTCTATCGGTCGTTCTGCCCCCGACCAGGACTCAGCCAGCTGGTAGGAATGAAATGTTACAGTGCCAGGGCCCTTCGGGTATTCCAGCAATGAGCTACCAATGCGAGTTCGGATTTTCTGCAAGACAGGTTCTGGCAGCACAAAGAATAGTCCATGAAGTGCCAACTTCTCGCGGCGAAGTGCGTGCCCTTTGTAGATAATCTGCGGTAAGATACGTTTAGTCACGTTCTCCCAGTTGAAACCGGCGTTTGTACCCCCCTCTCCCCATTTGCTCGGATGGGGTTGTTCAGCGTAATAGTCTATTGATGCTTTCTTGTAGCTATTGGTGGTGTCAATGGTCTGCACCTCGACCGCTACTATTGCCAAAGGTTCCAGATCAGGACCCACAGACGTAAGCAAGAAATCCACCTTAAACGACCCGGACTCCCCCTCGGCCGATGGTGCCTTGATACCGACTTCGCCACTGTAGCCTTGCCCAAAAACAACCACTTCACGCCCGGTTAACGTTCCATTCCGGCGTCGGTTTTCCGCTTCTAAGTCAGTGAGCAAATCAGTATCACGGCCAAACGTTTGTCGAGCAATGCGCCAAATGACCTCGAACTGATTGCCGTATAACCGATTTGGACAAATGATGACTGGATTGGCATTAGGTGCTTGAAGTGCACAGGCACCACCACTCTGCGATTTCTTGCACTTATCATCGACGAACGGGCACCATCTCCGCGAAGCAAATTCTTTGCTTTCAGCGGTAAGTGGCTGAAACCCATGAAATTCAATAACTTTTGTTGGCACAGGTAGCTTCCTCTTTCCTACACCAAACCTACTTTCAAAGGATTCTTCAACAGATAGGCGCTTATTCAGAATTTGGATTACGCATCTTAGGCAGCGGCGACCAAACACATTGTTTCAAACAATTTTTCTTTCCATAAATCTAGATCGAAATGCTCCCCCGCTGCCACTGCACGCACGAGGCGAAGCCGATCCATTACGATCCCCGCGTCCCGCGCGACTTCTTTGAGCTTGTTGTCTGGTATCACAAATGGAACCGCGAAAACCTTAGCTGGGCTTACCTTAAGCGTCGAGAACCACTTGAAGAATTTTTCTGAGACGTCGTTCAACTTGCCGTCCCAATCGTTGCCGCAAGCGCATTGACCAAAATAAAAGGGCTGTCCAATTGCTCTTCCACATCCAAAATCTTTCCAAACGATGTAGTCGACACCTTCGTCTCCCTGGCGAGGACCTTCGTCTGGTAGATCATCATCAGGTTGCCAACGTAACTCACCACTGTTCGCAATCGCAACGCCTACCGCCTTCTTAAACCGCTTGTTTTCATTCGGAAAACCTATGTGACAGTGGCCCGTATTTGGCCCTAAAAAATTGGCTGTCAGTACTGTTGCAAGCCTTTCGAACTGACGAGGGAAATCTTTAAAACGACCTGTCGTCAGACTCGGTGTAAGTGATGTGCAAAGCAGAAACTCATAAACCAGAGAGTCCGACTGCTCGTAAGTCAAAACGTCTCCGTCCAATCGAAATGGATAAAGTTCGCCAAGCGCCTTCGAACGCCGCTCTAGCTCTTCAAGAATTTGCGAAGACGCCGTATCCATAGAAGTCTCGAGAGACTGCCACGCTTCCTCACCAAGCCCATCCTCTGCCGCGTAGCTCTCTTCAAGCGTATCAGCTATTGAATCATCCCGAACACCAGAAGTTGCCCGAGATTTCCCTAACCTCAACGCCACCAGTTCAGCTTGATCGGCATCTTTGGAAACCTTGAGGAGGTGTCCTCTCAAAAAAAATGAGTGATCAGTCGTCATCTTCTTCGAATTCCTTGTCCGCGATCTCTTTTAGACGTTTAGCTAAGTCAGAAGCTGAAGATCTGACTTTCACGGATGTGCCAAGGTGCTGTTTTGCAGTTTCAATTTCTGGCGGCGTTTCCGAAACGGATGCTACCAAGTCCGAGAGTATTGACCGGATTTTGCTAAGGTTTTCTTCGAGTTTGATTTCAATTGGTTTTGTCTTGTCCAAAACAGTGACTAGATCGCTACCTGTCTTGAGAAGCGCCACTTTATCAGGATCCGAAAGTGCTTTGGCTAAGTCTACCAGTTGGCGGGAGTCGACGATCGCGGAGCTACGGCCTGTTTTCCTGTCACCAAACATTGCTTGAACAACTGTAGCCGCGTTTCCAAGCTTGGTTTCTGGGATGGGGTTGGGCTTATCAGATACCTTATCTTGCAGACCGCAAAAGTCCCTCGTCGCCTTGTATCCTAAAATGGTGTAAACCCAAGAAAATGGGTATTCAGAAACGCTGCCTCTGCCTCGTTTCTGGCTATCGCTTGGCTGAAAATGCCCTGTTTCAACCATCTGACGGATGAACCGGTATCCTTCTAGAAGTCGAACAACCGTGCTGTGTTGGTCCCCAATCATTTCAGTAATTTTAGAAACCGGCATGCCAGTATCATCTGTGATTTTCGCAACCCAAGACGCTTTAGCATATGAGTCCCAAGGTTGGGCTGAGGCAATATGGCGTACGCCTAAGTAGGACAGCATTGTCTCGGCTGCCGGTCCATCTTGCTCAAAAATTAGAACGGGAATCGGTTCAATCGCGGGACTTCCGTTTTCGGTCCAAGCCTTCTGAACGCGGTTAGTCAACTTTTCTTGGCGTACCGCTCGAGCGTCTCCGGTAAGGACGATACACGCACAAAGACGTCGGTTCCCCTCTTTGACCACAAGTTTACCGTCAGCACGCCGAACGCAAACAAGCGGCTCTGCGGCAAAAAAGCCGTTCATTGCCAGTGAACTAACGACATCTTCGATCCCAAACTTGTCGATTATCAAATCCACAAGTTGGGATTGCTCTACTCCGCGCTCAAGCTCTCCAAAACGAGGATTGCTTTCATCTAGCAGCAACTCGGATATGTTTATTCGATCTGGAGTGCCGCCAACGGCGTTATTTGGTAAATCTGTCACGGTGGATCCTTGGTCGATAATTCGTTCAAGCTACTACGCAGGCACAATTCTTGCCAATGCTAAACCATTTCCAAAACGAACCTTTATTTTTCAATTGGATAACGTGGTGTTTGCTCCAGTCGACGACCGGAGTTTGCGAAGCCGATGACAAAAATATTGTTCTATACCGAGCGCCAATGCGAAAGCTGGAAACGATAGCGCTATGACGATACCGGAGATGGCCACTCCGATCATAGGAAGCCATGGCATCTCCCCGGCAACCCAAAAAGCGCAAAGCGGCCCCCAGGTCATTAGATAAAACAATGAGCAGGTACAGGTGATGTTCATTACTGGTCGCGTATAACGAGCAATGTCAGCCTGCATCCGTTCGGTTGCAGCAAGTTGGTGGCGTTGCCACGCCTCAGGTTGCCTCAGGTTCATTTCTACTCCCTCAACAGTTCGATCCACGTGTGGACGTCATCCATTGCTATTTCCTTTCCTTCAAGGAAGGACCGATACCAACGTGCGGCTATTGCCCCGCGTTTTTCACTCTTCAGTTTAGTTTCGCTGTCGGACAAGAATTTATCCAACGCTACTTCAAATTCTTCCAATTTGGCGAGATCGTGCTCAAGCCGCACGGATTCTGCGCCAAGCAGTATCCAGTTCAGATCCACATCGAACTTTCGATGCAGTTTTACTAGCGCCTCAACTGGGATCGAGCGCTTGCCAAGCTCATAGCTCTGATACGCTCTGAGCGAGATGCCAAGCACTTCGGCCATTTTCGCCTGCGATACCGCCAATTCGTTTCGCGCAATGGCTATGCGCGCACCAAGGGCGCTTAAGTAGTCATACGGACGATCAGCCATCGTTGCGGCATTCCACTTGCATTTACGTTCATATGAATGCTATACGCACAAATGAGCGTTATTCATTTTGTTTACGTATCGGAACACGGCACGTGCGCACAATCAACCCGATTCACGCTTTCTAATGAAAAGGAGAGAGGTTTGGCTCAAGAGAAACTACTATCGCCCAAAGAACTTGGTTCAATGGTTGGTCTAAGCGCAGCGCAAGTTCGCGCGTTAATGAACAGTGGAAAACTGGAGTTTGTTGAAATCTCTGCAAAAACGAAGCGCTTAACTATGACTGGTTGGGAGCGGTTCCAGAGGAACGCGACCAAAGTCAAAAGCTGCGAAAGCGAGAGAACGGCTGCAAACTGACGGGGGACACGATGGCTACCACCAATCTAAATATCAGCGTGATCGACAAACGCATGATGAAGCAATCTGAGGCCGCGAGCTACACGGGTTTGCCAGTGAAATACTTCAAGGCAACGTGTCCGGTGCGCCCAGTTGAACTCAAACAGGGCACTCTACTTTGGGATCGCAAGGACATCGATCTTTGGATCGACGGTGTGAAATCTGGCTCTGTGACTGAGACGCGGGACGAAATCTTGGGCCGACTCTGATGACCATGGTACGCGTCAAAGGGTTCAAGATTTTCAGGGACCGGCATGGAAAGATGCGTTGTTATCACCGCGAAACGGGCCACAAGATTGATCTTGAGAAGTTTCCAATCGGCTCTGCGGAGTTCTTCGCCGAGTGCGAAACTATTCGTGCGATTGCAGAGGCGCAAAAGGCGCGGGCACCTAAAGTAGGCACACTTGGAGGACTTGTTCAGAACTATTTCGAAACGGAGCATTTTCAGAGCCTCGCTGAGATAACGCGGGGCAATTATCAAGATTGCGCCGATTTTCTAAAGACCATCAAAGACACGCCGATACATGTAATCGACACCCCTCTTGTCTCAGGTATCCATGACAAGGCTGCTAAGAAGATTGGCTGGCGGCGAGCGAACATGGTGCGCACGCTATTGAGTGAGGTTTTCAAGTATAATATCCCAAAAGGACTTATCGCGGCCAATTACGCCAAAGACGTAATCCCAAAGCGCCGTCCGCGTGATCTTGCCTATGCAAACCGACCTTGGAGCATCGAAGAGCGGGACATTGTCCTGCCAAGAGCAAAACCTCATGTGCGCGTAGCACTTGCTTTGATGATGAATACCGGCCTCGATCCATCGGACGCGCTGAATCTACGCAAGGATCAGCTCGACGGCGATACTATTTGGGGCGTGCGCAGCAAGACCGGCGAAGAAGTCGCTATTCCGATCAGCCCCACTTTGCAGGCGGCGTTAGACCTGTTTCCAGAGCATGCGGCTGAAACGGTCCTTGCCAGTTCGCGGGGCAAAGCATGGACTTACAACGGGTTTTCAACAGTTTGGCATCGTTTCAAGATCAAATTGGAAGAAGAAGGCCTGATCGCACCAGGCCTCACACTCAAAGGCTTGAGACACACGGTAGCAACCACCCTGCGCGAAGCTGGCCTTGATGAACGCCGTATCGCAGACCTTCTAGGACAGAAGACACCATCCATGGCGCGACACTATTCCCGCTCGGCAAATCTTGCCGAAAAGAACCGCCAGACCATGGAGATGCTGGAAAAAAAAAACGAAAGGCGCGCGAAGATTGTCAAACCTTCGCCGAAAAGCGTCAAACCTAACCAAAGTGAGGATCGAACATGAGCGGTAAACTCAATTATATCAGAGAGTTAAATGGTGCCCGGGGGCGGAATCGAACCACCGACACGAGGATTTTCAATTATCCTTGTGATCCAAACGAACTGTCTCAGGATAGCTCAACCCGTAACGTAGCCAATTGAAAACCTTGACCTTTGCACTTGGCAGATCGTCTCGACCCGTCTCATGCCGGAGCATTCAAGCACGCTGCTCCTGCTACCCCCATGATACCCGAACCTTGATTGCTAGGTGGACCACTTTCAAGCGTTCACCAGATCGGACAGGTACCCATCAGCGCCGCTGAAGTAGCCGAAAACGCCGTCCATGACGTCTTTCAACCGGATCAAGTCTAATCGATCCTTGGCTAGAGGCACTGGGTTGCCTTGATTATCTCTAGGGTACCTAAAGGAAAACGAACGAGGGTCCAAGTTGCCAAACTCGGCGATAATACCTCCTACGATCCGATTAGCTTGGTCCGGGTCTTGTGTCCCAAACCCGTCCAGTACTTCTAGGAACTTGGGCCATAATCTTTCAAACTCGTGTGTGTTCCAGATCGGATCAACGCCAACGTGATGACCATAATGATTTATGATGTATTTGAGGTTCAACTCGAGTGCGTGCCGGTACAAAAAAACTATTGGGAAGACCAGATAATCGGCCTCGCGGAAATCTTCGATGGCTTGCTGAACAAGGGCGTCCGCCGATTTCCGATAGCCGTCTCTCATCAGGAAAAATCGCGAGAAGTCATCTGCAGCCACTGCGACCTGTTGTTGATCTTCATCTGGAAGATCAAAGGGGTCGTCTCCATCATGCGGCCACCGAAAGCCGGTCCCAAACAATTCCTCAAACCTTAGCCGCTTTGCCATTTGAACCACCTCCTGTTTCTTAACTACCCAAGTTCCATTTCCTACAGTATCAAACCGCGGAAACTGCTAAGATCTCAGTTTTTTAGCTTAAATCTCGTAGTGACCCCATATGGCTCAAAGTAGGCCATGTATTGCAACACCGCCTGATACATATGGCTGACTAAACATACCTTTATTTGGCCCTGATGAAATTCTCTTGAGGGCTTCCTCGCGAGCGTTATCGTCCGGCACTTCCGATAAAATAGTGCGAGCTTCTGCTTTTGTTATATGAGGTAGCGTGGCGATACTTCTGGCCAGTGCTTTGAACGGCTTCATCCCATTTCGGAGACCGTCTGAAGTCAATTTTGTGTGAAGGAAGGACACCGTATCACTCATAGCCCAAGCACCCGCAGAAACTATTGCGCGCCGGTTGAGCGTAAAAAGTGCCGGGTAAGTCACCAAGTCCGACGATCTGAAACGCCTTTGATAGTTTCTGGCTAAACCAGAGCCTGAGTGACACGCATTCAACATCACAAGGCGGGCTTGAAAATCAGGCGCGTGCATTTGCAATGCTTCTACCCCAATGATGTGTCTGCTTCCCTTCCCCCCCATTGTGGCGAAATAAGGGTCCGTAAAAAATTGGAAAGGAGCTGAGTGAGAAGAAATCAACACAACATCTGCCGACTCCAAGGCCTTTAAGGCCTTGTGGTCATCCGCATCAAACTTTTGATCAACTATCGATGGCCACTCAACAGCAAAAATACTTCCTTCGAACGGCGACAGCATCAACTCATCGTTGGGACTGGAGATTGAAACGATAGTGGAGACTGCGTCTTCGTCATCGATTGCGGGATAAAGAGCTGAAACAATTCGGACGTGGAAGTCTCCATGCTTCATGCGGGCCGCACATCCTGCATGGCGCAGCGCAATTGAGGTCAATGGAAGGCTATCGCTGAAATCTTGGATGTAGCGGATAGATTGAGAGCCCTCGATAGATACCCAATTCAAAAGCGGGTCCAAATAGCGGCTAAAGTCTTCCAACACTTCCAAAATTTGACCATTGAAGTTGGACCTGTTTATGCTGTTCGATGCATGATCAAGCGAAGCCTTCTTCCACTTTACCAGCAATTCTAATGGGATTCGGACGGACCGATACTTCTCTCCAACTATGCACCAGACTATTGGTTTATCGTTAGCATAAGTCATGAACATCAAAGTGTGACCCTGCTTAAGGCGGCAATGGCAGGTTTCTAAAATAACCTTGAGGCTGGAACTCTCAGTAGGGCCATTCAAAACGCCAAGGTTTTCTAAATGAAGGGAAATTGTAGCCAATTCATCCCATGCTTCGCCTCCATTCATAGGACTCCATGCGTCGTCGTATTTCTCCCGAAAACCAAATAGATGTGGAGCGCCAAAGTTACGGAGCTTTTGCATCACGTCATGTAGAGCGCAGGACTCTTTCTCGTCAATTTCGCACCGAGTGACCGCAGCGCTTGCCCAATCTAGTATGGACAACCAATCTGCCAATGCGTTGGTTCTCACCGTAGCCAACATTGGAAGCACATCTTCCGCCTTGCCTTCAGATGGAAGACTAGCAAGCATCCCTTCAATTCTTGGGATATATCTCTCACGCAAACCACGCCGATGGTGCAGCCTCAGAACCGGAAATAGAACACAATCCAACAACTTTGAGGCGGTTTTGAGTTTGACAATAGCATCCGCGCAATTGTCTAGCTCGAGCAATATCCGTCCGGCGACCAACGCCACTTCGAGGCGAGCCTCTAAATTCGGTACTGTTGCCAGATTTGCTTCAGCTTCTAGGATAGTCTTCAGAGCCTCATCAAGTCGACCATCAACCCGTTGGCACACTGCCAAATTAGTATTTATTTGCGCAGCAAGATCGTCCTCGGGTTGAGCCGCCAAAGCTTTTCTAAAATAGCGTTGGGCTCCCTCAGCGTCATCCGTCCGCATTCGGGCAAGTCCCATGTTGCTAAGTAGAGAGATAGGGGATTGCTCAGCTAAATCGCTCCACAGGTCCAGCGCTTTATCACCCACGCGGGTAGCCCAGTCGTGATCGCCCTCTTCGCAAGCAACCAACACCGTGATGGTGTAAACCTCAGCGAGCAAGCGCTGAGATTCAACCCCCACTGCAATCTCTTCCGCATCTGAAAGGCTTCGATAGGCCGCTTGGCTCTGGCCATGACGTGAATATATAGCAGCTGCTTCAAGATGGAGTTTGGCAATTCGTTCCTTCAATCCAAATCGGGAAAATATTTCCATGACACCGGCAAAAACCCTGGGTCGTTGATCCAAACTATTACCAAAATTATCGGAGTTCTCACTCGCAGCCTCGGCCAATTCGACCACGATGTCACGTGTGTCATCAGAGTCGTCCTCATCAGCCATCCTGTTAAGTGTCGCGAGTACTCCAGAAAGATCACCCAATTGAATACAAACTCTGGCTCTCATTTCCCAAAAAAGTATGGCTTCTTGAACTTTAGATCGCTCGAGAACGATTTCAGCGATCTTAGCTGCAATGCTCGCGACTCGAGCCGGTTCATTTTCGGCGACACCAACCAAGGCGTTGTACAATGAGACAAAATCTTTGAAGGAGATCGGGTGATCTAAGCGTCTTTTTAAGCGTTCCTGAAAACTCTCAGTAGAGAGCGTCAGCCAATCGGACCATTCCATTTCATACCATTTCAAATTCGATTTTTTTTGCTCGGCAGCAAAAGAACAATCAATTTAACATCTGCCCCCAATTAAGCAGATAGGCAACACGGTTCCAAGTCAAACGAAGCTTTCGCTACCAGCAGAGAAGCCAACCTGAATTTCTTGAAAGTTTTGCAACACTCACACCATCCCAAAACTCAACGGATCGGCGCACGTCGTCTAGGATTGTCCCTGACGCGGCGTTTCCGGATCTCTTATCATGGACCCATGACACATAAACTCACCACCAAATTCATCGAGACCAGAAAGCCAAACCCAGCCAAGCGGGAAGATTACCGTGACACAGTGGTTCCCGGCTTGGTCCTTCGCGTGAACAAGTCCGGCTCCAAGACATTCAGCTTTCACAAGCGCATAAACGGGAGAATGAAGCGACTGACCATCGGCCAGTTTGGGCCGTTTTCTCTCAACGACGCTCGGGAACGAGCGCGGCAAGTCTTCTATGAAGTGGAAACAGGCAAGTTCGAACAGAACACCGGCATAGAGGTCGAAGCGAAACCGACGCTGGGCGACGTGATCCCTGACTACATTGAGAAGTATGCCAAAGTTCACAACCGCGACCACGAGCGCAAAGAAGCTCAGTTGGCTAAGTTTACAACCCTGCACGAAAAACGGATCGACGAGATCAAACGCGCAGATGTGGTGAAAGCATGCGACATAATTCAGAACTCTGCGCCAATCGGCGTGAACCGTGCATTGGCACATCTCAAGCATCTGATGAGCTGGAGTGTCGAGCGCGGCATTATCGACGCTTCCCCCATTGCCGGAATGAAACCTCCGTCGAAAGAAAAGCCTCGTGAGCGCGTGCTGTCGGACGATGAGCTTAGTGTGCTTTGGGAGGCCTGTGATGACGAAGGCTACCCATTCGGGGATTGCATGAAACTGTTGATCCTAAGTGGTCAAAGGCGCGCCGAAGTCGCCGAGATGCGCTGGTCTGAACTCGACCTTGAAAATCGCCTTTGGACCCTGCCTTCGCAACGCGCCAAAAACGGCAGGCAACACACCGTACCAATCACCGGCGCGATGCTGGACGTGCTGCGCAGTGTGCCGAAGTTTCTCGGTTCGGATTTCGTGTTCACTACGAAAGGAACCACACCTATTTCTGGGTTTGGCCGGTTGAAAAAGCGCCTCGACAATTCGCTTCCAGAAGATGCCGAACCTTGGACCCCGCATGATCTGCGCCGCACGATGTCCACCAACATGGCCCAACTCGGCGTTCCACAACCCGTGACCGAAGCGTTGCTAAACCATAAGACGGGTGTGGTCTCGGGCGTTGCCGCAATCTACAATGTGTATTCATACGCTGACGAAAAGCGCGAGGCTCTCAGCATTTGGTCACAACACGTAATGAAACTGGTCAGGTCAAAAAATGACGCACCCGAAACCAAAATTGCGAAAGCGTCACGTTGATCTCCTGCTTCTCAGCATCATACGCGCACATGAACATCCCGATAGGACACGCGAAGAAGATCGGCTGGCGGATGTTCGTGCTGCGCTGTTTGGAGAAAAAAGGACGCGTGGGCGAACTGATGCATTTGATGATTTGGCACTCTTTAAAATCCTTGACGCCAATCGAAAGGGCGAACTCAACGGACTGCGTCGTGCGATTGCGAAAAGAGGCGATAAACAGATAACGCCCGAATGGGAGGCGGAGATCACACGCGATCCGAAGCCAATTCGAACGGGTGCTCGGGAGTTTCAGGAATTGGCCGGTTCAGCAGCTAGTGAAAAAAACCTTGAAGACCGACTGCGCAGGAAGGCTCGTACTCCACTTACAAATCAAGAAATGGCCCAGATTGAAGCGCTACTTGATCCTGATGCGCCTCACAACCGCACCATCATCGACATCCTAGAATTGCTTGAAAACCTCGGCGTGCAATCTGAAACGATCTGGGACGAAAACCCCTGATTTGTGTCCCGCGACTACAATCCGCGCCCCTGCTAATCTGCAATTACAGGAGAAATAGAACTCTCATGTAACAAAATGGGGCGCCCCTTCATTCAACCGATGGAGGACCATTATGAAAATTATCGACGGTCGCAAGACCTTAGCCACGCGCGACGATCTGAAGCGCCTTGGCATTAATGTGAGCAACACATCTCTTTTGCGCTGGGAAAAGCAAGGACGGTTCCCGAGGCGTATCAGGATGGCTGGGACCACAGTCGCGTGGTTTGTATCAGACCTTGAGGACTGGCTCGCTGACCGCGCCGCCGAGCGCACCCGCACACATTACGCCGAATACTAACCGGCGCTCCCCCAATTGCCACCGCATTTCAACCACACGCTTCCGCGTGCGTCTTGTGGTGCGCACAATAGAAAGTCACTTCCATGACACGACACAAGAAAAGAACCGAGTTTCCAGCCCTTTGCAATGAAACCGCCTCCGAACGCGACATACTGCAAGACCAGTATGCCTTCCTAGCCGACCTTTGGCATGCACCGGCATTGCCCGGTCCGGTCCTGTTCGGAAACCTGTGCTTCCGGCGAAAGGGTACGTCGAGGATGATTGACAAATTTGTCGTCCTGCAAGGGACAATCAGGATCGACAGGCTACTGCGTCGCTACGACAGGCAGCGCTACGATCAATATTTCAGCCCCAACGTATACGCGCGGCAAAGTCGTCGATTGGGTGGCGTTCATATGACCCGCCTTGGCTGGTGCGACGTGGATGGAGCCGACCCCTTCGCCTTCAAACCCAATCCGTCCGTGGTGTGGCAAACCTCGCCCGGTCGCACTCAGGCGCTCTGGTTCTGGGACCGCCCTCACACTCCCGCGCAAGCGTCAGCGTTTTCGAAGGCGCTCACGTATCGGTATGAAGGCGACAAGGGCGGAAGCGCAGCGAACAAACTTCTTCGTTTACCGGGTTCGTTCAACCACAAGCCCGAATATGACAAACCATTCATCCCGCTGGTGCATTTCGATCCGCAACCGATCACGGCTCGTCCCAAACTTCTATCTGGCCAGAACCTCAGCGACATTATCGAACCCGAAGCGCTTTCTATTAACCCATACGCACATAAGCCGCTCGACGTTCTAAGGAAGCACCGCCGCAAGTTAAGTACTTCGACCGCGCATCTTATCCGGCACAATCGCGTTCAGGCAACTGATAAGTCAAATCGGATTTTCGCAATTGTCGCCAATCTTCATGAGGCTGGTGCTACGCCCGACGAGATTGCCAGTGTTTTATGGCCTAACCCGTATTTCCGCGAAAAATATGGCGAGGATATGAACGCGCTCGAAACCGAGATTTCGCGCATAATCGCAAAAGTCGAGGTGCAGCAATGAGAAAGCCACATCGTTCCGCGGGACCAAAGCCCAAGCCAAAAGAGACCACACTAAGTTCATCAACTCGCAGGAAACAAAACGCAAAATCTTCGAAAACTGGCGTGCCCAGAAAATCTATCAAAACGATCAGCGCCAGCGCACTAAAGAGGAAGAATTTTCCGCCGCTTCACTACGCCATAGACGGTTATCTTACCGAAGGCGTTACGCTCCTCGGTGGGAAACCGAAAATCGGCAAATCCTACATGGCCTTGGATTTTGCGATGGCGGTGGCAAGCGGCGGCCTTGCGCTGGGGGCTGTTGAATGCCAGCAGGGCGCTGTCCTCTATTGCGCACTAGAGGACAACCACCGGCGCTTGCAACGGCGGATGCAGCAGCTTTATGGAACCGAAGAAACATGGCCGCGAGATTTGCATTTTGCAACAAGTGCGCCACGCTTGGATGAGGGTCTGCTAGATGAGCTACGCAACTGGATTGAAGGCAACCAAGCCAAACTGATTATTATTGATACGTTTGCTGGTGTGCGACCCCAAGGGCGTGGCGAAGGGTATGATGCCGACTACGCTGCGTTATCGCCCCTTCAGGTGATGGCAGGGGAGTTGGGCGTTGCCATTCTTGTCATTCACCATCTTCGGAAAATGCAAGGCGACGATCCATTCGATACAATTTCGGGAACCACTGGCCTTACAGGTGCGGTGGATGCTGCGTTCGTTTTGCAGCGAGGGCAGCAAGGGGTGACCCTTTATGGGCGGGGTCGCGAGATTGAGGAAATGGAAAAGGCCCTCGAATTTGATGGCGGCAGCTGGACAGTGCTTGGCGATGCGTCTGACGTGCGACGATCCGAGGAGCGTGGGGCCATTCTTGCGGTGCTGTCTGATGCCTCGTCACCGATTGGGCCTAAGGACATCGCCGACGCCTTGGGCAAGCCTGAGAACAACGTCAAGCAATTGCTGTTCAAAATGCACAAGGACGGCGAGATCAAAAAGCGCGGGCGCGGGCAATACTGCATCCCGGATACCTGACGCCAGCGATAACTTCGATAACCTGATAACTAACGCACCTGTCCAAGGTTATTGAGTTATCGAAGTTACTGCTGGTGAGCGTTGTTGCGCAAAGCGGCTGGGGAGCCAAAACCTTGGAAGTCAGTATGTCCGCTTATCTGCCTACAGAGCGCGCCCGTTAAAAAAAACGCCTCCCCATCCCCCTTTTTGTCACATTGGTACAGCGCTGCCATAGGCGATAGGCAGAACGCCCGAACCGACCCGAGGACTATGTATCAGTCTGTCGGGCGTGAGCCGGAGCCAAATAGCTGAACCTTTTCAGGTGGTCCGCAATCGCGCTGTACTTCGAAGTGATGCTCCGGGTTCCACACGGGTAGCAATCTGCTTGGTTGGACGCTCTGTCCGTCATTCTTGGACCCAACCCTTCTTGTGGAAATGACGCATGACAATGGCGCGGTTGTAGAGCGGGAAGCCAATCCACAGGCCGTTGGCTGTGATCAGTGACAAGATCGACCACAGGAACATACCTTTGAACAGGTAATACAGCGGACCAAACAGCAGACACCACAGCCTGTGCCAGTTTCCGAGTATGACCTTTTGCTGTCCGTTGAATTTCCAAGTTGCCCGAATGACCATTGTGGTCTCCTTTGCTGGTTGCGGTTGCAACAGCGCAATAAGATCGAGCAGTGATGGACGTCAGGGTAAATCCTAGATCATTGGGCGTCTGCGCAGCGCACAGGGGCCAGCACTGACGTCAACGGCGCTTTCGTCGCAACACGTCGTTCGTCACGGCCACGAGGCCCTCTGGCTCTATGTAACGCGGCCACGCGCGCTTAACGCCGTACGCTCTAGGGATTTGTTTGGGGTTGTCCCTGACATGCGAGCCGACCTCGTCTTATCGATCTGCATCAGAAACTTAGGAGATCGACATGCCCGACATTATCACGCTGAAAGCCCTATGCGAAGAACTCAAGATCGACCCGCGCGAGGCCCGCGAAAAGCTACGCGCTGCGGTGAGTGACCCGAAGGCAAACCCTGAACTTGCCAAGACCCGAAAACCACGTGCCCCGTGGCAATGGGTCAAAGGCTCAAAAGCCGAAAGTGAGGCTAGACGCATCCTGTCTACCTAGCACGTAAACCGGCGCCTAGAGAAAGGTGGTAAATGCTCAACCAATAACTCGCGCCATGCACGTGCTTCTCACCAGGCAAAAGTGAGGAACTCAATTACCTAAGTCTACTTGGCCATTCATCAACATTGGAAGAAGCCAATCACGCATTTCCGCAATCACTTGGTTTTCAGTGTGGTTAATGGATATTTTTTGATAGATGGGTGATGCAAGTGCTTCATATCTCTCCAAAATATTTTTGTTTGGGTCTATTAGTGGGCAACTGTTAATGTGACCATTGTTCAGATTGTTGATATTAGTGCCTAAGCACTGATTTTTAATATAGGACTTGAAGTATTGGCTTCTCAAAAACTGATGAACATAGAAACGGTGGCTGCCACTGGGAGAAATTTTCGAACAGAACGCCCCATACGATAATGGCTCGTTAAAGTAATACATCGCCTTTTTCCCAACATGTTCTGTGCTGCCGCTCGACATTACCAACAAGATATCGAACTTTTTTATTTGGGGTGGGTCGGGGTGCCTTTCATTTTGAATGTAGATGAGATTTTCTTGATCAATTGTTTCACTTGAAATGTTTGTAGCTCTAAGAACTCCGAAACTACTTGAGCTTGCCCCCAGTGCTGTATCTGCACCCGAATAAGTAATTCCCCGCTGCAAGGTCGTATATTTCTCTAGCGCAACCAATTCCCACCCCTCAGGCAAATCACGCTTAAGAGTTTCGTTGTAGACCATCTTTCCCCCAGATGACTTGTATGGCTTGCCGTTCTCATTAGGGAAGTCGAATTGAACAAACCAGTAGTCATAGATCAGCTTCGCCATCGCCTCGAGCTCGGCGTTGATCTTGTTGTTTACCTTGATTTTCTCCTCAATCGCGAAGAGAAAGTCACCGATTTCGACCTGTTTTTCATAGTCGGGCAACCAGACATCCAAGTACGAGAAGATGGCCTCATTGAAGCTCGCTCGCAGTGTCATTACGGCGTTGTTGTCCATTGCCTTACGAAACAGCTGACCACGTAAGTAGAGCGCCATGTATTTTGGGTAGACTTTACCGCTTTCCTTGGGACGGAGGCGTTTCAGGAAGCCGCTAAAAGTGGCCAATGGATAGTCTTTTACTGCCACGGAAGAATAAGCAAGTTCGTCCACAACCTCACTGGTCCTTGTTAAGAACACATCACCGCTCCTAATGGAGTGCGTTTCCTGCTCCTTTGCATTACTCGCCATTAAATCCGGCAACGTGTCAGGCAGGAAAACGTTGTTAAACGCTGTGGAGAAGGACAAAAAGGGCTGACCGTGCCCTGCTTGATCCTTGCTCGACGATATCCCAGATGCCAGCGTGTAGAGATCTGATAACTTGTGCTTGGTTATTTTAGTCAAGATTGAGCCTCGCCAAACCAAAGTCGATTTGTTCCTGAATGTCCTGCGCATCACTGCTGAGGTCGGAAATTCGCGACTTATGCTCGCCCAATTTGAAGGTGAAATCGTCCTCAGTTATGTCGATGTATTCAATCTTAAGTTCGAAATACTGACCTGCGCTGAACGAGTAGTTCTTTTCTTGGATGTCTTTTGAGGCGACAGCGACGGATAGGTCATCAACCGTTTCGGATTGGTTGAACGTGTTGATTATCGTCAGTTCTTCCGTCGAGCTAAGAACGGTCTTTTGGTTCTTGCCTTCCTTGACAGTTGTTCCCAGCTTGGAGGCATCAATGAGGATTGCCTGTTCACCTGCATCGCGATCAATGAAGATAATGGAGACGTTCGTTCCGGTCGTCGCGAAAATGTTGCTGGGCATGGAGACGACACCAGCCAACATGTGCTCATCCACGAGTTTCTGCCGGATCTTCTTGTCAATGCCCGATTGCGCGGTCAGGAACCCTGTGGGAACGACCATTGCGGCCTTACCATTTGGGCTGAGAGAGTGGATGATGTGCTGCAAGAAAAGCTGGTAGATGGCCATGCTCTCCTTCTTCTTGGCTGCGATTTTGGGGATGCCTGCGAAGAACCGTTCGTTGTTGGCCTTGGTGTCCAAGCGATCCCGAAAGTCACTGAAATCCATTTTGAATGGTGGGTTCGACACGATGTAATCGAAACGCTTTGATGCGTCCCCATCCTTATGTGCGGGGTTCAGGATCGTGTTTCCCTGCACCACGTTTTGAATGGAGTGAACAAGGTTGTTCAGGATCAGGTTCAGGCGCAGCAGGCTTGATGACTTCTGAGAAATATCCTGTGAATAGATGCTGCATCGGTTCTCACCAATTGCGTGAGCAAGGTTCATCAACAGCGTCCCAGAGCCCGCAGAGGGGTCATAGCAGGTGACATCACGCACCTGACCTTGCTGATCCTGCGGGACAAGGATTTCGGCCATGATTTTTGCTACGGCATGGGGCGTGTAGTATTCTGCATACTTGCCACCACTGTCCTTGTTGTAGTCAGAGATCAGGTATTCAAAGATGGTCGCGTAGAAGTCGAATTTCTGAGTGAAGATGTGCTCGAAGCTAAATTCAACGATCTTGTTGATGATGGCGCGGCAAAAGTCGTCACGCTTAGACTCATCTGAAATATATACGCTGATGCGATCAAACATTGCCATTTTTGAGCCAGAGTCTGACTTCACCGCAAAGATGTCGTTGTTCTGAACCGCGATATCAAACAACGTATCGTCAAAAGTTTTCGCGAAATCCGCGTCGTTCTGGTTCTCAAAAAGATTGGCGATGAAGTGGTGACTTTGCAGACGCGCAGTTCCAGCAGGCAGTTGCAGGAGCAACATTTCGAAGTCGTCGGCGTCCATGTCGTTGATTGCGGCTTCCCAGTTCTCGGCTGAGGCGATCTTGTCGTCTAGCTTTTTGACCTCATAGGCGAACTTGTCATTCAGGAATTTGTAGAGGAACACCTGTGTGATGATCTTGAACTCATTGCCATCGTTTCCCAACCCGTAGGAGGCGCAGACAGCCTTGAGGCCGTCGATCATCTCTTTGGTCTTACGTTCGAAGTCTTGGGTTGCCATCTGTTAAGCGCCTGCCTTGAATTCTTCCAAGTACTCCCGAGTTACCAAGCCGTTGATAAAGCGAGACACATCTGGGTTGATCTTGATCTTTTGCTTGCTTCTAAACTCTTCGATGACCGAAGGCATCATCGTTTGTTCAAAGAAGGTCTCATTTCTTACGACCTGCGAGTTTTCTAGCACGACGATGTCCGCTTTGGCCTTGACGCCTTCCAACGCGTCGAAGATACGTCTTTCCGACTCTGATACGCCGCCATGTTCAAGCAGCCGTTTATGAACGCGAACGTATTTCTTGTCGTTGCCGTACTTAGCCCGCAACTGCTCGTTTTGCCTATTGAGTTCTTTGATGCGGCCATGGATCTTATTCAAACTACCGATGTTGGCGTTCATCGTCTCTTGATCGACTTCGCTGAGCTTCTTCTGTTTGAAGAGGCGCTCTAGCTCATCCCGCAAGGATACAAACTCGGGGTCTTTTTGGTCATAGTTGCCTGCCAAGGCCTCGCGCGTTTTCCTGAGGGTGTCCTTCAGCTCATCGGCTAGAACAAGTTCTTCTTCGCCAATCTTGGAAAACATGAAAACAACATCCTCCAATGCCGAGTTCAGTAGGTTCGTTGACGCATCGCTGTTTTCAACATTCTCTTTTAGGTTCAGTAGATCGAGGTGGTTTGACACCTCGCGGTACAGCACGCTGATTTTCTTGAAATCCAACTGTTCCAAGACGTCAAAATGACCTAACAATCGGATCAGGTTGTACAGGCTCTTAGCATTATCAAGGGTTTGCTTGATTTGCTGAACCTGCTTTCGGTCTTGAATTTCGCTGATCTGTTGGGAAAATACCTCTGCGTTTGCAAGGTCGAAGCGGAATAGCTGATCCTTTATGTCTTCGATTTCCTGCTCAATCTCATCACGGGACTTGAACAGGTCAGAATACTTCTCCATTTCATCGCCAAGCTCAGCCTTTAGCTCGTCAAAGTATGCCTTGTTGGTTGCGTCAAATTCTTTCCTAATATCCGCAAAATCAACTACGAAGCCGTAGCGCATATCTTTATAGGTGCGGTTCACACGTGTTAGCGCTTGCAGAAGGTTGTGTCGTTTGATGACACGCCCCAGATAGAGTTTCTTTAGCCGCTTCGCGTCAAAACCTGTCAGGAGCATGTTATAGACGAATAGTATGTCTATCTTGCCCGCCTTAAATTCTTCGACCTGGTTCTTTCGACTTTCCTTGTTTCCAACATCATGCAAGATCAATGCGGAGGTAAATTCGTTCGTGGCAAAGGTGCTTTGAAATTCAACTTCCATCTGCTTGGCTTGATCGGAACTGTCGCAAATGACCATGGCTCCGATTGATGGAACGCCGAACGCGATGCGACTACGCCGAAGGTCATCGATAATATAGGCTAGCATCGGCTCTACAAACTGTTCGTGAGCGTAGATTGCTTTCTTGTCTATAGTGCCAACAGCAACTTCAACTTCGTCTAGCGCCTGTTGCATCACAAGCTTGTAATTGGAGGAGATCTCTTCGCGTATAAGTCGCAGAGTGTACCCATCTGCGATGGACGCATTGTAATAGTATTTGTGAATATAATCCCCAAAAATCGATTTTGAGTCATAGTCATTGCCCAGTAGGGGAGTTCCAGTCAGGCCCAGCTTAATTGCATTTGGATCAGCAAGGGTAAGGTTGGCGAGGAAGCTACCCTTCGGATTATAGCTACGATGCACCTCGTCCAAAAAGAACACGCGTTGGACGCTAAGATCGTAGTCGGAGGCCTTGCCGACCTCCGGGTCGTCCTGAAATTTTTGAATGTTTACGACAGTGATCTCGGGCAAACCTTGGTCGTTGTGGATTGCTTTGTTGGATTTGATGTCCGTTGCAAAATCACTCCGAGAATTGATTGTACGAACAGTGAGACCACGTGCTTGGAATTCTCGTTGTGCCTGAATTAGTAGGTCAAGCCGATCAACGATGAAGTAGAATTTTGGTACAACAGCCTTCTGGGCGAAATAGTCGGTCAGATGTCTGACGTTGAAATAGGCTAGAGCCGTCTTACCGCTGCCTTGAGTATGCCAGATGATCCCTTTTTTAGTGCCGCCATCTATCGCTTTTTCGATTGCCTTAGTCGCAAACACCTGAGGATAACGCATAACGTGCTTTTGCAGCCCGTCGTCTTCATCGACGTACGCTAGAGCATAGCGCAGCAAGAACTCGATACGACCATGTTCAAATATCGAAGTACAAATCCGATTTGTTGGTGTTGTCGAAGCCTTGTTGGTCACGAATTCAGGGCTGTGCTTTATCACTGCCAGATTGTTGTCTTTTAAGACTTCATCTTCCTGTGCATTGCCGGCAGGCAACAGCTGAACCGTGCGACTTAGGTCTTCTTCATCTCTAAAGTAATTAAACACCGGGTCGGAATAAGAGGTTGTTGCGTAAAAGGCCCCTTCAATCGGTTCTGGTGACCCGTCATCATATTCCATGTTATTCGAGAAAATCATTAACTGCGTGATATTCACAAACTTTCTGAATTTCGAGTTTTGGAACCGCGTCTTGATCCTCTTGCGCTCCGCAAGAACTCCCTCTTTGTTGTTTGGCTTTTTGACCTCGATAAAGGCTAAAGGCATTCCATTTATTAGAATTGTAATGTCCGGCCTAAACTCTTCGTCTTTGTTTTGACAAGGGAGTTCAGTTACAACGTTGAACGTATTTCGAGAGAAGTCCTCGAAATCAATAAGCCGCAAACCGGATTTTTCAATCAATCGTTCGTAAAAAGCTTTCCCCAAGTCTTCGTTTTCAAGCAGCAAAGACACCTCGTCTTTTAAGCGCAATAGCTCGCTTTCATCTGCTGTTGGGTTAATCCGCTTGAGTGCGGATACAAACACCTCCGGAAAAATATTCGTATCAGGGTCCCACTGGGATTTTTTAAGGGACAAGTACGAATAACCTAACCTCACGAGGTGAAGGATTGCAGGGATTTTAACCCGCGAGTCTTCATTGAATTTTGTCAAAAACCGCCCCTCAGTTCATTGCGCACAAGGTCCCGTAAGATGCTTAGATCTTCATCCCTTAGGTAGACTTGTGGTTTCGCCAACATTCACCAAAGAAGCCGAAGGATACAAGACCAAAGCAATCTGCGGCATAGGTTGATTGGGAACGCTTCACTTGAAGTATGTCGCCTATAGGCAAGCCCAAACTTAGTGCCCAGCGATTGTTCATTCCTCGCAATCTGTCGTAAGCGATGAATACAAAATGCTACCCCAGAGATACCCAAGAACAAAACACTAGGTTGTCGGTATCAATGATACACGCCATAACCAAATGTTTTCATTGAGTTTAAATGGTGCCCAGGGGCGGAATCGAACCACCGACACGAGGATTTTCAATTTTCCTAGGTTTCCATTCAAACCCTCGCAAGCTGCCTTAGGCCGCCGCAATCCTTCAATGGGATCAATTTCTTAGAGATCGCAGGCCGTCTCAGGGCTAGCCAATTGTTTCCAAGCCAGCCCAAGTATTTTGGCACCCCACCGGCACCCAGCATTCAATTTTCACCATCCGACCCCTCGTCCATATGTTGGGCCGAAGGCTCTTTGAAATGAAGCGATTGTAGATAAATCATGTCGGCACGGTTTGGCCATTTTGAGTAGCAATAATCGCGTGCTTCATCAGGAATGAATAGTACACCAGACCCAGTTGGAAACGCTGTTTCAAGTTTGGAAATTTGCCCCCAGATACTCATCGAGGCCAGTTGGGCATGCGCTTCGCGAAAACGGCAATACCAACTCAATTCATACAATTCGATTTCATCGAAGCGACGCGCGAGGTTCAGTGCTTTTGCGTGATCAGGAAACCCATCATATAGACCCAGTAGGCCATCTAGACCTGCCCAAGAGTATGTATCGCCCCTGACAACCATCTTAAGAACCTGTTCAGCGCTCAGCTTGTCTCCAAAGCGACGGGTTAGGTCGACTAGGATTTTCCCGAATTCTTGTGAGCCTACTCGAGATAAGTGCGGCCCTCGTTTGATCAGCTTGTCTATGGTCCCATTGAATATTGAAACGTGCCCCCCTTCACCGAGATGTTCAAGGAGGCCTGAAGCCAGCTCCAATGCCTTTCGATCATACTTTGATGAAAACACTTCAAATAGCTTCTGGACTGCCATCAACTGAGACCCACTGGTCACGCCCAGCGCTATCTCAGGTAACTGATGACCGAACGAGTGGTTCAACACGTTTTCTTCTGGAACCTTGACCAGAACGCTTTTGGCCCCATACAAAATATCTTCCCTGCCAATTAGATACTCTTGCAGCCATAAATAGTGTATTTCTTTACTTCGGACGTTCACCAAGAGAAGGAGTACCGGAACTCTAAACTGGTTAGCGTATTTCAAATAATCGGTCTTCAGCCGAATATAATAGCCGCGGTTCTTAAAAATCGGTTTGAGAGTCCCTTTGACCTGAATTTTCACAAGTGCGCCGGACAGTTCTTCGAAACCGTCGGTTATGTCGATGAGCTCTGCTTCCAGATCAATCCCAAAGTCATGCGACTGTGTTCGACAAATCCAATTCGGAGCATCTAGAAAAGCCCCTTGGGCAAGATGCTCGGCTTGGTCACCTGTCCTTTGAGAAATAGATCGTTTTGGCAATATACTGCTCCATCAATACCTTGTGGATTCTTGATACCGAACCCTCTGGCCAAAACAATCGTAAGGTGTCAGAATTGTAGTGTTTTGTACGAATAAGTTTGAGATATCTAATTGCCCAAACGTCATAATAACCATCAAATTGAAGATGCTAGCCGGAGGCAATTTGACCGCTTGCTTCCTGATGAATGGGTTTCGCGCCCAAAGTCATCTGACTACGGGACCGACTTAGAGGTCGAAATTTTTGAGACAGACGGGACCGCCACTGGCCTCATGTTCTATGTTCAACTGCGAGGCACCGATGACACAAGAAAGGAAACCAGCACAACTCTCAGTTTGGAGCAGCTTCAGTATTTCCACCAGCTAGATGTACCGACGCTATTGGTTCGCTTCTGCAGGCCTACAAGTAAATTTCATTATAAATGGCACTTTGAAATCAATCCAACTCCTAAGCAGGACACACAGAAATCCTTGACGGTCAATTTTTCGGATCTACAGCAATGGAATGAAGAGACTTTACCTTCTCTGGCGTCAGACCTAAAAATCGCTCGGCGCGCAAAGAATTTGAACGCCCATGGATTTGTCTCACTAAAAGCAGATTCCTCAAACCTTGGAGCGTCAAAAACCTTCGAGTTAAAATTGGCCATCCAACAGGCAGCAGAAATTTGCGGAACAATTGCACCCGTAGACACCTTACCAGATGATCGACATCTCCCACTGCTGCTTTCCGAAACCGAAAGCTCGATAGAGATACGATGCGGCAAGCTGACTGGCATCGAAATCCCTAAAGCCGCATTTGGCGACGAACGCTCTACTGCTCTGCTCTACGGTGCATGTATCGTAAGCTCGGATATGGAGTGCTCACATCAAGCCCAAGCGATTGCAAATTCGACCCTGCAAAACAAGCTAATAGCCCCTCATCAGTTTCTCGCCTTTCGTGCAGCTTTTGCTTTACAGTCGGCTCCTGCTGATTTGGTCAACTTTGCATTGCTAAATGGCTTAGAGGACCCCTCATCGCCTGCGAACCCGATGTTGACTATGGCACTAGTCAGTGCCTCACAGAAATCACACACTCGAGATTGGCTGAACGACTGGTTCAACGCGGTTCGGCAATTCGCCATTCAAAACGACATGCAGGGTCCCGCCGCCGCAACCTTTTATAATCAAGGCAATGTTGCTCTTCAAACCGCAAATTTTGCCGATGCCGTTTGGTACTATAACCAAGCCCGAAAGCTTCGCCCAGAGTACCTGACCACGGATTACTTTCTTCGGGAATTCGGTGGAGCCCTTTACAATTCTCGACATTACCTTCCAGCCAGCAAGCTTTATGAGTCGGCGATCACAGATACATCGGCAGCGACAGACTGGCACAGATTGGGAGATGCTCAGCTGCTCTCGGGCGAAATTGAACTTGCAACAAAGTCTTACAAAACCGCCGAAGGCTCACAGCGGTTAAGCCCGGAAAAGTTCAGCTCTCAAATGAAGCTATCGCTTTGCGATTGGCTATTTGAAAAGTACGGGGAAAATCTTGTCGTTCGCTGGCATGAAGCGTCGAAAATACTTCGAGACATCGAAGGTCTAAACCTACAGCATGAGCAAGAGTTCCAAAGAATACTGGATAGCGCGAATGCGCTTGATCCAGTATCGAATTTTAATGTCGGTGTTTCGTGCTCAGCTAGATCGGAGTTCAACGACGCCTTACACCATTTCTTACTCTGTGGCATCCAATGCCCCCATGATCTTGAGGCATGGAGCAATGCCATAAAATGCGCTTGGAACATTGACCATCATGCTTTTTTCGCAGTGCTTTCAGCAGCCTATGCGCACAACGCACTCGACGGCTATGCCCACTTCAGACGTGATTTAGTAGATCAAGGCATGCCGGATAACCTGATTGAAACGCTTGATGCTTTGGTCGGAGAATTGGATGATCCAACACTAGTTTCAAACGAATTCACTAGTTGGGTCCAGCGCTATTCTAGCGAAGGCGATACGAAGCAATCTGGCTAGGCGTGCTGGTCATCTTGCCACAGAAAACATGAGGCTCAATTCGATCAATTCGCACTTCCTTACAAAGGCACTCTTCAAATATTGGAAATTGAGATCATGCAGGGTGCATGCCGCATATTATCGCTCAGTTCGAAGTGGAAACCAAACCTACCTCTCAAAGGTTCAGTGCTGCCCTTGCTCTTCAAGCATGTATTCCATTTCGAAGTCATAGTCCGGTTCAGCAAGAGAATGATCAATGTAACCGACGTCAACAGAACTCGGGGCGTCTAAGAGTTCCACATTGTCGATTTCATATACAACAGATTTTTCGTCTTCGTCGTCTATGAAATGACTGATTTCAAGCAACAGGAAAGCGTCAAACTCAGTTTCCTGCTCAACCGAGGTCGACCCCATCGGAACATAGTCCTTGTCGATAGAATCTCTGATAGAGAAACTAATTTCAGCGTAAACGTTTGCGGTGATGCTGACTGGTACCCGGAAAGCAAATCCCTGAGTGCCAACGCGGACAATGTCGATATCAGTGCTTTCGTCTTCCAACCCAGGAATCTCAAAACTTACAAGCGATAGACTCGCGCCTTCATCCTCGCCCGGCATTGGCCCATCAAATTCTAGATAAGGGCATTCCGATTCCACCGCGTCTTCCAAAAATGACCTAAGGTTATGTGTCAAATCAGGATCACCAGCACTGATCAAACCCAAAACGTTCTTGGCAAGAGGGACTGTTTCCTCAGCCAGTTCATTCAATACCTCAAGGGCTTTCCCGAGGTCATCTACGACATCAATGTGTTCACACTGTTCAGCGAATGATTTCCAGTCTCCATCATTGCTGACTGCTAGAATCCGTTTTTGTTTTTCAATCGCCCAGCGTTCCAACGTCAGAAGTGCGATGGCATCCGGGAACTCGTTCTTTTTGCCTTTACTGGCAAATGGAGCATCATTTCTAAAGTATCGGTCTAACAGTGGCTTAACAGCTACTGTGTCCGCAGCAACAACCTCGGCTCCGGTATTAGTGGCAAATTCAGCCAGCTGATTCTTCGCGTGCTCGGAGGGCCTTATCATGCCATCTCGGATAGCTTCCAACTCGGAGCACTGTTGGTCAGAGAGCTGGTCATTCGACCGTCCCGCCCTGATCGCCTTGGTCAGCGCATCATGCGTTGCCTTTGCTTTTTCCATTAGTGGCTTGTGGATTTCGCGCACCGTGATTTCTGACAACAGAAACTGCACTAGACCATCTTTGAATTGATCAAGTTGACCCACCAATCCTGTGTCGAGTTCAAGATCGTTGGAGTAGACTACTTGAGTATCAATCGTAATTGCGTCGTATTTCACGTCCTGAACCCAACCTACTTAGAAATCTTAAATGACGAGTCGAGATTTCTTTTACGTGCTTCCCTGTCAAAAGCGCCCATCTCATAGCACCAGTTAGCATTACCTTTCGCTCCCTTTCAAGTTGTACCCTGACACGCGGATTCTGGGTGTCTTACGATGCCTGCATGAAACAGATGCTGACAACCAAATCACTCGACGCGATGCCACCAGCGGCCGTAAAACGGTACGAGGTGCGCGACCAGAAAACAAACGGCCTGCATGTGCGTGTGTCGACCACAGGTGCCAAGGTGTTCTACACGTTGGTGCGCCCGAACGGTTCGCGCAGGCGCGTGAAAATCGGCCCTTACCCTGTGGTCTCCCTTGCCGATGCAAGACGCCGCGCGATGGAAATCGCCCGTGATGTCGAATTGGGCGAGTTCGACAAGACCCCTGAGGTTTCCGAGGTGTCAACTGACACGCTGGGCGAGATGATCCCCAAGTTCATCGAGCTTCACGCGAAGCCCAACACCAAGGATTGGAAACGCACCGAAAGCGTGCTGCACAAGTTCGACGGATTGAAGGATCGGCCAATCGACCAGATCAAGCGGCAGGATGTCAGCAAGGTACTGGACAGCATCATCGCCAACGGCACGCCGACGCGGGCAAACCGGGCGCTCTCAGCGATCAAAAAGCTCATGAACTGGTGTGTCATGCGCGGCGATATCGAAACATCGCCTGTGGCTCTCCTCAGGCCGCCTACGCGCGAAATTCCTCGTGATCGCGTACTCAACGATGATGAAATTCCCATGATATGGCAGCACAGCGATGCCGAGGACTATCCCTTCGGTCCCTTCCTCAAGCTGTTGATGATGACGGGGCAGCGACGGGCAGAAGTGTCTGACATGCGCTGGTCTGAACTCAATCTTGATGAGGGAATTTGGGAGCTTCCGGCCAGCCGTGTAAAAAACGCGCGCCTGCATATCGTGCCGCTGCCTCCACAGGCCGTGGACATACTGCGATCCCTGCACAGGTTCCTCGACAGCGACTTCGTGTTCACGACGACTGGGCGTTCAGCGATTTCTGGGTTCGGACGCCTCAAAGAACGTATCGAGGCGACGCTGCCGGAAAACACACCTGATTGGCGCTTTCATGATTTCAGACGCACGGCCTCTACGGGTATGGCGAAGATCGGCGTTGCACCCCACGTGATCGATGCCGTGACCAACCACAAATCAGGGGTCGTCTCAGGCGTCGGCGCAACCTACAATCGCTACACATATTTCAACGAGAAACGCGAGGCGCTGGAATTGTGGGCGAACGAATTGACGAAAATCACGACGGCGCGTTCGGAGACGAGTGCCGGGAGGAAGTCCGAGTAACCCTTGGGCTTGAAGACGATCAAGTTTTTGCAGCCTTTTGGGGCAAACTGCGCGACGAATGCCTTCGAGTTCGTCGGGGGATTGAAGCCTCTCCCAATGGTTTCCGTCTGGCTCCATTCGACAAATCGCTGACACAACGAAAGACATGGCTGCAACGCCAAGTGGTCAATCCGATTGAAACGCTGCAAGCTGCTTTGAGTGATGAGAATGCTCCCCATTTCGCGCATTGGGAGCGCTTTGGCGACGATGATCCGCACGCGAATGCGGCTCTGCATGATGCGCTGGCCGACCTAAAGAACAAGGTGACATTGCTTCAACGTGAATTTGAGGACGAAATCACGGGTGAAACCGCTGGCAAGATCACTCACACTCATGAAATCAGACATTACGTGGTTTTTGTCTGTCTTTCAGAACTGCGTGAACACTATCCAAACCTAAAGCTTTCACGGGGAAATTGGGACAAGGATCTGGGTCAGAGCATAGGCCATGTCCCTGATTTCGTTAGGCGCGTTTTCTTTGAAACGACTGGCAACTACGAACAGCTTGACGGCCCGATACAGGCGAACATCTAAGCCATTTGAAAACCCGAATTCGAAATGAGTTGAGGGCTTCAGGACCTTCGCTCGCAATACGATCCAACCTGATCCATCTTCCTTCTTGTCGGAGCGCTCCTTCACAAACGCAAACATGTTGAAGGAAAGACAATGAATATTTCAGATGGCCAAAAGGCCCTTGCAACACGCGCTGATCTCAAGCGCCTTGGTATTATCGTTAGCAACAGTACGCTTTTGCGCTGGGAGGCACGTGGACGGTTTCCACGCCGAGTCCGACTTGCGGGCACAAGCGTCGCTTGGTTGCTGAATGAGATTGAACAGTGGCTCGCTGAGCGCGCCGAAGAACGCTCTCGCACGCATTACGCCGAGTTTTGATATGGGGCGCAAAGCGCCCTGAATTCCCCCCAAAAAATTGAAAGGACAGAACATGCGAACTCGCGTGAAAGCAAAAGCTCGCCCTCGCAAAGGGCATCCATATGCATTCAAGGACTATAACGACGACTGCGTCATCCACCAAAGCATGGTGGGTTTCCTGCATGACATTTGGAAAGGTGCACCGAAGCCCAGCTTCTTTTTTGTCGCCACAACCGATCCCGACGGCAACCACTGGCGTGAACATATTGTGAGGGCCAACGATGTCACTGTTGGCCTGAACAGGTTCCTGAACACTCACTCGCGATGGGATTTCAATCTTTACTTTTGTCCAAACCCATTTTCGGTCGAACGGCGCAAAACAGAATTTGCGCTACCCACAAGGCTGGCTTGGTGCGACATTGACGATAGCGATCCCAGCGCTTATGAGCCACATCCCAATCATCTCTGGGAAACCTCGCCGGGCCGCTTCCAAGGTCTTTGGCTTTGGGACAAGCGGTACAGCATAGAAGAAGCCGAACGTTTCTCACGTTCGCTTGCTGACAGACACGGGGGCGACAATGGCTGGACCATTACCAAGATGCTACGCGTTCCCGGCTCGATCAACCACAAGCCCAAATATGACGAGCCGTTCGTCAAGTTGGTTTCGCGTAACTGGAACCGTGTTGCAGAACGCCCCGAACCGACGCCAGACAACGGACGAAGCTATCAGCGCACGTACAAAGCATTGGGTATGGATCATTTGGCATTTACCCCATTGGAGGTTCTGAAAAATCATCGGGCCAAATTAAGTGCTTCGACGCGCTCACTCATACGACACAAACAAGTTCAAGCGGACAATCGTTCAAACCGAATATATGCGCTAGTCGCTGGGCTGTACGAGGCCAATGCCACATTGGACGAGATCGCCAGCGTGGTTTGGAGCAGCCCGTATTTTCGAGACAAGTACGGCGACGACCTTAGCGCGCTAGAAACTGAAGTGTCCCGCATCATCGCTAAGAAAGAAGGTGCGAAATGACCTCGAAGAAAAAGGATCTCTTTGTCGGTCTCGACACAATCGATCCCAAGGAAGTCGAGTGGTTGTGGGAACCCTTTATCCCGTTCAGCATGATCACCATCATGGAAGGTGACCCGGGCGTGGGTAAATCATTCCTTGCTATGCAACTGGCCGTACAGGTCAGCATAGGTGGGGAGTTGCCCGATGGGCAAAAGTTGGGGCGCGGTCGTGTGCTTTATCTCAGCGCTGAGGATGATGCAGCCTATACAATCAGGCCGCGCATCGATGCGATGGGGGGCGATCCGTCGCGCATTCGAGTTCAGGGTGACTTCCTGTCTCTGGACGAAAAAGGGCTGCAAGCGCTCATGCGAGAGGTGAAGCGCAAACCACCAGACCTGCTGATCCTCGACCCCTTGTTTGCCTACATCCCGGCTGGACAGGATATCTACAAACCCAACGTGATCCGGCAGCTTTTGTCATTCCTGAAAGACATTGCTGAAGCTGGTGAAACGGCTGTCGTCATCATCCGGCACCTGACTAAGGCCAAGCACAGCAAGGCCATTTATCAGGGGGGTGGTTCTATGGATGTGATTGGCGCGGCGAGGTCAGCATTTCTAGTATGCGAGCATCCGAGCGACAGTTCGACCAAGCTTGTTGTACATATCAAGCATAACATTGCCGTTCGGGGGCAAACTCAAAGCTATGAGATCATTGGTGAAGAAGGAGGCAGGTCGACCCTGAATTGGCTGGGGCCTTCGGACATTACGATTGATGACCTGATTTCTTCTGATGGTCCGCCCCGCATGTCGGCACTGGATGAAGCGACCCAGTTCCTGCGCGTATTTCTCAAGAATGGGCCGGAACCTTCAACCAAGGTGGAGAAAGAGGCTGCTGCTCGCGACATCGCCCCCAAGACCTTGGAGCGTGCAAGGCGCGCTCTGGGCGTCAGGTCCAAGAAAAAGGCAAAGGGTTGGTTCCTGTCGTTGCCAGACGAAGAATGACCACAGGTAGGATATGAAGTGCGCCAAGAACGCCAACATCGTCATTGATGATTTTGGCGCACTTCACTCCTCAAGTTCGTCACGTTCATGAATGACGCCCTTGGCGATCTTGGCGTTCTTGGCGTTCTTGGAAACGGCTAGGAGCCGAAATTCTCGGAAGTATGCATGACCCCTTGTCTGCCCATAAGGCGTGCGCCGTTAAAAAAACGCCTCCCCCATCCCCCTGTGGTCACATGTTGCCTTGGTCTCCTCAGGTTCGTGCAGTCACGTCCGAGACCGACACGCGGACTATTGATCAGGCTGTTGGAGGTGAGGCGGAACCAAATATCTGAGTCTTTTCAATTGATCCGCATTCACGACGATCTGCAATAGCTGATTTGGGTGCCGTGTGGGTGGGTTCACTCATCGGCTAGAGTGTCCATCGCGCCGTTTTCGCATCTGTCCGCTCAGATGAATGGGCCAAGCGGCGTTGGCACTTACTGACGTTAGATCACCATCAAAGTTTTGGGTGCTGCTTGGGTGAATGGGTGTCGCCTTGTTGCGCGCTTGTGGCATCAGTTTTGCTCCCAACCTTTGCGGTGGAAGTGGCGCAGTACGATGGCGCGGTTGTACAGGGGAAAGCCGATCCACAGACCGTTGGCTGTGATCAGCGACAAGATCGACCACAGGAACATCCCCTTGAATAAATAGTAAAGCGGACCGAATAGCAGGCACCACAGTCGGTGCCAGTTTCCAAGAATGACCTTCTCCTGCCCGTTGAATTTCCATGTTGCCCGAATGACCATTGTGGTCTCCTTTGCTGGTTGCGGTTGCAACAGCGCAATAAGATCGAGCGGTGGCGCGCGTCAGGGTATTTCCTAGATAACTAGTCGTCTGCGCGGAGCACAGGGGCCAGAACTGGCGTCAGCGGCGTTTTCGTCGCGACACGTCGTTCGTCACGGCCACGAGGCCCTCTGGCTCAATGTAACGCGGCCACGCGCGCTTAGAGCCGTATGTTCTAGGGCTTAGTTAGGGCTGCTGTTCGGACGGTGAAAACTAAGAGAACCTATCCGCCACGTACTTTTCTTTGCTGTCATTAATCAAATTGAGACTGTCAAAAATATTCTGACTAGGTTGTTCAGTACCACAACCAGCGACAAGCAATATTAGTTGTCCGTAGTCGATAGAGGCTACTAGCAACCGCTCCGCCTCAAATGAATCTCCACCGTAAACCCCGGCCAAATTCAGTCCAACCATTCCATCGGTACGCTGATCGTCAATTCTCACGCCGGGTAGGATTGATTTTGGATTGGGATGGGCACCAAAATCTATTGATTGGTTGTATGCCGTATTGATCCAGTCTTCTGTTCCCGGCCATACGAAAGAGCGTTTAACAAGGTGCTTTGCAGCGTCTTTTACAGCCGAAGTAAATGCTCTTCTTGATTTTCGATGCGCCTTGTCGTCCCTATTTCTCTCTAACCAGACTTGCTCCAACTCTGGTTGTGCCCAAATGTTATATGCATAGCAGGCAGCCTCTAGGGATGTCCGAAACAGTGGGAAAGCTGACGCTGAGTGTCCAGTTGTTGCGACACGTATTGAGGTTAGCCATGTCATCAATGATGATATGTTAAGCAAACCTTGGCTTGGCCCCCAGCCATCACTGATCAACGGCAATTCAGTTACAAAAACTGTATGTATCTGCTCCAATATTCGCATGGCATCGCTGTGCGACGATAGAGCCATTTGAGTGCTGGCCTCTGCCAGATCGAAATAGCTTTCAAATGATGGTGTGGTTTCAAATTTCACGAGGAGTGCACCTTGGCGTGTTTACGTAGCGCCCAGTTATCGCTTTCTTATATTCTTGACCATCCCAACAGGTGCAACATTCAACACGACAGTATGCTCTAGAAAATTGTTGTGGGGTTGTCCCTGACATGCCTGCTAACCTCGTCTTATCGATCTACATCAGAAACCTAGGAGATCGACATGTCCGACATCATCACGCTGAAAACCTTATGCGAAGAACTCAAGATCGACCCACGCGAGGCCCGCGAAAAGCTGCGCGCTGCTGTTAGTGACGCAAAGGCGTACCCAGAACTGGCGAAGGCACGCAAGCCACGCACACCTTGGCAGTGGGTGAAAGGGTCAGCGGCGCACAAAGAAGCGGTTGTAGCGCTAGAAAGATAGCGAGAAACGAAACTAGCAAAGAATTTTGATTAGGCGGCTTGGAAAAGCCTTCTGATTTCCTTTGCTGAAGCAGAGGGAATGTCCAGAGCTCCAATGTTCTGACGCCTTATCCACATTCGCGCTTCATCCTGAGACATATCCTCCCGCCTCGCCAACTCTTGCAGTTGGGTAGAGGTAAATCTAGACAACCCCAAACCAATGAAACTCATCATAGTCACCGAGCTCGCGCCCATTTCGAGATAAAGAGGGATAGAGGGTATGGACTTAACGTTGTCTTCGTAGCCGTGTTTTCGGAGGGCAGCCTCAAGGACAGCGTTATAGCAGGAAAATAGTCGGACATATTTGAAGCGAACATCATTTTCGATTTCCGACAGTGTCTTTCTGATAACGGTTGCTGTGTTTGACTTGATGCCATTGTCTTTATTGTACTTGAGATTAGCATCAATAATCAAAGGGAGTGGATTTCCTCGCATCCAGCGCAGAATTAGTTGGGTGAAGTATTTTGGTGACTTGTCTGATTTTGGAAGCTTCAGAACCGCCTGATGACATCGGTGCAAAACACCGATGTAGCTTGAGTAGGCATTGGGGTCTCGAGGATGCTTCGGGATCACATAATCAGGTCCCTTGGATTTCAGGCTCTTTTCGATCCTCTCAAATAGAGATTGTTGTCGATAAATGGAAACCGTAGGCGAAGATGAAATGGTTTTTTCATCCAGCTCTACTTCGTCCAACGCACGCAATATGGATTGCTCTAGGGCAATTCGAGTTCGATTTCCTTCCTCCAAACCTGCATTGGTCAAGGTTTCCGCCAGACGACCCTTCATCTGATCTTGGACGAGTTTGACAAAAGTGTTTTCGTACTCATCTTGTACCCTAGGATCGGGTACGCGTTCTTTATCTTTTATGTATTCGACTAGGGCGTCCGCTTGTCGCACTAAATGAGATTGAAGAGTTGGCTCCACCTGACGGTCGCTAGTTCCCGAAAGGGGATCTGACTCCCAAGCCCCATAGTCAATTAAGAAAATGTTACCGGAGAACTCTTTGCCCAAACGTCCAGCACGTCCTGAAAGGTTCCAAAAATCAACGGACGAAATCGGTTCATCACCTTTACGAGGGTTACGAAGGAATAGGTTTCGGGCCGGAAGATTTACGCCTTGAAGAAGTGTGCTTGTCGTTACCAAATAACTTAAAACGCCTTCGCTGAAAGCATCTTCGATCGCCTTTCGAACGAGAGAAGGTAGCCTTCCGTAATGATAGCCAACGCCTTGCAACACGAACGACGACAACTGGAAATCTGGGTGCACTGCTTCCTTAATGAACTTGGACAGTTCGATCTGAACAGCTGTATGTTCTTTCTCTTCTACGTCACTCAGCCCGAATGCAATATCTTCGCATTCGCTTGGACCATACGCGTAAAAGAGGCTTTGCCCATTCCCTCCAAGACGAAGCCCTAAATTTACCAGCTTTGACTTGTGATCCAACAGTGGCTGATCGCAATCAACAGCGCCAATTTCAATAGGTTTGCCGTCACTCAAAAAGGACACTTTCGCACATTTTGGATCACTCAGTCCGGTGTCTAAGAGAAAAATGTTCTGCGCAACTGTTGGTTCGTCGGTAGATACCGGCACAGCCTCACGAGCAAAGCCATGAGCGAGCTTTTCAGGAGAAGATAAATTGGGACCAGCGAAAACTAATTGACACTTTTCGAACCGTCTCAAACTCTCTTCAATTACCGACGATAGCAACACACCCCGTGGTCCGTCGCCAAGACTTTGTGCCTCATCTACAATTAGCAACTCTGGCGAGAGGTGTGGGTGGGCTGACAAAAGTAGCTGCATTCGTTCTTGTGTAACGACGAACACAGCCTTGGAAGGCAACTTAGTTTCTGAAGGTATAGGGGTCGTAATCAATTCAACGTCGAGGCCCGAACTTATGAGCCAAGAAGTGACATCTTCAGAAACCTGTGTAATCAAAGCTCGCGAAGGAACCAAAATCGCTGAATACGATATCTGCTCTTCTTCAAAGAGCTTTCTAGCGTAGAACTGCAAGACAAACGACTTGCCTGCCGATGTGGGAGCAGAGATGCCGATAGTCTCTTGGGAACTCAGTTTATTCCATAACCCGAACTGAAAATCTGTTAGTGAGAAATCTTGACCACCCAACGTCACGCTGTTGTTCTGTCGGCGGGTGGAGTTTTCTGCAATTGTTCTTTGGGGTAACGCAAATTCACTGACTTCATAACGACGCTTCGCAAACTCCATCGCCGGAAAGTTTCCAAGACGACCCAATGCCAACACAAGGGCGTATACCGAACCTGGGTGCGTCTGCGATGCGTACTCGGATATTCCAGTCGCGATTTCATATGATCGTTTGCGCAGTTCAGACCGTTCCGAACACGCGAGCGTCAGAGCGCTGGAAGTTAAACGACGAAGCATCCTATCGTGGTCGCCGTCCTGAGCAGCGACTCCGTCAAACCCAAACATATCTGAGAAAACAAGGTTTCTTAGGCTACTCGTATCACTGTGAAATTTTGGGTTGGACCAAATCCGTTCAGCTAGCTCTTCAATCATTGGGCCAACCTATTCTACTTTGAAATTTGTCTCGAAAATCTTGTGCCGAAGGCACAGGAACAAGAAAGAACTCAAACCGAACATCTCCCATTTCGCGATCTTTCAGCTTCTTGGGAAGAGACTTTAGAAACTCATCAGCGGCTTTATTTACGGCTTTTGCAAATGACTGCTCACTATCATTAGTTGGAAATTCAAAAACCAACAGGCAAGCAAAAACAGTAACACATTGATTATAGTCTTCGCTGTAAGGATCGAGATAGTTGATGAAAGCCTTTTTCGCCTCTTCGCTTGCAGTGTTGAAATCAGAGAAACTTGACACAATTGGAATTTCGAACTCTTGACCACCCTCATCTAGGAAATCTTTGATCGATTTCATCGCGCTGCCGAAGGCGTTTCCTAGAGAATTATGCGCCTTGGACTCACCCCAATAAAGAAGGAGCTTTTTCGTTTTGTCGTCAAATTTGGCATGAATTCCGTCAGTGCCATGCACTGGCATATTGTTGTTGGTCTTAAGATACATCTTTGAAACAATTTGCGGTGCCTCAAGCAGCCACTCAACCAAAATGAAAAGTAGGATTTCACCAGCTTCTCCTGACCTGTGACTACCCTTTTTCGCCTTTATAAAGAGACTGCGAGCACGCTCATGCAATTGCGTCGAAACCTGATTGACCAAAACTGTATCGTTGTCAGCAAGCGCCTGTTTCATCCTGTCGTGAGCAGATGTGATCTCAGACCGAGGTAAGCAGAACGAGACTATCTGATGATACAAGACCTCAAGAAACTCGTCGAATGTCTGTTTTCCGTCTCTGAACGCAATATAACTACAGCGAACGTCAATGCGATCACCAAGTGAATCGGTGTCATAATTCAAATGGCGTATTCGGCTCGATAGACTACTAAAATTACCCAAGAAGGTTTCAAGTTGTTCTGCTAATAACATTACTGTCCACTGGAGCTTGCCCGAAATGGCGCACTCCTCTTATAGTTGAATTTCCCATCGACACTCCAACAGTTTCGCTCAGCAATCAAGAGAATAAGCTCAAGCGGCTAACAGTATGCGAAACAATTGAAGGAGTATTCAGAGAAGGAAGCGTAAAACGGCACCCAGACGGCACCCAATCATGAGAATGACAACATCGGCCGGCAGCCCATGGAGGCAATATCGCATTACTATCAACGAGTTAAATGGTGCCCGGGGGCGGAATCGAACCACCGACACGAGGATTTTCAATCCACTGCTCTACCCCTGAGCTACCCGGGCACGGGACGCCTTTGCAGGCTTGGGTGAGCGGGTTCTAGGACCATTGGGGCGCGGTGTCCAGAACCTTTTTCAACTCTTTTAATGTGGCTTCGGTTGCGTCTGATCCACAGCGTCAATTGCGGCCTCGATATCTTCCAAATCGTTGGACGGCACGGCATAAGATCCATTCACCCACCGCGCCAAATCTACGTCAGCGCACCGACGCGAGCAAAACGGGCGATAGTCTTTCGCCGTTTCAGCATCGCAAATCGGACAGCTCATGACAGAACCTCTGACAGCGGCAGACGGACACGCTTGCGTTGCAGTTCGTAATGCCCCAGCGGCGTCCAACCAACCAACGCAGTTTCGATCTCGCATGCCTTGAACGAAGATCGCAAAGCGTTTTCAAACGCGCGCCGGTCTTTTTTCGGCATAGGGGCCAAATCAAGCGTGATCTGACCTGCCAAACCGCGAACACGCAATGCTGTGGGCAACAATCTGGCACACGCCATGTTTGCTTTGATCCCTGCTGCAAGCGAAGCGTCGTTTCCGGTGTTCACGTCCACAGCAATCAGGGCACGCGTCGGCTCAATATACATGCCCCCTGCCCCGAAAGACACGAACGCGCCGGTCGCGTCCTCCAAAGCATCCAACACGCCATGGGCTTCAAATCCGCCCGCTTCGGTGACGACCTCGGCCGGAGCAACCCAGTCGCGCCATGCAAGAACATGCGGGCCGTCGCCATCACTTAGCGTGGCTTGTCCGCTGCCATCGTCGCCCATGACAGCATCTGCAAGGGATACCATCGCCAGAATGTCTTCGGCAATGTCTTCTGGCGCCGCATCCACACAACAAGACCGCAAGATCAAGCCAACCTGTCGCCCGTCCAGCGCGTCATGCGCAATTTCCAACAGCTGGTCCCGTAGATCATCATCGCGGATGCTGCGGGAAATGTTCAACCCCGGAGCGCCCGGGGTGACGATCGCATAGCGGCTTTTGAACAGGATTTTCTGAGTGACAGGAATGGCTTTGCCAGGCTCTGCGTATCCCGACACCTGAACAAGCAGGCTTTGGCCCGGCGCCAACCCTTTGACTTGCCGCAAAAAGGCAGGACCATCAGGGGTCTTCAAGAACATGCCACCTTGCCCTTTTACCGGCTTGTCAGCGATAGCGCGATAGATCGTGCCGGGGGCCGCAGTGTCGCCAGAAATCAACAGATCGTCCAGCTTGCCATCCACCATCAATGCAGCGGCTTCGCGGTCACCTAAGTGGTCCAGAATAATCGTGCGGCCTTTCATGGCGCTTCCTTATAAAGAGGGTATCCCGCAGCCATAAGAAGGCCCGCGGTTTCAGTGACCGGCAACCCCATGATGGCGGAGAAAGATCCGCTGATCCACGGAATGAATGCACCTGCGGGACCTTGGATGGCATAGCCGCCGGCTTTGCCTTGCCAGTCGCCGGTGGCCAGATATGCGTTTACCTCGACGTTGGACAACGCCTTCACGCGCACCGAGCTGACAACATCCTTTTGCCAAACACGGTCGCCGCGCTTTACTGCGACGGATGTAATGACGCGGTGACGACGTCCCGATAATTTCCACAAATATTCTGCAGCTTGTGCGGCATCGTCAGGTTTGCCCATGATCCGACGCCCCAAGGCGACAGTGGTGTCCGCGCACAAAACGATATCATCAAAGTCTGCTTCGACGGCCGCAACCTTTTGCGCCGTCACGCGATTGCAATAGGGGCGCGGTAATTCTGCCTTAAGCGGCGTTTCGTCGATGTCAGGTGCGCGAACGGCATCAGGCACAACGCCAATTTGCCCCAGCAGCTCTAGGCGGCGGGGGCTTCCTGAACCTAAGATAAAAGCCATAAGGGCTGTTA
Source organism: Ascidiaceihabitans donghaensis (assembly GCF_900302465.1). Lineage (NCBI taxonomy): Bacteria > Pseudomonadati > Pseudomonadota > Alphaproteobacteria > Rhodobacterales > Paracoccaceae > Ascidiaceihabitans > Ascidiaceihabitans donghaensis. The sequence goes on along the minus strand of NZ_OMOR01000001.1, from coordinate 1,038,378 downwards.
CTTAAAGCGATAGTTGATCCGACCCTTAGTCAGATCGTAGGGCGTCATTTCGACTTGCACCTTGTCGCCTGCCAGAACACGAATGCGGTTTTTGCGCATTTTGCCTGCCGTATGTGCGATGATCTCATGGCCGTTTTCCAGCTCGACCCGAAACGTCGCATTCGGCAGGAGTTCCTTTACGACACCGGGAAATTCGAGCGTATCTTCCTTGGCCATGGTCTCTCCTACATGGAATCTATCCGCCATCTGCGGACGCGCCACTAGATGAGCGCTTTTTACCGCAGTTTCAAGGCTTCAATCACTGCAAAGATGTATTTGTGACCGCAGCGTCACGACCAATCTGCGCATCCCAGTCGCGTCGGTTCAAAACCACGCCATCTGCACGAACCTCTGCAATCTGCGCCAAGTCCACTTCTGCGTAGGTCCATCCAGCCACATTCAGTTCCCCCACCGCAAGAACGCCTGTTTCAGGAAATCCGCGATCGGGCGGACAAAACACACCACCTGCGCCAATGGTACTGCCCAGCGCGTCGTTCCAGTCCGCGCCACCAACAATCGACGACATCACGGTAATGCACTGATTTTCCAATGCCCGCGCCATGGCCCCGATGCGCACCCGCCAGTAGCCTGACGCGGCTTCCGTCACGGATGGCACCACGATGATGTCGGCCTGCGACAAAGCACGACCCAGCAACGGGAATTCACTGTCATAGCAGATCAACACGCCGATTTTCCCTAATGCAGTGTCAAAAATTTGCAACGCATTGCCCGGCACGACGTCCCACACCTCAGCCTCAAAACGGGTCATGATCTGCTTGTCTTGCACGCCAATGCCGCCTTGCGGTGTAAACAGGCGGGTGCGGTTCACGGGGCGTCCGTTTTCCGGGCGCGGCGCATGAAACGACGGGGCCGATCCGGCAAGGATATGAACATCAAACTGTGTGGCAAGCTTGGCGTGCAGGGCATCTGCATCAGGCAACCGCTCTGACACAGCATGCATGGATTGCTCAAGATCGCCCGCCGCATTCATCCCCGCCAGCGTCGCAAGTTCCATGGCGGCGTATTCGGGAAACACCAGCAAATCGGCGCCCTGGCCTGCGGCCTCTTTCACCCATCCGGTCAATTTGGACACGTATTGATCCCAATGGTCGAACACATCAAGAGGGTAAGCAGCTGTTGCGATTTTCATGGCATTCTCCAATTTCGATTCAGCCTGTCCCAAATTCAAGCCGATGTCCATGTTTAGCCTTTCCAAATTCCTTTGACGGCGAACCCTTATATATGCCATGAAAACCCGTATTAAGTTTCACATATTCTTAAACTGCAAAGGCCGTCCACAATGATTGCAAAAGGTGTCACGCTACGTGGGTTAGAGGTGTTTGAGGCCTTGGCATCAAGTGGGTCTGTGGCCCAAACCGCCAAGATCACCGGATTAAGCCAGCCCGCGGTCAGCCAACAATTGACCAAGCTTGAACTGGCGCTGAAAACCGATCTGATCGAACACAACAAACGCCCCATGCGCCTGACACCTGCCGGGCATAGCTTTTTGGGACGTGCGCGGGCGGCTTTAGGCGAATTGCGCATGGCGCAAAGTGAATTGACGGTGATGGATCTGGCGCATCTTAGTGCGCTGTCTATCGGGTTGATTGACGACTTCGACAATGACCTGACACCGCGGTTGGCCACTATTTTGGCCGACAGTTTGACGGGGTGCAAATTCAAGCTGATCACAGCGCCCAGTCATGAGATTTCGGACGCCATTGCCGACAAGCAACTGCATATCGCGATTTCTGCCAAAACAGGACAAATGATGGAAGGTGTGCAGGAATATCCGTTGGTGCGCGACCCCTTCATTCTGGTGGCCCCCAAAGGCGTGTTCACGCAAGCGACTTTGGAACAGCATCTCGATACGTTGCCGTTCCTGCGCTACGACGAGGACCAACTGATCAGTCGCCAGATCGAAGCCCATCTGGCGCGCCATAAACTAAACTTCCCACAACGCTTTGAATTGGGCAGCCATCTTGCGCTCATGGCTATGGTTGCGCGGGGCATCGGGTGGGCCGTGACCACGCCACTTGGCTATATGCGCGCCGAACGCTTCCATTCCGAAGTGGAGGCATTCCCCCTGCCCTTCAAACCCTTCTCCCGTGAAATTATGCTCTATGCTGGCATTGACTGGGCCGGCGACGTGCCCCGCGACGTCGCTGCAACCATGCGCCAATTGGTGCAACGCCATATGATTGATCCTGCAGTGACTTTGCTGCCATGGCTGGCAGATGATTTGCGCACACTTGAGGGATAAGGGGACACTCTGATGACCAATATCGTCATTCTGACCGGCGCAGGTATTTCTGCCGAAAGCGGCCTTGGCACCTTTCGAGACGCAGACGGGCTATGGGCAAAACACAACATCGAAGATGTCGCCACACCAGAAGGGTTCGCCCGCAACCCGCAGCTTGTTGTCGATTTTTACAACATGCGCCGTGCCGAAGCCCAAAAAGCGCAAGCCAACGCCGCCCACATTGCCTTGGCTGAACTGGAAACCCGGCACAATGGTGCGGTCACTTTGATCACGCAAAACGTCGATGACCTGCACGAAAAAGGCGGCATGCAAAACGTTTTGCACATGCATGGCCAGTTGAATTCAGCGCTGTGTTCTTCATGTGATCACCGCTGGCCTGTCGCGCAGGACATGCAGGTAGGTCAAATATGCCGTGATTGCGGCGCCCCCACTGCACGTCCCGATATCGTTTGGTTTGGGGAAATGCCCTACGGCATGGAGCGCATCGAAACAGCTTTAAGCAGGGCCGATATATTTGCCGCTATCGGCACATCCGGCAACGTCTACCCTGCCGCTGGTTTTGTACAAATGGCAAAAGCTTACGGCGCACATACAATAGAGCTGAATTTGGAACCCTCGGCGGTGGTATCCCAATTTGATGAAACCCGTTTTGGCAAGGCCAGCGAAACAGTGCCTGCATGGGTCCGTGACCTTCTGCAAACGTAAGGGCCGAACCACGCGGGGTCCGGCCCTGAAAGGATCAGTCGGATGAATGTCCCGAATGGTCGCCGTGGCCGCCATGCTTGGCTTTACGTTCGTTGTCGACGGGCACCTCAATCTCAACTTCGCCCGCGTTTTCAAACACCAGCGTCACTTTAATTGTGTCGCCCTGAATAAGGGACTGGTTCAGCCCCATCAGCATCACATGGTCGCCGCCGCGTTGCATCATGTGCATTTCACCCGCAGCAATGGCGATCCCGCCTTCGATTTCTGTCATTTTCATAACGCCCTCACCCTGATCGATGTGGGTGTGCAATTCGACCTTTTTGGCCACGTCGGATTTTGCAGCAATCAGCCTGTCGTCCTGATCGGTATGATTCATGAGCATCATGAATGCAGCGCCCGCTTTGGCATTGGGGGTCGCGGCCCGCGCGTAGGCATCTTTGGCCATAAGACCCATGCCATCGGCAAAAGCCGCACCAGACAGCATTAAAGTTGCAGCCGCAGCTGCGAGAAATTTGGAAGTCACAGACATATCTGTTGTCCTTGTCGGTCGTGTCTAAAAAGTGATGATTTGGTTCTGGATCACACAGCTGCGGGCGGGCCACGCGACATGTAGACAAAGGGAACAGTTCCAACAGGTGCCATGCTGGCGCGGACGATATGGGCAACGGGGCGCAACACCACAGCCGCTGGCAAATCATATTGCGACTGAAGGCTATCAAGGCTCGCCGCCAAACAGTCAGGACATAAATGCGGCGCGGACGTCGGATTGCCCTGCGCATCCATATACACCACTTTTTCACCGGACCCGGTGCACAAAACCATCTTGCCTGTGGCGTCATTTACGCCACGCGCCACAGCCATACTGTGGCCTGTGAAACTGATCACAAGCGCAAGGCACAACGCAAAAAGGGGGCGTATGACATACATGTGTGTTGTGTATTTCAGCGCATCGCAGGATTCAACTGCGCCAAAATGAAACAGCCCCGCACGCAGATTGCGAACGGGGCCAAATCAATCTAATTTTGAAAGCGCTTATGCCGCAGCAAGGGCTTTCGCGATTTCTTTCTTCACTTTCAGCGCATTTGCGGAAAGTTCAACGTCTTTGGATTTCGCCATGAACGCGTCCAGACCACCGCGGTGGTCAACGGTGCGCAGCGCTGCCGCAGAAATGCGGAACTTGATGCCGCGACCCAGAACTTCGGACTGCAACGTCACGTCGTTCAGGTTTGGCAGAAAGCGACGCTTTGTTTTGTTGTTGGCATGGCTGACGTTGTTGCCAGACATTGGGCCTTTACCGGTCAATTCGCATACGCGCGACATGGGATCATCCTTTTGCTCAAGTCGTATCTGAAGCGGTCTTCATAACGACAAAGGGTGCTGCCTATGCTGCACCTCATAATTTCGTTAGGCGGCAATAGGGGGAATCGCCGCTTGGGTCAAGCAGGTTCGCCCACTTTCCAGCCTTGTTTTACACTGCATTCGCCCCAACGTCACGCGGCAGCGCGTCTTGCCAACGCAGACCTGCCCGGTTCAAGCTGCCACAACCCATGTAAAATGCCCCATACCAAGGATAACAATAATGTCGATCGCCGGCCAGGACCTCATCGTCAACCGCAAAGATCTCAGCGACACTCAGGTGGTGCCAGTCACGTTCCCTGACACGCCTCGGGATGGCGAATGCCTGCTGCGCGTAGATTGTTTTTCACTCACCGCCAATAATATCACCTACGCTGTGGCGCCTGAAAGCATCGGGTATTGGAACTTTTTCCCGACCCCAAAAGCCGACCACGGGCGCGTACCTGTCTGGGGCTATGCCGAAGTCGTCGCATCGGCCCACCCTCAGGTTCCTGTTGGTAAGCGCGTCTATGGCTACCTGCCCATGTCCACACACCTGATGATCCGCCCGGATAAAGTCACAGATTTCGGAATGCTGGACACCGCAGAGCACCGGCAACCGATGGCGGCCATTTACAACCAATACAGCTTCGCCGACGCAGACCCCGCATATGCGCCACAACACGAAGGGATCATCAGCTTGTTGCGCCCCCTGTTTACCACGTCGTTCTTGCTGGATGACTACCACCGCTCCAATGACTGTTTCGGCGCCACACAACTGGTGCTGTCCAGCGCGTCCAGCAAAACGGCGTTGGGAATGGCGTTTTTGATGGCTCAAGAAAAGCCAAGCGGACTGACGATTGTCGGACTGACCAGCCCACGCAATGTTGCCTTTACACAAAACTTGGGCATCTACGACAAAGTCGTCACATACAACGACGTGGCGAGCCTGCCACAAGAAAAAACCGCGTTTGTGGATATGGCAGGGAACGCCGACACATTGCGTGACGTGCACAAACACTTTGACACAAACCTCATGAATTCGTGCCGCGTCGGGCTGACACATTGGCAAAACACGTCGAATTTTGTGGACGGATTGGCAGGCGGGCCAAAGCCTGCATTTTTCTTCGCCCCAACCTATGCACAGGACAGAATTAAGGACTGGACGCCAGCTGGATTTCAGAAAAAAGCGGGCAAGGCTTCAGCTGCCTTTTTCGGGGCGGCGGCAAATTGGATGCAGATCGAAAACGGATCAGGCGCACAAGCAGTGCAAAACACATATTTGCAAATGTTGAAGGGCAACATCGATCCCTCAAAAGGACATGTGCTGTCACTGCACACCTAGTCTTTCCTTTCGCGGCAAATACTTCGGGGGTGGCCAAAGGCCGGGGGCAGAGCCCCATAGATCATAAATATCCGGCCAAGGGCCGGGGGCAGAGCCCCTTTTTCCCTAAGCCCTCTCAACTACGACCCAACATGTGCAACATTTGCTGCGCAGCGACAGCCGGATCCATACGTCCCTGGGTCACAGCGCGGCCCAGATCTTTCATGGCAGCCTTGGCAACAGGCGCCTCCAGCTGGGCCAACAAAGCGGCACGGACATCCTGTTCGAACCAGTACTGGGCTTGAAGGGACCGGGCACGGTCAAAATGACCATGCTCTTTGCGCCAATCATGTAACTCTTGCATGGTGGCCCAAGCGTCCTGCAAGCCCGCTTCTTCCAGTGCTGAAACAGTCATAGCTTGCGGGAAGCCCTCGGGATCCTGAGGGCGTTTGCGCAACAAACGCAAAGCTCCGGCGTAATCGGCACGGGTACGCATGGCAGCGGGTTTCAAATCGCCATCGGCCTTGTTGACCAAAATCAGATCCGCCATCTCCATGATGCCGCGTTTGACGCCCTGCAATTCGTCACCACCTGCAGGGGCCAGCAGCAACAAGAACAAATCCGACATCTGCGCCACAACAGTCTCAGATTGACCAACCCCAACCGTTTCAATCAAGACAACATCAAAACCCGCCCCTTCGCACAATGCTACAGCCTCACGGGTGCGACGGGCCACACCGCCCAAATGGGTCTGACTGGGGGAGGGGCGAATAAATGCAAGGGGATCGCGGCTTAGCCGGTCCATGCGGGTCTTGTCACCAAGGATCGACCCACCGGAACGGGCAGAAGACGGATCAACGGCCAACACGGCAACACGCAAGCCTGCCGCCGTCAGCATCATACCAAAACTCTCGATGAAAGTGGATTTACCCACCCCGGGAGTGCCGGACAATCCGATACGCAACGCACGGCGTTCTTGTGGCAACAGGCTCAATAATTCCGTGGCCATGACACGGTGATCAGCCCGTGCACTTTCGACCAGCGTGATACCGCGCGCCAATCCGCGACGCTCACCCTTAGAAATCCGTTCCGCCAGATCTGCGATATCCATAGGCACCCCCTCAATTGCGACGGTTTTGGGCGAGGGCACGCAAAAAGTCTAGCCTCTGCGCCCCAATCGGCGATAAGCGAAGACATGGATCATACCTTACCCATTGATGCGGTGACGCCCCAGGTCATAGACGCCTTGCGCAGCCAAGGCCGGGTCGTGCTGCAGGCCCCGCCCGGAGCAGGCAAAACGACCCGCATTCCTTTGGCAATGCTCAAAGCGCAAGTGACGCAGGGCAAAATCCTGATGCTTGAACCCCGACGCCTTGCCGCACGCGCAGCAGCCGAACGCATGGCGCATACGCTTGGGGAAAAGCTGGGGGCAACCGTCGGGTACCGCATCCGCGGCGAAGCGAAAGTCGGCTCAGACACCCGCATCGAAGTTGTCACCGAAGGCATCCTGACACGCATGTTGCAAGACAATGCAGACCTTCCCGGCATCGGAGCCGTGATTTTCGATGAATTCCACGAACGATCTCTGAACGCCGATCTTGGATTGGCCTTATGTCTTGAGGTCGCAGGGGCGCTGCGCGACGATCTTTTGCTGGTGGCAATGTCCGCGACCCTTGACGCAGACCCCATAGCGCAGGTGATGAACGCACCGATTGTCACCTCTGAAGGGCGGTCATTTGACGTCACCCCCCACTGGATGGACCGGCCTGCGCCGGCACGCCAACGATTTGAAGACAGTGTGGCGGGCCAAGTGCATCAGGCTTTGTCCGAAACCAATGGGTCCGTTCTGGTGTTCCTACCCGGTGAAGGTGAAATCCGGCGGGTGAACGGCTTACTCGGTGATCAAGTGCCGTCAGACTGCACGATCGCACCCTTGTTTGGCGCGATGGATTTTGCCGCACAGCGCCGCGCCATTGCGCCAGCCACAACGGGGCGTAAGATCGTTCTGGCCACATCCATTGCGGAAACGTCGCTCACCATTCCGGACATCACCGTTGTAGTCGACGGTGGGCGGTCACGCCGCGCCCGGTTTGATCCGCCAAGCGGCATGTCCCGACTGGTCACAGAACGCGTCACACGCGCCGAAGCCACACAGCGCGCAGGCCGTGCAGGGCGTGTAAAACCAGGGGATTGTTACAAGGTTTGGACAAAGGGCGAAGACGGGGCTTTGGCCGCATACCCCCCCGCCGAAATTGAAGCAGGCGATTTAACAGCCTTTGCCTTGGAATTGGCCGTATGGGGGGCGCACCCGCAGGATCTGGCCTTTGTCACCCCCCCACACGAAGGGCGCCTCCAAGAGGCGCAGGCCGTTTTGAAAATGCTTCAGGCCCTTGATGCAAAGGGGCGGATCACCGATCACGGCCATGCATTGGCGCAGTTCCCTTTGCACCCTCGCTTGGCCCATATGTTGGTCCGTGCAGGGGCCCAAGCCGCTGAACTTGCTGCATTATTATCAGAACGTGATATTTTGCGCGGCGTTTCTGTCGATTTGACGCACCGGACACAGGCCCTGCGCGACGCGAACAGGTTTGGAAATGCCGTCAACCGCGGCGCCCTTGAACGGGTCAAACAAGAAGCAAAGCGTCTTAGGAAAAATGCAAAAAACGCACCGGATATGTCATTGGGAGAAATGGCTGCACTGGCCTATCCGGACCGCATCGGACTGCGCCGAAAAGGCGACGCGCCCCGCTTTGTCCTGTCGGGCGGCAAAGGTGCCATCTGTCCAGAGGGCGATGGTTTGGGCAATCACCGCTTGATTGTGGCCACCGATCTTGATGGCGACCCGCGTGAGGCAAAAATACGTCAGGCCGTTGCCCTGGCGGATCATGACCTTAGGCGTCTTTTCCACAAACAGATTGCTTGGGAAAACGCTTGCGTCTGGTCGCGTAGAGACGGCCGCGTTCTGACACGGCAACAAGAACGGTTTGGTTCTTTGGTGCTTGAAGACCGTGCATGGGGCGATGCGCCGCCCGACGACATCGCGCGGGCCATGTTGGACGGTGTCAAACAATTGGGATTGCGCACAAACGCAAAAGCAAAGCGGTTTATTGCACGCTGTCTCTTGATGAAGGGTGTAAATGCCGATTTTCCCGATTTTTGCGAAGATCACTTGTTGGAAACCTTGGAGGACTGGCTGTTGCCCCATCTGAACGGGGTTAAAACCACCGCAGACTGGAAAGCCTTCGACATCACCCCTGCCCTGAAAGCGCGATTGGACTGGGGACAAACGCAAGCTTTGGACAGGGCAGTTCCCGGGCAATTCACCACACCATTGAATCGCAATATCCCGATTGACTATTCAGACGCTCAGCCAAAAATTTCGTTGCGGTTGCAAGAGGTCTTTGGCGTGACCCGCCATCCGGTTGTCGGCGGTCATCCGTTGCAAGTGACGCTTTTGTCGCCTGCCCAACGCCCTATTCAAGTGACAACCGATTTGCCGGGGTTCTGGACCGGATCCTATAGCGACGTGCGCAAAGACATGCGTGCGCAGTACCCGAAACACCCCTGGCCTGAGGATCCGACGCAAGCGGACCCAACCTTGCGGGCCAATCGAAAAAAGTAGCCGGCGCAGTGCGGCGGTTCGTTCATTCTTTCGGCTGTTCGTTCATAGGGCTTTAAGCTTCACCCCAGTCTCCGTGGTGCTTGCCCGTCGCGTCGATACGCGCAAATCCGTGATGACCAAAGAAGTCCCGCTGCGCCTGAATCATATTGGCTGTTCCGCGCCCCAAAGCCATCGTGTCATACCAGACAAGTGCCGCAGACAGGGCAGGCATGGGCTGCCCCGACAGCGCTGCAGCCGCCACGACGCGGCGCAAAGCAGGGACGGTTTTGGCCAACGTTTCGCGCATCGCTGGCGCCAATATCAGATGCCCATGGGGCAAGCCGTTTTGAAAGGCATCCATAAGCTCGTCCAGCAAAGCTGACCGTATAATGCAACCGGCACGCCAGATTTCCGCGATCTTTGACATGTCCAACGCCCATTCGAATGCGTCGGACGCAGCTTGCAGAACTCTGAAGCCCTGCGCATGCCCCAAGATGCGGCCTGCCTGCATCGCGTCGTGCAAATCGGACAGGCTAGGTACAGATGCAGCTTGCGTCGTTTCGGCCAAAAGCGTCTCTGCCTCACTGCGCATTTCCTTTTCAGATGACCAGGAACGTGCGCCCATTGCAGCTTCGATTGTAGATGCTGATTGACCAAGTTTCAGCGCCTCAATTAGCGTCCAGCGTCCAGTGCCTTTTGATCCGGCCTTGTCCAGAATGACATCCACGACCGGCTGCTTGGTCTTCTCATCTATGGCGTGCAACGCCGCTGATGACGCTTCTATCAGATAAGACTGCAACGGGCCGGTGTTCCAATCCCCGAAGACAGCGCCAATAGCTGCTGCATCTTGCCCCCCTTGATCGCGCAACATGCCGTAAATCTCTGCAATCATTTGCATATCTGCGTATTCGATGCCGTTGTGCACAGTTTTCACAAAATGCCCTGCACCGTCCGGGCCCAAATGCGCAACACAGGGGTTCCCTTCAAATTTGGCCGCAATCGCTTCGGCCATCGGCCGCAATTGCGACCATGAATGATCCGTCCCGCCGACCATCATTGAAGGCCCGAAACGCGCACCTTTCTCGCCTCCGGACACGCCCATCCCAACAAAATGCAACCCGGTTCCGGCAAAGGTCTTGGAGCGTCGGATGGTTTCATTGAAATCGGCATTTCCGCCATCAATGATCGTGTCACCTTCGCTTAGCAGAGGTGAAATTGTTTCAATCATCGCATCCATAGGTGCGCCGGACGGGATCATAAACAGGATTGTGCGCGGCGTTTGAATGGCGTCTACGAAGTCTTGTAAATCGTGTTTAGCGACAAGGTTTCCCTGCAAGTCCTGCGCTTCTGCCACAAAGCTTTCGATCCAATCGGTTTCCCGGTTGGTCACTGCGACTTGGAACCCGTTGTCCGCCAGATTAAGCGCCAAAGCGCTGCCCATGGTGCCCAATCCGTAAACGCCGATGTCTGCTTTTGCCATGTTTTGCCCTTTGTCTTTGCCCCACGGTGACAGGACATGTCTAAAGGTTCAAGGGGACGCGATACGTGCGCGTATGCTTTGCGCCAAAAGACCGGGAGGGCCAGCGCCTTCAGCTTCCGCGTCTTTGATCAGCGCGTGCAAGGCTGCGTTGATCGGCGTCGCAATGCCCGCGTGTTGCCCCATCTCGACGATCAAGCCTTGCAACGCATCAACTTCCGTTTTGCGTCGCTGTGTCAGGTCGTCCCACATAGATGACCGTGCTTTGGGGTCTATCGTTAACATCTGTGCCGCAATTTTTCTGAACAGCGGGCTGGGCAACCGCAGAATATGTGGGAGCAGCTTCACAGGGGCGGCAGTTGTCTTGGCAGGAGCAATCCCGTGCGCTTTCAGCACGCGCAAAGCCTCGGCCATCTGGTCTGCCATCAAGCGGCGCCATGCCCGCATGTGCAGCATGTTCAACAGGGGCAAATCAGACAAGGCGTTTATCGCATTGCCCAGATTGATCAACAACTTGCCCCATTGCACGGCCTCGATGTTATCGACGGATTGCCAGACCAAATGCGCTGAGGACAGCGCATGATCCGCCCCCGATTGCACCAGAATATCGCCCGAAGTGCCACGGTGGAATGTGGCTTTACCTGCTGGAACGACATTGAATGGCACCATCGTCGCAAAGACCTTTTGCCTTGGTAAATGCTTGCGCAAAGCCGCGACATTGGTCACCCCGTTTTGCAAACTAAACACCGCAGCCTTTGGTGCGTGCTGCGCGATCAATTGTGCCATGCTTTCGGTTGCAGCAGACTTCACCGTAACCAAAATAATGTCTGCGTCTTCCAAAACACTTGGGTCAGTCTGAAAGTCAAGATCGCGTAAAGTTGTATTTAGCCCTGCAAAGTCCGTCAGCGTCAGACCGCTATTGGCCACAGCTTCAGCGATACGAGGGCGGGCAAGAAAAGCGACCTTATGACCGGCCTGCACCAAAGCACCGCCAACAAAACACCCGATACTTCCCGCACCTGCCACTACAATTTTCATATGTTGCACCCAACCCGATCCCGTTTCCTGAGACCAACGATGGAGGTTATCCTAGGCGTTCACAACCCCTTGGCCCGCACCCTCAAAAAGGCACGGGCGGATGGGTGTATTCAAAAAGACATGACTGCGGACAGCCCTACCGAGGTTGATTTTTCGCCCCCTACGTCAAAGCGCGCGACACCAAACCCGACTTCGATTGTCTCTGTCAGCGCACGGTCAACACCCAGTGTGATCAGGCTGTCATTGGATGCGTTGGAATGATTCACAACTGTCGCTGCAGCGGAAAATGTCCAGTCTTCAAGACCGTAAGCCGCCCCCGCAGTTACATACGTCGCACTGTCATCCGTGCCGCCTACCCCGTCAAAATAAGACACTTCGCCGATAACATCCCAGCCGCTTGAAAAGCTGTGTGATGCACCAACCACGACCCCTGTTTCATCAGACACATCCCCCGTGCCCGCAGACAAATGACGCGCACCGACCCAGGCCGAAGTGTCACCAAATTCTTGTGAATATTGCACCGCAAAGTTGTTAAGCTTTCCCGTGTTTCCAACCCCGCCATTCGCCGTGCTGTTACGTCCGCGTTTGGTTCCGATGCTATTCGACAGGCCCGTGTCGTCAGCGTAGAATACGGCCAAAGATAATGTTCCGCCTCCAAGCGCGGTATCAAGAGACATACCAATCATTTCGCTCAGTTCATAATCTTCAGCCAACGTCGTGCCATAAAAGCCGGGCGCCTCATCCCAGGCACGGGCGAAAACAGGCGCAATTTTACCAACAGAGATCTGAGTGTCGTCAAATGTGTACCGCAAACCTAAGGTGCTGAAATACAGCCCCAAATCATCAAATGTCCGGTCATCTGTCGCATCTAGAACGGATTCTAGCGTCAACCCGCCAAACACGCTGAAATGTGCCGCTATGGCCGCCTCGAATTCCAGTTCAGCAGATACATAGGTATCTGTGATTTCCGCCGCAGGATCATCCGCGCTGACTGTACTGTCCACACCGATTTCTATCTCTCCCTCCCATTCGAAACCTGTGTCTTGTGCCAAAACCGAGGTCGCCAATGACAAGGTTGCGGCAGAGGCCGTTAAAAAGATTAGTGTCGTTTTCATCGTATTTTCTTTGCAGGTTTGGAACATCGCCCCGAAAGTCCGTCAGGGCGATGTTAGGTGGGGTGAAGGAAGTTGAAAGACACCGGCAATGTCGCTGCACCTGAAGGGGGGACAACGAATGTTTGCAAAGTCGTCTTTTGTGTCAGTGTAGTGTGACGGGTTGTTGCGCTGGCAGGTCCGAGCGCGGTTGCCCTTTGGAAGCGGAGGTCATCGTTTGCGGAGCGTGAACGTTCATGCGCATCAACGTCAGCCCGAAATCTCGCGCCAAGCCCGTAATCACTGGCGCAAAATCAGGGCGCACAAGCAGTGTGGCTATCATCATGGCGTCTTCGCGCTGCCCGGTTGCGGCGGCTGCAATGAAATTGGCAAAGCAGGCTTCGTCTGCACCAACACATTTGCAATTTACAGCATGACGCATCAACGGACGGCGACCATGCAGGGCACATAACCCATACAAGTCTTCAAACGAAGCCAGCGCCTTTTGACCGCGCATTTTGCCGAGGCTGTTTTCAAAATCTTGCCGAACTGCATGCTTTCCCTTCGGGCCGTCAGACCAAAGGCGCAAATAGATGACTGAAGCGGCTTCGACCCCGTCCAGTTCTGTAATGAATCCGACAGGCGCTCCACCGCGCGGGGCATGCACATGGGTCATTTTGTCAAAATCAACTTACCAGCACGCGTGATGCGCAAGGTATATGTCTGAGTTCCCAAAACAATATAGGCTTGGTCACTGCCTTTGGTCAGATCCTCAGCGGCGTAGGTGGGCCGCGTATCTGGCAAAGGGTTCATCATCTCTTTGGGGTGGTGAAAGCTCATGATGCGGCCCCTCGCATGTGTTCTGCGGTTACATTTGTGCCCGGCACTCCATTGTGGGCGCGCGTGAATCCAGTCTGCGCACACATGTCGAGCATCACTTCAAGGCCAATGCCTGCAGTATCACCCGACGAACATGTCAGTTCACCAAGTTCGCACCTGCCCAAAGTTTGAAACCGGCTTGCCGAGCGATCCCCCAAGTCGAAATCTATCAATTGGTCTTTAAAATCTGACATTCTGGAAGTCCTTGCATCATGAGATGTTCGGGCTTCCCCGCATCAGATTGGGGGTGGCTAGAACTTGGATCTATTCTTGAGTGATTCAATCAGAATTGTCAATCCGACTTTTTTTATCAGGTAATATTTCGCCTAGGTTTTATTGCTTACTCTCTACAAAAGAAAAACACCCCGAAGTCTGAACTTCGAGGTGCCGTTGTCGTGCTTTGATTAGGCTAGCCCCAAACCAACTATCGTCCGAGGCAATGTCTCATGATCGCCTTTTGAGCATGCAAACGGTTCTCTGCCTCATCGAAAATAACCGATTGCGGGCCGTCCATCACAGCAGACGTCACTTCCTCTTCGCGGTGCGCGGGCAAGCAATGCATGAACAAAGCGTCCGGCTTGGCCTGTCTCATTAGCGCCTCATTCACCTGATATGGACGCAACATATTGTGGCGGCGTTCTTTGGTGGATTGACTGTCATGCATCGACACCCAAGTGTCTGCGATCACAAGATCAGCACCTTCGACGGCTTTATCCGGATCACGTTCAATATTGATCCGGCTGCCGGCCTTTCGCGCCAACCCCATGAATTCGTCTTCCGGGTCCAATTGCCGTGGCCCTGTAAATGTCAAATCAAACTGGAACTGTGCAGCTGCATGCAGAAACGATGCACATACGTTGTTGCCATCGCCACACCACACCACCTTCTTGCCCTTTATCGGTCCGCGATGCTCTTCAAACGTCATCACATCTGCCATAATCTGACACGGATGTGTCCGATCCGTCAGGCCGTTGATCACCGGTACATCCGCATATTCCGCCATTTCCAGCAAAACCGTTTCGTCAAATGTTCTGATCATTATCAAATCGACGTAGCGCGACAAAACACGGGCTGTGTCCGCGATAGTCTCGCCGTGCCCCAGCTGCATGTCTGCCCCAGACAGCACCATCGTTTCGCCCCCCATCTGGCGCACACCGACATCAAAGCTGACCCGTGTGCGTGTTGACGGCTTTTCGAAAATCAGCGCAACCATGTGTCCCGCCAATGGCTGTTCTGCATCAAGCGTTGCTTTGGGCAGGCCAATTCGGGCGTTTTTCATCGCACCTGCTTGATCAATGATCCTGCGTAGATCAGCAGGTTCGGTTTTATGGATGTCTAAAAAATGGTTCATAACTTGTCTCTATTGGCTAGGGATTACCCGGGGGCGCAGCCCCCGGACCCCCGGGATATTTTGGGCGAAAAGAAAATCAGGCCGACACTGCCTTTGCGGCTTGATCAAGCCGGGCAATAGCATCCGCAATCTCGTCATCCGTGATCGTCAATGGCGGCAGTAGTCGAATGACATTGTCAGCCGCGGGCACCGTGATCACCTGCGTGTCATACCCCGCATTCACAATGTCCATGTTTAACGCTTTGCACTTAATTCCGATCATAAGGCCTGCGCCACGCACGCTTTCAAAGACATCAGGGTTATCGGCGACCAAACCTTCGAGCTTTTGGCGCAGCAGTCCAGACTTACGGTTCACCTCGGCCAAGAACTCAGGTGTGTTCACTTCGTCAAGAACAGCGCACCCGACAGCGCACCCCAAAGGGTTACCCCCATAGGTCGATCCGTGTGTGCCGGCCGTCATGCCGGACGCTGCATGTTCCGTCGCAAGCACAGCCCCCAATGGAAACCCGCCCCCGATCCCTTTTGCAACCATCATAATGTCGGGTTCGATCCCCGCCCATTCATGTGCAAACAGTTTGCCGGTCCGCCCGATACCGCACTGCACCTCATCCAAGATCAGCAGGATTCCATGTTCATCACACAGATCACGCAGCCCTTTAAGGCACTGATCCGGCACAGGACGAATGCCACCTTCGCCTTGCACGGGTTCAATCATGATCGCCGCCGTCGTTTCTGTAATGGCCGCGCTCAGCGCATCATGGTCGCCAAAAGCCAGATGCGTGAACCCCGGCAAAAGCGGACCAAATCCCTTGGTCATCTTTTCTGACCCCGCAGCGGCAATGCCTGCAGACGAGCGGCCGTGGAAAGATCCGTCAAATGTAATGATATCGACCTTTTGCGGCGCATTTTTGTCATACCAGAACTTCCGTGCCATTTTGACGGCCAGCTCACAGGCTTCGGTCCCTGAATTGGTGAAAAATACTGTGTCCGCGAAAGTGCTATCGACAAGCTTATCGGCAAGCTGCTGCTGCTGGGGAATGTGGTACAGATTCGACGTGTGCCACAACGCGCCGGCCTGGTCTGTCAAAGCCGCAACTAGTTTTGGATGCGCATGCCCCAGTGCGTTCACCGCAATTCCTGCGCCAAGATCCAGAAAACGTCGCCCATCCGCCTCGATCAGCCAAGTGCCTTCACCTTTGACAAAAGTCAAAGGAGCGCGGGAATAAGTGGGCAAAACGGAAGCGATCATAGGATCATCCTTTGGATAGAAGGCATTGGCATAAGTTGCATGTGTGCAGCAGCGCCAACGCAGGGTCAATAATTTAGAAGTGAAGGGATGCGCACAAACGGCGCGATGTCAGAATAGAAAAAGGCTTACGCGAACGTACGACGTCGTCGGAGTGTTATGGCGCGTAAATTTGACATGTGGCCCGTTTAACGGAACTGAATTGATGTGACCAGTCCCTTTCCGCTTCCTTTCCAACTGATAGCGAAGTTATTGCGCTTGCCCTGACCAAGGCGCAAGCGCATAGCAGCGCCATGTTTGAACCACGCACACAAAATCCAGCGCTTGCCGCCGCCTTGATCGTTGTTGCCACTGCATTCATCGCAGCGACCACGTTGATGGCTAAGGCTTTGGGGTCCGATGCATTTGGCACCGCGATGAACCCGTTGCAGATCAGCCATGGTCGTTATGTGTTTGCGTTTGTCGTGATATCTATGGCTGTGGGGATCTTTCGCCCCCAGTTCACGCCAGTGCGCTGGCGCATGCATGCCACGCGCACTTTGATGGGATGGGCCGGTGTCAGCTTGATGTTCGCTTCTGTGGCTTTTATCCCGCTGGCTGACGCAACGGCTATTTCCTTTTTGAACCCTGTTTTCGGCATGGTTCTGGCCATTCCATTGCTCAAGGAATCCGTGGGCCCGATCAGGTGGAGTGCCGCAGCCATTGCGTTGGTCGGGGCGATGATCTTGCTGCGCCCCACCCCCGACAGCTTTCAACCTGCAGCCTTGTTGGCATTGGGGGCCGCATTGGCGTTGGGCTTTGAACTTATTATTATCAAACGCTTGGCAGGCCGCGAAGCACCGTTGCAGATTTTATGGATCAACAATCTTTTGGGCGTGGTAATTTCCACGGTCGCCGTTCTTTTCGTCTGGCAAGCGCCGACACTCACACAGTGGGCGATCCTGGCCGGGATCGGTGTCTTCATGGCCATTGCCCAAGCGTGTTTTGTGAATGCCATGGCACGCGCGGATGCGAGCTTTGTTGCGCCATTCAGCTACGGTACGCTGATTTTCGCAGCACTGTATGACGCGTTGTTCTACAAGGTCATTCCAGATGCTGTTACTGTGCTGGGAGCCTCCATTATCGTGGCTGGCGCGGTGCTTTTGGCTGTCCGCGAAGCGCAGTTACAAAAGCGCAAAGCTTAAGCTTGTGCAGACCTGCTTGTAACCGCGCCCAGAACCATTAGAATAGAGCGCTGAATGATATCACAAAGCGGTCCATGCAAGGGCCGCTTTTTACCTAGGGATGCCGCATGTCTTGGACTGACGACCGCGTTGAATTGCTGAAAAAGATGTGGGGCGAGGGCCAATCGGCCAGCCAGATCGCAAAAGAACTTGGCGGGGTCACCCGCAATGCCGTCATCGGCAAAGTGCACCGTTTGGGGCTGTCCAATCGTGCAGGCAGTGCTGGCGCGGCCAAAGCCGAAGCTAAACCAAAGCCCGCACCGAAAGCAAAGCCTGATCCAAAACCGCAATTGAAAACCGAACCTGCGATCAAGCCTGTACCGGTTGATGCTTCACCGAAACCAAATTTGCCGGCACGCAAGCAAATCATTCCAGCAGGGCAACCCTTGCCTCCGCAGCCGTCAGCAAACGAAATTAGCCCTGAAGCGTTGGCCAAAGTGAACGCTGTTGAGAAAAAAGCTAAAAAACTGACATTGATGGAACTGACGGAACGGACATGTAAATGGCCTGTCGGCGATCCAGCAACCGAGGATTTTTGGTTTTGCGGACTGCCTGTGCAACAAGGTAAACCCTACTGCGAAGCTCACGTGGGTGTCGCATTCCAGCCCATGAGCGCACGACGCGACCGTCGCCGCTAAAAGTTCCAGCGTACTGCGTTCATACTGGTTTACACGGCGCAGTACGTTTTCCACTCAAGTATTGGAAAACGCCTAGGCATCTATGATGCTTTCTTGTGCGCGACCAACTTTTCTTTTTTATGGCCTGAGCCGGAAATTTCAAATTTGGAGGTCAGATCGACCAGGGCCTGTGCTTCGATTGACAAAGCTTGGGTAGAGCTTGTCGTGTCCTCAAAAATACTCAGGTTTTTTTGTGTCATGTCGTTCAGAGTGGCAAATGATGCACTGATCGTGCGTACCCCTTGATCTTGTTCCTGAGTACTTTCTGTGATCGCGCCCATATGCGTTGTGATACTTTCAATGGCTTGTACCACGTCGTTTAGGGATTGAACCGTATCTGTCATGCGACTTGCGCCTTCTGACACGTGTTTGTTTGATCGCTCAATGAGATCACGAATATCACTGGCGCTGGTGGACGACCGTTGCGCAAGAGCGCGCACTTCTGATGCGACAACTGCGAACCCACGCCCAGCCTCACCAGCGCGCGCAGCTTCGACACCTGCGTTCAGCGCCAACAGATTTGTTTGGAAGGCGATTTCATCAATCACAGAAACAATACGCGCCATTTCACGGGAACTCTGTTCGATCTCTTGCATCGATGCACTGGCAAGTGCAGTTACCTTTTCACTTTTACCTGCATTTTCTCGTGCAACGGTCGCATCTATATTGGCCCCCGATACGATGTCGGTCAGCCGCACAATGGTCGAGGCCAAAGAAAGCGCAGAAACTTTTGAATCCGACAAAATATCGACCTGGGCACTGCCACTTTCAGATAGAACGACTGCGGCCTGACCTAAATCCTCTGACTGGGCTTCGAACTGATCCGCCCGCACTACAATTTTTGCCAGCGCCAGATCGATTCCTTCCATCGCATCATTAAAAGCATGACGCAAATCTTCGTAGTCTTTTGCCAAAGGCCGTGTAATTCGTTTCGTGAGGTCGCCCGCCTGTAGCGCTTGCAATGCATCGCGTAAAACATCGACAACTTCGCGCTGACTCTGGGCCGCCTGTTCAAGGGCCAGATGCCGTTTAGCTTCATCGTCGCGCATTTGGGCCTCGGCAGCCTGCTTGGCGCCCTCGGCGCGCTGTGAAGCTTCCCACGCGTCTTGCGCAGCTTTCCCGTCCGCTTCACTTCGTGCAACGGCAGCCTCTGCTTTGCGTTGGGCAAGCAGGGCTTTGTCACGCGAAATGGTCGCTTCAGTCATCGCAGTTTTTAAGGCGCCAGCCGCATCTACTTGTGCATCCATCAATGTTTGCCGGGCCTTAATCGCAGCCATCAGGCCCATAGCTTCGAAAATCACAACAACAGCATGCAGTGCAGAACGTTGCAAATTTTCAAAAACATCAACGGAAGGATAAACAAGGCTTGGCATCAAGATACTGAAGCTTGCGTGATGCAACGCGATCACAACGACAGCCGCGACAATTGCAGGCACGCTGCCAAGGCCACCTGTCGCCGCAAGCAACGCAAAAAACAACATGTGGCTGTCCACCTGCCATGCGTGCCCTGCAAAAGCGGTAGTAAAGGCAACCGCCTGCCCAACCAGCCCCATTGCAGCAACTGAGGCCCGTACATCTTTTCCTTCAAGGCTCCACAACCCAAGTGTCGAAAAGACGGCAAACGCCAAACCAATTCCACCACTTGCAACCACGGGCGCATCTAGCATCTTCGCAGTGATAACCACGATCAGAAGAAAAACCCAAGTCAACGCCAGAACTATCTGTTCTGCACCGTTGCCTATTGGGAACCCTGTAGCGCGTTCGTTGGTGTTGTATGATTTAAACATAACGATCCTCTTTAACTTGACCAAACCCGCATAGCGCGGCCAAGATTTGTGCTGGTACCAGCCAATATCCTGCATCCATCGCCTGTTCGACAGCCCCGTCATCTCCTGTCACAAGCACACCAAATCGCGCAACCGATGGGCCAACTGGATAGACGCCCATCATCTGCAATGGTTGCCTTGTGGCTTCCGGATTTTGCGACAAAAGCAAATAGACGCCCAAGCTGTCATTTTGACCCTGTCTTGCCGCAACAGCCAAAGGTCCAGCCAAGACGGAAACCAGCATCGGACCACATAGAAACAAGAACACGCGACATTTTTTCATCCATGCAGCTTTAAGTGCAAATTCTTGTAACTCCTTTAATGCCCAGCGGAACCCCAACCCAAAAAACAAAAAATTCTACCCATTTTCGCAAAACGCTTAAGCAGGTTGAAACATTCCTGCACACAAGTGTCACTTGCCCACGGACCGGTTCTTGTGCGACCTGTGCCACAGCCAAACCGGAGTTTTCGCATGTCCCAGACCATCCGTGCCGCAGATGCCCTTGCCCTTCGCCTTTTCGCTGCGGGGTGTCGCACCGCTTTTGGTATGCCCGGCGGTGAAGTCTTAACCCTTGTGGACGCACTGGAAGCTGCGGGAATTCGATTTGTGCTGGCAAAGCACGAAAACGCCGCGGCCTTTATGGCCGAAGGCGTCTACCATCGCACAGGTGCCCCCGGCATCTTGATCGCCACCGTGGGTCCGGGCGTCTTGAATGGTGTCAACGCGATCGCCAACGCCCATCAAGACCGCGTTCCAATGATTGTTCTGGCCGGATGCGTCGATGCCGACGACGCACAAAGCTATACACATCAAGTCCTTGACCAAACCGCCGTTTTCGCACCGATTACAAAGGCAACATTTACCCTGAATACAGGTGCCGCGCACATCATTGCAGACAAGGCAGTCGCCATTGCAACCGAAGGCCGCCCCGGTCCGGTTCACATTGATGTGCCGATTTCTGTGGCTGTGGCCCAAGTTCCGTCTATGCCGCCTGCCCCACGCGCTGAGGCGGCGTTGGTTGTGCCTTCCTCTGATGTTCTGGCGGAAACCGCGGACTGGCTGTCCAACGCCAAACGCCCCGTTTTGATTGCCGGCGTAGATGCCATGAACGAAGGGGCCGCGCCCCAGATCACAGCAATGGCAGAGGCATTTCAGATCCCTGTTATCACAACCTACAAGGCCAAAGGGCTGTTGCCCGAAGACCATCCATTGGCTTTGGGCGGCGCGGGCCTGTCGCCGTTGGCCGACACACATTTGCTGCCGTTGATCGAAAGCGCTGATCTGGTGATTTGCGCGGGCTATGATCCGATTGAAATGCGCCCCGGCTGGCAAAACATCTGGGACCCAAGACAAAAACGCGTCGTAGATATTACAGCCGAACCGAACCATCATTACATGCACCAATCCACCGTGAGTATCATCGGTTCTACCCCCGCCACACTGGACGCCCTGCTCAAGGCCGCGACACCAAATAGCACCTGGGCGGGCGGCGAAGTGGCACGCACCAAAGCCGCATTGAACAAAGCCTTTCCAACTGATGACACATGGGGACCGGCCGCTGTGATTGACGTGTGCCGCAAGGTTTTGCCACGCAACACTTTGGCCACTGTCGACAGCGGTGCGCACAGGATTTTGCTTAGTCAAATGTGGCAATGCTATGAGCCGCGTGGCCTGACCCAATCGACAGCTTTATGCACAATGGGATGCGCGGTGCCTTTGGCTATGGGCGCAAAGTTCGCTGATCCGGAACGCCCCGTTGTTAGTTTTTCAGGGGATGCCGGGTTTTTGATGGTCACCGGGGAATTGAGCACGGCGAAAGAACTGGACTTGTCCACGATATTTGTCGTCTTTGTGGATGCCTCCCTGTCGCTGATTGAGTTGAAACAGCGGCAAAGGCAACTTCAGAATAAGGGTGTCGATTTCGCCCATCATGACTACGCCGCGATGGGACGGGCATTCGGCGGACAAGGCCACACGGTCCATTCGCGCGAGGCGTTGCAAACTGCATTGGAGCAGGCGCAGACCGCCGATACGTTCACTGTGATTGCCGCAGTGATTGAAAAAGGGGCGTATGATGGTCGCATCTGAGACGCCCACGGCCCTTGGTGATCTGTTCGTTCTGGACTTAAGCCGTATTCTGGCTGGCCCCACCGCAACCCAGCTTCTAGGGGATTTCGGGGCCACCGTGATCAAAGTTGAAAACCCCAAAACAGGGGGCGACGACACACGCGGCTGGGGGCCGAACTACGTTAGGGACACAGATGGCAAAGCCACTGATCTTTCTGCGTATTTCATGTGTGCCAACCGCAACAAGCAATCCATAGCCGTAGACATCTCTACCCCGGAAGGGCAAAAGACAGTGCGCCAATTGGCGGCGCGGGCCGATGTGGTTATCGAAAATTACAAACCAGACGGGTTGGTCAAATACGGGTTGGATCATGCCACGTTGCGGGCCAAACATCCGGGCTTGGTGTATTGTTCGATCTCCGGCTTTGGACAATTTGGGCCCAACCGTGACCAACCCGGTTATGACCTGATGGCGCAAGGCTATGGCGGGATCATGTCCTTGACGGGGGATCCGCAAGGTGCGCCGACAAAGGTGGGCGTGGGCATCGCGGACGTGATGTGCGGCATGTATGCCACGATTGGTATTCTGGCGGCCTTGCGCCACCGCGATGCTACGGGTGAAGGCCAGCACATCGACCTCAGTCTTGTGGATGCGCAAATGTCCTGGTTGATCAACGAAGGTATGAACTTCTTGACCTCCGGTGAAAACCCAGAGCGGCGTGGCAATGCCCATCCCAACATCGTGCCATATGATGCATTCGCTGGATCTGACGGCCACGTGCTGGTGGCGGTCGGCAACGACGCACAGTTTAAACGGTTTTGCGATGTTATCGGACGACCTGATCTGGGAACAGACACCCGCTTTGCAACCAACACTTTACGGATCGAACACCGTGATGCACTGATCCCGGAAATACGCGCCACTCTTGAAGACTTCACCACCCAGGAAATTCTGGAAAAACTGCAATCTGTCAAAGTTCCCGTTGGCCCTATCAACACAGTCAGCGAAGCACTGCTGTCGGATCAGGCGCAGGCGCGCGGCACCGTTATTTCGGTCCCTGCACAAGACTTTGCGGACGGTACGCTACCATTGCTGGCGAATCCCTTGAAGCTAAGTCGCACACCTGTGCAATATCGGCGTCCTCCACCCCGCTTTGGGCAAGACACCGATGCGGTTCTTGAAACACTCAAGCACCCCAAACCGCCGAAATAGCGGGATTTTTCCCCGTAACTTGGGCGGTATTATGCCTGTTTTTTGCGAATGCTGACATGTTGCTCACGAAAGCAGCATCGCGCTTCACGTGTGCGTGTACATCCCCCCCAAGGCGTGATCTGAGCCCTTAAATCCGCTAGACCTACGTGCAACACGATACCCAAGAAAGGTGGTCCCATGGCCCTGTATGATATTTGTCAAAGTCCTGTTTCACTGTCTTCGGCACAACAGCTGGAGAACTGGAACGGGCTTGTACATGGCTTCTTGTCACATGGCACCCAAACACCTGTTCATTTGGGCGCACTGCTGGCAGCAAACCCCGGTTTTGCAATGGGCCACGCTGCCCGTGGATTGTTTTCGCTTATGATGGGACGCAAGGAATTGTGGTCGGTCGCAGAAGACGCCGCCGTCAGCGCACGCGCTGCTATGGCGCAGAGTGACATTACAACTCGCGAACGGGGCTGGGTCGCGGCATTGGACGCATGGTTGAACGATTGTCCCTCTTCTGCAATCGCCCAGATGGAAGCGATTTTGCGAGAGAACCCCGCCGACACACTGTCAGCCAAAGTGTCCCATGCCATTCGATTCATCCTGGGCGACGGCACCGGCATGCGCCGCTCTGTGGAACGGGTTTTGGGTGCGCACACAAGCGATCATGCGTGCCGCGGGTATATCTTGGGATGCCACGCCTTTACGCTTGAAGAAACGGGTGAATATGCGGCGGCCGAACGCGCAGGTTTGCAAGGTCTGCAATACGCAACAGATGACGCATGGGGATTGCATGCCGTGGCGCACGTCTATGACATGACCGCCGACCCCGATGCAGGTATCCGCCTGATCGAAAACAACACCAGCGCGTGGACGCATTGCAACAATTTTCGCTATCATGTCTGGTGGCACAAAGCGTTGCTTCACCTTGATCGGGGCGAACTGGACACTGTGATGTCCTTGTATGACACGCAAATCCGCGAAGACAAAACCGACGATTACCGCGACATAGCCAACGCCACATCGCTTTTGATGCGACTAGAGCTGGAAGGCGTTGATGTGGGCAATCGCTGGGCAGAGCTGGCTGACTTTGCGCAAAACAGAACCGACGACGGTTGCGTGGTCTTTGCCGATCTGCACTACATGCTGGCATTGTCGGGCGCGGATCGTGCCGATGCCAAAGCCGATATGGCACAGCGCTTCCTGCGCGATGCGAAAGACACAGGTGAAATGGCGAAACGGGTGGCGGACCCCGGGTTGGCCGCACTGGCCGGATTGAACGCCTTTTCCGAAGGGCGCTACGGCGATGCATTTGTCAATTTGGCGACAGCACGCCCCGCCATGCAAACCATCGGCGGCAGCCACGCACAGCGCGATGTGTTCGAACGTATGACAATCGATGCAGGCATCCGTGCGGGCCGCATTGACGAAACAGAAGTCATTTTAGGGGAACGAATGGCGCAACGTGCGGGGCACCGTGACCGGTTTACATCATCGCGCTTTGCATCGCTGGCGGACGCACGCCGTATTCCTGCGCAATAATCCACAGTTGCTTGACGTTTTTGCGTATCGGAGTAAGGCGTAGCCATGACTTTCGCTGACCCATCCCAAGTTGAAAAAACTGTAGCTGCCCCTGCGCCGGCAGCTGCTGCAAACGTGCGCGATCTACGCCTTGATTTCTTTCGCGGCATCGCGATGTTCATCATCCTGATTGCCCACACACCCGGCAACTTCCTGACAAGCTGGATCCCCGCCCGTTGGGGGTTCTCAGATGCCACCGAAATCTTTGTTTTTTGTTCTGGCATGGCCAGCGCCATCGCCTTTGGACGCGGCTTTGATCGCGTGGGGTGGCTTTTGGGATCTGCGCGTGTCGCTTTTCGTGTCTGGCAGGTCTACTGGGCCCATGTCGGCTTGTTTTTCGCGACCCTTGCCCTGACCGTGGCCCTCACCGATTCCGGCTATGGCACCCGCAATTATTGGGGCCAGTTGAACCTTTGGATGATTTTTGTCGAAAGTGAAAAATGGACCAACCCCAACATATTGCTAAGCTTTATGACGCTGCGATGGGTCCCGAACTATTTCGACATTCTGCCGATGTATATGGTTGTTCTGATGTTGATGCCTGTGATCATGGCATTGTCCAACGTGAACAAATGGCTGGTTGCAGCCTTTATCGGCACCGTCTGGATTTTTGCCCAAAAGCAGTTGTGGATTAATCTGGGTTTGCCCCAATTCTACATCGGCTTGCCTGCAGAGCCTTGGGGGGATCGCAATTGGTTCTTTAACCCGTTTGGCTGGCAATTGATCTTCTTCACCGGTTTTGCCTTCATGCGGGGCTGGTTGCCCAAACCGCCTGTGAATACTGTGCTGATCGCAGTGGCCGCGTTTATCGTGCTGGCAAATGTGCCCCTGTCCAACATCGGTGTCCGCGAATTCGGGTTTGAATGGGCCCGTGACTGGCGCAGCGACAACAAAATGCTGATCGACAAATCCAGTTTTGGCATTTTGCGGTTCGTCCAGTTTTTGGCTTTGGCTTACTTGTGCTGGGTCGCAGCCGGCGACAAAGGCAACCGCCTACTGGCTACAGGCACTGGCACCATCGCGCGCATTTGGGCCCGTTGTTTGGCCATTATCCTGAAAGTTGGTCAACAGTCTTTGGCCGTCTTTGTGGTGTCTATGTTCACCGCCCGATTGATGGGCTTCACGATGGATGTTTTTGGCCGCGACACCGGAACCGTTTTGCTGGTGAATGGGTTGGGGGGATGTATCTTGATCGCCACGGCCTACGGCGCGGGATGGTTCAAATCCCAACCTTGGAGGGTAAAGTGATGCTGCGTCGCGATGTGCTGAAGGCAATATTGGCCGCTACCGCTGTGCCTTCAGCGGCTTGGGCGCAAGAACCCGGACTGCAAGTGGGCCAAGCATCACCATTTGATGCAACAACAGTCCGCGACCGCGCCGAAGCTTTGGCGCAAGCTGATTACGCCCCGCGCCCAATGATCCCCGAAGCATGGCGCAACCTAACGTATGATCAATACAGGAAAATCTGGTTTGACAGTCGGAACGCGCTTTGGGAAGGGTCCGATGCCCCACAGCGTGTCGATGTGTTTCCTCCGGGTCTGTATTTCCCGCGCGGCGTCGAGATGTTTGAGGTCGACGGCAGCATGGCCCGCCCGGTTGGGTTTGATATGGGCGTTTTCGACACGACCGACAAATTTCCCGACGTGCCCATAGATGACACTTTGGGGTATTCCGGTCTGCGTTTGCGGGCCGAATTGGATCAACCCGACATTTTTCAGGAATACGCCGTTTTCCAAGGGGCAAGCTATTTCCGTGGCATCGGCACAGGACAGTTCTATGGGTTGTCCGCGCGTGGTCTTGCCTTGAAAACCGGCGATCCCATGGGCGAGGAATTTCCCGACTTTGTAGCCTTCTGGATGGAGCGTCCGGAAGCTGGCCAAAAGACCGTCATTTTGCACGCGCTTCTCGACAGCCCAAGCTGCACAGGCGCATACCGGTTCGCGATCACCCACGGCGAAACGCTGGAAATGGATGTTGATGCACAACTTTTTGCACGCAACGACATGGCGCATGTGGGCATCGCCCCGCTGACATCGATGTTTTTGTTCGATGACATGGACCGTCAGCGCTTTGACGATTTTCGACCCGCTGTCCACGACAGTGACGGATTGCTGATCCACAATGGCGGCGGTGAAGTGATCTGGCGGCCTTTGGCCAACCCGTTGACGCTGCAGATCAGCGCGTTTGGCGACAACAACCCAAAAGGGTTCGGACTGTGCCAGCGGTCACGCGATTTTGGCGACTTCAACGATCTGGAGGCGCATTATCATGAACGACCCTCGCTATGGGTCACACCAGGCGAAGACTGGGGGCGTGGATCGGTTACGTTGGTTGAAATTCCCGCAGACCTAGAGATTTACGACAATATCGTAGCCTACTGGCGACCAGCCGACGGCATCAAGGCAGGCGACGTCCATAAAATGAGCTACCGCTTGGATTGGGGCAACGATCCTGCACCGCATCCCGAACGGGCCTTGGCGGTCATGAACACCGCGGCCGGGGGGCGGCCCGAAGGTGGACGCATCTTCACAATCGATTTTGAGGGCAGCGATCTGCTTCCCGAAGATCTGAACTCCCTGACCAAGATCGTGCGCACGTCGCATGGCGAGGTCTCGGATGGAGTGGTGCAACGCAACCCTGAAACCGGTGGGCCGCGGCTTGCCTTTACCTTCTATCCCGGCGAAGCCCGATATGCCGAGTTCCGTGCCCAATTGCGCCTGCCCGATGGCCCACTGACCGAAGTCTGGCTATATCGGTGGACCGCCACTTGAACATCGACCCTCATATCGTGGCCGATATGCCACCGCGTGCGCCGCTGGACATGCCGATGCAGGACTTTTCCAAAGCGCCCGATGCACGTAAAGCGCGGACCGAGGATGGCGGTTCTGTTTGGCGTTTGAGTGTTTTCGTACCTGCGATCTTGGGTACATTTGCGCTGATGTGGGGGCTGCACGGTGTTTTGATGCAAGCCGGTATGTCAGTTCTGGAATGGATCTTGCTGGGGATGATCGGCACAACATTCGTGTGGGTCACGCTTGCTATCAGCACAGTCGGCGTGGGGCTTGCAGGTCGCATGCGCAACCCGCGTGATGCTGGCCCCTGCGATGTGGCGCCCTTGGACGTGGCCCTTTTGATCCCGATTTACAACGAAGTGCCTTCAGATGTGTTCGGCAACGCCACCGCTATGCTGCAGGATTTGGCACATCGATCCTCCGACCATCGCTACACATTGTTTGTTTTATCCGACAGCACCGATGACAACACTGCCGATCAGGAGTGGCGGGCCTTTGCAGCGCTGCGCGCGTCAGCCCCCGTTGGAATAGATGTGCATTACCGACGCCGTGCCCAGAACACGGACAAAAAAGTGGGGAATCTCGTCGATTGGATCACTGGATGGGGTGCAGCCCATAATGCGATGTTGGTGTTGGACGCAGACAGCCTCATGACAGGCCGTGCAATCGAGCGTCTTGCAGACGAATTGGCTGCCGATGGCGACGCGGGCCTTATTCAAAGCTTTCCCCAATTGATCGGTGCGGAAACTGTGTTTGCCCGCATCCAGCAATTTTCGAATGTGGCTTATGGCTGGCTTCTGGCCGAAGGGTTGGCGCGCTGGTCACAAGCGGAGGGCAACTATTGGGGGCACAATGCGATTATTCGCACAGAGGCCTTTGCGCAAACCGCAGGCTTGCCACATCTAAATGATGTTCTGGGCCGTGACGAGCTGATCCTGAGCCACGATTTTGTGGAAGCGTCGCTTTTGCGTCGCGCAGGCTGGCGGGTGCGCTTTTTGCCACGTGTCACGGGCAGCTTCGAAGAAACCCCAGGCACCTTGATTGACTACGTCATTCGTGACCGTCGCTGGTGTCGTGGCAATTTACAGCATTTGCGCCTTTTGGGTACACGCGGGCTGCATCCGGTATCACGCTTTCACCTTTTTCAGGGGGCAGCGGCCTATCTGATGTCACCGGCTTGGTTTGTTTTGTTGGTGTTCTGGGCGCTTTTGGGCCGCGACGCCGATACAAATGTCATTTTGTATTTCCACGAAAGCAATCCGTTGTTCCCCAACTGGCCCCCAGACATGAGCCACATCGACAGCGCCATATTTCTTGTGATCATGTATGCAATGTTACTGATCCCGAAAATTGCAGGGGCAGGCATCATCGCGGCCAACGGTAAAGCGGCAAAAGTTTTTGGCGGGCGGTGGTCTTTTCTGGGCGCGTTTGTCGTCGAGGTCGCTTTGTCCATTCTGTACGCCCCAATTTTGATGATCCAACAGACCCGTGCCGTGTTTTTGGCTATGCGTGGACAGGGCGGCGGATGGGCGCCACAGCGCCGTGACGCGCAGGCTTATCCTTTGCGTACTTTGTTTGCATTTCACTGGATGGAAACCCTTTTGGGTGCCCTCTTGGTCGTGGGCCTAAGTGCAGGGCTGATTTCGCTTTGGTTGCTGCCAATCGTGTTCAGCCTTGTTATGGCGGTGCCCTTGTCTGCCCTTAGCTCAGTGCATCTGGGTCAACGCACACCTGCGCCCCTACGCATGGAAAGCCCCAATTCACTGCGGGAACCTGCCATCTTGATTCGCGCCAAACGCGAACGCGATGCATTGCAAACGCTGCTGGACCGGCAAGCAGAACTGCCCGCAGAATAGACCAAGATATTTTGATTTGACGTTTGGCAATGGGTTTAGCTTTGCACAATGGGGGCGCTGCCCCCCGGCCTATGGCCTCCCCCCGAAGTATTTTTAGCGAAAAGAAGGGCTGGCCATCAGAGGTTTTCAAACCAATCCAGCGCCATATCAGCCCATCCTTGCGGTACTTTGTGCCCGCCGGGGAATATTGCAAATTCCAGCGCAGACCCTTCTGCGCAGCGTATCCAGCTGCGCCGCAAGAAATCCCCTTTTGTCACAAAGCGATCCGCCCGCAATTGCAGGCATTGATTCACGTCCCGCCACAGTCCAACTGTGTAGAAAATGTCGCCCTGGATCAAAGCGTCGGGGTCGTTACGATCCTCACCACGCACGACCCGTCCCTCAAGTGGAACAGTCGTGTCAGTCCAGCCGTGCGTGTGTAAAAGCCGCACGGGCCCGGCACAGCTAACAGGATGTGGTCGCCAAAATCCTCCGCCCACAGGCAGATACGCTTTGAATGCGTCCGGCGTTGCACAGGCCAGATAGGATGTCATTGACCCCCCGATGGAGAACCCGCCCAGCGCCATTTCTGTAGTGTCCAGATCGAACCTTGTTGCGGCATCATCCCGCACAGCTTTCAAAAAGGCCATGTCGTCGCGTTGTTGAGGCCAATCCGGATGGAACGACCACCGCCGACCATTTCGCCCTTCGCGCTGCGTGCCGTCAGGACCGATAACCGCATATCCGCGATCAAGCGCATCTGGCACCCAGACCTTGTTCGACAGCGTACCTGCACCCGAACCGCCAAATCCGTGCAGAAACATGATGCTGCCTTTGATATCGCCTGCGGGCAGCGTGACGTGATAGCTGCCTTCGTCGATCTCGCATGCCTCTGATGCCGGTCCGCACCCGCCCCAAGCAGTTGTGCCAAAACTGCCTAACACGGCGGCCACTAAAAGTACCTTTTGCATCCAGTCCTATTCCGGTCGCACCACCGGCAACCCAGATTTGAGCCATCCAGGGCCAGCCCCCGATCCAAGCATGCCTTCCGGCACGTCAATGATATTCGTAAAACCGGCTTTTGTCAGCCGCGCTGTCATGGCGCGTGAGCGTACACCGCGTGCACAAATCAAAGCGACAGGGTGGGATGCGTCTTGCTGAACGTGCGCCAGAAGCGCCTGCACAAAGTCCTTGCGCCGCATATCCAAAGGCACGGCATGCGCCCCGACGCCGGTATGCGCCCATTCGTCGGGCCTGCGAATATCAACCAATACAATATCACCGGCTTTGGCGGCCGCGTGGGCCTGTTGCACGCTGAGCTGGCCTTTTTGCCCAGCGCGGGCCGTCACATTGAACCATTTAGCCCCAAAAACACCGAGACCACCCAAAGCAACAACACTTGCCCCAACGAGAACACCCCGCCGCGACAAACGCGGACGGGGGTTCCGTCGATCCAACGAGGGTGAAGGATCACTCATGAAACTTATTTATTTGGGGCTGTGGAGGAAAATTTCGGGATCGTGCTGCCAGAGGCCGCGTCGGCTTCGATATCGACCCAGTTGGACCCGGCCAAAGTGATGTTGCCCGGAATGTCTTCTTCCCAGAAGCCCACAACAACATCCGTAATGTTCAGGTACAGCTTGTCATCTACGATACGCCACAGATACGGGTTCGCCGGAACCTTACCGCCTTTGGCAACCCCATATGCGCAGTGCCCATCAAACTGAGGAGCGAATTGCGCCGGGTTCGCTGCGAATTTATCGCGGTTTTCTTCTGACGAGAACGCAAAGGTGGACCCGTTATATTCTGCCGTGATCCCGGCGTTGCCAGCCACAGGTGCTGCAGGAGGTGTTCCGACTGCGTTCGTTGGCAAATCAAAATAGGCAACAACATCATATCCAGAGACCGCAAAACCGGTTTCGTCAACATACTGATCGCCGGCAAAAGCGGCAGATGCGAAAGAAAGGGCCGTGGCCGCGGCGGCGAGGCCAAGAGTGAAACGGGTCATGGGGCAGTATCCTTTGTTGTGGGCACCGAGATGTGCGTTCGATGAAAACAAGAATAGGCACCGCGTTTCATTTTCGGCACCCCCCCTCGCGTCTATGTGATACCGCATTGATATTGCGTGATGTGAGCCTGACTTTTGTTTCAAAATTCCGTTGCGACCGGACACTCTGGCCCATCTGGCGTTTTATGCATCGGCTTTTCGTAACATCCGGTTGCGCGGTTATCTCTATTTGCGCCACACGTTCGGGCAAAAGTGCAACCTATGCTTAACGCAGCTTTGGGGGGGCGTCGGGATCAGAGCCGGGGGCCGCGCGGCTCACCTGCCCCATTTCCACAGGCTCGGGCAGGTCGAACCGCAATCCCACGCGCCCCAACCGGTCGGCCATCGCGTCACTTGCAGCCACGAACCCCACATCCATCGCCCCTGCTTCAATCCCCGAAAAAGTCAAAGCTTCGCCCGCGGCTTTCGCCAATGCGCCTTCTGCGCCAGGCACCGCATCCACAAAACTTAGCATATGGCCTGTGCCACCGCCCTCATAGGTGACACCGACAAGATAGGCACAGCGGGCCAGCCCCATGGCCGTTGCCAGTTTTGTGTCCAATGCCGTCAAAAGTGTTTCAGGCAATCCTGCAGGCGGGCGCACTTCGGAAATTTGTGCTTCGACTTCATCCGGGGCGTGTCCGAATGTGTCCGCCATCCAGCTTACGCCTTCGGGGGGCAAGACAAATGCCGAAGGCGCCACATCAAGGTTCAATCCAAGGCCAAGCGCTTCCCCCGCAAGCATGTCTGCGATCGCGCGTCCCGACAAGGCAGCGTAAGGCGATGCCGCGCCGGTAAAGGACGTCAGGCGTTCGATACGATCAAAGACCAATACCAGATCGCCGTCAGGAATTTCGAAAATCAGCGGTGTGATCTGGTCCCCTTCTTCTTCGTCTTCCAAAAGAAGGTACAGTTCAGCATCGCCCAACCGTTCGTAAAAGGCCAAGCGCGTGGCGCCGTTTTCGGGGTCGGCTTGCATCGCAGCATGTGCCGCGTCGATTGGTGTCGATTGTGTCATTTCAAAACCTCTGTCACGCGGGCACGCAAGGCGGGTAATACCTCTGCTTCGAACCACGGGTGTTTCTTGAGCCATGCAGTATTGCGCCAGCTTGGGTGAGGCAAGGGAAACACGTTTGGGGCGTGACTGCGCCAGTTCTTTACAGTTTCTGTAACACCGGACTTGACGCCTAAGTGATATTTTTGGGCGTAGCCGCCGATGACCAACATCAAAGGAACTTCCCCAAGATGGGTTACAACCTGTTGGTGCCAGGTTTTTCGGCAGATGGGTGGCGGTGGCAGATCAGACCCTTTTGCATCGTAGCCCGGAAAGCAAAACGCCATCGGTACAATTGACACCTTGTCCTGATCGTAAAAGGCGTCTTCATTCAACCCCAGCCAGTCCCGTAGGCGGTCCCCCGATGGATCTACGAAAGGGCGTTGCCCTTCATGCACACGCGCACCGGGTGCTTGCCCCGCAATCAAAAGCCTTGCCCCTCGCCGGAACCAGACGACGGGGCGGGGTTGATGGTTCGTGTGTGTGTCTGCAAAGCGTTCGGCACACAAAGTGCAAGATTTGATTTGGGCATGTAACGTCATTGGCCCAAAGATAGGCATGTAAAAAGGCACGTCCAGCGCAATCATTTCTAACTTTGTCGAAATATTTCTTGCAGCGTCAAATTATTTCTATATTTCTAGAATTATGAAAATAGAATCACCACACACCGATGATCTTGACCTTGCAATCGCCGCCAGCAGTTTTGCAGCCCTTGGATCAGAGCAACGCCTTGGCGTTTTGCGTGTCCTTGTACGTGCGGGCCCGGACGGGCTGAACATTGGCACGCTTGGCGAACGCTCGGGCGTGACAGGCAGCACTTTGACGCATCACGTGAAGATCCTGGCCCAAGCCGGTTTGGTCAAACAGGCCCGCCAAGGCAGGTCCATCATTTGTGCGGCTGTTGCCTATGACCAGATAAAATCGCTGTCCAACTTTCTTCTGACAGCTTGCTGCGCAGACAGCACAACCGCATGCAAGGACCACGATCATGGCTAACACCACACAACCCGCCCCCTTTTCGCTCAAGGGTCACATTCTAACCCCCTGGACTGTGGCCGCCGGCATTTTTGCCTTGGTCGCGCTGCTCGACTTGCCTGCGCTGTGGCCGACAGTCCTGTTTACAGCCAACGCGCTTTTGCACACAGCACCCTTCATTCTGTTTGCCGTTCTGGCGGTGGCATATATGAAAGCGTCAGGTGCAGAAAACCTGATCGCAAAAGCATTTGAAGGCAATCCGGTGCGCATGGTTGTCTTTGCGGCTTTGCTTGGGGGATTGTCCCCGTTTTGTTCATGTGAAGTCATCCCCTTTATCGCTGCTTTGCTTGCTGTTGGTGCGCCTTTAGGGGCAGTGATGGCATTTTGGCTGGCCTCGCCCCTGATGGATCCGGCCATGTTTTTGATCACGTCAAGCGAATTGGGTTGGGATTTTGCCATTGCCAAAACACTGGCAGCTGTGGGGCTTGGCATGATGGGCGGGTTTGGGACGTTGTTACTGGCACGGTCGCCTGTCTTTGTGGACCCATTGCGCGAACGCCCGGCTGTGGGCGGATGCTGCGGCGTACAAAAGCCGTTTTCGGGCAAGCCGGTATGGAAATTTTGGCCCGATGCTGACCGTGTGCGTACGTTCCGCGACACCGCCCTCGACAATGGCATCTTCCTGCTGAAATGGTTGATGCTGGCCTATGTCTTTGAAGCCCTTATGTTGCGTTATGTGCCCGCGGACATGATCGCGCAATTCCTGGGCGGACAAGGCGCGTGGCCTGTGATCAAAGGCGCCTTGATCGGCGCCCCTGCGTATCTGAATGGGTACATGGCCGTTGGGATGGTCGATGCCCTACTGGACCAAGGCATGACCCAAGGCGCCGCTATGGCATTTGTCGTGGCAGGGGGCGTGTCATGTATACCTGCGGCGATCGCGGTTTGGGCCTTGGTCAAACCAAGGGTCTTTGCCGCTTACCTGACCTTCGCCATTCTGGGCGCGATGGTTGCCGGGGGACTTTGGCAATGGGTGCAATAAGTCAACATTCGGCCGCGCCCTGCTAAGGATCACAACAAAGTGCCGTGTTTTTTGCAGCTTGGATTGCAGCAATCGCCCCCACACGCCGTGCAAGACATGTACATTTGTTTCTTGTTTGGACATAATAAAGCCAAATTCGGTGAATAGACCGTCAATACACCTCTGTTAAGGAGGGATCGGTAGCCCTACATCAAAGTGTTGAGGTGCCAGAGCAGCAATCGCAGGACGCAATCGATGCTTGAGTTTGAAAATGTCAGCAAGTCCTATTGGACGGGCACGCAGCGCAAGGTGATCCTTGACCGCGTGTCCTTCAAGGTTGAGCTTGGCAATTCAATGGGCATTCTGGCCCCGAACGGCACAGGCAAAACCACTCTGATCAATATGATGGCTGGACTGGAAAAACCCGATGAAGGCGAAATTCGCCGCGGCTGCAACATTTCATTCCCGTTGGGGTTTATGGGCGGTGTTGTGGGCAAGGTGTCGGCCATGGAAAATGCGCGCTACATCGCGCGGCTCTATGGGCTTGATCCCGATTACGTCGAAAGTTTTTGCCGGTGGTTGTGTAATTTGGGCGAATATTTCGACCAACCGCTTGGCACCTATTCCGCAGGCATGCGCGCACGTTTTTCATTTGCGCTGATGCTTGCGCTTGATTTCGATATGTATCTCATCGACGAAGGCATGCCTTCGACCACCGATGTGGAGTTTAACCGCAAATCAGGTGAAATCCTGCAAGAGCGGCTCCGCACCACAACGATTATCATTGTGTCGCATCAGGCGCAGACGCTGGAAAAATTCGCGCGGTCTGCGGCGGTCCTTTTGGACGGCCAGTTGCATATGTTTGACACCCTCGAAGAGGCGAAGCGGTTATATGACTACGAAACCAAAAGCTAGAAAGTTCCGTATCAAACGCAACACGCCCACTTCGGGCAGCGCTGGATCTACTGCGCCCGGAAATGCAGCCCCAAGCACGGGCGCGGCCCCGCAGCCCACAGCCGTTCCCAATCGGGCAGACGGCGGGTCAGCCGTTGACCAATTGCGCATGGCACGCCAACCGCAGGCCCCGCAAAACAGTGCCACAACACAACAACCCGCGCCCCGGCAACCCGCAGCCCAAAGCGGCGAAGTCGCCAGTGCGACCCAGGTGGCTGGCGACACAGACATGGACGCCATCCGCCGCGAAGGTCTAACAGGGCGACAGTTGCGCATGGCGCGACGTGTGGCCCAAAAACATAATCTTGCGCCGACGTCCGATTTTGATGCTGTGCGCTTGTTGCGCGAAAAAGGGATCGATCCATTCCAGCGTTCAAACATGCTGGAACTTGTCGTGCCCCAAGCCGGCGGCGAACAACGCGAAGGCGGAGCACCGGACGCGTTTTCGCAGCTGCCCGCCCAAGCGGCAGGTGCCGGTCGCGTGCAATTGCCCCAGACCATTCCGACAGGTCAACAGACCCTGCCATCCACAGAAATCAGTCCCGCAGAACGCCGCACGCGCGAAATATCCGAAATTCAACGCGATATTTCACGTCGCCGCCGCAGAAAAATGGGGCTTTTGCTGGTGCGGCTGGCATTTTTTGTACTGTTGCCAACCTTGTTCGCTGGCTACTATTTCTACAAAGTGGCCACGCCGATGTTCGCCACGGAAAGTGATTTTCTGATCATTCAGAACGAAGGTTCTGGTGGCGCGGGCCCATTGGGTGGCCTGTTACCAACCCAATTCGCCACAAGCGCGGATTCCATTGCGGTGCAAAGCTATCTGCAATCCAAAGATGCGATGCTGCGTCTGGATGCGGACGTTGGCTTTAAAGAGCACTTTACACAAGACTTCATCGATCCCATCCAGCGCTTGAACGAAGACCCAAGCAATGAAGAAGCTTACAAACTATATAAAAAGAACATCAAAATTGGCTATGATCCCACAGAAGGCATGGTCCGCATGGAAGTGGTCGCGGCCGACCCGGAAGTGTCCGCAGACTTCTCACGCAGCCTGATCAAATACGCCCAAGCACGCGTCAACAACCTAAGTCAGGAAAAACGCGACGACCAGATGGGCGCTGCCACAGATGCCTTTGACAAGGCACAGGAAGAACGCCGCCAAGCCGAAGAAAACCTGATCAAGCTTCAGGTCGAAAATGGCGTCGACCCCGAAGCCCAGATTGCCGCCATTCGCACGACGATCACACAATACGAGACATTGTTGATTGAAAAAGAACTGGAATTGGCCGCCCTTTTGGACAACACCCGCCCCAACAGGGCCAAGGTCGAAGGCGCACAAGGCGACATCCGTCGCATCGGCATTCAGTTGGAAAAGCTGAACGACAAGCTGAATTCCTCAATCGGCGGTGAAAATTCACTGGCACAACAAGCAATCGAATTGCAATTGGCGCAAGCTGATCTGGCCAATGCCAACACAAACTTGCAACTTGCCCAAGCCCAGCTGGAACAAGCACGTACCGAAGCCAACCGCCAAGTGCGCTATTTGACCATTGCGGTGGACCCTGTTGCTTCGGAAGAAGCATC
The DNA here is from genome assembly GCF_900302465.1 of Ascidiaceihabitans donghaensis. Lineage (NCBI taxonomy): Bacteria > Pseudomonadati > Pseudomonadota > Alphaproteobacteria > Rhodobacterales > Paracoccaceae > Ascidiaceihabitans > Ascidiaceihabitans donghaensis. The sequence continues at coordinate 1,001,188 of NZ_OMOR01000001.1, read as the reverse complement.
GTATCCCCGCTCATTCGAAAACACGATCTTGGCTTTTCTGATCTTTGCAGGCATCTACCTGATGATTTCGCTGACAGCATCCATCCTTCGTGAACAGGTAACGTCCTAACATGACACATATCCAAGTCGCCGATTTGACCATTGGCAATGACCGCCCGCTGACCATCATCGCAGGCCCTTGCCAGCTGGAAAGCCTCGACCATGCGCAGATGATCGCTGGCAAAATGAAAGAAGCCTGTGACGCGGCAGGTGCGCAGTATGTTTTTAAGGCAAGCTACGACAAAGCCAACCGGACGTCGCTATCCGGTAAACGTGGCCTTGGCATCGACGAAGGCTTGAAAACGCTGCAAGAGGTGGGAAAATCCATCCAAGTGCCCGTTTTGACAGATGTTCATTCCGAAGCCCAATGTGCCCCGGCAGCGGACGCCGTTGATATTTTGCAAATCCCTGCGTTTTTGTGCCGCCAAACCGACATGCTGTTGGCCGCAGGCAATACAGGCGCAGTGATCAACGTCAAAAAAGGGCAATTCTTGGCCCCGTGGGAAATGCCAAATATCGTCACCAAGATCGAAAGCACCGGCAACCGCCGCATCCTTTTGACCGAACGCGGCACAACATTTGGCTACAATACTTTGGTCGCAGACATGCGGTCGCTGCCGCAGATGGCACAAACGGGCTATCCGGTGGTTATGGATGCCACCCATTCGGTGCAACAGCCCGGCGGTCAAGGCGGCAGTTCGGGCGGGCAACGTGAATTCGCACCCGTGATGGCACGTGCAGCCGTCGCTGTTGGTGTCGGTGCCGTGTTCATGGAGACACATCAGGACCCCGACAACGCCCCCTGTGATGGCCCGAACATGATCTATCTGGATCAAATGCCCGCGCTTGTAGATACTTTGATGCAATTGGATGCGATCGCCAAAGCACGCCCTCTGACCCTGTAACTCTCCCCTTAAGAAGTGAGTATAACCCGTGACAAAACCGGCCCCTTCCGTTTCCGTAAACACGTGGGAATTCCTGCGCGACGCCATGATTACACCCACAGGGTTTCGTGAATACGACGCACGTTGGCAGTATCCCGAGGCGATTAACTTGCCCGGCATCACAGCCTTGGGTGTGGGGCTTGGAACACAAATGCATGCACGCGGCATCGATCCGGTGATCGCCGTTGGCAACGACTACCGCGACTATTCATTGTCCATCAAAAACGCCCTGATGCTGGGATTGATGCAAGCCGGTATCGCCGTAAAAGATATCGGCCCCGCCTTGTCGCCCATGGCCTATTTCAGCCAGTTCCATCTGGATGTGCCTGCCGTTGCCATGGTCACGGCCAGTCACAACCCAAATGGGTGGACGGGCGTCAAGATGGGCTTTGAACGCCCCTTGACACATGGCCCGGACGAGATGAACGAATTGCGCGACATCGTTCTGGAGGGACGCGGGCAGCAACGGCCCGGCGGGTCCTATGAATTTATTGAGGGCGTACGCGAAGCGTATCTGGATGACCTTGTGGGCGACTTCAAAATGACCCGCAAGCTGAAGGTGGTTTGCGCCACAGGCAACGGCACCGCCTCTGCCTTTGCGCCGGAATTGTTTGAACGCCTGGGTGTCGAAGTGGTGCCAAGCCACAACGCACTCGACTACACTTTCCCCCACTATAATCCCAACCCCGAAGCCATGGAAATGCTGCACGACATGTCGGATAGCGTAAAAGCATCAGGCGCGGATTTTGCACTTGGTTTTGATGGCGATGGCGACCGTTGTGGCGTAGTGGACGACGAAGGTGAAGAAATTTTTGCAGACAAAGTTGGCGTCATAATGGCGCGTGATCTGGCGAAGATTTACCCCGGATCGACCTTTGTGGCGGATGTGAAATCCACAGGTCTGTTTGCCTCGGACCCCGAATTACAAAAACACAATATCAAAGCGGATTACTGGAAAACCGGCCACAGCCACATGAAACGACGCGTGAAGGAAATTGGCGCTTTGGCCGGATTCGAAAAATCCGGGCACTACTTTCTAGCAGGCGATATCGGGCGCGGTTACGATTGCGGTATGCGCGTGGCGGTTGAAATTTGTAAATTGATGGATCGAAACCCCGACATGTCTATGTCGGACCTGCGCAAAGCGTTGCCTCAGACATGGGCCACGCCCACGATGTCGCCTTATTGTGCAGATGAGGAAAAATACGACACGCTGGATCGCTTGGTTGCAAAACTGGTGGCCAAACATGACGCTGGGGACACAATCGGCGGTCGGACAATCAAAGAAGTCGTGACCGTGAACGGGGCCCGCGTGATCCTTGACAACGGCGCGTGGGGCTTGGTGCGCGCATCGTCCAACACGCCAAACTTGGTGGTGGTGTGCGAAAGCCCTGAATCCGAGGACGAGATGCGCGCAATCTTTGCAGACATCGATGCGGTGATCCGTACAGAATCCAACGTCGGCGACTACGATCAAACAATCTGAAAAACGGGGTAAGGTGCACCTTGGTGCACCCACCCTCTCAATCAAAGATCTTCAGTAGCTCTCTTTTTAGCTTGTCTTCGACCTTGTCCTTGGCGGCGTCCTCCAGTGATTGCCCATCTTGTGCAGACACACCTAATTCTTCTTTCAGCTTCTGCTCTACTTTTTCCCGTGCACGTTGTTCGATGCGCTCTTTTTCTTTGGAAAAGTTCAGGTCGATCACCGCCTTTAAATCAGGGCGAATTTTGGGGTCAACCCATGGTCCTGTGACTTTCACAGGGATGGCAAGACCTTGGCCGGAATTTGCCCGAAGCGCTGTCGGCGTAAACACGTAATCAACATCTTGCGCCCCAAGCCCGACACGACCTTTCCCACGCGCCTCATAGTTGGGCAATGAAAACAGCAAATCATCGTTTCGCAGGTTGCCGTCCTTCATGTCAAAGGTGGCGACCAGACTGTCAAAGACAGTTGTACCGCCACTGCCTTTGCCGTTGCCCATCAATGCGTTCAAATCCAGACCCTCGATTGTCCCTTTGCCCAGTTTCAGGGCCCCTTTGCCTGACATCGAATTCATGATGGACTGCACAGAATTACCAGACGCCAAAAAGCTGACCTCCGCATCGCCTGACCCGTTCAAACGCGTGATGCCAGCCGCATCCCCAAGCAAAGGTTTCATCGAGATGGAATTTGCAAAGATTTTGCCGCCCACAGACAGCCCGTTGCGATTGTTCATCACAAACTGCCCCGAGACAGTGCCGTCGTAGGCCTGAACTTCGCGCAACTCAAACACGATCCGGGAATTTTCATTTTTGATCAAGGCCCGCGTCGCACCCAATTTAAATGTGCCCAAATCGATAGATGTCGCCGTCAACCCGATTTCCCCGTTAAACGCGGCCAAACCGGAGGCATCAATGCGCGCTTTCGACCAGCCTGCATTCACCGCATCCGACGATCCGCCGCCTGCGCTGCCACCGCCCGTCGCCGACGTCAAATCCAACGCCCCGACTGACAATTGTGCATTCACCTGCGGCACACCATTAAGCGATACATCCGCGGCGCCGCTGATAGCATTGCCCCCAAGATCGACGCGCATCCCACGCAATGACAACCTGCGATCAGAGGTCAATGTCACATCTGCCCCCAAGTCCATGGACGCGCCCAACGCAGACGGCAAATCGAGTGCGTTCAGACCCACTGCCGTCACGAAATTGTCGGTATTGGGCAAATTCAACGCCAGTTTGCCAGCCACATCCCCAGCCGTGCTGGCCCGTCCATTCAGGGACAAGGTGCCGCCGCCCGCGGCGATGTTCGCGGACACTCCCTGCACCTGACCTGCAATAAAGCCTGCGAACCCGTCGATCCGCGCCTGCACATCCACATCTTGCCCCGCAGGCCGCAATGTCGCGGAAATATCAGCGTGTCCTAGACGCTCCGGCCAATCCAATTCCAAATCAACACCTGAATAAGACACCAAATCACTGCCTTCTGCGTCGTAGATCAAAGTGGCATCCGTGATCTCCAACCGTTTGATGCTGAACGCCTGCACTTCGCGGCTGGGCGCCGTTTCGGTTTCAATCACCGCTTCACCTGACGCGTCGGTAAACTGCCAGCTGGCACGCCCGTCCTTGCGGCTTTCCAAGCGAATGGTCGGCGATGTGGCTTCGATGTTCGTGATGCTGATCTCTCCGCGCAACAATGCCAATGCATCGATCCCGACAGCCGCATTTTTGGCAGTCAGCATAGCCCCTTGCCGCGACCATTCAGCGTTGCCGACTTCCAAACCACCAACGGATGCCCCCAAGACCGGCCACAGCGTCATAGACACATCGCCCGTGATTTTAACGTCGCGTCCCGTCTGCGTCCGTATTTGTTCTGCTGCAATCTGTGCAATCCGGTCAGCCGGCAGAAAGAACAACGAGACCACAATCACAACAATCGCAATCAGAATTCCGCCAAAAATCCGTTTGATCCATTTCATCCGCACCACCTCATACCTTCGAAACTTTGCCGTTTGGTTTTGATGCTATGTTGGGCGCTTGCATGCAACAATGCCAGACCTCTTTTCGCGCCCGTCCTATTTCGCTATAGCCACCCCATGAGCACAAACCCGCCAGACCTGCGCCCCGACCTCGCCCCCAAAGCCAAACTGCGTGATCCGGCCCGCCCCGGTCAGCCCAGCATTGGTATGGTCAGCCTTGGCTGCCCAAAGGCTTTGGTCGACAGCGAACGCATTTTGACCCGTTTGCGGGCCGAAGGCTATGGCGTGTCCCCTGACTATGCCGGGGCCGATGCTGTCATCGTCAACACATGCGGGTTTCTGGACAGCGCCAAGGCGGAAAGTCTGGACGCCATCGGCGAAGCCTTATCTGAAAACGGACGTGTCATTGTCACGGGTTGTCTGGGTGCAGAACCCGATTATATCACCGGCGCACACCCCAAGGTTCTGGCCGTTACCGGCCCGCACCAATACGAACAGGTTTTGGATGCGGTCCATGCTGCGGTGCCCCCAAGCCCCGATCCCTTTGTCGATCTGCTGCCTGCCTCTGGGGTGTCCCTGACCCCGCGCCATTTCAGTTATTTGAAAATTTCCGAAGGCTGCAATCACAAGTGCAAGTTTTGCATCATTCCAGATATGCGCGGCCGCCTGCAATCGCGCCCCGCCCATGCTGTGATGCGCGAGGCCGAAAAGCTGGTTGAAGCAGGCGTCAAAGAGCTTTTGGTAATTTCGCAAGACACATCCGCCTACGGCGTCGACATCAAACATGCCGAAGACCGCGGCCACCGCGCCCACATTACCGATCTGGCCCGTGATCTTGGAACTCTGGGCGCATGGGTGCGCTTGCATTACGTGTACCCCTACCCCCATGTGCGCAAGCTGATCCCTTTGATGGCTGACGGTTTGGTATTGCCCTATTTGGACATCCCATTTCAGCACGCCCACCCTGATGTTCTGAAACGCATGGCCCGGCCGGCAGCGGCCTCTAAAACTCTGGACGAAATCGCCGCATGGCGCGACATCTGCCCCGATATTACTTTACGCTCAACCTTCATTGTCGGGTACCCCGGCGAAACCGAAGCCGAATTCCAGACGCTGCTGGATTGGATGGACGAAGCCCAATTGGACCGCGTTGGATGCTTCCAATACGAAAACGTCGATGGCGCCCGCTCAAATGCTTTGCCAGACCATGTTCCTGCCGACATCAAACAAGAACGCTGGGATCGCTTCATGGGAAAAGCACAAGCCATCTCCGAGGCGAAGCTAGCAGCAAAGGTAGGATCTGTGATCGACGTGATCGTGGATGAAATCGACGAAGACGCCGCCACGTGTCGCACAAAGGCAGATGCCCCTGAAATCGACGGAAACCTGTTTATCGACGAAGGGTTCGAAGGTCTTTCCGTTGGCGACATCCTCCGCGTCGAAGTCGACGAAGCAGGCGAATACGATTTGTGGGGGAAACTCGTTTAGGGTCCTGACCCTAAAGGCACAGCGGTCTAAAGGTTCGCACTTTATTACGTTATGGCACCCTTGGTGTGATGATCCGATTGTCCGGCTGGCAACGGATTCTTAGCCTTGGTTAACAAAACCTTGCAATGTTCCCTTCTTGTTCTATATATGTTCTCATATGGAACACGGAGAGTACAGCATGACCTTTCAAGCGCCTTTGCCCGGCCTGTTTGCGCCGGTGAATGTTGAAACACCCGATCACAGCCCTGCGCAGAATATGGCGGCGACCCCTAAACAGATCGCCTATGCCCAATCCATTGCTGCCAAAGCAGGCTTGCCAGCGCCCGCAGCGCTGTTCCACAATCGTTCAGATCTTTCCGCCTGGATTGACAGATATAAACCAAAGCCTGTCACAGGACGCTTTTCCAATTACCCGTCTTCCAAACAGGTGGCCTTTGCAGAACGCATCGCGCGGCTCAAACGGGCGCAGGTTCCCCCCGAATGCTTCAAAGACAAATCATTGATGGCACGGTGGATCGACGGCAACAAACCAAAGTAACACCTGCGGCGCCGTGTCTCTGGGCAGACCAGTGCCAAGGGCCTATCTGTTCACCATGACAGATGAAACCAAAGTGCTTTATAATGCGAATTGCCCTGTGTGTTCGGCTGAAATCAACCACTATGCGAAGTACACGCAAACCAACGATATTCCCATTCGCTTTGATGACTTGAACAGCAGCGCACTTGCAGCTTGGGGTTTGGATGCCGACAAAGCGGCGCGCCGTTTGTACGTGCAACATGGCAGCAAACGCCTTTCGGGTATTCCTGCTTTTATCGTGCTGTGGCAGCAAATGCCGCGATACAACTGGCTGGCACGCTTGGTCAGCACTCCCGGCATTCACCGTTTGGCGGTGTGGGGCTATGATTTTGTTTTGGCACCGATAATTTACCGCTGGCATCTGCTGCGTCTGCGCCGCGCGTCTGGCAAGCAGGCGTCAACGAAATAGTGACCTTTGTGGAATAGCCTCCTTTCCCAGAAAGGTGGCGTAATGTCCTATCCATATTCTAATACGGAAACATTGGCAGACGGGCTTTTGCATGCCGCAGGTTTGATCGCGGTCTACGCTGGCGTGAAGTATTTAATGGCCCATGACGCATCACCTGCCGTCATTGTTTACGCTGTTCTTGCCGGTTTCGCCTTTGTTGCATCAGCCGTGTATCACATGACCCCTTGGGACCGGATGCGACCTGTTTTAAGGCGCATTGATCACGCCGCCATTTACCTAAAAATTGCTGGCACTTACACGCCACTTGCATTGATGCTGGGCAGCGGATTTAGCTATGCAGTTCTTGTGATCGTCTGGGTGATATCCGTCTTGGGGGCTTTGGCAAAGCTAACCATATGGGGGGCCGGCGGGCGCGGATCTTTGGCAGTGTATCTTGGGCTGGGATGGGTCAGCGTTTTGCTGGCCTGTCCAATTGCGCTGCAGTTCGGGACGTTTGTGTTTGGATGTATTGCCACGGGCGGCGTGTTGTACACGCTGGGGTGTCTGGTCTTTGCGCGCCCCAGTTTTAGATTTCAAAATCCGATCTGGCACGGGTTCGTCTTATCAGCGTCCGCATGTTGTTTCATGGCAGTCGCTGCAACCCAGTCACAACGCATCCAGATAAGCCCTTACACAAGTCTGGACATGCCGGAACCTGTCACCACCCAAATGCTTGCCCCCGTACCAGCGTGTGACAACAACCAGATGATTGTGCAGCCCCTCACGTTCCAACATGCGCAAAATAACCATCCCTGCGCCACTTTCACCATCGTCGCCTTTGATAGCTCCACCCTCTGAAAGCAGGGCAGCCCATGTGTTGTGGGTGGCTTTGGCATAAGATTTGTCGCGCTTTAGCGCTTTCAGCGCTGCATCAATTTGACTGCGATCCGCAGCTGGCACGCCCGACACGGCATATTTCGACCCTTTGTCTGTCAGGACATGCCCCAATTTTACGATCGTTTTTTCCACAGGTGTTTGCCTTTTGCAGCTTGGATGGCGCTGTCCTGGTAAGGATTACCGGACCTTCAAAACACAAAAAACACTGTTAAGTCTTAGACAGCAGCAGATTTTATTGCGCGACTTTAATTATTTAAATTTCATCTCGTTTTCAAAAGGAGTTTTTTATGAGCTTCGCAATTCAAACATCAACCATTTTAGAAGCCATCGGCGTAGGCGGCTTCCTATTGTATGTCTTGAACTATGGCATGCTGACCTTGCGCTACATCAACGGACACAGCATCACATATTTCGCTTTGAACCTTCTCGCAGCCAGTGCCGTTTTGATCGGGTTGACCGTCAGCTTCAATCTGGCTTCAGCTATGATTCAAGTGTTCTGGGTGATTATGTCCACCATCGGCATGGCACTCCATATGCGCCGTACGGGTCACGGCGAAAATGGGCCACTCTTCTAAAGGCAATCGCCCTTCACATTTATAGTTTTGCGGCAGTCCGACGCACAGTTTGAATGCGGGCTGCATTGGGCGGGTGTGTTCCAAGAAACTTGTCGCCCGGGTCAGGGATACGGTTAAAAAACTCGGCGCCGACCAATGGATTGTACCCGGACTTATGCGTGATGATGGTCCCCAACGCGTCGGCCTCAAGTTCAAAATCTTTGGAATAGCTGCGGGCACCAACTTGTGCTCCCAGTTCTGTTGCACTTTCAACAGCCGCAGAATTGGCCCCACCAAGCGTCGCAAGACCTGCAAAGATTACAGCTCCCGCGACCGCATTTTGACGCTGACGTCCAATATGCCCCGCAATGTGGTGGGCCGCCTCATGCCCCATGACAAAGGCAAGCTCATCCGCATTTCGGGCCTCAGCAATAAGACCAATAGTGAAGGCTATGACAGGGCGATTGTTTTTATCCAGCGTCTGATACGCGTTTGCCGGTTGGTTCGGACGATCGTCCACAATAATGCGAAAATCGCAATTTACGCCCGATGTGCGTGCGCGGCATTCACGTTCCGCGATAGGTTCCACGCGCTGCGTCACTTGTACAAAAGCACGGGCCGCCTGATCCGGTGTTCTCAGGGTTTTTGACGCCTGTGCAGGCGCACTGGATGTCGGCCCAGACGCATCAGTGGGGATTTCGTCACAGGCCGCGACCAATGCGATCAATCCAATCGCACAAAAAACCTTACCCAGCATTTTAACCCTTTCACTTGAACCGCACAGAAGCATACCACGCATCCCCCCAAGGGCCAGCCCCCTTCGCAAGGACGTGATCACCTTATGGCAAAGCCTTGCCTGCAGACTTGCATCATATTCCATCCGGCTGCACCATGGCAGTCATGTTTAGCATTGAACACGAATTCGATTCCACGATCATCACGCTGATGGATGAGGGGAAAAGCGCGTTGCGCGAAGATGTCATCGTCAACAGCTTCACTGAATGCGTGACGGTGCAGCAGTATGATCCTGTTGCAGATCGGGCCGTTTTGGTAACGCTGTCCCATGCCCAAGTGCGCGACCTGGCAGCCGCTTTGGACCTGCCTGAAGGCATTTATTCGCTGAACGATCCATCATAAGGTCGGAACCGGAATTGCCCGCCTCACAATTAGGTATGGATATATGACCTAATCATGCTAGAAATCCTCCAATCGGAGGAGACGGCAATGGCAATTGGCACAAAAATCAAAACCTATTTCGACGGAACATGGCATGATGGTGATCTGCCCATTATGCGGGCCGCGGACCACGGATCATGGCTTGGATCAACTGTATTTGACGGTGCGCGTTACTTTAATGGCGTGGCGCCTGATCTGGAAGCACATTGCGAACGCGTCAACCGGTCTGCCATAGCTTTGCAAATGGCCCCGACCCTATCCGCCGAAGATATGGTTGCCATCGTTTGGGACGGCTTGGCCAGTTACGACGCGACAGATGCCGTCTACATCCGCCCAATGTACTGGGCGGTTGGCGGTGATCCAACGGCCATCGTACCCGCCCCCGAAACAACTGCTTTTGCCATTTGTCTGGAACAAATTCCGATGGCCCCGACAGGTGCCTCAACAACACTGACACGCACCCGTTTCCGTCGCCCGGTGCTGGAAAGCAGCGTCGTAAACGCCAAAGCTGGCTGCCTGTACCCCAACAATGCACGCATGTTAACCGAAGCGCGGTCCAAAGGGTTCGGCAATGCACTGGCGCTTGATGCGATGGGCAACGTTGCCGAAACCGCAACGGCCAATATCTTTATGGTCAAGGATGGCGAAGTTTTCACCCCCATTCCAAACGGCACATTCCTGTCTGGCATCACCCGTGCACGCCACATGATCAACCTGTCTCAGGATGGCGTCAAAGTGCACGAAACCGTCCTGAACTATGAAGATTTTGATAGTGCCGACGAAGTCTTTATGAGCGGCAACATGTCGAAAGTTACACCCGTCACAGCCTTCGATGACGTGGCATATCAAGCCGGACCCGTGACACGACGCGTCCGCGAAATGTATTGGGATTGGGCCACCAGCAAAGCATGAAACCACTGCGCCGCCACGATGGGGCATTGGGTCCAATTCGGCGCAATTTATCCTGCCAGTTTCGCAACACCGTTGCCACCGCGACCGCAGTGCGTCACAGTCGCGTCAAGACAGGAGAACATCATGCGTAAATTTCTGGTCGTGCTGGATGACAGCCAAGAATGCTTGAACGCAATGCGCTTTGCCGCTTTGCGTGCCGCGCACACAGGCGGTGGTGTCGAGGTTCTGGCCGTGATCCCGCCGGAAGAGTTCAATCACTGGATTGGCGTTGGCGCAGTTATGCGCGAGGAAGCCCGTGACCGCATACACGCCCATTTTGAGGTTTTCGCCAAATGGATGCGCGACAAGCAGCATGTTGATCCTGAGCTGGTCATTCGCGAGGGCAAAGCTGTTGATGAAATCATTGCACAAATCGCCGAAGATCCGGAAGTCGGCGTTTTGGTGTTGGGCGCAGGCACCGACAAAAAAGGTCCTGGTCCCTTGGTGACCCAATTGTCCCGCAGCTCCGGATCGCTTCCGATCCCGATCACTATTGTTCCGGGTGATTTAAGCAAAGAAAAGCTTGAGGCGATCACCTGAGTTTTTGCGTCTTTATCGGGTTATCTATCGTTTGAAGGGGGACCTGCCTCTGGTGTGCGGCACCTCTTCCGGGATTTTTTTGCGAAAAAGACATACTATTTTCGTGCGATTTGGAGCGCCTTACGGTTTTAGAACAATTCTAAACCTTGACGAGAGCCCGTGCGGACCGCATATCTGTCCCAACCCTAGGAGAGTGTCATGTTCATCCAAACCGAATCGACCCCGAACCCCGCCACGTTGAAGTTTCTGCCCGGCCAGACCGTTCTGGAAATGGGCACTGCCGATTTTCCAACGGCAGATGCGGCTGACAAGTCCCCCTTGGCCACACGGATCTTTGCCGTCGAAGGTGTCACTGGCGTGTTCTTTGGCACCGACTTTGTGACGGTCACGAAAGCCGATGCTGTTGATTGGGACCATATCAAACCGGCATTGCTTGGCGCGATCATGGAACATTTCCAATCCGGACAATCCGTCATGGCTGGCGACCATCAGCCGGCGTCAGGTCATGCCGAACATGATGGCGAAGACGGCGTTGTTGTTGGCCAAATCAAAGAACTTCTAGACAGCCGCGTACGCCCGGCAGTTGCCCAGGATGGCGGCGACATTACGTTTCACGGGTTTGACCGCGGCGTCGTCTATTTGCATATGCAAGGCGCGTGCGCCGGTTGCCCTTCGTCTACATTGACACTGAAAATGGGCATCGAAAACCTGCTGCGCCATTACATTCCCGAAGTCACAGAAGTCCGCCCTGTCGCGGTCTGATTTGATCCTACGGCATGTTTTCAACATCCCAACATTCCGATGCACCGCCCCTGACCGGGCGGTGTTATTGTTCGCATACCCGTTTGTCGGCGTCCCGAAAGCCCGATGTGGTCAGCTATTGCCATTGCAATAGCTGTCGCAGGTTAAGTGGTGCCCCCGTGGCGGCATTCGCGGCTTTTGCCGAAACAACCCTTACAATCACCCCTGCACCAACACGCGCCAACACGGTCACTGAAGGCGTCACCAGATGGTTTTGTCCAAGCTGTGGCGCAGCCGTTGCCGCGGCCTATGACTATTTACCAGATCAGATATACGTGCCTGTTGGCCTGTGGGATCAAGTCGAAAGCCTTGAGCCGACCACGCACAGCCATGCAAACTATGCGCTGTCGTGGCTTCATCAGAAAGATGACATGCCACGTCACACCGGCTCTGCACGCACCACTTTGTTAGGCGACGATTGATGACCGGTCCTGTTATCCTTGGCTTTGACACATCCAGCGCACATTGCGCCGCAGCTTTAATCTGCGGCGATGAAATGCTTGAAATGGTGCAAGAACCGATGACCAAAGGGCAGGCAGAACGCTTGATCCCTTTCCTGCAGGACGTGTTGTCGCGCCACAGCCTGGGGTTTCCAGACCTTGCGGCGCTTGGCGTGGGCGTCGGGCCCGGCAACTTCACCGGCATCCGCATCGGCGTGTCTGCCGCGCGTGGTTTGGCACTGGGGCTAGGTCTTCCCGCTTACGGGGTGAACGGGTTTGAACAGCGTCAGATGCTTTTTCCGGACGGGACACTGGTAGCAGTCCCCGCCCCCCGCGATGCCGTTTACGTGCAGGCAGAAGATGGCCCTGCCCTTGCACTTCGCAAAGACATCGAGGCTGTAGGGAAATCCTTGCCTGATGATCCTTCACCTGACGCATTGGCTGGCGCCATCGCGCGGTTGGCAGCCTTGCGATATCCCAATCCTACTGCCGCACCCGCTCCGTTTTACGTGCGTGCCCCCGATGCAGCACCGCCCAAAGACGCACCACCGGTGATTTTGCCGTGACACCGCAGGCAATGGCCGACATTCACGCCGCAGCGTTTCCGACATCACGGTCATGGGGCGCAGAAGAGATCGCAAGCCTGATAGAAAGCCCCTTGGTTACGGTCCTGACCCACATGCACGGATTTGCGATTGTGCGTACGGTCGCCCAAGAAGCAGAGCTGTTGACGATTGCGGTTCTGCCTCGGGCCCAACGCATGGGCGTTGGGCACATTTTGATGCAAAATTGGCTTGGTAGCACGCAGGCCCATGAGGCCTTTTTAGAAGTCGCCGCAGACAATGCCCCTGCAATGTCGTTGTACATGCGCCACGGATTCGCCGAGGTTGCGCGTCGGAATGCCTATTATAAACGCAGCGATGGTACATCAGTGGACGCTATCGTCATGCGGGCCACGTTGCCCTTGCGGCATGGGACGCCGATTCCCTTGTAAAGCTTAAAAAGCGGTTGACCCCAACGCCCGCCTGCGGCCTAATTCCGGTCTGATCTGGACACGCTGCGTGTCCGAGAGGGGCGGATGGACAATGATCCACGGTCCAAAACATAAAACTGGGAGACGACCTTATGACCCTTATGCAGAAATTCCTTGGCGCAGCTGCCGGGATCGCCTTGTCGGCTGGAGCCGCTTTGGCTGAACCCGCGCTGATCTTTGATCTTGGCGGCAAATTCGACAAATCCTTCAACGAAGCTGCCTTCAACGGCGCACAACGCTGGGCTGAAGAAACAGGTGGGACATTCCGCGAAATCGAACTGCAATCCGAAGCACAGCGCGAACAGGCCTTGCGCCGCTTTGCCGAAGCCGGAGCGAACCCAATCGTCACTATGGGCTTTGGCATGGCCGATCCGCTGTCCACAGTGGCGCCCGACTATCCTGACACAAAGTTTGCAGTCGTCGACGTCAGCTGGATCAAAGGCGACAACATTCGCCAAGTCAGCTTTGCCGAGCACGAAGGGTCTTACCTTGTTGGCATGATGGCCGCGATGGCGTCCAAAAGCGGTACTGTCGGCTTCATCGGTGGCATGGACGTGCCATTGATCCGTCACTTTGGCTGCGGCTATGCCCAAGGCGTAAAAGCTGTGAACCCAGATGCGACAGTGATTGCCAACATGACAGGCACAACCCCTGCGGCTTGGAATGACCCCGTCAAAGGGTCCGAATTGACCAAGGCCCAGATCAGCCAGGGCGCGGATGTTGTATTTGCAGCAGCCGGCGGCACGGGTGTAGGCGTCTTGCAGACTGCAGCGGACGAAAACATTTTGTCCATTGGTGTCGACAGCAACCAAAACCACCTGCACCCGGGCAAAGTGCTGACTTCAATGATGAAACGCGTTGACGTTGCCGTCTACAACGCCATGAAAGCCGGTGAAGATCTGGAAACCGGGTCTGTGATCCAGTTGGGTCTGGCAGAAGATGGCGTTGGCGCCGCGTTTGACGAAAACAACGCAGCCCTTGTCAGCGACGAGATGAAAGCAGCCGTAGAAGAGGCCCGCAAGAAAATCATCGCAGGCGACATCACAGTGGCGTCCTACTATGAAAATGACAGCTGCCCTGCACTGACGTTCTAATTCCAAACCAAAATGGGCCGCGCCGGAATTCTGGCGCGGCCCTTATTTCAAGACATCATTAGGACTGCACCCCATGACAGCCCCCGCGATTGAGCTGAAAGGCATTTCAAAGGCCTTTGGTCCTGTTCAAGCCAACAAAGACATCTCAATTTCTGTGATGCCCGGCACGATACACGGCATCATCGGCGAAAATGGCGCGGGCAAATCCACGTTGATGTCTATCCTTTACGGGTTCTACAAAGCCGACAAGGGCGATATTTTCATCTCTGGCCGTAAGACGGACATTCCAGACAGCCAAGCGGCCATTGCCGCAGGCATTGGCATGGTGTTTCAGCACTTCAAGCTGGTCGAAAACTTCACCGTGCTGGAAAACATTATTCTGGGTGCAGAAGATGGTTGGTCGCTGTCCACATCACTGACCAAGGCCCGAAAATCCCTTGTTGATCTGGCCGCCGAATACGAATTGAACGTCGATCCCGACGCCTTGATCGAAGAGATCGGCGTGGGCATGCAACAACGTGTCGAGATTTTGAAAGCCCTGTATCGACAGGCCGAAATTCTAATTTTGGATGAACCCACCGGCGTGCTTACTCCGGCTGAAGCGGACCAGTTGTTCCGTATTCTGGGCCGGTTGCGCGAGGAAGGCAAAACAATCATCCTGATCACACATAAGCTGCGCGAGATCATGGAAATCACCGACACCGTCAGCGTGATGCGACGCGGTGAAATGACCGCCACAGTCAAAACCGCGCAAACCAACCCCGAGCAATTGGCAGAGCTGATGGTCGGACGTAAAGTATTGTTACGCGTCGATAAAGACCCAGCCACCCCCGGTGACGTGGTGTTGGATATACAAAACCTGCGCGTCGTGGACGAACAGGGCGTTGAGCGCTTGAAAGGCATCAACCTGCAAGTTCGCGCTGGCGAAGTTGTAGGCATTGCCGGTGTCGCAGGCAATGGGCAGTCGGAGCTTCTGGAAGTGCTTGGGGGCTACGCGGATGGCTCTGGCACAGTGTCTGTGAATGGTGCCCCCATCGATCTGACCGGCAAGCTTTCCGATGGCAAATCGCGCCGCAAACGTGGTATCGCCCATGTGCCCGAAGATCGCCAGCGCGAAGGCTTGATCATGGATTACATGGCTTGGGAAAATACTGCCTTCGGCTATCATGATGAACCCGCCTATGCATCCGGCATTTTGATGAACAACGCCGCCATCAAACAAGACACCATTGAAAAAATGGAGCGGTTTGATGTCCGCCCGCCCGACCCGAAGCTGGCGGCCAAGAACTTTTCAGGCGGCAACCAGCAAAAGATTGTGCTGGCCCGCGAAATCGAACGCAATCCTGACCTGCTGCTGATCGGCCAGCCAACACGCGGTGTTGATATCGGCGCGATCGAATTTATCCACCAGCAAATTGTGGCCCTGCGCGACCAAGGCAAGGCGATATTGCTGGTCAGTGTCGAGCTGGAAGAAATTCTTGCTTTGTCCGACCGTGTCGCGGTCATGTTCGACGGACACATTATGGGTGAACGTCTTCCCGATGAAACCGACGAAAAAGAGCTGGGCCTGCTAATGGCTGGCGTGGGGGCCTGAGATATGGATGTGATGCCAAAATGGGCCGAGGTCGTTCTTGTGCCTTTGATCTCGCTGCTGCTGGCCGCGATCATTTCTTGTCTGGTGATACTGGCCATAGGCGAAGATCCGGTGGCTGCTGTGAAACTTATGGTCAGCGGCGCCTTGGGCAGCACATACGGTTGGGGCTACACGCTGTATTACGCAACCAACTTCATGTTCACCGGCCTGGCTGTGGCCGTCGCCTTTCATGCACGCCTGTTCAACATCGGCGGTGAAGGTCAGGCTATGCTGGGTGGGCTGGGCGTCGCGTTGGCGTGCCTCTACATCCCTTGGCCGCATTGGTCTTTTGCGTTGCTTGGTGCAGCTGTTATGGCTGGTGCATTCGGCGCTGTTTGGGCCGCTGTCCCCGCCTATTTGCAAGCCAAACGCGGCAGTCACATTGTCATTACAACGATCATGTTCAACTTCATCGCAGCCGCTTTGCTCAATTACATGTTGGTCAACCAGTTGCGCCCGAAAGGCAGCATGGACCCTGCCAGCGCACGGTTTTCTGAAACCGTTCATTTGCCGTCCTTGCACGAAATTCTAGCGCCCATTGGGATCAACTTTTCCAAGGCGGCCCCGGCCAACATATCCCTAATCGTTGCAATTCTGGCCTGTCTCGCTTTGTGGGTGCTGATCTGGCGCACCAAGCTCGGCTATGAAATTCGCGCCTACGGCCATTCCGAAAGTGCCGCCAAATATGCAGGCATCAGCCCTGTCAAAATCACCATGATCGCGATGATCATTTCGGGTGCCTTGGCTGGCATGATGGCCATAAACAACGTCATGGGCGAAGCCGAGCGCCTTGTCCTGAATTCGACCGAAGGGGCCGGATTTATCGGAATTGCAGTGGCTTTGATGGGCCGGTCACACCCTGTTGGCGTGTTCATTGCAGCCATTTTGTTCGGGTTTCTTTACCAAGGCGGCGCAGAACTTGCGCTTTGGACATCTATCCCGCGCGAATTGATCGTGGTGATCCAAGCCCTTGTGATTTTGTTCACCGGTGCGTTGGATAACATGGTGCGAATGCCCTTGGAACGTATCTTCCTTGCCCTGCGACGGAGGGACGTGTGATGGATTTTCTAACCCTTCTTCAAGTGTTTGATTCTTCGGTTCGCCTTGCTGTTCCTTTGCTGTTGGCCTGTCTTGCAGGCTTGTTTTCGGAACGCGCAGGCATCTTCGACATCGGTCTGGAAGGCAAAATGCTTGCTGCTGCTTTCATGTCTGCCGCCATCGCCGCAATTACAGGAAACGTGTGGATCGGGTTGTTGGCAGGCATTGGTGCGTCCATGGTTCTGAGCGTTGTGCACGGCCTTGCGTCGATCACGTTCCGCGGCAATCAACTGATTTCAGGTGTTGCGATAAATTTTTTGGCCGCTGGTTTGACCGTTTTGATCGCCCAAGCCTGGTTCAAACAAGGCGGGCGCACGCCGTCTTTGATTGGGGGGGGGCGGTTTGAACCCATCACCCTGCCTTTTGCGGAAACACTAAGCGGTGTGCCGGTGTTTGGCCCGATCTACGCCGAACTTATTTCCGGCCATTCGATTTTGGTCTACGTCGCCTTCGCAGCCGTGCCTTTCACATGGTGGTTGCTGTTTCGCACACGTTTCGGCCTGCGTTTGCGGGCCGTGGGTGAAAACCCTGCGGCGGTGGATACGGCCGGTGTTTCCGTGGTGGGCCTACGGTATGCGGCCGTTGCGATTTGCGGTATTTTATGTGGTATTGCAGGGGCTTACCTGTCCACCGCATTGCAAGCCGGTTTCGTGAAAGACATGTCGGCAGGCCGCGGGTTTATTGCCCTTGCCGCGTTGATCTTTGCGAAATGGCGCCCTTGGTATGCGCTTTATGCAACTTTGCTGTTTGGACTGTTCCAAGCGTTGGAACTACGACCTGATCTGATCGAAACCGTGATCGGGATCAAGGTGCAAGGTCAGCTTTTAGGCGCCCTGCCCTACATCATGACGGTGGTGATTTTGGCCGGGTTTGTAGGCAAGGCCATTCCGCCACGCGCGGGCGGTGAGCCTTATGTCAAAGAGCGGTAACAGCCGATTTCGATAAGTCCAGTTTGGAGGTTTCCATCCATCCTGTTTGTTGCAACGCAGCACGCCTATTGATTTGTTAAGGGGGACAGGTTTAGGAGGGTTCATGCAAATCTACCTTCCCATCGCCGAAGTCTCGGTCAATGCCTTCCTCCTTTTGGGGCTTGGGGGCATCGTTGGTATCCTGTCTGGCATGTTCGGTGTCGGGGGCGGGTTCCTTATGACGCCTTTGTTGTTCTTTATTGGCATCCCCCCTGCAGTCGCTGTTGCAACGGAAGCAAACCAGATTGTGGCATCGTCGTTTTCCGGGGTTCTGGCACACTTCAGACGAAAGACAGTCGATCTAAGGATGGGCACTGTCTTGTTGATTGGTGGTCTTATAGGGGCCGCGTTGGGTGTCGTTGTGTTCAACTACCTCAAAGCGCAGGGCCAAGTCGATTTGCTGGTCAAACTATGCTATGTTGTTTTCCTTGGTGTCATTGGCGGGTTGATGTTCATCGAAAGCTTGAACGCCATCCGTAAGACATCCAAAGGTGTTGTTCCAAAACGCAAAAAGCACAATTGGATTCACGGCTTACCCTTCAAAATGCGGTTCCGTGTGTCCGGTTTGTATATCTCCGTCATCCCGCCCCTGATTGTGGGGGTCGCCGTCGGTGTTCTGGCAGCCATCATGGGCGTAGGCGGCGGTTTTATCATGGTACCGGCCATGATTTATCTACTGGGCATGCCCACAAAAGTTGTTGTTGGTACATCGCTGTTCCAGATCATTTTTGTGACCGCATTCACCACCATGCTGCACGCCACCACCAACTACACAGTTGATGTGGTTCTGGCCGTTCTTTTGCTGGTTGGCGGTGTCGTTGGCGCCCAGATAGGGACACGCATTGGCGTCAAAATGAAAGCTGAACAGTTGCGTATTTTGCTGGCCCTTATGGTGCTGGCAGTATGTGGCAAGCTGGCATTGGATTTATTGTTGCAACCATCCGAGCTCTATTCACTTGGCGCGGCGGGGGGGCACTAAGATGCTTAGATTGCTTCTTGCATTTGTCTTTTTGGCTATGCCTGTCATGGCCGAAGAAGTCGTTCTTGGTAAAAGCCGCGATGAAATCGACATCACAGCCACCTTTAACGGTGCTGAAATTTTGCTGTTTGGCGCGATCAAACGCGAAGTTGGGCCGTTGATTGAAGGCGACCTAGGCGTCATCGTCACAGTTGCCGGCCCCGACCAGCCGGTCACCGTGCGCCGCAAAGACAAAAAACTTGGGATTTGGGTGAATGCGGCATCCGTCGACATTGATATTGCCCCGACTTTTTACGCCGTTGCCACGAATGCACCCTTGGCCGATATTCTGGCGGAAAGCGAAGACATAAACACGCGGATCACCATCAATCGGGCCATCCGGTCGGTTGGACCGGCAGAAGGTGGCAGCACCGCGTTCATCCAATCTTTGATCCGCATCCGCGAAGCCAACAACCTGTACCAAACGCTTGAAGGCTCTGTGAACTTGACGCAGGACACCCTGTTTCAAACCCGGATCACCCTGCCTGCGAACTTGACCGAAGGCGATTACAAAACCGAGATTTACCTGACACGCAACGGTCAGATTGTGGATTTGTACACAACAAGCATTCCAGTCAAAAAGGTTGGTTTGGAACGCTGGTTGTACAATCTGGCACATGAAAACGCGTTTTTGTACGGCCTGATGTCACTTGCGATTGCGATCGCCGCCGGTTGGGGCGCCTCTGCGGTCTTTAGTTTGATCCGTCAGTAGGTTCGCTTATCCCCGCCCGATGTAAGGCATTTGCGACGCCATAACGGTCATGGATTGCACATTCGCATTCAACGGCAACTCTGCCATATGCAAAACGGCTTCTGCGGCATGACGCACATCCATTGTCGGCATCTCAGTCTGTGTGGACTTTAATGCCGCAACCATGTCCGTTTCAGCATTTCCAATATCAATTTGCCCACAGGCCACGTTACAGGCCCGCCCGTCCAGCGAAATCGTTTTGGTAAGTCCTGACACCGCGTGTTTTGTGGTCGTATAGCAGACTGAATTGGGCCGCGGCACATGGGCGGACAATGATCCGTTGTTGATGATGCGGCCCCCTTGCGGGGTTTGGGCACGCATCTGCGCAAAAGCAAGCTGTGCGGCGATGAACATGCCCCCCACATTGACGTTCAACACTTGCATCCATTGGTCCAAAGGCACCTCATCAATGGGAGCGGACGGACCGAACATACCGGCATTGTTGAACAAGGCATCCAATCTGCCTGCCTGCGATGTGAAGGCTGCAAACGCCGCCGACATCGCATCAGCGTCTGTAACATCCGCTGGCAAAGCAATGGCCGTATCGTATGTGTTGGCGATGTCTTCCAACACCTCCCCACGCCGCGCGATCAAGCCCACCTGCCAACCGCCTTCCAAAAACAGCTCTGCTGTGGCACGGCCAATCCCTGAACTCGCACCTGTGATGATGATGGACTTCATAAAAATTCCTCCGGTTCTTCTTGAGCCAATGTCAAAGGTGCAGGCGCCACACTGCGCAAATCATCCACACGCAAAGGTTCCGTGGGCTTCGACAAACGGTTACGCACGACCCAGATCAACCGGTTTTGTGCTCGTGTTATTGCCACGTAAGCAAGACGTTTCCACAGGGGTTGCCCCGCTTCCATGCGCCCCATACGCGCCGCCACAAACAAGTCGGGGGCGAACACTTGAACAGTGTCCCATTGGGACCCCTGCGCTTTGTGAATGGTCACCGCCGCACCGTGCAAAAACGTGGCGCCCATACGGGCAGCAAAGGGAATAAAGGGTTCTTCTTCATCCGGCTTTTCAATTTTAACAATAGATGCGGCACTGACTTGTGGGTCTTCGGCACCCATCACATGCAAACGCGAAAACCCCGGTTTACGGCCTTCGCCCAGGTAAACAACCTGTGCCCCTTTGATCAGCCCCCGCGCCTCTAGATCGAGACGTTTTTTGCGGTGCTTCATCGGCAGCTCAATCCCGTCACAAATCAAAGGTTCGCCTTCCGCCAAAGCGTCTTCCGGCGCACCATAAACATTGCGAAACGCATTGATCAAACGGATGCGGGTGGCATTGCGCCATACCAACACAGGACTGCGGGCCATCAAATCGACTTCCACACGTTGCCCCCATACAACGCGTTCATCTTTTTGGGCCGCATCTTCGACCATCTTTTCAAACTGGTGAAACTCAAGACTGGGGTCAGCCAAAGCATGAGCCAAATCCAAGATCGGATTGTCTGCGGTCTGCCTGTGTACCCTGTTCAAATTCAGGATGCGCGTGTCAGGCAGTTTGTCAAAGACCATCGTACCTGACTGCTTCACAGGCGCCAGCTGCGCGGGATCACCAAAAAGCAAAAGTGTCGGAAAAATCTCTTTCAGGTCTTCGAATTGCTTGTCGTCCAGCATCGAACTTTCATCGATGAAACCGATGTCCAGCGGTTCTTCGCGTCGCTTCCAGCCGGTAATAAAATCGGATCCGCGCAATCCAGCGGCCGCAAGCGCACCGGGAATAGATTTGTTACCCGCATAGAAAGCCGCTGCGCGGTCCAATGCAAGGTCCGTCAGACCCTCAATTTCGGGGCGTTCACCGTTACCCGCCAGCCATTCTGCGATCCGTTCATATTCGGGATCATACACAGGCGTGTACAAAATACGGTGAATCGTCGTTGCAGGCACTCCGCGCAAACGCAAAACAGACGCAGCTTTGTTCGTCGGCGCCAAAATGGCCAGCGTGCGCTTGTCCTTGCGCTTTTTGCTTTCGTAATCCCCCGAAACGACGTCAACACCGGCGCCTTCAAGCGCCTTATAGAGTTCCGCCAGCAAAAGGGTTTTCCCTGACCCAGCCTTGCCCGTGACACCCATCACAGAGGACGCCGTCCCCTTTGGAGGCAAAAGCAAGCTATCGTCTAAATCGATCCCCGCCAAACGCAGCATTTCTGCGATGCTGTCATAGGCATTCGCCTGATCGTCCGAGAATGTAATGGCTGTAGAGGTCATGGCGCGACCCTACAGAGGGCATGCGCACACCACCACAGGGTTTTGCGGAATATTAGGCGCTTTGTGCTAAATCTTGCGCATCATCCGCGCCAAACGACCGGTCGAACCATAGCTGGGACAAAGCAAGAGACACGCCAGCGCGGCGCAGGACTTTGTTGCGATCTGCCGCATCATAGTGCCACAGACCCACACTGACCTGATCACGGCCTGCACCATCCCGCCCAAGTACGTCAGGGGACGCACCAAGCATGCGATAAATGCGAACCATACGGGCGTCAAAAACACCAACAAAGTGCTCGACGTTGAAATGATGCATGACTTCACCACACGCGACCACCAAAAGGGCGGCCATGCGGCTGCTTGCAGTGCGAGACAGACAAAACCGTGTGCATTCCCAGATCAGTGGGCTGCGAACTTCGCCGCCGCCTATAACATGGCTGAAATGTTCGTTAACCATCGTCCGCCCTGTTGTCGGTAAAAACCGCATCGATCCCCCATGGGACCCATCTGCGTTTTCCCAGATCACGTAAAGCGGGTTCAGCTCGTCGTATTGGTCCTTTTCGAACCCGTGCTCGTCCACAGAAACCTCCCAGCCCAAACGGGTCTTGAATTGGTCTGCACGGTCGCGAAACATGGACGCTGCAAGTTGGGGATATTGGTAAAGATCGTTGGCATAAACATATCGCAGCATTGGGGCTCTCCTTGTCCAATTCGGTCACTGACCTGAAGCAAGTATTACCTATGCGTGTGTTAATGTGTAATATTCAACCCGTACGATAGATTAATTGATTGCGCAACGGGGGGGTCCGGGCGATTCTTAGGGGTGTCGGGTCACACCACGATCAACCCCCTGCTCAAAGCGCGTGCAACAGCATGTGTCGTGTTCATCGCCCCAAGTTTGAAGCGCGCACTTTCGATGTAAACGCGCACCGTATGCTCCGAAATCGACAATTCATCCGCGACCTGAGCCCGGCTGTGTCCCAAAGCCAGCAACGTCATGGCATCGACTTCACGCGGTGACAATGACGCCGACTGAATAAACGGTTTGCGCCCTTTTTCCAGCTCCAGAGCCTGTTGATTAAAGAAATGCGCGATCAGGATCAGGTCCCGGCGATTTTCGCTTGTAAATGCTTCCCATGAGGCATCGTCGCAGGTGTGGCTGATCGTGAATAGCGCGAATTGCCCGGCAGGGCCACGGATCGGAATACTGAACCCCTGGTTTCCGATGCCGTGTTTCATCGAATCTTCGCGGAAACTGCGTGACGCTTTGGATGACCAATCCAGCCGCTTCCAGTCAACCGCGTGAAAAATTTGAAAACACCCGACAATGACCGGATCGATACGGATGTAGTTCATTTCCAGATAACGTTCGCGCCAGGCGTCAGCGTAAGTGCCACAGCCATAGTGGTCACCTGAACTGTCCACCCAATGATAGACCATGTGATCCACAGCCATCTGGTCTCTTAGATGTTCTATTGCCGTTTGAAGCGCCTCAACGCCTTCAGCTTGCTCCAGTTCCTCCAATATGGTTTCCAACTGCGTAATCGTTTTCATGGCGTCGGCCGTGTAGCCTTTCATTTTTGGCAGCGATCTCGGCCATGGCAACGATTGCTGTGTCATCAAGCTGTTCGGCAAGTGCCATAAGCTCATTTGCACGTGCAAAGGTTTTCAAGTCCGTCAGAACGTCTAAAATCCAGTCACTTCTCATAACAGCTACACCTTTAGTTGGTTAACGATTGGTTAACACAACTATAACATGCGAGCTTTCTGATAAGAAATTCCCCTATTCCCACTCCCCAGAAATAGGGAGGCCGCGTTTTGTAAGTCTCTGAATGCAAATGAGTGGCCATGAAACGCGAAACGCCCGCGTCAGATTTGACTGATTCGCGGGCGCTTCAATTTCAACCTGAACGGTTGAAGAGGTTACTTTTTGGCGTCCAACACATCTTCCAACGTACGCAAACCGGTTTTGGGCGATTGCACAAGAACAGACATGTTGCCGGGCTTGTGTTCGTTGCGCAGCATTTTCATGTGTGCCGCGGGCAAGTCATTCCAAGCAAAAACTTCGGACATACACGGGTCCAATCGGCGCTCAACCATCAGGTTGTTGGCCGCAGACGCTTGTTTCAGATGCGCAAAGTGCGATCCTTGCAAGCGCTTCTGGTGCATCCACATGTAGCGCACATCAAACGTCAGGTTGAAGCCCGTTGTGCCCGCACAGATCACAACCATGCCGCCCTTTTTGCACACAAGCGTGGACACCGGGAACGTGCTTTCGCCGGGGTGTTCAAAGACCATATCGACGTTGTTGCCTTTGCCTGTGATTTCCCAGATTGCCGCGCCAAACTTGCGGGCTTCTTTGAACCAAGCGGCGTATTCGGGGGTATTCACCGTGGGCAGTTGGCCCCAGCAGTTATAATCTTTGCGGTTCAGAACCCCTTTAGCGCCCAGCCCCATAACAAAGTCGCGTTTGCTTTCGTCAGAAATCACACCAATGGCATTGGCACCCGCAGTGTTAATCAATTGGATCGCATAGGATCCCAAACCGCCAGATGCCCCCCAGACCAAAACGTTTTGGCCAGGTTTTAAATCGTGGGGTTCATGACCGAACAACATGCGGTACGCCGTGGCCAGCGTCAGCGTGTAGCAAGCAGCCTCTTCCCACGTTAGGTGCTTTGGGCGTGGCATGAGCTGCTGCGCTTGCACGTTTGTGAACTGGGAAAACGATCCATCAGGCGTCTCATATCCCCAGATGCGCTGGCTGGTCGAAAACATCGGGTCGCCACCGTTGCAATGCTCATCATCGCCGTCATCCTGGTTGCAGTGAATGACCACTTCATCGCCGACTTTCCAGCGCTTCACCTTGTCACCAACAGCCCAAACGATACCCGCCGCGTCGGAACCCGCAATATGGTAAGGCTGTTTGTGGCCGTCAAACGGGCTGATCGGTTGACCAAGAGCCGCCCAAACACCGTTGTAGTTCACGCCTGCTGCCATCACCAGAACCAGCACTTCGTGGCTGTCGAGCGTTGGCACGTCGACGACTTCTTCCATCATGGCTGTGTCAGGTTCACCGTGGCGTTCACGGCGGATGGTCCACGCATACATCTTCTGAGGGACGTAACCCATGGGCGGCATTTCCCCCATTTCGTACAAGTCTTTCTCGGGTGCTTCATATTGCGCGATGCCATTGTCCAAAGCCATGGGAACCTCCACTTTACCTGTTTGCCGCAATGCAGAATCGCATTGCCGTTCAAATGTGGAATATGGCCCACCGAGTAACATTGCAACCCTACGGAGGTCATTATTGTAATTTTATGACCCCGCAGTCGCAGAAAATTATTCTGCAACTGCATCCTCTTCGTCGAAATAGTGCGCGATCGAATTGGAATAAAATGCTGCAACGTCTTTCGCATCGGAATTCAAAGACCATCTGCCCTGATCTTGGGCAATGATGTTGCGTTGACCCAGGTTGGCGCAGGCACGTGTGACAAGATCTTCAATCTTGTCATTGTGCAAAATCGGCGCAGGGCCATTACACTGCGCCATCACGTTTTTCACCGCAACTTCCAGTGCCTTTTGGTTCAAAGGGCCATCTGCCATCAAAAACACGCGGCACATCAACGAAATTTCCATCACAGGCATAATCCTTGAAATTTCGACCATCAAATCCTGTGCCAGTTTTTCAGGGTTCGGCTTGCTGCCGTAGGTTTTGACCGACACCGGTTCTCCGAAAGCCACTGCAGCTTGCCCAAATCGCAAGAAACGGCCTGTTAACCGCAGCCAGACCTTGCGCAAAACAAATTTGAAAACCACCGACACTTTCCCACCGAACCGCCGGTCCCCCCGTTGGTCCGCTGCAATCAACACCCGGTCTTCCAGAACACGATCATAGTTGATCGCCACAGGGACAAATAGAATGTCGCGACCTTCAGGGTCGTAGGCATCCAGCACATAGGTCAACAGACCCAACTTGGGCGGGCGCAGTTTGCCATTCAGGGTTAACCCACCTTCGGGGAAAATTGCCTGCGTCACCCCGCCTTCTGTGGCCATCTGCACATAGCGCGCCAAGACCTTGCGATAAAGTGCGCCTCGCGATTTGCGCCGGATAAAGTAGGCGCCCAATGATTTGATCAAGCGGGTCAGCGGCCAAACCCGCGCCCATTCGCCAACTGCATAGGACAAAGCCGAAGCTTGCGCGGCAAGGTAAGTCACAAGCAAATAATCCATATTGCTGCGATGGTTCATGATAAAAATGACGGTGGCATCCTTGGGCAAACCAGCCAACCGTTCATCATGCCCATCCGCTGTGCGCACGTCGTAAAGGCCATTGCTGATCCAACGCGCGATACGAATTCCAAGACCAAAATAGGTGAAGGCACTAAAACTGGGCACAATTTCACGCGCATATTTGCGGGCTTTTTCAAAGCCTACATTTTCAGGGACATCATGTTCCTTGGCGTATTCCACAATCGCTTGCGTCACCTGGGGATCATAAATAATGCGCTGGATCATGTCATACCGCCGCGCCAGCTTGAATGGCTCAATAGGACGGGTCAGCCGCTTGTTCAGGCGTTTGACGGCCTTTTCCAAACGTCGGCGAAAAAACCACCGCACAGAAGGAAACAGAAAATGCGACGCAAACGTCACCGTCGCGAAAAACACGATCAGCACAAATAGCCAGATAGGTATTTCTACGGTCTGAAACATCACCAATGACATTTACAGGCATACGGCCTTTGGTAAACATAAATACGCATCGACCATCCACCGGTTCGCAAAAATGCAGGAACATGATGTATACGCAAGATTCATTTTTCACCCTGACCACCATCGGCCAAATCGGGCTGGCTGTTGTGTCACTGGCTTTGTCGGCGTTTTTGATTTTTGCGGTGTTTCGCCTGCGCCTGAAGCCCTTTTGGCATTTCGTCAGCGCCTGCGTCGCCCTGTGGGCGTTTGTTTGGCTATCACCACAGGTTTATTATGCGTATTACAGGATCTTGATCGACGGGTTGCCGGCAAAGATCGTAGTAAAGGCACCGCCTGGCGTCGTCGACGTGGTCAGGCTTTACGGTTTTGCCAGTGCTGGAACGCTGTCCGGCCTTGGCCAAAGCCTTTTGGGATGGGCGTTGCTTATCTCCGTGGCGTCAAAGTGGTTACGCCGCAACGCAGCGAATTGACACTTGCCTAAAGTTTCTTATATCTCAACCCAAGCGCAAGAATATTGCTTTCTCCGATTCATGAGGCCCCTATGACAGATGTTAAAAAAGACCGCCCCTGGTTGATCCGAACCTACGCAGGCCATTCAACTGCCAAAGCCTCGAACCTGTTGTACCGCTCGAATTTGGCCAAAGGCCAAACCGGCCTGTCGGTGGCTTTCGATCTGCCCACGCAGACCGGATATGACAGCGACCACGTTCTTTCACGGGGCGAAGTTGGTAAAGTGGGCGTTCCCGTGTCGCACCTTGGCGACATGCGGGCATTGTTTCAGGACATTCCTCTGGAACAAATGAACACGTCCATGACGATAAACGCAACGGCTCCATGGTTGTTGGCTTTGTATATTGCGGTCGCTGAGGAACAAGGCGCCGATGTTTCGGGTCTTCAAGGTACTGTTCAAAACGATTTGATCAAAGAATACCTAAGCCGCGGCACATACATCTGCCCGCCAAAACCATCTTTGAAAATGATCGCGGATGTGGCTGAGTATTGCTACACGAATGTCCCGAAATGGAACCCTATGAACGTGTGTTCGTATCACCTGCAAGAAGCAGGCGCGACACCAGAACAGGAATTGGCATTTGCGCTGGCCACCGCCACTGCCGTTCTCGATGAATTGCGCCCACGCGTACCCGCAGAAGATTTCCCAACACTGGTAGGCCGTATTTCGTTTTTCGTAAATGCCGGCATTCGGTTTGTGACCGAGATGTGCAAAATGCGCGCCTTTGTCGATCTGTGGGACGAGATTTGCGAAAAACGCTACGGCGTCATCGATGCCAAATACCGCCGTTTTCGCTACGGCGTGCAAGTGAATTCGCTTGGGTTGACCGAACAGCAGCCCGAAAACAACGTATACCGCATATTGATCGAAATGCTGGCAGTCACCCTGTCCAAAAAGGCACGTGCCCGCGCCGTCCAATTGCCTGCATGGAATGAAGCCCTTGGGTTGCCACGCCCATGGGATCAACAGTGGTCCATGCGTATGCAGCAGATTATGGCATTTGAAACCGACCTTTTAGAATTTGACGATCTATTTGATGGCAACCCTGCCGTGGACGCCAAAGTTGAAGAACTCAAAGACGGTGCACGGTCTGAACTGGCCAATTTGGATTCGATGGGCGGCGCCATCGACGCGATTGACTATATGAAAGCGCAATTGGTTGGTTCAAATGCTGCGCGCCTCAATCGAATTGAGGCCGGTGAAACGATTGTGGTGGGTGTCAATAAATACACCAGCGGCGAACCTTCCCCACTGATGAGCGAAGACGGCGGCATTATGGTGGTTGATCCAGCCGTCGAACAAGAACAGATTGACCGTCTGAATGAATGGCGCGGCGGACGCGATCAAGCCGCGGTCGACGCTGCACTTGCCGATCTACGTGCGGCAGCCAGCGAAGGGCGCAACGTTATGGAACCTTCCATCGCTGCGGCAAAAGCGGGCGTTACAACGGGCGAATGGGCCGCGCAAATGCGCGCTGTTCATGGCGAATACCGTGGCCCGACAGGCGTAGCAGCGGGCCAATCCAACATGACCGAAGGCTTGGATCATCTACGTGAAGCCGTTGATCTGGTCAGCGACAAACTGGGACGTCGCCTAAAATTCTTGGTGGGCAAACCCGGTTTGGACGGCCATTCAAATGGTGCGGAACAAATCGCAGTTCGCGCCCGAGATTGCGGAATGGACATCACCTATGAAGGCATTCGTTTAACGCCAGACGAAATTGTCGCTGCGGCAAAATCGGACGACGCACATGTTGTGGGCCTTTCAATTTTATCAGGTAGCCATATTCCTCTTGTCGAAGATTTGATGGTGAAAATGCGTGACGCAGGTTTGGGCGATATTCCGGTAATTGTCGGTGGAATTATTCCCGATGACGACGCACAGCGACTGCGCACTATGGGGGTTGCCCGTGTGTACACGCCAAAAGACTTTGAGCTGAATACAATCATGATGGATATTGTCACTTTGGCTGATCCAAAGGCCGTCGCAGCCCAATAGCGCCTACCTGCAATTGAATTACTCTGGAAACTGTTGCACCAAGCCGCCTTAATGAATTAAGGCGGAACTGCAATAGTATTATAAAACGGGGCAAAACGATGAAAATCGATCTCAAATCAATGTCACGTAAAGAGTTAGAAAAGCTAAGAACCGACGTTGAAAAGGCTTTGACTTCGCTGAAAAATAAAGACCGCCGTGCGGCGCAAAAGGCTGCTGAAAAGGCCGCGTCTCAATTCGGTTTTACCTTGGATGAATTGACCGGCACCGCGAAAGCGGCCCCTGCAAAGAAAGACGGGCGCAAGACCCCAAAACCATCCAAACCACGTTACGCCAATCCAACCGATCCAAAACAGACATGGACGGGTAAAGGACGGCAGCCGAATTGGTTTAAAGAGGAAACTGAAAAGGGCACGACGCCTGAAGCAATGGAAATCAAATAAGATCACCGCCAGTGACATTACTTTTTTGAATTGAGACTGCATTCACGATGCAGTCTCAATCGGTCCATTAAACCGCCAAGGCGCCACGCCCAAAGATAAATCGCCACTTCGTGCCATCTTGCATGATGATTTCTCCTCCGCCCGCGCGTGGTGTCTCGTAGGTGGCTGTGCCTACCCCTTTTAGCCCGTTTGAACAGGTCACCGGGAATGTCACCATGCGTGTTTCTGAGGCCGGAGTGTAGCGACCCTGACATGAATTTCCGCCGTTGTTGACCTGAAACCAGCCTCCCTCCAGAAAGGTCGCTGTCGCCGTGCCGCGGTACACTGTGTTTGCAGGTCCTACAACGGCGACCGGATGGGTGACATCACAGGCGCTTAAGCCCAACACCGCCACCGCACATAAGCTCATCATCTTGTTCATTTTTCGCACTTTCCTTGTTACTGACGAACAATATTTGAACATCGTTCACGAAATTGGCCAGTATGGGATTCCAGACTTGTCTCTTGCCCCTGCCACCCCATGCAGGCAGGTTGGGACCACCGCAAAACAGAAAGAAAACCCATGACCGTTCACATTGGCGCAGCCCCCGAAGACATTGCAGAAACCGTTCTTATGCCGGGCGATCCTTACCGCGCGAAATGGGCGGCTGAAACGTTCTTGGACGATGCAAAACTTGTCAATGAAGTGCGCGGAATGCTTGGCTTTACAGGCACTTGGAAGGGAAATCGGGTCACGATCCAAGGGTCGGGTATGGGCATGCCGTCGCTGTCTATTTACGCCAATGAATTGATCAGCACCTACAACGCGCAAACCCTCATTCGGATCGGCAGCTGTGGTGGCATGCAATCACATGTCGGTATTCGCGATGTGATTATCGCAATGACTGCAAGCACCATCACATCGCCCTCGTCCGGTATATTTCGCGAAGTGAATTTCGCCCCTTGCGCAGATTATGGATTGCTTGAAGCGGCCGTTAAAGCCGCAAAACACAAAGATGCCACCACCCATGTTGGCGGGATTTATTCATCCGATGTTTTCTACGCGGAACGTCCCGATCTGGATGAACAAATGGTGCGCCACGGAATTCTTGGCGTCGAAATGGAGGCCGCAGAGCTATACATGCTTGCAGCCCGTCATGGACGTCGCGCATTGGCCGTTCTAACTGTCAGCGACCACTTGCAAACAGGCGAAGCCTTGCCCTCAGAGGATCGCGAAAAAACCTTTGGCGACATGGTTGAAATCGCACTCGAAGCTGCGTTTCCCGCCTAATGCCTCAAAGTCCGTGGGACCTGTCATAGCCATTCATCGCCGGTGACTGCCATCCGTTCAGGGTGGCAGGGTCCGCATCGAACACTTCGATCAACAAAGGATGGCACGCAGCAGTATCTGACGAATGTTCAGATGAACAATCACCTCCGGGGCATGCACTTAGCGCGCCCAACACATCAATTTCTGCAAAAAATTCAATGTAATCGCCCGGACGTACAGGAGAGGCTTTCATGAAATACTGCCCCGTATCACGGGTAAAGCCAGTGCACATAAAAACGTTCAGAACATCATGCACATGGGGTTCTGCCTCTTTTAAGCTGCATCCAAGATGCGCCGCCAACGCGCGGGTCAGGTTGGAATGACAACAGTGGTGATAGTGGCCACCCGACAACAGGTTGTGCGTATACGGATCGCAGCGCGTGCCAATCACATCATGAACGGACCCGCCAAATTCATCGATGCCGTACCACCCCAAAGTGTCGTACGTGACGGTCGCCATCGGCCGAAGCCCCGGGAACGAAGACCACATACGTTCGCCTGTTGTGATGTGTGTTCCGTGCAGGGCGCGTGTTTTTCCAGAATAAAACCGCTCTTGCAAATCATCAGCGCTCCACAGGTTCAAATCACCAACTTGCGATCCCTCAATCGACTTGATCCGGAAGAATTGCCCTGCCTTAACGCGAAACGTCGCCGCATCCCGCGCTGGCGCGACAACTTCGGAGACTTTGGTCAAAGTCGTCCTCGCCTGCTCATACAGCGCCATATCCGGCGCTGGCAATGTCTCGACTGGGTAGCACACAACCGGTGAAATTGCCTTTCGGGCAGCGGCGTCTTGGGGGATTGTCATGGGCCAGATCCTGTATGGTTTTCACGTAGTTTGGCGCACTTGATCACGACCTACAATCAAAGATGCGATGTGGCGCCACGGTTGCCCGCAGCGCCACTTAAAATCACTCCGGTTTGGATGGCGTAGGTTTTGGGTCAGTTAGCGCCCACTTCAGCAACCCACCGCCTTTACCTGCAGCCCCGTACCAGTCTTCGTTTCGCGTCAAATACATTGTGCCCGCCAAAGCCACAAAGGCAAGTGTAGATCCTGCCAGCAAAGCATAATCGGCACTTTGCAAAATCAGATAAAGGACGGCGTAAAGCACAATCAGCAACCCGCCAAGCGCCGCGGTGCGTGTGCCCATTTTCATCGCAGTCGCGGCAAACATCACCAACAAAGCAATGGTGGCCCCACTGGCTGCCAGATAGGCCAGATCAAAGCCGATCTGTTCGGCGTAGGCCAGCATCAACAACACGAACACAGACTGGGCCAATCCAACCATGACATATTGCACGGGATGGGCGGGGCGCACAGATGTGCGATCCAGCAAAAGGATCGTCAAGAACGTCAGCGCAATGAATAGAATGCCGTATTCGGCGGCACGGTAGATTGTGCGGTAAAAATCGTTTGGCGTGATAAACATCACCCCCATCGTCGCAGTTTCACGCGCCACAGCGTCCGGATTTTCACGTGAGACTTGCGGCAACGCGCGTGCGAGATGAGGCACTTCCCATGTGGCTGTGAAACCGCCATCACTGATGTTCGAGCCGTTGGGCAAAAAAGACCCTGTAAAGCTAGGGTCAGGCCAATCACTGTTGAAGGTCACCGTGCTGGTGCGACCAACTGCGCTGGCATGCAATGTATGGGCGCCATTTGCGCCCAAAGTCAGCTTGTACTGCGATATTTTTCGTGGATCTCCCACCAATGACGAAATACCGTTTTGTCCGTTTGCCAATGGCTCCAACGTCAGTTCTTGGGCGTCCGCCTGCAACACCGCAGCCCCGCGCAAGGCGCGGTTTCGTGACACATAAACATGCAGCGCCGCCTGATCCCACACCAGCACTTCGTTGTTTTGCAGCGCTTTTGAGGCATCATCTGCCCGCATGTCAAACCGCGCTTCGACGGCGGCCGTATATACCGGTACGTTGAAAATTCCGCGATGGCGTTGTTGGGTTTGTGTGGTGATCTCCAGATCAAACTGGTCGGGATACATGTACACAGAAGGGCGTGATTCTGTGATCTTTTCCTCAAAATATTCGTAAATTATTGCATCATTACTGTCGCGTTTAGCCTGCCCAGTGACAGGATCCAACACCTTGCGTTTGCGGTTGTAAATCACGTCTTCGGTGACAGGGATAACCAGCTGCGGTCCGGAAAACAGCTGTCCGCCGCCCCATTCCTGACCCAGACTACGAATTGTGTCTTCTGAATAATGCGACCGCGAATTGACAATATCACCTATGAACCCCAACGGGATGAACATAAGCAATGTGAGTAGGCCCACGACAAGGAACCTAAGACCGGATGATTTAAGCACGTAACTGTCCTTTGCTGAAGTTTTGCAACGTCAGCGATACGGTCTGAGGGCGCAGAAAACCGGGGCAGTTTGTGCAGATTTTGTGCAGTTCAGTCTTTTTCGGGGTACATCAATGCAAACAATGCCAAAGCCGCATCTTCTTTGTCGATGTCGCCTTTGTCATACCCGCTGCCGAATTGCGCATTGGTGTCTTTGTTGTCGTAGTGATCTTCAAAAACCCGCCCCAGTCGCATCATCATGTCAGCGACTTCCCAGGCAAACCGCTGCTCGCCCATGGCCACGCGGTTCAGGTAATGCATGCGGCCGCTCAGGGCGCGGCATGCCGCCCTGAACTCTTCTTTGTTGTCGAATTTAAGCTTTGCTTCGCTCAAACGCGGCGCTCTACCATCATTTTCTTGATGTTTGCGATGGCCTCCGCCGGGTTCAGACCTTTGGGGCACGTTTTTGCACAGTTCATGATCGTGTGGCAGCGGTACAATTTGAACGGATCTTCCAGTTCGTCCAGACGCTCACCCGTTGCTTCATCACGGCTGTCGATGATCCAGCGATACGCATGCAACAACGCTGCTGGTCCCAGATACCGATCGCCATTCCACCAATAGCTTGGGCATGATGTTGAACAAGATGCGCACATCACACATTCATACAAACCATCCAGCTTCTTGCGATCTTCAATGGACTGGCGCCATTCTTTGGCCGGGCGGTTGGTCTTGGTTTCCAGCCACGGCATGATAGATGCATGCTGGGCATAGAAATGCGTCAAGTCAGGGATAAGGTCACGCACAACGGACATGTGCGGCAACGGATAAATGCGCACATCCCCTTTGATTTCATCCATGCCGTAGATGCAGGCCAATGTATTGATCCCGTCGATGTTCATCGCGCAGGATCCACAAATGCCTTCGCGGCAGGACCGGCGGAACGTCAAGGTCGGGTCAATCTCGTTCTTGATCTTGATCAGCGCATCCAGAACCATTGGTCCGCAGGTGTCCATATCGACCCAATACGTATCCAACGAAGGGTTTTTACCATCGTCCGGATTCCAGCGGTAAATGCTGAATTTGCGAAGGTTCGTTGCGCCTTCGGGTTTTGGCCACGTCTTGCCCGTGGTCATCCGAGAGTTCTTGGGAAGTGTCAGTTGAACCATATCTGGTCTCCTTTCAAGCGGTCAGCACGGCAAGGCCGGCTTTAGCTACGCACTGTTGGGTCTTGGGGCGTTCCAGGATGCTTTGCACCAGAACGACTGTAGATTCATCGACGCCGACCACGGCGTCTTTTGCAAATTCGCCGATTTCGCGCCCCGATGCGTTGTCGATAACGCAGTCCGAGAACGGGGTCACAGCGGCTTTGGGCACAAAGGGAAAGCGTGTGGACAAGGTTTCCGCCACAGCGGCTTTGGCGCTTTTGCGCGCCACATCGTCCACCGCTTTGGTGGCCTCGTCGCAGCCCGCGAGGGCTACAACACAAAGTCCAAGTGCTGCGATGCGCATTAGAATGTGCGCACTTTCGGGGCGATTTTCTTGGGATCGATCCCACCGTCATTGTGGCTGGTCAAAGGCGCCACATGCACGCCGCGGTAGCCCAAAGAGGCTTTGTTTTCGCCTTGGAACCAGATCAAGGAGTGCTTGCGCCAGTTTTCGTCGTCACGTTCGGGGAAGTCTTCGTGGGCATGCGCCCCGCGGCTTTCTGTACGTGCTTCCGCCCCCACAATCGTGGCTACGGCATTGGGTAGCAAATTCGCCAATTCCAATGTTTCCATCAAATCGGAGTTCCAGACCAAGGACCGATCCGTGACGCCCACGTCCGACCATTTGGCCGCGACGTCTTCCATCTTCGCTTTACCTTCGGCCAGCGTGTCTTTGGCACGGAACACAGCGGCGTCTTTTTGCATGGTTTGCTGCATTTCCAGACGCAGTTCCGCAGTGGGCGTGTGGCCTTTGGCGTAGCGTGTGTTGTCGAAGCGTTCGATCGCGGCATCCACGGACTTCTGGTTCGGCGTTGGAATTGCACTGTCGCGATCCACAACCTTGCCAGCGCGGATCGCCGCCGCGCGACCGAACACCACAAGATCGATAAGCGAGTTTGATCCAAGGCGGTTTGCACCGTGCACCGACGCACAGCCCGCTTCGCCCACAGCCATAAGGCCCGGCGACACACGATCTGGTTCGTCCGCCGTCGGTGCCAGCACCTCGCCCCAATAGTTCGTTGGAATGCCACCCATGTTGTAGTGCACCGTTGGCAGCACTGGGATCGGTTCCTTGGTCAGGTCAACACCGGCAAACACACGCGCACTTTCGGAAATACCCGGCAGACGCAGGTCCAGCGTTTCTTTGGGCAAGTGGTTGAGGTTGAGGTGGATGTGATCCCCCCCGGACCCAACGCCGCGCCCCTCGCGGATTTCCATTGTCATGCACCGGCTCACATAGTCACGCGGTGCGAGGTCTTTGTACTGTGGCGCGTAGCGTTCCATGAAACGCTCACCTTCAGAGTTTGTCAGATACCCGCCTTCGCCGCGCGCCCCTTCCGTGATCAAACAGCCAGCGCCGTAAATGCCGGTTGGGTGAAATTGCACGAATTCCATGTCTTGCAATGGAAGGCCCGCGCGTGCGGTCATACCGCCGCCGTCGCCTGTGCAGGTGTGTGCAGACGTCGCCGAGAAGTACGCACGGCCATAACCGCCAGTGGCCAAAACAACCATTTTGGCGCTGAACAAATGTAGCGTGCCATCATCAAGTTTCCAGCACAGGACGCCTTGACACACACCATCATCGGACATGATCAAGTCGATTGCGAAATATTCAATGTAGAACTCAGCATTGTTCTTCAGGGATTGCCCATACAGCGTGTGCAAAATGGCATGGCCTGTGCGGTCTGCGGCGGCGCATGTACGCTGCACGGCAGGGCCTTCACCAAATTCGGTGGTGTGACCTCCAAAGGGGCGCTGATAGATTTTACCCTCTTCGGTGCGCGAGAATGGAACGCCGTAGTGCTCAAGCTCATAAACCGCCTTGGGGGCTTCGCGGGCGAGATATTCCATCGCGTCAGTGTCGCCCAACCAATCAGACCCTTTCACGGTGTCATACATGTGCCACTGCCAGTTGTCGGGGCCCATGTTGGACAGTGACGCGGCAATCCCACCTTGGGCGGCAACCGTGTGGGACCGTGTCGGGAAAACTTTGGTGACGCAGGCTGTGCGCAGCCCTTGCTCGGCCATACCAAGTGTCGCGCGCAACCCAGCGCCACCGGCACCGACCACAACCACGTCATATTCATGCGTTTCGTATTCGTAAGCAGCCATATCAAGGCCTCCTGTCGGTTAAAGCGCCAGCCGTGCAACGGCGAAAAGGCCTGTCGCGGCGGCAGCGTAGCTAAGGCTAATCATTGCAAGGATCGCTATTTTTTGCGCCGTACCATGTACGTAGTCCTCGATCATGGTTTGCACACCATTTTTGAAGTGCATCATTGTCACGGCGATGGTCAGCCCTGCAACGATCGCAGGAAACGGACGGGCGAAGTACGCCGTGACCGTTTCATAATCCTGGCCAAGCATTGGGCCGAATGTGAAGACAAACAGGGGAATAAGAAGCAGCAAACCGAATGCGCTGACCTTCATCACCCAAAAATGTTCTGTGCCCGTTTTCGCGGACCCCATGCCCACAGCGCGTTTGCGGTCGGTCAAAAATGCCATGTCAGCGCCCCCTAAACTATAATTATGGTGATCAACGTCAAAAGAACGGAACCACCTATGCAGGCGTACCCCAACTTTTCCGCTGTCGGAATATCAAGGCCGATGCCGTTGTCCCAGATCAGATGTCGCACACCCGCAAGTGTATGATACCACAGCCCAAGAACGGACAAGGTCATGACAATATCGCCAAACCAGCTTGTCAGAACACCATTAGCCACGGCGTAATATTCAGGCGATGTTGCTGCAGCTAAAAACCACCAAATCACCAACAACGATGAAATCAGCAATGCGTTGCCTGTGATCCGCGTCAGGATTGACGTCATGGATGTCAGTTGTGGGCGGTAGATCGTCAAATGCGGCGAAAGCGGGCGGCTGCCCCGGTTCACGTCGGCCATAGCGGTGTCCTTTTTCGTTCCCTGCGCTCTTAGTACCTGTTTTTCGCCCCGTGTCACCTAGTGCGCAGGGGGAAAGCATGCGGTTTTTTGACCCTATTACCCTAATTTATCGTGAATGTGATCACAGTTTTGCGGCGCGTGATCACATTTAACGATTTTCTAATAATTGAACCTGAGTCTCGTCCAAAGTGCTCACTTGCTTGGTGGTTTCCCGCTGTAATTTCCGCCTGATTTGCTCAGGATAGTCATCAAAGCCCGCAGCTGTGACCACAAACGCTTGCGGCCCCATGATAAGGTTCTCATAAAAGTACGCGGTTAAATCCGTACTATCCGTCTCGATGGCTATCGCATTTACCGTTATGGATTCATGGCGGATCACAGTGCGCAAAGAGGTGGGCAAAACACCCTCGTTGGACACACCATCGCCCGAAACGTCGATCACTTTTCGCGCACACTGGGGCACATCCTGCAGCACATCGCGCGACAGGGCCAAAGCCTCGCCAATAGCAGTGGAAAAGTTGCGCCACACGCGAGGATCTTGTTCCACAGCTTGCGCAAACTCCAACACGTCTTGTTCTTGTCGCAGCGCGGTCCAGGGCATGGTCTGACGCTGCCGTCCCGATCCAGACCACTGGATCAAGGTGACATGCGCCTGTTGGGAAACAAGCGCATCCATAACAATTCCGTCCCGAAGGCCCGCAGCCAACCCATTCATCTGAATGCGATACTCTGTCGGGTCAACCGATCCCGACACATCAACAGCCAACACCAGTGCCAGTTCGCAAGCAAAGCTCCGAAACGGAACGATTGAAGAAACAAGGGCAATGCAACGCAACATAAGGTCAAGTCTACGCGATCTTGGGCGACTTGCACCTCACGATTGTGTTCCGGCACATTATCCAGGCACAGGCAATTCACGCAACCACGCTTCGAACTCGGCGCAAACAACAATTTCCACACGCTGCGGGTCATAGAACGCGTTGGGCTCATCACAGGTGTCGACGCGGATGGTTATAAATTGGGGAAAGACAAAATCTTCGTTCAATGCAGCAACTTCTCCGGCGACAAGCCGGTCTGTAAAGCTGGTTGCGCCGCCATCAAAGATCAGGCTTTGGCCAGGTGCTTCTTCGGCGAGTTCATCAAAAACAGGGCCCCAACTGTCGTAGGCCAACTCAAATTCCTCTTCGCAAGTGTCCATACGGTCGTCGGGCAATCCCAAGTCACGGGCAATGTCATCTCGCGCTTCAAAATCGGCACCGGCAAACAAACACACAAGTGTATAAAAACGTTGCAAGTCAGGACCGTGCACATCCCACCAGGCCTCTTGTTCGCCGTCTTTGGCACGCGCCTCGCCCAGAAAACCAAATGCGGCGTCATAGGCGATGCGCGTTGCCACCTCTTCGTCAAACAGATCGTTTATAAGAAGAATAGAAGCCACATCAGCCGCATCTTCTTCCTGACCGAAAACCGGTAACCCCATAACATCAATGATGGCATGGCCCAGTTCGTGGTACAAAACCGACAAAAGGTTCGCTTCCACAAAAGCATCATCGTTTTGTGCAAAAGCAGGGAAAGACAGTGCGCACAGACCGACAACGGCACACCAGCGCTTAAATTGAAAAATCATCAGACACCCCTTCTTTTCGCCAAAAATATCTCGGGGTCTGGGGCAGTGCCCCAGCACGTTCCTGCCTCAGGAACCCCGATCAGACAGGAATTAAAACCCAGTAATCCAAGTCCAACAAGACTTCAGGGGCGTATTTGCCATCGTCTGTACGCAAATTAAAGGGGGCACCACCTTTCGTGGCCACCAAACGCAACCGCAAAGCACCCACACCCGGGGCCGCTGTTTCGGCTTTGTCCAGCACTTCGGACCAAGCCCGAACTGTATCACCTGCAAGACACGGATTGGCGTGGGCACCTGCGTTCAAACCGACAACCATTTGCGCATTGGCCAAACCATTGAACGACAAGGCGCGGGCCATGGAAATGACATGCCCCCCATAGATCAGTCTGCTGCCGTCGGGCCGCGCTGATGTATCGAAATGCACTTTGGCTGTGTTCTGCCACAAACGCGTTGCCATCATATGTTCGGCTTCTTCGATGGTCACCCCATCTACGTGATCGATTTGCTCACCAACCTGATAGTCGCCCCAACGGTGGGCTTCACCGGCTTGGTCAAAATCATAGTTGGAAAAATCCAAACCACTTGGCACAACAAGATCAGACACAGTCAGCGCTTTGGGCAAATCAGGAACCACAGGTTCAGGCGCCGGCGCATCGGCATCGCGTTTGCGCACCATAACCCACCGCACATATTCCATAACCGTTTCATCGCGTTGGTTCAGACCAGTGGTGCGCACATAGACAACACCAGTTTTACCGTTCGAGTTTTGCTTGACCCCAATAACTTCGGACCGCGAACGCAACGTGTCCCCGGCATAAACAGGCAGCAACCAACGTCCCTGCGCATAGCCCAAATTGGCAACGGCATTTAGTGAAACATCTGGAACCGTCTTGCCAAAAACCACATGGAAGGCTGCCATATCATCCAAAGGGCTAAAAGGCAGGCCGCAGTTCTGCGCAAACTGATCCGAGGAATACAGCGCATGACGTGCTGGATACAGTGCGTGATACAGTGCGCGTTCTCCACCTGAAACGGTGCGTGGTACGGCGTGATCCATAACCATTCCGACACGGTAGTCTTCAAAGAAACGGCCGGCGTTGGTCTTGACTGCTTGCGGTTTGGTCATGGTGGTTGTCACGCTCATCTTTAGTGTTGTCCCAGTTTGGTATCAGATGTGTAGGTGCCATCTGCTTCTTTCACCACGGCTTGCCCGCAGCGCATTACACCTGCTGCGTGGTCCCATGTTTGGGTCGGCGATCCATGCAGTTCCCAGCCTTTGTTCAAGGCATCGGTTACTTTATGGCAAAAGGCGGATGTGTCCTCTTCGGACAAAAATCGATAGAGTTTCATGTGCTTATCCGAACGGGTTCACGCCGAGCCAGACGTGCACACCAGCCGCAACGCCAAACGTCACAAGCGTGATCACAACCAGCAATACGTCTTTTGATGCAGGCCCGGGTTCTGGACGTGTCCAGTTCGGTTCCGCCTTGTTGATCAAAATCACGGACCCCACGGCCCATGCCAACATGCCGCCGAACAAAATGATTGCTGCCAGGTCACCGTTCACCAGCAAATGGGCGATCGCCCAGATCTTGACCGAAATTAGCATGGGATGGCGCCAATACCCTTTCAAACGCCCTGTTGTGGCGGACATGCCGAACACAAAAAACGCAATCAGCATCAGCAGATTGTTGATATGGCGAAAAAACTCGGGCGGGCTCCAGACATGGATGAAATCGGCGGCGCGGTAGCCCACAACCATCAACGCAATCGCTGCAAAGCTGGACACTGTAACAACCAATTTGCCTTTGTCGCCAAATCCCGCGCGGTGATCCGGCGCAAGTCGTTTCCAGTAATGTGCGCCAGTCCAAAGGATCAGACCAAGGATTATCAATAGCATATTGGAACTCCGAAGATGGGGTTAGGCGGTCAAGGCCGCGATTGCCTCTACCTTTGCCAGAGTATCACGGGCCGTGGCAACATGCAGGTTTTCTACGATCTTGCCATCCACCACAGCCACGCCCTGCCCTGTTGCCTCCACTTCGTTGAAGGCTTCAATTTGGCGACGGGCCAGTTCCACTTCGGCATCAGACGGTGAAAAGGCGGTGTTTGTCACATCCACTTGCGCCGGATGGATCAGCGTTTTGCCATCAAATCCCATATCGCGCCCCTGATCGCATTCAACCTTCAACCCATCATCGTCTTTAAACGCATTGTACACACCATCGATGATCACACACCCGTTGGCTTTTGCGGCAAGCACGCAAAGCCCCAAACCAGCCTGAAGGGGCAAGCGGTCGGCCCGGTGGCGGGTTTGCAATTCCTTCGCCAAGTCGTTGGTGCCCATTACCATGCCTTGCAACTTTGGGTGCGCCCCAATGGAAGCTGCGTTAATCATACCGGCGGGCGTTTCCATCATGGCCCACAACGGGATGTCCCCTGTGATCTCGGCCAGCGCATCAAGGTCTGCGGGGCTGGATACTTTTGGCAACAAGATTGCATCTGCCCCCATTTTTGCGGCCGCCTCTGCATCGGCTTTGCCCCATGGCGTGTCGAACGCATTGATCCGGATGACTTTCATACGACCGCCGTAGCCGTCTTGGGCCAAAGCTTCGGCCAATATGGCGCGGGATGCCTCTTTTTCGTCCACGCTGACTGCGTCTTCCAGATCGAAAATGATCGCATCCACGGGCAATCCGCGGGCCTTGTCCAAAGCACGAGGCTTCGACGCAGGAATATACAAAACAGAACGCAATGGACGTGCAAGGGTCATGAGAAGCAGCTTTCGGTAAGGACATAATATTGCGCAGAACAAGTACATTCGTTGTCAAAAAGTACAAGCGCTTTTCGCTGCGTTGCGGCAAAAATCAAATTGAAAACAACCAGCGGACGCAGCGTTAACCATTGTTTCAGCCCTGTTGGCGCAAAGTCCTGTCATCGGATGTCACCGGGAGGGCCGTTTCAGCAAAGCCGCTGAACCTTTGCGGAAGGGGCAATCGATACGCGATTGGAACCGGGGCCGCCCGGTCATCGCCGGATATCCGGCAAGGGCTTGATGACTGCGGGTGACGCTTTTTGACAAAAGGCTGAACAACATGAAACGCAAAAACAAAATCCTGCATCTGGGTGCACTGACCGTTACAACAGGTCTTTACTTGACGGTCGCGACCGACGCCGTTGCACAAAATGCCCGCAATTGCGGTCCCCGAGAAATCGTGGTGGACCGTTTGGCAGACGGGTACGGTGAGACGCGCCAATCCATGGGCCTTGGCGCAAACAATTCTGTTGTTGAGGTTTTTGCCTCTGATGCATCGGGCACATGGACCATCACCATCACATCGCCAAATGGCGTGACCTGCCTTGTGGCATCTGGCCAAGCATTTGAACCCTTGGTCGAAGCTTTGCCCGCGAAAGGCAACGACGCTTAAAAAAGCTGCAAATTGAAGCGCTTGTGTCCGCGATAGTGATGCTACCAGATTTGGAAGGCGGGTGTTTGCATCCGCCTTTTTTTATGTCTCGGCAGCTTCGATGGCAGGTCAGCGATAGATCTGCGCTTTAGAATAAACCGTCCCAGATCAGCTTCACACCGGTGACCATCAGAACAAGATATGTGAACCCGAAAAACAGCCGCTCAGATACCAAATGATGTGCTTTCACGCCCAGCCACGCCCCCAGCAAAGCAAAAGGGGCCAAAACAATGTTCGCTTGTATCGTTTGCACCGTAAACATGCCCAGGAATGCATAAGGTACAAACTTTGCCGCGTTTATGGCCCAAAAGATAAGCACGGTGCTGGCTTGGTATTCTGTTTTGCTTAACCCGCGTGACAACAGGAATATGGCTG
Source organism: Ascidiaceihabitans donghaensis (assembly GCF_900302465.1). Classification (NCBI taxonomy): domain Bacteria; kingdom Pseudomonadati; phylum Pseudomonadota; class Alphaproteobacteria; order Rhodobacterales; family Paracoccaceae; genus Ascidiaceihabitans; species Ascidiaceihabitans donghaensis. Next base: position 958,274 of record NZ_OMOR01000001.1, on the reverse strand, counting down.
CAGGCGGCCCGCCGGCATGGCTGACAAAACTGGTAAAACCAGCTGCAAATCCTGCAATCCAGCCGACCCAATCGGGCCAAACCATTTGGCCCAGCTTGATCAGGCCCTGCCCCACCGACAGCTGCCACACCACAAATCCTACAGAAATCGCTCCGATCAGAACCCGTAACGCGTCATCGCTCACCATAGTAAAAAGTACGACCCCGAAGGCCACACCCGGAACGCCGCCGACAATCATCAATTTCGCATCTTGCCACCGCCATTTGCCCCAATAGGGGCGCAGGCTGGCGACATCGATCAACATCAGCATGGGCAGCATGACACCCAAGGCCATGGCAGGCGGCACCACAAGGGCAAGAATCGACGCTGCCGCAAATGCGGCCCCGGACCCAAATCCACCTTTGGAAATTCCTGCAAACATGACCGCAGGCCCTGCAATCGAGAAAAAGCTCAAATCCAAGCTAAGCACTGTTTGCTCCGTCAAAATCCAGTTAGTCTATGTGCTTAAACGCTTGATTGGGGACAAGGTACACCCAAAGGTGACAGGCGCCGCGGCGCCACACACTTGCGCGGAACGCAAAATGGCTCTAGTCACGCGGGCGAAATTCAACCCAGAACGGAGAATTAAAATGGCCAGACCCAAGATCGCGCTTATCGGCGCAGGTCAGATCGGTGGCACGCTTGCACACCTCGCCGCGATCAAAGAATTAGGCGACGTCGTCCTGTTCGACATTTCCGAAGGCACACCAGAAGGCAAAGCCCTCGATATCGCTGAATCCGGCCCCTCCGAAGGCTTCGACGCGAAAATGTCCGGCACACAGTCTTATGCGGACATTGCAGGCGCAGACGTCTGCATCGTAACAGCAGGTGTCCCACGCAAACCCGGCATGAGCCGTGATGATTTGCTGGGCATCAACCTTAAAGTTATGAAATCCGTTGGCGAAGGCATCCGCGATCACGCACCAAACGCCTTTGTGATCTGCATCACCAACCCGCTCGACGCGATGGTTTGGGCGCTGCGCGAATTTTCCGGCCTGCCACACGAAAAAGTCTGTGGCATGGCAGGTGTTCTCGATTCCGCACGCTTCCGCCATTTCTTGGCAGAAGAATTCAACGTCTCCATGCGCGACGTCACGGCCTTCGTTTTGGGCGGCCACGGCGACACAATGGTGCCTTTGACACGGTATTCCACCGTTGGCGGTATCCCGTTGGACGATATGGTTAAAATGGGTTGGACCACGCAGGAAAAACTGGATGCTATCGTTCAGCGGACCCGGGATGGCGGCGCAGAAATCGTTGGCCTGTTGAAGACTGGGTCTGCGTTCTATGCACCTGCAACATCCGCCATCGAGATGGCAGAAGCCTTTCTGAAAGACCAAAAGCGCGTGTTGCCTTGTGCAGCCTATGTTGACGGCGCTTTGGGTCTGAAAGGCATGTATGTTGGTGTGCCAACAGTCATCGGCGCAGGCGGCGTTGAGCGCGTGATCGACATCCAGATGACCAAAGACGAGCAGGCCATGTTCGACAGCTCTGTCAAAGCCGTTCAGGGTTTGGTTGAGGCGTGCAAAGGCATTGATGGCTCTTTGAGCTAAATGCAACGCAGTTAAAACGCACGAAAGGCCGCTGCAACCAGCGGCCTTTTTTGATCGTTAGTCGTTAAGTTACCGCAGAGCGATTGATGAAAGCCCTAACCCGTCTTGAATCACCACCACACTGTGTTCGAAACTGGGTCGCAAAACCCAACCCCGGGCACTTATTCTGTGTGGAATGCAAAGGTTTGCAATCACACAGAGTGGAGTACGTTCGTCCTGATAGGTAAGAATAGCATCAAGATCTGCGGACGTGACACGATCTTTGGTCTTAGGGTAAAATGAATTCCTGAAGAATCTGCGGCGACCTGTCCCGTCAAAAGATATATCCACGCAAAGGCAAGAACGAGTGACTTAATGTGTGCTGGCTTCAATTTTGTGTATGACTGCTTTGATTCGGCGTTCCCAAGCCTGTTGCAACTGGAACTTAAGACTGACCGCAAAAAATTATCTAAAACCAAACTTCCTGAATTGCCCCCTGCCAGTTTGTGATCACACGATTTTTTATTGTGATCACAAATGCTTCAAATCAGTGTGAAATACATGCTATAATCTATTTTCCCGTTTACCCCACCTTCATGGATAATCGTATACCGACAGGTAAATGCAGCCAAACGGGACTGAAGACACATGAACATCCACGAATACCAAGCCAAAGCTCTTTTGCGCAGCTACGGGGCGCCGGTCTCTGACGGTCGCGTTGTTTTGAAAGCCGAAGACGCCAAATCCGCCGCAGGCGAGATGGACGGCCCGCTGTGGGTGGTCAAAGCCCAAATCCATGCCGGTGGACGCGGCAAAGGCAAGTTCAAGGAAGCTGACGCAGGCGAAGCCGGCGGTGTGCGCTTGACCAAGTCCGTTCAAGAAGCTGCCGAGGAAGCCAAAAAAATGTTGGGCCGCACATTGGTCACGCACCAGACGGGTCCGGCGGGCAAACAAGTCAACCGCATCTACATCGAAGACGGCTCCGGTATCGAAACCGAACTGTACCTTGCATTGCTGGTTGATCGCCAGACATCTCGCGTATCCTTTGTGTGCTCTACCGAAGGCGGAATGGACATCGAAGAAGTGGCAGCTGAAACACCTGAAAAAATCTTGTCTTTCTCCGTTGACCCGGCGTCAGGGTATCAAGCATTCCATGGCCGCCGCATCGCATTTGCGCTGGGACTGGAAGGCAAACAGGTCAAGCAGTGTGTCGCGTTGATGGGTCTCTTGTTCAAAGCCTTCAACGAAAAAGACATGGAAATGCTGGAAATCAACCCGCTGATCGTCACTGACAGCGGTGATCTGAAAGTGCTCGACGCCAAAGTGTCCTTTGACGGCAACGCCCTGTATCGCCACGCCGACATCAACGAATTGCGTGATGAGACGGAAGAAGATGCAAAAGAACTTGAAGCATCCAAATACGACTTGAACTATATCACCTTGGACGGTGAAATCGGGTGCATGGTCAATGGCGCAGGCTTGGCTATGGCGACCATGGACATCATCAAGCTGTATGGCGCAGAACCTGCGAACTTCCTGGACGTAGGGGGTGGTGCAACCAAAGAAAAAGTCACCGAGGCATTCAAGATCATCACCTCTGATCCAAACGTCAAAGGCATTCTGGTCAACATCTTTGGTGGTATCATGCGCTGCGATGTTATCGCAGAAGGTGTGGTCGCCGCTGTAAAGGAAGTCGGCTTGCAAGTGCCCTTAGTCGTGCGTTTGGAAGGCACAAACGTGGAGCAAGGCAAAGAGATCATCAACTCCTCCGGTCTGGATGTCATCGCAGCAGATGATCTGAAAGATGGTGCGCAAAAGATCGTGAAAGCGGTTAAAGGCTAAGCCAATGCGCTCTGGTGCCCTCTCAATTGCGGCTGTAGTTTCTATTGTGTCAGCTTTTGCTTTGTCTGCCGAGCAGGCAAAGCAAGCTGATGGCCTGACTACACCTCATTTGGCGACGGCCACGGATGCGGCGATCGCAGCCTTTACAGGATTTTGCTTCAAAGCAGGGCAATCTCCGGATCAAGCACGTCAAAACATGGAAAAGGCCGCGGGGTCGCCCCTACCCTTTGAATTGACTTTCTGGGACACGACACGTGCGCCTGCCCCAGAAGCACCAAACATGATCGAACGGCGCTGCGAAGTTGCTTGGCCCGGCCAACACACAACAGTCGCCATCGTGGCTTTGCGGTCAAAAATGGCAGAACCACCCGTATTCGGGACGCAAATTGCACTGCCTGAAACCCATGTTCCTTTAAAAGGCACCGCCCTTATCGAAGGCCGCGTTCTGCTGCGCGGACGGATTGCTGTAGTCCATGTTGGAACGCGCGACGCTGCCGGTTTGACACAAACCTTCATCGCAGTAGACCGCCTGCCTGATGATTGGCAAACGCGTCTGGAAGCCAAAGCATGATATTGAAAATTCAACCTGCGCTCGCGAAAAACATCGCCATAAAACAGGCAATGGCTGTCGCCGGCATCGGGCTATTGCTGTCGGGATGTGTGCATGTTCCGAAAGGCGAATTGACTGAAGAAAGCTATTTTCCACCTCTGGGTCTTGGTCAGGAAGCCGCCGCTTTAGACGCGCGTCGTAGCCAGCACTATACAACATCTGGCGCGCCTCACACCGTGCGCGTGACTGCACCGGTTGCCAACGCCGAAGTCCCTTTGGACGAGGTGGTCTTTGAAGATGCCGCGGCGTTTCAAACACACAGCCAAACCATTTTGCCCACATCAAACACATCCGCCGCACCTTTTCGCGGCGCCTCATACACCGCCCTCACACGGCACTGAAATACACACGAAGGAAAACAACACATGGCAGTTCTCATCGACGAAAACACCAAAGTCATCTGTCAGGGCCTGACCGGCTCTCAGGGGACATTCCACACAGAACAAGCCATCGCGTACGGCACGAAAATGGTCGGCGGTGTAACGCCGGGCAAAGGGGGCCAAAGCCATTTGGACCTGCCCGTGTTCAACTCTGTCCATGAAGCGATGCATGTGACCGAAGCCAATGCGTCCGTGATCTATGTACCACCGCCATTTGCAGCCGATTCCATTCTGGAAGCCATCGATGCCGAGATGCCGCTGATCGTGTGCATCACCGAAGGCATTCCGGTTCTGGATATGATGAAAGTACAGCGCGCTCTGGAAGGCTCCAAGTCGCGCCTCATCGGCCCGAACTGCCCTGGCGTAATCACGCCCGACGCCTGCAAAATTGGTATCATGCCTGGCCACATCCACAAGCGTGGGACCTGTGGTGTTGTGTCCCGCTCCGGCACTTTGACGTATGAGGCCGTGAAGCAGACAACCGATCTTGGCCTTGGTCAGTCTTCGGCTGTGGGCATCGGTGGTGACCCCATCAAGGGAACCGAACACATCGACGTTTTGGAAATGTTCCTGGCAGATGATGAAACCCAGTCCATTATCATGATCGGTGAGATCGGCGGCTCTGCCGAAGAAGAAGCGGCCCAGTTCCTCGCAGATGAGAAAAAGAAAGGCCGTTGGAAACCAACAGCTGGTTTCATCGCAGGCCGCACGGCCCCTCCCGGTCGCCGCATGGGTCACGCCGGCGCGATTGTTGCAGGCGGCAAAGGCGGCGCGGAAGACAAAATCGAAGCAATGAAAGCCGCTGGTATCGTAGTTGCCGATAGCCCTGCTACGCTGGGCGAGGCCGTGCAAGAAGCCATCGCCAAAGGCTAAAACCCCCGACCATCGGCTGAAGGGCCGGGGGTCAATCCGACACAGTACCCCATCAAGGGTGCAATCTGACATCAACACCCGAAAGGGAAAGTCATGACCGACCATCCAGCCAACGACCAGTTCCATGCCTCCAGCTTCATGCAGGGGCATAACGCCGAATATCTTGAACAGATGTATGCGCGCTACGCCAACGACCCGTCGGCAGTGGATGAGAGTTGGCAGGCCTTTTTCAAGGCCATGGGCGATGACGATGTCAGCGTCAAACGGGAAGCACAAGGCCCCAGCTGGGCGCGTGGTGACTGGCCGCCAATGCCAGCCGATGATCTGACGGCTGCATTGACGGGCGAATGGGCCCCGGAGGCCGAAGTCAAAGATGCCGGTAAAAAGATCAAGGACAAGGCCACCGAAAAAGGTGTCTCGATCAGTGATGACCAAGTGAAACGTGCTGTGCTGGACAGCATTCGGGCATTGATGATCATTCGCGCGTACCGCATCCGAGGCCATCTGGTCGCTGACCTTGACCCCTTGGGCATGCGCGATCAGACACCGCACCCGGAACTCGACCCAAAATCTTATGGCTTCACAGAAGCCGATATGGATCGTCCTATCTTCATCGACAACGTTCTAGGTCTTCAAGTCGCCACGATGCGTGAAATCCTCAGCATCGTGAAGCGTACCTACTGTGGCACCTTTGCGCTGCAATACATGCACATCTCCAACCCCGAAGAAGCGGGTTGGCTCAAAGAACGCATCGAAGGTTTGGGCAAAGAGGTTCAATTCACCCGCGAGGGACGTAAAGCGATCCTGAACAAGATGGTTGAAGCCGAAGGTTTTGAGAAGTTCCTTCATGTCAAATACATGGGCACCAAACGCTTTGGTCTTGATGGCGGCGAGAGCCTGATCCCCGCGATGGAACAGATCATCAAGCGCGGTGGCAGCCTTGGCGTACGCGATGTCGTGATCGGCATGCCGCACCGTGGTCGTTTGTCTGTTTTGGCAAACGTCATGCAGAAACCCTACCGTGCCATTTTCAACGAATTTCAAGGCGGCAGCTTCAAGCCTGAAGACGTAGACGGCTCCGGAGATGTGAAATACCATCTGGGCGCCTCCTCTGACCGTGAATTCGACAACAACACTGTTCACCTGTCTTTGACTGCCAACCCCAGCCACCTGGAAGCGGTAAACCCGGTTGTTTTGGGTAAAGTTCGTGCCAAACAGGACCAATACAAAGACGACGAACGCACATCCGTCATGCCAATATTGTTACATGGCGATGCAGCTTTTGCTGGCCAAGGCGTGGTCGCAGAGTGCTTCGCCCTGTCCGGTCTGAAAGGCCACAAAGCCGGCGGTACCATGCATATCGTTGTGAACAACCAGATTGGCTTTACAACTGCACCGCATTTTTCACGCTCAAGCCCTTACCCCACGGACAACGCGCTGGTTGTCGAAGCCCCGATCTTCCATGTGAACGGTGATGATCCAGAAGCAGTGGTACATGCAGCCAAAGTTGCCACAGAGTTCCGTCAAAAATTCCGCAAAGATGTTGTTATCGACATCATTTGTTACCGTCGGTTTGGGCACAACGAGGGTGACGAACCCATGTTCACCAACCCGATCATGTACAAAAAGATCAAAACACAAAAGACGTCGCTTAGCCTTTATACAGAACGTCTGGTGCGTGATGGCCTGATCCCAGAAGGTGAAATCGAGGACATGAAAGCCGCGTTCCAAGCCAAGATGAACGCCGAATTCGAGGCGGGCAAAGACTACAAACCGAACAAAGCCGACTGGCTGGATGGTAAGTGGTCACATCTGGACCGCAACAAGGACGATTATGTGCGTGGCAACACCGCGATTGATCCGGAAACTTTGGCGGATGTTGGCAAAGCTTTGTCCACACCGCCCGCGGATTACCCACTGCACAAAACCGTCGGGCGTTTGCTGGACAGCAAAGCAAAGATGTTTGAAACTGGCGAAGGCTTTGATTGGGCCACCGGCGAGGCATTGGCCTTTGGATCCTTGTTAACCGAAGGATACCCGGTACGGTTGGCAGGTCAGGATTCCACCCGTGGGACCTTTTCGCAACGCCATTCGGGACTGGTGAACCAGAACACCGAAGAACGCTATTACCCTTTGAACAACGTTCGTGCGGGACAGGCGCATTACGAAGTTATCGATTCAATGCTGTCAGAATATGCCGTGCTTGGGTTTGAATACGGATACTCGATGGCGGAACCGAATGCGTTAACCCTTTGGGAAGCGCAATTTGGGGATTTCGCCAACGGTGCGCAGATTATGTTCGACCAATTTATCAGCTCGGGCGAAAGCAAATGGTTGCGCATGTCAGGTTTGGTCGTGTTGCTGCCACATGGGTTTGAAGGCCAAGGGCCGGAACATTCGTCCGCACGCCTCGAACGTTTTTTGCAAATGTGTGGCCAAGACAACTGGATCGTTGCCAATTGCACAACGCCCGCAAACTATTTCCACATTCTGCGTCGTCAGTTGCATCGGTCCTTCCGCAAACCGCTAATCCTTATGACACCTAAATCACTGTTGCGTCACAAGCTGGCCGTCAGCAAAGCAGACGAATTCACCACCGGATCGTCCTTCCACCGCCTGATGTGGGACGATGCACAACACGGCAATTCCGACACCACGCTGGTCGCAGACGAAAAGATCAAACGCGTCGTTATGTGTTCTGGCAAGGTGTACTACGACCTTCTGGAAGAACGCGACGCACGCGGCATCGACGACATCTACTTGCTGCGGGTCGAACAATTTTATCCCTTCCCTGCCCAATCCGCCGTACGCGAATTGGAACGGTTCAAGAATGCCGAAGTGGTCTGGTGCCAGGAAGAGCCCAAAAATCAGGGCGCTTGGACCTTTATCGAACCAAACATAGAATGGGTTCTGGGACGCATCGACGCCAAACACAAGCGTCCCGTTTACGTGGGCCGTGCGACATCCGCATCCCCTGCCACGGGCCTCGCCTCCATCCACAAAGCACAACAAGCAGCCCTCGTTGACGACGCGCTGACCATCAAAGGAAACTGATCCATGACAACTGAAGTACGGGTGCCCACATTGGGCGAAAGCGTCACGGAAGCCACTGTTGCCACATGGTTCAAGAAACCGGGTGATGCAGTCGCGATCGATGAAATGCTGTGTGAACTGGAAACAGACAAAGTCACCGTCGAAGTGCCAAGCCCCGCAGCAGGCACGATGGGCGACATCGTGGCTGCTGAAGGCGAAACAGTAGGCGTTGACGCGCTGCTGGCCACAATCGCCGAAGGTGGCGAAGCTGCCGCGCCCGCGGCCCCGGCCGCGGAACAAAAACCGCAAGCGGATGCGCCAGCGCCATCCGGTGGCGACAGTTTAGATGTTATGGTTCCCACTTTGGGAGAAAGCGTCACAGAAGCCACAGTTTCCACATGGTTCAAAGCCGTCGGAGACAGCGTCGCGCAAGATGAAATGCTGTGCGAACTTGAAACAGACAAAGTCAGCGTAGAAGTTCCTGCACCTGCTGCCGGCGTTCTGGCAGAAATTTCTGCCCCAGAAGGCACAACAGTGGATGCCACAGCCAAATTGGCAGTGATATCTTCCTCTGGTGCGGTTGCGGCGGCACCCGCTGCTGCCCCTGCGCCGACGGGATCCTCTTCGTCCAAAGACGTAGAAGATGCCCCGTCAGCCAAGAAAGCTATGGCCGAAGCTGGTGTATCGCGCGATCAAGTCACAGGTACAGGCCGCGATGGTCGTGTCATGAAGGATGACGTCGCAAAAGCCGTCGCCGCTGCGGCCTCCGCCCCGGCACCGGTTGCGGCCCCGCGCGGACCTGTGTCCGCAGATGACGCATCCCGCGAAGAGCGCGTCAAAATGACCCGCTTGCGTCAGACCATCGCCAAGCGTCTCAAAGACAGCCAAAACACAGCTGCCATGCTGACCACATACAACGAGGTCGACATGACCGAAGTGATGGCGCTGCGCAACGAATACAAAGACCTGTTTTTGAAAAAGCACGGTGTGAAACTTGGGTTTATGTCCTTCTTCACAAAGGCTTGTGTGCATGCTTTGAAAGAAGTGCCAGAGGTCAACGCCGAGATTGACGGAACCGATGTGGTATATAAAAACTTCGTGCACATGGGCATCGCCGCCGGTACGCCGTCCGGTCTTGTTGTGCCGGTGATCCGCGACGCCGACGCCATGAGCTTTGCCGCTATCGAAAAAGCTATTGCTGAAAAAGGTGCGCGGGCGCGTGACGGCAAATTGTCCATGGCGGAAATGCAAGGTGGCACCTTTACCATTTCCAACGGTGGTGTGTACGGATCGTTGATGTCTTCCCCAATCCTGAACCCCCCACAATCGGGCATTTTGGGCATGCACAAGATCCAGGATCGCCCTATGGCGATCAAAGGACAAGTTGTGATCCGCCCGATGATGTACCTCGCGCTTAGCTACGATCACCGCATCGTGGATGGCAAAGGGGCCGTCACCTTCCTTGTGCGTGTCAAAGAAGCACTGGAAGATCCGCGCAGGTTGCTGATGGACCTCTGAGTGTTTCCGAACCCCAAACCCTTCTTCGACCAGCCACCGTTCAGCGGACAGCAACGCAACCGAAATCTTCGGTTGTCGGCTGAACGCTATCCCGACCGGCTGGTCGACGTGCGTCACGCAAAGCGTGTGATGCAAAGGATTGTTATGCCAGCCGATGGCTCATGGGCCTATGCGGAAAACCAAAAATCCGCAACAACGTCCACGTATGCCGCGCTTTATGAATTGACCTTCGGGGTCAAGCTAAGCGCCCATATGGATGAGAATATCGCCGATTGGGCTGATCAATCGCCTCAGAACCTAGATAAGGCGCAAGTTTTTTATCAATTGGCGCAATTCGAAAACAGCATAGAAGCTTTGGACAAAGCTTTTCGCTTTTCCGTGATCCGCAATCCGGTTGAACGCGCCGCTTCGTCTTTCCATTTTATTTGCTTCACCCAGAAAAAATCTCTTCGGCAGTTCTATGCAGATCGGGTTCGCATGAATGTTTTGGGGTTTGACTGGGACAACGATCCCTACACACAAACCGGGTTTTCGAAGTTCCTGCATTACGTGGAACAAGAAGCGGCAATGGTGCGCACAGCAGGGCGATTGGCCGATCCCCATTTTCGCCCTCAGGCGATGAACATGTCCCTTGAACTGCTTGATCCCCATCTGGTTTTTCGCGTCGATGATTTGGCTGAAGGGTTGGATACACTGGCGCACAATCTTGGGCGACCTGCCTTGGCACAGGAAACATCCCAGGCAAGATTGAACGCTCAGCCTGAACGCCAAACGTATACTTCGGAAATGGCATTGATCGAACGCGTCTACGCAGACGACTTTGAAATCTACGAAAGCGCGAGCCTGCAATTGCGCAAAGACTGGACCATCCCTAACCGCGCGCTTTGACGTGCCAAACACGGAACAACAGACGTCATGCCTGTAATGTGCGCCTTGAAGAAACAACCCGAAGCGCCGTCTTTTTTGTCGAAGCGCCAACACGCCCGCGTTTCCTGTTGCGCGACCGTCAGGGCATAGGGAAATGGCATACCTGCAACCTGCAAATCTGCGCTGCCCCAATTGCGGCTTTGTACAACAGATTTCAACAGTTGTCGGCGTCGGGCCGGGCTCCCAAAAAGGGGACACGCCGTATCGCACGTACCGCTCAATCGGGGATTGCGTCGAAGGCAAACGCGATGACGGCAACAAGGACGGCACTTTGCGCTGCCCACATGACGACACGGTTTTATGGTCGAACGTGGCTGGGAAAAAGGCGCAGCACACATGAAACGCATCGCTGTTTTCGCCGCCATCGTTGTGAGCCTGTTTTTTGTTGTTGTCATCAGCACGTCACAGCCACAAACACCGCCACCGGCCGTCGCCAAACAACACCAGGCGCATGAGGTGTTGGTCATCAAATCAACGCGCGAGCTGCATCTTCTACGAAATGGAGGCACCTTTAAACGTTATGATGTTTCTCTTGGTGCCGCGCCAAGCGGTCACAAGACCCAAGAAGGCGATGAACGCACCCCCGAGGGCAAGTATATTATTGATTGGCGGAATGCAGATTCCATCGCGCATCTCAGTTTGCACATTTCCTACCCAAACAGCGACGACAAAGCCCGGGCTGCGGCCAACGATACAGCCCCCGGCGGAAACATAATGATCCACGGTCTTCCTAATGGCTGGGGATGGTTGAACAAGCTACACTTGGCTTGGGATTGGACAGACGGCTGCATAGCGGTCACAAATAAACAAATGCGTGAAATATGGGCACATGTACCCAATGGCACGCCCATCACGATAGTGGATGCAATATGACACATGAACTTACCGCTCTGACGCTGGCGGGCCTTTTGCAAGTGATACAGTTTGTATTGATGTCGGTGCCTGCAAATCTTGAATTGGGCACACGGCAAACACTTGGAAACCGCGACAATCTGAACTTTGAAGGCGAAGTCAGCCCGCGAACGGCCAGACTGTACCGCGCACTCAACAATCACTTCGAAGGTTTAATTCTGTTCTCGATCGCCTGTGTGGTTGTTTCTGTCAGTGCACAATCCACAACACTTACCGCCGTGTGCGCCTACACCTACCTTGCCGCACGCGTGCTCTATGTGCCGGCCTATGCATTTGGATGGACGCCTTGGCGTTCCTACATCTGGATGATCGGCTTTTCCGCAACTTTCGTGATGCTGGCGGCAGCACTCTTTTAAACTCTTTTTTCTAAAACATCCCGGGGGAGGCGCGAAAGCGCCGGGGGCAGCGCCCAAAACCCCTTCAGACGCAAAGGACCACATCTCATGGCCAACTACGACGTTATCATCATCGGCTCAGGCCCCGGCGGCTATGTCAGCGCAATTCGCTGTGCGCAGCTTGGACTGAAAACAGCATGTGTCGAAGGGCGCGACACTTTGGGTGGCACCTGCTTGAATGTAGGGTGTATCCCATCCAAAGCCCTGCTGCACGCCAGCCACATGCTACACGAAGCAGAACACAATTTTGCGGCCATGGGTCTGAAAGGGAAAAGCCCTTCGGTCGATTGGAAACAGATGTTGACGTACAAGGCAGATACCATCGGCCAAAACACAAAAGGCATAGAATTTTTGTTTAAAAAGAACAAGGTAGACTGGTTGAAAGGCTGGGCTTCGATCCCGGAAGCCGGAAAAGTGAAAGTCGGCGATGAGGTGCACGAAGCCAAAAACATCATCATCGCGTCCGGCTCGGAACCTGCTTCACTGCCGGGTGTTGAAGTCGATGAAAAGATCGTGGTCACGTCGACAGGGGCACTGGAACTTAACAAAATACCCAAGAAACTCGTAGTGATCGGGGCCGGTGTTATCGGCCTTGAACTGGGCAGCGTGTATTCCCGCCTTGGCTCCGAAGTCACCGTGGTTGAATTCATGGATGCCGTGACCCCGGGAATGGACGCTGAAGTCCAGCGCACCTTCCAAAAGCTGCTGACAAAACAGGGGCTGACATTTGTGATGGGTGCGGCCGTGCAGAAAACGGAAACAGCCAAAGGCAAAGCGAAGGTACATTACAAACTGCGAAAAGATGACAGCGAACATGTGCTGGAAGCCGATGCAGTTTTGGTTGCCACAGGACGCAAACCCTTCACCGATGGTCTGGGACTTGATGCTTTAGGGCTTGAGATCAGCAAACGTGGCCAGATTAAAGTGGGCGCAGACTGGCAAACAAACATCAAAGGCATCTACGCCATCGGTGACGTCATTGACGGCCCAATGTTGGCGCACAAAGCCGAAGACGAAGGTATGGCAGCAGCCGAACAGATTGCCGGCAAACATGGCCACGTAAACTATTCTGTCATTCCGGGTGTCATTTACACCCATCCAGAGGTGGCCAATGTCGGCGAAACAGAAGAAACGCTAAAAGACGCGGGGCGCGCCTATAAAGTGGGCAAGTTCAGCTTCATGGGCAATGGTCGGGCCAAAGCGAATTTCGCAGGTGACGGCTTTGTCAAAATTCTGGCTGACAAGGACAGCGATCGCATTTTGGGCGCACATATCGTTGGCCCTGCTGCTGGGGATCTGATCCACGAGATTTGCGTGGCAATGGAATTTGGCGCGTCTGCCGAAGACCTAGCAATGACGTGTCACGCGCATCCGACATACTCCGAAGCGGTACGAGAAGCCGCTTTGGCCTGCGGCAGTGGTGCAATCCACGCATAAAGCGGTAAGGTGGGCCTTGGCCCACCACATGCGGTCAAAACATCCAAGCAGGGTGCGTGAAAGCGCCCTGCTTACCACATGGTTTGCGCGGCACGTGAACCCCATGCTTGATCGTAAGGCGCACCGCCTTCTTCCCCATCGGTCATTTCCGCAAGAATGTCTCCGACGCTTGGCAAATCTGCGCTATCGTCGCGCATCCATGTTTCGGCACGCATCAATGCGCGGGCACATTGGGTGTAAATTTCCGAGATTTCGATCACGATGACGGTGGCAGGTTGTCTGCCCTTCTTCTCAAAACGGGCTTTCAACACTGCATCTGTTGTCAGTTTAGCATGCCCGTTGACGCGCACCACATTGTTCGACCCCGGCACCACGAACATCAAAGATACATGGCCATCCAACACAATATTACGCAGCGAATCCAACCGGTTATTGCCTCTCCAATCCGGCATGGCCAGCGTGCCCGGATCCAATTCGGCAACGACAGGGCCGTCATCACCGCGCGGGCTGCCATCGGTACCATCTGGCCCAACGGTGCTTAGCACACATAAGCGCGATGCCATGATCCACTTGCGATACAAAGGGGTCATGCGCCGCGCAACCTTGCGGGTGGCGGCAACGCCCACAGAGCCGTAAAGCGCTTCTAGGCTTTCAATGTCATTGACGAATTGCATTCGGTTTAAACCCCGCGTCTTGCATCAAGCGATCAGAATTGGTTTCCACAACCTCCTCGAGTTCGGCCATGAAAGCATCCCGCGACACGCCGGGTGCGATGGTGGGAAGAAACTCCACAACAGCATGGCCAGGTTTGCGCAAAATCCCACCCTTCGGCCAGAACAAGCCAGCATTGGTGGCAGCAGGCACGCAGGGTTGTTCCAGCTGTTGGTACAAAACCGCAGATCCTACTTTATAGGGCACTTTTACACCTGGTTTCACGCGTGTGCCCTGACTGTAGATAATCAACTGGCCGGGCATAGCGCGTCCGGCTTTCACGTCAGCTACCATTTTGGCAATGGCGGCCCCGCGTTTGCCACGTGCCACTGGCACACACCCCAGACGCTTGGCGTAAATCCCGATGATCGGCGTCCATAACAGTTCGCGCTTCATGATAAATTTTGGCACCGGCACCGCATAAAAAATCATCATGATGTCCAGGAAAGACTGATGTTTAGCAGCGATAACGACCTCGTCTGTGGGCACGGGGCCCCGCACTTCGGTCGTCAGTCCGATCATCCAACGTGCTGTCCAGAAAATCCAACGGCAATAGGTTTTACAGGCCGTTCGTGCACCCACGGGGCTGAATATTGCCCAAGGCGCGAATACTATTCCCAGCACCAGCATTGCGACGGCGCCTTGCACCACAAACACCAAAGACCGCAGCCATTGAACCATTAACTTAGCGCCTCCAACGCGCGACGGGACGCAAAGGCCGTCGCCATCAACGCGACCCCGGCAGTAAGAACAGGCACAAAGAGTGGCACCAACCATGACATGCCCTGAAATCCGAGGCCGGTCAAAAAGCCTGACGCATCCCCTGACGACGGCAATAGAACAACTGCAATCATGCCCAAAACCATGCCAATCACGCTACCAACCAAAGCCCGTAATGTGAACCGACGCACGAAGGCTTGCGAAATGTATCGGTCTGTCGCGCCCACAAGGCGCAACACCGCGATCACTTGCGCATTGGCGGCAAGGGCCGCATTCGCAGCAAGGGTCACCATCGCTGCGACGGCTGTAGCAATCAAAACCAAAGCCACCCATCCCAACAACCGCAATCGCGATGCGGCTTCTACCAAAGGTGCGCGCCAGCGGGTATGGTCATCCAGAAACGCGCCCGGCACCTCAGCACTTAATCGCAAGCGCAATCCATTTGCATCAAAGCCGCTTGCCGCTTCAATCACCTCAATCAAACGCGGCACCGGCAGGCTGTCCAATTGCAAATCCGCCCCAAACCAAGGCGCAAGCAGCGCCTCTTGTTCCTCATCCGTCAAGGCACGCGCAGACGCGACCCCTGCCGTTGTGCTTAGAACCGCTAAGGCCGCGTCCGTTTGTGCATCCACTTGGCCCACAGGTGCGACGATGCGTATTGTCGATGTCCGCGCCAGTTCGTCCCCCCAGCGTTCGGCCAAACGCCCGGCCGCCAAAGACAAAGCCAGTGCGAAAACGGCCAAAAACGCCATCGCCCCTGCTGCAAAAAGCGTCAGCTGCGCTGTGAAGCCTGTGGGCGGCACAATACGGTCGGCTTGCGTGTCTCCTGCGATCAATGCGCCGACAAGTTTGAAATCAACCTTCACAAATCCGCCCCTGCCAATTGGATACGACGGTTGGAAATGCGCAAAACCCGTGCTTGCACTTCGGCCTTGGCAGCGCGGATCAAAGACAGATCATGCGTTGCGATCAAAACGGTTTTCCCCATTTTGTTCAACTCAAGCAACAATTTGAGAATACGCTGCGACATTTCCCAATCGATGTTGCCGGTCGGCTCATCTGCCAAAACCACGTCAGGGGACATAATGACGGCCCGCGCCACCGCCGCACGTTGGCGTTCCCCGCCCGACAATTCGGGCGGCAATGCCGCGGCCCTGTTTGTCAGACCAACCCATTGCATCAGTTCACTCAGATCCGCGGAATGAGCATCGGCAGCCTTCCCCGAAACGGTCAGAGGCAGCGCAATGTTGTCGGCCACCGGCAAATGATCCAAGAACTGCACATCCTGATGCACAACACCGATCTTGCGGCGTACGTTGGCAACATCATCCCGATCAAGGCCACGCACATCTGCATCAAACACCCGCACATGTCCCGCTGTTGGCAACAGCGCACCATAACACAGCTTCAAAAACGTCGTTTTGCCGGCCCCGGACGGTCCTGTCAGAAAGTGGAAAGATCCCGGCGCCAGTTTGACGGAAATGTCCGACAAAAGCTCTCCGCCGCCGTAGCTATAGGCCACATTTTCAAGATCGATCACACGCCGTCCCCACTTCTTCGCACCTGTTGTGCCTTAGCAGCACTTGGCATGCAATCCGCCTCTGGGACCCATCACGTCAAACTTAGCACTTTTCTGTGCAATTCCGCCGACATAAGGTGCGATCCAAGAAACTCATGAGGCACTTTATGCGGCAGGCACCAAAATGCGACTGATTTGTCCGAATTGCGATGCGCAATATGAAGTCCCTTTGGACGTCGTTCCCACCGAGGGTCGTGACGTTCAATGTTCCAACTGCGGCCAAACCTGGTTTCAGCACCATCCCGATCACATGCCTGCCGAACCGGAGCCGGAATCCGAGACCGAAGCCCACGTAAAAGAGGCCACGATACCGCCTGCCTCGGATGAAGAACACGTAGATATTTCACCGTCTGCGCCGCCGTCCGGCCCTGCCCCGACGCGGCAGGAATTGGACCCGCAGGTGTCGGATATTTTGCGCCAAGAAGCAGAACTAGAAACGGCCGCACGGGTTCAGGATGCGGACCCTTTGGAAAGTCAGCCGGAACTGGGCCTGCCTGACACCGAAGACGAAGCTGCAAAGCGTGCCCGCGAAGCCCGGGACAGGATGGCGCGTATGCGTGGTGAAGACCCGCAGCCCGATGTGGCAGCCGCCGCTGTCGGGTCACGCCGTGATCTGTTGCCCGACATCGAAGAAATAAATTCTACCTTGCGTTCTACTGGTGATCGCCAAATTTCCGGTGACGCCGCAGCAGCGGCATCCGAACCCAACCGTCGCAAGCGTGGCGGGTTCAAGCGCGGCTTTTTCTTTGTTGTTATGATCGCGGTTGCGCTGGCGGCATTGTACATTTTCGCACCTGCCTTGGCCAAAACAGTGCCTGCGTTGGATGATCTTCTGGCTGGGTACATTGGCGTGATCGATCAAGCACGCGTCTGGCTGGACGTCAAAGTGCAAGACATGCTGAAATGGCTGGACGCAACGGCGGCATCCCAATCGCAATAGGCGCACCTGTTTTTGTCACAGATGGCCTTGGTGCGTTCAGAAGCGATCCAACAGGCGTTTGAGGTAATCCAATTCCACCTCGCTGCGTTCGTTTTCACCCGAACGGCGACGGATTTCGTCTAGCAGATCCTGTGCACGGCGATACACATCTTCGCCTTGCAGCAATTCACCGTCGCTGCTGCCACCTTCGCCATTGCCTTGGTTGCGGCCCAATGGGTCAGTGTTTTGGGCTTGGCGGTTGGCTTCTGCGTTGCCTTGGCCCTGCTGTTGCTGTTCGTTTTCTTGCGCCAGCTGTTCGCCCAACGCTTGTAGCCCGTCGCGCAAGGCCTGCATAGCTTGCGCCTGATCATCGATGGCACCGGCAAGATCATCGTTGCGCAAGCTTTCCGCCGCGTCGTCCATCGCACGGCCGGCACGGTCCAATGCGTCGCGTGCAGCTTGACCTTCAGGCGTTCCCGCACCCGGCAAACTGCCTTGCTGACGGTTCAATTCATCCCGCAACGCTTGCTGGCGATCTGCCAACGACTGTTCGCCTGCACCAGATTGTCCCGACTGTGTGCCGCCTTCGCTTTGTTGCTGGCCTTGTTCTTCGCCTTCGCCGCCTTGCCCCTCATGGCTTTGGCCCTGCCCCTGACCGCCATTTCGCCCCTCGTTGCCCTGACTTTCGCCGGTTTGAGCGTTTGGGTTGAACTGTTCTTGCAGATCACGAAACGCCTGATCGCTCAGCCCTTGCTGGTTGCGCAGCGATTCTGACAGGTCTTCCATAGCTTGTTCGCCAGCAGAGCCTTCGCCCCCCTGTTGTTGCGACATTTGCATGTTTTCCATCATTTCCTGGAATTCACGCAACGCTTCTTCGGCTTCGGCCATACGGCCCTGTTCCATCAACTCCTGAATACGGTCCATCATGCGCTGGATGTCATCTTGCGTCAGCGTCATCGCATCATCAGAGTTCTGACGCTGCTCTGCGCCATTTTCCTCATCAGAACCACGTTGTTGGGCCTCTCGGCGCAGCTGGTTCATGTAGTCTTCGGTGGCACGGCTCAGTTCTTGCATCAACTCTTGGATTTCCGCATCAGATGCGCCGTCGCGCATTGCCTGACTTAGGCGTTCCTGCGCACGGCGCATGCGTTCCAATGCGTCTTGCAAATCGCCTTCCTCCAGCTCAAGCGCCAATGCCCAAAGGTCGGCTGCGATGGCCTCTTGCTGCTGCGTATCCAGTTCTAGTCTGGCTTGGGTTTCCAAGCTGCGGATCACTTGGCGCAGACGCAATGCCGTGACTTCGGACCGCATAATATCTGAGGGGCGGTGCACCACAGCCCGCAAAATCTGCGCCACGCGTCCGGCATTGCTGCGCGACCACAAAAGGTCGCGCCGTTGTTCGATGATCGCCGCCGCCGCAGGGTCAAAGAACCTGCGTCCGGGCAGAACGATCGCCCGAGGATCGGTTTGTGTGACCTGTTCAGATGCGTCAAGCGCCGTAAGCGTGATTGTGACAGGTAGATTGGACCAGGGATGCTCTGAAAAATCCTCGACCAGATTTTCTTCGAATTCGGTGCGGTCCCCCGAGATCGGCATCGGCAAAGGCACAACGATTTCGCCACGCATTTCGGGTGCGACCGCAAGTCCATGTGTGCGGGTCACTGCCGTCAGGTCTAACGCGATGCGTGCTTCGCCTGCTTCAACGCCGTAGTCATCACTGGCAGCGAACGGCAATGTCATTTGACCAAGGGCGGACGCCTCAGGATCGGCGAGCACTGCGACCCGCGGGGCTGCGTCTTCAACCACAGCAATGTCCCACACCCGGCCACCTGGGCCGTTGATGGCGATCGTGCCGTCTTGCAAGATTGTGAAGTCTTGTTCGCTGTTGGACGCAGGGGGGACTTCGGTGCGGCCCGATACTGTTTCCGACAGGGTCAATGCGCCCACTTCGCCGTACATCCGCAACGTGATCAAACTGCCAGAAGGCACCGACAACGGACCTTCAGGAATGTCGTTCAAATAGATTGTGGGCTTTCCGGTATAGCGCGGCGCATCCAGCCAGCCTTCCCAAACAGGGCCGTTGGCAAGCGCTGTGCCACCTGCCCCAAGATCTGTCACCGACCCAACACGGGTCAATGATCCGAAAAAGACAGCCACCACCAATGCCAACAAAGCCGCATAGCGCAACGCATAAGGGTCACGGTCCGCTATACGCAAATCGCCCGCCACAGGTGTTGCCGCTTCGGCCCGCGCCGCCATCCGCGCCTGATGCGCACGCCAAACGGCTGTGGATGCCGCATCGCCTGCACCGATTGCCTGACTGTCACGCAACGCCTGAATGGGCCGCCCGGGCAGGCTTGCATCAAGTCGTGCAAGAGCCTGTTCACGACTGGGCAGCCGAAATTTACGAAACGCATAAAACAGCGCAACTGCCCCAAAGGCGCCCGCAACAACCGCGCAGATCCATATCGCTTCAAGCGGCACAATATCGTGCAGGCCCATCATCAAGAAGGCGAGCACGGCCATCACCACCGTCATAAGTGGCCACAAGGCGCGCATCAGGTTTTCCGAAACCATGCCAAACCACGTCAGGCGCAAAGGCCACACCAGTGACTTCATGCTGCGGGCAATGTCATGTTTCGAAAAAGAAGCCATTTGGTAAACTCTCCGACCCCTTCCGACGCAAACCGACGCCTAGAGCCATTCTGGAATGGTATCTCGATTTATCATTTCGTCAAAGGTCGGACGTCGGCGGATAACCGCGAATTGATCGCCATGCACCAAAACTTCCGGAATAAGGGGTCGGGAATTGTATTCAGACGACATGACAGCGCCATAAGCACCGGCAGATCTAAAGGCGACCAGTTCGCCTGCCTTCATTTCCGGCATGTCGCGGTGCTTTGCAAAAGTGTCGCCAGATTCGCAAACGGGACCGACAATATCGTAGGTCGCAGGCTCTGCGCCGGGCGCTGGTTCTACCACGGGGATGATATCGTGGTGTGCATCGTACATTGCGGGCCGGATCAGATCGTTCATTGCACCATCAATGATCAGAAATTCGCGATCTTCGCCTTCTTTGACGTAGATCACTTCGCTGACCATGAGCCCCGCATTGCCCGCGATCAAGCGGCCCGGTTCTATTTCGATTTCGCACCCCAGATGGCCCAAAGTGCGTTTGACCAAAGCGCCATAGTCGCTGGGCAGTGGCGGGGCCTCGTTGGATTGGTGGTAGGGAATGCCCAAGCCACCGCCCAGATCCAAACGCGTGATGGTGTGACCTTCGGCGCGCAGTTCTTGCGTCAATTCTGCCACTTTGTTGTAGGCGTCTTCATAGGGTTGCAGGTCTGTCAATTGACTTCCGATATGCACGTCGATGCCGATCACTTGCAGACCTTTCATGGTCGCGGCCAATGCGTAGACCTCTTTGGCCCGTGAAATCGGAATACCGAATTTGTTTTCGGATTTGCCAGTTGCGATTTTCGCATGCGTTTTTGCGTCGACATCGGGGTTCACCCGAATGGTGATAGGTGCCACTTTGCCCAGCCGCAAGGCGACAGCGTTCAGCACTTCCATTTCAGGTTCGGATTCCACGTTGAATTGACGGATACCTCCGGTCAACGCCAACTCTATTTCCTCGGCCGTTTTGCCCACACCTGAAAACACGATACGCTCGCCCGGCACACCCGCAGCCCGCGCCCGGCGGTATTCGCCGCCCGACACCACGTCCATACCCGCACCAGCGTCGCCCAGCGTTTTAAGAATCGCCTGATTGCTTGCCGCTTTCATGGCGTAACACACAAGGTGGTCCATGCCCTCCAAAGCCTCGTCAAACAGCTTGAAATGGCGCAGCAAGGTCGCAGTCGAATAGACGTAAAACGGCGTGCCCACAGCGGCGGCAATCTCAGCCACAGGGACATCTTCGGCGTGCAAAGCGCCGTCTTTGTAAAGAAAATGATCCATGGCACCGCATTAGCCACGAATCCAGAAACCCGACAACCCCAAAGGCGTATCAATACAACGCCGGTCAAGAAACGCACTGGAAGCACAGCGCGGAAAAAAACGACGTACCGTGCAAAGGGTACGCCGCTTGGCAGCTAGTCTGACTTGGAGGGTCAGTAAGCCGTCATTTGCCCTTCAACCGGGCCAATTGTTTTGTTTGTCTTGTCGCAACAGCCGCCCAAACCGGGGCCAAGTCAGCGTTGTTAACGCCTTTGCCTGAAGCAAGCTGATAGAGCATATGCGATGGATTATCGTTGCATTCCAAAACCTTGGGGCCATCTGGCGTTACCGCAATGTCAAATCCACAAACGCCGAATTCAGGAAAGACCGCATGCGCGTCGGTGGCCATTTGAAGCGTCTCTGCCCAAAACGGCAAGGTTTGCCCAACCACAGCGACACCAGAAACCGGATGATCATCGAAGGCTTCCATCTCAAGGCCCGCGCCCCGATGGCAGGTGGTCACTGTGCCGCTGGCCAGATCCAGCATCGCCAATAGGCTGCCGTGTTGCCAAAAGTTGTCGGACATCGCGTCCGGCGCAGGCATTTTCCATAGCGCATAAGCCGGTTTCGCGCCGGTCCCGTCATTGACAGTCACCACACGGACGCATCCCACCGCTGGCCCTGCAATCCGGGCCATATCCGCATGTGGGTCCAATGCCGTCTGTATCATAAAGCCGCCTGGATACTGTGCGAACACATCCTTTGCAAACTGCTCGACCCCGATGCGGCGGCCGTTGGCCATCAGCAATTCGTCACCGTCGATCCCGTTGATACGCACCGACCCTTCAGACAACGATCCGTGATGCGGTTTGCCAAACAGCGGATATTTGGCATCGTTTCGCAAGAAATCGACGAGCGTTTGCGCGTCTTTCAGAACTGGTAGCGTTCCCAGTGTGCGAAACGTACTGACCAACGCCTGAGTGTGTGATGTGGCAATGCCCAACTTCGCCAATAGTTCTGTGTACAGCAGTTTGTTGCCCACAAACGCGCGTGTCGGAACCGCCATGGGCGGGTTCATCGACGTGTTCAGTGCGTTGATGCCATTTTGTCCTGTAAATGATGCTTTGTTTGCACGTGCTGGGTCAAACAGCCGCAAACTGTAGTATTCTGCCCCACTCATTTTGCGCGCACCGAACCGCAGCCCCATGATATCGCGCATTTGGCGCACAGGTGACACGCCATATTCTTTTGCAACCTGAACGATGGCCGGTGTCTGCGGGGTCGCCGTTTCGGTTGGGGCCTCCAACAATGAGGACTGGGCTGTATCTATGCTTGCGTCTGCCATGGGATTTCCGTCTTGCGTTGCGTCAAAAATATCTGTCGCACACACATATATTCAGAAATAATGGCGCAAATTGGGCAGTATTGTTTCCAATTTGAACGAACGCAGTTTTACGCCACAGGCCGCGTCCGTAAAAACAAATACAGTGGGAGCCCGCATGAAACCCCGATGCAGAAGGTGGCGGGAATAGCGATCAGCGCCATCCAATTGCGCCGCACAGCCACCTCCGCAATGATCCAGACCGTCAACGTCACAGCCGCAATCGTCAGATCCCACACCAGACCGCTGGATGCCGCATTGACGTGCCACGCATCGACCATAGCCATGATATCATAGCCATTTTCGTTGAACCACGTGATGAAGTAATACATCGGGTGGATTGCCCCCCAAATGGCAAGGGCAAGATAAATCATACGCAGTAAAGACATTCAGAACGACCTTTTGACGCCCACCGTGGCATGGCCCGACACTGTGACGCCGGGTTCATATTTGGAAGGCTGTTGCTTGTCTGACGTATACGCAGGACCACCGCCGCCCGGATCACACGCTCCGACACCCAGAACGATCAATATCGCAGCAAAGCGCATCAAAAGATGTTCCATCCTATGCTGACCGGGCCTTTGCGTACGGACACGCCGACATTGCCATTCACGCCGCCCGATCCGACACTGACACCGGCGCTCAGGTTCGGCTGTACCGGTTCGCCATCGGCGCCGCAGGCCGCCAATACAACTGCGAATATCAGCCCAAAGGTCAGTTTCATGCCAGAATTTCCTTCCACCGTTTGATCTGTTCACGCACCTGTGCAGGTGCAGTCCCGCCATAGGATATACGCGAATTGACCGAGTTTTGCACGCCCAACACGTCAAACACGTCAGCGGTGATGTGCTGATGTACCGATTGCATATCATCAAGACTAAGGTCAGGTAGATCACATCCTTTAGATTCCGCCATCCCAACAAGGGTGCCCGTCACGTGATGCGCATCGCGAAATGGCATACCCAAAACACGTACGAGCCAGTCTGCCAGATCGGTCGCGGTCGAAAACCCTGAGGCTGCGGCCACTGCAAGGCTTTCGCGGTTGGCGGTCATGTCTTTGACCATGCCTTCCATCGCAGCCATCGCCAGCATCCAACTGTCTGCGGCGTCAAAGACCTGTTCTTTGTCCTCCTGCATGTCCTTGGAATAGGTCAGCGGCAAGCCCTTCATCACCATCATCAACCCGGTGTTGGCCCCGTAAATGCGCCCCACCTTGGCGCGGATCAATTCCGCGGCATCGGGGTTTTTCTTTTGCGGCATGATCGAAGAGCCTGTGGAAAAGCGGTCCGACAAAGCCACAAAGCGGAACTGGGCAGATGACCAAATCACCAGTTCTTCGGCAAAACGCGACAGATGCATGGCGCTGATGCTGGCCACGCTCAGGAACTCAAGCGCAAAATCGCGGTCGCTGACGGCATCCAAAGAATTGGCGGCAGGGGCATCAAAGCCCAGCGCCTTGGCCGTCATGTGGCGATCAATCGGAAAGGACGTGCCCGCCAAGGCCGCCGCACCCAAAGGCGAAGTGTTCATACGCGCACGCGCGTCGCGGACGCGGGACAGATCGCGGCCAAACATTTCGACGTAGGCCATCATGTGATGCCCCCATGTGACGGGCTGGGCGACTTGCAGGTGTGTGAAACCGGGCATAACCCAATCCGCGCCAGCTTCGGCCTGCCCCAAAAGGGCGTGGATCAAAGCCAACAAACCGGCTTCTGCCGCATCAAACTGATCGCGCACCCACAATTTGAAATCTGTGGCCACCTGATCGTTGCGCGAACGCCCTGTGTGCAAGCGTCCCGCAGGTTCGCCGATGATTTCCTTCAGACGGCTTTCCACATTCATGTGGATGTCTTCCAAAGCAGTGGAAAACTTGAAATCTCCACCCTCAATTTCTGACAAGACCGTGAGCAGGCCTTCACGGATCGCTTCAACATCGGTATCTGTCAAAATGTTCGTGGCGCCCAACATAGCGGCATGGGCGCGCGAGCCTGCGATATCCTGGGCTGCCATGCGCTGGTCAAATCCGATGGATGCATTAATTGCTTCCATAATCGCATCGGGACCAGCGGCAAAGCGGCCGCCCCACATGGTGTTCGAGGTATTGTCTGTCATCTGCCTGACCCTTCGGAGGGAATATGAAAACTACTGTTGCTGCGCTCGTTTATACGGCCCTTGCCGTCTTCGCAAACCCTGCCTTGTCCGATGTGGACGCCGCAGCGGCCTTGCGCACCGGCGACATGAAAAAACTGGTATTTCATAGCAGCCCCGAGGCCGTGCCGAACAAAGCCTTTCAATTGGCTGACGGGGCAGGCGATATGTCCCTGAGCGCCTTTCGCGGCAAGCATGTTTTGGTGAACTTCTGGGCAACCTGGTGTGCACCGTGCCGCAAGGAAATGCCCATGCTGTCGGAATTGCAAACCGAATTTGGCGGCGATGATTTTGAAGTCGTGACCATAGCCACAGGGCGCAATTCACCCGCTGGAATACAAAAATTCTTTGCCGAAACAAACATCAACAACCTGCCGCGTCATCAGGACCCCAAACAACAACTGGCCAGCCAGATGGGCGTGTTTGGTCTGCCGATCACAGTGATCATCGACCCCGAAGGCCGTGAGATTGCGCGATTGCGCGGCGATGCCGATTGGGCTTCAGACAGTGCGAAAGCCATCATAAAGACGCTCATAAGCGATTGAACTGCGTGTTGTGCTGAGGGTCTGCGGTGCCGGACGGCGGATCATTCGCTGCGTCAACTAACTGTCGGCTTTCTGCCCATAACTTTGGCCACTATAGCTAATTAGGCGCGCTCAGCGCAGCTTACCGGTCATTTTGAGGCCATCGCGAATGTTCAGCCCCATCATGGTCAGATTTGCGGCACCGGCAATCAATTCAACCGATTGTACGATGTAGAATAAAGTATCGAACTCGCCTGCTGCAGCTTTACCCGCCAAAAACCAAGCAGCAGGCAAAAGGACCAGCAAACCGTTCAGCGCGATCATCGGCATACGCCGTTTCTTTGCTTTGGTCATTGGGTCCTTGCGCCTCCGTCCCAAAGACATGCCCGATCCGCCGGCAATGACCATCGCGGGTATGAGAATATACATTCCCCTCAGAACGAGGGCTTTGATTTCTGCAACGGTCTCGTGGCTTGCGAAAAGTTCGCTGGTGATTGTCGACGTCCAGAAGACGAGGATCATGAGAAACCCGATGCCTCCCGCCGTGGCGTGTAGTTTTGTTTTCATCGTATTCCTCCAAGTCGCCCGCCCCGCCAAAGATGATCGTTAGGCTGTGCAGCAATTGGGCACAGCGATCTTTTCGAACAGATGGGGCGATGTCACCGCGCTTGAGGGATAGTGGCTGAGATGTTGCTGAAATTCAGGGTTCGCAAAGGCGGTGCGAAAGTCTGCTACGGAATCCCAAACAGCATAGTTTAGATACATGCTGCCATCCCCAATAGCTTTATGCAGTTGGGTGCTGATGTACCCCGGCTGTTTCTTCATCCATTGCGCATCGCTTGCCCAAGCTTCAACCAGAGCGTCCTGATCAACCGGATCGACCGTGAAAAGGTTGATAAGAACAACAGGCCCGGCTTCGATGCCCAATTGCTGTTCGATGTGGAAATCAGGGTCCAGAGGTTTGATGTTGACCATTTCGATGCTCCTTGTGCAGCGCTGATATTTGGTGTCACGTTGTCATATCTAGATCTCAAAAACCATATTGACAACACGTTGTCAATTTAAAGGAACACCACATGCCACAAGAACGTCGAACAGAACAGGGAGAAGCCGTAACCGCGCTGATTCTGGATGTGTTTCGGCTTAATGGACGCTTGCTGATCGAGGGCGACCGGCTCGTGTCGGGCCTTGGTCTGACAAGTGCCCGATGGCAAATTCTCGGCGCCATCGCATATGCGGATCAGCCAGAATCAGTCGCGGCGCACGCCCGAACTATGGGTGTTCACAGGCAAGGTGTTCAGCGGATCGTGAATGAGATGCACAAGGAGGGGATTATTGGTTTCGAACCAAACCCCCACCACAAGCGTGCGCATCTTGTTGTTCTTACACAGAAAGGCAAAACCCTCTATGAAGCTGCAATTCTAAGGCAGAATCCATGGGTCAATGAGCTATCCACGGGGCTTTCTCTGGATGATCTCATGACAGCGCAAAAAGTCATTGATCTGCTCAGGACACGCCTTGAAGAGGCATCGACACAAGAGAGCGAAAGCTAGGTTCGCAGCTGACATTCATGCCACCCGCTGCATTGGTCATCTTGGACTCATCGCTGCCATTCAAGGGCTTTGCCCATGACCACCACAAATGAACCACAAAGATGAAAACAGGCCGGAGTGGATCACACCCCGGCCCAAGGTTACCTGAGCTACGCCGCATGCCGCAGAATCGCGGCCTCGGATGCAGACAGGTTGCGCCGCGCATATCCACCATAGGTATGCGGGTCGTATTCAAGGTCTGGAAAGCCCGCCAGCAGACGGACACGGTCACTGTCGTCCAACGTAGACAAAGCTGCGTTTGCCGGGTGGAAGCTTTCTGTTTCTACGCCATTTGCCCAAAGAACCTGATGGTTTTTCAGCAAAATATGGATGTACGTCACGCTTGGCACATTCAGATCGACCTGAATGTTGCCGCCGTTGACCAAATCCTTAGCGGCGACCAAAATCTCGCGTGTGTTGAACAGGGCCTGCGCGTGTTCGCCCTGAATCAACAAACGGTGCGCAGGGCTGACCAACAGCTCTTGATCCGGGCGTTCCACACCCAAAGCGCCAGCTCCGATACGGATCGGACGCAGATGGGGCATCGCAAACAACCTCGCACCCGTCATGCGCCGACTGCCCGCCCATAAAATTTCCTGAGCGCCATTGTCTTTGGTCTGAACCTTGTCGCCGATCCGCAAGTCCTGGATCATTTTCGCGCCATCAGGGGTCTGGATGCGTGTGCCTGGCGTAAAGCAAATGACACCGCCGCTTTGCGGGCTCATCGGGTTTTCGGCAACCGCGCCAAGGGTATGGTGCACCACCCACAAATCGACATTGCGTGGTGGCATTTGATCCATGAACATCAACAAAGGCTGCCCGCCCTTGCCAACATCAATCATCGTCACTGTGTAGCTTTGCGCCCCGTCCGTCACTACGAAGCTGTTGTCGACCATAAGCGCCTCGTCATCGCTTGTGTCCAACGCCCCAAGGGGTTTGTGTTCCATTGCTGCGCCAACAAGACGATGCACCATGCGTGCTGCCCGTTTGCGCAAGTTTTCCGACCCGTCTGCTCTGTCCAGACGCAAAACATCAGCCGGGCCGTCCACCCGGAGTGCATCGCCATTCCAGGACCACGCCGCACCTACATTGAGAGTGTGCAATGACGCGGCCTCTAGACCGTCCACTTCTGTTTGCGACCAGGAAATAACAAACGTGCCTCGAAAGCCCGTTTCCATTGCCGTGTGCCTGCCTCTTAGTTTTTTGTTTTATTAAGAAATCGTTAACAAACAGGTTGTGTCATGCATAGACACAATTTGTGTCATGTACATAAGTGTTGCATTTAGAACTCTAGGTTGAATCTGATCGACCCGATGACCTGCGATTCTTCCTGTCCTTCAAACTCTTTTCCCAGCCATGTCAGCCCATAAAAGCCGGCACGTCCGCTTTCGCCTTGCCAGTGGACGCCTGCACGTACACGTTCGCGACTGTCGCTTAACGCGAACCCACCACTTTCGGGTAAATAAATACTGTCCGCCACATGGGCCACATCCGCGCCAAGCACAAAGCTATATCCTGTCCAGTCACTTCGGATTGTGCGGTAAAGATGCCCCGTCACCTTGTCGCGTGTCATCAGTTCGCCACGTCCGACTTGCCCGAAAGCCAAATCAAATCCGGCCCGCAGCAAAGTTTCATCGCCTGCCCGTCCCTCGATGAACGGGCGCAGCGCCACGCTGTCACTCAGTTTATGTGTCTTGCCCAATTCAACAACGACCGTTGGACGGATTGTGTTTTGAATTTGCCCGGCTTCCGTTGCCGCAGAAGGTTCACGCACACCCAAAAGGTCATGCAGCCCGCTTTGGAGATCCAACAGCCCCGTGTCGGGACCAACAAAAACCAAATCAGCACCCATCGAAACTTCAAGGGCGTTCCAGCCGTAGTGCGTATGCAAACCCGCACTTAAAGCGCCGGCATAGGGGCGATCCCCTGCCCCTGGCGTCACCAAGTTGGCAGGCGCAAGAACCTCTGCCCCCAATCGCAATTCGATCAATGCGCCGATTTGCCGAGGCAAAGCGCCATCCCAATGTGGCCCCCAAACACGCGAGGTTTGCACCCCGCCCGTGCGCCACCGGTCTTCGCCATCCCCAAAGAAATCGTTGGTTATCAATCGCCCATAGCCAATGCGTGTGCGTTTCTTATGGGCATCTTCGGGAAACACCACATCCGCATTTGTAGCGGATTGCGTTGCATCATCCGCAAACGCGGCGGGGATCAAAGGCATGGCAAAGGCAAGTAGCCCTACCAAAAAACTGCGAAGCATTGGGAACGTCCCGAATAAATGCCCCCCCGAGCACCCCCACCTATAGCCTTCCATTGGCAGCAGAGCCAGCCGCAAGAAGACAGGCGGCCCAACTTGTGGCCCGCCTGCAACCATTTTATGCCCCAAACTTGTCCGGCCAAGCCCGTTGCCGCACCTCTTGCAAGGTTTGGACGTTCAGCAGACGCCCGTCGCGAAACACCGGACACAATGCATCGGCACCCTCAGGAATGTTTTCAAGCCGCCGTGCGACCATGGCGCCATTGTCACTGCGCATGACGCCTTGCCGCCCCCGCTTTGAGGTTTTCGCCCCTTCAGCGGTCACCGGGTCTTTGTATACATCATGCCACACCCCACCCCGTTGCAGGGCGGAAGCCTTCATGGAGTAACCAAAGCAATCGCGATCCACCTTTTGCAGCAAACCACCGCCCATACCAAAGGCGATATTGCCGATGGCAAGGCCGCGCTGCATCATGACTTTCATAATCTCGACGATGGAAAACCTGTTCACCCCGTCGCCCTGGATCACCCGTACTTTTTCATTCAGCAACCGGTAACCTTGGGCAGTGGTGGTGTAGCCGAACTTGGCCATCAACGCCTCAATCACATCTGGTACGATCTGTAATGGATCGCCACTGTCGGGGCGCACCACCAACACGCCGTCACGCGCCAAAACGGCCTCTTTCAATGCGTCCCCCCAATAGTCGCGGACAGCCCGCATCAGGTCATAGCTGTCGGACACACAAGCCAATAAACCTGATGGGTGCGCCGCCAAAAGATCACGCATCTGTGCCAATTCGCCATCTTCGCCCATCGCAGTCATGGTCGAGTGTTCGGTCGCCGGGATCGAAAACCCCGCCATATCAGCCCCATAAAAGTTGCGCGCATAAACCAGAGCCATCGCGGTATCGGTGCCCATGGAGCTGACAAGGTGCGCCAAGCCGCCCAGCGCGGCAGTCTGTGCACTGGATGCGCCCCGCGCCCCGAAATCATGCAGCTTGAATTCCGCGCCCTCGTCTGACCCGTCAGTTTCAATCATCGCTGCACGGATTTTGCCCACCACATAATGCGACAGGGTCGCTACAGTCGATGGGTACCAAACGGCCCTCAACAGGCGGGTTTCTAAAAACGACGGCAACCACCAACATGCGGGATCGGTGTTTTGGATGCGCATCTGCGGCACACCCACCGGGGCCAAAGTGCCTTCGGGCAACGCTTCGATCAACACAGGCAAACGGCCCGCGTGGGCGTCCACGATACGCTGCCAACCTTCCACATAAAGCGACAAACCGTGGGCTGCCAAAACAGGCGCAGCCTCATCTATCATGGCTTGGGTGACGCGGATCTTGGCAAGTTTCGCCAATTCCACCTGCAACCCGAAGAACATCACGTCGTCGATGCCATCCCAGCCTTTGCGCGGCTCGATGTAAGACGACACATAATCAGTGCCCTGCGGATATTGGGTTGCGTGGGAATATTTATAGCTGTCGGTGTCAAACAGCGGATTTTGCACGTTAAGTGCCTGCGCAAACAATGCAGTCATGGTCCTTTTCCTCCTCGGATATGGACATTTATGGGATGACGCACCGGACCTCCCGGAGCATCACATGCGGATGTGTCGTCATGCACCCGCGCACGTAACCTGTGTTAGGCGTGCGCCATCACAATCGAGGCGTAGGCAAAAGGCACATCAGGCACCAAGGCTTGCAAGATATCGAAGTGGTCTTCGAACATCGCGTCAGGGGTAATGGCTGTGATCGGCACCCAAGCCGCATTTATCGCATCACTGCCGGGTTTGATCTTTTCCAGCTTTGCGCGGTCTTGCAGTTCAAACACAAACGCCTCGGTGCGTACCCACCCACGTTCAGACCGTTCCGGATGGTCAAACACACGCCTTGCAGTCAAACGACTGCGCATGGCCCCTTTGGGCATATCAAGGCCCGCTTCTTCGTAAAGTTCCCGCACGGCGGCATCCAACGCAGTCTCACCTTGATCAATATGCCCCCCCGGCAAGGCCCAAAGACCACGCCCCGGTTCTGATTTGCGCTCAACCAACAAAACATGGCCCGATTGCACCACAACGCTGTCGGCGGTGTTGATGGGGATCGGATAGCCAAAAACGGCTTCGGCCTGCGCGGTGCGGGCACGGTAGGATTTCACAAAAACGGCTTCTGCCTTGATCTGTGCGACTGGCTTGGGGTTCTGTGCGATCCAGTCTTGTGCCAAGGCCATGTGGCTGGCCCCAAAGCGGTCCAGCTCTGCAGGTCCAAAGAACAACTGTTCACGCATTTCAGTGGCGTTGATGATCTGCCCGTCATGCTCTTTTGCATCAGCTGCAATCATTTTCCATTCGGGGAACCAACGCAAATACCTTGAGGATTGATCCTTTTCAAACCCCGTCAACAGAATGTCGGTGTCTGCCGCATCAAGACCTTTGGCCCGCATATGCAACTGGACGGCTGTGCGCACATTGGTGGCCCACGCGCGGTCATTGTAAAGCGTATCGACCAGCGGCAAGATATCGACAGGCAACCGGATGTCAGAACAACCTTGCCGGATAAAATCTGTGCGCTCCGCATAGCTGAACGGATTTTTCCACGACCGTGCACGATACGCGCTGCCCACCAGAATCAGCAGGCTGTCAGCACATGAAACCATCGACGCCACCACATCATGGTGACCTATGTGAAAAGGTTGAAAACGACCGATAAACACGGCCAAGGAATGGCGTTTATTGCCCATAGCAAGCGACCTCCGCTGCGATATATTCATCAACAGGACCTCCCTGTTGGTAGGTTCACCGTACCTGCAAATGTACGAAAAGTGAATTGCAAAAATATCATGGCCGCTATCCAGCCGGCGTAAACCGGGCACGCGGGCGAATAATTTGATCGCTTTGGGATTGTTCAATCGCATGTGCAACCCACCCTGCCACACGGCCCAACGCAAAGATCGTCAGCGCCGCGTCAGCAGGCAGATCATAATGCAGCGTCATCGCGGACAACGCCGCATCCACGTTGGACGGAATGCCCAGAAACACGCTCATGTCCTGCACAGTCCGACAGATCGGCGCATCCAAAGCCTGCAAAATCGCGTGGGCGCGTGGATCGCCATCTGGATAAAGTGGATGCCCGAACCCGTAGCTGTATGGACGCAAGCCCGCCTGCGCCGTTACAAAGTTGTCAAATGTGCCAGCCTGCCCTGCCCGCAAAGCTTCAAGGGACTTGCCAGCCACGCCGCCGTGTTTCGGGCCAGACAAGGTGGCAAGCCCAGCCAATGTGCAGGCCGCCAGACTGCCCCCTGTTGATGCACACACACGCACTGCAAAGGTCGACGGATTCAATTCGTGATCGCTGAGAAGAACCAAAGTCATACGGATCAAGTCTGCCCCGGCTTTGTCTAAACCCCATTCTTTGGCCAAACGTGAATGGAGCAGACCATCGGTGCGCCCTGTCATGGCATAGGCCAGATGCGCCATCACCTTGGCACCGTCCCTGGCCAAGGCGTCACGGCCCCGCCCCAAACTGGCTGGCGCGGTTGCCGCCATATCCGCCAAGACCGCAAGCCCACGGGCCATAGGCGTTCCGAAAGCCCCGTTTGCAGCAGCATATGCGCCCACATCCGGCAACTCCAAAACCGCCACCCCCATGTGGCGTGCGGCGACATCTTCCAATGTCAGAGATTGCGCAAGATCAACGGCCCGCGCAGAACCAAAATACAGTGTATCGTTGTGAACGCCCGAAATGCGCGTTTCCAACACCGGATCACCCCAACGGATACTGCCAGCAGCCACATCCGCCCGCGCACGGGGTCTGCGATTGCTCTGCGCCAAATGCGCGACGTCGCGTGCAGAATACAGGCTTCGCCGTGCCTCGGACGGGTCTTGCATGACGCGCAGCACCTTACGACTGGCATAGGCGTACAGTGTTTGCTTGCGCACCCCAAGTTCGCCGCAGGCTTGCTCTGCGCTTATCCATTCATCCCGGCTCATAGGTTGATTATGTTTATCAAGATTGATCGAAGCGCAATGGTCTTGATAGCGTCTGGACAACACAGGAGCCAAGACATGACAGATTTTGCATCAACGATCGCCGCGGCCCTAGGGTCTTCCATGCCAGTGGACGTCACCAGCACACGGCACGGTTTGGGTCATTTGCCTTCAGTTTATGCAGTGACCGACTTGGCCGCAGCGTCGATTGAGGCGGCAGGGCGCGAGATCGCGGCCTTAAGCGGGGCGCAGTCAACTGACGTAGATCGCCGCCTTGCGTCCTTCTGGTTTGACATGACTTTACGTCCGCAAGGCTGGGAATTGCCATCTATCTGGGATGATCTGGCGGGCGACTATGCGACAAAGGATGGGTGGATCAGGTTGCACACCAACGCGCCGCAGCACCGCGCAGCTGCCTTGCGGGCATTGGGCTGTGAAGGCACCAAAGATGCTGTTACAAACGCTGTTGCCAAACGTCACAAAACCGAATTGGAAAGTGCTGTCATCGCCCAAAACGGGTGCGCTGCCGCTATGTTGACCGAAGATGAATGGGCCGCACACCCCCAGGGCAAGGCCGTTCTGTCCGAGCCTTTGATCGCATGGGAAACAACAGGAAAAACCAGCCCCGCGCCCCTTGGATCATTGGAAAACGTGCGGATTTTGGACCTAACCCGCATTCTTGCAGGCCCCGTCGCAACACGGTTTTTGGCAGGGTTCGGCGCAGAAGTGTTGCGCATTGATCCGCTGGATTGGGAAGAGCCTGCAGCAGAACCCGAAGTGACACTAGGCAAACGCTGTGCTGGTCTTGATTTACGCGACACTGCGGATCGCAAGAGTTTCCAGACACTTCTGGCGCAAGCTGATGTACTGGTGCATGGCTACCGCGCCGATGCTTTGGAAGGTCTTGGACTTGGTTCAGACACACGGGCTGCAATCAATCCGAACTGCATCGATGTCTGCTTGAACGCTTACGGGTGGTCCGGACCATGGACGAACAGACGCGGCTTTGACAGCCTTGTGCAAATGAGCGCGGGCATCGCGGCCTCTGGTATGCAGGCTGCAAACGCGCCCCGTCCCAAACCCTTGCCGGTGCAAGCCCTTGATCACGCTACAGGCTATCTGATGGCGGCCGCAGTAATACGTGGACTGCGCATTAGGGCTGCGACGGGCGATGTGATGGCAGCCAAACTGTCACTGGCCCGCACCGCGCGATTGTTGGTGGATGCTGGACCGCGAAACGACGCTGAAATGTTGGCACCAGAAACCTTAACCGACTGCGCACCCCATATCGAACAGACCGTTTGGGGCCCAAGCCAACGGATCACATTTCCACTGTCCGTTTCAGGAGCTACACCGCATTGGCGCTACCCGGCAGGCCCTTTGAAAACAGCAGAACCAGTCTGGACTTGATATGTGATAGCCCCTTGTGGGTATTCAGAAATCCTCGGCTATTGCGGCGAAGGTCCACGACATTCCAAGCCGCAATAAGAAGATAACACTCCGGCAAAATGAAAAGGCAGCTCCTGAGCATCCGCCTTATTTGGTCATAGCGCTTTGTCAGACACCAAACCTCTTAGCCGCACTTGCTATATCCGCAGCTTGCGCATGTCATACATCCCTCGACCATACGCAATTCATAGCTGCCGCAGCTTGAGCAGGCTTTGCCTTTGGGTCGGTCCATACCGATGATTTCGGCCTGTGGGTCCGATTTCAGCCCCATGCCCTCGCCTGCAATAAAGCCCGTTGCAACAAGGTGTTGTTCGATAACGCCACCAATCGCCGCCAAAATAGACGGAATATATTTGCCGTTCATCCAAGCGCCGCCTCGTGGATCAAACACGGCTTTCAGCTCTTCGACGACAAATGATACGTCTCCACCGCGCCGGAATACGGCAGAGATCATGCGTGTCAAAGCAACGGTCCACGCAAAATTTTCCATATTCTTGGAATTGATAAACACTTCAAACGGGCGACGATGGCCACCGGTCACAAGGTCATTCACTGTGATGTAGATGGCGTGTTCGCTGTCAGGCCATTTGATCTTATAGGTGCTGCCTTCCAGCGCTTCAGGCCGGTCCAATGGATCTTGCATGTAGATGACGTCGCCGTGCGGTTGCATCGGCTCTGCGTCATCGTGCGTGACGACTTCGGGGGCCGTTGCATCCGTTTTGTTTGCGCTGTCGTCGCTGACACTCAGGACAGACCCCGTCACATCGTTGGGCCGGTACGTCGTGCACCCTTTGCACCCGGTGTCCCAAGCTTGCATGTAGACGTTCTTGAATTCATCAAAGCTGATGTCCTCGGGGCAGTTGATGGTCTTGGAAATACTGGAATCGACCCATTTCTGGGCGGCCGCTTGCATCTTGACGTGATCCGAGGGCGCCAACGTCTGGGCGTTGACAAAATAGTCTGGCAAAGCCGCTTCACCCATTTTGTCACGCCACATTTGCACGGCATAATCGACAACTTCTTCTTCGGTCCGTGACCCGTCTTTTTGCAGCACTTTGCGCGTGTAGGCGTAGGCAAACACCGGCTCGATGCCGGAACTTACGTTGCCCGCATAAAGGCTGATGGTGCCTGTGGGCGCGATAGACGTCAGCAAGGCGTTTCGGATGCCATGTTCTTTGATTTCTGCGCGGACGTCTTCGTCCATCATTTGCATGGTGCCGGATGCAAGATACGCGTCGGCATCAAACAGTGGGAACGCGCCCTTTTCGCGTGCCAACTGGACCGACGCCCGATATGCGGCGCGGGCGATCGCGTGCAGCCAGTCTTCTGTTTGACGCGCCGCCTCGTCAGAGCCATAGCGCTGCCCAACCATCAAAAGCGCATCCGCCAACCCTGTGACACCAAGGCCAATGCGGCGCTTGTTCTGGGCTTCGCGTTCTTGTTCCGGCAGTGGGAATTTGGAGGCGTCGACCACATTGTCCATCATACGCACAGCCGTAGCGACCAGTTCCGTCAGCGAATCTTGGTCCAGTTTGGCCGCATCGCCAAATGGATCAGACACCAGGCGGGCCAGATTGATTGATCCTAAAAGGCACGCGCCATAGGGCGGCAAAGGTTGTTCGCCACACGGGTTCGTCGCCGCAATAGTTTCGCAATAGCTTAGGTTGTTGGCAGCGTTGATACGGTCAATGAAGATCACACCCGGTTCGGCATAATCATATGTCGACTGCATGATCTTGTTCCACAAATCCAGCGCCTGAACCGTTTTATAGACCTTACCGTCAAATTTGAGATCCCAAGATCCGTTGGCTTTTACCGCTTCCATAAAGTCATCGGTGATCAACACCGACACATTGAACATGCGCAACCGCGCCGCGTCTGATTTGGCCGTGATAAAATCATCGATGTCAGGGTGATCGCACCGCATTGTCGCCATCATAGCGCCGCGGCGCGAGCCCGCGGACATGATGGTTCGGCACATAGAATCCCACACATCCATAAACGACAAAGGCCCAGATGCGTCTGCTGCCACGCCATGCACATCCGCGCCTTTCGGCCGGATCGTTGAAAAGTCATAGCCGATACCGCCGCCCTGTTGCATGGTCAGCGCGGCCTCTTTCAACATATCAAAAATGCCGCCCATGCTGTCTGGCACAGTGCCCATAACAAAGCAGTTGAACAACGTCACC
Organism: Ascidiaceihabitans donghaensis; assembly: GCF_900302465.1. Classification (NCBI taxonomy): domain Bacteria; kingdom Pseudomonadati; phylum Pseudomonadota; class Alphaproteobacteria; order Rhodobacterales; family Paracoccaceae; genus Ascidiaceihabitans; species Ascidiaceihabitans donghaensis. Next base: position 921,380 of record NZ_OMOR01000001.1, on the reverse strand, counting down.
TTGCGTGCTGTGCCTGCACCCGCTGTGATGCGGCCAGCTGGCAAGAATTTAAAGTCTTCCAATGCTCCGTAAAACACGTTTTCCCAATGGTCCACATCGTCTTCGACACGTGCCAAATCCCGCGCTATGCGGCGCCAGCTGTCTTCAACCGTCGTATCCAAAGGCGTGCCGTCCGCTTCCTTGAAGCGGTACTTCATATCCCAAATTTGTTCAGCGATAGGTGCTGCGAAACGTGTCATACGGACATCCCTCTAAGATCGGCGATTCTGATTGGTGGCTTGACGAAGGTTTGGATTAGACCATCTATACCACAAGCGCCACAGGAATTTCTAGAATTTTCGCAACAAATTGTGGGTGACGCGGACCGAAACGCTATATATAGTATAATCACACCACTTTCGGAGCATCCCGCGTGAGCAGCCACATCAACATCATCAAACTGTCTGTCGGCACCGAAAACGTCGAAGGGTTGGCCGCGTGGCAAGCCACAAAGAGGGCGCAAGCCCCCGATGGCAGCCCCCGACACGTCACCCGCATGTGGCCCAAACGCGAAGCCGAAATTTTAAACGGGGGATCCATCTATTGGGTCATCAAAGGCGTCATCCAGTGCCGTCAAAAGATTTTGCGTCTGGATGAATACATCGGGTCGGACGGTATTCGACGCTGCAGCATTGTCAGCGACCCGAAACTGATACGCACCCAAGGCAGCTTGAAACGCCCCTTTCAAGGATGGCGTTACCTGAAACCCGAAGACGCGCCTCTCGATCTGCCAGAAGGACGCGAAAACGAAGAACCACTGCCTATCGAATTGAACAAGGCTTTGGCAGAAATTGGCGTTCTATAATCCGTCTTATTCCGGATTTCGAAACGCATTCGGCTCGAATGGCTTTTCCAATGCGCGCGCAACCAGTTCCAGATGGTCTTGCCCGTAAAACATGTCCCCGCCCACAAAATATGTCGGTGACCCAAAAACGTTTCGCGCGATCGCTTCTTGTGTGTTGGCCTCATGTTGACCACGAACGTCGTCCCCTTGCGCCGCGTCCAGCAATGCCCGCCCATCCAGTCCAAGGTCCTGCGCCACGTCCATCAATGCCCCCACATCCGCAAGATCAATATCGTCCCGCCAATGCGCTTGCAAAATTGCATGTGCCAACGCGTCGGTGTCCACATCCAAGGGTATGGATGCGATTATCATGCCATTCGACAGATCCAGCGCATTGTCGTGGTAGGTCGGGCGATGGTTTATGATTGAGACGTTGCGAAATTCAGACCAGCGTTCGATTTCGCGGCCAAAATAGTAATCCACATGCGGTCGCGTACGCCCTGCAAAAGACAATCCCCCCGCCGCCTCAACAACTGGCGATAGCGCAATGGGCCTGTGCACCAATGACGCGCCGTGTTTTGCACAAATCTCCATCAATCTTGAAGAGCCGATATAAGCGAAAGCTGAGTGCGCGGAATAGAAATACTCGATTTCCGTCATGGAACGATCCTTTTATTCGATTGCATAAAGGCCCTACCCTAGGTGTCCCTGAGGGCCTTCACCAGCGCCAGTTCTGAAAGGCCTGCACCGAACGTCGAAGTATCAGTGGCAATCATGTCAGTTGATTGGAATCCCATCACAAGATTGGAGGTTTGGCAAAAAGCAAATAAACGGTTTTATCTTCGTGCTTTACACGCATTTTGTCCCTGCATCCGACCCACTCCAGCATTGGGGGTGGAGCCCGGTCTGACCGGTGGCCGGATGCAGAGAAGGGATGACCATGACGCCAATTATTCGGCGCTTGGTCAAATGGGGATCAGCAGGCAATGCCAAATTCATGAGCGGCGAAATGGTCCTCAACGACGATACATTCCGCTAGAAAAGACGCATCTGTTCCAGACAGAACGTCATAGGGCTGCTCCAGCCCTGACACCATGTCAGTCAACGAAAGATGGGCGCGGGTGCAGTGGCACAACAATGACCCTTCCGTGTAGATGACCTGTTCCGCGGCAAAGAAAAGTGTAATAACTTCCAGTCGTTGCACCGGGGGTTGGCGCTTTACGCCGCGCACACCAGTCAATGCGTTGGCAGGCACAACTGCAAATGGGTCGCCGTGCTGGTCAACCGCCGCTTCGCTTTCGATCAAGATGCCCTGCTCTGGCAAAACGGTCATGTCAACGCGGTTCCCAAGTGCGCCCGCAGGCACGAACACAGGCCACATGTGTGTTGGAACCGCTGTTGCATCCACCCACAAGGTGCTGCGACGAATGTCAGTCACCTGTTGCATGCCATGATCAAATGTCAAAACTGAATCACCGATTTCGATGGCATCGACGGATCGCCAGCCAAGATTGGAGGCGACGCGTGTTCCGCTCAGCAATCCGTGCGTTGTGGCGTTGTAGATACCGCCATCATATGCGCCGGTCTTTTCGACCATCCGCTGTGGCATTCCGTTGGCTTTGTTTTTCCATCCAAACATTGTGTCCATCCCCATGGTATAAAGCGCCTAAGTTTGCAGCAGCGGCGCATGTGAAGCAGTGAGGACAGATGTTGCGATTCGCGTGACGCCGATGGGTCGGCAATTGGGCCGAATTGGGGCATTGTTTCGACATTCCAGAACAGTTCATTAGAGGCGCCTATTATTGATCATCAATTTGAAACAAATTGTCTGCTTTTCCACGACCCAAAGTGGAAAACGCACCCACTTCCCCTGAAGACTTTGCTTTGTTGTACACCGAATTTGCGCAAAGGTTTGACGGTCTGAACCGTTCATTTACCTCTTACCCCTATCACGATCAGCATCTGTTTAATTCTTCGGGCTGGTGCATGTACCGCGTTATCGAATGTCTGACACAAGAACACTCTTTCTGGCTTGTCGCTGTGGCGGCCATGGTGTGTGTGGTCGGCTCCTCACTATCGGTCACGCTTTTGCGCCGCGTTCTGATTGTGAAACACAAAATCAAAACCATTCAGGTCGCCTTGGCAGGTGCAATGACCGGAGCTACGATCTGGGCCACACACTTCATCGCCATGCTCGCCTACGACCCGGGCCTTCCCCACGCATTTGAACCGGTTTTGACAGCGGTTTCTCTGGTGATCTCGGTACTTGGCGCCCTGGGTGCAAATTTCACAATGGCATACATGAAAACACGAACGCGGTTTGTTTTTGCAGGCATCATGTTCGGCACCACTGTCAGCGCCATGCACTACGTCGGAATGTCAGCCTATATGCTGCCTGGTACATTGGACTGGCATGCCACAACCGTTTTTGTGTCCATATGCCTGGGCGCAGGCTTTGGCGCGATCGCCTATCACCGTATCGCCTACCCTTGGACGCGTTATTGCACGGCCGGAGGTATCACCGCGATGGTGTTGGGTATCTGCACCATGCACTTTGTCGGCATGGGCTCGTTTTCCATATCACTAAGCCCGCTTTATGAAGTTCCGGATCAAGTGTTTTCTGATCATATTCTGGGGCTGATCGTCATTCTGGTTGCGCTTTTTGTCTTTGTCATGGGGTATGCGGCCCTCAATATCGAACAGGGTCTGTCGCAACATGCGAACCAGCAGATGCAATCTGCCGCGATGAAAGACATTTTGACAAATTTGCCAAACCGTCATGCTTTGCATGTCGCCTTGGAAAAATGGACAACAGCGCTGAAAGGCGACCTCACGGACCATGTCGCTGTGTTCACAGTGAACATCGACGCATTTAAGCATATCAACGAACTATACGGCAGAGCATCCGGCGACATAGTTTTGTCGAAAATTGCCCAACGCATCGGCGAAGAGCTACAGCATGAAGACACATTGTTTCGTGCAGGCGGCGATGAATTCGTCATAGTATCGCGTGGTTTCCGCCGAATGGGTCAAGTCACCTCAATGGCGGACCGCATATCGGCCTATTTGAAAGAACCGTTGAACGTAGGCGACAATCCCATTCTTGTGACAGCCTCCATGGGCGTATCCTCTAGTTTACAAGACGGGCGCGATATGGACACTCTTTTGCAGAACTCCGGCATTGCGATGTTTTATGCCAAGGCAAACCCCGACGTGGACGTGCAGATTTTTGACGCCGACATGCAAAAACAATCACGCGCACGGCTCGAAATCCAAACGGACCTACGCCAGGCCGCCGCCCGCGGGGAACTGGAACTGGTGTATCAAAAACAAAATGAACTGCCCTCGCGCGACCTGGTCGGGTTCGAAGTGCTATTGCGTTGGAACCATCCAACCCGCGGAAGGGTGTCGCCTGCGGAATTCATTCCAATTGCCGAAGAAACCGGGTTGATCCGCGATATTGGGCTGTGGGTATTGCGCACCGCCTGCGAAGAAGCTGTGCAATGGCCTATTCCTTTGTCGATTGCTGTAAATGTGGCACCCCAACAACTGGTACAACCCTCGTTCATTGAAAGCGTTTCGGACATTTTGTTCGAAACACGACTGGCACCCGAACGACTGGAATTGGAAGTAACCGAAGCCAGCATCATCGACGACGAAAACCACACATTGCGTGTGATGCATAGGTTGAAAGCAATGGGGCTACGGATCGCGATGGACGATTTCGGAACCGGGTATTCATCTCTGAATACCCTGCAATCTTTTCCATTCGACAAAATCAAAATGGACAGAAGTTTTGTGCAGGAAATCCACATCAACCCAAAACGCGCAGCGATTGCCAAAGCCACAATGCTGATCGGGGATGCTTTACAAATTCCGGTACTTGCCGAGGGCACGGAAGTCGAAGAAGAGTTGGTTTTTTTGGAAGATGCGGGATGTGCCTATGTGCAAGGGTTTTACTTTGGCACACCTCTCCCCCTCACGGATTTGCACAATTTGCTGGCGGGTATTGCCCAGAAAGAAGCATCCTAGGATCAGCAGCTGATTGTCATTGATCAAAACGATATCCGAATTGTTCGATGTCATCTGCACAAGCACCTGCCACGGCCCTTCGCGTCGCATCATCATAGTAGTCCTGGTAGTGAACAGACCTTTGCGACGTGTTTTGGCGCGGCAGTTCAAAGTCAAATCCCAAATGATCCATTAAGGGGCGTGCATCTTGCACGAAATGTTCCAACCTGATGTAGAGGCTACACCGATCTGTTCCCGTGATATCCGTGACATAGCGATGCGCAGGGTTTGCAGCCATTGACGCCGCAATCAAATCCGATTGCGCAAAGTTCTTGAAATCAACCTGCCCCGCTAAAGACACCGCAGGGTGATCAAAGCGCTGATCGCGAAGCCAGTGGTAGTAGCTTACCATACGATCCCACGGATTTCTGACCATTGTGAAAACGAACATCCCGTCGATATCGCTCAGTGGCAAAAGCCCATCCACATCCGCTAAAGTCGCGTGTTTCCAAAGGCGGCCTCGCGTTTTCACATGGGTCAACTTGCGCCGGCGCTTTAATGCCTTTGGCGTGTCACCCAACATAATGTCGTCTTTCATTGCCCGGTCTTCCAAGGCCAAAGCCATCGAAGTCCCCCCCGTTTTGGGGGCGTGAACAAACACATATTTTCGGCCATAAGAAATGATCATAAGACACAGTCTATAGCAGCCACAGCCAGCCCCAAGTGCTTTGAACGGTCAACAGGTCAAAATACGAACGACCCGCCTATTTGGACCGCACGGCGATGATGCCACCCGCCACCATAATCAAAACAATGCCTACAATCATCAACCGTGTGATCACCTGCCCCATCAAGGCCCACCCAAAGAACGGCCCGAAGATCATGATTGAATATTCCAACACAGAAACCTGGCTGGCCTCACCCCACTGATATGCGCGGATCAGCAAAAATACACCGGCCACCGAAACAACAGCTTGCAGCACGATAAAGGGAAATACCGAGGGAATTGGCCAAACCCATCCCCGCAATAAAAAGCCTTGGGCCCCTTCCGGAACGGCAGGGTCGATAATCGCCAACCCGATCAAAACGCATACACCAATGACACCTTGCGACGTCATTATCCCCGCCAACATAGACAATGTGCTTTCTTCAGCGCACAAAATACGCGTCACCAAAGACCCTATGGCATAAAAGAACCCGCCAGCCACCGGCATCAGCATGATCCACCCCGGGGCCCCCTGCTGTACACCCAGCACCAGTAAAATCCCCGAAAACCCAACGACCACAGCCAACACGCGCCAAGGTCCGATGGTTTGTTTCAGCACCACAACCGTCAGAAGCAGGACAAAGATCGGCGCAGTAAACAACCCTGCCAAGGACTGCGCGATCGGCATAAACGCAAGCGACCCGAAATAAAGCAACATACCCACTGCAACCAACACAGATCGCAAGCCGACCGCCCACAACCGTTGCGGCCAGATCGTGCCCAAACCCAACATCGAAAGCACCGCAATCAACGACACAGCCATCACGGCCCGCACCGACAAGAACTGCCAAACCGAAATTTCCAAAGCGATGGTTGCAACGTAGTTATCAACGAACCCCAACAACGCCATAGCGCCGATCATGCAGCCGGCGGCAGCAAGCGGTTTGGTTGGGGAAGCGGCCGCAGACAAGGCAGTCTCTTTCATTTGGGGTAAGACCCACTTGCAATATCCTCTTTTTTTGGCAATTCAAGTAAGATCAACGCGAAGGGGAGATCGCAAATGGGCTGGATGAACGATGAAAGTGGCTTGGACAAATGTGCCGCCAATTATGTGCCGCTGACGCCTTTGTCGCATTTGCGGCGCGCTGCACATGTTTTTGCCGGACGCCCCGCTGTGATTTATGGCGATCACCGTGTCACATATGCACAGTATTATGACCGTTGCACGCGTCTGGCCTCTGCTTTGGTATCGATGGGCGTCACCCCGGGCGACGTCGTGGCAACCCTTATTCCCAATCTTCCCGCGCAGGCCGAAGCCCATTTCGGAGTGCCCGCCTGTGGCGCGGTCCTGAACACGATCAACACCCGCCTTGATGTCGATACCGTTGCGTATATTTTCGACCACGGCGAAGCCAAAGTTGTTTTGGCTGACCCGCAATTCATGCCATTGGCAGAAGCCGCCGTCGCACAAATGGTCGGGAACGCCCCGATTCTGATCGAGGTTGCGGACGCTGCCAACGGCTGGCCCGCTTCGGGACGCCATCCGGTTTACGAAGACATCCTGACGCTGGCCGATCCGAACTTTGCATGGATCATGCCCGAAGATGAATGGGAAAGCCTTGCCCTGAACTATACTTCCGGCACAACGGGGCGCCCCAAAGGCGTCGTGTATCACCACCGCGGCGCATATATGATGACAATGGGCACCGTCATTTCATGGCGCATGGTCTTGCATCCGGTCTTTATGGCCATCGTACCCTTGTTTCATTGCAACGGCTGGAACCACACATGGATGATGCCCTTGATCGGTGGCACTTTGGTATGCTGCCGCGACATCAGCGCTGATGCTATTTACGCAGCCATCGCCGACGAAGGCGTCACCCATTTTGGCGGGGCCCCCATTGTGTTGAATATGATCGTCAACGCAGATGAAGCAGAACGACGCGAGTTCCACCACCAAGTCGAAGTTTTCACAGCAGGTGCCCCCCCCGCCCCGGCCACATTGGGCAAGATCGAGGCGCTGGGCTTTAACGTCACCCAAGTCTACGGGCTGACAGAAACCTACGGTCACGTCACCGAATGTGTCTGGAAATCCGAAGAATGGGACGCATTGGAACAGTCCGACAAAGCCGCCATAAAGGCCCGCCAAGGTGTTGCCATGCCGATGATGGAGCATATCACCGTAGTGGATGAAGCCATGGGTCAGGTCAGGATGGACAGTACCCATCAAGGCGAAATCGTGATGCGGGGAAATTCAGTCATGAAAGGCTACCTCAAAAACCCGGACGCCACAGCCAAGGCATTTCAGGGGGGGTACTTCCATTCCGAAGACCTCGCGATCCAGCATCCAGACGGCTACATCCAGATCGCGGACCGCGCGAAAGACATCATCATCTCGGGCGGCGAAAACATCAGCTCTGTAGAAGTGGAAGCTGTTTTAATGGCCCATCCTGACGTGTCATTGGCCGCTGTTGTCGCAAAACCCGACGACAAATGGGGTGAAGTGCCCTGCGCTTTTGTTGAACTGAAAGAGGGATGCACGGGCGACGCCGCACAAATGATCGCTTTCGCCCGCGAGACCTTGGCTGGGTTCAAGGCGCCAAAACTGGTCATCTTTCAAGAGCTTCCCAAGACCTCGACGGGCAAAATCCAGAAATTTGAATTGCGCAATCACGCGCGGACACTTTGATAGATGCCACAACAGGTGTTAGGCTGCGTGCTCAACAACAGCAAAAACTGAGCAGACGATGACCGCCCTGACCAAATATGACCGTTTGGAAGCCACAGGGCTGTGGCGGGCCACGCCGCAGGACCAGCGACGCGAAGTCGTGGTGTCCATCGGGAACGCGACCCTCGTCATCAAGGATCTCACAGACAAGGCCATCACGCATTGGTCTTTGGCCGCGGTGGAACGCAGCACCACTGGCAATGCACCTGCTACATTCCATCCCGACGGAGACCCCGGCGAAACTTTGGATTTGGCCGCAGACGAAGCCGATATGATCGATGCCATAGATCAGCTGCGCCGTGCAGTGGCCAAGGCCCGACCCCGCCCCGGACGCTTGCGCTGGCTGGGGGCTGCGCTGTCGGTTTCAGCCGTGGTTGCGGGTGTTACCCTGTGGCTGCCCGGTGCTTTGACACAACACGCACTGGACGTGGTGCCTACGGTCATACGCGCCCAGATCGGCGAAGATTTGTTGCGCCGTATCCAGCGGGTGACAGGACAGCCCTGCAGGTCCGCAGGGGCAGCCCCAGGTTTAAAAACGCTGGCCTTACGAACGAACACCGAGAACTTGGTGATCTTGCGCAGCGGGCTAAGCGACAGCCTGTCATTGCCTGGCGGAAAAATCCTTTTGCATCGCGGTCTCGTCGAAGGTTTTGAAGAACCCGACGTGGCGGCTGGCTACATTTTGGCAGAAACCCTACGCATCCAGACACATGATCCGCTGGAAACCCTTTTGTCTCAGGCAGGTATGCGCGCCAGCATCAGCTTGCTGACCACCGGCAATCTACCATCCACGACATTAGACGCACACGCCGAACGCATATTGCAAGCACCGCGCCCCCCCGTGGACGACGTGGCCCTGCTGGCCGCTTTTGCATCCGCTGAAATTCGCAGCTCTCCTTATGCCTATGCACGCGACATCACCGGTGAAGAAACACTGCCGCTGATAGAAGCAGACCCGATGCGCAATGCGGACCCTAAGCCATTGCTGCGCGATGCAGACTGGCTGCGCCTACAAGCCATCTGCGGCAGTTGATCCCTTATCCAACGCACGAAAAAAGCACGGCCGCAAAGCAACCGTGCTTTCTAATTTTTGCCCCGAAGTGACCCGTTACTTGCGCAAGAATGCATCCGTATAGCCCGCACTGCGCACTTGGGCCAATGCCCGCGACGCATCACGGGAAAACGGCCCTGCCAACACAAGACGATAGGTTTTGCTGCCACGTGTGAATTTCCCAACGCGCACGGGCAGACCCATGGCTTTCAGCCGCTGCGCCGTCGCTTGTGCATTGCCTGCCTGGCCGAATGTCCCAACCTGAACGTAACGACCAGCCTGTGCGGCGGCCTTCGGCTTTGCAACTGGCGCGGACCGGGTCGACACAACAGGTTGACGTGCAATAGGCGTACGCGAGGATTGTTTGTTGCGCACGATCCGCTTCAGAACTTGCCCATCCCGACGCACAATAGATACCGTACCCAATTCACGTTGTTGTGTCGCCATATCGGTGTAAGGGTAGATCAGTGGCACGGAACCCGTGACATCCCGGCGCGTGTTCGCGTTGATCAGACGGCGCGGTACCGTGTTCGTCCACAGGTAGTTCGTTGCCAAAACACCACCGACAGTTTGTTCCGCGCGTTTGGGGTTCAATCGATCATCTTCCCATACGGTGCGATACCCGTTTGGAACGGACGTCTTTTGGGTGTTTTGACGCTGCACATGGACATGACGCGGCACGATGCGTGTGCCACTGTTCACTGTTCCACCAGTCGCGATCCCCTGAGGCACAGATGTGATACGACGCGGTTGCGCAGGTTGGCTGACCACACCCGCACGACGGGTCACAACAGCAGCAGCGTTTTGCCCCCCCTGCACACCGACGATACGACCAGCTTGCGGGCCACAGCGCACAGGCAGTTTGCTGCTGGAATTGATGTATTTGCGACTAAGCGATGTCACACCGCAATTGCCACCACGTTGCACAGCAGCCGGTACAGTGCGGCGCACAGGTGCCGGCTTTGGCGCGACAACAGGCTTTGGTGGTGCGACTTGGGCCACAACAACCGGTGCACGCTGCTGAACCCGACGCACGACGGGCTTAGGCGCAGTCGTTTTGACACGCTTTTTAACGCGGGCCACCTTAACGGTTTTCGCAGGCGCTTGAACGCGGGCCGTTTTCTTCGGGACCGGTTTTTTCAAAGCAGGTGCAGCAGCTTGAGTTTTCGGCGGATCAAGAGTGATCTGAACCGGTGGCTTTACAGCCGGTGCAGAGGCCGCGGCCGTACGACGCACAGATGTCGGGTTTTGCCCACAAAGCTGTTTGCGGTCACGCGACACACGCGGAACCCACGACACGTTGCCGCTGATACCCGCGCGAATATAGACGCACCCACGGCTGTCGACATATTGCGTGCCTTTGTAGCTGGCCGGCGGAAACTCCGCTGGCTCATCTGCATTACGCAAGCTTTGCGAATGTCCGGCTTGGGCCATCATGGCCGCGACAATGGCAGTCGTCGCTATAATTCTGGTAAGTTTCATCTGCGCCCCCACAAGATATGGCAGCAAAATGCCCCAGTTCCACCCGCGAGTCTAGGGACATAGAGGCAGTGATAGCGGTTTTCGCACAGTTTACTTGGTGCCAAACATCCGATCGCCGGCGTCCCCCAACCCCGGCACGATGTAGCCCACGTCATTCAAACGCTCATCCACCGCGGCTGTGACAATCGGGACGTCGGGATGTGCCTCTTTCATACGGGCAATGCCTTCAGGGGCTGCAAGAAGGCACAAGAACCGGATGTTGGTGGCACCAGACTGTTTCAAAAGGTCTATGGCTGCGACAGAACTGTTTCCCGTCGCCAGCATTGGGTCAACGGCAATCACCAAACGGTCCTCCATCGCATCGGGAACCTTAAAATAATACTGCACAGGTTGCAGGGTTTCTTCGTCGCGGTACAAACCAACAAAGCCAACGCGTGCTGACGGAATAAGCTCAAGGACACCATCGAGCAAACCGTTACCCGCACGCAATATCGAAATCAAAGCCAGTTTTTTACCATCTAAAGTCGGCGCGTCCATGGCCTGCATCGGTGTGTCGATACGCTTGGTTGTCATGGGCAATCCACGTGTCACTTCGTAGGCCAAAAGCTGCGAAATCTCACGCAGCAACTGGCGAAACACAGCAGTCGGGGTTTGCTTGTCGCGCATAATCGTCAACTTGTGTTGAACAAGCGGGTGATCGACAACGGTAAGATGGTCAGACATGGTTTGGCTCCTTATGCAAAGCCGTTGTGCCAAGTCGCCGCGCGACACACAAGACACTTCCATACTTCTTCTTTTCGCGACAAATATCCTGGGGGTTGGGGGCAACGCCCCCATTTAATTTTTGGTGTGCGCCTATCAGGCGCTCATTCAGGCAACACCCAAATGATCCGCGACCAGATCCGCCACATCAACAAAGCCTATATGGCCCAATTCACGCGGTCCGAAACCATGCACCAGAACCGGCACGCGTTCGCGGGTGTGATCTGTTCCCGGCCAAGTTGGGTCGTTGCCATGGTCAGCTGTCACAATCAAAATGTCATCTGGCCGCAACTTGGGCAAAAGCTGCCCAAGGGCCAAATCAAACCATTCAAGATGGCGGGCGTAACCCGCAACATCACGGCGATGCCCAAACAAACTGTCGAATTCAACGAAATTGGCAAAGGTCAAACTGCCATCACACGCCTCGCCAACCAGATCAGTCAAATGCTGCATCAGGGTTGCGTCACTGCCTTTGCGCACCTCATCAAAACCCTGCATCGAAAAAATGTCACCGACCTTGCCGACGCCGTACACTTTATGACCGGCGTTCTGAACCCGATTGGTCAAAATGGGACCTGGCGGCACAATCGCAAAGTCACGCCGATTCTGAGTACGCTCGAACGCACCGGCTTGCCCTACAAAAGGCCGCGCAATCACACGGCCCACTTTCATTTCGTGCAACACAGGGGCCACGCGGGCGCAAAGATCCAACAGCCGGTCCAACCCGAAATGGTCTTCATGCGCCGCAATTTGGAACACGCTATCTGCACTGGTGTAGCAAATCGGCTGTCCGCTTTGAATGTGGGCCGCGCCATATTGCTCCAGAACTCGCGTGCCTGACCCATGCGCGTTGCACAAAATGCCATCTACGCCAGCGATGTCGCACACAGCCTGCGTGACATGATGCGGAAACGCCGGGGATGTGTCCGGAAAGTAATGCCAATCCCAAGGCACAGGCAATCCGGCCAGTTCCCAATGCCCCGATGGCGTGTCTTTGCCATTTGATGTCTCCGTGGCAGCGCCCCACGCCCCAACCGGCTTGCAGCCCAACCCAGATGCGGACAAACCGGATGCCAAGGTCACGGCTGCTCCTAAACCTAAAGCATCCAGACAAGGCACGTGCAAAGGACCGCTACGCCCCACATCGGCATCACCTTGCGCACAGTCTTGCGCGATATGGCCCACGGTGTTCGCGCCTGTGTCCGGCAGATCGCCATTAAAAAATGCACCCGCGTCAGGCGCACCACCGATACCAACGGAATCGATCACCACCAGAAACGCGCGTGCCATCAGCCGATACGCTCTTGGATCAGTTCGGGAACGACTGCAGGTTTCGGCCCTATTTCGATCGCTTTGCGCAACGCATGTTCGGCGGCATCCGCTTGATCCGAACGGCCTGCGTGGACCACGCCCAAAGGTTGCCCGCGTGTCACTTTTGCGCCCAAGCGAATGACATCCGAAAACCCGACGGCCCAGTTGACCTTGTCGGTTTCCACTCGGCGACCGCCCCCCAAGGCCACAACAGCGTGGCCCAAACCTTCAGCGTCCATCCCGCTCACATATCCGTTTTGTTTGGCGGTGACTTCGCGGATCACTGTGGCTTCAGGCAGGAAACGCGCCCAATTTTCAGTGAACTGCACGGGTCCTCCCATAGAGGCCACCATTTGGCCGAACCGTTCAGCGGCACGACCATCCCGAATGGCCACGACAATAGCCTCTGCACCAGATTGCACGTCGCGGGCCAGCTTGGCATTGGCCAGCAAAACCCCACCCAAAGCCGCACAAACATCCACAATTGGCCCCTGCCCTTTGCCGCAGGTCAAGATGCGCATAATTTCCGCAACCTCCAAGGCATTGCCCAATGAGGGCACCAAAGGTTGGCTCATATCGCTGATGATGGCGGTTGTTCGACAGCCCGCGGCATTCGCTGTTTTGGTCAGAGCTTCGGCCAACTCGCGGGCCTGCCCGATGTCCTTCATAAAGGCACCTGACCCCGTCTTGACGTCCAAAACCAGACCATCCAGCCCAGCCGCCAGTTTTTTGGACAAGATCGATGCCGTGATCAAATCCATGCTTTCAACGGTGGCTGTCACATCGCGCACAGCATAAAGCCGTTTGTCGGCCGGGGCGATATCAGCAGTGGCACCGACAATGGCGCAGCCGGCTTTGGTGACAGTTTCACGAAAACGTCGTTCAGACAGTTGGGTGCTGAGGCCGGGGATGGCCTCAAGCTTGTCCAGTGTACCGCCGGTGTGGCCCAAACCGCGGCCAGAAATCATCGGCACAAATGCACCACAAGCTGCCAAAGCAGGCGCCAGAACCAAGCTGACGCAATCGCCCACGCCGCCTGTGGAATGCTTGTCCAAAACTGGACCATTCAGATCCCAAGACAACACATCGCCGCTGTCGCGCATTGCCATCGTCAAGGCAACACGCCCCACATCGCCCAAACCGTTCAAGCAGACCGCCATAGCAAAGGCACCAGCCTGTGCATCACTGACCGTTCCATCCGCCAAGCCCTGCGCAAACCACGCCATAGCGTCGCGGTTGGGGGTCTGGCGTTGACGCAGTTTTGCAATCACGCTTTGCGCGGAAAAATCACTCATTGTTTTACTCTTCCATATGCGACGCGGAAAAGGTGCCTGGCAACAGCTCGGCCAAGGTCATGACCTGTTCCACACCTTGCGTGGTTGCCATTGTAACCGGCACCGCGCCATCCCCGAATTCAGCTAGCTTCTGACGACACCCACCACATGGCGTCACGGGCAACGCAGCCCCTGCGATCACGTAAGCCTCTGATATTGCGGTCTCACCTGCCGCGACCATCGCAGCGATTGCACCGGCTTCCGCGCAGGTGCCTTCAGGATAGGCCACGTTTTCTACATTGCAGCCCACATAAATTGCGCCAGAAGCGGACCGGATTGCGGCCCCGACCTTGAATTGCGAATAAGGCGCGTGTGCGTTCAGCCGAACAGCTTTTGCAGCTTCCCTTAACGACATCTTCACCCCCAGTGCGCCCAAAACCATTGATCCGTATTCATGTGCCTATGGCATCCGATTTGCAAGAGGACGCCTGCTTGAATTGCGCAAATCCCCAAGGCGTCAGGCAATTGACTGCACCGGTTTTGCCATTATCCTACGGTCGTCGAAAAAACACCCGGCAATGACACTTCAAGCAGCTCCAGATCGTCTGACGCATCCACAAGGCGCGTGCGCATGCCCGGCGGCACGACAAACGCGTCCCCCGGCTCCAACATGTACGGATCGCGCCCTTCGCCTTCCAGCGTCACGCGTCCTTCCATGACAAAGGTGAACAAAATGTCGCTGGCGTGGTGGGACCATGGAACATCGCCCGTCGCCAAACGCACCACATGAACGCCCGCAACCCCTTGGGTATGATCGGCAATTTCAGTGTCTCGGCTTTGAAGTCCCGGAACACGAAACGGTGCCCATGTGGCATCTTCCGCTTTGTGATGCACAAACCGTTGCCCCTGAAACACACGGGTCGGATTGGCCGGACCGTTGGGCAATTCCATCTCATGGTCGATGCTTGTGACGTGTTCGGCGGGCACACCAATTTCGATCACTTCGATGTTATCGGACGCAAACAAAACACGGTGACGGATTTCAGGGGGCTGGATCACACAATTGCCGGCATGTAACCGAAACGGTTCACCTTGGTCTTCGTACACAAGATCCACCCATCCGCGGTAACAGAAAATTAACTGAAAACCGACCGTATGGTAGTGCACCATGTCCGGCACCGGACCTCCATCAGGAATACGAATATGCGACGCAATGATAGAGCCGCCCAATCGGTCGGGGATCAAATCACGGTAGTGCATGCCCGCGCGTCCGATCACCCATGGCGCTTGATCCGCCAAACGGCGCACCACAAAGGAATGCACAGTTTGCGGCAACACCAGCGGCGGGTGCAATTCTGTTATCTCAACCGCGGTGCCGCCCGGACTGGTCAATTGCGTCTCACCCGCTGCGAAACCGGCAACATCGTCGGTTCGTATCATCATCCGACCCGCACTGGCCGTCAGCCCCGCGTCCAAACGAACAGCCACACCGTGACCGGAAAACACAGCCACGCTTGGGTCGTCTGCCGGATAAATCATATCCATTTGCATCCCCAAACTCTTGGTGAAAAAGGCGATATCACCGCGCAAGTCGGTTGTGGGCAAACACAGTTCTGCATGTATCATTGTCATGGCACCGACATTGCGCGACGGCGTGCGCCGACGCAACCATCGTTACCGATTTTTGCGTTGAAATCAAAGTAGGTTGGCCCCGCCACAAAAATAGTTTAATACTAAACTAAATCCCAAACACCCCGGAGACCCCGATGAGCGACACGCCAAATCTACGCCAAGCCGCACTGGATTATCACGAATTTCCGCGCCCCGGGAAGCTTGAGATCAGGGCAACCAAACCCTTGGCAAATGGCCGCGATCTGGCACGTGCCTATTCCCCGGGCGTGGCAGAAGCCTGTCTTGAAATCAAAGAAGACCCCGCCAACGCAGCCCGCTACACATCACGTGGCAATCTGGTTGCGGTGGTGTCCAATGGAACGGCTGTTTTAGGATTGGGCAACATCGGCGCGCTTGCCTCCAAGCCCGTGATGGAAGGCAAGGCGGTTTTATTCAAAAAATTCGCCGCCATTGATTGCTTTGACATTGAGGTGGATGAAACCGACCCCGAAAAGCTGGCCGACATCGTCTGTGCGCTTGAACCATCTTTTGGCGCGATCAATCTGGAAGACATCAAAGCCCCCGATTGTTTCATCGTCGAAAAACTGTGCCGCGAACGCATGGGCATCCCAGTCTTCCATGACGATCAACACGGCACAGCCATCGTGGTCGGCGCGGCAGCGACCAACGCGTTGCACGTTGCGGGCAAAAAATTTGAGGACATAAAAATCGTGTCCACAGGCGGGGGCGCCGCTGGCATCGCATGCCTGAACATGTTGCTCAAGCTTGGCGTCAAACGCGAAAATGTCTGGCTGTGTGACATTCATGGCCTTGTATACGAGGGGCGCGAAATCGACATGAACCCTGCAAAGTCGGAATTCGCGCAAGCCACCGACAAACGCACATTGGATGACGTTATTGCAGGGGCAGACATGTTTCTTGGCCTGTCCGGCCCCGGCGTTCTCAAACCGGAACACGTCGCGCAAATGACAGCGCAACCCATCGTGTTTGCCCTTGCCAACCCGACCCCTGAAATCCTGCCCGATGATGCCCGTGCCGTGGCCCCTGATGCTATTATCGCTACAGGCCGCAGTGATTTCCCCAACCAAGTCAACAACGTACTGTGCTTTCCTTTCATCTTCCGCGGCGCGTTGGACGTTGGCGCAACAACCATCAACGACGAGATGCAACTGGCCTGCATCGAAGGGATCGCAGCACTGGCGCGCGAAACGACATCGGCCGAAGCTGCAGCGGCTTACCGCGGCGAACAACTGACCTTTGGGCCGGATTACCTGATCCCGAAACCCTTTGACCCGCGTCTTGTGGGCATTGTCAGCTCTGCCGTCGCGAAGGCCGCAATGGAAACCGGAGTGGCGCAGCGCCCCATCGGCGACCTGGAAGCCTACAAAGAAAAACTGGACGGTTCTGTTTTCAAGTCAGCCCTTTTGATGCGCCCTGTTTTTGAGGCCGCCCGCGCCAAGTCGCGCCGCATCGTGTTTGCAGAAGGCGAAGATGAACGCGTTTTGCGCGCAGCCCAAGCGATGCTGGAAGAAACCACCGAGCGCCCCATCCTGATCGGCCGTCCCGACGTCATTGAAAAGCGCATCGAACGCGCAGGGCTGACCTTTAAACTGAACGAACATGTTGATCTGGTGAACCCGGAAAACGACCCGCGCTACCGCGATTATTGGGGCACCTATCACAGCCTGATGTCGCGCCGGGGTGTCACGCCGGATTTGGCCCGCGCCGTTATGCGCACCAACACCACAGCCATTGGCGCAGTCATGGTGCAACGCGACGAAGCCGACAGTCTGATTTGTGGCACTTTTGGCGAATTCCGCTGGCATATGAATTATCTGACCCAAATTTTAGGGCGCAAAGGGCTGCATCCTGTGGGTGCCTTGTCGATGATGATCCTGGAAGACGGGCCACTGTTTATCGCCGATACCCATGTGCACATGGAACCGTCCGCGTCCGAGCTTGCAGAAATCGTCGAAGGTGCGGCCCGCCACGTGCGTCGCTTCGGGCTGGAACCGCGCATCGCCTTGTGCACGCAATCCCAATTTGGCAACCAGCCGGGTGGATCAGGTGCCCGTATGCGCGAAGCCATCGCCCATCTGGACGCAAGCCCGCGTGACTTCTGCTATGAAGGTGAAATGAACATCGACACCGCACTGGACCCCGAATTGCGTCAGCGCATCATGCCGGACGGTCGCATGGATGGCGCGGCCAACGTTCTTGTTTTTGCCAACGCGGATGCGGCGTCAGGAGTGCGTAACATTTTGAAAATGAAAGGGGGCGGGCTTGAGGTTGGTCCAATCCTGATGGGCATGGGCAATCGTGCGCACATTGTTTCCCCTTCGATTACGGCACGCGGTTTGTTGAACATGTCCGCGATCGCAGGCACCCCTGTCGCCCATTACGGGTAAGGCGTCGGCCACTTGGTGCTGCGTTGTTAAACTAGTTTTCAAACCGACCCCTGCGGTTTGAAAACTCCTTCACTCCAAAATGCCCCTGTTAGCGCAACAGGCTTGCTCCGCCCTTGCGCCCCTCTTAACACTGCACGAATTAAGTGGAGGAGGAACACAATGGGTTATCACGCGGAATATACAGCGTCTTTACAAGATCCCGAAAGTTATTGGCTGAAGGCTGCCGAGGCCATCGACTGGGATGTGGCTCCGACACAGGCGCTGTTTGATCGTGGCGACCACATCTATGAGTGGTTTGCGGATACGCGTGTGAACACCTGCTACAATGCTGTGGACCGCCATGTTGAAAACGGGCGCGCAGACCAAGCAGCCATTATCTACGACAGCCCGATCACGGGCCGCAAATCCACCACCACCTACGCAGAATTGCAAACACGGGTCGCAGCCCTTGCAGGTGGCCTTGCCGCAAAAGGTGTCACCAAAGGCGACCGCGTCATCATCTACATGCCCATGGTGCCCGAAGCGCTGGAAGCCATGTTGGCTTGCGCCCGCATCGGTGCGGTGCATTCGGTGGTTTTTGGCGGGTTTGCTGCCAATGAACTGGCTGTGCGTATCGACGACTGCACCCCGAAAGCGATCATTGCCGCCTCCTGCGGTCTGGAACCAAACCGCGTTGTGGCTTACAAACCCCTGATTGATGGCGCGATTGAATTGGCCGACCATACGCCCGAATTTACTGTGATTTTGCAACGTGAAGAAAACCCATGCGAATTGGGCGTAAATGACGTCGATTGGTATGATTTCCAGCAAGGCACCACCCCCGCGCCTTGTGTCCCGGTCGAAGGCACCCACCCTGCCTACATCCTTTATACGTCCGGCACGACAGGCGCACCGAAAGGGGTCGTGCGTCCGACCGCAGGCCATCTTGTGGCGCTGAACTGGACAATGAAGAACATCTACGACGTGGATCCCGGTGACGTGTTTTGGGCGGCATCCGATGTGGGCTGGGTCGTGGGGCACAGCTACATCTGCTACGCCCCCCTGATCGCGGGCAACACCACCGTGGTGTTTGAAGGCAAACCGGTTGGCACACCCGATGCCTCCACGTTCTGGCGGGTCATTTCCGAACACAACGTCCGCAGCTTCTTCACCGCCCCCACAGCCATTCGTGCCGTCAAACGGGATGATCCCGAAGGCAAACTGGCAGCCAATTTCGACCTGTCCGGCTTGCGCGCCCTGTACCTTGCAGGAGAACGCGCGGACCCCGATACAATCGAATGGGCACAGGAATTGCTGGGAAAACCCGTCTATGACCACTGGTGGCAAACCGAAACCGGCTACACCATCGCGGGCAATCCCGCCGGATTGGAAGCTTTGCCTGTAAAAATCGGATCGCCCACAGTGCCAATGCCCGGCTATGACGTGCAAATTTTGGATGACGCAGGCCACCCGTTGCCGGCGGGCGAATTGGGCGCAATTGTGGTGAAACTTCCATTGCCCCCCGGCACATTGCCCACGCTTTGGAACGCGCCTGAGCGTTTCAAGAAAAGCTACCTGCACGCCTTCCCCGGCTACTATGAAACGGGTGACGCAGGCATGATCGACGACGACGGCTACCTGTATATTATGGCGCGGACTGATGATGTGATCAACGTGGCCGGACACCGTCTGTCCACAGGCGGCATGGAAGAAGTCCTTGCAGGTCATAAAGATGTTGCCGAATGTGCAGTGATCGGGGTCACAGACCAGCTGAAGGGGCAAATGCCCGTTGGGTTCTTGTGCCTGAACACCGCATCCAAACGCGATCACGCAGAGGTTGTGGCTGAGTGTGTCAAACGCGTCCGGGATCAGATCGGACCAGTGGCCGCCTTCAAATTGGCAGTGGTTGTCGACCGGTTGCCCAAAACGCGGTCAGGCAAAATCCTGCGCGGCACCATGGTGAATATTGCGGACAATACACCCTTTAAAATGCCCGCGACCATCGACGACCCTGCCATTCTGGACGAGATCAAAGTGGCACTGCAATCCATCGGTTACGCCGCGGGCTGACGTCCAAAACGCATCGGGTCGGCGCTGCCCAGCGCCAACCCGTCCACCACCGCGGTAAAGGCGTCGCGGTAATCCAGTTCAGCCTTTGGGCATGCTTCGGCCAAAGCGTTTTGCACCGGGCGCAACAGGCTTGAGCCACCGACAAACACAACGCGCACGATGTCTTCAGGCATACACCCTGCCATGGTTAATGTATCCAACGCACCTTGCTTGATGTCTGCGACCTCTTTGGCCAACGACGTCTGCATTCCGGTTTGCGTCAATGGTGCACCAAGCCCTTTCTCGACAATGCTTAGATTGATCTGGGCATCTTCTTCGTTGGACCGGATCTTGCCCGCTTCCACAGCGAATGCGACTTCATGGCCAAGCTCCATATCCAGCACTTCGAACAACCGCTCCATCGGCTTTGGCTCAACCGCCAAACGCATCATCTTGGCCACATCACGTTTGACATCACCGGCATACAGGAACGGAATTTGCTCCCATGTTGCCAGCTTTTGAAACAGCGAATTGGGCGTCGCCATTGCGCCTTTACCCATCTCGTTGCGGATCAAAGCCCCTTTACCGAGCAGCGGCATGACGTGGTCCAGACTAAGGCGTTTATCAAAGTTCGTTCCGCCCATGCGGATACCCGAATTGGCCAGAACCTCGATACCGTCTGACATGCGGAATACGCAAAAATCCGAAGTACCACCGCCAATATCCACAATCAACGACAGGCCCGGCCCGCGCGGCACGCCTGACGCCAAAGCCGCCGCTTCCGGTTCAACCAAGAACCGCAGATCCTTGAAACCCGCTCGCATGTAACACTCAACCAGATCCGCCTCTGCACGCGCATTCCGGTCCGCGTCCGCCGAATGGAACCGCACAGGGCGCCCCGACAGCGCATAATCAAAGGTCTGGTGGCATTGCGCTTCCGCACGGGATTTCACCTGGCTCAGAAAGGCGCCAATGATATCGTAGAAATTCATCTTCTCGCCAAGGAACATGCGCATTTCACCCATCAATGATGTGCCTAAAACGCTTTTAAGCGCCCGCATGTACCGACCTTCTTCGCCCGCGATCAACGCGCGATTGGCAGCTGACCCCATGGACATCTGCGATGCCCCCACACCGAAAAACACCGATGTTGGCAGCGTCGGCGCCCCTTGTTCTATCGGGATCAAATAGGGTTTGCCTGCGACAGCCACCCCCGCTGCAGAGTTCGAGGTGCCAAAGTCGATGCCTAGCGTTTTACCTGCCCAGTCGTGCGCCATGCCCAATCATCCCCGCTTAGAAAGGCTGTGCGCATACCCCAACCCTGTTCCGATCTCAACCCGGCACGTCATTAAATGGATGTTCACCTAATTGCTTCAAAACTCAGTCAGGGAGCGGGCATGCCGAAAGGAATGCAACCAATGCAACAAGACGCAAAGCTATTTCAAAACGATGCGCAACACCGGGTTCAGAACCGCGTGATTGCCTTGCGATATGAAACAACCATACGGCAGCGTACGTTTCGCATGACAACGCTTTGGCTGGCGTTTTGCGCGACCCTGATCATCAGCATGAGCGCGGCACTTAGTTTTGCCATCTAATCCAGCGCGGTGATGCCCGCCAGATAGTTGTTTGAATAGTCGACTTCCAGCTCGATCCAGACGGGCAAATGGTCCGACATTTCATGCGTCCGCCAACTGGTATACTCACGCGCCCAATTGGAATAGGGTTTCCCTGTGTTCGGCGTCTCGCGAATATCCATCGCAACCTGTTCATAATCCGCGACCTCATCTTCACGAAACACGGCCTCTTGCCACTTGATGACACCATGCCCCAGCATGTGCGAAACGTGGGACGGACCGGCAAAGGCGATCTGATCGTAGTGTTTGGTGCCGCCCAAAGACGTGGGCCCGATGTCAGGCACTTCAAAACCGTTGTCCGTCAACGCTTTGAAACTGGCATCCTCGCGTTTGTCGATGTTCATGTCCCCTAGAAATATCTGGACATCACCGGTGTCTTTTGCCCGATCTGCCAGAATGCTGGCAACAGCCCCGATTTCATCTTCGCGCAGCGGACGCCCGTCTTCTTCTTTGAAAACGATATGGGCAGAACACAAAGTGAATTTGAACCAGCCTGCCTGAAACGCCGCAAAAAAAGGTGTTCGCGCCAGTTGTTCGTCGTTGGGCAGCGCATCTTTAGGCAACACCAGCTCACCAATCAAATTGCGGAACCGGACAGTGTTTCGGTTGTATAAAAATGCCATGCGTTCATGGTTGCCGCGCCCCGCGCCCGAGCTGTCGTTGACAAAGTAATCCCAGTTGGGGCCCAGAAGACGCATCAACTTTTCCACAGCTTCAAGATCTTTAACTTCCTGAACAGCACACACATCAAAGTGGTCAATGATTTCCGCAATGTAGTGATAGCTTTCATGCAGACGTTTTCGCCCACCATCAAAATGACGGATGTTCCACGACCCGATGATCAATGAATTGGGCCGACGTTTTGATGTGATCTGACCATTCAGCATCGCACGCAAACGCAACAGACGATGCGCAATCCAACCAGCTTGCCCCGGCACCTGACAGCCCCTGGGATAAACATTTTCATTTTTCAAAGACCCGTAGAAAGCCATAAAACCACCCCCTTAAATTCGACCAAGGATAACGGGAAATAAGCGCGGCACACAGTCAGGAATGTATGACCTTCTTTTTTTCCCCAAAATTCCGAGGGAAACCGCGGTTCGCGGTTGGGGGCAGAGCCCCTTGGAAATCAATCGCGTGGCGCAACCGCCTTTGGATCGCGTTCACCGGGTTCCGGTGTCAAATCATATGGTTTTGCAATGTCCCAAACATGCCGCGGCACCATATTCTTCATCTTCGCGGGCATGGTCCGGCGCAAATGCAAGATCGTCTCAGCGGCTTTCATTTCAAGCCGGGCGCGTGCGAATTCCAACCCCCGTGGCCCAAACCGCGGTTGCAACCAGCTGACAATTGGACGGACCCAGTTTGGCATACGCCGCAAAGGCAGCCCGCCTGCGGCCAGCGCCGTATTCGCAATGAAACCCTTCACAGCCCCGGCGCGTTTGCCTGCAGAACCGACAGGCCCCAATATGACGTCGCGCCCCAGACCGCCCAAAATTTCTGCACCACGGTCGTTGCGCACAATCACCCATTGATCACCCTCACCCCCCATATATCCCACGGTGACATCAGACAGCGCGTTGGTGTAGTCCACACAGGTTTTGCAGGTCATCGGGAAAAAATCTTTTGGCAGGTCGCTGATCGGAAGGCTTAGAAAAGGGATCAGGCGCACGCGACCATCGCCATAGCGCAATTCCACCTTATAATCGGCGCGAAATTCCAGATAAGTTATCGTTTCCGGATCCTCATCCAAAAGCGCTAAAAAGCTGTGGAAGTTCTCGGTGGTGGTGTTGTCAGAACACGGTGTTCCAATCACATAAATCCGTTCAAACCCAAGATCGGCCTCCAAAGCACGAAGCGCGTAAATCTGGCATGGGATACCGACCACACAAAGGCGCGAATACCCCCGCGCCTGCGCCTCTTCCAGCAAGGCAAGCAGCGGCGCGTACCCCATCCGCATACCGCGGGCCTGCGCCATGTTCTGCGCATCTGTGATCAATGTCGGGCGGGGCTTCCATACATCTTCGGGGTCCGGCACAACACACAGCACCGCATCGACTTTGCCCTTGTCCAGCAAATCCGCAGCCAAAGAGGTAGTGATCCCTGTCCACTGGGCCCCCGTCTTGGGGGTCGCCATCCGGGCTTTGTACATTGCTTTGAAGGCGCCAAAGTACATCTCGTCGCCAATGCCTCGAACGCGCCCGTGAATTTGGGCTTCCAAAGCTGGATAATCAGGTTGGATAAACTGACATGCCCGCCCACACATGGACGGGTCTTTCATGCGCGATACACCACAATCCGTGCACAGACTGCGGGGGGCGGGATCGCGCAAATCCATCAGTTGAATTGCTCTGAGATCAGGCGCTCTTCCAGCCCGTGCCCGGGATCAAACAGAATACGGTGTGTCACAGCGGGGTTCGACCGGATCACAACGGACACAATATTTTTGAAAGATCGCGAATCCGCTTCCGCCATCACAGGGCGTTTTTCCGGCTCTGACACATCAAAGCGCACGGTGGCGGTTTTGGGCAACAATGCCCCACGCCACCGGCGCGGGCGAAAAGCGGCCACAGCGGTCAATGCCAAAACATCCGAACCAATGGGCAAAACGGGACCGTGCGCGGAATAATTGTAGGCCGTGGACCCCGCAGGGGTTGCGACCAGCGCCCCGTCACACACCAGTTCTTCCATGCGCAACCGCCCGTCCACAGTGATACGCAGCTTGGCCGCTTGCGCACTGGCGCGCAGCAGCGACACTTCGTTGATGGCCAGCGCTTTGTGGGTTTTGCCGCTTGCGTCGACCGCATCCATAGACAGCGGGTTGAGGGCGGCAACCTCGGCGGAATGAAGGCGATCAATCAGATTGCTTTCATTGTATTCATTCATCAAAAAGCCGATGGTGCCACGGTTCATCCCGTAGACGGCCGCCGGCAGCTTTTCGGTGAAATGCAGCGTTTGCAGCATAAAGCCGTCGCCGCCCAAGGCCACGATCACATCCGCCTCTTCCAAGGGGACATCACCGTACCGGCCAATCAATGCGGCCCGCGCCGTTTGCGCCACAGGTGTGGTGCTGGCCGTAAAGGCGATTTTCATTGTGCAGGCTCCATTCCCATAAGGTCCGCAGGTTTCCGATGGCGGCCGTTCTGCGCCAAAAGAAACACATTATTTCGCGCACCACCAGCATTGGCGCAATTTAACCGCGCAGCGTCGCTTTACCTTCTTTGAGAAATGTGTTGTTTCCGATACGAAACAGCACAATTCAATCAGCCAAACCGGAGCTTGCCTTATGAACGCGCCTCACAATAATGATGGTTTTTTCACACAATCCCTCGCGGATCGCGACCCTGAGCTGTTCGGTTCGATCACCTCTGAACTTGGCCGCCAACGCGACGAGATTGAACTGATCGCATCCGAGAACATTGTCTCTGCCGCCGTGATGGAAGCGCAAGGCTCTGTCATGACCAACAAATACGCAGAAGGCTATCCGGGGCGCCGCTACTATGGTGGCTGCCAATACGTCGATATTGCGGAAAATCTCGCGATTGAACGCGCCAAACAGCTGTTTGGCTGCGACTTTGCGAACGTGCAACCTAACTCCGGGTCCCAAGCCAACCAGGGCGTTTTTCAGGCTTTGCTAAAGCCTGGCGACACTATTTTGGGCATGTCTTTGGATGCGGGTGGCCACCTGACACACGGTGCGGCCCCCAACCAGTCCGGAAAATGGTTCAATGCAGTGCAATACGGTGTACGCCGCGAAGACAACCTTCTGGACTATGATCAGGTTGAGGCGCTCGCCAAAGAGCACAAACCGCAAATGATCATTGCAGGCGGCTCTGCCATTCCGCGTCAAATCGATTTCAAACGCATGCGCGAAATCGCCGACATGGTAGGCGCGTACTTGCATGTGGACATGGCCCACTTTGCCGGGCTTGTGGCTGCAGGTGAACATCCGTCGCCTTTCCCCCACGCCCATGTCGCAACAACCACCACGCATAAAACCCTGCGCGGACCCCGTGGCGGCATGATCGTGACCAACGACGAAGCACTGGCCAAGAAATTCAACTCTGCGATCTTCCCCGGCATTCAGGGTGGTCCTTTGATGCATGTGATCGCCGCCAAAGCTGTGGCCTTCGGGGAAGCACTGCGCCCCGAATTCAAAACCTACATCCAGCAAGTGATCAAAAACGCGCAAGCCATGTCGGATCAACTGATCAAAGGTGGCTTGGATACTGTGACACACGGCACCGACACCCATGTGATGCTGGTGGATCTGCGCCCCAAAGGGGTCAAGGGCAACGCCACTGAAAAAGCTTTGGGACGTGCGCATATCACTTGCAACAAAAATGGCGTGCCGTTCGACGACGAAAAACCCACGATCACATCCGGTATCCGGCTTGGATCACCCGCCGGTACAACACGCGGGTTCGGAGAAGACGAGTTCCGCCAGATCGCGGACTGGATCAACGAGGTGGTCGACGGATTGGCGGCGAACGGCGAAGATGGCAACGGCGCAGTCGAAGCCAAAGTCAAAGCAGAAGTAGCAGCCATGTGCGCCCGCTTCCCGCTGTACCCGAACCTTTAAGACGGCTTCCAAGCGATCCACTGGGATGTAAGGTGCACCTTGGTGCACCACACATGCAAAAAAGGCGGGCCTCGGCCCGCCTTACTCGTTACTGTACACTCGTTACGCCATCCGGGTCTGATTTAGGCCTTCGGATCACTCACAAACTCTTCCAACAACCGTTCGTTCTTTGCGTCTTCGATTTGACGAATGCGGTCAGCGCTGGATCGCTGGTCAAAGCGATATTTCACAACGTTGATCAAGCTGATGGTCAAAAGCACGATGCCCATGCCCCAGTAGCCTTTGGTCGAAAGCGGCACATCCGTGGACATCCACAAGGAAATCGCCAGCAAAGCGTACGCCAAAAGCACGCCAGCCACATTGATGGTCAGGATCATGCCGTTATCTGAATTTTCATTGTACATTGTCGTTCTCCTAAATTGTTTTGAAGATGTGCCGGGGCTTGGGGGCGGGCACAGGTAAAAAGAAGGGATTTATGTGGTGCTGAAACGCTTTAGCACGTCTGCTGCTGTGGTTTTGCTGGCGGTGCCAAAACCCGCGGCGGCCATGCGGTCCGCAACACCCTCGTGGGACAGGTCCTGATCAATTTCATTCAATATCTCGCGTTGCTCAAGCGGGTCATCACGACCCAGAACGGATTTGATCAGTGCATCTGCCTCATCTATGGCGCTGTCTTGGGTCAAAGTGCGCCCCAATCGAGATTGAACATCGTGTTCGCGCTTCACAGCTTTTGCGGCAATCGCACCTTGTTTAAGGTCAATGATCCGGCGATTTGCGGTTTCAACCGAAGCACGCAGACGCAAAATGCGGCTTTCGAGACGACTAAGCGTTTCGCGGCGGACTTCAATTTCGTTTTCCATGTCTGCAACGGCTTGGGCGGCTTGGGCGGCCATGTCTTCGCGTCCCCCCGCCATAGCCTCTCCGGCACGGGCCATCAAATCAGTGACGCGGGTGTTCAGCGTTGCGATCAGTCGCTCTTCGGAACGGGCGCGTTGGATAAGACCGGCCAATGCGTATTTTGCAGATTTGAGACCGTCCTGAGCTTCGCGGATTTTCTGTTCGATCAATTCTATCGAATAGACTTGGCGTACATGTTCTTCGGCCCGGGCGTTTGCGCCGATCATCAGTGTTTTCAAAGTTCCAAACATTTGCTTTCCTTTTCGTGAACGCTGTTCATGAATTGGTATATGGCAACTTTTGAACGATGTTCAAGACAAAATGTGAACAATGTTCAAAAAAATTTGAAACCGGCTACCCGACTTGGTTCAAAACCTGGGCAATCATCATCTCTATCTGATCGCGCGGCACAGCCGATATGCGGTTTTGCAGCCCCAGCAACACAATTCCATGCACCGAAGAAAACAAAGCGCGCACCATCAGATCAAGTTCTGCTTCTGGCAAATCCGGAAACAACTGCGCCAAAGGCACCGCAATATGCGCAAAAAGCTGACCAAGTTCAGCCAAATACCAATCAGGTACCTGACTTTCGACAGACATGTCCAAATCAAACAACGCCCGCCATAAATGCGTATTGTCTACAGCAAACCCCAGATAGGCTTTGGACATTGCGATCAACTGCGCATTGGGTGACTGCCCCTGCGCCTGCTCAACAGCCGCCGTCACATCCGCGCCCAGCGCATGGAACGTCCGCCCGTTCACCGCCATCACCAACGCATTGATATCGTCGAATACATTGTAGATGGCACCCAAAGCACACTCCGCCTGTCGCGCAATGTCACGTGCTTTCAAAGATGCCAACCCACCAGATACAATCTGGTTCTGCGCCACATCTATCAATGTGACACGCAGCTTTTCTTTGCGCTCTTGAACCTTGCCCGCCATGTGAAGCCTCATAAAACTTGAACAGGGTTCACCCTATAGCTTGCCTGTCCACCACAGCCAAACAACAAATGCCGCAACAATTATAAGAAGCTTGGCTGCAATATCCCCCAACAACGCCAAACGCCGACCGCGCCTTACGTCTTCAGGATCAATCTTTGCCAAATAGGCAGAAATTGCATCATGGGCGTGTGATACAGCATCCATATCAACACGCCGCATCAGCTTCGGATTTCCACCAAGTTTCTGCGCTTCTACAATAATCTGCGCCTGAACATGCAATTTGCGCGGCAAACGGCGCCCTGCCTTCGACAAGGCACGCGGAAAATCCCGCGCCTTGAAGCGGAACTTCTGCGCAAGCATCGCCCGCAAGCGTTCTGCCATATCGCTGATATCTTCTGCCGTTGTCATAACCTTGTATTACAACCCCTGCACGGCTGGCACAATCGCACACAATCCGATAACCAGATGACATGCTCAATTTCATCGACATTGGCACCGACTCAGCCTCGGCGCCCGCCCTTCTGATCGCCCACGGGCTGTACGGATCTGCCCGCAATTGGGGTGTCATTTCGAAACGTCTGTCTGATACGCGCCGCGTGATTACAGTAGACATGCGCAATCACGGTGACAGCCCGCATTTTCCAACCAACAGCTATGAAGATATGGCTCAGGACCTGGCCGGCGTGATTGAACATATCGGCGGCCCCGTTGATCTGTTGGGGCACTCTATGGGTGGCAAAACGGCAATGACCCTGGCGCTGACCCAGCCCGAACTGCTGCGCAGTCTGATCGTGGCCGATATCGCCCCTGTCAGCTACACCCATTCCCAATTGCCTAATATACTGGCCATGAAATCTGTTGATCTGACAGCGATCACGCGCCGCTCTGATGCGGGGGCGCAACTGGCGACAGCGGGCGTCGATCCCGCCGTACAGCCCTTTTTGTTGCAATCGCTGGATGTGAAGGCAAAACGGTGGAAGCTGAACCTGGACGTGCTTGAAGCCGAAATGCCCAAAATCATGTCCTTTCCCTCGCTTCAATCCACCTGCGAGCAGCCGACATTGTTTCTGAGCGGGGCAACATCGGACTATGTCAAACGCGAAGACCGCAACCACATTAAATTGTTGTTCCCAAAAGCGCGTTTTGCCAAAATACCGGACGCAGGGCATTGGTTGCATGCCGAACAACCCCGCGCCTTCGAAGCGGCCGTGCGGACGTACCTCGATGCGGTGCAAAACGCCTAAATCAGATTGAGGCGATTCACCTCTTGCACCTAGGCGCTCCATGCCTATAACCCACGACAATTTGCACATCATCGGGGGTCCAGAACCATGCCAAAGAGAACCGACATCAAGTCGATCATGATCATTGGTGCAGGTCCTATTGTCATCGGACAGGCCTGCGAATTTGACTACTCCGGCGCACAGGCCTGCAAGGCGTTGCGCGAAGAAGGGTATCGGATCATTCTGGTCAACTCGAACCCCGCGACGATCATGACTGACCCCGGCATGGCGGACGCCACCTACATTGAGCCGATCACGCCCGAAGTCGTCGCCAAGATCATCGAAAAAGAACGCCCCGACGCGCTGCTGCCCACCATGGGCGGGCAGACCGGTTTGAACACGTCCCTCGCCCTTGAAGAAATGGGCGTTCTGGACAAATACAACGTCGAAATGATCGGCGCAAAACGCGAAGCCATTGAAATGGCAGAAGATCGCAAGCTGTTCCGCGAAGCCATGGACCGCCTTGGCATCGAAAACCCGCGTGCGGCCATTGTTACGGCCCCTAAAGATGCGGACGGCAAAAAGGACCTTGTTGCCGGTGTTCAGCTTGCCGTTGACGTTTTGGAAGAAGTGGGTTTGCCGGCCATCATCCGCCCCGCCTTTACCATGGGCGGTACCGGCGGCGGCATTGCCTACAACCGCGACGATTATGAACACTTCTGCCGGTCTGGCATGGATGCGTCACCCGTGGGCCAGATCCTTGTCGACGAATCCCTGATCGGCTGGAAAGAGTTCGAAATGGAAGTCGTGCGCGACACCGCCGACAACGCCATCATCGTCTGCTCTATCGAGAATGTGGACCCCATGGGGGTGCACACAGGTGATTCTATCACCGTGGCCCCAGCGTTGACCCTCACCGACAAAGAATACCAAATCATGCGCAACCACTCGATCGCTGTTCTGCGCGAAATTGGCGTGGAAACCGGCGGATCGAATGTGCAGTGGTCCGTGAACCCTGCTGACGGGCGTATGGTTGTGATCGAAATGAACCCCCGCGTGTCGCGGTCCTCTGCGCTGGCGTCCAAGGCAACGGGTTTCCCCATCGCCAAGATCGCCGCAAAGCTGGCTGTTGGCTACACGCTGGACGAATTGGACAACGACATCACTGGCGTTACACCTGCGTCTTTTGAGCCGACAATCGACTACGTTGTCACCAAGATCCCGAAATTCGCATTTGAGAAATTCCCCGGCTCCGAACCCTATCTGACAACGGCCATGAAATCTGTGGGCGAAGCGATGGCCATCGGCCGCACCATCCACGAATCCTTGCAAAAGGCCTTGGCCTCCATGGAATCGGGCCTGACCGGCTTTGACGACATCGACATCCCCGGCGCACCGGACAAGGCCGCCGTGACAAACGCCATCGCGCAAGTCACCCCCGACCGCATGCGCACCATCGCGCAAGCCATGCGCCACGGGCTGACCAACGATGAAATCTTTGCCGTCACCAAATTTGATCCATGGTTCCTCGACCGCATCCGCGAAATCGTCGACGCCGAAGCCGAAGTGATCAAAAACGGCCTGCCCGTCACCGAAGACGGCCTGCGTGCGCTCAAAATGATGGGGTTCACCGACGCCCGCCTTGGGCATCTGACCGGTCGCGACGAAACGAACGTGCGCAAAGCCCGCCAAAACCTTGGCGTTGTGGCCTGTTTCAAACGCATCGACACCTGCGCGGCAGAATTTGAAGCCCAGACACCTTATATGTATTCCACCTACGAAGCTCCGATGATGGGCGAGGTTGAATGCGAAGCGCGTCCCTCGGATCGCAAAAAGGTCGTTATCCTTGGCGGTGGCCCTAACCGGATTGGGCAAGGGATCGAGTTCGACTATTGCTGCTGCCACGCCTGCTACGCGCTCACGGATGCGGGCTATGAGACGATCATGGTCAACTGCAACCCCGAAACCGTATCCACAGACTACGACACCTCGGATCGCCTCTATTTTGAGCCGCTGACCTTCGAACACGTTATGGAAATCCTACGCGTTGAACAGGACAACGGCACCCTGCACGGCGTCATCGTGCAATTTGGTGGCCAGACACCTTTGAAAATCGCCCAGGCGCTAAACGATGAAGGCATCCCGATCCTCGGCACCACACCGGACGCGATTGATCTGGCGGAAGACCGCGAACGCTTTCAAGAGCTGGTGCAAAACCTTGGGCTAAAACAGCCGCACAACGGCTTGGCGCATTCAGACGACGAAGCGCTGGAAATCGCTGGCGACATCGGATTTCCGCTGGTGATCCGCCCCTCGTACGTTTTGGGGGGCCGCGCCATGGAAATCGTGCGCGATCAAGCCCAGCTGGAACGCTACATCTCAGAGGCAGTTGTGGTGTCTGGCGATAGCCCCGTTCTGCTCGACAGCTACCTTGCAGGGGCCGTAGAGCTGGACGTGGACGCAATTTGTGACGGCACAGACGTGCATGTGGCCGGCATCATGCAGCACATCGAAGAGGCAGGCGTGCATTCGGGCGACAGCGCCTGTTCCCTGCCCCCCTATTCTTTGTCCCGCGAAATCATCGCAGAAATCGAGAAACAAACCCACGCGCTGGCGCATGGTCTGAAGGTTGTCGGATTGATGAACATCCAGTTCGCGATCAAAGCCGATTCTTCCGGAACGGATGAGATCTTCCTGATCGAGGTCAACCCACGCGCGTCGCGCACCGTGCCCTTTGTGGCCAAAGCGACCGATTCGGCGATTGCTTCTATCGCCGCGCGGGTCATGGCGGGTGAACCCCTGTCGAACTTCCCGATGCGTCCCCCCTACGATGCAGACGCAGGCTACGACGATGTTCTGCCTTTGGGCGATCCGATGACATTGGCTGATCCGAACATGCCGTGGTTCTCGGTAAAAGAGGCTGTGCTGCCATTCGCCCGTTTCCCGGGCGTCGACACCATCCTTGGGCCAGAAATGCGGTCGACCGGAGAAGTCATGGGATGGGACCGCACCTTCCCACGCGCCTTTTTGAAAGCCCAAATGGGCGCAGGCATGGTATTGCCACGTTCAGGCTGCGTGTTCATTTCCATCAAGGATTCCGACAAAACTGCCGATATGTTGGATGGCGCCCGTGTGTTGACCGATCTTGGCTTCACCTTCGTGGGCACGCGCGGCACATCGGCATGGTTGGTTGAAAACGGCGTGTCCTGTGATGTGGTGAACAAAGTCTATGAAGGGCGCCCCGACATCACGGACATGATGAAAGACGGCGGTGTGCAGCTGGTTATGAACACCACAGAAGGCGCACAGGCGGTTGAAGATTCCAGATCAATCCGTTCCATCGCGCTGTACGACAAGATCCCGTATTATACGACGGCGGCCGCCAGCTACGCTGCCGCGCTTGCAATCAAAGAACAGGCCGAAGGCGACGTAGTGGTCAAGTCACTGCAGGGTTAGAAACTGCTTCACAGGGCACTTTTCGGCCCGAACGCAATCAATTGTTCAACGCCAAGGTGTTCTGGTGACAGGTCCCTTTTTGGTTGTTAGGGTCTTCCAGACGCAGCTGCCCCACAGTGCGGGCGGCTGCCTATTGGGAGGACGACAATGAAGACATTTAAACTGGGCCGCCGCGCCTTGATTGCGACGGCCATTGCAACATTGGGCTTTGCGGCACCCGCCTTGTCGGATGGACACAAAGTTCTAGACAGCATTCACTTTTTGATTCCCGGCGGCGCGGGAGGCGGATGGGATGGCACCGCGCGCGGCACAGGCGAAGCTTTGACCGCCGCAGGCCTTGTGGGCAGTGCATCTTACGAAAATATGTCAGGTGGCGGCGGCGGGAAAGCCATCGGTTATCTGATCGAAAACGCCGACAGCAATCACGGCACTTTGATGGTCAACTCAACGCCAATCGTGATCCGGTCTTTGACAGGTGTTTTCCCACACAACTTTCGGGATTTGACTTTGGTTTCGGGCACAATCGGAGACTACGCTGCGATGGTAGTGGGCAAAGACAGCCCGATCAATTCGATGGCTGACTTGATCGCCGCCTATGACGCGAACGCATCTGGAACGGCCATCGGCGGTGGATCTGTTCCGGGCGGCATGGATCATCTGGTCGCTGCCATGGTTATGGAAGCTGCCGGGAAAGACGCTTTGGGCGTGAAGTACATTCCTTACGATGCCGGCGGCAAAGCTATGGCAGCCTTACTGTCAGGCGAAATCGCGGCACTCTCGACAGGGTTCTCAGAGGCCGTTGATCTGGCCAATGCCGGTGAGGTCAAAATCATTGGTGTCACTTCAGACGCACGCGTAGACGCGGCCCCCGACGCCATGACCATGAAAGAACAGGGCATTGATACAACCTTCGTCAACTGGCGCGGGTTCTTCGGAGCACCGGGCCTTCCAGCGGACAAACTGGCAATGTATCAGGACGCGATCGAAAAGATGTATGATACACCCGAATGGGAAGAAGTGCGTGCACGAAATGGATGGGTGAATATCCACAACTCGGGTGACGACTTTAAAGCGTTTCTCGAGGCACAAGAGAAGACCATCGGGGACCTCATGAAGAAACTGGGTTTCTTGTAAAACGGTTTGGGGGCTTTGCCCCCGCCCTAACGGGCACCCCCAAAGTACTTGGACGCGAAAGGAAAAGAGGAGACGGCAAACGCGGCCTCCTCTCTCTTTTGAAGGTGATCAAGACCTTCCTTCCGCACGGTCATCGGCTCTTCAGCCTGTACCGTGGCAGGACAGTAGGATGCATTCTGTTAAAAATTGCTTTCCTTTCGCACAAAATACTTCGGGGGCGTCCGAAGGACGGGGGCAGCGCCCCATTTTTAATGTAACAGGGAAAACCAAAAATGGCTTTGGACCGCTGGATAGGGTTGATCTTACTTGGAATTTGTCTGGCCTACGGATACGCGGCATGGTTCACGATGGACGGCAATCTTGCGCCTTTCATGCAGCGAAATCCTATATGGCCAAGTACGTTCCCAAAAGTTCTGTCGATTTTGGGGATTATAGCTGCATTGACCATATTGTCGGGTGTGGAAAAGTCGCCCCCCAAAGAAGCTGAAATCGATTATCGGCGGCTGGGAGATTATAAATCGGGCCAAGCCCTTTTGCTACTATGTCTTATGATCACCTATGCCTTGTGTCTTCGGCCCATCGGCTTTCTGACATCGACGACGCTTTTTCTGATGCTGGGGGCATTTATCCTCGGCGAACGCAAATGGCACATTATGGTACCTGTCGCCGTAGTCGCCAGTTTGGTGGTTTGGTATTTGGTTCAGGAAATTCTTGGCATCTACATGCGGCCGTTGCCTGGCTTTATAGGAGGTTGACGTGCTTGAGGGTTTATTGATCGGACTACAAACGGCTTTGTCCTTCCAAAATTTATTGATGGTGATCGGAGGCTGCCTGATTGGCACCTTTATCGGCATGCTGCCTGGTCTTGGCCCCATGTCGATCATCGCGATTATGATCCCCGTTGCCATTTCTATAGGTGACGCTTCTGCTGCCCTGATCCTGCTGGCCGGCGTCTACTACGG
Source organism: Ascidiaceihabitans donghaensis (assembly GCF_900302465.1). Lineage (NCBI taxonomy): Bacteria > Pseudomonadati > Pseudomonadota > Alphaproteobacteria > Rhodobacterales > Paracoccaceae > Ascidiaceihabitans > Ascidiaceihabitans donghaensis. Next base: position 886,328 of record NZ_OMOR01000001.1, on the reverse strand, counting down.
GGCTATTTTCGGCGGGTCGACATCATCCATCTTGTTGAATGCCCCAGGAGTAGCGGGGACTGTCGCCTCAAGCTTTGACGGCTACCCGATGGCCCAACAGGGCAAAGCCGGCAAAGCGCTTACAATTGCGGCCATAGCAAGCTTTGCGGGCGGTACCATCGGAGCAATCTTGTTGATGGTTTTCGCCCCTGCGCTGTCTACCGTTGCGCTGCTGTTTCATTCCGCTGAATACTTTGCGCTTATGGTTGTTGGATTGTCCGCCATCGCAACATTTGCAGGCACAGGCCAAGTGGCGAAAGCTATGCTTATGACCATACTGGGATTGATCATGGCCACCGTTGGCGAAGGGGCGCTGTTCAATCTGCCGCGGTTCACCATGGGCATCATGGACCTGCAATCCGGATTTGGATTCATAACCTTGGCCATGGCAATGTTCGCCCTGCCCGAAGCGATTTTTCTGGTCCTTAAACCCAAGAACCTCAAAGGTGGCGAGGGTGAGATCAAGGATCTGCGCATCACCCGGGCAGAGGCCAAAGCTATCGCGCCCGTTATTGGCAGACAGTCGTTGCAAGGGTTCTTCATTGGCGTTCTGCCCGGTGCTGGCGCCACCATCGCCAGCTTTTTGGGGTATGCGGTAGAACGCAACATTGCGCCAAAGGCGGAACAAGACCAGTTTGGCAAAGGATCCATCAAAGGGTTGGCCGCCCCTGAAACCGCCAACAATGCCGCCTGCACAGGGTCATTTGTCCCTTTGTTGACGCTTGGTATTCCGGGGTCAGGCACGACCGCTATTTTGCTGGGTGCGCTAATCGCTTTGAATGTTTCCCCCGGTCCAAGATTGATGATTGATGAACCCCAAATTTTCTGGGCTGTGATCATGTCGATGTTCATTGGCAATCTTGTGTTGCTCATTTTGAACCTGCCGTTGATCCCTTACATCGCCAAAGTCTTGTCGGTACCGCGCAATTATCTGATTCCGTTCATCTTATTCTTCACACTCATGGGCGCCTATATTGGACAAAACAACGCGACCGAGCTTTTGTTGCTGGTCGGATTTGGCGTATGTGCCACGGCACTCAAGTTTGCGGATTACCCGCTTGCCCCATTGTTGATCGGCTTCATTCTGGGTGGGTTGATGGAAGACAACTTTGCCCGCTCCATGCAGCTTTACGATGGCATCGCTTTCATTTGGGAACGGCCAATGACATTGGGGCTGTTGCTGATTGCAGGCGGGCTTGTTTTGTTGCCAAGCATACGCGGCAGAATTGCCAGACGCCGCGCCGCCGGTGTTGCCGACGGAAATTAAGAACAACATCAAGATGCGGGGGCGCCATGAGAACCAACCGATTGCACCTGAACCGCATTTTGCAGAGGCCACACAAACACACCGGCGCAAAGCCTCCCGTTGATCGCTTGACCTTTAGGGGCAAAATCGGCCAAATCAGTCAACTGTGAAAGGCTTAAAACATGCATACACCGGTCATAACTGGCACAGGCGTCTTCACGCCGGACAATACCATATCCAACGCCGAGCTGGTGACGGCGTTCAATGCCTATGCTGATAAATTCAATGCCGAACACGCGGCCGCGATTGAAGCCGGTGACATGGACGCAAAGCCGCATTCCTCTGAAGACTTCATTTTCAAAGCATCCGGCATCGAAAGTCGCTATGTGATTAACAAATCAGGTGTTCTAGACCCTGATGTGATGCATCCCTTGTTGCGTCAACGTGGCGATGATGAACCATCCTTGATGGCTGAAATGGGCTTGGACGCCGCTTTGAAAGCCCTGAAAGCGGCAGGAAAAACGGCTGAAGATGTAGGCGCTGTGATTTGCGCCGCTTCCAATATGGAACGCGCGTACCCTGCCGTTGCAATCGAAATACAGCAATTGCTTGGGGTGCAGGGGTTTGCCTTTGATATGAACGTCGCGTGTTCATCGGCAACCTTTGGCATTCAAGCTGCCGCTGACATGGTCAAATCGGGCAGCATAAAAAGCGCCTTGGTTGTGAACCCTGAAATTTGCTCTGCACATTTGGAATGGCGCGACCGCGATTGTCATTTCATTTTTGGCGACGTGGCCACCGCAACATTCATCGAGCGTGAAGAAGACGCCGCAGGGTCCCATTTCAAGATCAAGTCGACCCGTTGCGCCACGGATTTTTCCAACAATATCCGCAACAACAACGGCTTTTTGCGGCGCTCCCGTCCCGATGGCGTGGCTGACCGCCGCGACATGCAGTTTATGCAAAACGGGCGCAAAGTGTTCAAGGAGGTGCTGCCATTGGTCAGTGCGCATATCGCAGAACACATGGGTGACGAAAACGTGCAGGCCACTGACCTGAAACGCCTTTGGTTGCATCAAGCCAACAAATCTATGAATGATTTCATCGGCAAGAAGGTCCTTGGACGCAATCCCGAGCCGGGCGAACAGCCCAACATTTTGCAAGATTACGCCAACACGTCTTCAGCCGGGTCGATTATCGCGTTTTCCAAATACTCGGACGACTTTGAAAACGGCGATATCGGTCTGATCTGTTCGTTTGGTGCGGGATATTCTGTGGGCTCTGTGATCGTGGAACGCTGCGACTAGGTGTCTTTGACAGACACGCGCTTGTGCACCTCTTCCACCGTTTCCACCCGTTCCGAATAGCGGTCGACCAGATAATCTGAGCGGCCACGCACCATCCACGTGAACTTTACCAGTTCTTCCATCACATCAACGATGCGGCGGTAAAACGGACCTTCGGGCAGCCGCCCATCTTTGAATTCCAGCCACGCCTTGGGGATGCTGGATTGATTGGGGATCGTGACCATACGCATCCAGCGGCCCAGAATACGCATCTGATTGACGGCGTTAAAGGACTGGGACCCGCCTGAAACTTGCATGATGGCCAGTGTCTTGCCCTGCGTGGGGCGTATGCCGCCTTGCAATGACAATGGCAGCCAATCGATCTGTGTTTTCATAAGACCCGTCATTGCGCCGTGCCGCTCGGGGCTGGACCACACCATGCCCTCGGACCACACAACAAGATCACGCAATTCCTGCACTTTGGGATGATCTGGGTCTGCGTCATCGACCAAGGGAAGCCCCGTAGGGTCAAACATCTTTGTATCACACCCCAAAAGGCGCAGCACACGCGCGGATTCCTCCGCGGCAAAACGTGAATAGCTGGCTTCCCGCAATGACCCATACAGCAACAAAATGCGCGGCTTGTGTCCGGGGTCACCGGGCGCCTTCAGCATATCGATGTCGATGGCAGGCAAAGCCTCTGCGATCAAAGCATCCAGATCGTCAGCCACTTTCATCTTCCAGATGAAGTTTCATGTCGATCAGAACCTGTTGCAACTGCGTGGTTTCTTTCAGCAATCGCTTGGCTTCATTCACTGTGATGATGCCGTCTTCGATGGATTGCTGATACTCGGACATAAGCATCGCAAAGCGCTGGCTTAGCGCGATAACATCAGAATTGACGCTGCCCTTGACCTTATGATTGGGCCGGCGTTCATCGAAGGCGATCGTGCCGCCCTGAAGTTCGGCCAAAGCACCTGTCACATGCGGATACTTGGACGCCCGTTCCAGATGCACCACGGCGTCAATCGGCATGAACCGATCGGCGTGTTCGGCATGGTCGGAATAGTACCGCCCAAGCGTCGCCTTCGACTTTCCCGTTAGCTCACATGCAGGTTCAATCCCTACATCTTTCACCAAAGCCTCGGTGTGTTTCTTCAAATAGCTGCCAAATGCTTCCATAGATCGGTCCCCACGTCTGCCGCCAAACCCTGACAGGGGAATGCGCATTGTCTATTCCCATTACTAAGAACGAATTGAAATGTCATTGCTTAATCAACCCGAACGGATCGGGCGTGAAGAGTATGCGACATGTGTCGCACAGATCGGGTGGGGTCATTTGCCCTCAAACGGGATCGTTAGTTTAGGCGGTGCATGCCTTGCACCCATCCCTCGGGCGAAAGTCCACGCAAGGCATGAAGGTATATGGTCTAACGGTGTTGCAGACGATAGAGCGGCAAAAACCGCCAACTTGCAACGACCCCACCCAAAACTTGGGGCGCGCTCTTGCTCCGGCTTGAGTGCGCCTTTATTCAGACGCCATGGCGAAACTATACTTCCATTATTCGACGATGAATGCGGGCAAATCCACCGTTTTGCTGCAAGCGGCCCACAACTATGTGGAACGCGGAATGACCCCCTATTTGCTGACCGCACAATTCGACAACCGCGCAGGCGACGGTCGCATTGCATCGCGTATCGGCATCGGGTCAGACGCCGACACCTTCAACGCCGAAACAGATTTGTTTGCCAAGCTGAAAGGGGTGCTTGCGACCACCCCCATCGCCTGCGTCTTTATAGACGAGGCGCAGTTTTTAAGCCGTGACCAGGTTTGGCAATTGGCCGATGCCGTTGACGATCTTGGATTGCCCATCATGTGCTACGGGTTGCGCGTTGATTTTCAAGGCGAACTTTTCCCCGGCTCTGCCACCCTGCTTGCTTTGGCGGATGAAATGCGTGAAGTCCGCACCATCTGCCACTGCGGCAAAAAAGCCACCATGGTGGTTCGCAAAGACGACGACGGCCGCGTGTTAACCGGCGGCGACCAAGTGCAAATCGGCGGCAACGAAACCTATGTATCGCTGTGCCGCCGTCATTGGCGCGAAGCCGTCGGGCGTTAAAAACACCCCGACACTGCTGTCTTCAAACTGCGTTCGGTGGCGTTTGCCCCCCATTCAGATGAGCAACCAGATTGTCCAACGCCATCAAACCCATGTCCACCCGCACCTCTAGGGCTGCTGTCCCCAAATGCGGCAACAACACAACATTTTCCAAGTCCCGAAGCGCTTGCGGCACTTGTGGTTCAAATTCGTACACATCCAAACCCGCCCCTGCGATGTCATCTTCTTGAAGCGCTGCTATCAATGCGGCTTCTTCCACCACATCGCCACGCGCAATATTGACCAGATGCGCTGTGGGTTTCATGGCAGCAAACACATCCGCCCCGATCAGATGATGTGTCGCGGCCCCGCCCGGCACGGCCACAACCAAAACATCAACCTCGGCAGCCAAAGCCGTCAAACTGTCATAGGGCGTCGCCTTAAAATCAAGATCTTTGGGTGAGCGGCTGAAATAGGCCACCTGCATTTCAAACCCTAAATGACAGCGCCGCGCAATCGCTTGCCCGATACGGCCCATGCCGACGATTCCAACAGTTTTCCCTGTCACATGAAGGCCCAGCATTTGCGTGGGATGCCACCCTGCCCATGCCCCGCTGCGTACCAGGCGTTCACCTTCGCCAGCGCGACGCGCACTCATCAATATCAGGGTCATGGCGGTGTCAGCTGTCGCATCCGTGACAGCCCCCGGCGTGTTGGAAACAACCACCCCCGCACCGTGCGCCGCATCAGTATCAATGTGGTTAAACCCCACACCAAAATTGGCCAAAATAGAACAGCGCGGGTTTGGCACATCGGCAAACACCTCCGCCGAAAACACATCCCCCAACGTGGGCATCACCCCATCGTAATCACGCAAAGCATTGCGCATTTCGTCACCGCTCAGCGGATGTGTGTGGGGTCGCACATCCACTTCGAAGGCCGCATATGCAGGGGCTAAAACAGCCTCGGGCAAAGGCCGCGCAATCAGAATCTTTTTCAGCACATCCGCTCCCCCGCAGCAACGTCATGATCCGGCGAGATCAACACGACACCGCCGTCCGCATCATGCAAACCCAGCACCAGCACCTCGGACATAAAGGGGCCGATCTGGCGGGGCGGGAAATTCACAACGCCCATGACCTGTCTGCCCACAAGCGCCTCGGGCGTGTAGTGCGCAGTGATCTGGGCCGAGGTTTTGCGCTCACCGATCTCGGGTCCGAAATCGATCCACATCTTGATGGCGGGTTTGCGTGCCTCGGGGAAAGGTTCAGCCCGCACCACGCGCCCGACCCGGATGTCGACTTTCATAAAATCGTCGAAAGTAATCTCAGCCATTGGCCAACTCCCTTGATCTGTCAGCGGCCGCAGCCACCGTTTTTTGTATCAACGGCGGCAAACCAGTTGCAGTGTCCATCAAAACCTCAAGCCCTGCTTGTGTCGTGCCATTTGGGCTGGTGACATTGACCCGCAACTGGCTTGGCGCATCATCGGATTGTTCAGCCAGGGCACCGGCCCCCGCAACCGTGGCTTTGGCCAATTGCATCGCCATATCGGCAGGCAAACCTTGGGCCTCGCCTGCAGCCGCCAAACATTCAATCATGTGGAAGACATAGGCGGGACCAGATCCGCTCACGCCAGTGACTGCATCAATTTGCGCTTCAGTGTCGAGACGTACGACTTGGCCAACGGCCTGTAACAGCGCATCGGCTTCATGCAGACCACCAGCGGGGACATGAGGGTTGGCGACGATCGCAGTAATGCCTTTGCCAATGGCCGCAGGGGTGTTTGGCATCGCACGAACAATGGGGGTGCCAGCGCCTAAAACGGCTTCAAAATGCGCGATGGTGGTGCCAGCTGCAACGCTGACAAACAGCGTGTCACCCCCGCCCATGGCTTGCAAACGGGGCAAAGCTTCGCCCATCATCTGCGGCTTGACTGCAATCAAAACCACTGCGGGGGCAGATGGCACGTCGACGTTGATATGAACGCCGGACGCCCGCACCCAATCGGAAGGGTTCGGATCCAGCACATAGACAGACGTCGCAGGCAAACCGCTGTCCAGCCATCCGGCCAGCATTGCAGACCCCATCTTGCCACACCCCAACAACACAAGGCCGCCTTTTGCGATACGACTGTCTTTCATGAATTGCCCCCAAGTTTTGCTTCGGGGCGAAGTGTTACGCGCGGCCGTATGCCTCTGCAATGGCAACCTGCATTGCGTCTTTTGGGGTCCGGTCGCCCCAGACAAGCAATTGCAATGCAGGGTAATATCGCTCGGCGCTCATGACAGCGGCATTGATCATGGTATCGACCTGATCAGGGCCTGCGTCCTGCCCACCTGCCAGCACCAGCCCATAGCGGTACACCATAAGCTTTTGTTCCGCCCAATAGGTAAAGGACCCGGCCCAGCACTGGTCATTCACAAGATTCAACAATTCATAAAGCGCAGGCAGCTTTTCTTCCGGCGGCTCCATTTCAAAGGTGCATACCATACGCAAGGTCTCATCATATCCCGACCAAGCAAGGGTCACAGAATAGGTGCGCCATTGGCCTTCCACAGCCATGGCAATCTGGTCATCAGCAATGCGGTCAAAATCCCACTCGTGATGCACTGCGATGTGCTCGACCAAATCAATGGGGTGAATATCGTCTTCAATGAACTGTTCGGAAAGGGCCATGAATACCACCAGTCTATTGGGTTAGCGGAAGGGGGCGGCTGCGCCCCAAACACTAGATGCCTGCATGAGATATCGAGGATCACCCCCGCATCTTCACAACATATGGTGCTATGCGCATAAGCATCTGGCAACCCTTTAGTTGGGGATAACCGCAATAACTTGTGGACAAAGACGACCTTACATCAAGATAATGCGGGCCGGACTTCTTTTCGCTACAAATATCCTCGCCGAAGGCATGCGGTGTGCAAACACAAAAACGCCCCACCTAAAGGCAGGGCGATCACTCTCCACCAGCTGTAAAATGTAATGGCGCGGCAGCGCCTCCGGTTATTTGGCTTCCAGCGCCTCAAGACGTGCTTTTAGCGCTTCATTTTCTTCACGTGCCTTCTGGGCCATGGCGCGCACAGCGTCGAATTCTTCGCGGGTTACGAAATCACGATCTGCCAGCCAACGATCCATCAGCGATTTCATCGCCGTTTCGGCTTCATCTTTGGCGCCCTGCGCCACGCCCATTGCGTTGGTCATCAACTGGGAAATATCATCAAAAATCTTACCGCGGGCTTGCATGGGGCGTTTCTCCTTCGTGGGTAACCCTTATATGGGGCCACGGTGTGGGTTGCGCAAGGTTGACTTCGCCCATGAAGCAGAGGCATTCAGACGCAGATGAAAGCCATGATCCCCTTCCCCAATATCTCGCCCGAGATATTTTCCGTCACTTTGTTCGGTATGGAATTTGCGCTGCGATGGTATGCGCTGGCCTATATTGCAGGTATTTTGATCGGGTGGCGTTTGGTTGTCATGGCGATCAAAGCGCCACGGCTATGGCCGCAACACCAACCCGTCATGACGCCTCAACAGATCGAGGATCTGCTGACCTGGGTGATTTTGGGTGTCATCTTTGGCGGTCGTTTGGGATATGTATTTTTCTACCAACCCGCAGCCTATCTGCAAAATCCGACCCAAATCCTGTTTTTGTGGCAAGGGGGCATGGCCTTTCACGGTGGTTTGATCGGCGTCATCATTGCGGGGTGGCTGTACACGCGGCGTTACGGCATTCCAAAGCTAAGTGCTGCCGATATCGTGGTGCTTGGCGTCCCTCTGGGGCTGCTGCTGGGCCGTTTTGCCAACTTCATCAACGCAGAGCTTTGGGGCCGCCCCACCGATCTGCCTTGGGGTGTGCCTTTCCCGACGCAAGCCGCGCAATACTGCCCCGATGTGGTGGGGCTTTGCGCCCGCCACCCGTCGCAATTGTATGAAGCCGCACTTGAAGGGCTTTTGCTGGGCGCCGTATTGCTTTGGATTGTCTGGCGCCGCGGTGCTCTGAAAAAGCCCGGTCTTGTGGCTGGCACATTCTTTGCAGGCTACGGGCTGGCGCGGTTTCTGGTCGAATTTGTACGCCAACCAGACGCGCATTTCATCACCGACACCAACCCGTTGGGGTTGGCTTTGCAGATGGGTGGATACGGATTGACGATGGGGCAACTGCTGTCTTTGCCCATGATCGTCGTGGGCCTTGTTTTGATCATACGCGCACGGCGCACCGCAGCGGCGTGAGCCTTAAAGACATCATTGTCCGGCGCATCCGCCACGATGGTCCGCTCAGTGTCGCCGACTATATGGCGACGTGTTTGCTGCATCCCGAACACGGATATTACAGCACACGCGACCCGTTTGGCACAGACGGGGATTTCACCACTGCACCGGAAATCAGCCAGATGTTTGGTGAGCTTATCGGCCTTTCCCTGGCCCAAAGCTGGTTGGATCAAGGCGCCCCCGACCGTTTCACATTGGCAGAACTGGGTCCGGGGCGCGGCACCATGATGGCTGACGTTTTACGCGCCACCGCAAAAGTGCCCGGTTTTCATGCCGCAGCCCAAGTCACACTGTTCGAAGCCTCAAGCACGTTGCGACGCATACAAAGCGACACGATTGCACATCCTTTGACCTATCTGGACGACATCGCTGATCTGCCACAGCTCCCATTGTTTCTGGTGGCCAATGAATTTTTCGACGCTTTGCCCATAAGACAATTCGTGCGTGACGGTGCAGGCTGGCGGGAACGGCAAGTGGGGATAGACGGCGAAACATTGCAATTCGGCCTTGGTCCCAATCTTCCGCAACCGGCCTTATCGCACCGGCTGGAAGACACCAAAGACGGCGACATGGTCGAAGACTGCCCCGGTGCCGCCCCGATCATCGACGGCATCGGGACACGCATCACACAGCATGGCGGCGCTGCGATTGTCATTGACTATGGCGATTGGCGCAGTCTTGGCGACACGCTTCAAGCGTTGCAAAACCATGCTCCAACAGATCCTCTACAGTGTCCCGGGGACGCTGACCTAACCGCCCACGTCGATTTTGAAGCCCTCTGCGCCGCTGTGCCCTGTGCCCATTCCAAAGTAACGCCACAGGGTGTTTTTCTAGAACGGTTAGGCATTACGCAAAGGGCGCAATCGCTGGCTGCGTCTTTGCGTGATACGGCACTTGATACGCATATTGATGCACATCGGCGCTTGACGCACCCCGACGAAATGGGAAACCTGTTCAAAGTGCTGGGCCTTTTTCCCAAGCAGCATGCGCCACCAGCGGGACTTGAACCATGACCCTCGAAATTCTGACCAGCGATGCCCTGCAATCGATCAAACACGGGTTTTTCACGCGACGGGGCGGTGCGTCATCAGGCGTATTCGAGGGCCTGAATTGCGGGGTTGGCAGTTCGGATCAAACGGAAGTTGTAAAAATCAACAGGGCCCGTGTCGCACAGGCAATGGACGTGGGCGAAGAAGAATTGGTCGGCGTGCATCAAGTCCATTCTGCCGATGTCGTGACCGTGACGCACGCGTCATCTGAACGCCCCAAGGCGGACGCAATGGTCACAAGCACGCCTGGCATTGCTTTGGCTATTTTGACAGCCGACTGTCAGCCGGTTCTTTTTGCAGACACCATTGCAGGCGTGATCGGTGCCGCGCACGCGGGTTCGCGTGGGGCATTGGACGGCGTGCTGGATGCAACTGTCGATGCCATGGTCTCAATCGGGGCGGACAGACAACGGATCACCGCCATCATAGGCCCTTCGATCAGCCAACGCGCTTACGAAGTAGGTCCGGAATTCATGGACGATTTCATGATGGAAGATCCGCAAAATGCGCGTTTCTTTGCAGCCGGCACCGGAGATCGGATGCAGTTCGATTTGACCGGATATGGCGTGCACCGTTTGCGCACCGCTGGTATCGGACATGCGGAATGGACACGACATTGCACCTATTCCGACCCGGACCGTTTCTATTCGTACCGGCGCAGTGTGCATCGCAAAGAAGCCGATTACGGACGACTGATTTCGGCCATTCGCCTGTAACGCGCCACGCGCTTGTGATCCGAACAGTCCGAAATATGGCAACAATTCTATCGCAATCGCGTGAATTGTGTTCTGTCCTATGGACCCCGTGACGCAAAAAATCAAAACGGCCCCTATTTTATTGGGGATACAGCCCGAAGCCTGTGCCACATTTGACGCCCTTTCCGTGACAACTTTCTACAAACTTTTCTTAAACACGCCGCAAACCCGCCCAAGTGCAGCGTCATACATGTCTCAACACCAAACAAAGGGGTATCCCCCCGAGCAGGAACGCAGACATGAAAACGAACACACGCTTTATCAAGTCCATCACACAGACCGCCGCTGACACGCAGGTTGTGATGCCATGGACACGCGGGGCACGTCGTGCCGCAATGATCGCAAAACGTCAGGCAGCATCTTTTAAAAAGGCAGCCTAAACCAAGCGACTGAGGATCAGTTTGGTAACAAGTTCCCTCAGTTCAAACCCCTCGTTCGGCTTTGCGATTCGCAAATCAGAGCGGGGGTTTTTGGTTAATTGTGGCAAACTTCGACAATTTGCCGGAAACAAAACCCCACATTTTGACTGAATTGGCGCCGTTGTGCGCATAAATGTTCACTCCTTTTTGACAATGCGCTAAGTTTTCTATGAATTTGGCCTCATCGAGACACATGAACCCAGTTCGTCTGTCGTTGTCGGTGGGGGCCGACGCAGATGTGACCAACCATACGAGGTTACTCGCATGACGACCCCTGCGGCTGCGCTTCGCCAGCCTTCTTCTTCTGCGCCATTTCACGGCCATACACCGCCCACACGGACGGCAATGCCTTCCATGCGAACATACGAAGTTGTTTCAAAACGCGCTGATGGCACACTGCACATCGGGCAACACAAAGCGCCCGCATTGCCCTTGTTCGAAAGCGCATTTGCAGCCTTCGGGCACGGCACACTGATCCAGACGACCCAGGGCGATGTGGCGATCGAAGACTTGCAGCCGGGCGAAATGGTGCACACCTCAAGCGGAGATCCCGCAGAGGTATTGTGGATCGGATCGGCCAGTTTTGTGCCTGCGGATGTCGGAAGACGCACATCGCTGACGCGGATTATGGCAGATACGTTTGGCCAAGCCCGCCCTGCGTCTTTTCTGACCGTCGGACCCTCAGCGCGTATTTTGCAAACACCTGCACATTTGCGAGGCGAAACACATGGCAAGGCAATGTTCACGTCGGCACGGGACTTTGTCGACGGGATGAACGTCATTGAAGTGACGCCGCCCACGCAAGTGCGCTTATTTCATATTTGCCTGTCGCGCCATGCAGCGATCAATGTCGGAGGACTGGAAATGGAAACATTCCATCCGGGATCAGCAGCCGTACGGTCCGTCAGCCATGCGATGCGTGATTTGTTCTTGTCGATGTTTCCACATATCTCGCATGTCAGCGATTTTGGGCCGTTGGCGCACCCGCGCGCACCAGACAACGATGTGGATCAGTTGATTTAAGAAAGTTTGCAGATAGGCTACGCCTGCTTGGCCAGCCTATCTTCCAACACATCGAACGGGACACCCGGTTGATCCTTGGCGCCGCGAATAACAAGCGATGTCTTCACACTGGCGACATTTGGCGTGGTCAAAAGCTGACCTGTCAAAAAGCTTTGGAAACTGGACAGATCGGGGGCCACGCATTTCAGCATAAAGTCTACTTCGCCATTCAGCATGTGGCACTCGCGGACCAGAGGCCACGTATCGCATTGTGCTTCAAAAGCTGACAGGTCGGTTTCGGCCTGACTTGCCAAGCCCACCATGGCAAACACTTGCACTTCAAACCCAAGTTCTTTGGCGTCAACTTCGGCGTGGTAGCCTTTGATGTAGCCGCTGTCTTCCAAAGTACGCACCCGCCGTAAACAGGGGGGTGCAGAAATGCCAACGCGTTTGGCCAACTCTACATTGGTCATTCGGCCATCGGCTTGCAATTCTGCGAGAATCTTGCGGTCAATCGGATCAAGACGTGTGCTTGCCATAACATCTCCTGTTTCGCGGTTGTTATAACACCACCCCATTCAGCGCAACAATGTTTCGCAGTCTCGCAAGAATATTTCCTGACACAAACGCTCCGCAAAATGTGTATGCCTGCTGCTTCGACAATCCATTTGTGGGGTTTAAGCGTGGGCATGGCCCCGCTATATCACTTGGGCTGCACATTATTGTTTCGGGGGGCCACATGGCTGAGCAACGTAAAACCAAAGTTTTGATCATCGGCTCTGGCCCTGCGGGCTACACCGCCGGCGTCTATGCAAGCCGCGCCATGTTAAATCCTATTCTGGTTCAAGGGATTGAACCGGGGGGGCAATTGACCACCACCACCGAAGTCGAAAACTGGCCCGGCGATACCGAAGTACAAGGACCGGACTTGATGGTGCGCATGCAAGACCATGCAGCCGCCATGGGATGCGAGATCATCCACGATATCATTACATCCGTCGATTTCGAAAATCGCCCTTTTGTCGCCCAGTCTGATAGCGGCACAGAATATGTCGCCGATGCAATCATTCTGGCGACGGGTGCCCGTGCCAAGTGGCTGGGCTTGCCTTCTGAAGAGAAGTTCAAAGGCTTCGGCGTCTCTGCGTGTGCCACATGCGACGGTTTCTTTTACCGTGGCCAAGAGATCGTTGTGATCGGCGGCGGCAACACCGCTGTGGAAGAAGCGCTATTTTTGACCAACTTCGCATCCAAGGTCACGTTGATCCATCGCCGTGACGAATTGCGTGCAGAAAAAATTCTGATCGACCGTTTGCAAAAGAACCCAAAGATCGAACCTTTGTGGTTCCATGAACTACATGAGGTCTACGGCACAGACAGCCCAATGGGCGTTGAGGGCGTAAAGGTAAAAAACACCCAAACCGGTGAAATATCAGACATCCCGGCCAAGGGCGTCTTCGTGGCAATCGGCCACGCCCCCGCCAATGAATTGGTAAAAGATGTTTTGGACACCCACATGGGCGGCTACGTCGTGACCAAACCCGACAGCACCGAAACTTCGATACCGGGCGTGTTTGCCGCGGGCGACCTGACCGATCATAAGTACCGTCAGGCCGTTACATCTGCTGGCATGGGCTGCATGGCGGCCTTGGAAGCAGAGCGTTGGATTGCCGAACAAGAGTGATAGGCCGCACCGCTTGTCCTATGGACTGTGCTGCTCTCGTGCGGGGGCTCTGCCCCCATCCTGCGGATTCCCCCGGGATATTTTTGGCGAAAAGAATGAAGCGGCTCTGTCCTTGACGGCTGAACGTCCCTTGCACAAAGTTGCATTTGAACAAGGGGCATTTCATGAACAGCCTATGGCAGGGTAATCTGGCAACACGTCTACGCATTGGTAGTGGCTTGATCCTGTTTGCCTATGCGTTTTTCCATTTTATCAACATTGGCTTGGGACTGGTGTCTCCGACCTGGATGGATGCCTTTCAGGACAGTCGTCAATGGATCACCCGCAGTACCATCGGCAGCGTCGTTTTGTATGCAGCCTTCGGTATTCATGCGGCCTTGGCCTTCGTCAAACTGGCCGGTCGTCGCACGTTGCGTATGCCTGTTTGGGAGGCCGTTCAAATCATCTTGGGGTTAATGATCCCTGCCCTTCTGATCACACACATCGTCCATACGCGTGCGGCCCATGAAATTCTGAACGTCGATGACCAAATGGGTTATATTATGGTTCTGATCCACGGCACTTGGTCGGGCCTGAAGCAAAGCCTGCTTTTGTTGATTGTTTGGGTTCATGGTTGTGCGGGCTTGCATTTTTGGTTGCGCTCACTGCCATGGTGGCACAGGTGGCAGCCTGCATTGATTGGCTGCGCCGTGCTGGTTCCTGCCTTTGCGCTTGCCGGTTTCCTGGTCGAAGGCCGTCGGTTGGTGGCCGCCTTTGCCGATGAAGACACGCAACTGGACATGATGGACGATTACAATTGGCCCGGTCCAAGCGAATTCGCCTTTCTGGTTAAAACCACCGAATGGGCTTTGACCGTTTTTGGCGCCGTCATTTTGTTGGTCGTTGGATACTACCTTTTGCGCAAGACTTTGGCACGCCGCCGCGCCGTATCTGTGAACTACATAGATGGCCCTGCAATCACTGCACCCAAGGGGCTTACCCTGTTGGAAATGTCGCGTGCCAACGGTGTGCCGCACACAGCCCTTTGCGGTGGCAAGGGGCGGTGCACCACGTGCCGCGTTGTGGTCGAGGAAGGTTTGGATTTACTGCACCCCCCCTCTGAGGCCGAAGCCAAAAGCCTTGCCGCCGTAGGCGCAGGTCCCAAGACACGACTGGCCTGCCAAATCAAACCAACCGACCCAACAACCGTTTTCCGGGTTTTCCAAGACGGTCGCAAAAGACGTGCCCATGCGACGCAGGGCGAAGAAAAAGAACTGGCGATCCTGTTTCTGGATATGCGTGGATTTACAGCCCGCACCACCGGACAATTGCCCTATGACGTCGTCTTTCTGCTCAACCGGTTCTTTGATGCGGTTGTTCCGGCTGTCACGCGCAACAATGGCACAATCGACAAGTACATGGGCGACGGCTTTTTGGCGGTGTTTGAAACTGCCAACGCGCATAGCTCTGCGCAGGCCGCATTGCGCGCGACAATGGGCATCGCCAAAGCGCTGGCATCGTTCAACGTGCAGCTCAACGCCGAGGGCCAACCCCCAGTCGCAATTGGCATCGGCGTACACTTGGGCGACGTTGTATTGGGCGAAATTGGCGCGGCCGGACACGCACCACGCACGTTAATCGGCGATACGGTCAACACGGCATCCCGCCTAGAGGCCATCACCAAAGAACACAGCGCTCAGGTCTTTTTATCGCAACCCTTATTGAAAGCGGCCGGAATTGACATGCCAGCCAGCGCCATGATCGAATTGCAACTGCGCGGCGTCGCGGACGTTTTGCTGGCGCTTAGGGTCGAAAATGCAGAAACCCTCGATACGCAATTGTCAGATTTCGGCGCGCTGCAACCGGCGTAACACCGCCAGTTTTCCTGTCTCTCGCTGATTTTCTGCAACGCAGCACGAATAATGCCCCAATTTTCATGCCATTTGCTAGACTTTTGCCACATTCGCGGTTTAAGCCCCGCGCAACGGTCCAAAAGGGCCCAACCCGAGGCAAAAGAAGAACACCATGACGATTATCAGTAATCTTGCTCCGATCCCTGAGCTGTTTGTATCCTATGATTCCGCGCAAAAGATGAAACTGGAGGCTGCAGAGCTGACCAGCCACGATCTGTCCCCGCGCCAGATTTGTGACCTTGAACTGTTGATGAACGGTGGCTTCAACCCGCTGAAAGGGTTCTTGTCGGAAGAAGACTACAACGGCGTTGTCGAAAACATGCGCCTGTCCACAGGTGAGCTTTGGCCGATGCCGATCACTTTAGACGTGTCCGAGGATTTCGCGGCATCGCTGGAAATCGGCCAAGACATCGCCCTGCGTGACCAAGAAGGCGTCATCCTTGGCACCATGACCGTCACCGATCGTTGGGAGCCAAACAAAGCACTTGAAGCCGAAAAGGTTTTTGGGGCCGATGACGATGCGCATCCGGCTGTGAACTATCTGCACAACCAAGCAGGCAAAATCTATCTGGGTGGTCCGGTCACTGGCATCCAACAGCCCGTGCACTATGATTTCCGCGCCCGCCGCGACACACCTAATGAGATGCGCGCCTATTTTCGCAAAATGGGCTGGCGCAAAGTTGTGGCGTTCCAAACCCGCAACCCGTTGCACCGTGCGCACCAGGAACTGACGTTCCGCGCCGCACGTGAAGCCCAAGCCAACTTGTTGATCCACCCTGTTGTCGGTCTGACCAAACCGGGCGACGTCGATCACTTTACCCGCGTGCGCTGCTATGAGGCTGTGCTGGACAAATACCCACAAGCGACCACGTCGATGTCCTTGTTGAACCTCGCCATGCGTATGGCAGGCCCCCGTGAAGCCGTTTGGCACGGTCTGATCCGCAAGAACCACGGCTGCACGCATTTCATCGTGGGCCGCGATCATGCTGGTCCCGGTAGCAACAGCCAAGGCGAAGATTTTTACGGCCCCTATGACGCCCAAGATCTTTTCCGCGCCCACCAAGACGAGATGGGCATCGAAATGGTCGACTTCAAACACATGGTTTGGGTCGCGGAGCGTGCGCAATATGAAGCAATCGACGAGATCAAAGACAAAGACAAAGTTACGATCCTGAACATTTCAGGCACGGAATTGCGCCGCCGTTTGGCGGAAGGTTTGGAAATTCCCGAATGGTTCTCGTTTCCTGAAGTCGTCAAGGAACTACGCCGCACCAAGCCGCCGCGTTCCAAGCAAGGCTTTACCGTCTTCTTCACCGGCTTTTCCGGTTCCGGCAAGTCCACCATTGCAAACGCTTTGATGGTCAAATTGATGGAAATGGGCGGACGCCCTGTGACCCTACTGGACGGGGATATCGTACGTAAAAACCTGTCTTCGGAACTTGGGTTCAGCAAAGAACACCGCGATCTGAACATTCGCCGCATTGGCTATGTCGCGTCCGAGATCACCAAAAATGGCGGCATCGCAATCTGTGCACCAATCGCGCCTTATGCGACAACCCGACGGGCCGTGCGTGAAGATGTCGAAGCCTTTGGCGCCTTCGTCGAAGTGCATGTCGCCACATCCATCGAAGAATGTGAACGCCGCGACCGCAAGGGGCTGTACAAGCTGGCGCGTGAAGGCAAGATCAAAGAATTCACAGGTATCTCGGACCCTTACGATGTGCCTGCAAGCCCGGAGCTCAGTGTCGAAACGGAAAATGTCGATGTCGACAACTGCGCACATCAGGTGCTTTTGAAGCTGGAAAGCATGGGGTTGATCGCCGCAAACTAAGGGCGAACACTTTTATGGAATATGGGCGGGGGGTTCCTCGCCCTTTTTCGTTTTCGGATGCCATTTTGCTTGGAAGATTTCTGGCCTAAGCATCCTGCTGCAGATTTTGAGCAGCAAGAATACGGTAGTCGCGCAGCGCGATGGCCTGTTTTTTGGCCTGCAATAAAGGTTGGCGCATAGCGTTATATTTTGCCGTATCCGCCCCTTCGACGGCAGCCACCAAGGCATCCAAGCTGTCGCAAACAATAATACCCCTATTGTCAAAATACTGCGCAACATCCGGAGCGCCCCAGTAGATCGGGACGCTTTCGCACAACAGGCTATCGATCAATTTCTCGGTAAAGTACCCGCCCGCTTGTATGTTTTCGATCACAACCGAAAAGCGGTAGGGGGCGTGGCCTTCAAATTTATGATTAAACGGCGCGTATCCACGCCCCATAATGTCCACATCCAACCCTTTGGCGCGCACCGCATCTACTACGGCATGACGCAACTGATGCCCTGCGGTGTCGCGGCGCGCTGATGCAATCAAGGAAGTCCGCGCCGATTTTGTCAGATCAACCTTCGCGTAATCCGGAACCCAAGTGCTGGCAGCAGGTAAAAAATACGCGTTTGGCAAGCGTTTTAATGTCAGGGCATCGTGGGTGAAGACACGGTAAAACCGTCGGTAAGATAGGCGCAACATCGCCAAATGCCGTGCATGGATCACACGTGGTTCCACAACCATTAACGATACTTTGGCCCGCGTCCCCCAATTCAATTTCCAATGTATGGAAGTCTTGGGAAAGACCAGCAGATGGTCATATGGTTCCAGATCCGCGACCGTGCCTTCAAGCCTTTCGGGCATGCCCAAAGGCCAATGCAGCGCATCCAGCGGCATCGCACTCAAATGCGCACCCATTTGATGCCCGTACGGCAAAACTGCTATATAGGGGTCGCGCATAAACCTCTCCTTAAGGGTTGGCTTTGCGATAAAATTGCGCCGAAATCAACAACACAGGGCGACGCGCATATCTTACAGGTGCAATCTGCCAGACATCAGCACATAGCCGGACCCGGACACCTCGACGCCGGTTATCGCGTCCCGAGGCCCCAGCACCTTTACCGTTGCTTGCCCTGGCCGGTCCAGACCGTGCCCCTGTTGCGCTGTAAACTCGGGCTTTTCAATCAACCCGTGCGCCCACAAATAGGACGCCATCGCCCCTGTGGCAGACCCTGTGAACGGGTCTTCCGGTGGGCTTGGCGGGGCCAGCAGCAACCGCGCATAAGTGTCCCCAGCAGACGTTGCCCCATCCTGCGCTACCCAGAAAGGTTCCATAATGTCGACGTCCTTCCGGCCCAGAAAATCCGCATAGCGATGCAAACCGTCAAGGTCCAATCGCACACGGTCTACATCGCCACGAGACTTCAGAACCGTGATGCAAAAGGGTAATCCGGTTGAGACGATTTGCGGAAGATGCACAATGTCCGCCTCGTCCAATCCACCAACGGCGGCCACTATATCAGCGGGAATCTTTTGACCAAACACTGGCGGCACTTGGGTCATGGTGACATGGGTACCATCCACATGCACAGGCACCAGCCCCGCCTGCGTTTCCAACACCAAATCCCCATCGTCAATCAGCCCCCGGTGACGCATGGCAACCACAGTGGCCAATGTCGGGTGGCCGGCAAAAGGTATTTCACGGCTGGCCAGAAAGTAACGAACCCGAATATCCGCGATATCTGACGGGCCGGTAAACGTACATTCCACAAGGGAGGTTTCGCGCACATACGCAAGGCATTGCGCATCATCCAAACCAGCCCCACCATGCACCACCGCACACCCGTTGCCCCCAAAGGCCTGATCGGTGAAGGCATCCACCCAGTCAAATTCAAAGCTCATGATCCGTCTCTTCCGTAGTCTCGTGCAGCCCCAAAGTCGCGGCGCAATTTTTCAAACTCAGCCTCGAATGCAGCAAATGTTTGTCCAAAAGTGACTTCAAAGGCACTGTCGCGATCCTTCAGCTTCCCCAAAGCTTCGAAGTAGTCGAACAACGCAGAAATCCCGTGTTTTCGGGCCAGCATTAAGCAAGCAAAGCGCGACACGCCGTAGCCAGCAGGCCCTTTGACGCTGCTGGATTTTGACATCTCCGACAAGGTCAAACGGCTACGACGCGCACGATTTTGATATTCAAACACATCTTTCCCGGTGAACGCTGCAATCGGCGTGACAAAATCTGTTTCGATCACTTCCGCCGTGCCTTCCACCATCCAGTTGGGACCCAACAACCAGTCATCCAACCGTTTGGACCGCCGCGCGGGCCGATCTTGTGCCAGCTGGTACTGAATTTGATGGGTGAATTCGTGGGCAAGAATTTGCGTCAGACGTGGACCAAGAGCCGTGCGCCAGGCCGCGTCATAGGCATCCGGTTGCTGCCAGCACATCAAAATATAGTTGCGGTTTGCAGCCGCCCCAACCCGTTTTTGACCACACAAACGTTCGGTATCAATCGGCTTGCGCAGGGGGCGTCGGTCCAGAGCACGCAAACCCTTCGCAAGCCGTACGCCCATGTCCTCGGGCATGTCAGTGCCCACCAAAACGAAAGGTTGATCCAGCGCCAAGCCATGTTGTTTTTCAAAGTAGGTTTCGACCTGACGGTATGCGTCTTGCAATATAGCTTGTTTGGCTTGCGCCCCGACGCCGTCCGTTTCGATCTGCGGGCGTGGGCCAGCCGATACAACCGTGCCACAAAGGCACAAGGCCAGACCGACTGCCCGCCATATCATTTTTCAGTGTAGGGGCTGCGGTGCGTAGTCATTTTGGCGAGCCAGAACATAAGCCAGACGTTCATCCGCAACCAAAGCAAGCTGCTGCCCGTCAGAAGCATGTACAGCAAACAACTGTGGTGCATCACCTGCGCTTTTACGCACTTCGGGGGGCAGATCATCAACAACCACAGGCTTTACATAGACCATACGATCCGCGTCGGCGTTCAATTCATAACGTGTGTTCATGTCTTACCCTTTCCGGATATTGATGGTTTGGACAACTGTTTCGGGCTTTGCGCGGGTCAAATCGACATGCAAAAGCCCGTGTTCCATGATTGCTTCCCCGACCTCTACGCCATCGGCCAACACGAAGCTGCGCTGAAACTGACGGGCTGCAATGCCACGATGCAAGAAGATGCGACCATCCGGGCTGTCGGACTGGCGGCCACGAATAACCAATTGGCGATCTTCGACTGTGATGGCCAAATCGTCCTCGGCAAAGCCCGCGACCGCAAGCGTGATGCGGTAGGAATAGTCAGAAGTTTGTTCAATATTGAAAGGCGGATAGCCTTCGTTGCCGGACTTCGCGGTGCGTTCCACCAGGCGTTCCAGCTGCTCGAATCCCAGCATATGGGGATAAGAGGCAAGGGTCATTTTTGTCATGCGACACGTCCTTATCATACCAAGCGACAGTCAATTCAGGTCCCGGCTGCGGCAACCCTAATCAGAATATGGTAAGAAAAATCCTACAGAACAAGGGCTATGCGCATTTAATGCATCACAGTATATTAAGGTTTCATTTCATAATCGGGATTCGTTTGTATGAACGCGCAGTCAGACATTGCCATGAAGACAGACGAAGTGTTGCGGGTCGAACTTGAAGTGTTTCGGTCCGAACATCGTGATCTGGACAGTGCTATTGCGGCTTTGGCCGAAAAAGCTGTCTCCGACCAATTGACAATCCGGCGCCTGAAAAAGCAAAAACTGGCGTTGAAAGATCGCATCGCGCGGATAGAAGACCGCCTGACGCCCGACATCATCGCTTAAAACCAATCGGCAGCGGCTTGGTGCAGGCGTTTTCTTTGGAAGAAAACGACGTGGAATTTTCGAAAAATTCCACACCCCGTTGCCTTAGTCTTGTTCCTAAGTATAGTGCGTTTTTATCGCACTAAAAGGCCGTGCCCGAATGACTGACATAACCCCGCCTGTTGGCATAATCATGGGCAGTCAATCTGATTGGCCCACCATGCGCGAAGCTGCCGACGTTCTGGACGAACTGGGCATTCCCTATGAAAAAAAGATTGTGTCGGCACATCGTACCCCCGACCGCCTTTGGGACTACGGTAAAACTGCTGTGGATCGTGGTTTGCAAGTTATCATTGCAGGTGCAGGCGGGGCCGCACATTTGCCCGGCATGATGGCATCAAAGACGCGTGTGCCTGTGATTGGTGTGCCTGTTCAAACCCAGGCCTTGTCGGGTGTAGACAGCCTGTATTCCATATTGCAAATGCCGCGCGGCTTTCCTGTCGCCACAATGGCCATCGGGGCCGCAGGTGCCAAGAACGCCGGCCTAATGGCCGCTGGTATTCTTGCCCTGAACGATCCCGCCCTGGCCCAGCGCCTTGACGCATGGCGCGTGGCCCTTTCCGCTTCTATTCCAGATGAGCCTTCAGATGAATGATCCCCTTCCCACCGGCGCAACCATTGGCATTCTAGGGGGTGGACAGCTTGGGCGCATGCTGTGTGTTGCGGCATCCCGCCTGGGCCTGAAGACCCACATTTTTGAACCCGGTGCGCAGCCCCCTGCGGGCGACGTTGCACATTCCGTGACCACGGCATCTTACGACGACGCAGGCGCCCTAAAGGCATTTGCAAATTCCGTTGACGTCATCACATACGAATTTGAAAACATCCCGACGTCCGCTCTTGATGTTCTGGAGACGCTCAAACCTATCCGCCCGGGCCGCGAAGCTTTGCGAATTTCCCAAGATCGTCTGACAGAAAAGTCCTTTTTGGAAAGCCTTGGCTTGAAAGTCGCCCCTTATGCCGACATTCCAGACATGGCAGCGTTAGATGCTGCAATGGCGACCATCGGTGCGGCCTCGATCTTGAAAACACGTCGGTTTGGATATGACGGCAAGGGGCAAGCCCGCATTATGGATGTCTCGGAGGCTGCCGATGCTTTTGCGTCTATGGCAGGTGCTCCGGCTGTTCTGGAAGGCTTTGTCGACTTCAGCTTTGAAATATCGGTTATCGCGGCACGCAGTGCAGGCGGGGACGTGACCTGTTTCGATCCCGGCCAGAATGTGCATCGTGACGGCATTTTGCACACCACGACTGTGCCTGCAAAGCTGTCAGCGTCATTGCGCACAGATGCCGTTTTGATCGCAGCCAACATCCTGAATGCATTGGATTACATTGGTGTTTTGGGAGTTGAGTTGTTTGTCACGCCAACCGGTTTGATCGTCAACGAAATCGCCCCTCGGGTGCACAATTCAGGGCACTGGACCCAAAATGGCTGTGTTGTCGATCAGTTTGAACAGCACATTCGTGCGGTTGCAGGGTGGGCGCTGGGGGACGGCAAGCGCCATTCCGACGTCGAGATGGAAAACCTGATCGGCGACGACATGAACCGTGTACCGGAGCTTGCGACGACCCCAAATGTGGCGTTGCATTTGTATGGCAAGGCAGAGGTAAAGCCGGGCCGCAAAATGGGCCACATAAACCGGATTATCCATCCATAACGCGCGACTTGCGATTGAGTGTCGGATCGACGCCTAAAAGGCGTTTACAAATCGATCCGCAATATCACCGGACATGTAACTCACGCGGCCCTGTGACAGGGTTGCGGCGACTTTGTCCTGTGCGTCCAATACAACCAGATCGGCCCGCAAGCCTGCTTTCAGCTGACCCCGATCTTTTAGCCCAAGCACGTCTGCCGGCCCTTTGGACACCAGCCCCCAAGCTTGCGCAAAATCCATTGCGCCGCTTTTGGCCAGCATCAAGGCGGCCCGGCGCGGGCTGGGGTAATGATAATCCGACGCGATGGCATCGCAATGTCCCATGATGATCAGATCAAGTGCGCTGACATTGCCCTTGTGGGATCCCCCACGCACCACATTGGGCGCGCCCAACACGACGCGGCCCTGCGCTGACTTTGTCGCTTCTGCCGCTTCAAGCGTTTCGGGAAATTCCGCAACATGCACACCCCGTGCCTGCCATGTGGCACAGCCCATTTGTGTGCTGTCGTCATGGCTGCCCATCTGCACGCCTTGGGTTTGAAGTCGGGCACACAGCGCATCCAACGCTGCAGGCACTTCATTTGTACGGCGATGCATCTCTAGCATCATGGCGAAATGAACTTCGGGGTTGCGCCCTGCTTTCAATGCCTGCCCCACAACACGCGGCGGTTTGCGCCCTTCGGCCAGCCTGTCGTGTGGCAGGTGGTCGTTAAACACAACGTATTCCACACCCCAGTCCGCAATTTTTTCGGGCAACCCGTCATAGTCATCCAACAAATGCGTTTCGAACCGCAATTGCGGGCGGATATCAGTCACCATTGCGCCGCGGGTGTCGCGGATCGCACAGAGCACCTGATCGGCAAAATCCATCGACCGCAAGCCACCTTCCCAGCTGGCGAATTGTGCCATGACGCCTGTTGTGATTCCGTTGGCTGCAAGCTCTGCCTCGGCGGCCAGCAGGCCTTCATGCATCTGTTTCATGGCACCACGTCTGGGGGCCAAGTGCCGCTCAAAGCCATCGCCATGTACGTCGATGATACCCGGCAGAATCCGAAAGCCCGACAGATCCACCCGGCGCGGCATGTTTTGATCCGAGATTACGCCATCTGTGATGCTGAGGGTCCGGTCTTCGAAACCCGCTGCGCCAAGGACATCTGCGCCGGTAAATTCAACGTTCAACACGCACGCCCCCGATCAAGCAATCTTCGCCTTCGCATCCCAACCGCGACAAAACAGCTTCGCCCCATGTCAGGTCATGGTCGAATTGCCCTTCCTTCAAAAAGACAAGTGTTTCGGTGATGACACGCAAGTTGTTCATCATAAATGTATGAGTGACCGGCAGCACAATATGGTCTGTCATGCCTTGCACACGCGTGGATGCCACGCTGACTTTGCCATCGTCGGGGCCGGGCAAAACGGACGAAAAATAAGCATTCAGCGATTGATCGCCAGCAATGACCCCAAGCGTGAAGTCTACGGGCGGCAAGCGTCGCGGCAGGCTGTCGGCCCCTGTTCCAAGCTGCCCGCCTGCGGGACCGTTTAACAATCCAAAGCCGTAAACATCCCCCAACACATCAACAACTTCGCTGCCCTGATTTGGCGGGGCCAGCATGACCACATGGTCCAATGTCGGTGCATCATTGCGGCTTAACCAATCGCGCAACAATATCCCCCCCATCGAGTGGGTGACGACATGCGCCTTTTGCGTCCCGCATGCGGCAAAGGCATCAGGCAACGTCTGATCCGCCAGCACCGACACTTTTGCATCCCGCGACGGGTAGCCGGGGTTCACAACTGTGTACCCTTCGGCCTCAAGCACCGTTTCCATGACCGCAAAGGACACATCCGTGCGCGCCAGCCCATGCAGCAAAATCACACACTCTGCCGCAGCAAGCCGGGGCAAGATCAAAAAAGTCAAAAGGGCCAATGCATATCTCATGACGCACCAGATAGACCTTCTGTGCCCTATATGGAATGGTAGGTCAGGAATTCCGGTAGTCTTCAAAGGCAAAACATGTCCAAACGCCCTATCCGCTGCGCTGTACGTGCATTAATCGTGCATGAGGACCGCTTGTTGTTGGTCAACGCATGGAAAGATGCCCGCTACGATTTGATGTGTGCCCCCGGTGGCGGGGCAGAGCCAGGCAGCAGCTTACCCCAAAATTTGGCCCGTGAAGTCTATGAAGAAACCGGGCTTAGGGTGCGGGTGGGTGCCCCTGCCCTTGTGAACGAATTCCATGATCCACGGTCGGGGTATCACCAGATGGAAGTGTTCTTTCACTGCACCTTGATGGGGTCCGCACAAGTGCCTGAAGGCTGGGTCGATCCAGAATCCATTGTCAGTCGACACCATTGGGTCACAAAAGACGAATTGGCATCGGTCAATCACAAGCCTGACAGTTTAGGGGCTGTGGCATTTGCAGACCACAACACCGCCGTTCCCATTACTTACGATCCTTTGGAAGCGATTGTGTCGTAACGGCCAACGCAATCCCCCCCACAACAAAACCCGCTGCAATCAGAATGACGCCGGTAACGGCTTCGCCCAGCAACAGGGCGCCGCCGATAATGGCAATGATGGGCACGCTCAGCTGTACCACGGCCGCTGTTGACGCAGGCAAGCGGGGCAAAACGGCGTACCAAAGCGTGTATCCCAGCCCCGAGGTGACACCACCTGCAAGAGCGGCCAAACCAACGCCCGTCATATTCGCAGACAGCCCCTGCCCCACAAGCAACAGGGCCAGAATTGGCAATGCCAGAATGAAGTTGGCCGCCGTCGCGCCCAGTGGATTTGGTGCGCCGCGACCTGCAAGCGTATAGGCGGCCCATCCAATGCCTGCGATTGTCATCAATATGGCCCCGCCCGCGTCCGCAATACCACCCGGCCCCGGCCACAACGCAATCAACAGCCCCACAAAAGCGATGCCCGCCCCCGCCATCTGGCGCACAGTAGGTCGCGCACCTGTGGCAGCCCCCCATGCAAACATCACGATTTGCACAACGCCAAACAAGATCAACGCACCAAGCCCCGCATCAAGCGTGGCATAGGCCAGCGAAAACCCGATCATGTACGCAGACAGGCTGAGTGCCCCAACAATGCGCCCCCGTTTCATGAGCGGCAATTGCCCGCCCCGTGCGCTGAGCACCATGCCCAACACAACAGCACCGGCCAGAACCCGGATCACTGCAAAGCTAGAGGGGTCAATGTATCCACCATCCACTGCCAACCTGTTCAGAACTGAGTTGGCGGCAAAAGCAATCATGGTAAGGGTAACAAGCAAAATCAAATGCATGGGGTGATCGTAGTCCTGAAAAAGTGGTGGGCCAAGGACCACCTTACAAAATGTCGTTCACAATTTGGTTCTTGGGGCCGGTGCATTTTGCACCCTTTGACGGCGCGGCAGGCCACGCCTTACACCGCAAGCCTAGTCCAAGTCCTGAAACGGTTTCGGGTACACCAGTGTCTGTGTTGGCACATTACTGCCCGGCCCTGCCAACATCAAATGGCTGCCGGGGTAAGGGGACGTCAGATTGGCCGTTCTCGCATGGCTAAAACCACCGCGTTCATAAAGCGAGACTTTGCCCAGAACCACCACGTAGGTGTCTGACATCCGCGCCCATTCCGTCAACATTCCCATCATTCGGGTACAAAACCGCCGTCCTTGCACATCACGTGCCACGGCCACCGGCGCCAAACACAACCACCCCTTTGGCGCAACCATCCGGGACAAGGCGTAATAGCCGACAATTCTGTCCCCCATCGGCAAAACCGTTTCACCAGCGATGGCTTTGGTGCGGCGCAGCTGCCGCACCAGTCGTGCTTCGGACGGGTCATCAAACGCATCGCTCAGCAAAGCGTCTACAGCATCTTCTTCGCCTTGTTGCATTGGACGCATATGGTCAGGAAACTGGATCATAAGTTCGTCTTTTCATCTTTTTGGCCAAAACGGTGACGGGACCATCTTACACATCCCTTCGTGTCACCTTCAGGCATCCACACGCAACTCTTCAACATCGTCACAGCACGTCAATTTTTCCAGCCAAGCGTGCGGAATGCCTTTGTCCCCACCAACACCGTACACCGCTCCACACAACGCCCCAACCAATATCGAGCGCCCACAATTGTCGCCCCCTGCATAGATGTTGCGGCGCACAGCGGCAGTGAAGCTGCCAGCAGTCATCACATTGTGCACAGCCGCAGGGACGCCATAGTCCAGATCGCAGGCCAATCCGAAATGACGTGTGACAGAATTTGCATCTTCGTCCATGCGGCCCAGCGCATCCGCCAACAACGTGTCCACCTCTGGACTGGCTTCTGCGCGGCCAGCATCAACAAGCTGGCGCACTGTGTCACCGTGAACAGCCCGCTGCATCATGCGCGCAACCATACGCCCGTGTGCCTGCGCCGTGGGGTGATCGTTGGTGGTTCGCACCGCAGACCATGCGTCCTGCAGCACGCCATCGCCATTATCCTGCGCAAAGCATAATGCCAATCCCGGCAGCTTTGAAATCGCAGGCAATTGCACGTCCCAAGCCCCGAAAACCGGCGTCATCGCCAAAATTTCATCCAGAACCCGAAAGCCATAGTCAACCGTTGCATCATCATCATGCGTCAATCGCACCGCTTGTTCGAATTCAGTGCGCAAAACAGGGCCAGAGAACTGTCGCGTTAAAGCCAAAGCCTTTGCAATCATCGCGACAGTCACTTTGGGATTTCCATGGAAGGCAATACCTTTGACCTGCGCCAAAGCGGCGTCTTCAGCACGCAGGAAATTGTTCAAAGTCTCTCTGGTGGCGTGATCAATGTATCCGGTAAACGCACCGCCATATCCGAAATGGCTGCGAAATGCGGCGGCGTAATGTGGCGCATCGTATGCGCCGTCATTTGCGGCAACCGAACGCAAAAGGACCAGTGCTTGTTCACCATATTGGGACAAATCGCCGACTTTACGCCCCTCATGGGCGAAATAGCCCGGTACGCCCTGATAATCCGCAGCATTCGGGGCACGAAACTCCGGAGTAGACGGGGCAAGTTTGGCAATGTGATCTTGATCGTAGATCCAATGTGTTCCCATGGTCGCGGCGTCTGCAACAAGTGCGCCAAGAACAAGGTTTTTTGCGCGTTCTTTTACAAGCATGACGTTTCCCAAAAAATCTGACACTTCAAACTGACCAGATCATATGGCCTGCGTTCTATCTAGAGTGTTTCGATCACAAAACCTTTTGAAAGATTCCGGGATCATGCAAGCCCAAAAGAAATCCCCCCTATGGGACCAGCGCTTCTGTACCATAACACCCGGGGCGCCCAGCGCATTGAAAGCGTGAACAACCGGACACTACGGAGACAAACCCTCTCATGACAAAAGGGCCCGAAGGCCCTTTTGCATTTCTGTTTGCGTCGTGCAGACAGGCTTTGGATTTACCAAAGTCGTCTTACATCATGCCGCCCATGCCGCCCATGTCGGGCATTGCTGGTGCGCCGCCGCCGTCTTTGGCGGGACGATCAGCAACCATAGCTTCTGTTGTGATCAGCAAGGATGCAACGGATGCTGCGTCCTGAAGCGCTGTGCGCACAACTTTGGCCGGGTCAATGACGCCGAACGAGAACATGTCGCCATATTCTTCTGTTTGCGCGTTGAAGCCGAATGTCAGGTCGTCGCTCTCGCGGATTTTGCCCGCAACAACAGCGCCGTCTACGCCCGCGTTTTCAGCGATCTGGCGCAATGGCGCTTCGATGGCTTTACGCACGATGGAGATACCAACGTTCTGGTCGTTGTTTGCGCCTGTCACGCCTTCAAGCAGCTTGGCCGCCTGAACCAGAGCAACACCACCACCAACAACGATACCTTCTTGAACCGCGGCACGTGTCGCGTTCAATGCATCGTCAACGCGGTCTTTGCGCTCTTTGACTTCTACTTCTGTCATGCCGCCAACGCGGATCACAGCAACACCGCCAGCCAATTTGGCAACGCGCTCTTGCAGCTTCTCTTTGTCGTAGTCAGACGTGGTTTCTTCTGTCTGCTGACGGATTTGTGTGACGCGTGCTTCGATTTCGCCGCTGTCGCCGTTGCCATCGATGATTGTTGTTTCATCTTTGGTGATAGCGACGCGCTTGGCGGAACCCAGCATGTCCATTGTGACGGATTCAAGCTTCATGCCGAGGTCTTCGGAAATCACTTGGCCGCCTGTCAGGATCGCGATGTCTTGCAACATGGCTTTGCGACGATCGCCGAAACCAGGTGCTTTAACAGCTGCAATTTTCAGGCCGCCGCGCAGTTTGTTCACGACCAACGTCGCCAAAGCTTCGCCTTCAACATCTTCTGCGATGATCAAGAGCGGCTTCTGGGACTGGATGACCTGCTCGAGCAATGGAACCATTGGCTGCAAGGAAGACAGTTTCTTCTCGTGCAACAAGATGATGCAGTCTTCGAGTTCTGTCGTCATTTTGTCAGGGTTTGTGACAAAGTAAGGGGACAGGTAGCCGCGGTCGAACTGCATGCCTTCAACAACATCGGTTTCTGTTTCCAGGCCTTTGTTCTCTTCAACAGTGATAACGCCTTCGTTGCCAACTTTTTGCATCGCGTCTGCGATTTGTTGACCGATTTCGGCTTCGCCGTTTGCAGAGATCGTACCGACCTGAGCAACTTCAGCAGAATCGTTAACTTCACGTGCAGCAGATTTGATCGCTTCAACAACAGTTGTTGTCGCCAGATCGATGCCGCGCTTGAGGTCCATTGGGTTCATGCCAGCGGCAACCGACTTCATGCCTTCTTTGACGATGGCTTGGGCCAAAACTGTCGCGGTTGTTGTACCGTCGCCAGCTTCGTCATTGGTGCGAGAAGCAACTTCTTTCACCATTTGTGCGCCCATGTTTTCGAACTTGTCTTCCAGTTCGATTTCTTTCGCCACGGATACACCATCTTTGGTGATGCGCGGTGCGCCGAAAGATTTGTCCAGAACCACGTTACGACCCTTTGGGCCCAATGTGACTTTGACAGCGTTTGCAAGAATGTTCACGCCATCCAGCATACGGTTGCGGGCGTCTGTGCCGAACTTTACGTCCTTAGCAGCCATGTTGTTTCTCCTTAAGAGTATTCAAATATCGAGAGGGGTGGTGCATTGAAATGCACCTTACGAGACAACCGAAAAGGTTTACTCGATGATGCCCATGATGTCGGATTCTTTCATCATCAAAAGCTCTTCGCCTTCAACGGTGACTTCTGTTCCGGACCATTTGCCGAACAGGATTTTGTCGCCGGCTTTAACAGCCATTGCGATCAGCTCACCGCTGTCTTTACGGGCGCCTTCGCCTGTAGATACAACTTCGCCTTCGCTTGGTTTCTCTTTCGCGCTTTCGGGAATGATCAACCCGCCAGCTGTTTTTTCGTCGCTTTCGGTGCGGCGTACCAGCACACGGTCATGAAGCGGTTTCAATGCCATCTTTGTAGCTCCTCAAAGGATCAAAGTTTCTCCCTGACCTTGGTCATCCAAGGCCGTTAGCACTCAGTCAGTTCGAGTGATAACGGCGCATAGCTAGGCATGTGCATGGGGCGAGTCAAGGAAAGGGACCGTAAAAATTTTGCAAAAATGCGAAACAGAAATGCCGTGACAAGAAACCTGCTGTTAGCTTGCTTTGTATTAACCATCGCACCTGACGGGATTAGCAGTTTCAGGGGTGCGACAATGGCGACGGTAAATGGTGGCAGTGGCAGTGAAAACATTAACACCGGAAGTGAAAACGACTCCATAAACGGAGGCGGCGGGAATGACACCGTCACTTCTAACGCTGGCAATGATACTGTTAGCACTGGCAGCGGTGCAGATTCCGTTGATTCCGGGGCGGGCAATGATCGCGTCGTCTCTGGTGGCGGCCATGATACAGTCAACGCTGGCGAAGGAGACGATTATGTCGATGGTTGGACCGGCGACGATTCCATCAGTGGCGGGGACGGCAGCGACACCATTCTAGGTTATTCGGGCGATGACACCATCGATGGGGGCGCAGGCAATGATAGCATTGATGGGGAAGGCGACAACGACAGTATTTCTGGCGGTAGCGGCAATGACACCATTTTTGGTTCAGCCGGCAGCGACACCATCGACGGCGGCGGTGACGACGACACAATTGATGGCGGCACCGATAATGACAGCATTGAAGGCGGCGACGGAAATGACTCAATAGCCGGCGGTTCTGGTGATGATTTTTTATCCGGTGGCTTAGGCGACGACAGTATTGAAGGCGGCAGCGGCAACGACACGATAGAAGGCGACGAAGGTAACGATACCCTAAAGGGCGGCGATGGGGACGATGTCATTTCGATGTGGGGTGGCGCGGATTATGCCGAGGGCGGCAGCGGCAGCGACACCTTTATTCTGCATGACAACTTTGGCAACGACACGATCATCGGCGGTGAAGGCGGTAGCGATTTCGACACGATCGACCTGCAACATCTCAGCGGGCCTGTCACGGTCACCTACACCGGAGAAGAATCCGGCACCATCACCGACGGCGTCAGCACAATCACGTTCAGTGAAGTCGAAAACCTGATCCTGACCGAACACAACGATTATGTTGACGCTAGCGTTGTCCACTCCGGAAAGAGTGGCGATCATCAGGGCATCAATGTTGACACTGCGGCCGGGGATGACACAGTGATCGGTGGACGTGGCGGTGACACCATTGAAGGCGGCGCGGGCAACGACAGTATTGATGGCGGCTACGGGGACGACACCCTCTCTGGCGGCGACGGAAACGATACAATCGAGGGTGGCAGCGGCAACGATACGATCATTGGCGGCTCAGGAAGCGACAGTTTAGACGGCGGCCTTGAAGCAGATACCCTTGAGGGAGGGGATGGGGCAGATACGATTGATGGGGGCGAAGGCGATGATTCAATCGATGGCGGGGCGGGCAACGATACGCTTAGTGGTGGAAGTGGCGCAGATACTATTGACGGCGGTGCGGGGCGCGACAGCATCCTTGGCGGAGACGGTGACGACAGTATCTATGGCGGCAGCACCATTGAAAACGATACCATCGACGGCGGTGCAGGCAATGACCGCATCGACGGCGGTCGAGGTGACAACAGCATTTTCGGAGGCACCGGGGACGACACGATCCTGTCCAATTGGGGCATCGACACCATGGATGGTGGCGACGGCATCGACACCTACAACGTGGACGAAGGCGAAACGCGCAACTTGCGCTATGATGTCAACCTCACCAGCGGCTCTGATCAATACGGCAACCAATACAGCAACTTTGAAAATGTCGTGGGCGGCACGCAAGGCGATTCGATCACAGGCGACTCTGGAAACAACATTCTGGACGGGCGCGGCGGCAATGACACGCTGAGTGGTGAAGGCGGCGATGACACGATCCTTGGCGGCGACGGCGACGATATCATTCGCGGCGGCACAGGCGACGACAGTCTGGATGGCGGCGAAGGATCCGACACTTTCGTCATGGACGGCAGTTTTGGAAACGACACCATTTCTGGGGGCAGCACAGGAAGCGACTACGACACTATCGACCTGTCCGCGGTGTCAGGGCCCGTAACAGTCACCTACACAGGCGACAAGGCCGGAACCATCACCGACGGAACCGACACGATCACCTTCACCGACATCGAACATCTGATCCTGACCGACGAAGCAGATGTGGTCGACGCCACTGCGGACGGCGTTGGCATTGATGTGGATGCAGGCGACGGCGATGACACGGTTACGGGTGGTACTGGTGACGATAGCATCGAGGGCGGCAACGGCTACGACAGCCTAAGTGGCGGCGACGGCAACGACACTATCGACGGTGGCGATCAAGGCGACGTCATCTACGGCGGTGCTGGTAACGATCGGATCGAAGCCGGAGAGGAACAAACCTTCGGAGATGACGACACGATCTACGGGGGCAGTGGAAACGACACCATCACCTCATCCGAAACAGACGGCAATTCCAACGACCAACTCTACGGCGAAGACGGCGACGACAGCATCTCGACGCAGGGCGGCGACGCGACATTAGATGGCGGCAGCGGCAACGACACATTGCAGGGTGGTGGCGGGGATGACGTCCTGACAGGCGGTGACGGGGACGATGTCTTTGTCTATTCCCCTGGCGGTGGCAACGACACGATCACCGACTTCAACACTGGCAACAGCGGCGCGTTGAATGACGGCGACACCACGAACAACGATTTTGTCGATCTCAGCAATTACTACACGGACATTTTCGAATTACGGGCCGATTTGGCGGACGACAACACGCTTAATCAATCCACCGGCGATTATGATGACAACGCCAACATGGATGGCTCATTGACGTTTTCCGGCGCCAGCGGCTCCGATTTGACAACGGATAACACCAATCTGGCATGCTTCACGCAAGGCACAATGATCGAAACAGATCAAGGACCTGTTGCCATTGAACGGCTCACGCAGCACCACAAAGTTTGCACGTTGGACCATGGGGCGCAAAGGGTGCGTACCGTTTTGTCCAACACTGTTCCGGGTTATGGAAGGCACGCGCCAATTGTGATCCAGTCCGGCGTGCTCGGCAACAAAGCCGCGTTGATCGTCTCTCCCGCACACCGCATGATGCTTAGGGACACGCAAGCAGAAGTTATGTTTGGGCAGGCTGAAGTCTTGGCGACTGCAAAATCACTATGTGACGGCAAAACCGTTTATCGTATGCCAGTGGTCAACATCACCTACTACCATGTCGTTCTGTCCCGCCATGAGATCATCTTCGCCGAAGGCTGTGCCACTGAAAGCTACCAAACCGATGGCACCCACTCCCAACCAAGCGCAGATCACAACAAATCCGCCACAGATTTCGTACAAAGCCCGATGGCTTGTGTCAGACCCAGTTTGCGTCATTTTGAAGTTCAGCTTTTAAGAAATTTACAACGCAGCTGGACCTGTCCGCGCCATGACCTGCAAGCAGCCTAGCGTATAGGTGTTGCAGCATAGGCAACAGGCCCATATCCTGCACACAATCAGCAACAGGAGCCACAATGCGCGCCATCACAGCCCTTTGTCTTAGTCTATTTTTGTGCGGCACATCCGCTTGGGCAGCCTGCACCGGCGTCGACTTGCGCGACCAATTATCGGCATCACAATCATCCGACCTGCAAAGCCGGCTGAAAGATCAAGCATTCCGGCACGGCAATCACTGGGTTGCAACGAAAGAAGATGTGCGTTTGAACATCATCGGTACCTTGCACCTAGATGACCCTCGCCATGACGCGATTGTGAAACAGCTAAAACCCGTTTTACAAGGCGCGGATCTACTTCTTGTGGAGGCGACCGAGGCGGAAGAAAGGGCTCTGGAAAACGCCATGGCGCTGCAGCCGGACGTGATGTTTATCCAGACAGGGCCAAGCCTGATCGACATGATGTCTGCCGAAGAGTGGGCCGCATTGTCCGAAGCAGCACAGGCCCGTGGAATCCCTTCATTCATGGCTGCAAAATTTCAGCCTTGGTACTTAAGTCTGGTGTTGGGGCTGCCCCCTTGTGTGATGCAGCAAATGGCGCAAGGCGGGCGCGGACTGGACCACCGTATCATGGCAGAGGCGAAGAAAGCCGGGGTACCGACAGCCGCGTTAGAGCCTTGGGACACATTGTTTGAAATCTTCGGTAACGATCCGATCGAAGACCAGATCGAAATGCTAAAATTGTCGGTAATGCCTGTCAAAGCCGCCGAAGACGCGGTTGCCACTTTGGTCGCGCAATACTTCGATGAAGATCACGGCGCCGTCATGGACACATCGCGTGTGATCACCAAGGCGCAGGTCGATATGGCACCCGTTGCCTTCGATACGGCCTTTGATGCGCTTCTGGACAACTTGCTTGTGGCACGCAATCTGGCGTGGATGGATGTGATTGCAGCACAAAAAGACACCCGTATCGTGATTGCTGTTGGGGCGGGGCATTTATCAGGGCCGCACGGAATTTTAAAGATGTTGCAAAACGTCGGATATAAAATGGAACGTCAGCCGTTTTGAGAGCCTCGCCGTTCTGGTGCTAACTGCTGCCTAGAATTTGTCCAGAAGCAGAAACTGCATCAGCCCCAAGGGGCGTCAGTCCGTAAACGCCTTTTTCAACCTTTTCAAACCAGCCATAGTGATTGTCACGCATCATTGTCGTAGCCCGCGCGACTTGGGTTTCACGGGCCACATCAGCACCACGGCACGCGCCCACTTCAAAAAGGTATAGCGCGACCTTGATTGCATCCTGTCGATAGGCAGTTATCAATCCAACACGGGTCTGACCGCCATCATTGGGATCACCCACCCGCCCTGCAAACTCTTTCAACAAACGTGCTTCCCGTTTGGCAGATTTACGTGGTGCATAGGGCCCAGGATCACAATGAACTTGAACAAGACCATCAGCAATCCTGACTGTAATCAAACCCAAGCCCAAACGGCGGGCCAATTTGGTCATGTCTTTTACGGATTTCAAAAACCGTTTGCCCGATCCGTGTGCAACGGCCATGTAAACGTCCTCGGTGATAGACAATCGTGCAACGCATTGGTGCACCAAGGTCAGCGAAAACCCCAGCTTGAGTTCGACGATAACGGCAGGTTCTGCACCACGCACCGCAACCACATCAGCAGCACCAACTTCGGATTTCACGACATACCCTTGCCCCTCTAAGAAGGCTTTGATTGGCGGGTACAAATCGGTCTCTTTAAATGCGTCCATACAGGCGTCGTAGCAGGGTTTTGCCCAAGCGCCCAGAGAGGTGACAATATCCGCAACACCAGAGAGGACCCTGCAAATGGTCCAGACCTGCAACACAAGACCCATAACAACGTTACGCCGATTCTTTTCGCCAAAAATATCCCGGGGAGTTTGAGGGGCAGCGCCCCTCATCATTGAAACAGCAAAAAATGCCGCAGGTGACAACCGCGATAAGCAGTCCTATAAGGCGCGTAAATCAGACGCTTTGAGCAGGAATACACCCATGACAACTCTCGTTTTTGGCCATAAATCACCAGACACCGACAGCACAGGCAGCCCCATCATTTGGGCGTGGTATCTCAACGAGATCAAAGGCCAATCGGCCAAGCCGGTTCTCTTGGGTGAGCCAAACACAGAAGCGGCCTTTGTGCTGAAACGCTGGAATTTGGACAAACCAGAAATCGTGTCCGAAGTTGCGGCAGACACCCCAGTGGTCATCGTGGATACGAACAACCCCGCCGAATTGCCTACAGGGATCAACGATTGCGACATCACAGCTATCATTGATCACCACAAACTGGTGGGTGGGCTGGAAACCAAAGGCCCCATCGACATCCGGATCGAACCCTTGGCATGTACGGCCACCATCATGTGGAAAATGATCGGCAAAGACATGGCGCAAATGCCTAAAGACGTGAAAGGGGCAATGTTGTCTTGCATCTTGTCGGACACACTAGAGTTCCGCAGCCCCACAACGACACAAGAAGACAAAGCCATCGCGTATGATCTCGCCAAAGATCTGGACGTCGACATTTCCGCCTATGCTGCGGAAATGTTCGAAGCCAAATCAGATGTGTCCGCCTTCTCGGACGCGGAATTGCTGCGGATGGACAGCAAGGAATACGAAGTTGACGGCAAACAATTCCGTGTGTCCGTTCTGGAAACCACTGCACCGCAAATCCTGATTGACCGTAAGGATAGCCTTATGGCGTCCATGCCGGGCGTTGCCGCCGAAGATGGTGCGGATCAGGTGCTTTTGTTTGTCATCGACATTCTAAATGAAGAAGCGACGTTGCTGGTTCCCAATGATCTGGTCAAAACCGTCGCGGAGAAAAGCTTTGATGCGACGGTCAAGGGCGACACTGTTGTGTTGCCAGGCATCATGAGCCGTAAAAAGCAGATCATTCCAAACCTGAAAGTATGATCGGTGTGGTGCAGTGAACTGCACCTTACTGACCTGTGATCTCGTAAGGCGCACCTTGGTGCGCCTTATTGTTTTTCAAAGAATACATGTCGGGATCTGTCCAGATGCGTTGTT
The DNA here is from genome assembly GCF_900302465.1 of Ascidiaceihabitans donghaensis. NCBI lineage: Bacteria > Pseudomonadati > Pseudomonadota > Alphaproteobacteria > Rhodobacterales > Paracoccaceae > Ascidiaceihabitans > Ascidiaceihabitans donghaensis. The sequence goes on along the minus strand of NZ_OMOR01000001.1, from coordinate 849,264 downwards.
CATGAACCGCAACTGTGATTTGACCCACGCCAAAGGAGCCTCCCAATGACCCAAATCATCACTGCTTTGTCCGAAGTGTCCCAACGCTACGACGCACTTTTTGTCGATTTGTGGGGCTGCGTCCACAACGGTGTCACAGCCCATGTCCCTGCTGTTGAGGCGTTACAAGCCTACCGCAAAACGGGTGGGAAAGTGGTCTTGGTCACCAACTCACCCAAACCACGTGCCGGGGTCGCAGACCAGCTATTGGGCTTTGGTGTGCCTGATGATGCCTATGACACCATCGCCACATCTGGCGATTCTGCACGGTCCGCGATGTTTCGGGGTGCCGTTGGTGAAAAGGTGTTCTTTATGGGCGAAGAACGGCGTGATGCGCAGTTTTTTGAGCCACTTAGCCTGTTAGACGCCCCTGTGGACATTTCGCGTGTGCCCCTGCAGGAGGCCACGGGCATCGTTTGCTGCGGCCCTTTTGATCCGATGGCCGACCCTGACGTCAATCGTGCCGACTTTCTGTATGCCAAGCAAAAAGGCATGAAATTGCTATGTGCAAATCCTGACATTGTTGTGGACCGCGGCGACGTGCGTGAATGGTGTGCGGGCGCTTTGGCCCAGTTGTACACAGAGATGGGCGGCGAAAGCCTGTATTTCGGTAAACCCCACCCCCCTATTTATGATCTTGCCCGCCGCCGGCTTGCAGAACTGGGCGCGGATATTCCGGACACACGTATTTTGGCCATCGGCGACGGGGTCCTGACCGACATCAAAGGGGCCATTGGTGAAGACATTGATTCCCTATTCATCTCGGGTGGCTTGGCCGCGTCAGAAACAAAAACAATCGACCAACCTGACCCAGATCTTCTAAGTGCCTATTTAGAAAAAGAAATGTCGTCCCCAACCTTCACAATAGGACATCTGCGCTGACCCTTTTTTCGCTTGATTTTCTGCGCCTGCAAAGTAATTAAGTTACTTGAGACTGACGGCAGGCGTCAGAAAATTACCGGAGCGTGAAATGTTGGACAATCTTCCCCGCGGCACCATCTGCATTGAAGACATCGAAATGGGCATGACCCGCTACTTGCGCAAACAAGTCACCGACAAAGACATCGAAATGTTCGCCGAGGTATCGACCGACCACAACCCGGTCCATCTTGATGATGAATACGCACAAGACACGATTTTTGAGGGCCGCATCGCCCACGGCATGCTGACTGCAGGCTTGATTTCCGCAGTCATCGGAGAACAGCTGCCCGGTCACGGCACCATTTACATGGGTCAAAATCTCAAGTTTCTGGCCCCTGTGCGCCCCGGTGACATGGTCTATGCCGAGGTTAAAGTCATCGACATCGAGATCTCCAAACGCCGTGTGAAACTGGACTGCCATTGCTCTGTCGATGGTAAGAAAGTGGTCATTGGCGAAGCCACAGTCATGGCGCCGTCGCGTAAATTCGATTGACCTAGCTTTACGTCACCCTACGCCACGTCAACCTTTACACACGACCAAACAACGCTTTTCATCATATCCATCCAAAGGAGGATGCTATGAAAGAAACGCTGCGGGTGCTGATGCACATGGGGTCATTGCAACGGCTTTTGCCGTTTTGGTTGTTTGGGGTGGCCCTTATGGTTTGGGCGCCTTCCTTGTGGATCCTGCCCGCTTTGGTCTGGGGCGGTGTCATGCAATTTTTTGTCGAATACGCGATGCACCGTTTCTTGCTGCACCGTGCGCCCCCAACCGATCAAAGCCCTTTCAACGCATTGTACCGCAGCCACATCGGCCATCATGAATTTCCAAACACGCCGGAATTCTTCACCGGCGACGACCACTGGTATCCGGTGCGGTTCGGGCTTTTGTCTTTGGCCCTGCACGTCGCGGTTTTGGGATGGATTATAGGCATTCAAGCAGCCCTCTGGTTTTCGATCATCGCCATTTTTGTCGGATCAGTCAGCGCGTTTGCCTTTTACGAATTTTGTCATACCCTGGCGCATCTTAAAGTCCCCAAAGGCTGGTTCGGCACTCAAATCACCCAAAGCCACCTGCGCCATCACTTCAATGACCATGATGCGACCTTTCACGTGTCCTTCGGCATGGGATGGATAGATCGGGTGTTTGGCACCGGATACAATAGGGAAACCGCCCGCGACCGGTTCGATGCAGACACCATTCTAAGCATGGGCATGGACCCTGAAGATTTGCGTTTGGTTACTGCACGCAAGGCCTATGGCTTGCCTGCATCACCGCGCCCGCGCAAAGGATCAACGCAAGCGCAGTGAAGGCGCGGCGAATGTCCCTTTTGGCCGCTTGCACCCTTCGCCCTCCAAGGCTAGGCATGTCGCATGCGCATCATTCGAGACTATCACTTCGTTGAACCCCAAGACCGCGGCGCCACAGTCGCTGTCGGCAACTTTGACGGGGTTCACCAAGGCCATCAATCCGTCATAGACATGGCCCGCGCCGCAAGGCCCGACGCCCCTTTGGGCGTGTTGACGTTTGAACCCCACCCCCGTCAGTTTTTCGCCCCCCACGCCCCGTCCTTTCGACTAATGAGCCGTGAAGCCCGAGCGTCACGATTGGAAAAGCTGGGTGTTGAAAAACTGTATGAATTGAATTTCAACGCTGCACTTTCAGGCCTTAGTCCACATGATTTTGCAAAGATCGTGATCGCGGATGGCCTTGGGTTGCAGCATGTTATTGTCGGCGCTGATTTTTGCTTTGGCAAAGACCGTGCAGGCACTGTGCAAGATTTGCAACAATTCGGGGCCGAAATGGGGTTTGGCGTCACAATCGCCCCCCTGATCGCGCAATCTGAAAAAACGATTTCATCCACCGCCATCCGGCAAGCGTTGAGCGATGCGCGGCCCGCCGATGCCGCGGCGATGCTGGGCCACTGGCACCGGATCGAAGGCCCTGTGATTGGTGGCGAGCAACGTGGCCGCGAATTGGGCTATCCAACGGCCAACATGTCCATTGACGGGCTGCATCCCCCTGCCTTTGGCGTCTATGCTGTTCTGGTCGATGTGTTAGACGGGCCGCACACAGGCCAGTATCACGGCGTCGCATCCATGGGCGTGCGTCCCATGTTTGGCGAAAACAAACCCAACCTAGAAACCTTTATCTTCGATTTCACCGGCGATCTGTATGGCACGCAATTGTCCGTCGGTCTGGTAGCCCATTTGCGCGGCGAAGAGAAATTTGACGGCCTAGATGCGTTGATCACGCAGATGGATGCCGACAGCCTACAAGCCCGCTCCATTCTGGCCGCTCTATGACCGGTGCAATTGCACAAAAGGGGCTGGCCCGCGAATTCTGGAAGCGTAAACCGCTGAAAAAAATGAATGATGCGGAATGGGAAGCGCTGTGTGACGGGTGCGGCAAGTGCTGCCTGAACAAACTGGAAGACGATGACAGCGGCGAAGTTGCATTGACAAATGTGGCCTGTCGCCTGCTGGACGATGCAACATGCCGATGTGTGCACTACGAAAACCGTCGCCAGTTTGTGCCTGATTGCATCAGCCTGACCCCGGACAATCTGGACACGCACGCCTATTGGATGCCGCAGACCTGTGCCTACCGCCTGCTGTTTGATGGCAAGGAATTGCCCGAATGGCATCCTTTGATCACGGGCGACCCGAATTCCGTCCACAAGGCCGGCGTCAGCATGCAACATCGGACAGTGTCTGAATTCAGCGTCCCCGAGGAAGATTGGGAAGATCACATCATAGAGGAGCCCACCTGATGTTTTTTGCCTCTGACAACGCAGGCCCAGTGCATCCGCAAGTCATGGACAGGCTGAACAATGCCAATGATGGATACGCAATGCCATACGGCGCAGACCCGATCATGGACGAGGTGCGCGAAGCAATACGCAACCTCTTTGAGGCGCCGGAGGCTGCCGTTTATCTGGTGGCCACAGGCACAGCCGCCAACAGTTTGGCATTGGCCTGTTACGCCCCCGCGTACAGCACCGTCTTTTGCACACAGGTTGCGCATATCCACGAAGACGAATGCAACGCGCCAGAATTCTATTCAGCGGGCGCCAAACTGACGCTGGTGCCGGGCACAGACAAAATGACACCCGAAGCCCTGCGAAAAACCATCGAAGGCGAAGAAGTCCGCGGCGTGCACGGTCCGCAACGGGGGCCGGTTTCAATTACGCAAGTGACAGAACGCGGATCGGTCTACACTTTGGACGAACTCAGCGCCCTCACAGCTGTCGCCAAAGACTATAAACTGCCTGTCCATCTTGATGGTGCGCGATTTGCCAATGCGATGATGGCACTGGGGTGCACCCCAGCAGAGATGACATGGAAAGCCGGCGTTGATGTAGTCAGCTTCGGAGGCACCAAAAACGGCTGCATGGGGGTCGAAGCCGTCGTGTTGTTTGATCCTAAAAAAGCATGGGAATTTGAATTGCGGCGCAAACGCGGGGCACATCTTTTTTCCAAACACCGCTACTTGTCAGCGCAAATGGCCGGGTATCTGGCAGATGATCTGTGGATGAAAACAGCGGCCATGGCAAATCGCAATTGCGCCCGATTGGCTGAAGGATTGCAAGCAAAGGGGGCCTCGTTTCTGCATCAGCCCCAAGCCAACATGATCTTCGCGACATTGCCGCGTAGCGCACACCGACGGCTGCACGATGCCGGGGCTACAAATTACATCTGGGAAGGATCGCTTGAAGGCGACGACCCGGACGAACATCTCGCCATGCGCCTCGTATGCGATTGGTCGATAACTCCAGATGACATCGATACGTTTGTAAGCCACATTTAACGCCTGTCTTTTTCCAAAAAGAACCGGAGGTGTGGTGCAAAGCACCAAAGCGGGCAGAGCCCCCACTTCAAACACGAGACCAAACACAAAACGGCACCCTGCCCCGCGAAGCATAGGAACAGCCCATGTTATGTAAAATTGGTGATATCGAAATCTGGCGCCTGTTAGAGATCAACGGTCCTTTTCTGGACCCTCTAAAACTTTTCCCCAACGCAGGGCCGGACGTCAGCGCCAGAATCGAAAAACTTGTCCCCGGTGCAATAGACGCCGAAACGGGGGCAATGATCCTACCAGTGCAAGGTTTTTTGCTGAAAACCCCTGACCATGTTGTTCTGGTTGACGGCTGCGTTGGCAACGACAAAACAGCCGCTCTGCCCGCATGGAACAAACGTCAGGACGGGCGGTTTATGGCTGCGTTAACGGCCGCCGGGGTGACACCCGCACAAGTGGATTTCGTGCTTTGCACCCATCTGCACACAGATCACGTGGGCTGGAACACGCAATTGCAAGACGGACGCTGGGTGCCGACTTTTCCAAATGCAAAATACCTAATGCCCTCAGCAGACGAGGCCGTGTTTCGTGCCACCGCCAGCGACACCTTCACCGAAAGCGTGTTGCCAGTCATCGAAGCTGGACAAGCAGAGCTGGTGCAAGCCGGGCACACTTTGGGCGATTACATCACATTGATGCCAACGCCGGGTCACACCCCCGGTCATGTGTCGATCGGGATCAAACATGGAGCCACACAAGCCGTCATCACCGGCGATGCGCTGCACACCACCGCGCAATGCTGGCATCCCGAATGGCACTTCTCATTTGATATGGATGCCGACTTGGCAGAAACCTCAAGACGACAGCTTCTTGAAACCGCATCAGAAACACATGCCCGCATCATCGGCAGCCACTTCAAGCTGCCATCCATCGGGCACATCGGTGCGACGGGCGACGGGTTCTTTTGGACTGACGACTAGGGTTCTGACCTTAAGACCAGCCACTGTTCTGGGCACGCACTTAAAGCGACGCCCAGAACTTTGATATTTCAGCGGCGATGCGCTTTGCATGCGTGATCGGGGCCATATGTCCTGCCCGCTCCACAACAACGGACCGGACATCAGGCAAACGCTTTTCCAGCGACGCATTGATGGCAATGGTTGTGTCGGAACTTTGGTCACCACGCATCAAAAGGGTGGGCATCATCGCTTGCGCAAAACGATTGCCCGCCAGCAAATTAGCTGAATCGTGAAACAGAAACGGGGCACTTGCAGGCACGAAATGAATACGGTCCGCCATGTATTGACGCAACGTGTCCGGAATCGCATCCCACTTGGTGCCATCCCCCCATCCTCTGTTGAAGGTGCGGGCGGCTTCCATCATATCACCCGACGCATATGCATCAGCAAATGCTGAATTTTGTGCGTCATAGGTTTCCCACAACGCAGGCGCATCTTCCATTGCGGCGGCAAAGTACACGGGTTCAAACATCGTCAGGGACCGCACCATTTCCGGCATCTCGATGGCGAGGCGCATAGCCACGGTCGCGCCGAACGAATGGCCGATCAGATCCATGGGTTCGGTCAACAAAGCCCGCCCCATATCGGTGGCCACGTCGTGCACGTTGCCCTTGCGATCCCAGTCGCCGGATTGCCCATGGCTGGGCAAATCATAGGCAAGCAATGTCGCTTGGTCCCCCAGTGCCACGCCAAGCCCCTTCAGGGCACCAGAATGCGCCAAAGTGCAGTGGATGCCCAAGGCCTTACGCGGGCCTTGGCCAAAGCTGCGGCTGTGGGTGTGCAGTGTCACGCGAGGGATGCCAAATGCGCGTCCAGATCGTCGATCTTGTCTTGGCCCCAGAAACGGGCCGCCCCGTCGACCACATAGAACGGTGCCCCGAAGACGCCATTTGCATATGCCTCTTCCAAGTTGGCCGCGTAGGTGTCCGCAGACCCCATCAAATCGCTGTCTGCAAGTGCTGGATCAAAACCGGCACCTTCCAGGCACCCGCGAATAACGTCATCTTGGGCGATGTCTTTTTCTTCCGCCCAGCACGCCCGTAAAAACGCATGTGTCAAAGCCCCTACATCACCGCCTGTTTTTTGTGCTGCGATAATCGCATAAGATGACGGCGCCATATTTGTGGGCCAATGTGCCGGCTTCAAATTAAAGTCCATACCCAACTTTTGCGACTGCCGTTCCAGTTCAATTGCACGGTATTCGATACGGCTGATGTGACGATCTTTTGGCGGTGTTCCGCCTGTGCGTCCAAACAAAGTCATAAGGTCCAAAGGCTTATACGTCACGGTCGCGCCATGCTTTTTTGCAACAGCTTCCATGCGCATCCCAGCCAGATAGGCATAGGGGGACAGCGTCGCGAAATAATAGTCGATATGGGCCATTAACTTTCTCCTAAGGTATGCTTTGCCGGACGGTATAGGCGTGTTAAGCGAATGCCAACATCACGAATCTGTCACATTCGAAATGTTGTTAATGACGCTGCTTCACGGGGACCCACATATGCCAGCCATCGTCGAACCCAAACTCATCACCGGGAACGCAAACAAGCCTTTGGCCTCAGCAATCGCGCGGCGCATGTCCTTGCACAGAGGCGTCAACGTGGGCCTTGTGGATGCGCGTGTCGAACGTTTCAACGACGGCGAAATCTTTGTTGAGGTCTTTGAAAATGTCCGTGGCGAGGACATGTTCATCATCCAGTCCACATCAAACCCCGCCAATGACAACCTGATGGAACTGCTGGTGATGTGCGATGCACTGCGCCGGTCCTCCGCGTCTCGGATCACAGCTGTCATTCCCTACTTCGGATATGCCCGCCAAGACCGTCGCACCAAAGCCCGCACCCCTATTTCCGCCAAGCTGGTGGCCAATATGATCCACGGTGCTGGCATTGAACGTGTTCTGACAATGGACCTGCACGCAGCCCAGATTCAGGGGTTCTTCGATATTCCGGTCGACAACCTGTATGCGTCCCCCGTCTTTGCTTTGGACATCAAAGCCCAGTTCAAAGATCGCATGGACGAACTGATGGTCATTTCCCCCGACGTGGGCGGCGTGGCCCGCGCCCGCGAATTGGCCAAACGTATCAACGCGCCTTTGTCCATCGTTGACAAGCGCCGCGAAAAGCCCGGCGAAATTGCTGAAATGACAGTCATCGGCAATGTCGAAGGCAAGGTGTGCCTGATCGTTGACGACATTTGCGATACGGCTGGCACCCTGTGCAAAGCGGCCGAAGTCTTGATGGAAAATGGCGCCAAAGAGGTGCACAGCTACATCAGCCACGGCGTCATGTCCGGTCCTGCCGTCGAACGCGTTACAAATTCCGTTATGAAGTCACTGGTGCTGACGGATACCATTGAACCAACCCAACCCATCAAAGACGCCGCAAACATTCGTGTTGTGCCAACAGCCCCGATTTTTGCACAAGCGATCCTGAACATCTGGAACGGCACATCTGTTTCTTCCTTGTTCGACGACACAACTTTGAGCCCGATCTATGACGGGCTTTACGCGGCTGAATAACGTCGAACCAAAGCTTTGAACACACTGACGAAAGCCGCGGCAACCCGCGGCTTTTGCATTTGGGACGGCTGTATTTTGGAACCATTTAACTGCGTGCTGCGTTGTCCTTCTTTACGAAGGACATCCTCATGCTTGACGAAAAACACGCGCCTAAAGTGATTGCCAAAAGCGAGACGCTCTCTGCCAAACGCATCTTTGAGGTCATCCGCAACGAAGGCGAAGAAGAGTTGAGCCGGCCAAAGGCCTCTTTGATGTGGTCCGGTGTTGCTGCGGGCTTGATGATATCCCTGTCCGTGCTGGGCGAGGCAATCTTTCGCACATACCTGCCGGACGCACAGTGGAGTTATCTGCTTGAAAACATTGGGTATAGCCTTGGGTTTCTGGTCGTCATTTTGGGGCGCATGCAATTGTTCACGGAAAATACGATTACGACAGTCCTTCCCGTTATGAACACACCAACAGGTGCCATGATCGGACGCACGGCGATGCTGTGGATGATTGTCTTAAGTGCAAATGTCGTGGGCGCATTTGTGGCGGCGCTATTGTTTGCATATACCTCTGCCATTCCAGCAGAATTGCTGCCCGCCATCGAAGAACTGTCACGCCACGCCACAGGGTTCACTGCGGCCGAAGCCTTTCAGCGTGCTATACCCGCAGGGGTTCTGGTGGCCGCAATTGTCTGGATGCTGCCCGAATCCGAGGGTTTCGAGATCTTTGTGATCTTGATCTTTACGTGGTTGATCGCTGCCGGGGACTTCACTCACATCGTCGCTGGATCAGTTGAAATGGCATTTTTGCAAGTACAGGGATTGCTGTCTTTTCCAGACGCTATGTTTGGTTTCTTCCTGCCCGTTCTGGCAGGGAACATACTTGGCGGCACCGCGATCTTCGCACTGATCGCCTTTGGTCAGGTGCGACATGAATTGGAAGACGAAATCTGAAAAAGCTTAGTACAAGTCCCAGTCGTCTTCATCCGACAGCTCGCCCAGTGCCATCCACCCAATGCGTACACGGGCAACACGGGTGTCGCCCCAAGTGCGAAAAACCAGGTCGAAGCCGTCTTCAGTGACGGCTTCCGCCGCAACATCAGCGCGAATAATGGTATCCGCCGCCATGTCCCACAAGCTGACCGAGGTCTGGACCGTGGGTACGGACCGGAAATTTTCAGAAAATTTTATGCGGCGACGGCGTTCACGTTGACCGCGACCTGTCCACATTTCCCCGTCAGTTTCAAAATCGGAAAACAGAACGGTATCGCCCTGCTCAACGCCCATCAAATGGCTTCGTAATCGTTTCATAGTGTCTTCGCTTTAAATACTTGAAAGGGCATAACACGATCACTCTTGTCAAAAACAAAAAAGGCCACGGTCACCCGGGGCCTTTTTCAAAGTCTGTGACGTAAAAACCAGCCTTAGCGGGCGTTCAAGCCGATGTCTTCACCCATAGCAACCATATCGGACAACAGCTTGGCTGCGTCGTCTACAGGGCCCGGTTCGTTTTCGAAGAATTCCTTGGCCGTCGAATAAGCTGTTTTTGCTTCTTCAACCATGTTTGCCATTTCTTCTTGCGTCATCTCTGCTTTGGGCACCGCGCGTTCGGCCAAAACCGACACGCCACCTGCACCGATTTCCGCAAAACCGCCGGTCACAACATATTCTGTCGTGCCCTCTGGACCTTCGACACGCAGCACACCAGGGCGCAGCGTGGTGATGGTTGGCGCATGATCGGGCATTGCCGTCATGTCGCCATCGGCGCCTGGGATTTGCACAGCGGATGCTTGCACAGAGGCCAACAACCGCTCGGGTGATACCAGTTCAAATTGCATCGTGTCTGCCATATGTCAGACCTCCTTAAGGCTTTGAATTAAGCTGCGTCTGCAGCCATTTTCTCGGCTTTTGCAATCACTTCGTCGATGCCGCCAACCATGTAGAAGGCGCCTTCTGGCAAGTGATCGTATTCGCCAGCCACAACAGCTTTGAACGAAGAAATCGTATCTTCCAGCTGAACCTGTTTGCCGTCTGCGCCAGTAAATACTTTTGCAACGTCGAAAGGTTGGGACAAGAAGCGTTCGATCTTACGCGCACGCGCAACGGTCAATTTGTCTTCTTCTGACAATTCGTCCATGCCCAAAATCGCGATGATGTCCTGCAAGGATTTGTAGCGCTGCAAGATTTGCTGCACGTCTGTCGCAACCTTGTAGTGTTCGTCGCCGATGATCAGTGGATCCAGCAAACGGGATGTTGAACCAAGTGGGTCCACAGCCGGGTAAATGCCTTTTTCAGAGATCGAACGATCCAGAACCGTTGTCGCATCAAGGTGCGCAAAGGATGTCGCAGGTGCGGGGTCAGTAAGGTCATCCGCAGGCACGTAAACCGCTTGAACAGATGTAATGGAGCCGTTTTTCGTCGACGAAATACGCTCCTGCATCTGGCCCATGTCTGTCGCCAATGTCGGCTGGTAGCCAACCGCAGATGGGATACGACCCAACAAAGCGGACACTTCGGAACCGGCTTGTGTAAAGCGGAAGATGTTGTCCACAAAGAACAAAACGTCGGAACCCGTGTCATCACGGAACTGTTCCGCAAGGGACAGGCCTGTCAAAGCAACACGCATACGCGCACCGGGAGGTTCGTTCATCTGACCGTACACCAGCGCAATTTTGGACTCTGGCAGGTTGTCAGGCACGATAACGTTGGATTCGATCATTTCGTGGTAAAGGTCGTTGCCTTCACGCGTCCGCTCACCAACACCCGCGAACACGGACACACCAGAGTGCACCTTCGCGATGTTGTTGATCAGTTCCATGATCAAAACGGTTTTGCCAACACCGGCACCACCGAACAGACCAATTTTACCACCCTTGGTGTAGGGGGCCAGAAGGTCGATGACTTTGATGCCTGTTGTCAGGATTTCAGTCGCTGTGGACTGCTGGTCAAAGGCAGGCGCGTCGCCGTGGATGGAACGTGTTTCAGTCGCGTCCACTGGGCCTTGTTCGTCAACAGGGTCGCCTGTGACGTTCAGGATGCGGCCCAATGTACCGTTGCCCACCGGCACTTGAATGGGTTTGCCTGTGTCGGACACGGGCGCGCCGCGCACGAGACCTTCAGAGGCGTCCATCGCAATGGTACGCACTGTGTTTTCGCCAAGGTGCTGAGCCACTTCGAGGATCAGTTTCTTGCCGTTGTTGTCTGTTTCCAATGCGTTCAGGATCTCTGGCAGAGCATCCTCAAACTGCACGTCGACGACGGCGCCGATGACTTGGGTGATTTTTCCGACGTTAGCCATGTCGTATTTCTCCGGTTCTCTCTAGAGCGCTTCCGCGCCCGAAATGATTTCAATCAGCTCGTTGGTGATCACGGCCTGACGCGAGCGGTTGTATTGGATGGTCAGTTTGTCGATCATCTCGCCTGCGTTGCGTGTCGCGTTGTCCATTGCAGACATCCGCGCGCCTTGTTCGGACGCACCGTTTTCCAGCAATGCGCTGAAAATGGCAGTCGCCACACCACGGGGCAGCAAGTCAGCCAAGATGGCCTCTTCACTGGGCTCGTAGTCATAAAGCGTTGCGTCGCCAGCATCTTCCGTGGCTTCAAAAGAAGCTGGAATAACCTGCTGCGCTGTTGGGATCTGGCTGACCACGTTCACGAACTTCGCGTAGAAGATCGTGGCGACGTCAAACTCACCCGCATCAAAGCGGCCCAACACGTCTTTGGCGATGCCTTGGGCATCCACATATCCAACGCGTTTTACGTCTGTCAGGTCAACGTGGCCGATGAATGTATCACCGAAATCACGTTTCATCTGGTCGCGGCCTTTTTTGCCCACAGACAGAATTTTGACCGTCTTGCCAGCGGTTTGCAATTCGCTTGCACGGGCCTTGGCCAGCTTCACGATGTTGGTGTTAAACCCACCGCAAAGCCCACGTTCAGACGTCATGACAACCAGCAACTGCACTTGGTCGCTGCCCGTACCGGACAACAATTTCGGTGCACTGTCTGATCCACCAACAGAAGCGGCCAAACCGCCCATCACCGCGTTAAAACGCGTGGTGTAGGGGCGTGATTGCTCAGCCGCTTCCTGCGCGCGGCGAAGCTTCGCCGCGGCAACCATTTGCATGGCCTTTGTGATCTTCCGCGTGTTTTTCACGCTGGTGATCCTGTTTTTAAGGTCCTTAAGGTTTGCCATTTACCTTGGCTCCTTAAGCGAAATCAGCGGCGAATGCGTCGAGCGCTGCTTTCATTGCGTCCGCAAGGTCGTCTTTTACCTTACGATCGTTGTCTGTGATGTCTGCCAGCAGGTCTGCGTTGTTTGTGCGCAGGTGCTTCAGCATTGCGGCCTCAAAGCGGCCCACATCGGATACGTCGATCTTGTCGAGGTAGCCATTTGTGCCTGCATAGATCACGCATACGATTTCCGCGTTGGTCAGCGGCGCGTATTGTGGCTGCTTCATCAACTCGGTCAAACGTGCACCACGGTTCAGCAACTGCTGCGTAGACGCGTCCAAGTCAGACCCGAACTGCGCGAAGGCCGCCATTTCGCGGTACTGCGCGAGGGACAATTTCACCGGACCCGCAACAGAAGACATCGCTTTGGTTTGCGCCGAAGACCCAACACGGGAAACGGACAGACCTGTGTTCACAGCAGGGCGGATGCCTTGGTAGAACAATTCTGTTTCCAAGAAGATCTGACCGTCTGTGATCGAAATCACGTTAGTCGGAATAAACGCAGAAACGTCACCGCCTTGGGTTTCAATGATCGGCAGAGCCGTCAAAGACCCGTTACCGGACGCATCGCCCAATTTCGCAGAACGCTCAAGCAAACGAGAGTGAAGATAGAAAACGTCACCAGGATAGGCTTCACGTCCAGGTGGGCGACGCAGAAGCAAGGACATCTGGCGGTAAGACACGGCTTGCTTGGACAAATCATCATAGATGATCAAAGCGTGACGGCCATTGTCGCGGAAGTGCTCTGCCATGGATGTCGCGGCATAGGGTGCCAGGAACTGCATTGGTGCCGGATCAGAAGCGGTCGCAGCAACCACGATGGAATACTCAATCGCGCCTGTTTCTTCGAGCTTCTTAACCAACTGCGCCACGGTGGAACGCTTTTGGCCGATCGCAACATAAACGCAATACAATTTCTTGTACTCGTCGTCGCCTGCGGCCTCGTTGTAGGATTTCTGGTTCAGGATCGCGTCCAAAGCCACGGCTGTTTTACCAGTCTGACGGTCACCAATGATCAATTCACGCTGGCCACGGCCAATCGGGATCATCGCGTCCACAGACTTCAGGCCAGTCGCCATCGGCTCGTGTACGGATTTACGCGGGATAATGCCCGGCGCTTTTACGTCCGCCACTTGGCGCTTGGTCGTTTTGATCGGACCCTTGCCGTCAATTGGGTTGCCCAAACCGTCAACAACGCGGCCCAGCAATTCGTCGCCCACCGGAACGTCAACGATCGCGTTGGTGCGCTTAACAGTGTCACCCTCTTTAATGTCGCGGTCGGAGCCGAAGATAACAACACCAACGTTGTCCGCTTCAAGGTTCAAGGCCATGCCTTGGATGCCGCCGGGGAATTCGACCATTTCGCCAGCCTGGACATTGTCCAAACCGTAAACACGGGCGATACCGTCACCAACGGACAAAACGCGGCCAACTTCGGCCACTTCTGCTTCTTGACCAAAGTTCTTGATCTGGTCTTTCAGGATCGCAGAAATTTCTGCAGCTTGGATACCCATTTATCCGACCTCTTTCATTGCATTCTGGAGGGAGTTCAGCTTCGAACGGATCGACGTGTCGATCATTTTCGAACCCACTTTAACAACAAGACCGCCGATGAGGCTTTCATCCACGGTCGCGTTAATCGTCACGTCTTTACCCATTTGGGCTTTCAACGTCTTGGCAAGCGCATCCGCTTGGCCTTTGGTCAGTGCCTTGGCGCTGGCCACGTCTGCTGTCACTTCACCCTTGTCGTCGGCAATCAAAGCCCGCAGCGATGCGACCAGTTGCGGCACCACAAACAAACGACGCTTGGTGGCCATCAAAGCCAGCGTGTTTGCCATGATTGGGGAAAGTTTCATTTTTTTGGCGATGGCTGTAATCGCCACCCCCTGTTCATCGCGTGTGTAAATCGGAGAATGGATCAGGGCGTTAAAGTCGCCGCTGTCTGCCATTGCACCGCTTAGCGCCGCGAGGTCTGATTCGATGGCTTTGATCTTTTTGCCTTCTTTGGCCAGATCAAACACCGCAGTTGCATAACGCAACGCGATACCTGTGGAAATGGAAACTGGTTCTGACACGTCCACCCTTCCGATGTCTTGGCCCCACATGGCGCTTATTCATGCGCAACGTAGGGGGTTGGTGTCGTGCACAATGTGACGTGACGACAAAATCAGGGCGGATGTAGCAGAGGTATCCTCACCCCGCAACAGGGCAGTGTACACGCCCTTTTTGAGGGTTTATTAACGATTACAACAACTTGACGAGGGTGCGACCAAGTGCGCCTGCATTTTTATGGTACAAGCGTTCATTTTTTGGGGAATAATGGCCTCGAATCCGTCGCATCCGGGCAAAGCCTTCGCAAATTTTCGTCCCGCTTCGCTGTGCCCTCGGCCGTCAAAAACCAAGGAAGCCGCGCTGTTTTCCCGATATAAGTGCATCATTCGATACTTGGTCGAGTACAGGATGTATTGGTGCACGTCCGATCCAGTCCCCGACCGCCACAACTGCCTTCATTTATGAACACGCGGGGGGTATTTTCACCGCATTAGACTGTCGGGATTTGGAACAGGTTGCCCCAAACCCTCTAGCACGCTGATGCGCCGCCGGGTGCGTGTCACCTTGCCTTTTGGCGGATAGACCAGCTTTGACGCTTCAACCATCAAGGCGCCCCCCGCCATGATGCCCGGCATGGTTTGGCCAAATTTTTCGAACACGCGCCCGGACTTCATCCAGATGCGGCGTGCCGAAGGCATTTGATACAATGCGCTCATATGTCGTTCCGGCAGGAATTGGTGTTTACGCAACTGGGTCTCCAACTGGCTTGCCGAATAAGGGCGCCCAAATCCGAACGGGGTGCGATCACGGCGCGACCAAAGCCCTGCGCGGTTGGGCACAATAAACAACGCCTTGCCCCCCGGCCCCAGCACCCGCCAGCATTCTTCCAGCAAATCAAACGCCAGCTCGGACGTCTCAAGCCCGTGCAAAACAACAAGCTTGTCAACATGCCCCGTCTCAATTGGCCACAGCGTTTCTTCAGTCAAAACGGACACATTGGGCAGTCCTGCAGGCCATGGCATCACACCTTGCGGCCCCGGCATCAAGGCCAGCACACGTCGCGCATCCTTTAGATAGGGGCGCAACAACGGTGCCGCGAAACCGTACCCCACAACGGTCTGCCCTTTGGCTTCTGGCCAAAGCTCCAACATCCGGCCCCGCAAAGATGCCTGCGCCGCGCGTCCCAAAGGACTGCGATAGTAGAAATTGCGCAGGTCTTGCACATCAAGGTGCATTGCGGCTCCGGTTCAGTTGGGTCAAGCTTGGGCTAACTTAGCAATCTGAAGGAAAATGACCATGGGTCTCGAAATTATCACTGTCCCCTGTCTGGCGGACAACTATGCCTTCATTCTGCACGATGCCAGTACTGGCGAAACCGCGATCGTTGATGTTCCCGACGCCACCCCATTGAAGGCGGAACTCTCTGCCAAAGGCTGGACATTGACCCAAGTCTGGCTGACCCACCATCATTGGGACCATGTTGACGGGTTGGCGGATCTTCTTGCCGACCACCCGGCACAGGTTATCGGTGCCGCCGATGATGCGCACCGTCTGCCCCCTTTGGATCTGGCATTGACCGAAGGCGAAACCTTTTCTTTCGCAGGTCATGATGTTCACGTCATTGATGTGTCAGGACATACAATAGGACACATCGCGCTGCATCTGCCCGCCGCACATGCCGTTTTCACCGCCGACAGCCTGATGGCATTGGGGTGCGGGCGCCTGTTTGAAGGCACACCCGAGCAAATGTGGGATAGCCTAAGCAAATTGATGACGTTGCCATTGGACACCATTGTCTATTCCGGGCATGAATACACACAGTCCAATGCCAAGTTTGCGCTGACGATTGATCCATCCAACCCCGCGCTGGTGTCTCGGGTTCGGGACATTGATACGATGCGGGAAAACGGCACCCCAACGGTCCCGTCCAGTTTACAGCTTGAGTTGGACACCAACCCGTTTTTGCGTGCATCAGATCCCGAAATACAAACCCATCTCGGCATGGCAGGCGCAAGCCCTTCTGAGGTCTTCAAAGAAATTCGCGCACGCAAAGACAGATTTTGAAGTTAAAAAATTGGCTTTTTCTGCCCAATCACGAAAATTGTGACAGTTTTGTTTAAATTAGAGCTTGAAGCTGGGCGCTGATAAACCAAACTCTAATACTATGAGGCCATGGTTGTTGAAGACGCGTGATATGGTTCCGCGCCTCCGATGACCTCGATCGACAGGAGCACGCCCGTGCCTTCATTTTCGACAACACTTGAAAAGGCGATACATGCCGCCCTCGCGCTGGCCAATGATCGCCACCATGAATTCGCAACGCTGGAGCATTTGCTGCTGGCCTTAATAGATGAACCCGACGCCAAACGCGTGATGCAGGCCTGTTCGGTCGATGTGTCAGAACTGCGCGATACATTGTCGGAGTTCGTGGATGAAGACCTTTCCAATCTCGTCACGGACATCGACGGATCAGAAGCCGTGCCAACAGCAGCATTCCAACGTGTGATCCAACGCGCAGCGATCCATGTGCAGTCGTCCGGCCGCACGGAAGTGACCGGCGCCAACGTGTTGGTCGCCATCTTTGCCGAACGCGAAAGCAACGCGGCCTACTTCCTGCAAGAACAGGATATGACACGCTACGATGCTGTAAACTTTATCGCACATGGCGTGGCCAAAGACCCTGCCTTTGGCGAAGCACGTCCAGTGTCCGGTGCACCAGAAGTCGAAGAAGAAGCCCAAGGGGTGACCGAGGGCGAAAAGAAAGACAGCGCTCTTGAAAAATACTGCGTTGATCTCAATGCCAAATCCCGTGAAGGCGACATCGATCCGCTGATCGGGCGCGACAGCGAAGTCGAGCGGTGCATTCAGGTTCTATGTCGTCGCCGCAAGAACAACCCCCTTTTGGTGGGTGATCCCGGCGTGGGCAAAACGGCGATTGCAGAAGGGTTGGCACGTAAGATCGTGGCTGGTGAAACACCCGAAGTTTTGTCGGAAACGACAATTTTCTCCCTCGATATGGGCGCTTTGTTAGCAGGTACGCGGTACCGTGGTGATTTCGAAGAACGCTTGAAGGCCGTTGTGACGGAACTGGAAGATCACGACGATGCAGTTCTGTTTATCGATGAAATCCACACTGTGATTGGCGCCGGAGCAACCTCTGGCGGCGCAATGGACGCGTCCAATTTACTTAAACCTGCTTTGGCAGGTGGCAAATTGCGCACGATGGGGTCCACAACTTACAAAGAGTTCCGTCAACATTTTGAAAAAGACCGTGCCTTGGCGCGTCGTTTCCAGAAGATTGACGTGAACGAGCCTTCAGTCGAAGATGCGGTCAAAATTCTAAAAGGGCTCAAGCCTTATTTTGAAGACCACCACGCGGTAAAATATACAGCTGATGCGATTAAAACATCGGTAGAACTTGCATCGCGCTATATCAACGACCGCAAATTGCCCGATTCAGCCATTGACGTGATTGATGAAGCCGGTGCTGCGCAACATTTGGTTCAGGCCGCGAAACGTCGAAAAACCATCGGAACAAAGGAAATCGAATCCGTTGTCGCGAAAATTGCGCGCATTCCGCCCAAAAACGTCACCAAAGACGACGCTGTTGTGCTGAAAGATCTCGAAGCTTCTCTGAAACGTGTGGTGTTTGGTCAGGACAAAGCCATCGAGGCTTTGAGCTCTGCTATTAAACTGGCACGGGCCGGGCTGCGTGAACCGGAAAAACCAATCGGCAACTATCTGTTCGCAGGCCCCACCGGCGTTGGTAAAACCGAAGTCGCAAAGCAATTGGCTGATACGTTGGGTGTGGAGCTTTTGCGGTTCGATATGTCCGAGTACATGGAAAAGCATGCGGTATCGCGTCTGATCGGTGCGCCCCCCGGATATGTGGGCTTTGATCAAGGCGGTATGCTGACGGACGGTGTTGATCAGCATCCGCATTGCGTACTGCTGTTGGACGAAATGGAAAAGGCACACCCTGATGTGTACAACATTTTGCTGCAAGTCATGGATCACGGCAAACTGACGGATCACAATGGACGTACTGTTGATTTCCGGAATGTTGTGTTGATCATGACCTCCAATGCGGGCGCTGCAGAACAAGCGAAGGAAGCCATCGGATTTGGGCGTGAACGTCGCCAGGGCGAAGACACCGCTGCGATCGAACGGACATTTACGCCGGAATTCCGCAACCGTTTGGACGCTGTGATCAGCTTTGCACCATTGGGTAAATCTATCATCGCGCAAGTTGTCGAAAAATTCGTGCTGCAACTGGAAGCGCAACTGATGGATCGCAATGTTACCATTGAACTGACGCGTGCAGCCGCCGAGTGGCTTGGAGACAAAGGATATGACGACAAAATGGGCGCACGCCCCTTGGGTCGTGTTATCCAGGAGCACATCAAAAAGCCGCTGGCCGAAGAACTGCTGTTTGGCAAATTGGCCAAAGGCGGCGTGGTGAAAGTTGGTGTAAAAAGCGGCGAATTGGACTTGCGGATCGAAGGCCCTGAAAAGCCGCGTATTTCCGGTGACAAACCGCCCCTTCTGACAGCTGAGTGACCTTTAAGGATATCATATCGGCTTTGCTATTTTGCGCCGCGGCACCTGCTGCGGCGCAAACCATTCAACTACAACAACCCATTGACTGCATGCTTGGGGAAGACTGCTTCATACAGCAGTATGTCGATCACGATCCCACCAAGAATGCAAAAGACTACCGATGCGCACCCCTCAGCTATAACAACCACAAGGGCACAGATTTTGCCCTTCGGACCCTTCGTCAGATGCGCGACGGAGTAAACGTCGTTGCTGCTGCACCCGGTACAGTGGTCCGATTGCGTAACTCCATCAAAGACCAGTTAAAAACAGACGCAAACGCGGAAAGTGTTGCGGGTCGGGAATGTGGGAACGGCGTGGTCATCGAACATTCAGATGGGTGGGAAACCCAGTACTGCCATCTGAAAAAGGGATCGATCGTGGTGCGCAAAGGGCAGACGGTTCAAGCAGGTGCAGTTTTGGGTGAAGTCGGTCTAAGCGGCCGCACACAATTTCCCCATGTCCATCTTTCGGTGCGCAAAAACGGCGAAGTCGTTGATCCGTTTGACCCCGACGGAGTTGTAAAATGTCGCGCACCGGACAAGAAGACACTTTGGAAAACACCTTTAAACTACCAGCCTGGGGGCATGATCTATGCGGGTTTCGCCGACAAGGTGCCTGAATACACAGACGTCAAATCAGGCCGTGCCGCAAAGGGGGTATTGCCACTAGATGCTCCGGCTTTGGTTGTGTTCGGCTTCGGTTTTGGATTGCAAAAAGGAGATCAGCTTAGGTTGGTCATCAAGGGCCCCAACGGAACTATCACGGACCACACAACGAAAATCGAAAAAAACAAAGCCCAATATTTTCAAGCAGCAGGTAAACGATTGAACGGTGCAACCTGGCCCAGCGGTAAATACACAGGCACGGCATTGTTGATTAGAGATGGACGGGTGATCAGCGGGCAAAATGGCTACGTCACGCTAAAATAAGCCTATTTTTCAGTGAATTTCAGCTCGATCCGGCGGTTCTGCGCCCGTGCGGCTGCTGTATCAGCCAAATTCACCGGCTGGTGTTGGCCAAACCCATTAGCGGCCAGACGACTGGGTGGAATTCCAAGGAAATTGACCATGTATTTCACAACAGACAACGCGCGCGCTTGGCTAAGTTCCCAGTTGTCTGCAAATTCCCCTGTGCCAAGCAGCGGTACATTATCAGTGTGGCCATCAACGCGAATGACCCAATCAATCCCGGCGGGAATGTCGTTTGCAATGCTGCGCAAAATACCCGCGACTTTGGCAATCTCTGCCTGACCTTCAACTGACAAATCCGCCCCGCCCGGCGGGAATAGCACTTCGGACGAAAAGACAAATCGGTCCCCTTCGATGCGAATGCCTTCTTGATTTCCAAGCAAGTCTCGCAGCCGTCCAAAAAATTCAGACCGATATTTTTCGAGATCTTGTGCCTCTGCCTCCAAACGTTTGCGATCCTCTTCTTCCAAGGCCCGCGCACGGGTTTCTTGCGCCAAAGCACGCGCCAACGCGGTGTTCACCTGACTGGCCAACGATTGAATTTGCACGTCTTTGGCAGCGTCGCGCACCACTGCATCGTCCAAAAGGGCTTGAAGATCACCCAATTGGGTACGCAATGCTGCAACTTGCTGGTTCAACAACTCGGTTTGGCGTTGTGCCTCCAAGGACTGTTGCTGAGCCGCGCGTGTTGTTTCTTTTTCTACGGTCAGCGCGTCTTGAGCCGCTTTCAACAGGGCTTCGCGGCGATCAATTTCTGTTTGTGTGCTCGCGGTTTGCGCGTTTGCGGCCTGCTTTTCAGCCAATGCACGGGCCAATTGGTCTTGCAAAGATACGGCTTCATCGCGCCCCGAAGCTAACTGTGTTTCAGCTTCCGCCAACCGGGTGCGCAAGGTGCTGACATCTTCGTTTCCAGCTTCGATTGCTTGTTCGGCGGCGGACAGTGCTTGGCGCATCTGGTCCAGTTCAACCATCAAATTGGCGTTGTCTTGTGCCAATTGGGCCGCAGATTTCTGCGTTTCGGACAACGTGCCTTCCACCTCTTGCAAGATCGAAATACGGCTTAAAGCATCTGCCAGTTCGGCGTCCAGCGCGTCACCGGTCGCGCGTGCAGCCGCCAACAGTGTCAACGTGTCTTCGGCCTGCTTGCGTTGTTCTTCCAGTGCCAAGGTCATCGCAGTCAGTTCAGCATCGGCGTTGGCCAAACGTGCCCTAAGCGCTTCCGCGGCAGCCGCTTCCAGCAGGCGGGCTTGTTCTTGCGCTGTCACGCTGTCCTGCGCGGCTGCCAAGTCTGAATTTAACTGCTCGATGCGTTGGTTGGCGTCAGATTTCTCAGATTGTAAATCAGCAATCAAGGCCTGCATTGCATCAGCTTGCGCCGCAGCCAAACGGGCCTGTTCGTTCTGACTGTCGACCTCTCCTCGCAATGACGCCAAAGCCAAGTTAAGGGCTTCTTGTTCGCTCAACAACTCTGCCTCACGGGCTTCAAGTTCGCTTACGTTCACGCGTGCCGCGTCCCGTTGCGCAAGCAATCCGGCTACTTGCGCTTCGAAACCCGTTATTTCTGCTTCTGCGGCAGCCAATGCTGCAGACTGCGCATCGCGCTCAGACGTCAAAGTTGCGATGATGCTGGACTGTTCTGCAAGCTGCACCTGCGCATCGGAAAGCGTGTCGTTCAGCCCCGAAAGCCGCGTTTCCAAACCGGCGCTGCGTTGCTCCTCCAACCCAAGCGCCTGCGCCAATGCCGCGACTTCGCCCGCCAGCGTGTTCAGTTCGGATTCCTGCCCCGATATGGTTTCACGCAAGACAAATTGCACGACCATGAAAATGGTCAACACAAACATCAAAACCAACAACAAACCCGTCATCGCATCCACAAAGCCCGGCCAGATCGAGGCCTGAAACCTTGCTCCTGTGCGACGCGAGAGGGCCATCGTTAATCTTGTCCCTTAGCGTTTGATCCCTTGGTCAGGCGTCTCGCCTGCCCCTTGGGTTGCGACAAAGCTTGTGCCAAAGCGCTAATGTCTGCATGCAGCGCCGCCATGCTTTCTTGCCGACCCGCGGAAATCTCTTCCAGAATGCGCAGCATCTGAACATCGATAGATCGCAGTCGCATCCGGCTTTCCGCGTCGATCCCGTCACCTGTGCCTTGCGTTTCAAGATGGGCGATCAATCGCTCTTGGCCTGCGGCCACGCGCTCTAATGCAGAATTTTCAGCATCACCGTGCTGCATCTGATGGGTCATGTTCTCAATGGATGTGGCCAGCGTGCCCAGCCGTTCATCCACCATGGACCGGCTGACGTCAGACTGCGTGAACATCTGTTGCAAAGCTTCCATCTGTTCGGCCATGTGATCCAGCACCCCTGCCATCGCAACTTGATCTGCGGTGGATTCTTCACCGGATGTAAAGCCGACCCGCGTGATCGTGCTGAGCCATTCTTCAAGTTCGCGGTAAAACCGGTTCTGGCCGTGACCCGCAAACAATTCCAAGAGCCCCACAACAAGCGATCCGGCGAGACCCAAAAGGGACGATGCAAATGCCACGCCCATGCCGCTGAGCTGACTTTCAAGGCCGTTCATCAAGCGTCCGAAAACCTCGACCCCGGCTTCACCTTCCTGTGGTGCGAGACTGCGAATGGTGTCCACAAGCGCCGGTACCGTCGTTGCCAAACCGTAGAACGTCCCCAACAACCCCAAGAAAATCAACAAGTTAACGATATATCGCGTTATCTCGCGGGCTTCGTCAATGCGTGTTGCAACAGATTCCAGGATCGAACTGGTTGAGGCAGAGCTGACCTGCATACGCGCGCCCCGCGCACGCAATAACGTTGCCAACGGCGCCAAAAGCTGTGGCGCTTTGATGTCTTCATCCATGTCTTCGCTGACAAATGCCTCAATCCAGCGTACAGATCCAATCAGCTGCAAAACTTGCCAAAAACAGGCAAGAACTCCGATCAGAAAGACAAAGACGATGAATCCGTTCAGATACGGGTTGGCTTGAAAAACGGGCAAAACGCGAGGGGCAGCAAAAAATGCGCCTACACCGCACAACCCCAAAACCAGCAACATCGTAGTGATCTGCCGGACGGGTTGCGAAAATTGGGGTCGGACCTGTTGGTCTGCTTGCGCCATGGGCGTCTCGTTTCTGACCTGTTTGTTCTGCTCTTGGTGCACAGGTTAACGAAAAAACACAGTAGGCGCCAAGGATTTATGCGCTGAGCACCCTTACGCGTTCCGTCAGCCACGCAAGGTCTGGGTCGTGCAGCCCGATTTGTGTCAAATGATCCGCTGTATTGTACAGATATTCGGTGTTGGGGCCCCGTCCCCCGACAGCTTTTGCGATAATATGGGCCTGCTCTTCCAAGGGCATCCCGCCGCAATACTGATCGTGGCTTTCGTCAATAACATAGGTCACGGCCATCACATCACGCCCGTCTGCCAAGCGTACTGTCAGGTTCTTTTCCAGATACGCCGATGAAATCAACTCCCGCTCGCGTAAATAGGCCAGCGTTTCTGCCTCTTGGCCAGACACGACGGCCAAAGCCACCCCTTGGCAGGACACATCTGATGCTTCGTCCAATGCCAAGACCAAACCCGGCTCCTTTTCGGTGCCGCGGTGGTGAATGGACCGCATGCAAAACGACCGCGCATACCCGTCAAGTTGCCCAATCACCTGTTCTGCCACCTCAAACCCCGGGTTCCACAACAAGCTTCCGTACCCAAACACCCACATTGTCATCGCACTGGTCCTTTTTCCTTGGGCTGGGTAAACCTGAATTCTGGACAAAGCGAAAGGGGCGCATATGCGCAAATTACTGTGGGCCGTTCTTGTTTTGCTTATCATGTGGTGTGTCTGGTGGGCTGTCGCCGCATTTGGGTTGCGCACCGCCATTGAGACGTGGCTCGAAGACCGTCGAGGATTCGGATGGCAAGCCGAAAGCCTGTCACACGACAGCACTGGCTTTCCGCTGCGTATTGAGAGCGCATTAACAGGCATCGCCCTTGCCAATCCCGCACGTGGTGTGGCTGTCAACATACCACAGATGTCGATCAGCACGCCAATTTGGTGGCCCGGCGATGTCAAAGTGACCTTCACCGACGCGCCCATGCAGTTTTTCACACCGCAGTCCAAAGCCAGCGTAACGGCGGCAAATGCGCATACAGATTTGCGCCTGCACCCCGGCACGTCTCTTGAGCTTGAGGGGCTGACCGCCAATGCCGGTGCATGGGACATATCCACGCCAGACGGCGGACTTTATGCAGCCGATCGTTTGACAATGCAGATGTTGCAATCGCCCGATGCCCCCCAGACCTACACATTTTTCGCCATAGCCCCCCGATTTACCCTTGGGTCGTCGATGCGCAAAGAGCTGCGGGTTCCTGTCGAATGGCCAGTGTCATTTGACCGATTGGAATTGGGCGCAAGCATCACATTTGATCGGCCGTGGGACATACGCGCCTTGGAGGATCGTGCCCCGCAGCCGCGTGTCATCAAACTGGATTTAGCAGAAGCGGCATGGGGCGATTTACGTCTGTTCGCCGCCGCTGATCTTGAAGTCGACGACACAGGCGTGCCAACGGGCACATTGAATTTGCAGGCTGAAAATTGGCAAACAATGCTGGACCTCGCAGAAGGTGCCGGGCTTTTGCCATCACAATTGCGCACGCAGGCCCAAGAAGGCTTGGGCCTGTTGGCCCGGATGTCGGGTGACCCTACGGCCCTTGATGTCCAACTGAATTTCCGGTCGGGGTTCATGTCGGTGGGCATTATTCCCATCGGCCCTGCCCCGCGCATCATTCTGCGCTGATCAGCGGCAATAGGGTCCACTGCGGTAACGCGCGGTGTCGAAATGGAAATGGTCCTGATGGTAGCGATCCGCTTCCGGTCCAAGCACTGTACCAAAAGGCCCACATGCGGCGCGATGCATCTGACGCAGCGCTTTGCTTTGTCCGCGTGTGCGCCATCCCTTCAGAACGGTGATCGTGCTGCCGTCGTTCAACGTAAAGCCCGAAATGTCTATCGCGCGGCCTTTGCCATGTTCAGAAATCTTCGCGCCAGTCTTGTTGTTGCGCGTACGGCACGCGTAGTGCGCTGCAACCTTCAGACGCGCCAGTCCGCCCCCTTTGGATCCGATAGCAGGGCGTGCCCCGTTCACGATCCATGATTTCAGGGCTTTGGCTGTGCCGCAATCCATCACTGATCCTTGGCTAAGGGTGACACCAGCCACGGACCGCACACGCACTGCATTGCTCACCCCGCATCCATTCAGTTTGCCCGGAACGCGCCCCACGTCTTCACCTTGAATGTCCAGATCACCGCACACAGCCCCTTTGCGGCGTTGCTTTCGCTTGGCCATTGCCTTTTGCACGATCCCTTGCGACCGCACTTCTGGTCGCAAGGATTGCCCCAGCCCCGGAGCCTCTGCAGATGACAGGATCACCACACCCTGACTGGATGCTGTTTGCCCGACAACGGCTTTCGCCGCATCTGCTGAGGCCACGGTTTGCGCAAGGCTCACAGGGTTTCTTGCGTCTGTGCCAGCGCGTCCCACCGGACGCAATGACGCCTCGGGCGCACTGGCCAACACACCAGCCACACTGCCTGTCAAAACAAGAGCGGCGGCAAACAAACCCTTCATGACTTGGGTGTCCCTGTTCGCCCAAAGTTCGGGGCGTCTGTGTCTTGGCCTGCATCGATGATACTGCGACGAATGGCACGGGTGCGCGTGAAATAGTCGAACAAATGGTCGCCGTCCCCGGTGCGAATGGCGCGTTGAAGCGCGAACAATTCCTCAGTGAAGCGTCCGAGGATCTCCAGCGTCGCGTCTTTGTTCGTTAGGAACACATCACGCCACATCGTCGGATCACTTGCCGCGATACGCGTAAAGTCGCGAAAGCCGCCAGCGGAAAACTTGATGACTTCACTGTCAGTGACACGTCGCAGATCATCCGCCACGCCGACCATCGTGTAGGCGATCAAGTGGGGCGCATGACTTGTGACTGCTACGACAAGATCGTGATGCTCTGCATCCATTTCTTCGACGTTCGATCCAAGCGCCTCCCAATAGGCGCGCAACTTGGCGATCGCGTCAGGGCAAGTGTCTTCAACCGGAACCAAAAAGCACCACCGATCGTCAAACAGCTCGGCAAAGCCGGATTCAGGGCCGGAGTATTCCGTTCCAGCCATAGGATGCCCCGGAATGAAGTGCACGTTTTCGGGAATATGCGGGCCAACGGCAGCAATAACATCGCGTTTAACGGACCCAACATCAGTCACAGTCGCACCCGCAGCCAACGCATCTTTGATTTCGGCTGCGACAGCACCCATCACACCAACAGGCACACAAAGCACCACAAGATCCGCGCCTTCAACGGCCTCTGCCGCGCTGTCGCACACCCTGTCACACAATCCGATACGCCGCGCGGTTTCGCGGGTTTCCTCTGAACGGGCATAGCCGGTGACCTCGCCTGCCAAACCACCGCGTTTCATCGCCCAATGCATCGAGGACGCGATCAGTCCCAAACCGATCAAAGCCACGCGGTTGTACATCACGCTCATTCCGCTTCTGCCTTGAAGGTTTTGACCGCATGCACGATCTGGCGGCACGCACTTTCGTCACCGACCGTGATACGCAGCGCCGCAGGCAATTTATAGCCTGCAACCTTGCGCACAAGCAGCCCTTGGGCCTGCAAATGTGCGTCACAAGCTTCCGCTTCGGCGGCATCTGCAAAACGCGCCAACACAAAGTTGGCGTTGCTGGTGTCGGACGGCACGCCGACTTCCGCCAATCCGTTTGCCAACCACGTCCGCCATTTGGCGTTCTCGGTGCGGCAGTGGGTCAGATAGTCAGTGTCGCGCACTGCAGCGATGGCCGCATCCTGGGCCGCCTGACTTAGATTGAAAGGGCCACGCACACGGTTCAGCACATCGATGATGGGTTTTGGCGCATAGCCCCAACCAACCCGCAAACTGCCCAGCCCGTAGATTTTGGAAAACGTGCGTGTCATCACGACATTTTCGCAGCCCTCAACAAGGGATGCACCTGCGTCATAGCCTTCGACGTATTCCGCATAGGCCCCGTCCAACACCAAAAGCGCTTGGGGCGGCAAACCATCCGCCAAGCGTTCCAGTTCCGCCAAACCGATCATTGTCCCTGTCGGGTTGTTTGGATTGGCCAAAAACACCAGCTTCGTGCGGTCTGTGCAGGCCGCAAGAATAGCGGATACATCCGTGACGCGTTCTGTTTCTTTGACTTCTACAGGGGTCGCCCCCGCCGCCAACGCACTGATTTTGTACATGGCAAAGCCGTGTTCGGTATGGATCACCTCATCTCCGGGGCCTGCGAAGGCCTGACACAAAAAGGTAATGATTTCATCGGACCCAGCACCGCATATCACCCGCTCTGCGTCCAATTCCCAAACATCGGCAATTGCAGTACGCAATTCGGCCTGATCGGATGACGGATAGCGATGCAATGTAAAACTGCCCCGCCGAAAGGCTTCAATCGCAGCCTCGGAAGGCCCCAGTGGGTTTTCGTTGGAACTTAGCTTAACCACGTTGGACACACCCGCCACATGGGCTGCACCGCTTTCGTAAAGCTTGATGTCCATAATACCCGGTTGCGGTGTGATAACAGCCATGATCTGCCCCTTTGTTGCCCGCCAGACATACCGCCACACGTCCGCCAAGAAAAGCGCGAATAGTCTGTGGTCAAGCTGCGTGAAATGCGCAACATGTCACACCAAGGGTTGTAACGAAGCCGTGAAGACCTATATTTAGTATACCGTCGTATACAATTTACCAAAGGACCCAGATGGCCACATTACTGCTAGATCCCGCCCTGCTGCCGTTTACAGTCGCTTTAGCATTGCTGTTCGGGCTTTTGGCGCTTGAGTTGATGGCCGTGCTGTTTGGCGGATCATTGCTGGGGTTAGACACGGATGCGGACCTGGATATCGATCTGGATGTGGACTTCGACATAAGTCCCGATATCGACTTGGACGCCGAATTCAGCGCCTCCGACTTCAGCAATTGGGAAGCCGAACTTGATGTAGCCAATGACAGCGGCGCCGACGCCGCTGCATCTACCGACTGGCTTGGCATCAGCAAAGTGCCAACGCTTATATGGGTTTCGGCCGCTTTGTTGGCCTTCGGACTGACAGGGTTGGTCATCCAAACCTTCGCCGACAGCATCATCGGAACCTTGCTGACGCCATGGGCTGTTGCCATTCCCGCAGCGGCTGCCGGCGTCTGGTTTGCCAAGAACTTTGCAAAAGTCTTCGCGCGGCTGATCCCGAAAAGCGAAAGCTCTGCTGTATCAAACCGCCATCTGGGACGCCGTCGTGGCATCGTAAGTCAAGGCACGGCAGCCCGCGGCAAACCCGCCGAAGTGCGCGTGATGGACGGACATGGCAACGCACACTATTTGCGCGCCGAACCTTTGCGTGATGATGCGACTATCACGCAAGGCACCGAAGTGCTGGTCATGCGCCAGTCCCGCGATGACGGCTACCGCCTTGTGCCCTTAACATAGTACAATGGGCACCAACCGGCAGGCCACCTGATGGCACGCCTGCCGCACAGAATAAAATTAACAATTGAAACAGAGGGAGAGCTTATGCAGTTCCAACTTATCATCGTCGTCGTTGCCAGTATTCTGGTATTTCTTGTCCTTATCGGTCTGATTATGGCACGGCTGTACCGACGTGCAACACGCGAAGTGTCACTGGTCAAAACAGGACAAGGCGGCAAGAAAGTCATCATGGATGGCGGTACGATCGTCATTCCATTGCTGCATGAAATCAGCCCTGTGAACATGAAGACCCTGCGTCTTGAGGTACAGCGCAACAAAGAAGCCGCTTTGATCACTAAAGACCGGATGCGGGTCGACGTGGGTGTGGAATTCTACGTGTCGGTCAATGCGTCGATCGAAGGTATCTCGCGCGCAGCACAAACACTGGGGGATCGGACCTTCTATGTCGATCAACTGCGTGAAATGATCGAAGGCAAACTGGTTGACGGTTTACGGGCTGTGGCCGCGCAAATGACCATGGACGAGCTACACGAAAATCGCGCCGAATTCGTGCAAGACGTGCAGAACGCGGTGTCTGAGGACTTGATGAAAAACGGTCTGGAATTGGAATCTGTGTCGCTGACCGCCTTGGACCAGACCCCCTTTGACGATCTGGACGAAAACAACGCCTTTAACGCTGTCGGTATGCGCAAACTGGCCGAAGTCATTGCGACGTCCAAAAAGGAACGCGCCCAGATTGACGCGGATGCGGAAGTGTCTGTGCGCCGTGCCGCTATGGAAGGTGAACGCGAAAAGCTGAACATTGAGCGTGACGAACAAGCAGCACAAATCGCACAAATCCAAGAAGTTGAAACCTTGCGTGCAGCTCAGGATTCTGAGATCCGCCAGCGTCAGGAACAAGCCGAGCAAGAAAAAGAACGGGCGCGGATTGTACGCGAGGAAGGTATTCGCTCGGCTGAAATTGCCAAAGACCGTGATTTGGAAGTGGCCGAACAAGAACGCCAGATTATCATCAACCAAAAATCCGAAGAAGAAAGCCGCGCACGTGCCTCTGCCGATCTGGCCCGCGCAGAATCCACCAAGGCACAAGAGGCCGTAATCACGGCCCGCCAAGTGGCTGAAGCCGAACGTGTTAAGCAGATTGCGTTGATTGAAGCGGCCCGCGAAGCCGAACGCGAGGCAACCAAAATCCGCCTTGCTGCAACAGCCCAAAAGGACGCGGCCCAAGACCGTGCAGACGCGGTGCGCGAACAAGCCCAAGCCGAAGCGGATGCAATCACGATCAAAGCCAAAGCGAAAAAAGACGATCTGCTGGCCGAAGCCGAAGGCCGTCAGGCGATCACCAACGCAGAGAACACTCTGTCCGAGGAGCTCATCGCGATGAAGGTCGATCTGGCCCGCCTCGAAGCGATGCCCGGCATCGTGGCCGAAATGGTCAAACCCGCCGAGAAAATCGACAGCATCAAAATCCACCAGATCGGTGGCATGGGTGGCGCCTTGGGCGCATCTGCTGGCGGCACATCCGGCGACAAACCTGTCGTCAATCAAGCGCTTGATTCCATTATGGGAATGGCCGTTCAAATGCCTGCCTTGAAGAAGCTGGGCGATGAGTTGGGCCTGTCCATGGAAAACGGTCTGGCCGGTTTGACCTCCAAAGCGATGGGCGCGGATGACGCGGCGCCAAAGCTTATTGAAGACAGTGACACAGACGAAGCATCCGAAGATGCAAAGCCTGTAAACTAGCCGCATTACAACCGGTTGTGTGACGGTGTCCTCTGACACCCGGAAAAATTGAATAAGGGCCGCAGTTATTTACATTGCTGCGGCCCTTTTTGCATTTCACAGTGCCAAACGCCTTGCAGCTGTTCGCCGCTATTCTGACGTTTCGGCGAAGTCGGAAAGATAGAAAAGTTCAATCGGGTCCTTAAGTCCCCGCACGTCTTGCAAGCCGCAGGTCGCAAAAATCCCGGGGCAGGTTTGCGCAACCGCTTTGGTTGCCAGCACGGGATGCCCTGTGGTTTTGGTCAGCCCTTCGATACGGCTGGCGACATTCACCGCACCGCCAAGCACTGTAAAATCCAGCCGCGCCGGGCTGCCAATGTTGCCGTAACTTACCTGCCCAGAGTTCAACCCAATACCGATTTCAAGGGCGGGTTTGTGCATTGTCTCCCGTGTCTTGTTCAGCTCTGCCAAACCTGCCAACGCCCGCTGTGCCGCCCGAACTGCCTGCTGGCATTGAAAGTCACGCTCCTCAGGCTTTGAAATCGTGAAAACAGACAAAATTCCATCTCCCATGAATTTCAGCACATCCCCTTTCAGCTCTTCAACAGACTGCACAACAGCATCAAAATAACCGTTGAGCGCGTCGAACAGATCTGCTTCGGTGGCGCTGTCGGACAAAGCTGTGAACCCACGCAAGTCAGTGAACATGACCACCGCCTCCAAAGTTGTGCGCTCACCCCGGATAATGGTTCCATTCCAGACCGCTTCGGATGGTCCGCGGCCAAGATAGGTGCGCAGCAGGCTTTGCGTCGATCTGCGCATGGTGATCGGCTCCATGGCGCAAGACAGCGCTGGCAAGACCCTTTCGATTTGGGTCAAGTGTTCCGGCGTGAACCCGTCTTCGGCTTGTGTCGCAAAAGTACAGCCGTGCATTGATCCATCGCCGTAAAACAGCAAGGTCGCATAGTAATCGGTACCACCCTGTTCTGCGTATTCGATGTATGAACTGTGGTCCGTTGCAGGATCGAGATTGCGCAGACTTTTATGAAGCGGTTTTCGGTTATCATTGATGTATTCAAACGAACTTCCAATGTAGCCGTCGGTCAGCATCCGCGCGTGCGTTACATCGTAGCTTTCGGTCGCTTCGGGGGTCCACACCACACCCCACGCAATCAACAGCGGGTTGGCATACCGTTGGCCGATATTGACCCGCCAAAGCGGCACACCCGCGGCAATCAATCCATCGCAGAAATGCGAAACAATTTTGTCAGGATCGTCCGAAAGCCGACCTTCAGTGATCAGCCAATGGGAAAGTTCGTCGATTGCTTCCATGTGATCAAACCTGTCTTAACCCGCAGAAATCTTCAGAAAAATAACGTCGTACCAAAACTGACCTTATCGATTTATCAAAAAAAATCGAGTGGTTTGAAAGCTGTTACGATTTGGGTGGTGGTCGCCTTAAACGGCTTTAAGACACAAAAAAGCCGCCCTGATTGGGGCGGCTTGTTCTGCATAGTTGTCTTAAATCGCTTAGAACTTGCAGCGTTTTTTGTTGGCCAGAGCAACCAAGACTTCGTTGCGTTTGTTGGCCGCTTCCAGCGCTTGCTGTGCGTTGGAATAGTTGCCGATAACCGCAGGCCAAAACAGAATAGCAGCCGCGACGTTTTTGCCTGACGCCGTTTTGCCTTTGGCGGCTTCCGTGCGGATTTCTTCAAGTTGTGTCAATTGGACCTTGATCTGTTCACAGGTCAGGCTTTCGTCATTCACAGAAGTCGTCTGTACAACTTCTGGCGATACGCAGGCTGACAGTACCATGGCCATTGCAACGGCCGCAAAACTCATCTTCTTCATTCTTACTCAATCTCCAATTGATTTGTAGAAGGGTCTTAACGCGAAAGGCTTACCAGAGTCTCAGCAAAGAATTCATTTATCAAGATTTTTTCACCTACACAGCATGCCGAAAACGAAAAAGCCGCCCTTTTCAGAACGGCTTTTCCAAATTCCTGGGTACTGAAAAACGCGGGCCTTAGACCTTAGTTTTTCGCGTAGAATTCAACAACAAGGTTGGGTTCCATCATAACTGGGTAAGGCACATCGCCCAACGCAGGTGTGCGCACGAATGTCGCTGTCATTTTGGAGTGGTCGACTTCCATGTAATCCGGAACGTCGCGCTCGGCCAATTGTGTCGCTTCCAGCAGAACCGCCAATTGCTTGGAACGGTCACGCACTTCGATCACGTCGCCTTCTTTGACGCGGTAAGACGGGATGTTAACCTTCTTGCCGTTCACTTTAACGTGGCCGTGGTTCACGAATTGGCGTGCGGCAAATACTGTCGCTACGAATTTCGCGCGGTACACAACAGCGTCAAGGCGGCGCTCAAGCAGACCAACCAAGTTTTCACCTGTATCGCCACCCACACGCTCAGCTTCGGCGTAGATGCGGCGGAATTGCTTTTCGGTCAGGTCGCCGTAGTAGCCTTTCAGCTTCTGTTTGGCGCGCAGCTGGATACCGAAGTCGGACAACTTGCCTTTACGGCGCTGACCGTGCTGGCCGGGGCCATATTCACGGCGGTTCACTGGGGATTTTGGACGGCCCCAGATGTTTTCGCCCATGCGGCGGTCAATTTTGTGCTTGGCAGACGTACGTTTGGTCACGACTGTTCTCCTTCTTAGGGTGCCTTTGCAGGCTATGAAGGGCGTTGTCCTTTGGGCGAACCCCGACAGGCATCCCCTTGCGGGGGCCACCAACACCAATGAATGAGCGGCTTATAAAGAGGTGCTGACCGGAGTCAACGCATTAATCACGCACCAGGCGCTGCACGTCCGCGTGTCTTGGACATGTCACCAAATGGTTATTGATAAGCCCCGTCGCTTCCATAAACGCATAGACGATTGTGGGGCCACAAAACTTGAAGCCTTCTTTCTTCAGATCCTTTGAAATCTGGGTGGACAGCTCCGAGAACGTCGGGACATCTTCCTGCGCTTTCCAATGGTTAAGTTGGGGGGTGCCGCCGACATAGTTCCATAAATAGGTGTCAAAGCCGACCCGTTGTTCGATCTTTTGCCAGACACGGGCATTGGTGATCGTCGCCTCAATCTTGCCGCGGTGGCGAATGATTCCCTTGTCTTGTAGCAACCGCTGCACATCATCTTCGCCCCACGCGGCAATAATGTTGGGGTCAAAACCTGCAAAGGCCCTGCGAAAGTTATCTCGCTTTTTAAGGATCGTGAGCCAACTGAGCCCGGCTTGAAATCCGTCAAGGATCAGCTTTTCCCACAACGCACGACTGTTGTATTCCGGAACACCCCAATCGGTGTCGTGATAATCCAGATATATCTGTTCCGGACCCGCCCAAGTGCACCGATTACTCATAATTTAGTTCCTATTTGATACTTCTTTGAGGAAGAACACAGGGTGAATATTAAGACCTTATTATGCGTTCAAAGCACATGGTCAGGCAACACAACAAATGGGGACACGAAACCAGTGAACCGTTTTCAGGGCAATGCCAATGCACCGCTGTCAGGCGAAGACAATCCGCTGAACTTTGCGGTCAACAGCCGCGATCGCGCGACATTAGACATGGTCGCGTCGGCTATAACCCACAAGCAAACACTGTTGGCCTATCAACCGGTCATGATGGCCAGCGACCCGACGCGCGTGGGCTTTTATGAGGCGCTCATTCGGGTGATGGACGAAACTGGGCGCATCATACCTGCAAAAGATTTCATGGACGTGATCGAAGACACGGAACTGGGACGCCACATTGATGCCTTGTCACTGAATATGGGACTACGGGCGTTACATGAAAACCCGGCCTTGAGGTTATCAATCAACATGTCCGCACGCTCCATTGGCTATGGTCGCTGGATGCAAAATTTCAAACGCTGGATGGCAAAAGACAAAACCATTGCAGAACGGTTGATTTTGGAAATCACAGAAAGTTCCGCAATGGACATGCCTGACATCGTCGTTCGGTTCATGGATGATCTGCAAGCACTTGGCATCAGCTTTGCTTTGGATGATTTCGGGGCGGGCCATACCGCTTTACGCTATTTCAAAGACTTTTACTTTGATGTGCTCAAAATTGACGGCCAGTTCATTCAGGGCATCGCTGATGATGCCGACAATCAGGCGCTGACCCGCGCAATGATCGATATCGCCCGTCATTTTGATATGTTGACGGTGGCAGAATTCGTCGAAACCAAAGCGGACATGGACACTTTAGTGGCCTTGGGAGTCGATTGTTTACAAGGGTTTCTGTTTTCTGCACCCACCACGCGCCCGGATTGGATGCAGCCCGAAGTGCAACGCGCCTAAAACGCCTGCTGCCCCAAAAATGAGCACGTCTTTGAGGGTAACAGCAGAGCCATCCCCCTAGCTTTGATCGAATGCGCAGTTCTGTCGCGTTGCCGCAATGCGGCGAATCCGCTACATGTGGAACGCACAGGGGCAAAGCTGATGGCTACCTTAGACCTCTGGCATTTTCGTAAGAGGACACAACTACCATGACCAACATCGTCATCGCATCCGCAGCCCGTACTGCGGTGGGCAGCTTCGGCGGCTCTTTTGCCAACACCCCTGCCCACGATTTGGGGTCCGCTATGCTCGAGGCGATCGTGGCACGCGCAGGTATCGACAAATCTGAGGTATCGGAAACGATTTTGGGTCAGGTCCTGACCGCTGCGCAAGGACAAAACCCTGCGCGTCAAGCGCACATAAATGCAGGGCTTGCACAAGAAAGTGCTGCTTGGTCAATCAATCAGGTTTGTGGATCAGGTCTGCGCGCCGTTGCATTGGCAGCACAGCACATTCAATTGGGCGACGCCAACATTGTCGCCGCAGGCGGTCAGGAAAACATGACCCTTAGCCCACATGCCGCACATCTGCGTGCCGGTCACAAAATGGGCGACATGAAATACATCGACACAATGATCCGTGACGGTCTTTGGGATGCATTCAACGGTTACCATATGGGTCAAACAGCTGAAAACGTTGCAGAACAGTGGCAGATCAGCCGCGACATGCAGGATGAGTTCGCCGTCGCATCGCAAAACAAAGCTGAAGCCGCGCAAAAAGCCGGTAAATTCGCAGATGAGATTGCAGCCTTTACTGTGAAAACACGCAAGGGCGACATCATTGTCGATCAAGACGAATACATTCGTCACGGCGCGACAATGGAAGCCATGCAAAAGCTGCGCCCGGCCTTTACAAAAGACGGCTCAGTTACCGCTGCAAACGCATCCGGCCTGAACGACGGTGCCGCCGGCGCACTGCTGATGAGCGCCGATGAGGCCGAAAAACGCGGCATTGAGCCACTGGCGCGTATCGCATCTTACGCAACCGCAGGCCTTGACCCATCCATCATGGGGGTTGGTCCGATCTATGCCAGCCGCAAAGCCTTGGAAAAAGCCGGCTGGAAAGCTGAAGACCTCGACTTGGTTGAAGCAAACGAAGCGTTTGCTGCACAGGCATGCGCCGTGAACAAGGACATGGGCTGGGATCCGGCAATCGTGAACGTAAATGGCGGCGCCATCGCGATCGGTCACCCGATTGGGGCATCCGGTGCACGCGTATTGAACACATTGCTGTTTGAAATGAAGCGACGCGGCGCGAAAAAAGGTCTGGCAACACTGTGCATCGGTGGCGGCATGGGCGTCGCGATGTGTCTTGAGCGCCCATAAGGCAGCTTAACCTGAACAAAGGCGGTGCCAGTTGGTGCCGCCTTCTTAGTTTGTAAAATCTGACCGCAACTATTTCGCATCCGCAGCGTAATATTGTTGCGCCGTGAAAATAAAATTTATAATAACCTTTCGAAGACAAAAATCAGGAGTGTTCCAAAATGTCACGCGTTGCTCTCGTCACTGGCGGTTCCCGAGGAATCGGCGCCGCTATCTCTCAAGCGTTGAAAGACGCAGGTTACGCCGTTGCTGCCACCTACGCAGGCAACGATGAAGCCGCGGCCAAATTCACAGAAGAAACCGGCATCAAAACCTACAAATGGAACGTTGCTGACTACGACGAATCTACCGCCGGAATCGCGCAAGTCGAAGCCGACCTTGGGCCTGTTGACGTCGTTGTGGCCAACGCTGGTATCACCCGCGACGCTCCGTTTCACAAAATGACACCTGAGCAGTGGCATCAAGTTGTCGATACGAACCTGACAGGTGTGTTCAACACAGTGCATCCCGTCTGGAACGGCATGCGCGAACGCAAGTTTGGTCGCGTTATCGTCATCTCTTCGATCAACGGCCAGAAGGGGCAATTCGCGCAAGTGAACTACGCGGCCACGAAAGCGGGCGATTTGGGCATTGTGAAATCCCTGGCCCAAGAAGGTGCACGCGCAGGCATCACCGCCAACGCCATCTGCCCCGGCTATATAGGTACTGACATGGTCATGGCCGTTCCTGAAAAAGTGCGCGACAGTATCATTGCGCAAATCCCGGCTGGGCGTTTGGGCGAACCAGAAGAAATCGCGCGCTGCGTTGTGTTCCTTGCATCAGACGATTCCGGGTTCATCAACGGATCGACGATCTCTGCAAATGGTGCACAATTCTTCGTCTAAAAGTTTCTAAAAAATAGAAAAAGGGCCGGTTCATGTTAAATGAACCGGCCCTTTGTCGTCCCGTAAGATCATCGTAACCAGATTGGTTCGGTGATCAGCGGGAAGATTTTTTACCAAACAGCCAGCCCCAAGCTTGGGCAACCGTTTCGGCGCGTTCTTCATGGGCGATTTTGATGGCACGACGCATGGCGGGGCTTGTTGCTACTTCAAACATTGGGTTTTCCTTCGCTTTGGCATTTTTGACTTGTTCCTAATATGGGCAACTCTCGTGGTTACGACAAACGAGACTTTTCAACGCTTCAGTTAAGGTATACTGAACTGAATATGCCTGATCGCCTGCCTCCGCTAACCGCTTTGCGTGCTTTTGATGCCGCCGCACGCCATATGTCCTTTGCAAAAGCTGCAGATGAGTTGCACGTGACCCCGGCTGCACTTAGCTATCAGATCAAATCTATTGAAGACTACCTTGGTGCTCCATTGTTTCGTCGCCTGAATCGGGCAGTCGAGTTGACAGAGGCCGGGACCGCCTTGGCGCCCGGTGCGAAAGACGGGTTCCAAACACTGGCCGCAGCTTGGCGGGCGGCTGTTCGTTTACAAGACACCCAGACACTCACCGTGACAGCCGGACCAGCCTTCACGGCAAAATGGTTGGCCCCGCGATTGTATGAATTTGCCCAAGCCCACCCCGAAATTGAGCTTCGCTTTTCGGCGTCGTTGCGCATGATGGATTTTGGGCGAGATGCAATTGATGTGGCAATCCGGTTTGGATATGGCCCGGACGAAAGCCTGTTTTCTTTACCTTTGGCAGAAGAATGGGTGGCTCCAGTCATGACCTCGGATCTGGCGGAAAAATACCCAACCCCCGAAAGTCTGGTTGATGCACCGCTGATCGTGGATCACAGTATCGATTTTTTGAACCCAAAATGCGATTGGCCCGCGTGGTTCAATGCGATGGGCGTTTCATTCCAT
Source organism: Ascidiaceihabitans donghaensis (assembly GCF_900302465.1). Classification (NCBI taxonomy): domain Bacteria; kingdom Pseudomonadati; phylum Pseudomonadota; class Alphaproteobacteria; order Rhodobacterales; family Paracoccaceae; genus Ascidiaceihabitans; species Ascidiaceihabitans donghaensis. The sequence goes on along the minus strand of NZ_OMOR01000001.1, from coordinate 811,335 downwards.
GATCTACATGGGCCGCAGTTTTCACAAGCCGACCATGCCGTGGACGCTGCATTGGCTGGTGTAGGTGTCGTGTTGGGTCGAAGAGCGTTGGTGGTCAAGGACATCGCTGACGGTCGTTTTGTCCTACCGTTCACAACGGCGCTTGGAACGGGCGCACGTTTCCGGTTTTTGTGCCCACAAGGAACTGAAAACCGCCCCCAAGTGAAAGCCTTGCGGGAATGGATGTTGGCAGAAATCGACAAAACCGCCAACATCACAGCATCTTTGGATATTATTCCGGTAACGGACCGAAAATCCTAGCCTGTCTAATCAGACAGTCGTGTGATTTGTTCTTTAAGTCGTAGCTTTTGCTTCTTCATCGCGGCCACTTCCATCGCATCCGCGCCCGGCGCACGTTGCGCTTGTTCGACAGCTTCGCTGAGGGAAGTGTGCTTCTTTTTCAGTGTCTCAAGATGTGCATTCAAGCTCATTTAGTCCTCCTGATTGATCAAGTTGCGAGGATGATTGAATCATGGATTACATGATCTGTCACGCCGCACCCGCATTGTAGGCAGAGAACCTCTTAATGAATGATTAAAACTTGAGCGCGGCCCCGTCACGCAAAACTGCTTTGATTTCAGCGGTGTAGCTTTCACCGTCTTTTTCGTGCTTTTCGCCGCAGTGCAAAATGCGCGGATAAAATAGTTCAAATGCAGCGCGACCTTCCTTTCGTGCACGCAAAATCACCAATTCGGCGCGGCGTCCGGTGCGCGGCGCAATCGGCAAAACCTGCGTGGACCCCATGGATGATGGCAACGCGGCCAAAAGGTCCGGCAACCGCTCTGCACGATGAATGAAATGCACATATCCTTTTGGTTTCAATCGCTTGGCCGCAACCTCAACCCACTTTTGCAAAGGTGTCGCTTCACCCATTGCTGTTTCGCGCCCCACATCGCTGGCCGCGACACTGGCAGAGCGATCAAAATACGGGGGGTTGGCCAGAACATGATCAAACTGTCGCTGCCGCACATCAGCAGGCAGCGCAGCAAGATCTGCTTGCAAGACGTTCAAACCGTTGCGTTGCGCCAAATCTGCGTAAAATGCCTGACGTTCCACCCCAAACACGTCCACATCCGGCAAACGCGCCTTAAGGCAAAGTGCCGCAGCCCCAACGCCGCAGCCTAGATCCAAAGCTGTTTGCCCTGGCTTCGCCTCGACGCTGGCAGCCAACAAAACAGGGTCTACACCTGCCCGATATCCCCGCCGTGGCTGCCACAGATGCAGTTTTCCACCCAGAAACGCGTCATATGTCAGGTCATTTTCCAAGGTCAATTTCATTATCACGCATCACCCGCACCGCGGCATCATGATCTCCGTCCCGTACCATCAGTCTACGGGGGAAGATTCCAATGCCACCTTCGAGCACGCTCATATTTACGTCCATTTGAAAACAATCTATATCCTCGCCTGACAGGAGGGCTGTCGCGAATGCAATGATCGTCGGGTCGGTTGTGCGCAAAAGTTCCTTCATACGCCAAGGGTTTACGCCCAAGGCACGCAACAGTCGAGAGACCTTGGGGAAACATCATGGACAGTGCCTTGGAAATCCAGAAACCACACGACCAGTTGGCCGCATTTTTGTCTGATGACATGGTCGCTGTGAACGCTTTGATCCGCGACCGGATGGCATCCGAACACGCCCCACGCATTCCAGAAGTCACCGCCCATCTGGTGGAAGCGGGCGGCAAGCGTTTGCGCCCCATGATGACTTTGGCCGCGGCGCATATGTGTGGCTACGACGGTCCGTTCCACGTGCACTTGGCAGCGACGGTTGAGTTCATTCACACTGCCACTTTGCTGCATGATGATGTTGTAGATGAAAGCGGCCAACGCCGTGGACGCCCGACTGCCAACCTGCTTTGGGACAACAAATCATCTGTTTTGGTCGGGGATTATCTGTTTTCACGGTCCTTCCAGTTGATGGTCGAAACCGGATCACTACGAGTATTGGACATTTTGGCCAACGCATCCGCCACCATTGCGGAAGGAGAAGTACTGCAACTGACCGCCGCGCAAGATCTGGCCACAACCGAAGCCATTTACTTGCAGGTTGTGCGCGGCAAGACAGCAGCTTTGTTTTCTGCGGCCACCGAAGTTGGGGGGGTGATTGCCGGGGCCGACGACGCGACGGTACAGGCTTTGTATGACTACGGAGATGCCCTTGGCGTGTCCTTCCAGATCGTGGATGATTTGCTGGATTATCAAGGCCAAGCGGCTGCCACAGGCAAAAACATCGGCGACGACTTTCGCGAACGCAAATTGACGTTACCCGTTATCAAAGCAATCGCCTTGGCCGACGCAGAAGAACGCGCCTTCTGGCAACGCACTATCGAAAAAGGTGTGCAAGAGGACGGTGATCTTGATCACGCCCTGACCCTGTTGAACACGCATGGCACACTGGCCGCAACGCGCGACGATGCTTTGGCTTGGGCTGAAAAAGGCAAGGCGGCTTTGGACGGATTGCCAGACCACCCTGTAAAGCAAATGCTGATTGATCTGGCGGATTACGTGGTGGATCGCGTCAACTAAGCACGCAAGGTTTAACCCACCAATCGGGATTTGCCGTTGCAAGTGTATGGGCTGCAGCTTGGGCTTTGGGCGCTGTATCAAACAATGCAAAGCACGTCGCCCCGGACCCAGACATCCGCACCAGATTTTGACCATCGCAGGCCGCTAGCGCCGCAAGAACTGAGCCAATCTCAGGGGCTATTGTGATGGCAGCGGCTTGAAGATCGTTGCGCTGCCGGTGCAACCACTGTGTAAAATCCACGCCATGCTGTGGCATGTCTTCCTGACCTGAATTGTCTTTTTGCGCCAAAGCCTGAAAGACCTGCGGGGTCGGCACATAGGCCCCCGAATTCACCAATACCGCAAAAAGCGGGGGCACGTTGGCGACAGGGTGCACCATGTCACCTATGCCCTGCATCCGCGCCGCCCTGCCATATGAACACACCGGCACATCAGCGCCCAGCGCCAAGCCGGCGTTGTCGCAGCCCAACGCACGCAGCAAAGCACCCGCGTCGGACGAACCACCGCCAATTCCGGCCCCATGCGGAAGGTTCTTTTGTAATGTCAAATGACCCGTCACACCTGCCAATTCCGCGGCTTTCCAAAGCAGGTTGCGCCCGTCGCACGGCACACCTGTAGAAAAAGGGCCATCCACCGTCAGGGACATTTCAGGCGCTGGGGTGAAGGTTATCGCATCACCCACATCGGCAAACACAACCAGAGAATCGAGCAAATGATACCCATCTGCCCGCTGCCCTGTGACATGTAGTGTCAGGTTGATTTTAGCGGGTGCGAAGCACTCAGTTGTCATCGGCAACCTTCAGGGGATCGGCGCCTTCTTCCTCCAGCACCACATCCAAACCAACCTCAAGCTTGCGCCGAATGCGGTCCGGTTTCACATCTTCACTGGCCGTGCCGTATTCAGCAAAAGACAAAGCGCGGCTCCATTGGAATTCAGCTTCGCGGGTGCGGCCAACAGCCCAATACACATCGCCCAAGTGGTCATTCACAACTGGGTCAACAGGCATCAATTCCACGGCACGTTCCATATGGGCCACCGCTTCGCCGTAACGGCCAAGCCGGTACAAAACCCATCCCAAACTGTCGACAATGTAGCCGCTGTCCGGTTCTTTTGCGACGGCTTTTTCAATCATTCCAAGGGCTTCATCAAGATTAATCTGTTTCTCGACCATCGAATAGCCTAGGTAATTCAACACCTGTGGCTGATCAGGGTTCAATGCCAAAGCTTGTCGAAAGTCCGCTTCTGCCATGTCCCAATTGTCCAAACGCTCATGGGCGATGGCACGGGCGTAGTGAGAAAACCAACGCCCTCGCGCGTCGGGTTCCATCAGTTCTAATGTCCGGTCATAGGCACCCACGGCATCGCTATAGCGTTCTTGTTGCCGGTAGACATCGCCCAAAGTCGAAAACACAGGCGCCATATCAGGAAAGCGCCGCGACATTTGCTGCAGTGCCTCAATTGCGGCATCGGGCTTGCCACTGCGGCGCAGGGCAGCGGCGCGTCCCAACTGCGCCGCGTGGGTGGCCGCATGCCCGTCAGGGACAGATTCGTAAGCTGCGATTGCCAGATCGAACTGTCCCAATTCCTCCAAAAGCGAAGCATTCAACAAAGCGCTGTCGATATGGTCAGGGCGAATATACTGTGCCAGACGCGCATAAAGCAGCGTGTAATTTGCCCCTGCTTCACCGCGCAGCACATCTGCCAAGGTGTGGAACACTTCGGCATGGCCATCGCGGGCCGACGTCACATGGGTGAACGGCATCGTCTTGCCCGCTTCAAGCCCTTCGACCAAACGCGCCAGTTCCGGATCAGAGGCCGCCCCGAAGGCCAGACGCAGATTTTGCAATGCATCTTCGTTGCGATCCAGTTGCGACAGGATTTCGGCACGCGCCATAATCCCACGCCGCATAATATTCAAAGCCCCGGCATCATCCGACGCGTAAACGGCTTCGGCGGCTGCGAAATCGCCAGTCGATGCCAACGCCATCGCTTTTTGATAGCGTGCAAATCCGCCAAAGCTGGGTTCATCCATCAATGCATCAAAGCTGACCAATGCCCCTTGCATATCCCCAAGACCGACCTTGGTCCAAGCGGCCAACAATCCGTCAACGAGGGGTCCAATTCCAAGTGTTTCTGCATCACGGGCTGCCAAAGTCGCAAAATCTTCGCGTTTGACCAGATCGGCAATCACCACCATATGCGCAGCCTGCGCACGGATGTCTGCATCTTCCATCAGCTTTGCAATCGGCAATGCCCTATCCAACTGACCCAGCGACAAAAGCGACACAACCGCCCCGTCCATGAATTCTGCATTCTGAGCATCTCGCGCCAGCGCCTTGCTATAATACGCAGCCGCCTGTTTGAAATCGCTGTTCACAGCGGCCTCACGCCCCGCCAGATAGGCCCCCGCCGCAGACTGGGCCTGAGCAACATCCAAGCTGGAGAAAGACAAAACGCCCACAAGGGCAGACGACAGAAGAAAACGTAACACGCTCAGGGCACCTCTTGTTGGTTTAACTTCAGGCTAGCACGTTCCCGAAGATGCGCAATGGGGCGCACGGGGGTGTGATAGCTGTGCGGCAGTTCACCACGCATCAACATAACGGTGGCCCGGCACAGCAGCCCCCGCCGTCGCAAAGGCGCGGTCCACCGCGTGGCGCGTATCTGCAGGGTCAATCACCGCGTCAAACTCCAAGACACTTGCGGCGTTCAGCGCTTTGCCACGTGCATACAGTGCATCGATAAGACGCTGCAGCTCTGCTTCGCGTGCTTGGTGGTCTTCGATCGCCGCCAAATGATCACGTGCGCCAAGCTTAACGGCCCCTTCGATGCCCATCGCACCCAATTCACCTGTCGGCCAAGCACAACAAAACTGAGGCCTGTCAAAACCGCCACCGGCCATGGCCATGGCCCCTAACCCATAGGCTTTGCGCAAAATCACAGTCACCAAGGGTTGGCTGAAATGCGCCCCCGCCAGAAAAAGACGCGACACATGCGCCACTTGTCCCGTCGCTTCGACCTCGGGGCCGACCATGAAACCCGGCGTGTCACAAAGCGTTAAAGCCGGCAGCCCCCAGGCATCGCAAAGCTGCAAAAAACGGGCAGCCTTATCGCCAGCCTGAGCATCAATAGCGCCACCAAGATGCAAGGGATTGTTTGCCAACAGACCTAAGGGGCGGCCTTTCACACGCGCAAAACCGGTGATGATACCGTCCCCAAATTTCTGACGCAGCTCCAGAAAACTGTCGTCGTCCACAATGCCTGCAATCGCGCGGCGCATGTCATAGACGCGGGTCCGGTCGCTTGGCACAATATCGCGCAGATCCGCGTCGGGATTTTGCCACGACGCAGTGTCAGACATTCCCAATACCTGTTTGGCGGCCAAAACCGCAGATCTTTCATCTTCGACCCGCAGATCGATCAATCCTGTTTCCATCTGCAAATCAGAAGGGCCGATATCTTTGGCTGCGAAGCGCCCTAGCCCGCCCCCTTCAATCATCGCAGGTCCGCCCATGCCGACCCACGATTTTTTGGTGGCGATGCGAAGGTCACATACCCCGAAAAGGGCTGCATTCCCCGCAAAGCAATATCCCGCCACAATCCCGATCTTGGGGCCTTTGTGGGCCGCAAAGTTACGAAAGGACGGCACATTCAACCCCGCTGCGATCAGCGGATCGACGTCCGCGTCATTGGGCCGCCCGCCGCCCCCTTCGGCAAACAGCACGATGGGCAGTCGGTCGCGTCCAGCCACTTCGATCAAACGGTCCATTTTGCGGTGGTGCTGATAGCCTTGGGTGCCTGCCATCACCATGTAATCCACGGCCATGGCGGCGACGGGGCGCCCGTTGACCAACCCTGTGCCACAGATGATGCCATCTGCTTGGCTTTTGGCTTGGAGTTCTTCTTCCGCTTTGCGGGTCCGCTGGGCAGCAACAGCTAAAGCCCCGTATTCGTTAAACGTTTCGGGATCAAAAAGGTCTTTGATATTTTCGCGGGCAGTGCGGTAACCGTCAGCATGACGCTTGGCCACGGCGTCGGGGCGCGCATTGTCGTCAAGCAGTGCCATTCTATTTTCAAAATCAATGAATTCAGGGCGTGGGGCGTCGGGTTTCGCATCTACAGTGGTCTGCATCTGTGCCGCTTCCAGCGACACCAAGGGCATGCCGCCATGCAGCTCATCTCCAACAGCCACGTGAACGGCCATGATCCGCACGTCTTCAGGTGCCAGAATTTCATGGCGCATTTTCATCAGTTCGGTGGCAATCAGAACGCCCCCTTTAGGCACCAAATCCCCAACGGCCACGCGCACTTCAGCGACCATTGCGGCTCCATCTGCTGTCAAAACTGTCATGGCACCCTCCGTTGTTGTCACCAGACTGGAAGGCCCTTCGCGGCAACGCAAGGTTTTCGGGACGTCACAACAAAAAAGGGCAGGGAAATCCCCGCCCTTCTCAATCCATTTTAAGCCAGTTTACATGTTCGGGTAATTTGGCCCGTCGCCGCCTTGGGGCGTTGTCCAGTTGATGTTCTGGCTGGGGTCTTTGATGTCGCAGGTCTTGCAGTGAACGCAGTTCTGGAAGTTGATCACAAACTTCGTATCTTTGCCGGCTTCTTCGACAAATTCATACACACCGGCTGGGCAGTAGCGCGCCGATGGGCCTGCATATTTGGCAAGGTTCACGTCAACAGGCACAGATGCGTCTTTGAGGTGCAGGTGTGCGGGCTGGCTTTCTTCGTGGTTGGTGAAGGAAAACGCGACGTTGGTCAGGCGATCGAACGACAGCTTTCCATCGGGCTTTGGATAGTCGATGGCCTTGTGTTTGGACGCTTCTTCGGTGGCATCCGCATCGTTTTTGCCATGCTTCAACGTGCCAAGCAAAGAGAAGCCCAGCGTGTTGCACCACATGTCAAAGCCGCCAACAGCCAAGGACGCTGTAAGGCCATACTTGGACCACAAGGGTTTGACGTTACGCACTTTTTTCAGGTCTTTGCCGATGGCGCCTGTGCGCACTTCGTCCTCATATGCGGTCAATTCGTCGCCGGAACGGTCCGCTTTGATCGCGTCCATTGCGGCCTCGGCGGCTGCTTTGCCTGACAGCATTGCGTTGTGGTTGCCCTTGATACGCGGCACGTTGACCATGCCCACAGAGCAACCCAACAGGGCCACGCCGGGTGCGACCATTTTGGGCATAGATTGATAACCACCCTCAGAGATTGCACGCGCACCATAGGCGACGCGTTTTCCACCTTCCAAAAGATCTTTCATCATCGGGTGATGTTTGAACCGCTGGAATTCCATGTAGGGGAACAGATGCGGGTTTTTGTAGTTCAGATGAACAACGAAGCCCACGTAGACCTGATTGTTTTCAAGGTGATAAACGAAAGACCCGCCACCTGCGTTGCTGCCCAACGGCCAGCCCATCGTGTGGGTCACGGTGCCTTCTTTGTGCTTGGCCGGGTCGATTTCCCAGATTTCTTTCATGCCAAGGCCAAATTTTTGCGGTTCTTTGCCTTCAGAAAGGTTGTATTTGGCGATCACCTCTTTCGAAAGCGACCCGCGCACGCCTTCAGACAGGAACACGTATTTGCCGTGCAACTCCATGCCCGGCTCTGTGTTTTCGCCAATGCTGCCGTCCGCTTCCAGCCCAAACACGCCAGCGACCACGCCTTTGACTTCGCCGTTGTCGCCATAGGCCAGTTCGGAACAGGACATGCCGGGGAAAATCTCGACGCCCATTTCTTCGGCTTGTTCGGCCATCCAGCGGCAGACGTTGCCCATGGACACGATATAGTTGTGGTGGTTGTTCATCAAAGGCGGCATCGGGAAGTTCGGGATGCGCAGCTTGCCGGCTTCGCCTAGCATATAGAAGTTGTCTTCTTTCACCTGCGTGTTCAGCGGTGCACCTTTTTCTTTCCAGTCAGGGATCAATGCGTCCAAACCGCAGGGGTCCAGAACTGCACCGGACAGGATATGTGCGCCCACTTCAGAGCCTTTTTCCAACACAACCACATTGCAGTCGGGGTCCAGCTGTTTCAATCGAATGGCCGCAGACAGACCCGCAGGACCAGCCCCCACGATCACAACGTCATATTCCATCGCTTCGCGTTCAATATCGGCCATCGTCAGAGGCTCCCTTTTCTAAATCTGCCACGCATCAAACTGCACACGCAACTTTTGTTCGCGCTTGGCTAAACCACGTGCAAAGCCATTGCAATCAGGACATAGCGTAAATCAGAACCTTAAGCAGAATATGTCAGCATTATTGGGCGAAACGCGTCATTTTAACCCGAATTTCGGGCTAGGCGTGTACCCATAAGGCGCTATCGGCAAACTTGGTCGCTTTCCACCAATCGGTGCGGCCTGCGCTGTAGTTGAAATTCGTACTACCCGCCTGGCTTTGCAACGGCGCGGACACCGATCCGTCAGACAATCGCCGCGCCAGCCCGCCTGCGCCCTCCGGCACAACCATCGACACATGGCCAGAACGTCCGTCGTCTTTCCGCCGTGCAATAATCAATGCAACAGCGCCCAGATTGGCGCTGTGTTGCACATCTGTTGGTGTGGAAACACGTCGCCATCCGAAATCCTGCCCATAAGACACAAGCCAGCGAAACAGATCATTGGCCCGCATTTCGCGGATTGTATTTCCGTATCGGGGCGCCACCGAATGCCCCGCCTGCATCGCGGCCAATGCATCAGCTGTCCACCAGACCCGTGGCAGATAGGCACCTGCCAGCGCGCAAAAATCATGAGCATAAATGTTGCAAAACGTCAGGCCGGCACGGGGTTGATACCGGACATGCGTGTCCTGAGCCGGATTAAGGTAGTTCACGATGCCAGCAAGATCATCACGCAACGTATCTGGTGTGCTTCCCTTCCGGCCGGGCATTTTGGCCTCGTTCAGGGAATGTGCATTTGCGTTCTGCATCCGCGTGGTCACGGTGCCCGCCTTGCGCGGCATTTCCACAGGCAACATTGCGCCACCCGCAACTTTGGGGACAACAACTGGCGTTTTTCCGTCCTTCAGGTATTGCGAAGCAGCATACCCGTGAAACACGGTCCCGCCCATCTCGACCTCAATATGTTCGAACCCGTCCACGGCACTTTCCCCGAAACTGCGCACGGGCCAACCGCACGGCAATTCGGCGACGACGTTTTTAGTCAAAGGCTGGCTAATCGTTGGGCTCATGCGCAGGCGCAACGACGTTGTCATCGTCTCAACATGCATCCAACGTCCAAAAGCCCGCAATGCCATAGGTTTGTCTACAACGGCTGTTCCAGCTGGCACAGGCTGTGTCTGATTAAGGTCTGGATTGGGCATGCGCCGCGCGATTGCGAGATAATCGCGCATATGTTCGCCGTAGAACTTGCCGCCCGACTGATGGCCTTGCTTCAACCCTTTTGAGGCACGATAGCGACCGGTATTATAGGTGATGGCAATCGTCAGAAATTCAGCGTCCGTGATCGATGCCCGATCTTGCAGGCCGCGCTTTTTCAGACATGATTTCAACTCTACCATGGCGTGGTGCAACGTGCCCGAAAAGGCTTCGTATTCGCGGTTCAAAAAGTAGTCCGGATTTGTTTTGAAAAACTGGATGTCGTATTGGAAGACACCAAAGCCGTGGCAAAACTTGTCGGGTCTTTTAAAGGCGAATTTGTAGCCATCAATATGGGCAGCCATGTCCAGCAACGCTTTGCGCGCGATTTGAAACATCTGTGCGCCCTGGGGGGCTGCATCAAGGTGAGCGCGGGTTTTGGGAAACGCGCGTCTGTTGGGCGCATCCAGCGTGTCACCGCAGCACAATCGCACGACGTCTTTGGGACTTAGCCCCGCCTTCTTGCGCAAAATGCCCCATATGCTGCCAGTTTCCTGAAACGCCAGGGCGCACAGCATATCGGGATCGAACACTGTGTCTTGGGTGGCCTGTGCCATTTCGGCAAAAAACTGATCTTTAAACCACTGAATATGATCTGAAACGGCCATAATTGACCTCCCTTTGACGCAAAAATACTTAATCTAATGCGGCAAAGGTTAACGGGTGCAATGATTCCACTCAAGGTGGTGAATTCATGACCCCGCAGGGGTGTCCCCCATCACATATCGCGGCCCGACACCCATTTCTGCAGCGGTGTCCGCGGGATTATACAGTGCGCAGTTTGGCAGACTTAAACACCCACACCCGATGCACCCGTCAAGATTATCACGCAAACGCGTCATTGCATCAATGCGCGTATCCAAGGCTGCGCGAAAGCCACGGCTGATGCGGGCCCAATCGGCTTTCGTCGGGGTGCGCCCCCCCGGCAATCTATCAAGTTCCACCTTTATCTGCGGCAACGTAAAGCCAAATTGCTGGGCGATCATCACAAAGCTGAGCCGACGCAAGTCTGCTCTTTCGAAGCGTCGCTGCCCCCCAGCGTTGCGCCAAGGCTGGATCAATCCTTGCGCCTCATAATAGCGGATCGCAGACACGGCCAGTCCTGTGCGCTGCGCGAGATCACCTATTGTCATTCCATCTTTTGCCATGAGCAATTCCTATCAAAAAATACCTTGACCTAAAGTTAGGTTTAGAAATTACGGTAAGACAAGACACATTGAAAGGAAAAACAATGACCGCCATGTTAGAACACGCAAACTACACTGTTTCCAACATCGAAAAGACAGCCGCATGGATGCAAGACCTGTTTGGCTGGCATATCCGTTGGCAAGGCGACAGCACCTTAACGGGGCAGTCGATGCATGTCGGCACGGACACACACTATCTGGCGCTGTACACTCGTGAAGATGCAAAGCCGCGGCAGGAAAACTCCTACGATACCGTCGGCGGACTGAACCACATCGCTGTTGTGGTCGACGACATTCAGGACATGCGCAAAAGGGTCAAAGCAGCAGGGTTCACCCCGGGCGAACATTACGATTATGAACCTGGACAGCGGTTTTATTTCCATGACGATGACGGGATCGAATATGAAGTCGTGCAATACGACTGAAACACGCCTAAACCATGCTCAGCGCTTGCAATTCCCATCCGCTTTGGTTCAATTGCAAGTGTATTACTTAACGGCGGCCCATGTGGTCGCCTTTTGACAGTTGGACAGGTGCCATGGAAAAGATCCCAATGACCCGCGCAGGGTATACCGCTTTGGAAGTTGAACTGAAGCAGCTCAAAACCGTTGAGCGTCCGACCATCATCAAAGCCATCGCAGAAGCGCGCGAACATGGTGATTTGTCTGAAAACGCCGAATACCATTCCGCCAAGGAAAAACAGTCCTTTATCGAAGGCCGCGTCAAGGAATTGGAAGGCGCCATTTCACTTGCAGATGTGATTGACCCGTCCAAACTGTCGGGTTCTATCAAATTCGGCGCCAAAGTGACTTTGGTGGACGAAGACACCGACGAAGAAAAAACCTATCAGATTGTTGGTGAATACGAAGCCAATATCGAAGCCGGATTGTTGAACATCAAATCCCCCATTGCGCGGGCTTTGATTGGTAAAGAAGAAGGTGACAGCGTCGATGTGCGGACACCGGGCGGCGTCAAATCTTACGAAGTGCTCAGCGTTATTTATGCCTGAACTGTCGACGGGACACCCACGTCATGGCCGATAAACCAACAAGCGCAAAGCCGACCCAAGCCAAACCCACGCCGCTTGGCATCTATGACCGTCCGCAAAAGGATGGTATTTCCGGTATCGAAGTGATTGCCATAGCGCTGAGCGCTTTGTGGTTGCTGGGTGCTGCGATTTTCTTTGTGTTTTTGCCATCAGACGCTGCCACGTCGGACACGGGTGGTTTGCGGTTTTTGATGACGATGCTGGCTATATTCATGCCCGTTGCAATGATCTGGGTGGCCGCCACTGCCGCCCGCGCCAGCCGGGTCATGCGCGAAGAAAGCCAGCGCTTGCAGGCCGCAATCGACGCAATCCGTCAAGCGTATATTGCGCAATCCCAAGGCCGCGATCTTGGCGCGGAACCTTCTGTTTCGCGCAAGCTTGATGAAATTGCCGCAGCGGCCCGAAAAACCGAAACGGCGTTGGCCACCTTTTCGACCCGCCGCGAAGCCGAGGAAGCACAACGTCCCGCCCCTACCCCCAAAGTTGCTGCCGACGATCAACCTGCATTGGCCTTGGGCACCACAGCCGAGGACATCACACCACCCCTGCCCAACGGTGATTTTGTCCGCGCGATGAATTTCCCTGAAACGGCCGAAGACGAAGCCGGCTTTGCCGCTTTGCGACTGGCCTTGAAAGACCGCACCGCGTCGCAGCTGGTGCAAGCCGCGCAAGATGTGCTGACTTTGCTCAGTCAGGATGGCATTTACATGGATGATTTACGCCCCGACCGGGCCCGCCCCGAAGTCTGGCGCCAGTTTGCGGCCGGTGGACGGGGCCGCGAGATTGCTGCCTTGGGCGGTGTCCGCGACCGTTCCTCATTGGCGTTGACCGCCGGCCGCATGAAGCAGGATCCGATTTTCCGCGACGCGGCGCACCATTTCCTGCGCCGCTTCGACAAACAGTTTGCGGAATTTGCCCAGAACGCAACAGACAGCGAGATTTCGGCGCTGGCGGACACACGAACGGCCCGCGCCTTTATGTTGCTGGGGCGCGTTGCCGGAACTTTTGATTAACGCGCTATAGCCTAGGGTCAGGACCCTAAGCGTTGTCACCGCATGTAGGTGCGATCCGTGCTACGTTTTGTGCGTCAAACGTTGCGGTGTAGCCTTTGCCAGCGACTGTAAACGCCATTTGTGCCCCTTGCATTTCGGACCCCGACACGCGGATCTGACCCAGTTCCGAAGCCGTCAAACGATCATCAACGTCAATGGTAAACGATACTTTGGCACCTGATGGCAGACCTGCAAGTGGCAAGCTGAGCATCTCGGCCCCATCCGCCACGGCCAAAATGCCTGCGTCACTGCGAAACGGTTGGAACACTTCAACACCCGCGCCGCCACCCACAGTGTCAAAAATCAACCGCCCTTTGGACGGGGCAAGGTCCAACGAAATTTCGGTCACATCCAAAGCGGACGCCCCTGTGTTGGTGATCACAAAACGATCCACAGGTGCCCCTTCAACGAAGCGGGCTTCCAAGGGAACACCGCAGGTCGCGGACATTGCGGCGATCGGGGCCGCCATGGCAAGAAAACTGATGGGAAGAATACGGCGCATGTTAGGGCCTCCTTTAACTAGAGAAAAGGGTAGCCCAACACGCACCAAAGGCAATCAATCAGGGCGTATTACTTCGAAGCGTCTGCAATATAGGCAATGACATTCGCAATATCATCTTCCTTTTTCAGTCCGTTGAATGCCATTTTTGTCCCTTTGACCAAGGACTTGGGCTTTGCCAAGAATGCCGACAGCGTCTCAATATCCCAAACCAGACCGGATGCCGCCATAGCTTTGGAATATTTGAACCCTTCCACCGCCGCTGCCTGCGCCCCCACAATCTGGTACAAAGTCGGGCCAGCACCATTTTTGCCCGCTTTCAGCTTGTGGCAGGCTTTGCATTTTTTAAAGACCTTTTTGCCAGCATCCACGTCGCCTGCCACTGCAGCGACCTGAGTAGGGGCCGGGGCCGCTGGCGCGGCTTCAGCTTTTGTGTCGTCCATGGTGAACATCAAGCGTAGAGTTACAGGCGTGGTGCGCGTGATGCCCGGCAGTTTTGCCAGTTCCATCAGCTTGTCGACGCCGGCTGTGATGCCCAGATCATCGGTGCCAACAAAGATCATGTCGTTGGTGGTGATCATGACTTGGGTATCAGACACACGCAGCGCAAACATTTCCGCCTCGACTTCGATGTCCGCCCCAAGGAAGGACAACACCGCCTCAACGTCGATCACATCAGACGCGCCCACAGCCATTGCGGACATCTCGGCCATGTCGACTTCCGCGTTCAGGGTCGCTTTGGGTGCGCCTTTGAACACGAACTCACCAAAGCGTTCGTTTCGTATATCGATGTTCGTTTGAACGGACGTCAGATCGATCTCGATGGCCACAGCGCCTTGTGCGCTGACACCTCCCGAAATGGTTTCAAAGCTGTGGACTTCGCCAACGCTGTCTTTCTTGACCGATCCAAAGGCCAGCTTTGACGCAGAGGCATCCAACGTCCAACTGATGGATGCATGTCCATCGGCTGTCGCCGCATGGCCTGACAACGTAACAGCCGCGATGGCTGCGGCGCGCATAACTTTATTGAGCATAGTGCCCTCCCAGATTGCTATTTTTAAGCACCGCAACGGCGGCTCTATCCAAACAACACGGGGAGGGCAGGTTTTATTCAGGCCATCTTGGGAAAATAATCTTCACAATCGCCTTCGCGGTACACATCCGCCGTGCAGCAATGCAATCCGCCGCCAAAGGCATAGGCATCGCGCAACTCGACCTCAACGACGTTCATGCCCAGCTTGTCCATCTGCTCGGCTTGGTAAACCTCTGATTTTTCGACACAAACAGTTTTTGGATCAAGCACCAGAACGTTCATCGACAACCATGTTGACGAATAGCACAACGGCGGTGGTGCGTTGTGCGCGGGTTGCGCGGCGTCCACGATCTCCCATCCGTTGTCATTATACATTTTGCGTTGTTCTTCGGGCAAACGGCGCTGCGGGTTGTTCAAGATCAGTCCGGGCCGCAAAGGTGTAAAGGTTGCGTCAATGTGGATCGGATAAGGGTCCCCGGGAAAGTTCACCGTATGCACGCGGTGGTCGGGGAAGTGCCGGCGCAGCCATTCGATGCCCTTCAGGTTCGTCGTGAACCCGTGCTGCACCACCAAATCGCGCCCAAAGCGCAAAACATCTGCCGCATCAAACAACGGCTCTTCTTCAGTGGTGACAAAGAACTTCTCTTCGGCCCATTGCAGCCGCTTTTCGACGCCAATTTTGTCACTTAGATAATCAGGGTGATAATCCGCATCGGTCAGGCGCGGTTTTGGTGCAGATTCGTGGCGAAAGTTGGGGTCTTCATTGAAGTACCGCTGCATCAACGGGCGATAGTTCAAGTATTCGAACCAACGGCAGCGATAAGACATCGTTGCTTCCAGCATTTCGGACCCTACCGTCAACAACACATCGCGCGGCGGCATGCACCCAAACTGGCTTTCGGTGTGAAAGTCGGGGGTAGTGGCGGGCAAGGAATGGTCAATGGAATCGGGCCGATCCACACGCACACCGCGTTTCACAAGCATATCGGCAAAGTTATCCAGCAACTCATTGCCGCGATCGATCATTTCCTGCGGGCGACGCCCCCATTGCCCGCGCATATCGCTGTTTTCGGGCACTTTTGCATCCAAGGCAGGTTCTTCAGGCGGGATATGACAATCATCGGCACGGCCAACGATGACATGACGCAATGGATCCCATTCGTTCCAGCTGTTGACGATTGTGGGTTCGGCGGGTGTATCAGGCTTTTGTGTCATGGCTTTGTCGTAGCCACTGCATGGTCCCAAAACAAGCACCGGTTTGCGCAAAACATCAGTAGAAAACGACACGTTCGCAGATCGGTTGCAGTTTCCCCTCGTCCAGCGTCGGATTCGCACTAACTGATGAGTTATGTCAAAGCTGATTTCATTCTCCGGCTTGCCCGGAACAGGCAAATCATCCTTGGCTGTCGCCTTGGCAAAACAAACCCGCGCCATCTATCTCGATGTTGCATCCATCAACGCATCCCTTACACAAAACCTGCAATCGCAAGAGGTGGATCAATACGCCGCCTACTGTGCAGCACAAGCCGTTACCGAAACAAATTTGAAATTGCGGCGCAGTGTGATCATTGACGCAATCAACCCAACGGCACGGTTCCATGACATGTGGGCGCTCAGTGCCAAGCGCAGCAACTCAAGCCTGTTTTGGGTGACGCTGACATGTTCAGACTTTGCCATGCACCGCGACAGGATCGCCGCACGCAACACCCCACCCATTTGGCCTGATGTGCAACGGCACCCGTTTGATCCACACCCGCAGCCCCAGTTGAACCTTGATACCGCAAAACTAACACAGGACGCTTGCCTGATGCGTATCATGAAGGCGCTAAAAGACTATGACAGGAAGCTGCTGAAGGGAATGTAGCGCACAGTGTCACCCGGTGTGATGGTCGCGGCCCCGTCGGGCAATTCCACCAACCCTTCAGCCCAGCTCAATCCGCTGATGCGCCCTGATCCCTCGGATTTGAATATCTCGACGCGTCCCTGCACCATACGGGCGCGCAGGTATTCGCGCCGTCCCGGTTTTTTGCTTTTGGAAAAGGCCGCAGGCACTTCGAAGCCTTGCGGTATGCGCCATCCTGCCCCCGCCAACAGTCCAAAGGCGGGCCCCGCAAAAACAAGCGCACACACAAGTGCCGCCACCGGATTGCCCGGCAGACCAAAAACAGGGGTACCTTCCCACAATCCCAAAGCCAGTGGCCGCCCCGGTTTTATGGCAATCCGCCACATCTGCATAGCGCCTGCGTCTGTCAGCAGCGCCGACACGTGGTCTTCATCCCCCGCTGACGCGCCGCCGCTGGTCAACACAACATCCGCTTGTGCAGCGGCCCGATCCAGACAGGCAGCCAAAGCATCGCGGTTGTCAGCGACCCGTCCCATATCAACAGGCACATGCCCCATTTGCGCGATCAGCCCAAGCAGCATGGGCCGGTTTGCATCATAGATTTGCCCCGGCTGCGCGGTTGAGCCCGCCTCGACCAGCTCATCCCCTGTTGAGACAACCGCCACACGCAAAGGCTGGCGTACCGCAACGCGGTCGACGCCCGTGGCTGCCATCAGCGCGACATCCGCAGCCGTTACATGGCGGCCCGCAGACAATATCACTTGCGCAGCCTCTATGTCCTCTCCGGCCTTCCGCGTGTTTGCGCCACGCTTTATGGGACCGTTGAACGCAATTTGGCCTGCAGCCACTGTGACGTCCTCTTGCAGCACGACCGTATCGACACCGTCAGGCAATGCAGCCCCCGTCAAAATCCGCATTGCATGGCCTTCGGGCACGGCGCCCATATGACGCACGCCAGCCGCGACGCGGCCTTCTGCCAGTGGCATCACATGTGGGCCTTCACCACGACCACCTGCGAAGCCGTACCCATCAACGGCCGTGTTTGGCAGCGGCGGGTTGGACCGCAAGGCAGCCACATCTTGCGCCAGAACCCGCCCCATGGCCGATGTGACCACGACGTCCTCGACCGCAGTCACGGGGGTCAATCGCGTCTCCAACAAAGCCAACGCATCATCGACAGGTGTCCATTGAATTCCGGCAGGCAACGCAAAACAATCATTGGTCAGTTTGGGTGGCTCAGGGACCGTATAAAGCCCCTTGCGCAACGTGTCTTCAAACCCAAGTCCGAGAATCCAACCTTCAAGCGGGTGACCTTCACCCAGCATCGTCTCCAACGCGGTCCCGTCCAGCGCAGCAAAGGCTTGCGCCATCACACGGACCTGCGCACGGTCCTTGATTTCATCAGGGCCTTGCAGCTTTGCCACATCGACACCCAACATAGATGGATAAATTTCCGCCAACACAATCGGCGTTGTCGCAGGTTGAAACGGGCTAACCGATACAGCCGCGCCAAAACGATCCCGTAGCCCCTGTAAACGCGCCAGCCCCAATATGGCCTGTGATCCCACGGACCCCGTTGTAAACAGCTTCCAACAGGGTTGCGCCCCTTTGATCTGTTGTTCAACAGCGCGGCGTTCCGTCATGCCATGTCCGTGACGCAAGGTGCCCTTTGCAGGCAGATCCGGCCCGTCCTGCCCAACAGGGCACCCCCAGAAGGGTCCCACACCGGGAAACAACCGGTTTAATTGCTTTGCCACGTCCCAGCGGTTGTTGGCATTGTCGTCACTGTCCGTCACGCGCTGCGCGAAATCTGCCCAAAGCGCCAGCGGACCGGCCCGCCCGGTCACGGTCTGCGCGAACCCGTCCGGATAACCAAATGGAAAATCGAAACCCGCCAATACACGCCGTCCAGCGGCCAGTTCTGCAGCCAGCAACGTCTCTAGATGCATCATGACATCTGTGCGCGTGCGGTGGTAGGTGCAGATTGCAGCCCCGCCATCTTTGACAACAGCCATCCAGATCGCGTCCGCGCTGGGGCGTTTGGGCGATGGCGCTTTGGACGCGGACCAATCGACCATGACGATGGTGTCAAACCCGGTCACAGTCCGACGTGCCCCAAAATGAAATCTGCCACAGAAGACGTATCGTTCAAATCAAACACAGGACGATCCAACGTCAGCTCAACGTCTGCCGCAACGGCCTTGATCGTGGGGTCATCCGGCGCAATCAAGGCGTTGCCCGTTTCGGCACGGTGCGCTTCGACTTTGGGATGCGCATCGCGTTTGTAGCCCTCGATCAGCACCAGATCGACGGGGGCAAGTTTGCCCAATAAAGTCGCAAGCGTTGGTTCTTCTTCATCTCGCAATTCATGCATCAGGGCAAAGCGGTTGCGCGAGGCCAGCAAGACTTCTGTCGCGCCGGCCACGCGGTGGCGGTGGCTGTCTTTGCCTTCGTGATCCACGTCGAATGTGTGGTGCGCATGCTTAATCGTGGACACCGAAAACCCGCGCCCCGTGATCTCGATAACAAGCCGTTCCATCAGGCCGGTTTTACCTGCGTTCTTCCAGCCCACAACGCCAAAGATTTTCATAACATCGCCTGTGCTTTGACCAGATCATCTGGGGTGTTTACGTTAAAAAATGCATCCTCGGACGGGAACATTGCAAGGCGTCCATGGTGGCCATCTGTCCATTGCACCACCTTGCGGGTCCCTGCGTGAAGGGCGGTGCGCAGGTCATCGCGCAATGCGACGGGCCATAGCCCAAACGTCGGGTGGCGCAGCTTGTTGCGATCCGGGTGCGGTGTCGCGGCAAGTGCAAGCGGATGCACCATGCTCTGTGCGGCAGCTTGCAAACACTCTACCAAGTCCGATGGGAAAAACGGCGTGTCAGCGGCGGCGGTAACAATAGTGTCTGCCCCTTGGGATGCGGCGTAATCCATACCCGCCAGCACACCGGCCAAAGGGCCTGCGAAGCCTGTCATACTGTCCGCGATGACGGGCAAATTATAGGCGCTGAACCGCGATGGATCGCCATTGGCATTCAGCGCGATGCTGTCCACCTGAGAGGCCAGACGCTCTATCACATGCTGCAAAAGCGTTTGATCGCCCAGTGGCAACACCCCCTTGTCACCTCCACCCATGCGCGTGGCCTGTCCCCCGGCAAGGATGATGCCAATCATGAGCGTCATTTACTGTCCGCCCACTGCCACTGTTGTTGAACAAAACTCCAAACATCGTCTGCTTGCTCAGCCATAGCTCGTTCGGGCAGAAGGGCGGCAGTGACTCCGAACCGCAAAACAATTAAGCCATTTCGACGATCAATACTGGAAACATGTGACCAAGGGGCAAAAACGGTAGCCCCACCCTGTGTTTCCTCAATACCATGCGCATCCAGCTTTACCCGCGCGCCCCTAAGCCGATAACTATACAGATTTGCGGCTTCAATAGTGCGATTATCGAGGCATTTTTTCAACGCAAAACTTCCAAATCCAATCGCTAACGCGACTCCATAATAAATCGCCACGGGAAGGCCTGTCCGTTGCCAGACTATCATTCCCACGACAAGAGCGAAGCATGCGATACCAACGCCATTTATGAAGCTTGAAAGCTGTGCCAACCAGCGCCATTTGCCAGTGTAGATGCTGGCATGGATGCTACGTCTCCCAATTTTATAGTCGTTCTCAGTCAAAGAAAATTCTAGGAAAAATTCGTCTTTGCTCATTAGGCCCCCTTGCGCCCCGATTTGCGCGGCTCGTCCTTGACCGCGCTTGGGTCCGCATCCCACACCAGCCGTTCCTGCCCGGACAGGCACATGAACCTTTGCCCCCGCATGCGTCCGATCAGTGTCAGCCCCACTTGTTGCGCGATTTCGACGCCCCATGCGGTGAACCCTGATCGGGACGCCAGCACAGGGATGCCCATCATCGCTGTTTTGATCACCATTTCGGACGTCATGCGCCCCGTGGTGTAAAGCACCTTGTCGGCGGCAGTGGTTCCGGTCTGCATCATCCAGCCTGCGATCTTGTCGACGGCATTGTGACGGCCCACGTCTTCCATATAGACCAAGGGCTGGTCTCCGTGACACAGGACCGTGCCGTGGATGGCGCCAGCCTCAAGATATAGACTTGGGGTGCGGTTGATCTTGGCAGCCAGCGCGTACAGATCCGAGGTTTTGACTTGGGTCGCGGGCAACACCAAACCCTCAAGCCCTTCCATCATATCGCCAAAAACAGTGCCGACAGCACACCCTGAAGTGCGTGTTTTTTTCTTCAGCTTTTCTTCGTGGTCGGTTTGTACATCCGTGCGCACCACGACAACTTCAAGCTCTTCATCGAAGTCTACGGCAGTGACCACATCAGTGTCCGACACCATGCCCTGATTGCGCAAAAAGCCCAGCGCCAGGTATTCGGGATAGTCCCCAATTGTCATCGCTGTGACAATTTCCTGAGCGTTGAGAAAAATAGTCAAAGGACGTTCTTCGACCACGGAAATCTGCGTGATGTTACCGAGATGATCGGTGCCTGAAACCGCCCGCGTCAAACCGGTACGGCCCGGATCCGGTGCAATCAAATAACCGTCAGTGTTGTCGCGTTTGGCCAATTGCATACCCCTGTGAAGCCAGCTAGTCCTTTACCATAACCTAAGGCGTCGCAATGGCCATCACCACCACCAAATCCGCCTATTGGAAGGGCTTTTTCGACGGCGCACCGTTTGTTGCAGTTGCAGCGCCGTTCGCCGCGCTGTTCGGTGTGCTTGGGACAGAAGCCGGGCTGAACCTGTTTGAGGTTATGATGTTTTCGGTTGCCGTCATTGCAGGGGCCGCGCAATTCACAGCATTGCAGCTTATGCAAGAAAACGCCCCGACGCTTATTGTGTTGATTTCGGCACTGGCGGTGAACCTGCGGGTAGCAATGTATTCGGCGGCGCTGACGCCCTATCTTGGCGATGCACCGATCTGGAAACGCGCCATTGCGTCCTATCTGCTGGTGGATCAAAGCTATGCGCTTTCACATGCAACATTTGATGATGCACCCGACATGACAACGCCCCAACGCTACGCCTATTATTTCGGGACATGCACGCTGGTGATGATTGCGTGGTTTTCATGCAGCTTTGCAGGGGCCGCTTTGGGCACAGCCTTGCCCGCCAATATACCGCTGGATTTTGCGCTGCCTATCACGTTCTTGTCCATGGCTGCGCCTATGATGCGCACGGTGCCGCACCTGATTGCAGCAGCCACTGCGATTGTGGTCAGTTTGGCCGCAGTGTCAGTGCCATATTCGCTGGGGCTGATTATTGCGGGGGCGGCTGGCATGGTGGCTGGCGCACAGGCGGAACTTTGGTTTGAAAAGCGCGGTACGACATGAGCGGGTCAGGCGCATTATGGTTTATCATTGTCGCGCTGGGCGTGGGCAGCTTCTTGCTGCGTTTCTCCTTTATCGGGCTGGTCGGAAACAGGCCCTTGCCGCCATGGTTGTTGCGGCACTTGCGGTATACAGCCGTTGCGATTTTACCCGCACTGGTCACGCCTGTGGTGGTGTTTTCCAATGAAAGCGGAACAGGCCCGGAACCCATACGTTTGACAGCGGCAGTTGCAACTTTGGTGGTTGGGGTCTGGAGCAAAAACACGATTTTGACGATTGCAACAGGTGCAATCATCTTATCGGGCGGTCTTTATTTGTTTGGCTAGCAAATTTGCGCCACGCAGCAACCGCGGCATAAGTCGGACGGGACGGTGGGCGGGGCGCCTTGAGCAACTGCTCAAAAGCGCCGCACAGCGGCTAAAGTTGGACTTTAGCCACACCGTCAACAATCGTACCTTCATCGTCTTCATAGTAACGATCGGTCACAACACCCGGACGCGTTTCAAACTGTTGCATCAATTTTTTAGGGAAATAAGTGACCTTGATGTCTTCAAAGCCGGGAATTTGCTGCAAAAGGCTGGTGGTGGAATTGGTGCACGCCGCTTGGGACACAGGGCCACGGGCCTTAATCAGTTGCAATGCCAATTCTGCCTGTTGCGGAGTCACTTCGACCTCTTGGGTCACAACATGATACGCCACCCGCGCATGCGCACTTTTGTAAGCGGCCAGAACAACGGGACGAATACCAAACAAGACATCATCTTGTTGCGGCACCGCGTCGTTGTAAAAGGATCCCGCAGGATCAAATATGACCCGCTGTGATCCGTTCACCATCAAAGCTGTGTGTGCACCACTGCCTGACGTATTGCTGATCATGGTGATCAACGTGATCGTCGCGGGACCGGGATGGCGGTAGGATTCTTCCAGAACACGCGTGTCACTTGCCTGTGGCCCCTTTGGGCCTTCAGCACACGCGCCAAGGGCTGCAACAACGGCCAAAGCCGCACAAATACGCATCATACCAAACGCCCCCCAGCGCCACCAAAAACAGGTTTAACGGGCGAAAAGCGCCATAAACACAAGGATTCCAACAATCGCCACACAGGACCATGTTGTGAATTTGATGAACCCGTCAAAGGTGCTTTGCTGCACTTTGGTGTCCATTTCGCCGTGTTTGTGATCTGCCATGATCTAAATCCTTCAATCTTGCCAAGTTGGCTCGGGACTTACACCAAGCCAAACGCCCTGTCACCACGTCAAAGCGGCGCAGGGCTTACTTTATGGCGTTAATCTGCGTTAAGCATCATCAAGGTCTTGCGCCAAACGAAATCCGATCCGCTTGGGCTCGGCCTGTTCTACCGCTTTGGGTAAAGCCCGCAGCATGACATTCAGCTGACTGACGTGTTGAACAAGCTGTGTCTTCGATCCGGTCGGATCCGATCCGTAGAACGTGACGATGTCAGGGTCGTAGTATCCCATGCCTTCAATGCGCAAAACACCAGCGTCACCGCCTGTAAAGCCCATGGCCATCTCGTGTTCGTTGTCCAGATCTTCTTCAAAGTTTTTGAGATAGATAATCAGTCGCTCATAAGCCCATTGCGCAGGGCTTTTTTTGCCCACCGGCGTCTTTTTGACACCATCCGGCACAGGCTTTTGCGCCGCGTTCTTGGCTTTTGGGTCAGCATGCACCTCGTGCACTTTGGGCAGCGCGTCGGCTTCTTCTGCTTCTGCTGCCGTTTTTACCTGTTCGCCCATCGATCATCCTTTGGCCGTTATTGTTTGGCTTGATAGACCCACGCGCCATCGTCCCGTAAGGAACGCGTCGCTTGGCCCATCTGGTAAAGGTGCGACAAATGCGCGGCGGCTTCAACCATCGCCAACCCATATTCGCCCTCACCTATCGATCTTTTGAACAAAGGCGCGAAGCACTCCGTCGCTGATTTCGGTGTGTCGATGTAGGCCTCAAGGCGCTTTAAGGCACCGTGGTGATTCTCTATCAATTGGCGCATGCGTGTCGGTAGCCCAGTAAATGGCAGCTTGTGCCCACCCAACACCAGATGATCTTCCCGTGCCAGTGTCGCAAGCCGCTCGCACGCTTCTAACCAATCGCCAATCGGATCAGCCATCGGTTCAGTGGCATAAATTCCGACATTCGGACTGATAGAGGACAAAATCTGATCCCCCGCAATCACCAGATTGTCATCGCGCGACCACAGCGTCGCATGTTCAGGCGCATGCCCGTTGCCCATATGCACATCCCACGTGCGCCCACCGATCGTGATCACATCGTCTTGTTTGATGCGGGTGTACCCCAAAGGCATCGGCGCCACGATATCCCCGAAATTAAAGGGACGTTCCTTGGCGCGTTTGTCGAAAAGCTCCGGGCTCATGCCGCAGCGTTTGTAAAATTCCAGAGATTCAGCATTTGGCACGTCCTGCACATCAAGCGTCAACATGCGCGCCATCAACCACGCGGTGCGGGTGGTGATCATTTCCGCGCCAAAGTCGCTTTGCAGCCATCCCGCCAAACCAATATGATCGGGGTGATGATGCGTGACCAGAACGCGCGTGATCGGCTTGCCTGCAAGCGGGCCGTCCATCATCTTTTCCCAGATCGCTTTGGTCTTCTTCGACGCAAAGCCGGTGTCTACGACCGTCCAGCCATCCCCGTCGTCCAACGCGTAAACATTGACGTGATCCAGCTTCATGGGCAGCGGAAGGCGAAACCACAACACCCCGTCAGCCACCTCAACAGGAACGCCATGATCCGGCGGTGTGTCCCATGGATATCTCAGCCCTGTGGGCGCCCCGTCAGCCATTATGCTTGCAACTCCTCGATGCTCATGTCGAACAACCCCTTTGCGCCTTCTGTGGCATGGGTCAGATGGCCTGCATATTCAGGCAGCAATCGTTTGATATAGAACCGCGCAAGGCGTTCACGTGCGCCCCCGGGCGTGTCGGCCAAGGCCGTCGTCAATTGAAGGTGCCCACCCAAAACGCGGCCCCATGCCATAAGATAGGGAAACGCACCCGCAAACCGTTCGTCAATGTCAGACTGCCCCACCATCCATTCAGTGGCCTCACGCAAGGATTCGGCAGCATCCCACACAGCGCCTGCCATGTTAGGAAAGCGTCCACGCGATGCTTCGGCCTGTTTTTCAATTTCCTCAAGCAAAGCAAAAGCAGCGTCGCCCCCGTCCATCAATTTGCGGCCCACAAGGTCCATGGCTTGGATGCCATTGGTGCCTTCATAAATCGCAGTCACACGCACGTCGCGCACAAATTGTGCAGCCCCTGTTTCTTCGATAAAGCCCATGCCACCATGCACCTGAATGCCCGTATTGGCGACGGATTGGCCGATCTCGGTGCCAAAAGCTTTGGCGATGGGCGTTAAAAACGCGGCGCGAGCAGCCCATGTGGCATCGTCCGTGGCCGCGGCCATATCAATCGCAATCGCGCAGCTTAAAGCTATGGCCCGTGCCGCGTAGCTGTCGGCCTTCATCGACATCAACATACGGCGCACATCGGCGTGATCCACGATCGTGCCGCCGCCCTGTCGCGCAACGCGGCCCTGCTTGCGGTCCACTGCATACGCCAACGCATGGGTGTAAGCTGCATGCGCAATGCCAACGCCCTGTGCACCGACACCCAATCGCGCATTGTTCATCATTGTAAACATGGCAGCCATGCCGCCACCTTCCGGCCCGACAAGCCAGCCTGTCGCACCCGAATACTGCATCACGCAAGTCGGAGACCCGTGAAGCCCCATCTTATGTTCCAGACTGACCACATTCAGGCTGTTGGCCACACCGGGGTTTCCGGCGTCATCAGGGATACGTTTTGGCACAAGAAACAGACTGATACCTTTGGTGCCGGCTGGCGCACCGGGCATCCGCGCCAGCACCAAATGGCACACATTCTGCACCACATCGCTATCGCCCCAACTGATGTAAATCTTTTGGCCCGTGATGGCGTAAGTTCCATCACCGTTGTCTTCGGCCTTTGTGGTCAAAGCCCCAACATCCGATCCAGCCTGTGGCTCTGTCAGGTTCATCGTGCCGTTCCATTCGCCTGAAATCAGCTTCGGCAAGAACCGCGCCTTCAGATCGTCGGACGCATGATGTTCCAACGCCTCGATCTGGCCCTGGCTCATCATCGGAACCAATTGCAGCGCAAGGCAAGCCCCGCTCATCATTTCGTTGACAGACGTGGTCAGCGCAATGGGCAATCCCATCCCGCCATTTTCTGGACGCGCATTCATGCCCACCCAACCACCTTCCGCGATGGCTGTGTACGCTTCTATGTACCCCTCGGCGGTCCGTATTACGCCATTCTCCAAATGCGTCGGGTCAAGGTCACCGGCACGGTTGACCGGCGCGATCACCTCTTCGCACATTTTGCCAGCCTCCAACAAAATGGCTTGGGTCAGGTCTGGCGTCGCGTCTTCAAACATCGCGGTGGCGCGAACTTGTTCAAGACCCACAACATGTTCCAACAAAAACGCATGATCATCGACGGGGGCACGGTATGACATTTCAACCTCATTCTTTGTGGACGAAGGTTTGCGACCGCTTGGCAAGCGCGGCACAACCCGTTACCGAAGATCACCTAAAGCGCAATTTTTGCCAAAGTGTTGCAGTGCAGGTTGCAGCACTCTGGTCTGGCGCACTCCAACACGCAACCCATACGCCGCGTCACATCAAGAGCTGCCAATGACCGACAGACTGACATCAGATACTTTTGGAATTGACCGCGCTGCAACCTTGTTGCGCGAGGGGGCATTGGTCGCACTGCCAACCGAAACTGTCTACGGTTTGGGGGCCGACGCCCGCAATTCAGATGCGGTTGCAAACATCTATGCGGCAAAGGGTCGGCCAAGTTTCAATCCTTTGATTGTGCACGTTTCCGACATCGAAATGGCGCGCCGTTTCGTGGTTTGGTCAGACACGGCGCAAACGCTTGCCGACGCGTTCTGGCCCGGCGCGCTTACGCTGGTTCTGCCCTTGAAACCCGATCATGGCATCTCAAGCCTTGTGACCGCCGGGCTTACAACACTGGCCGTGCGCATGCCGGATCACCCCGTCGCACTGGCTGTATTGTCGCGTGCAGGCATTCCAGTCGCTGCCCCTTCGGCCAACCTGTCCGGTCGGATCAGCCCGACCACCGCAAATCACGTGCTGAACGGCTTGGATGGAAAAATCGGAGCTGTTTTGGATAACGGCCCCTGTCCGGTGGGGGTGGAAAGCACCATTGTTGGGCTGATTGAAACCCCCACATTGCTGCGTCCGGGGGGCGTTGCGCAAGAAGACCTTGAGACTGTTTTGAAACACCCTTTGCAGGCGCCGGAGCCCGATACTATAACGGCGCCCGGGCAGTTGGCTTCCCACTACGCTCCGACCGCGCAAGTCAGGTTGAACGCGGCGCAGGCAGAAGATCACGAAGTGATGCTGGGGTTCGGTGAAATCGGGGGCGATTTGAACCTGTCAGAAACAGGCAATCTGATCGAAGCTGCGTCCAACTTGTTTGACCATCTCCACAAGCTTAACGAGACACAAAAGCCCATTGCGGTTGCACCCATTCCGAACACAGGGCTGGGACAGGCCATAAACGACCGTCTCAAACGCGCCGCCGCTCCCAAAAACGGCTGACCCCGATCACAAAGCAGGTTTTCTTTTCGCCAAAAATATCCCGGGGGAACGCGGGACGCGTGGGGGCAGCGCCCCCCGAACCCGCTTCAGGCACGGCCAGCCGTCGCGGACAATGACAAGGGATCAACACCCAAAGATGCCAACGCAGCCGTCCACTTTTCAGCATCAGGTAACTCAAACACAACCTCGCGCGACACATCACAGGTCAGCCAGCCATTTTGTGCGATCTCGGCCTCAAGCTGACCAGGACCCCACCCTGCATACCCTAAGGCAAGAACCGATTGTTCGGGGCCTTCGCCCTTTGCGATGTCTTCAAGGACATCCAAAGTTGCGGTCATCCCGTAGCCTGCGACCTTCAAAGTCTGAATGCTAGACGTGTAATCCAGCGAATGCAGAACAAATCCGCGTGCCATTTCGACCGGACCGCCAAAATGGACGGACAACGTCTTGGACCGCGGGGTAATTTCGATAGAAAGCTGCTGAAGTATTTCTGTGAAATCCACATCTTTCGACGGCTTGTTGACGATCAGGCCCATAGCCCCTTCATCAGAGTGGGCGCATAGAAAAATTACGGAATGCTCAAACCGTGGGTCTCCCATACCCGGCATTGCAATCAAAAGTTTTCCATTCAATTCCACGAGATACCAAGCCTTCCTGCCACCGCATCCCCACCTTGCGGCAACGGACATAGAGCTGGCAAGAGACATATGAGCGCAAGGCGGAACACGGCCAACCGGCTGGCATCTAAAACCTGCACTCGGGGCGTTAATGTCCATTACAAAAGCTAACCACAACGTGATTTGGCATTTCAGCGCTATATCGTCATTTAGAATGAATGAAATACGCCACACATACCGCTCTCGCAGCTTTGCTCTGTTCCGCTCAGGCCTTAAGCGCACAATCGGCAAATGTGTTCGAAGATCCCATCGCGGTTGAGGTTTTGCACGGCTGGGAACGTGCCGACGGCAACCGAATAGCTGCTTTGCGCCTGACGTTGAAACCGGGTTGGAAAACCTATTGGCGTGCGCCAGGTGATGCTGGCATTCCTCCGCAGTTTTCATGGTCAGGGTCGCGCAATCTGGACGATCTGCGCATCACATGGCCCCAGCCCTATGTGTTTCATGACAATGGCATGCGGTCTATCGGGTATAAAAACCAGGTGGTGATCCCGCTGCATATCGCGCCTAAACGCACAGGCAAACCCGTACAGATCAAAGGGCGTATGGATCTGGGCGTGTGTAGCGACATATGCATGCCACATACGTTGCGCTTCTCTGCAACATTAGAAGACACCGGCGGCACGCCCACCCCCGCCATTGCCGCATCCCTTGCGACAGCCCCTTATTCGGCCGCAGAAGCAGGGGTGAAACGTGCCACATGCATCATCACTCCAAGCCAAGATGGCATGCGCATAGAAACGCGGATCACCATGCCCTCCGCAGGCGGGCGCGAAGAAACTGTCATTGAACCCGGGGTGCCCGGCGTGTGGGTCAGTGAACCCAAAACCAAACGCGACGGCCGCGATATTGTGGCGGTGTCAGACATGGTGCACCCGAACGGTGGACCGTTTTCAGTCAACCGGGCGAACATTCGGATCACAGTCATCGGCAGCGGCCATGCCGTCGACATTCAAGGCTGCACCGCAGGCTAGCAGGCAAGGTGTCAGGTTTCGCGTTGTCGCAAAGACCGCTGCTGGAAGGCCATCAGCTGATAGATGGCCGCAAACATGAGATAAACAACCAACACCAGCTGCGCGACGCCAACCACAAACAAGACCATCGACAACGGCATTTGCGCCACGTCGGCCAAACCGGGAAACACTGCTAGAAATTGTGGGGGCAAAGCGCCGGTGACCATAACAAACCCGATGGTCAGCGCACCCCATACCGCAATGACACCCCACATCGCCCGCAGCGTCCAAGCCAATCCCGTCGCGCGTGATCCAACGCCGCGGCGCATGGCAGCGATCAACCGTCCCACATCGTTCTGAACGGCGATTAACGACGGCACAACAAGCAGCACCAGAACCATGCCAAATCCAAGACCATAGACCAGCGTGATGATTGTTGGCTTCAAGAACTGCGCTTG
Organism: Ascidiaceihabitans donghaensis; assembly: GCF_900302465.1. NCBI lineage: Bacteria > Pseudomonadati > Pseudomonadota > Alphaproteobacteria > Rhodobacterales > Paracoccaceae > Ascidiaceihabitans > Ascidiaceihabitans donghaensis. The sequence continues at coordinate 781,627 of NZ_OMOR01000001.1, read as the reverse complement.
CTGGCTTTGTTCATACAACAGCGGGGCCATACCCAAAACCGTCGTCAGCGTTGTCAGCAACACAGGCCGCAAACGGTCCGCGGCCCCATCGATGATGGACGGGACCAAGCCACGGTCTTTGGCATATTCATCAATGGATGTGATCAGAACGATGGAATCGTTAATGATAATACCTGTCATTCCAAGAAGGCCCACAACCGTGAACATGCTCAGCGGCACATCCCACAGATGATGCCCGTAAATTGTGCCCACCAAGCCAAACGGAATTATGGCCATGACAACCATTGGCCGTGTCCAACTGCCAAACACCCAGGACAACACCAGATAAATGCCTGCGAGACACAAAATCAGCCCCGTCAAAGCGTCGCTTAAAAATGTGCTTTCCTGTTCACTCAAACCGGACATCCGCCACTCAACCTGCCGCTCCGAGGCGATTTTGGGCAGGATGTCCTCTTGCAAGGCGCGGGTGACTTCGGCCGCGCGGGCCGGGTCGTCTTCCGAAATATCGCCCGTCACCGAAATCAACCGCACGCCGTTCTCGCGGCGTACCGTGCTAAAACCTGTGCGTCGCTCTACGCTGACAATATCCGCCAATGGCACATAGGCGCCGGTGGGCGTGCGCATTTGCATACGTTCCATGAAATCGGCCGTCAGTTCACCACTTGGAAGCTCAACACGAATGGTCGCAGACCGTGGACCTTCGGGAAACGTCGCGGCCTCGATCCCGTTCAAACGACTGCGCAATGCGCGGCCCAGCATGTCGATCGTAAAACCCAACGATTGCCCCTGAGGCGTCAAATCAAGGATCAGTTCCTCTTTGTCATAGGCCAGATTGTCCTGCATGGCGCTGACTTCGGGATATTGCCCTAGTGCCTTTTGCATATCCTGAGAGGCCGCTTTCAAAACGTCCGTGTCGGCGCCAAAGAACTGCACACTTAGGCTGTCGCCACCCGGCCCGGACCGCCACGACCGGAAACTGACCGTTTCCACCAAGGGATGCCGCACCACCATGTCCTGAAGTTCCGCCACGAAGGCAAAACTGGAATAGGGCCGCAAGTCGGCGTCGATCAATTCGATCGAAATGCCGCCCAGCAAATCTGCGTCTTTGGTTTCGACACCAGACAATCCGCGCCCCGCATTGCCGCCGATTTCTGCCATGACGTAATCCAGAGGATTGCGCCCGTGCCGCTGCTCATAATCTGCACCCAAGCTTTCCGTGGCCCTTTGGAATTCACGCATCATCTCAAGCGTGTCATCGCGTGTGGCGCCTTCGGCCATTGCAAAATTGCCTGTCACCGAACCGCGTTCCGGCGCGTTGAAAAAACGCCATTTCACATCGCCACTGATGAACAACACAACCTGAGACGCCAGGACCACACAAACCCCCGCCAGCACAACGTAACGTGCGCGTACCACGCCCGCCATGAAGGGGCGGAACAGGTGCTTGCGGACCCATTCAAACCCGTGGTTGACCACCACAGACGGCGTATCGATGCCATGTGTGCCAATCGACGCCACAACGCTTGCCTTGCGGTGCCGTCCCATAATCAAAAACAAAACAGCAGCGCCCACGATCACGTAATACGCTTGCGCCGCGCCGGTTTGCAGCAACGCCAAAGCCCCACCGTCAAGCGCGTCTGCGCCCGTCAGATATGTGTAAAGCCCGTGACCAGCCACAAACAAAGCAGCTGTCAAAGCCACCAGAACCGCGATGGACACAACAAGCCCAATAAGCAACTTCGGGCGACTGAACTTTGGTCCCTGCCCGCTTTTGGCAAGCGCATGTGACATGTGGTTGGGCAAGATCAAAAAACATTCAATAAGGGATGCGATCAACACCGCGATCACCGTGAAAGGAATATCGCGTATCAGATCCCCGAAACGCCCGCCCACGGCCACAAGGCCGAAGAACGCGATCACCGTCGTCAAGGTTGCGGCGAACACCGGCATCGCCATCCGTTGGGCCGCGCGCTCGGACGCCTCTACGGGCGTTTCGCCGTAATGTCGCGCCCTGTGGTCGGCATGTTCGCCCACGACAATGGCATCATCGACGACAATACCAAGCGTGATAATCAGACCAAACAAGCTGATCATGTTGATGGTCAAACCGCCCAGCCACATAAAGGAAATCGCCGCCATCAAAGCCACCGGAATACCGGCCGCGACCCAAAACGCGGTCCGTGCGTTCAGGAACAAAAACAGCAATGCCACGACAAGCCCCAAACCGACCAACGCGTTATCCACAAGCAATTCCAACCGTGACGAAATCGCTTCGGCGCGGGTGCGGATTAATTCAACCGTGACATCGCGCGGCAAGGTGCGCTGCATCGCGTCGGCGACTTCTTGCACCTTGGCTTGCATCTTGATGGCGTCGCCAGTGTTAGAACGGTCCACACGGATCGATACCGCAGAGTTTTCATCCACAAAGTAAGTGCGATTGCGGTCGACCCCTTGGCGCAAAACAGTTGCCACATCACCGATCAACAGTTTGCTGCCATCGGGATTTGAACGCAGTACAATGCCCGCGATTTCCTCAGCAGTGCGTTTTTGCGTGCCCGTTCGCACCCGCGCATTGGCGCCGGTCACATCGCCTGCGGGGTCTGCGTTGACCTCGCCTGCTATGGCCTCGGCAATTTCAGTCATGGTGACGTCGCGCGCGATAAGTTGCGCGGTCGGCACTTCCACCATGACTTGCGGGGCCGCAATGCCCCGGATCGTGGTGCGGGTCACGCCCACTGCAAACAGTCGCGTGACAAATTCGTCAGCAAACAGGCCCAGTTGCTCGGGGGCAATTGGGCCTGTGATGACAACATCCGTCACCCTGTCGCGCCACGCACTGCGCACAACCTTGGGGTCTTCTGCGTCATCAGGCAATGTCGTGATCGCATCCACCGCAGCCTGCACATCATCAGCGGCGCGGGCCATGTCCCAACCGGGCGCGAATTCCAGCGAAATGACGCCAGTGCCTTCGCGCGATGTGCTGTCGGAACTTTCGACCCCTTCCACCATCAACAGACTGGGTTCAAGCACCTGAACAATACCTGCATCCACATCCTCGGCCCCTGCGCCGTCCCAGATCGTCGTGACGCGCACGTTGTCCAAAATGACATCGGGAAAGAACTGGGCGCGCATATTCGGGATGGAAGCCATCCCCGCCACCAGCATCACCAAAAGCAACAGATTGGCGATGGTGCGATGCCGCACAAAATAGGAAAGTAATCCGCCAGCCGCTTTGGGGATAGGTCGGGCCATGCTTAGCCCCCCATCCGGCTTTCAATGCGTTTGATCATCTGTTCTGGCACCAATGGCTCTGACAGCCGCGCCAAAACGCGTGCTTTTGCAGCCTCTGGCATACGTGTGCTGCCTTCGATGAAGGCCACCAGCTTTGCGCGGCGGTCATCGCTGAGTTCAACCATCGCGGGGGATGCGGGGGCAACTTCCCCGCTTTTTGCTTTGCGCAAGGGCGTCACAGCGATGCCCGCACCTAACAAGGGTGATCTTGCTTCGACCACTTCGCGCCCCGCAAGGCCGTCACCGCGCACCAGTACATCATCGCCCTGGCGACGCACCAATGTCACGGGCAATGCTTCAAGGCGGTCACCATCGCCAAGCACCAAAACAGTTCCAGATGCATCCAAAGCAGAGGCAGGCAAACGCACAACATTTTCCACAGCCGGTTCACGCACTTGCACAGTTGTGAAATCGCCCGGTTTGAAGCCCACCGCGTTTTCAAGCCGTGCGAAAACCAAACGGCCAGTTTGCCCTTCACCGGCTGTGACGCTGGCACGGCTGATCCGGCCGGTTGCCGTCAAATCCACACCGGAAACATCCAAAACCGCAACAACATCGGCGCGGATCAATGCACCCGACGCATCCAAAAGCCGCGAATACTGTGCCGTGGACACCCGAAACGATACCTCAAGCGCATCCGGATCGACCAGATCCGCCAACTTTTCGTTGTTGTTGACCAAACGCCCTTCTACCACGTTGGTGGCGCTTAAAGTGCCATCAAACGGGGCCGTCAGCGTGGTGTCCTCAAGCCGCCGCGTGGCTTCGGCCAATGCGATATTGGCCCGCGACAAAGTGGTTTCAGCCTGATCAATGCGCGCTTCGGCCTGTGTCATGACCTGTCTGCGCGCCAACACCGCCTGACGGGCTGACGAGGCTGCCAGTTCAGCGGTTTCCACAGCGGCAGCCGTTCCAACGCCGCGTGTCACCAGATCTTGCTGACGTTGAAACGCGCGTTGTCGTAATTCGGCCTGTTCTTGGGCGGCGGCCTGTTCATCGCGGGCCAAATTCAACGCTTTTGCAGCATCGCGGGCTTCGGCCTGTGCATCTGCAATGTCTGCACGGACACGGTCCAGCGCCGCTTTGGCATCGGCGGGGTCAATGCGGACAAGTTCCTGTCCCGCGACCACAGCGCCACCGTCTTCAAACGCCTCGGCCAGTGCAATCACGCGTCCACTGGCGGCCGCCCGCAATTCAAGGGTGCGTCTGCTTTGCACTTCGCCAAACGCTTCAAGAACAGGTGTTTCTGTGCCCAAACGCGCCTCAACCAGATTGACAGCAAAGACGCGCTCGCGGGCAGGCGGCACGCGCTTTTCGGCACCAATTCTGGCCTGAACGGCGCCATTCACCAGAAAAACGGCATAGGCCATCAGCGCCAGCGTCATTGACGCCAGAAGCATGCCTATCAAACTTCGCCCTAGAAACCGCATGTCGTATTCCTTGCGCACCAAAGCGGCGCGTGTGGTCTATAATGTAGTTTGCCTTGCTGAAATACCAAGGCACATACGTGAAACGCACGTATGTGTTATTTCCGTCGCTGGTGTTCGTCCAAGCGCGGTAAAATTTCAACAAAATTGCAGGGGCGGTGGCGGTAATCCAACTGCCGCACAAGAATTTCGTCCCATGCATCTTTGCAAGCGCCCGGGCTTCCGGGCAATGCAAACAGGTATGTTCCGGCCCGTACGCCGCCTGTCGCACGGCTTTGGACCGCGCTTGTGCCGATCTTTTGCATGCTCACGATTGTGAAAACCGTCCCGAAGGCATCGATCTCTTTTTCATAGACGTCACGGTGCGCCTCAACTGTGACATCGCGCCCCGTAAGACCCGTGCCGCCCGTCGAAATGACGACGTCAATCGTTGGGTTGTCACACCACATACGCAATTGTTCCGCGATCTGGTCACGTTCATCCGGCAACACCAGACGGTCTGCCACGATATGTCCTGCGCTTTCGATCCGGTCCACCAACGTGTCGCCAGACCTGTCCTGATCCAGACCACGCGTGTCTGAGACCGTCAAAACAGCGATACGCACGGCGATAAACTCCGCGCTTTCATCAATGTGGCTCATGCGTGCAGCCTCGCTTTCAAACTTAAAAGATCCGCCCAAGCCTCGCGCTTGGCGATGGGATTGCGCAACAGGTAAGCGGGGTGGAACATCGGCAGGGTTGGCTTGCCACAGGCCTCTACCCAATCGCCACGCAATCGGGTGATGCCTTTCTTACCAAGCAGTGCCTGACACGAGATGTTGCCCATAACAACCAGAACATCCGGATCTGCCAAAGCGATGTGCCGTTCGAGGAACGGTTTCATCATGGCGATTTCATCGGGTTTCGGGTCACGGTTTTGGGGCGGGCGCCAAGGCAATACATTTGTGATATAGACCGTTCCGGCGATGCGGCTAAGGTCAACCGCATCCAGCATCCGGTCCAAAAGCTGTCCGGCGCGGCCCACAAATGGCCTGCCTTCGCGGTCTTCGTCACGCCCTGGCGCTTCGCCAATTATCATGACGCGCGCGGACGGATCGCCATCCGAAAAAACCATGTTGCGAGCGCCCAGTTTAAGATCGCAATGCTCAAACCCTTGCATCGCAGCCTTTAATCCCGGCAAGTCGACAGCCTGCTGTGCCACCATCTGGGCCACAGCGGATACATCCACCGCTGCTGCAGGGGCAGGCACCCCCTTGGACGGGGTTTTCTGTTTTGCGGCAGGTTCCGGTTTGGCCAGACGGTCCGGTAAAGCATAACGGTCAACCGGGGCATCACAGATCGCTTCATCTGCGCCCAGCTCAATCTGCCACGCCAACAAAGCCGCCGCTGAATGAAAGTCTTGTGATTCCATTTCGCCACCCTACGCCCCACAAGACAAAGACAAAACGCCCCAAGCTTGTTCTAATCAAAAATACTCAATTGCCGCAGCACCCGCCCCACACTATAACGCCTGAAATATCCACGAGGTTGCCCATGACATTTCTCCATCGCCATCTTCTGGGGATCGAACAATTGCGGCCAGATGACATCACGGCGCTGCTGGATCTGGCTGAGGAATATGTGTCGCTGAACCGCGGCGGGCACAAACATTCTGACGTGTTGGCGGGCCTCACCCAAATCAATATGTTCTTTGAGAATTCAACGCGCACGCAAGCATCCTTTGAGCTGGCGGGCAAACGGTTGGGTGCCGATGTCATGAACATGGCCATGCAGGCGTCCTCTGTCAAAAAGGGCGAGACGCTGATTGATACAGCCTTGACCCTGAATGCCATGCACCCCGATTTGCTGGTGGTACGCCACCCCCATTCCGGTGCGGTGGATTTGCTGGCACAAAAGGTAAACTGCGCCGTTCTGAATGCAGGCGATGGCAGACACGAACACCCGACCCAAGCGCTGCTGGACGCGCTGACCATCCGCCGCGCCAAAGGGCGCTTGCATCGTTTGTCCATCGCAATTTGCGGCGACATCGCCCACAGCCGTGTGGCGCGGTCCAACATCATCTTGTTGGGCAAAATGGAAAACCGCATCAAGCTGATCGGCCCCCCCACCCTGATGCCTTCCGAAATCGAACACTTCGGTGTCGAGGTCTACGACGATATGAACGAAGGGCTGAAAGACGTTGATGTGGTGATGATGCTGCGTTTGCAAAAAGAACGTATGGATGGCGGGTTCATTCCGTCTGAACGCGAATACTACCACCGCTACGGGCTGGACGCCGAAAAGCTGGCGCATGCCAAAGACGACGCCATCGTTATGCACCCCGGCCCCATGAACCGTGGTGTCGAAATCGACGGTGACATCGCCGACGACATCAACCGGTCTGTCATTCAGGAACAGGTGGAAATGGGTGTGGCCGTGCGCATGGCCGCGATGGATTTGTTGGCCCGCAATCACAAAGCGCAAACTGCATGACAGGCACGCCTGTGCATATCTGGACGGCCTCGCCACGGGCCTTTGCCCTGCGCTGTCTGGCTTTGTTTGCTGTCACCTTCGCGCTGTTGTTGCCCGGAGTGCCCTTTGTTGGCGGGCCTCAGGCCCTGTTGGCGGCCCTGTGCTTGTCGCTAATATATATGTTTATTCTGGATGACTTCGCTGAATGGCGGACCGACAAGAACGCCACATGGACACTGACCCCCAATGCCCTGCTGTACCAGAACCCGATGGAGGATCTGGACATCCATCAGGTGTCGTTGATGGATATCACAGCCGTGAAGCCCCGCTTATGGTGGGACGTTGTTTTGCGCTTGTCTGACGGGCAGGCCGTGACCATGCGCTATATCGAAAATCCACGCCAAGCGCGTGACTTGATCCAAAGCACGAAAGACAAAATGGCATGACCAATGATCTGACCATACAGGCTGCAGAAACCGGACGATTGCGTCTGTTTGCCATCAATCTTGATGCAAAGGCTGTGGCAGAGCTGGACAACGCCGAACCGGAAGCGCTTGGCCTTATGTTGGGTGTTGACGATCTTGACCCGACATACATGGAGCTGGTGCGTATTGAAGACCTGTCAGAGCTTGGGTTGATAGGATACCTGCGCGAAGGCTATGATCTGGGCGACGATATTGTAGGCGCTGACCGCACCAAGCTTGCTGCCTTGCGCGGCCATGTTCTGATTGTGCTGTCACTTGCGTTTCAAGGCCATGCCGTCACCTTGCCCAAACGCGCTGAGCTGACTTTGATCGCGACCTACACTACCCATGGACCGGACTGGAGCGAGGGAATGGCCCTAAGCACCCCTAGCGCCGAGCCGTATTCCGGACCACCCGTCAAGAAACGCCCGTCGGATGCCGCCATGTCCGGCCGCATCGCCACCTTCGCGCTGCTGTTCATCTTCCTTTTCACCGCCGTTTTCATTTGGATCGCCGCATGACCACAACTTTGTTCACAAACGCCAAATTGATCGATCCAGAAGCCGCAACCGAAACCTTCGGTGCGCTTTTGATAAAAGACGGACACATCCACACAGTGTTTGACGATCCCGCGCCCTCTGCGCCGTCGGACGTGGTTGTGGATTGTGCAGGCAAGTATTTAGCGCCCGGCATTGTCGATATGGGTGTCAAAGTATGTGAACCGGGCGAACGACACAAAGAAAGCTACCGTACAGCCGGATTGGCGGCCGCTGCGGGTGGCGTCACAACGATGATCACGCGTCCCGATACCGATCCTGCCATCGACAACCCCGAAACGCTGGAATTTGTCATTCGTCGCGCCCGGGAAATGGCACCTGTCCATGTGCATCCCATGGCCGCACTGACCAAAGGGCGGTTGGGGCGCGAAATGACTGAAATCGGGTTTTTGATGGATGCGGGTGCCATCGCCTTTACCGATTGCGACGCTGTTGTCACGGACACCAAGGTGCTGTCGCGGGCCATGACCTATGCGCGGTCTTTGGGGGCATTGGTGATTTGCCACCCGCAAGAGCCGATCCTAAGCGCAGGTGCGGCAGCCACATCCGGCAAATTCGCATCGTTGCGCGGACTGCCTGCCGTGTCACCAATGGCCGAGCGCATGGGACTGGACCGTGACATTGCGATGGTCGAAATGACGGGCGCACGGTATCACGCAGACCAGATCACAACGGCCCGCGCGCTGCCTGCTTTGGAACGCGCCAAGGCCAACGGGTTGGACATTACGGCAGGCACATCTATTCACCACCTGACGCTGAACGCCCTTGATGTTGCCGACTACCGGACCTTTTTCAAACTCAAACCGCCCCTGCGCGATGAAGACGACCGTTTTGCCATAGGCGAGGCCGTGGCCAGTGGTTTAATCGACATCATCAGTTCTATGCACACGCCCCAAGACGAAGAAAGCAAGCGCCTGCCATTCGAAGAGGCCGCCAGCGGGGCCGTGGCTTTGGAAACCTTTTTGCCAGCCGCGATGCGCCTTGTGCATTCCGGTGCAATCGAATTGCCTGTGTTGTGGCGCGCCATGTCCCTCAACCCTGCAAAGCGTTTGGGATTGGCATCGGGACGATTGACGAAAGATGCCCCAGCCGACCTTGTAATGTTTGACGCCCATGCTCCATTTTTAATGGATCGCACGACCTTGCGGTCAAAATCGCGCAACACCCCGTTTGACGGGGCGCGGATGCAGGGTAAGGTTCTTGCGACCTACGTTGATGGAACAGAAATTTTTAAGGCCGCATAATGCCATTCATCGAAAACAGTTTGACGCTTTTGGCCCTATGGGCCGTGATTGGCTATCTTTTGGGGTCCATCCCTTTTGGCATGGTGATTGCGCGTGTCATGAACCTTGGCAATTTGCGTGACATCGGGTCTGGCAATATCGGTGCGACAAACGTGCTGCGGACCGGCAATAAGACCGCCGCCGCTTTGACACTGGTTTTCGACGCCGCGAAGGGGGCCGTGGCCCTGTTGCTGGCGCGCCACTTTGTCGGCGAGGACGCTGCACAGATCGCAGGCATCGCCGCGATGATCGGGCATTGCTATCCCGTATGGTTGAAGTTCGCAGGCGGCAAAGGTGTTGCGACCTTTATCGGCATTATGCTGGCATTGACGTGGCCCGTTGGCATTGCGTGCTGTGTCGCGTGGTTGGTCGGGGCCGCATCGACGCGGATTTCATCTATGGGCGCTCTTGTTGCTGCCGCAGCTTCAACGTTTTTGCTGACCTTCATGGGCGCGCCCACTGCCCTTTTGATGGGAATTGTGCTGACGCTGCTGATTTTCTGGCGGCACCGTGCGAACATCTCCCGTATTCGCGCAGGTACTGAGCCGAAGATCGGACAAAAACAGGCATGATCGACGGCATCAACCTTCCGTTGATTTTGGGGGCCGCATTTTTGGCCTCCGCATCACCCGGCCCTGCAACATTAACCATTGCGGGGACTTCGATGGCGTCCGGGCGTCGGGCGGGATTGGCTTTGGCATCCGGTGTCACGACGGGATCATTGATCTGGTCGATCGCGGCAGCTTTCGGGTTGGGCGCTATAATGCTGGCCAACACGTGGGCTTTTGAAACCATTCGCTATGCAGGCGCTGCGTACCTGATGTGGCTTGCATTCAAATCGGCGCGGTCTGCGTGGTACGGTACAAAATTGCAGGCCCCTGAGTTGACCCGAACAACCCCCGCGCGGGCCTATGCCAAAGGGTTGGCATTGCATTTGACCAACCCTAAGGCCGTGTTGTTTTTTGGCGCACTCTATTCCATTGGCGTGCCCCCCGGCACGGGTGTTTCAGCATTGATTACGGTCATTGTTGCAATCGGCATCCAGAGTTTTGTCATGTTCCATCTATATGCGTTGATCTTTTCTTCCGCGCCGATGACGGCGGCCTACACCCGAATGAAACGAGGCTTTGAGACAGCGTTTGCTTTGGCTTTCGGCGCCGGAAGCTTGAGCATTCTGACGGCTCGATTGGGATAGGTTTTGAGGTCTTTCTGAGGCTTTGCCTCATGCTCCGGGATTTTTTCAGGAAAAAAACATGTCGACCATTACCAACGCGGGCTAAGGGCTTTCACAGCCTGTCGCAAAATGTTTTGCGCCTGCGGCAGTTCGGTGGCATCTTTTGGCCCCTCAACATAACCTGCCAACAAACTGGTTCCGAGCGGCGTGACGAATTCGTAGATCATGTCGTCTTGTTCCAATGAAAAGAACCCGGGCGCTTTCAGATCAAGACATCGGCCGGTTTGATCCGCTGCCAAATCACGGCACAAAGCCTTGCGTCCCGCCATGTACAAATCCATGGGCCGCGCAAAATCAGACCCCTTTGTGTAGTCGTCGATCTGGCGCAGCACCACTGTCACCACCTGCGCACAGGATGTGCATTGCATCACTGTCTGGTTCGTTGTGTGTGTTGTTTGCCACTGGCCGATCTGTCCAAGCCCTTTTGCCAATACTTTGCGTGCGCGGTCCATATAGGGGCTTTCCCATTGGGCGGACGCAGCCATTGGTAGAAGTGCTACAATAGCAGTGCATAGAACTTTCATCATGCGTGTCACCTTGGACTTTAAGGTCTGAAGATCAAGTGAAAGAAATAACTTGATCAAACAGTCTTATCTGTTATTTCTGTCATTACAGAAATTTAGAAAGAGATTCGCGATGCACCTGACCCCCGCCATGCAAGACTTTATCCTTCACTGGGGGGATATGGGTGCAAAATGGGGCACCAACAGGTCTGTCGCACAAATCCATGCCTTGCTGCATATCTCGCCCGATCCCCTAAGCGCAGACGAAATTTGCGAGCTGTTGAATCTGGCGCGCTCCAACGTGTCCAATGGCTTGAAAGAACTGCAAAGCCTGCGCATGGTGAAATCCAGCCGCAAGCTGGGGGATCGCCGTGATCACTTTCATTCGGTGCGTGACATGTTCGATCTGGTCAATACCGTGATCGAAACCCGCCGCGAACGCGAATATGCCCCGACTTTGGCAGCCCTGCGCGACGTTCAAAAACAAGCCGAAGACGACGCCACACCCGCAGCCGTCAAGCAGCGTTTCAAAGAAACCTTGGATACAATGCAGATGTTTGACGACTGGTACACGGAAGTGTCGCGCCTGCCCCGCGCCGTGCAATTGACCGTCATCAAACTGGGCGCAAGCGTCGCCCGTTTCTTGCCAAAGGGCAAATCAAAGGGCTAACGCCTAAAAATTTTGGAGTTTAATTTCTCTCATGACAGAAATGACCGTAAATAATGACTTACCCCAAGCAGCGCATGCAAGCGTGCCCTCCAATCCAAAAGGCTATTTCTGGATGCCAAGGCACCGCCCCGCACGTTATCTGGTGGATCCGGTGGCCTTCGTCATCGCGCTTATTGGCGGCCCCCTTTTGATCACAGCCGCCACCTTCTGGATGTTGTTTATTCCTGTTGGCGCTTTGATCATGGGCGGTCCGGTGTATCTGGTGATCGGCACCCCCTTGCTGCTCATCTACCTGCGCAACAACGCAGGGGATACCAACGGCGTCATGCAACTGTCCCTTTTTGCCGTGCTGGGCCTGTGTGTCGGTGGCGGCATCATGTCGCTGATCCTTGCAGGGTCTTCCGCCATCGGCCTGATTGCCGGCCTGTCGGTTTTCGCAGCCATCTTTGCCCCGCTTTGGGCTGGTGGATTTGGCTGGATTTACTTCAAACTGCGCAAAGATATTTACGCGCAGCCTCTTCCCAACCACTTCTGAGCGAAAGGAAACACCATGCTCATTCTTATTCTCAGCTACATTCTGATTGCCTTTGGCGGCGTTACTGCCCTGGCCAGCATGATTTTACGGATCGGCACTTTGATGGGCGACTGCCCGATAACCGCCGCCCGCGCCAAAACAGCGTCGCTGACCATTGCAACCGGATTTGCAGCCATAGGCGCAGGCGGCGTCATTCTGATCGGCGCGGCCATCCCAGTGCTGCAACAAGAACCCGCAGCAGCTTTGATGGTTGCCCTTGGCTGTGCAGCCCTAAGTCTGGGCCTTGGGTTTACCCACGCCGTCGCCACTTTGCGGGCCGTGACCCTACCCCCGGAACCTGTAAAGATGCAAACCGAGGTTGCACCTGCATAAAACAACAACAGTAATGAGGACCCCACCCATGGCACATTCAGAGCACCCCCCCAAAGGCGTTCACTGGCACGATCTGACCCAGTTCGGCCCCTTGGACAGCCTAAAAGAACTGACATTGTGTTTGCCGTGGTTGGGCGCCTCTTTTGTTTTGTACGCAAGCCCGTTGTGGATGATCGGCCCCTTTGCCAGCTTTATGTTCTTTCTGTGCGCTTTGCGCCTGAACCACGAAGCCATTCACGGCAATTTGGGCCTGAACCGTGGGGGCGACAGCATCGTGATGCATGTTCTCAGCGCCATAATGCTAGGATCAAACCATGCCGACGCCTTCTGCCACCTGAAGCACCACAAACACAACATGGGCGAAGACGATGTTGAAGGGCGCTGCGGTCACATGACCTTTTGGCAGGTGCTGAAATACGGGCCGCGCTTTCCGGTGGACTTGAACAAGGCTGCATGGCGCAGCGGATCACGCTATTGGCGGCGCAAAATGGTGTTGGACTGGGTTTTCGTTGCAGGTTTTGTTGCACTCTGTCTTGGGGTCGGTGCCCGCTTTTTGCTGTTGCACCTTGCCGCAATGGCGGTTGCGCAATGCCTGACTGCATTGTTTGCGGTCTGGATCACCCATCAAGGCACCCATGGGTCGGGACTGGCGGGACGCAGCCAAAGAGGAATCATGGCGAAGGCCGCTTACTTGATGCTGTATCATCGGGAGCACCACTTGTTTCCACGGGTGCCTGTATGTCACCTACCTGCTTTGGCCGACAGATTGGACAGTCAGGTGCCAGGGTATGCGCAATCGCGCCAACCCGTTGTCCCGCTTTGGGACACCGCAGGCTGACGCCTTCACAGGCTGCAGCTTTGCTAAAATTATCGCGAAAATGGACGCACGCTGCCCCATTTTCGCCCAATCCACATCGCCATACTGACGTTCCAAGCAATGTAGGAAATGTGCCATGATGGGACCACTTGCGGCGGTCAATTCCGTCTTTTCGAAATTCTTCAACATTATGGGACGTGCCAGCCGCGCAGAATATTGGTGGTATGTCGGTTTCTACGTTGTCTTTATGATTGCGGCCATCAGCTTCGATGTCTGGTCATTGGACGCTGCTGTAGCGGTGGGCAAACTGTCATACAACCCCTTTGACTATTTCACCACATACTGGCTTCTGATCAACTTTGTTCCGTCCATAACCGTGACCGTGCGTAGACTTCACGATGCGGGTTTTTCGGGTTTCTTCTTTTTGCTGTATTTTGTGCCGTTCATTGGCGGTTTGATGGTTTTCATCATGATGCTTTTACCGTCCAAACCAGACACCAATATCTACGGGCCGCCGCCGCATTTGCCAAGCTCCGGCACCAGTCGCCGCATGTCCACTGACGGATCAGGGACCGCACGTGCCCATGACCCGATGCAAGGTTATGCCGTGTTGGACCGGATCAACGAAAAACCAACCCCTCAGGTCATCGCCGCACGTAAGGAAGAGGTACGCGCCCTATACGAACAACGCGTCTTGGGCAGACCCGCGCCAACATAGGGCGCGGGCGGCGCGACCGATCAGTAGCTGTATTCTGGGAACACGCGCGTCAGATCACCATTCCAGTCGCCATTGTACTGGTCCAAAAGCTCGTCTGCGGGGGTTTTCCCGCTTTCGATACTTTCATGCAACGCGTTCAGGAAATGCGTCTCGTCGGGAACCATTCCGCCAGCCCCAGCACGTGCGCGGGCCTTCAGGCCCGCATCACTTAGGGCCACGGCTTCACGTGCCAAATCGTGCATGTTGATGTTGCCAACCTGTGCTTGTAGCCCATCTTCGGAAGCAGCCACACGCAACGCTTCGCGTGTTTCAGCATCCCAGCCTTTGCAAATGTCCCACGCGGCATCCAACGCGCCTTGATCATACATCAAACCCACCCAGAAGGCAGGCAAAGCGCACAAACGACGCCAAGGGCCACCGTCTGCGCCGCGCATTTCCATGTATTTTTTGATGCGGGCCTCGGGGAAGGCTGTTGTCAGGTGGTCGGCCCAGTCAGACATCAAAGGCATTTCACCGGGCAAGGCCGGCAGTTCGCCTTTCAGGAAATCACGGAAAGACATGCCCAAAGCGTCAATATATTTGCCATCGCGATAGACGAAATACATCGGCACATCGAGGGCGTATTCCACGTACCGTTCAAAACCCATGCCGTCTTCAAACACGAAGGGCAACATGCCTGTGCGGGCCGGATCAAGATCACGCCAAACACGGCTACGCCATGACTTGTGGCCGTTCACCTTGCCTTCAAAAAACGGCGAATTGGCAAACAAAGCGGTGGCAACAGGCTGCAAGGCCAACGCGACTCGCAGCTTTTGCACCATGTCTGCCTCGGATCCGAAATCGAGGTTCACCTGCACAGTACACGTGCGGCGCATCATGGTGGTACCCATGGTGCCGACCTTGTTCATATAGTCATTCATCAACCGATACCGGCCCTTGGGCATCAAAGGCATTTCGTCGTGGGTCCAGATCGGTGCCGCACCCAAACCGATAAAACCCACGCCGACTTCATCCGCGATATCTTTGACTTCGCGCAGGTGGGTGTTGACCTCGTCGCAGGTGGCGTGGATCGTCTCGACCGCAGCGCCGGACAATTCCAACGCACCGCCCGGTTCCAGAGACACATTCGCGCCGTCTTTTTCAAGACCGATCAGATGGCCGCCTTCTTCGACGGGGGACCATCCATAACGGTCACGCAAACCCGACAAGACTTTGACGATAGACCGTTCGCCGTCAAAGGGCAGTGGCTTCAGTGTGTCTTTGCAATAGCCGAATTTTTCATGCTCTGTGCCAATGCGCCAATCTTGCTTGGGCTTGCACCCCGAAGACAGGTATTCTGCAAGCTGGTCGTGATGCTCGATCAAACCGCCACCGGATTGAGGGATAGACATGGGCTGGCTCCTTGCCGCGCTTATTCAAGAGGTTCAGGGATGGTATCAAATTTCAGAACTGTCAATGCAGGCGGGCATGGGGCGGACGCAAGGGTTGTTTTTCCCAGATCACAACCGCTTGATTGGGCGACCGCGTCCCGCCCTTTGTCAGCTCTGACAGCATGCGTTCTGTTTGCAGACCCGGAAGGCGCGCAAAAGCATCAAACAACGCATCGGCCCCTTCGGCATCGACCGGAATAAGCAACGCTGGCGTGTCGCTGGCATCTAAACGCCAATGGGCAGGGGTCAGGGCGCGGTCCAACGTCAACCGCTGCAAATCTGCCACGGCAGCCGCCCCACCGGTCAAAGGGCCAAAGTAGGTGATTTGGCCCTCATCCACCTGCACAGCGCCCGCGCCACCCGCACCTGTGCGAAACCGGGCACGTTGCACGCCAACCCAGATCAAAACGGCCGCGATCATCAACAATGGGTAGCCCATCAGCTGCAAGAGTCCCGGCCGCCCGAACAGCCACAATGCAGCCAGCGCCAAAACGGCCACACCCACCAAGGCCTCGCGCCAACGGCGCAGCGCGGTGGCGGCTTCCGGTCTAATGAAACTCATAGCGATTGCGTCCCGTAGATGTTGTTACATCCAAAGTGGGGCCAATGCGCCGCAAGATCAATGGCGCCGCGCCCTTATCAGATTTTCTGATCCGAAAAACTCAAGACACCAGAACCATTTGAAACAGCCGGAACAGTTGGCTAAGTCCAATCCCCAATTGCGCTTTGCCACAGGGTCATCGCCGCAACAACGGCGGTATCCGCGCGTAAAATACGGGGGCCCAATTGCGCCACGTGGGCACATTCCATTGCACGCAGCTTTGTGCGCTCAGCCGCTGAAAACCCGCCTTCCGGCCCGATAAATATAGCCCACGGCCCTGCCCCACCCGAAAACGGCGTCGGTGAATCGTCTGCTGTCGCCTCGTCACAGAACATGATTCGGCGGGTGCTGTCCCATTGGGCCAAAAGACGGTCAAATCGCAGCATTTCCGTCACTTCAGGCACGAAAGTGCCGCCGCATTGCTCAGCGGCCTCAATAGCATGCGCTTGCAAGCGTTCGCGTTGGATACGTCCTGCATTGGTAAATTCGGTTTGCATGGGCAGAATGCGCGCGGCCCCCATTTCGGCGGCTTTCTCCACGATAAAATCTGTTCGCGCTTTTTTGATCGGGGCAAAGACAAGCCACAAATCTGGCGGCATCTTCAGCGGTTTGGTGTTTTGCAACACCTCCAAAGTACCGCCACGTTTGCCGGCGTTTGTCACTTGCGCCAAAAACTCGCCATGCACACCATCAAAGACAAGCACCTGCGCCCCCACGCCAAGGCGCATCACACCAAAAAGATAGTGCGCATGATCACGCGACAATTCAACCGATTGCCCTTGGGCCAATGGCAGGTCTAGAAAGAGGCGAATTTTTGCAGTCATGGATCCCTTTTATGCAAGACAATGCGCCCGCGCCAGATGGTCAAGTGGCCGATGCCGTAAAAGACAATTGGGTCGATGTATATGCACCGGAATGGACGCGGCCCTATTTGCGATTGTCCCGGGCTGATAGACCCATCGGCACATGGTTGCTTTTGCTGCCGTGTTGGTGGGGGCTGGCGTTGGCCATGCTGTATACACAAACCGCCAGTTGGATGGATGCATGGATCGCCTTGGGATGTGCGTTGGGCGCGTGGCTGATGCGCGGCGCGGGCTGCACATGGAACGATTTCACAGACCGCCACATCGATGCAGAAGTCGAACGCACACGGTCGCGGCCCATTCCGTCCGGTCGGGTGTCTACAAAAGGCGCTTTGGTGTGGATCGTTATTCAATGCCTGTTGTCGTTGGGTATTTTGCTGACCTTCAATCAAGCTGCCATCGCCTTGGGCGTGTTGGCGTTGCTGCCAGTGGCCGTTTACCCCTACGCCAAGCGGTTCACATGGTGGCCGCAAGTCTTTTTGGGTCTGGCCTTCAATTGGGGGGCATTGCTGGCATGGACCGCACACACGGGATCGCTGGGCGCCCCTGCTGTTGTGCTGTATCTTGCTGGCATCGCTTGGACGTTGTTTTACGACACCATCTATGCCCATCAGGACATCGAAGACGACGCGTTGATCGGCGTCAAATCAACCGCGCGTCTGTTTGCGGAAAAAACCCCGGACTGGTTGCGCAGGTTTTTGGCAGCCACCGTCGGGCTGATGGGCATTGCCGCAATTTTTGCAGCGCTTCCAAACGCGTCCCCCCTTGCTATGGCGCTGGCGTTGGCCGCGCCATGGGCGATGGGATGGCATATGGCATGGCAATTACGCGGTCTCGATATTGGTGATCCAGCAAAGTGCATGCAGCTGTTTCGCGCCAACCGCGACACAGGCGCAATTCCGCTGGTCTTTTTTCTCATAGCGCTCATGGTTTGATTGAAAGACCGACGCACAGGGCGTATCACCAAAGACAAGAGCGATCCTAAGACCAAAAGAGCCTGAAAAACGCACATGCGACTGTCTTCTCTCATCATTGTTGCCGCAACCTTTGTCGGGGCCGCTGCTGTATCATTGGTGGCTGCCAACTTTTCCGTCAAATTGATTGAAGAAACATCAGAAATTGGTGTGCGGCAGGCCTTGGACGACGCCAAAATGCCATGGGCCGAAGTTGCCGCGGACGGGTTGCAAGTCACTTTGTTGGGCATTGCGCCAAACGAGGCCCGAAGGTTTTCTGCCCTGAGCACCGCAGGCACAGTGGTGGATGCAGCCCGCGTGATTGACGCGATGGAAGTCGAGGCGGTGGCCGCCATTGCCCCTCCGCGGTTCTCCGCCGAAATTCTGCGCAATGACGCAGGGGTGTCGATCATCGGCCTGATGCCGACTGCCACAGACCGCGACGCCATCATCGAACGCTTCGCAGCCATGAGCGACGACGCATCGGTCACGGACCTTATCGAGACAGCAGATTATCCAACCCCGGACGGATGGACCGATGCGCTTGGATTTGCGCTGACTGCAATGGAACAATTGCCGCGATCAAAAGTGTCGGTGGAAGCGGGTCGCGTGTCCATCACGGCCATCACACAAAGCGCCGAAGCCAAAGCACAGCTTGAGGCACGCCTCAACCGCGCAGCCCCCCCCGGTTTGCGCCTGTCGCTGGACATTGCAGCCCCCCGCCCCGTTATCACACCATTCACTTTGCGCTTTTTGATCGACGACAGCGGGGTGCGCTTTGATGCGTGTTCCGCAGACACAGAAGCCTCTCGAACCCAAATTTTGCAAGCCGCCTTCAAAGCGGGCCTCACCGGGTCCGGACGATGCACCGTCGGCATGGGCGTTCCAAGCCCGCGTTGGTCAGAAGCCGTGGAAAAATCGATTAGCGCCTTGGCGGAAGTGGGCGGCGGGTCTGTTACGTTTTCCGACGCAGACGTCACCTTGATTGGCCGCGAAGGCGCCGGCCAAGCGACCTTTGACAAAGTCATGGGCGAACTTGAAAACGATTTGCCAGATGTTTTTGCCCTTTACGCAAAACTGCCTGAAACCGTGGACCCGAATGTGGGGCCGCCAGAATTCATTGCCACTCTTAGTCCGGAAGGCCAGGTGCAACTGCGGGGCCGGTTGTCCGATGAAAACCTGCGGACTGTGGCCGACAGCTATGCGAAAGCGCGGTTTGGATCAGACAGGGTTTACGTTGGCACCCGTGTCGTCGAGGGCCTGCCAAACGATTGGGCCACCCGCGTTCTGACCGGATTGGAGGCGCTGTCCAGCCTCAGCAACGGCGCAGTCACCGTATCTCCCACATCTATTTCCGTGCGCGGCAATACCGGCAATAAAGATGCAAACGCGAAAATCGCGACATTGCTGTCTTCGAAACTGGGCGAGGCGGAAGACTTCACGATTGACGTGACCTATCAGGAAAAACTCGATCCTGTGGCCAATATCCCGACACCAGACCAATGCGAGGCTCAAATCGGGGACGTGCTGCAAACAGGGCAAATCAGCTTTGAACCGGGAAGCGCCACAATTGATGCGGCATCCCTTAGCACGATGGACGATATCGCCGAAATCTTGAAAGTCTGCGGCGATATGCGTTTGGAAGTGCAAGGCCATACAGACAGCCAAGGCCGTGCCGAAATGAACCTGGCCCTAAGCCAAAGCCGCGCCCAATCCGTTCTGAATGAATTGCGTGCACGGCGCGTCCTGACATCATCCTTTTCAGCCAAAGGTTACGGCGAAACGCGCCCGATAAAGGACAACGACACCGAAGAAGGGCGCGAAGCGAACCGCCGTATCGAATTTCGTTTGATCCGCCCCAATCCAACGGAACCCGAGCCTGAATCTACGCTAGATTCTGTTGCCGAAACGGGCAATACAGGGCCTGCAACAGAAGGGACATCCGATGAGCAGAACTGAGTTTGTTATCGCAACTGCGATCATTCTGTTTGTGGCGTTTTGCCTTGGATGGTTTGCCAACTGGCTGATCCATCGCTTTACCCGCGTGGCGGCAGGCGATGTAGCCCAACTGGACCGTATGAGCCAGGAGTTGCATGAGGCCGAAGAAACCCGCGATCAAGCCATCACATACCTTCAGCAGCGCGAAGCGGAACTGACAAACCAGCTCAGTCAGACCGAGGCGGAATTGCGCGCCGCGATGGAAGGCCTTCGCGATGCGCGGCATGAGGCTGAAGAACTACGTGGCTACATTGAACGGGTGACACAGGGAACCTGACTGCCCCTTTTTGTGAACCCCGCAAACACGTCATTTAGATGCAAATTCGGGAAAAACACTGATGACAGACAAACCCACCCTTGAACAACTTTGGGCGCAAATGCGTGCTTCGGAAGTGTCAAACTGGGATGGTGTGTCACCACGCCTTTACGATCAATGCGCCCCATCTATTCGACCGCGCTTCAAGGTCCCTGCACGCAGCAGTGTCTTTACGATAGGCAGCTGTTTTGCCCGCAACATTGAAGAAAATCTTGGGCAACTGGGCTATGACTTGCCCATGCTAAAATTTGATTTGCCCGCCGAGGAAAAAATCAACAGCCGCGCAGCAAACATCGTCAATAAATACACCCCGCCAGCGATCTATCAGGAGGTCAAATGGTGTTACGACATTGCCAAAAGGGACGGCATCGTAAACTGGGCCGACTGCGAGGCCATCGCATTCGAAAAAGACGGCATGTATTACGACACGGCGACCCACGGGCGCTATCCGCTGAGCAAAGAGCGCATGTTGGAGCGACGCCAGCACATCTTTGATGTGTTCAAAACAATGTTTCAGACAGATTGCGTTGTGATCACCCTTGGCCTAACAGAAGTTTTTCGCGATGTGGAACGTGATCTTTACGTGTCCAATGCCCTCGTGGCCATCGGTCCACTGCGTCGGGCCTTGGGTGAGCGGCTGGAATTTGTAGATCTCGATTTCGAAACCTCATTGGGGTTTGTGCGCGGGGCCCTTGATCTGATCTGGGATATGAATCCGGACGCCAGAATCCTGATCACCGTCTCGCCTGTCTCGGCCAAAGCCACATTTAGCGGAGACGACATAATTCTGGCGTCGATCCGGTCCAAGGCATTGCTGCACACGGTCATCACCGAAGTCATTCGCAATGAGCCGCGCGCAGGTTATTTTCCCGGATTTGAACGCATTATGTTGACCCGCAGCTGGGATGTTTTCGCCCCCGACCTACGCCATGTGTCCGACTTTGCCGTCAAAGGCGTGGTTGCCCAGTTGGTTCAAACCTACTTTGAAGTGGATGCAACGCAGCGGCAGGACTTTGAAGCCAATATCGCGTCAGCGCATGATGCTGAAGTCATCTTCAACACCAATCTGGTTGAAGGCACCGCAGCATTGGAGGCAGAGGATTTTGAAACCGCCGAAGCATGCGGTCAGACCGCTTTGGAACAAGCCATACGCAATCGCGATATCAACAATGGCGAATTGCGCGCATTGCGGATCATCGACGCCGCCATCACCGCGCGGGCTGATTGGGTTGCCAGAGACGTCGTGCTCACCCGCATGATAGAGCTGCGGCCCCATTGCGTTGCCTGGATCAAGCTTGCGTACAACAATTACCGTCTTCAACGATATGACCAGCTAAAATCCAACATAGACATGGCAAAAGAAACACTACCCGACGATCATCCAAGCGCCGCCGCCCAGATCGAAAAGCTGACAGAATACTGGAAAAATGCCACCGGAGCGGCGCACTAAAAGGTTTTTACCAACGCTTTAACGCGTTTTCGTCATCATCTTTTGCAGCAACCCACTGCGCACTGCGCGCCGTGATTTCGCGCTTCCAAAACGGGGCGCGGGATTTTAAAAAATCCATCAGGTATTCGGCGGCCTCAAAAGCGTCTTTGCGATGCTTGGACGCTGTACCGACCATCATAATCATCTCACCCGGTGCAAGCCGCCCATAGCGGTGAATCACCAAAGCATCTGCCAAAGACCACCGGTCCATGGCTGTAGCGGCCATTTCGGCAAGCGCTGATTCTGTCATGCCCGGGTAGTGTTCGATTTCCATAACCTTCAAGCGCTCCTCCGGCACATCGCGCACAACGCCTGTAAAGGTGACAACAGCCCCCACATCCTGATGGCCGGCAGAAAAACGTGACACTTCCTCCCCCACATCAAACGGGTCTTCCTGAACCAAAATACGCATGATTTATCCCCCCGTCATCGGAGGGAAAAAAGCGACCTCGCGGGCCCCTTCCAAAGAGGCGTCAAAATCCGTGAGTTCCTGGTTCACCGCCACGCGCAGCGCCGACAGATCCGAGAATGCAGCGGCGTATCTGTCTTCACGACTTTTCAGTTCCTCGACCAGCTCAGCCACAGTCGCAGCGTTGGTATCCAGTGTTTCGCGTGGCCGACCGATGCGTTCGCGCACCCAGGCGAAATACAAAATGTCCATCAGTCTTCATCCTTTAGATGCGGCACCGCTTTTTTCAGGTAATCAATCCCGGTGATCAAAGTCAGTGCCGCTGCAATCCACAGCAGCCACAGACCGAGTGTTCCGGCCCATTGCATGCCTTGGAATTTCCATCCAAGGCCCAATTCATCGGTTAATTCACCATCCAAGATCGCTATCACCATGTCGTCGTCCATGCCCCACGTCGACATCCCGAAGTAGTGTTCGAACACGCCTTGTGAAAACAGCACTGCAATCGCCACCATCTGGAATGTAGTTTTCCACTTCGCAAGCGGGGTCACTTTCAAAGTGCCTGCCGTATCCCCCAGAAATTCCCGCAGGCCCGACACAAAGACTTCCCGAAACAGAATGACAGTCGCCGGCAGCACAAGCCATGCCTGCCAGCTGGAAAAGCCGATAATCACCATAAGCGCGATCACCACCATGGCTTTGTCTGCAATCGGGTCCAGCATCGCCCCGAGTTTGGTTTCCTGTTGCCAGTTCCGCGCCAGATACCCGTCGAACCAATCCGTAATCGCAGCACTTACAAACAGGATCAGCGCGAACCAATCCGCGTAAGGCCGTGTGAAGTACAAAAACATCACGGCCACCATAGGTGCGGCCCCGAGACGGATCAGCGTGAGGATATTTGGAATGGTCCAGTTCATGCGTCTAGTGTTAGCCTTTGTTCATGGGCGGGGAAAGGGGCGTTACCCCTCGGCCTGTGGCCTAACCCCAGGATATTTTTGGCGAAAAGAAACATGCGATACGATTACCCTTCCTGAAAGAAGTCATAGACCTTTTGTGCCAAGGCCGCCGAGACCCCTTCGACAGCTTTCAGATCGGCAAGATTTGCGCGACTTACGGCCTTGGCAGACCCGAAATGGGCCAAAAGTGCCCGCTTTCGTGCGGCGCCAACGCCGGGCACATCGTCCAAAGGAGTGGCGCCCACTGCCTTGGCCCGTTTTGCGCGGTGTGTTCCGATTGCGAATCTGTGCACTTCGTCGCGCAACCGTTGGATAAAGTACAAAACCGGATCGTTATGTCGCAAAGCAAAGGGGCGCTTCCCTGTGCGGTAAAATTCTTCTTTGCCTGCGTCGCGGTCAATCCCCTTGGCCACCCCGACCATCGGGACATCCCCTACACCGTATTCAATCATGATTTCACGGACAGCGCTGACCTGCCCCGCCCCACCGTCGATGAGCAGCAAATCCGGCCACATGCCTTTGCTGCGATCGGGGTCCTCTTTCAGAAGCCTTTTGAAGCGGCGCGTTAGCACCTCTTTCATCATCCCGAAGTCATCGCCCGGTGTAAGATCATCGCCTTTGATGTTGAATTTTCGATACTGGTTTTTCATGAACCCGTCGGGGCCCGCCACAATCATTCCCCCCACCGCATTGGTGCCCTGGATATGCGAGTTATCATAGGCTTCGATGCGTTGGGGCGGCGCATCCAGATCAAACGCGTCTGCCACACCTTTCAGCAATTTGGCCTGTGTCGCGGTTTCGGCCATTTTACGTGCAAGGCTTTCGCGCGCGTTGCGCAATGCGCCATCGATCAATTCCGCTTTTTCACCGCGTTGTGGCACCAGAATTTCAACTTTGCGGCCCGCTTTTATTGCCAGCGCTTCTGCCATCAAATCCGGGTTTTCGAGATCATTGGACAAGATCAGTTGACGCGGCGGTTCGCGCACATCGTAAAACTGGCCAATGAAGGCTTCCAGCGCCTCTGCCGCATCCACATCTACGCCAACACGCGGGTAATAATCGTGATTGCCCCAGTTCTGGTTGGCCCGGATGAAGAAGACCTGCACACAGGCCTGCCCCCCTTCCAGATGCAATGCAATGATGTCGGCCTCGGACACGCTACGCGGGTTCACGCCTTGGGCGGTTTGCACTTGGGTCAGGGCTTTGATGCGGTCACGCAGAGCAGCGGCGCGTTCGAATTCCATATCATCAGACGCCTGCGTCATTTCGCCGGCCAGTTTGGCCTGAATGTCCGCATTCTTGCCGCTTAGGAATTTCTCGGCGTCTTTGACCGTTTCGCGGTATGCATCCGGGGTGATTTTGCCAACACACGGCGCAGAACAGCGTTTGATTTGATACTGCAAACACGGCCGCGTGCGGCTGTCGAACATCGCGTTGGAACAATCGCGCAGCATAAACACCCGTTGCAATTGATTTAGCGTGCGGTTGACGGCACCTGCGGATGCAAAGGGGCCGTAATAGGCACCTTTTTCCTTTTTGGCACCGCGGTGTTTTTTGATTTGTGGGTAATCGTGTTCGGCAGTGACCAGAATGTTGGGAAAGCTTTTGTCGTCGCGTAACAGCACATTGAACTTCGGCTTGAGCTGTTTGATCAGGTTCTGTTCCAGCAACAGCGCCTCTGTTTCGGTGCGCGTCGTCAAGAACATCATCGACGCTGTCAGGGAAATCATGCGTGCAATGCGGCCCGAATGGCCGGACGGTCTGGCATAGTTACTGACGCGTGCACGAAGATTACGGGCTTTTCCAACGTATAGAACGCGGCTTTCGCTGTCCAACATGCGGTACACACCGGGGGAGCCATCAATCGTCTTGAGATACCCCTGAATGACATCAGGGCCTGTGGCTATCTGGGGTTGTGAAGCGTCGGTTTCAGTCGCCATGTGAGTCGCTCGATTCTCTGGTTTGGCTGCAATGTAGTGCAGACCGTAGCAACAGTTAACATACCCACTGTTCCTGTGGATAACTCTGCCGATAACTTTTTCACAGTGGAAGATTTTCGTTAGTTTTGAAGGATTTCATGGATTTGCCTATTTTTTAGGCACATATGTAACCATTTGATTTATATATTCTTTTTATTTGTGTCATTGCAAATAATTGAAAACATTAAGTTTTTAGTAACAGATTTGTAACGAAACTTAACGCAGTGCAAAACTTTCGACCCTAGTCTCATTTATTCAACGTCTAACACATCCGCTGTTTGCCATGCCAAGTGCTGTCCACCATCGACACACAACAACTGCCCCGTTACGGCAGGCGCGTCCAGAAAGTACCCCAAAGCAGCAGTAATATCGTCCGGGTTGGCCCCACGTTGTAGCGTTGTAGCTGCCCGTTGCGTGGCAAAATCCTGTGCCGTCTGACGTCCACCTTGCAGTGTTGGCCCCGGCCCTATGCCGTTGACCCGGATCACAGGCGCCAAGCCCTGCGCCGCAGTTTGCGTCAAAGCCCAAAGCCCCATTTTCGCAATTGTGTAGCTGGTAAATTCAGGCGTCAGTTTACGCACACGCTGGTCGATCATGTTGACGATCAAAGCACTGGCAAGCGGCTCTTGTGCGGCGTCGCGGCCGGGTTGCAGCCCTTGTGCTGCCATGGCTTGCGTCAAGACAAACGGCGCCCGCAGATTGCTTTCGATGTGCCTGTCCCAACTGTCCCGCGTGCCTGTTGTGAAATCGTCGTATTCGAAGATGGATGCGTTGTTGACCAAACACGTGATCGGTCCGCCAAGCGCGTCAGCGGCCTGCCCAAGCAAAGCCTGGCTTTGCGCTTCGTGTAAAAGATCAGCCTGCAAAGCAACGGCATTTCGCCCCATGCCTTTTATCTGATCGACCACGTCGGATGCGCCATCGTCAGAGAATGCATAGTGCACAGCAACATTGTAGCCGCGTTGCCCCAAATACAGCGCCATTGCGCGCCCCAACCGATGGCTTGAACCGGTCACGAGTGCATTTGGCGAATAGCGTGTCATAAGGCCCGTCCTTTGGGTTAGATCAACACCAAAGCAAGGTAGCCCACATACGCCGCGGTCAAGGCAATCCCCCAATTGCGGGTGATATCCTTGCGCAAATACACGAACGGGATCAGCAAGACCGAAGCCCCCAACATAACCCACAGATCAAAGCGCAAGAATGACGGGTCCACCGGTATTGGGCCCACAAGCGTTGCGATG
Organism: Ascidiaceihabitans donghaensis; assembly: GCF_900302465.1. Taxonomy (NCBI): domain Bacteria; kingdom Pseudomonadati; phylum Pseudomonadota; class Alphaproteobacteria; order Rhodobacterales; family Paracoccaceae; genus Ascidiaceihabitans; species Ascidiaceihabitans donghaensis. Next base: position 755,070 of record NZ_OMOR01000001.1, on the reverse strand, counting down.
CCAATGATCGCCAACAGGTTGAACATATTCGATCCGATGACGTTGCCCAATGCCACATCGGCTTGCCTGCGCAGCGCTGCCATAACGGTTGTCGCAAGTTCCGGCAAAGAAGTGCCCACCGCCACCAGTGTCAACCCAATGACGGTGTCACTGACGCCGTAGGTTTTGGCAATCACCGTGGCATTGTCCACCAATAGGTCAGCACCCAAAGGCAATCCGATCAATCCCAGCACCAAAAACGTGATGATGCGCCACCACGGCATATCGGGGTCAGCCCCTTCGATTTCTTCATCTTCATCGGGGGCGGATTTACATGCAATCCGATGCGCCTTGGCCTGCCGGAAAGCGTCAAACAGAACGTATCCAAGCGCGCCCAACAAAGCGAGGCCGGCTGTCATATCAAACACACCGCGGAACGCGAGGGCGAGAAACAAAAAGGTCGCCGCCAGCATGAAATTGAAGTTTTTGCGCGTGTCACATTCCGAAGTATGTAGCGTCGCCATCAAGGCAGGCACACCAAGGACCAACAACACATTGGCGGTGTTCGACCCAACCACATTCCCCAAAGCCAAGCCCGGCGCATCGTCCAAAATTGCCGATATCGCAATCAACAATTCAGGCGCGGATGTACCAAAGGCAACAATCGTCAAACTTACGATCAGAGCCGGCACGCCAAGACGCAGAGACAGATTCACAGCGCCTTTGACCAACGCATCCCCCGCCAAAAGCAAGATGACCAGTCCAAGACCGGACAGCAACCATGGCATCAACGATTCCATCATGCGTCCCCTTTACCGCAGGCACAGGGACCGGAACCGATCTTGTGACGCTTGCACGCTTTGCACTTGGTGGATTTCAATCGCTTGCCGCCAATCCAATGCAGTTTTCCGAACATCGCAAGCGCGCCCATGAAAACCAGAAACAGAATGACGACTTTAGACATCATGCGGTCACAACCCGAACTGGGCATATGCAGCCCGTTCTTCGATGTTGGTGACTGCATCTTGCATCAATTGTGCGCCGAAACGCGCCAGAAAGGGCTTCTTAACACCATAACGGTTAATTTTGACTTTCTCCCCGAAGCGATCCTGCAACATTGGCTTCAAGTGGCCAATGCCATCGATCAAACCCAGTTCCGTGGCTTTGCGGGCCAGCCAGACTTCTCCGGTGAACAAATCCATCTCTTGGGTCAGTTTTGCACCGCGACGTGCCGCAACGTGGCCCTTGAAATTGCCATGCAGCTCTTCCAACAAGCCCTTCAGTCGTGCCACATCTTCCGGATTTTCCGGGCGGAACGGGTCCAACATCGATTTGGATTTTCCGGCTGTATAAACCCGGCGCTCGACCCCTTGTTTTGCCAGCAATTCATGGGCCCCAAAACCGGCAGATATGACCCCGATTGACCCAAGAATAGAGCTTTCATCGGCGTAAATCTCGTCTGCGGCTGTGGCCAGCCAATACCCACCTGATGCAGCAACATCTTCGACAAATGCCAATACTGGGATGTCTTTTTCATCCGCAAGCCGTCGAATGCGTGCCGCAATCAGCGATGATTGCACAGGGCTGCCACCGGGTGAATTTATTTCAAGGGCGACGGCTGCAGGTTTTCCTTTGGAAAAAGCCCGCTCGATGACGGCAGTCAGGCCCGCGTCATTCAATGCGCCACGTCCCCCGCCCGCGATCATCCCTTGCAGGCGGATCACAGATACGGTGAGTTCGGATTTGATAAAGGGTATCCAGCGTTTCATTGAATGCCATGTAGATTGACAGACACCCTCGCACAAGGCCTGCGACAAATCGAACGGCCTGTGGGGGATCAATGCAACGCTTTCCGGCGCGTCACTGGCGAATGCGCCAGCCACTTTTGAAAATCCAGTAGACTGCAGCCAAACACATCGCTGAAAACAAACCGATGGCCAACAAGCTGGTCAGCACCGGCACGTCCTCAAGCCCGAAGAAGGCCCAGCGGAAACCCGACACCAGATACACAACCGGATTGAACATCGAAATGGTTTGCCAAACCGGGGGCAACATCGAAATAGAATAGAAAGATCCCCCCAGAAACACCAAAGGCGTCACAATCAGCAGAGGCACCAGTTGCAGCTGCTCAAAGTTGCCAGCCCAGATGCCGATGATGAACCCGAACAGCGCAAAACTGAAGCATGTCAGTAGCAAAAATGCGATCATCGCCAAAGGATGCGCGATCTGAATGTCCACGAAAAAGAACGACGTGCCAAGGATGACGGTGCCAATGAAAAACGCCTTGGTGGCTGCTGCCCCGACATAGCCCACGACGATCTCGAGAAAGCTAAGCGGCGCGGACAACAATTCATAAATCGTGCCGATGAACTTGGGAAAATAAATGCCAAAAGATGCGTTGGATATGGCTTGGGTCATAACCGTCAACATGATCAGCCCCGGCACGATAAACGCCCCGTAACTGACACCATCCACCTCGTCTATGCGGCTGCCAATGGCGGCACCGAACACCACGAAATACAAAGACGTCGAAATGATAGGCGAGATAAAGCTTTGCACAAAGGTTCTGAAAAATCGCGTCATTTCAAATACATAAATCGCGCGAATTGCTGTCCAGTTCATGCTGCATCCTCCTGCAACAGGGTGACAAAAATATCTTCCAAACTGCTTTGACGCGTCACAACGTCTTTCAACGTCAACCCTGCTTTGGCCACATCATTCAAAAGCTGGGTAATGCCAGTGCGCTCTTTGCGGGTGTCGTAGGTGTAGATCAATGCCTCACCATCGGGCGACAGGCTTAGGCCGTGGGCGCCCAGCGCGGCAGGCACCGCATCCAAAGGGGCTGTCAGTTGCACCTCCAACTGCTTTTTGCCCATCTGGGCCATCAGCTTGTCTTTGTCTTCCACCAACAGCAATTCACCATTGGCAATCACGCCCACACGGTCAGCAATGGCTTCTGCTTCTTCAATGTAGTGGGTTGTCAGGATGATGGTGACGCCATCGGCCTTCAAATCAGCCACAATGTCCCACATGTCTTTGCGCAATTCCACATCAACACCCGCCGTTGGTTCGTCCAGAAACAGAACACGCGGCGAATGGGCCAAGGCCTTTGCAATCAGAACGCGGCGCTTCATGCCGCCCGACAATTCCTTGACCTGGTTGTTGCGTTTGTCCCAAAGGGACAGACGTTTTAGGATGGTCTCGATCATGGCCATGTCGCGTTTTTTGCCAAACAGCCCCTGGCTGAACCGGACCGTGTTCAGAACCTTTTCAAATGGTTCCAAGGCGACTTCCTGCGGCACAAGGCCAATCATGCTGCGCGCGGCACGAAAGTCTGTTTCGATGTCGTGCCCACCAACCGAAACACGTCCCGAAGTCGCGGTCGTAATGCCACAAATCGTTGAAATCAATGTTGTTTTTCCGGCGCCGTTGGGACCAAGCAAGGCGATTATCTCGCCTTCTTCAATCGACAGGGTGACACCCTTTAGTGCCTCAAAGCCACCAGCATAGGCTTTGCGCAGGTCTTTAATATCCAAAATCACCGACATACGTATCCCCTTGGCTTTCGCCGCACCCTAGGGTGCATTGTTCAGCGCGGCAATGCACACAAGCTGTTCGGAGATGCGCGATTAATCCTTGCCAGTCAAACGGCCCAACCATCCTTTTTTCTCGGGCTGTTCCGCGTCCGTGTCCGCGTCGTCCGTGGCAGGATCAACGGGCCCCTCAAGATGGGTTTGCAGGTTCGTAAAGAACTGATCCGCCATTTTCTTGGCAAATCCGTCAATAATACGGCTGCCCAATTGCGCCAGTTTTCCGCCAACCTTGGCTTCAACATCATAGCTCAGTTCAGTGCCGCCCTCTGATGGCTTCATAGATACTTCGGCGCCGCCTTTGGCAAAACCCGCGGCACCGCCTTTGCCTTCGCCTGAAATGGTCAGTGATTGGTTTTCAACCATATCAGACAATGTCACGGCCCCTTTGAATGTCGCTTTTACAGGGCCCACTTTTTGGGTCACAGAGGCTTCAAATCCCTCTTCGGGCGATCCCGTCACGTCTGTCGCACCGGGCACACATGCCTTCAAAACATCCGGATTCAAAAGCGCTGCAAATACGTCTTCAGGGGATGCGGCAATCTGGCGGGTGTCTGTCATTTTCATAAGGCAGGTCCTTTTTTGGGCTTAAGCCTGCATATCCGTTTCAGTGCAGATTGGCTATTGCCGAAAGCGACATCCATGATACCGAATGAACTATGTCACGCCCCCCAACCAACACAGCGACACTTGGGATCATCTTCGTTCTTGTGGGTGTCTTTTGCATATCTATCAACGACATGCTGATCAAACAGCTGTCTGGCGGATACCCCTTGCACCAGATTGTGTTTGCACGGTCTTTCATCGGCATTCTGTTTTCGCTGATACTGGTACAGCTGGAAGGCGGGTGGCGGATCTTGTACACCCGAAGGCCTGGCATCCATGTGGTGCGTGGACTTTTGATCGTGATCTCGAACATGACATTTTTTCTGGCACTGGCCGCTTTGCCGCTTGCCGACGCCACGGCGCTTTTCTTTGCAGCGCCATTGTTCATCACACTTCTGTCGATCCCGATCCTGGGCGAAAAAGTCGGCCCCTTGCGGTTGAGCGCCGTTGTCTTTGGCTTTGTCGGGGTGATTGTGATGCAGCGTCCATGGGAAGGTGCGGGCAATATAGGTGCCGCGCGTATCGTTCTTTTGCTGCCGGTTGCGGCCGCATTGACCTATGCGCTGACGCAACTTCTGACACGCAAATTAGGGGTGGAAAGCAAAGCCTCTGCACTGGCGGTCTACATTCAGGGCATGTTCATCGTGGTGTCTGCCGGATTCCTTCTGGTGGCTGGAGACGGGCGTTTTGCCCTTGGCAGCAGCAACCCTTCGGTGCAGTTCTTACTTAGGGCATGGGTTTGGCCCGATCAAAGCGACCTTTGGGTCTTTATGGGCTTGGGCCTGAATGCGGCGATCATCGGCTATTGCCTAAGCCAGGCCTACAGGGTGGCCGACGCCGCAACCGTGGCCCCCTTTGAATACGTCGGGCTGCCTTTGGCCGTCTTCTGGGGGTTCTTCATTTTCGCTGAATTGCCTGTGTTCGAGGTTTGGGTGGGAATCACAATGATCCTGTCATCAGGCGTGTTTGTGTTTTTGCGCGAGAGATACAAAACACAGGCGGCCAAACCGATCCGTGGCCGCATCAAGGGGCGCTGACCGGATATGGTAAGTCAGTTACAAATCGTGGCCTTCTAAAAGGTATAAGCCGTTTAGCCCGCGCTGATTTTAACAACCACTTTGCCCGTGGCTTTTCGGGTACGCAGCAAATCAAGGGCTGCGTTCGCGTCCTCCAAAGCGTGCACAGCACTGACATGAGGCTTGATTTTGCCTGCACTGTACCAATCGATCAAAGTGGCAAAACTGTCAGTCAGAACTTTCGGCTTCACACGGACGTATCCACCCCAGTAGAATCCGATCACTGTCAGGTTTTTCACAAGCAAATGGTTGGCCGGAATCTGTGGCACATCACCCGATGCAAATCCCAACGGCAACAATCGCGCTTCGGGATTGCATGCCCGCATGGCCGCTTTGAATTGGTCGCCCCCGATCGGGTCATACACAACATCCGCCCCGCCCAAAGACTTGACGACATCCCGAATATCCTCGGTTTCAGAACAAATCAGATGGTCCGCGCCCGCGGCCTTGCACAACTCCAGCTTGGCAGCTCCGCGGGCACAGGCAATAACCTCTGCGCCCATGATTTTGCCCACCTCGACCGCGGTCAATCCAACGCCTCCAGACGCCCCAAGAACAAGCAACCGTTCACCTGGTTGTAACTGTGCTTTGTAGTCCAGAGCCACGTGGCTGGTGCCGTAAGCTACTAGAAACGCAGCTGCATCCAGACTGTCCATCTCGTCCGGTACGGGCACGCAAATCTCGGCTGGTATCGCGGCGTAGTCCGCCAGTCCACCAAACCCCGAATACGCACCCACCTTTTGGCCCACATGCAACCCCTCGACCCCAGCCCCCAGCGCTTCGATGGTACCGCACAGTTCCATGCCGACGGTCGCAGGCAATTGCGGTTTTTCCTGATAGGTGCCTTTGATAACCAGCGTGTCCCCAAAGTTCAGCCCGCAAGCGTGAACCTTGACCAGCACTTCTCCGGCCAGCGGCGTGGGCTTTTCAACCTCGCGCAGCTCCAAAGGCTGCCCCAATTCCACCACTTGCATTGCGCGCATCACATCACCCTTTTGTCGATGGTTTATGTTTCATCTGAGCCAATGTGCATCACCGCATAAGCGATCTGTACGGCGCCGAACACTGTGCTCAACATCCACCACAATAAAAACACAGCAAACACACCAATGTCGCTGTGTGTCACCAGATGCCACAAATTCAACACGTTGAAATATAGCAATAAGCCCGTAAACACGGCCGCCGCCAAACTGCCCCAAAACGCATGCCAGACAAACAGGCGGATCAAGCTGGGATCTTCGGAACTTACGGTCATCTAGGCCCCTCAGGGTGTGGCGATTTGGCCCTAGAATGCCTCGGGGCGCGCTTCTCTGGCCATGTGGTCTAATACCGCATTCACGAATTTGCTTTCTTTGCCTTCAGGAAAGAAAGCAACCGCCACATCCACGTATTCTGTGATCACCACTTTGGGCGGAATGCTTGTGTCGCGCAATTCCGCACCGGCCGCACGAAAGACAGCCCGCAATGTAGGGTCGATGCGCCCCAAAGGCCACTTCGCCACCAAAGCGCGATCGGTTTGTTGGTCGATGGCCGCTTGATAGTTCACAGCGTCTTCCATCACGGTGCGGAAGTGATCCATATCGCCGTCCAGCATTTCCTGGCCTTCGTAGGTTTCCCCAAAACGGAAATCCAGAAATTCACGCCGGACCACTTCAACGGTCTGACCGGAATGCTCCATCTGGAACAAAGCCTGCACCGCATAAAGCCGCGAGGCCGAACGCATCTTGCGCCGTTGGTTGCCCGAAAGGTTGGAATGTGCGCTCATGCCGTGGTGTTTCCGTCTGTGTCGCCTGCAAGCAGGATGTTGTCCGAAGCGGGCCTGAAGCCGATGCCACTGGATTGGGTGCCCCACTTACGGGCGAGCGCGATAAGGTGCAAGGCCGCAGCCGCCGCCCCACCACCTTTGTTTTGGTCATTCACGTCAGCACGCACTTCCGCCTGCTTGCGGTTTTCCACTGTCAGGATACCGTTGCCGATGCACAGCCCTTGCAGACCCAACAGTTGAATGGCGCGACTGCTGTCATTGCACACTGTCTCGTAATGCGTGGTCTCGCCCCGGATCACACACCCAAGTGCGACGTAGCCGTCAAAGTTGGACGCCCGGTCCGAAATACCGATGGCTGTCGGAATTTCCAATGCGCCCGGCATCTCGACCAAATCCCAAGTGGCACCTGCCGCTTCGATCTCGGCCTTAGCGCCAGCCACAAGGTTGTCCGCGATGTCCTTGTAGTAGGGCGACACCACGATCAGCAGTTTCGCAGGTTTATCAAAGGTTGGTCGGTCCAGAATATGGTGTTGCTCTGCGGTCGCCATCAGTCGTCTCCCATGATCGGTCGCTTGCCCGTGATCTCAAGGTCGTAGGCGTCCAGCCCCACATAAGTGGTCAATGGGCTGTCTGTAAGCAGGACCAGCTTGTGCAATCCAAGCTTCGCCAGCATCTGCGCCCCAAGGCCAGTGTTTTTGACGACCTTGGGGCCGTCTTCTTCTGTGCCAAACAATTCTTTGCGCGGCTGGCGGAACAGGCAGATCACACCCCGCCCTTCGTCCGCGATAATTTCCATTGCGCGGGGCAATTCCCCTGCAGATTTAGGGCCAAGCCCAAGAATATCAGCCGTCGCGTCCAATGCGTGCGTGCGCACCAGAACAGGGTCTGGGGTCGAAATGTCGCCTTTGATCATAACCACATGCTCAACACCGTAAGTCTGATCTGTGAAAATGCGCAAATCCCAATCGCCACCGTATTCCGACGTCACAGTCCGCGCATCCGTTTCAACCACCAGATTGTCATGGCGGCGACGATAGGCAATCAAATCGCTGATGGTGCCGATTTTCAGACTGTGTTCTTGGGCATATTCCACAAGATCCGGCAGACGCGCCATCTCGCCATCGGGCTTCATGATTTCGCAAATTACGGAACTAGGATAATGGCCGGCAAGGCGGGCCACGTCACATCCGGCTTCTGTGTGCCCTGCTCGGACCAGAACGCCACCTTGACGGGCGCGTAAAGGAAAAACGTGGCCCGGTGTCGCGATATCGGCAGATGTTTTGTCCGGGTCAATGACAGTGGCCACGGTCAATGCGCGGTCCCCTGCGGAGATACCGGTGCTGACGCCTTCGCGGGCCTCGATAGACACCGTGAAAGCCGTTTCATGGCGTGACGAATTGTGCATGGCCATCATCGGCAGGCCAAGTTCCTCAATGCGCTCAGCGGGCAATGTCACACAGATCAGCCCGCGCCCATGAGTGGCCATGAAATTGATGGCAGCAGGATCGGCAAATTGCGACGGTATGACCAGATCGCCCTCGTTCTCACGGTCTTCATGGTCCACAAGAATGAACATGCGGCCATCTTTGGCCTCGGCAATGATGTCCTCAATGGGGGAAATCGCGCCCGCCAAATCCACTTCAACCGGTCCCGGTGTTTCAAAACTCATGTGATATGCCTCGCAATCGACTCGCCGCACGCCTTAAAGCGCTGTGTCTAGACCATCCACAACACCAAGACCAGAGAGGCAAAAACCGCAACTATAGGCCACTTTCTTTTCGCCCCAAATATCCCGGGGGAGTACGGCAGGACGGGGGTTGGCAGGACAGGGGCTGGCCCCCTAACCCGCTTCCGCCAAACGCGCCACGTAACGCGCAAGCGTGTCAATTTCCAAATTCACAGCATCACCCAAAGCAACATCACCCCAAGTGGTAGCATCTTTGGTGTGTGGGATAAAATTGATGCCAAAAACATCGCCTTGCACCTCGTTCACGGTCAGTGACGTGCCGTTCAACGCGACAGAGCCTTTGGGGGCAATGAATTTGGACAATGCTGCGGGTGCGCGCAACTGTACGCGCGTGCTATCGCCTTCATCCACGATGCTCACTACCTCCGCCACACCGTCCACGTGGCCTGACACAATATGCCCACCCAATTCGTCGCCCACTTTCAGGGCGCGTTCCAAGTTGACCCGTTTGCCGATGGTCCAAGACGCAACATTGGTTTTACTGACAGTTTCCGCGCTGATCTGCACGTCATACCAATCATCGCCCAACGCAATGACAGTCAGACAGACGCCGTCTGACGCAATAGACGCGCCCATGTCGATGCCGGCTGTGTCGTATCCGGTCTGGATGCGGGCGCGCAAATCACCTTGCTGTTCCAGCTGGGTGATGATGCCGATGTCTGTGACAATGCCTGTGAACATGTGATGCCTTTCGTTGCTGTTTCATTGAGGTAGCGGGACAGTGGCAATGTGACAAGGCCGCTGCGACAGAAGATGAAACAGGCCAAACTTGGTGGGAAAGGAACCATTGTTTCCATTTGCCATAGTTTTGCCTAGGTTTTCTGGTCATTGTTCGTAAAGAATTTGAAACTAAATTGGAATGTATGGTGCATTCACCGCCTCAAAATCGGGTATTCTTGTTCCTTCAGGGACCACATGGCCCATTCTTTCACCGCCTTGGTCGCATGTTGCGCAAGGCGGGTGCGCAAGTGTGGCGTGTGGGGTTCAATGCGGGGGATCGTGCATTTTGGTTCCATCCTGCCAGCTATATCCCCTTTCGCGGCAAAGCAGACGACTGGTCCGATACATTTGCCCAACTGCTTGATGCCAAAGGCGTTACCGATATTGTGCTTTACGGCGACACGCGCCCGATCCACGCGCAAGCCGTGGCAGAGGCCCGTCGCCGCGGGCTGGGCGTTCATGTGTTTGAAGAAGGCTACATGCGGCCATTTTGGGTGACTTACGAACGGGGCGGCACCAATGGCAATTCGCGGTTGATGAATATGACCATCCCGCAGATGCAGACCGCTTTGGCGCAATCCGACATGGAAGCCCCTTTGCCCCCGGCGCATTGGGGGGACATGCGCCAACACGTCTTTTATGGCGCCTTGTACCACTGGTTTGTGATGTTCAGAAACGGTGACTACCGCAACTTCAGACCCCATCGCAGCCTGACCGTGACCAAAGAATTCCAGCTATATTTACGACGCCTGCTGCTGATGCCGATTCAGGCGCTGGAACGCCGCATCGCAACCTTGCGGATCAAACACGGCGGCTTTCCCTATCACTTGGTGCCTTTGCAACTTGAACACGACAGCAGCTTTCAAATGCATTCGCCTTTTGACACCATGGGCGACTTTCTGAAGGTGGTGATTGAGGGCTTTGCCAATGGCGCACCCCAGCACCATCACCTTGTCTTCAAGGCGCACCCCCTAGAGGATGGACGGGTGCCTGTGCGCCGCACCATCCGCGACGTCGCCCGCAAACACGGGGTATCGGACAGGGTTCATTACGTGCGTGGGGGCAAACTTGCGCAGCTTTTGAACCACGCCAGATCCGCTGTAACCGTCAATTCGACAGCAGGGCAACAGGTTTTGTGGCGTGGCATTCCGCTGAAAGTCTTCGGCCGTGCTGTCTATGCGAAACCTGAATTTGTGTCGGATCAACCGCTTGCACAATTCTTCGCAGGAGCGACCCGGCCCGACAACAAAGCCTACAAAGACTATCGCCGGTATTTGTTGGAAACCTCACAATTGCCGGGAGGTTTCTATTCGGCGCGGGGCCGCAGACAACTGTTGCGGCAGGTCGTTGACATGATGTTGTCGCCCGAAGATCCTTATGACGCACTCAAATCAGGCACCGCGGCTCCAAGGCAACAGTTGCGTGTTGTCACATAGCAGGCACTACCCCTAGCGGTAGATTTTCGTTTGGAATACCGCTAAGTTAAAACAAATCACGTCCGAATATAAGTGTTCAAAAAGCACAGGACGGATCGAGGCAGAGATAATTGGTCGAGGAGACCGTAGCAGTGACCTTTCATGGCTTTGGATGGGCGCGTCCCATCACAATGATTGCGGCTTTGGCCGTTGTCGCGTCTTGTGGTTTGCCCCAAGTGGGCCCCAACAAGCGCCAGATTTTCGCAGGCTCCGTTCAAAACAACGGCGATGCCTTTGTGGTTTCAGTCAATGACCGTGTGACACGCGCAACGGCTGTCACCGAAGCATTGGGGTTTTCCGAGGCCTTCAAAAACGCGGCGTCCCTTGGATCAGACACCATTCGCGCAGGCGATACACTGGGGCTAACCATCTGGGAAAACGTCGATGATCCCTTGCTGGGCGTCGAAGGTCAGGCCGCCACAATTCTGGACGAAGTTCAAGTAGACGGCAACGGCTTCATCTTCATCCCATACGCCGGACGTATCAAAGCCGCAGGCAATTCCCCCGAAGCCATCCGCCGCATCATCACATCCAAACTTGAAGACCAAACGCCCGATCCACAAGTCGAAGTGCGCCGTCTTGCAGGCGACGGTGCAACCGTATCCTTGGTTGGCGCAATTGGCGGCCAAGGGGTGTTTGCAATTGAACGTCCCACGCGCACGTTGTCCGCGATGCTGGCAAATGCCGGCGGTCTGACGATTGAACCGGAAATTGCCCAAGTGACTGTTATTCGTGGCAAACACCGTGGCACCATCTGGTTCCAGGACCTGTTCGACAATCCTCGTCTGGACATTGCCTTGCGTGCAGGTGACCGCATTCTGGTCGAAGAAGACAGCCGGTCGTTCACAGCCCTCGGCGCCACAGGTGGCCAAGCCCAAGTCCCGTTTGAAAGCCAAAACCTGTCCGCATTAGAGGCCATTGCACAAGTCGGCGGCCTGCAATCCAACGCCTCTGATCCCACAGGCATCTTTATCTTCCGCAACGAACCCGATGTCGTGGCAAACGCCGTGATGGGACGCGATGACCTGCAAGGGGCACAGCGTTTGGTCTACGTTTTGGACCTGACCCAACCCAACGGCATGTTCATGGCCCGTGACTTTGTAATCCGCGACAGCGACACATTGTACGTGACCGAAGCACCGTTCACACAATGGAACAAAGCGATTTCCGCTCTGACCGGCTCCGCCACATCCGTGAACGCGCTGACCGGCCTTGCTGGCAACTGACGCCGCGTGGCTTTGACGCCGCAAAATACAAAAGCCGCCGGGGTCGACAGGCCGCGGCGGCTTTGCGTTTACAATGGCGGTTTTTTGAAAAATGCCCGTGTCCGGCGCATTTTGGCATTGTCGGGGTATCAGATTGCATTGGGCTTGCCCCGCGAAGGTGACGCGGTCGCCGTTTGGGGCGACAGCCCAACGGCCCATCGCGGGCGGTCCGTGGCCGCCAAACACGATGCCCCTTTGGTTTATGTCGAGGATGCGTTTTGGCGATCATTGCACCCTGGCCGCGCACAAAATGAGCCGCCGCTCGGGTTGATGATCGACACCAAAGCGATGCATTTTGACCCCTCGAAGCCCTCCGATTTGGAAGACATTCTCGCCTCTCACCCGTTGGATGACACTGCACTGCTAAATCGGGCACGAGGTTTGATTGCGCGGTCGCGTGACGCCGGATTGACCAAATACACCGGGTATGACCCCGAGATTGCCCCCCCCGCCCCGGGTTACGTGCTGGTGATTGATCAAACCTATGATGACGCATCAGTGCGCGCCTGTGGTGCCGATCGCAACCGGTTTTTGGAAATGCTGTTTGTCGCCCAAGACGAACATCCGGGCGCAAAAATCATCATCAAAGCCCACCCCGAGACAACGCAGGGTCTGCGCACAGGCTACTTTCGCGACGAAGACTGCAACGTGCGTGTCAAGATGTGCACGGACCCCATCAGCCCTTGGGCTTTGTTCGACAATGCCCGCGCAGTTTACACCGTATCGTCGCAAATGGGCTTTGAAGCCATTTTTGCCGGCCACAAACCGCGCGTTTTCGGGCAACCGTTCTACGCAGGTTGGGGGCTGACGGTGGACGAATTTCCAGTACAACGCCGTCAACGCAAGCTGACCCGCGCACAGCTTTTTGCAGGCGCAATGATGCTTTATCCGAAGTGGTTCGACCCTTACCACGACACATTGGCGTCACCTGAAACCGCTTGTGAAAGCCTCGCGGCCCAAACCCGTTCGTGGCAAGCGGATCGCTTGGGCTGGGTGGCCAGCGGCATGCGACTTTGGAAACGTGCACCCCTGCAAAAGGTTTTCGGATCTCATAAGAAATTGATCTTTCAGGACGATCCTGCCCAAGCCCGACAAGCTGGTCGTCCATGGATGGTTTGGGCGGGCAAAGCGCAAGTCGGTCATGACGCCGCAACAAAAGTGGAAGACGGTTTCTTAAGGTCACGGGGGCTGGGTGCCCAATTGGTTCCCGCACTGTCACTGGTCACAGACGATTTGGGTATTTACTACGACCCGAAGAAGCCAAGCCGTTTGGAAAAATGGATACAAACGCGCCGCGACTTGCGCCCCGATCAACGCGACCGCGCAGAGGCGATACTTCGGAAAATCACGCAGCTCAAACTCAGCAAATACAACCTTGCAGGCACTGTACCTGAACTGCCCCAAGGCCAGCGCGTGCTGGTGGTGGGCCAAGTCGAGGACGACGCGTCAATTCAGACGGGCGCAGGGGCCATCAACACCAACGCCGCATTGTTGCGCAAAGCCCGTAACGCGCGGCCAGATGCGGTCCTGATCTATAAACCGCACCCCGATGTTGAGGCTGGCCTGCGCAGCGGCGTATGCGATGCCCAAAGCGTAGCGGATGTTGTTGTGCCGCGAGGCGACATCGCAGCGCTGCTGGACGAGGTGCAGGAACTTTGGACGATGACATCGCTCACCGGTTTTGAGGCCCTTTTGCGCGGCGTCCATGTCGTCACGACCGGTGCACCATTTTACGCAGGTTGGGGGCTGACTGAAGATTTGGGTGACATCCCACCGCGCCGCCGTCAGGACGTGTCACTTGCCGGGTTGGTTCATGCGACTCTGATAGATTATCCGCGTTACTATGATCCAAAGACCGAATTGCCGTGCCCCGTCGAAGTCGCTCTGGATCGTTTGGCGTCAGGGGGCATTCCAAAACCGGGGATAGCGCACAGGCTGCTGGCAAAGGCCCAAGGCGCGTTTGCGTCTTATGCCTATCTTTGGCGAAAGTAACCGGATCAACGCACCCAAGTCGTGACTGTGTCGGGACCAATCATTTGCGTACCGCTTAGGGTAAACCTGCGGGCCTCTTGTAGATGCGCCAGCCCCAAAGCCCCCATGTTCGGAAGGCCTTCAGCCCCGATCGTCATGCCTGCAGTGAAGGTGATAAGGCGGTCCACCAGATCATTTTCGATCAGCGTTGCGGCCAACGCACTGCCACCTTCACAAAACACGCGGGTCAGCCCATGCCCACCCAATTGTGCCATGGCATCGTCCATATCCAGCTGCGTGCCTGACGCGCGACACGACAACAGCGTGGCCCCCAAATCCGCCCACGTGCGTTGCAGCGTCTTGTCTGCATCTTTGCCGTGGCACAAGATCAACGGTGTTTCCTTGGCAGTCCGCGCCAGCGTTCCCATCAAGGGCAGGTCAAGGCGGCGCGAAATGACCACACGCGTGGGTTGGTAATCCACCCCCATATCACGCACTGTCAACGACGGATCGTCATGGCGTGCAGTACCACCCCCGACCATCACTGCATCATGACGGGCCCGCATCACATGCACCATGCGGCGTGACTGCGCCCCTGTGATCCACTGGCTTTCGCCTGATGCTGTGGCAATACGCCCGTCAACGCTGGAAGCCAGTTTCAGCGTCACCATAGGGCGGCCCATCACTGTACGGCGTAAAAAGCCGTCGTGATCGGCAAACGCCTGATCCCCCAAAAGTCCTGTTTCAACAACAATCCCTGCGTCACGCAACATCTGAGCGCCCAACCCATCGACACGTGGGTCACTGTCAGGAATGGCCATCACAACACGGGCGACACCCGCATCAATCAAAGCCTGCGCGCAGGGGGGCGTTCTGCCGTGGTGTGCACAGGGTTCCAACGTCACAAAAACATCTGCACCGTGCGCCGCACTACCGGCTTGGGCCAAGGCCATGGGTTCCGCATGGGGCACGCCGCCCTGTTGTGTCCAGCCGCGCCCGACGATCCGCCCGCCAGACACAATAACGCAGCCCACAGCCGGGTTCGGCCATGTGCGTCCTTGTCCGCGCCGCCCCAAAGACAGGGCCAGCGCCATGTAGCGTGTGTCGGAGGCTTGCGTCACTCGTCCGCGGACGTTTCAGGTGGGCGCAGTTCTGCGACGAACTTGTCAAAGTCGTCAGCCGCCTGAAAGTTCTTGTAGACGCTTGCAAAACGCACATATGCGACCGTGTCGATGCGGTTCAGCGCTTCCATCACGATCTCGCCGATTTGCTTGGACCCGATGTCTGTTTCGCCCATGCTTTCCAAGCGCCGCACGATACCCGAGATCATCTGATCAATCCGTTCCGGATCGATTGGCCGCTTTTGCATGGAGATCCGGATGGAGCGTTCCAGTTTATCGCGATCAAAATCTTCGCGTTTTCCATTGGTTTTGATCACAACCAAATCGCGCAATTGCACGCGTTCATAGGTGGTGAAGCGCCCGCCACATGCAGGGCAAAACCGCCGCCGCCGGATCGAAACGTGATCCTCCGCTGGGCGACTGTCTTTTACTTGAGTATCAATATTTCCACAAAATGGGCAGCGCATTGGCCGTTCCCCTATTCTATAAGTCCCGCCTGATTGTGGGGTTCACGCCCCACTTATCCACAGTTATAGGCCAACCGCTAGGATTTGGGTAGGGGGGAAATACACCCCCAAAATAGGGGATTAGCTGCCGGCGAAAAAAGCGGCGATGCGGCGCAAATGCGGGGCCGTGCGATGTTCAAAAAGGTAGATGCCTTGCCATGTTCCCAATCGCAAAACACCGTTCTGGACCGGAATGCCAAGCGACACAGGCAGCATTGCAGCTTTTATATGGGCAGGCATGTCATCTGGCCCCTCGTAAGTGTGTTGAAGATAGGCCATGGAGGGATCTGTCGTAGGCGGCACCAACCGCGCAAAGAATGCCTGTAGATCGGTTTGTACTTCAGGATCGGCATTTTCCTGAATAACCAGCGACGCAGACGTATGTTGCACCATAAGCGTCAACAGCCCGTCACGGCGTGGCACCCAACGGGCCACGTCTGCTGTAAATTCGTATAGGCCGGCGCCCTGTGTTGGCACGTCAAAGGTGGTTTGCATAGCGCCCATTGTGTCCACGACGCCGAACGGGCGCAAGGCCGCTGCTACTTTGTAGACCGCGTAAATGCGTCCCGGCAGTACCGCCGTGCAACAGCTGAGGTTCGGCTTAGGCCAACCGCATCCACTTTCAGCGTCAGCCCGTTTTCAACCTTTGGCACCGAAGTGCCGTTTGTGGTAAATACAACGCCTTTGCGACCTGACGCTGTCCGGGCGGCCCCCCGCGGGCTGCGCACATAGATGCGTGTGGTCTCAGGCAGGCCCTGACGGTTTTCAATATAGCTCGCGGCAGCACACCAAAACTCTGCGGCAGCCATATTCTGGCCTTGAATGACCTCAAAGTCAGATGCGTTCAACGCATTGATCTGAAACCTTTTTTCTTCACCCACAGTCGCGGCAAGCCCCATTGCAGGGCTCATCGCCAGTACCAACAGAATATATCTCATGCTGAATGCCTCCTGCGCGATGAGTTAGGGCATCCTTTGCAAAAGTCACGCTACAGTTCCCGCACCTGTTACCGCGAGTTAATAATCCGGGCATCGTGGCAGAATTGATAGGCGTGGTTAACAGACAAGCTGCTGCCAACGCTGCGCAACGAACTGCCAACGATCAAAACCGATCCACTGCTGCCATCACGGCCTTTGAGCGCGAACACCACCGGACCGCGTTTCGAAGTGCGTGCTTGATCCACGACAAGGCGTTCACTGCCCCGCGCCCCCAAAACATCCTGTGCGTAATCAGAGGCGGCACACCACATCCCGCGCGCCCCTTGGCCTTCGCCATTGGAAATACTGAAGGTGTTGCCTTGCGCGGGTGTCACCACCACGCGGTTTTCGGCCCGAAACGTCTGGGCCTGAACGGGAACGGCAAAAAGCGCTGTCGCGATGAGAACTGATAGAACTGTCTTCATTTGTTTAGACCTTTCGAAGTTTAAAAATTGTTGTCCGGAAATACATCGTAATCGCGGCAAAACTGCAGCGCATGGATGACCGGCAAACTGGCACCGGCGCGACGCACTGTCACAGACACACTTTGCGTTGGGTTTTCTGGCGCCTGCGTGGTGAACACGACACCCTTTCCAGAATTTTGGGTCACGCTTGGGCCGCGCGGCGTATCCACATAAAGGCGCCCTTTGTCCTGACCCAACGTATAGACAGCATACCGCGCGGCGGCACACCACATGCCACGCGCCCCCTCTCCGCGGGCTTCAATGACTTCAAACTGGGTCGCGGACACGGGGTTCACTGTCAGGCCGGGGTCAAAATAAAACCCGTTCGCCCCCGCATTCAGAGGGGCAAGGGCAAGTATTGCAGCAGCTAGGTATCTTAACGGCATGACTGTATCCTTTGCATCTTTAACACATATAGGGCGAGTTTTATTCACGCCCAAATCACGAGGCAGTGGGTCAAAACCCGTTTTTCAAAAACCGTGCGCGCAGTTCAGCATCTGGAACCATGCAGGTGTCGTACCGCCCGAACACCCGAAATCTGTTGCGGCGTATGGTTTTGTACAGGGGGGATTTGATCCAAGCAGGCAGAAAACGTGCGACACCCAACGCTTTCCAAGGCCAATTCAATTCCTGCATAGCCATCGAAAAGGCGTCCAGCTCCTGATGGATTTGCCCGTCTACAATCACCAGATTGGTTTCGAAATCCGTAAGCGCCAGATTAAGCGCCGCATAAAGCCGTTGCCCCAACGGCGACTGTGCTGTCGCAAAATTGAATGAGTCATTGCGTCGATACATGAAGCGGAAAAAGCCGGAGCACAAAACGCATTCTGCATCAAAGACGATCAGGTCGCTGCCGGCCAGTTCCACAGCCAAAGCATCAGGAAGGGTAGAGCGCGGGTTTTCCATACACCCAATATATGACAAAGCGCCGCCTCTTTACAGAGACGACGCCAATGTGTCGCAGACCTTCAGATATACGTGCAGTTACTGATCCAGGAAGGATCGCAATTTGCGCGAACGGCTTGGGTGCTTCAATTTGCGCAGCGCCTTCGCCTCAATCTGACGAATACGTTCGCGTGTCACAGAAAACTGCTGCCCCACTTCTTCCAAAGTATGATCCGTGTTCATGCCAATACCGAAACGCATCCGCAAGACGCGTTCTTCGCGTGGCGTCAGGGATGCCAGAACCCGTGTTGTGGTTTCTTTGAGGTTCTCTTGGATGGCGGAATCCAGTGGTAGAACCGCGTTTTTGTCTTCGATGAAATCGCCCAATTGGCTGTCTTCTTCGTCGCCAATCGGTGTTTCCAAGGAAATCGGCTCCTTGGCAATTTTCATCACCTTGCGCACTTTTTCCAAAGGCATTTGCAGCTTTTCTGCCAATTCCTCGGGTGTGGGTTCGCGACCAATTTCGTGCAACATCTGACGGCCGGTGCGCACAAGTTTGTTGATCGTTTCGATCATATGCACAGGAATACGGATGGTGCGGGCTTGGTCAGCAATAGAACGCGTGATCGCCTGACGGATCCACCATGTGGCGTAGGTCGAGAACTTGTAGCCGCGGCGATATTCGAACTTATCAACCGCCTTCATCAGGCCGATGTTCCCTTCCTGAATAAGGTCAAGGAATTGCAGACCGCGGTTGGTATATTTTTTGGCGATCGAAATAACGAGACGCAGGTTCGCTTCGACCATTTCTTTCTTGGCCTGACGGGCTTCTTTTTCGCCTTTCTGAACTTGCTGCACGATGCGGCGGAATTCGGAAATATCAAGACCAACGTACTGACCCACTTGGGCCATATCTGTGCGCAGCTCTTCAACTTTTTCAGCAGAGCGTTCGATAAACATCTGCCAGCCGCGACCCGCCTTTTGGCCCATTTCCTCAAGCCAGTTGGGATCAAGTTCACGACCACGATAGGCATCGACAAATTCGCGGCGGTTGATACGCGCTTGGTCAGCCAGTTTCACGATGGAGCTGTCGATTTGCATGATGCGACGGTTGATGCCGTAAAGCTGGTCAATCAAAGCTTCGATACGGTTGTTGTGCAGGTGCAATTCGTTCACCAGCAAAACGATTTCGGAGCGCAGCTTTTGGTAGGTGCCTTCGTCTTTGGCAGAAAACGACCCGTCTTCGTTCAAGGTCGCAGAAATCCGGCTGTCTTGCATTTCAGACAACAGTTCATAGTCGTGCGCGATGACTTCAAGCGTTTCTAAAACCTGCGGCTTCAATGCAGCTTCCATCGCAGCCAGCGACATGTTGGCCTGTTCGTCTTCATCGTCGTCATCGTCGTCATTTGATGCAATCGGGTTGCCGTCGGCATCCAGTTCCTGCTTCTTTTCACCTTCGGCTGCGGGGGCCGCGCCTGCAACTGGAACAACGGGCGTGGTTTCTTCTTCCTCGCCCATCTGGTTTCCAAAAGTCGCCTCAAGGTCAATCACGTCACGCAGCAAAATGTCTTCGGACAAAAGTTCGTCGCGCCAGATAGTGATCGCTTGGAAAGTCAACGGGCTTTCGCACAGGCCCGCAATCATCGTGTTGCGGCCGGCCTCGATGCGTTTCGCAATTGCGATTTCGCCTTCACGCGACAGCAGCTCAACGCTGCCCATTTCACGCAGGTACATCCGTACAGGGTCGTCAGTGCGGTCCAGCTTTTCCTGACCCGTAGAACCCAAGGTCAGATCACGGGTGCCTTCCGTGGTGACCAGATCGGTGGCGCCTTTGGCTTCTTCTTCTTCCGCGTCTTCATCTTCGATAATGTTGATGCCCATCTCGGATAGCATCGACATAACATCTTCGATTTGCTCGGAACTTACCTGATCGGGGGGCAAGACGGTGTTCAGCTGATCATAGGTGATGTAACCCTTTTCACGGGCTTCACCGATCATCTTTTTGACGGCGGCTTGGCTCATGTCCAGGGACATTTCAGCGTCTTCACCATCGCGTTTTGCGTCGTCGTTGTCTTTCGCGGCCATACGTCATGCTCCTAACAAGGGCGCCCCAAGTGATTCGCGGATCGAATCAGTTAGAGAATCATTCACGCCTTCGGGTGATTCGGCCACCCGTTTACCGTCTTTTTCCTAAGGAAACCTACCCAAATGTCACGAAAATCGTTAACTCGGGCCGGATTTTGAAAACCGAATCGAATCCATCAGCGTTTCAAAGGCGCTGCGTTCATCGCGGCTGATGCGGGCGCCGTTCTGGCCCACATCGAATTCTCCACTGTCTTCTGTGTCGCTGCGCACGGCTTGTTGTGCTGCTTTTGCGGCCTGGCTGAGCCGCCATGTGACCCCTTCATCGGCCACGCCCGTTAAATCTTCTGCCGCATCGGCAATCTCTGCGTCCAGTCCACGGGCCGCTTCAAGTTTCGCGAGTTCCTCGGCCACGGTCAAACGGGCCTTTTCAACATCGCCGGGTGTTCGGATGCACGGGACGATTGCGACATGGCTGGCATTCAGAAGATTATCAAGGGCATCCGGCCCCAGTGCGCTGTATATATTTTCACGCAACACCTCTGCATCCCGCCCGACACAGCGCAGAATCACGTCCCGCAAGATGCGGTGATCCTCATCACGACACAGCATATTTTCGATGCCAGTCTCAAAATCCTCGATCACAGCTGGGGTCGTGATCAGCGCGGCCAAAATAACAGCTTCACGCAAATGCGCATCAATCGTGTCATCTTGTGCGCGGCCAACCAAAGCTGACGATTTGGTCGTTGGCATAAAACTGTGGGTCTGTTCCCACGTGTTGGCACCAGCGCCCTTGCGGCCGAACCCTTTGCCGGAAAAGCCGCCTTTGCCGCCACGCGGTGCCCCACCGCTGTTGCCGCGTTTGGGGCTGAACAAGTCCCAACGCATGTCTTTGATCGCTTGCCCGTAATGTCCTCGGATGGACGGGTCTTTGATCAGTTTGATCTTTTCACGCAGCGCTTTGTCCAGCCCCGCTTTGCGCTCTGGGCTGTCAAAGACTTTGCCTTCGGTTTCGCGCTGCCACAGCAGGTTGACCATCGGCATGGCCTCATCCAACAGCTTTTGCAGCGCAGGCGCACCATGGGCCTTAAGCAGATCATCGGGGTCCCGACCGTCTGGCATGATGGCAAACCGCAAAGACTGTCCCGCTTCCAGCAATGGCAAAGCCAAATCGATCAACCGCATGGCCGCGCGCAAACCGGCCGTATCGCCATCCAGCGCAATGATCGGTTCGGGGGCAATGCGCCACATCATCTGCAACTGGTTTTCCGTGATGGCCGTGCCCAGGGGGGCAACACTTGCCCCAAAGCCGTATTCAGCCAAGGCAATCACATCCATGTACCCTTCTGCGACAATCAACGGTTGACCTTTGCCTGCAGCAGTTCGCGCGGGCCCGTGATTGTACAGGCTGCGACCTTTGTCAAAAAGCTCTGTTTCGGGTGAGTTCAGGTATTTCGCATTGTCATTCGGGTCCATAGCGCGACCGCCAAAAGCGGTACACCGGCCACGTGCGTCACGGATTGGAAACATGATGCGGCCACGAAAGGTGTCGTAAGGCTTGCCACCTTTCTGGCTGGGTTTCGCCAAACCCGCGGCCAGAATAAGATCGGGGGAGACACCTTTGGCGGTCAGATGATCCCAAAGCCCTTGCCACGCATCAGCTGCAAATCCGATTTCCCAACGCGCCTGCGCTTCAGCGTTCAAACCGCGCCGGTCCAGATAGTTGCGCGCGTCGGTTGCGGCACCTGTGTTCAAAGACATGCGGAAGAATTTTACCGCCTGTTCCATGACATCGGCCAATTCCGTGCGGTGATCGGATTTTTCCTGAGCCTTGGGGTCGCGTTCAGGCATGGGCATTCCAGCTTCGCCCGCCAGAATTTGAACCGCCTCCATGAAGCCCACATTTTCCGTTTCGCGCACAAAGGAAATGGCATCTCCTTTGGCGTGACATCCAAAGCAATAGTAAAAGCCCTTGCGATCATCTACATGAAAAGAAGCACTTTTTTCCTGATGGAAGGGGCACGGGGCCCACATATCGCCTTTGCCTTGGTTGGACTTGCGTGGGTCCCACATGACTTTACGCCCGACCACTTGGGACAAGCTTAAGCGTGTACGCAGTTCGTCAAGGAATCCGGGGGGCAGGCTCATATCTTATATATTGGGGCACACAGCGCCAGAGTCGAGTCCACCCCAAGCATTTAAGAACCGATGCACGCTGTCTTCCATTGCGCACCCAAATCGGTGTTTTTGAGATCGCGGCGTTTGACGTCATAGATTGGACCGGCCAGCACAGGCACAATGTTGTTGTATTTCTCGGGCCACTCGGGGTTCGTCGCGGCAATAGCTTCGACCACATTGGCCTCTTTGACACGATCAATACGGGCTTGCTGGATGGCCGCGACCACTTCGGCTTGATATGAGCAATCTTGTTCTTTGCTTTGGTTGGCAACCGCAGTCGAAGCTGTGGCGGCTGTCAGGGCAAAAGCTGTGGCAATCATAAAGGCGCGCATGGGTGTCTCCGGTCACAGGAAGGGAATCGTTTGTCCCAACTTATCCGCGCGACGCGACACCTGCCATGGCCTTTTCCAAATCGTGCAGTAACGTCTGCGCCATGGACCGGAACACCAGTATCAAAAAGCTGTCGACACCGATGCGCGTAATAGATCCGGCCACATGCATGATGTCGGTGCGGGCGGTGTGCCCGCGTTTGAATTGGCTGTCACGCATATCTATCGGCGTAAGGCGCGCAAGGACGTCACGGGCAGCCGCACCCGACAGCTCGACCACCGCCCAAGCATCCGACTGATCTGTGACGGCACACAGGCGCGCCAACCCTGCATCGGGCTCTGGTCCCAGCAACACCGCTTGTTCACGTCCAAACCAGATCGCACGTGCACCGTCTTTGCCAGTTGCACGGTTGGGGGCGGGAAAGGCCATGCCGTGCGCCACTTTCAGCGCATCGGACACCGCTTTGGTCTGACCCTTGTAAGGTGCGAGAGACGTCAGGCACTCCACAGACACTTCGCGCAAGGTCATCGCACCTATTGTGATAGGCACCACACCATCCATCGGTGTTTTCGGTTTCAAATCAACCACGCGCCCGCTCCCCCTCTTGATCAAAAAACACCGGATGGCAGACTTCGACCACAGTTTCGATGCCGCGCACCGCATCTACCATTTTCAAGCGATCTCCTTTCCGCAAAGCACCACCACGCACAAAACCAAGCGCCAGATAATGCCCCATAGTAGGCGAGAAAGCGACCGAGGTCAGATATCCAAGTCCATGTGGGGCGATGGGCTCTGCATCCTCTTCATACAGATGTGCCCCAGCCGTAAGCTGTTTGACGGCTCCGACAGGCTTGAAGCCCATCATTTGTTCGCGGTCTTCGTCGAGAAGCCCCTCGCGGTGCGCCATAACCTTGCCAAGGCACTCTTTCTTTACGCTGACCATCCGCCCCATGCCGACATCAAAGGCTGTCACACGTCCATGGATTTCGGCATGCGTGATAAAGCCTTTTTCGATACGCAGAACATTCAATGCTTCCATCCCGTAAGGTCCGCCACCCAGCGCCTCGGACCGTCCGACCAATTCGCGGAACAACGCATCACCATAACGCGAAGGCACAGCAATCTCGTAAGCATGCTCTCCAGAAAACGATATGCGGAACAACCGCCCCTGCACTCCGCCAACGGACACTGCGCCGCAGGCCATAAATGGCCAGCTTTCGTTGTCGATTGGCACATCCAGAACACCGTTTAAAAGGGCACGCGCCTGTGGACCCGCAACGGCAAACTGCGCCCATTGTTCGGTCACGGACGCAAGACGCACATCCCAGTCGGGGCGCACCACTTGCGTCACAAATTCCAGATGACGCATGACGTCGCCCGCCGCAGCTGTGGTCGTGGTCATGACATAGTGATGTTCACCCAATCGCGCGGTGGTGCCATCATCCATGACGTGACCGTCTTCGCGCAGCATCAAGCCATAGCGCGTGCGCCCGACCTTCAGGGTCGAAAACATGTTGGTGTAAACATAATCCAACAGCGCCGCCGCATCGGGGCCCTGAATGTCGATCTTGCCCAAAGTGGACACATCACACACGCCAACAGTTTCACGAACATAGCCAACCTCACGGTCACATGATTGCCGCCAGTTGGTTTCGCCGGTGATAGGGAAATAACTGGGCCGGTACCAAAGACCCGCCTCAATCATCGGCGCGTTGCGATCTACTGTCGCGGCATGGCTGGTGGTAAAGCGTTCCGGCATAAAACCTTTGCCCTCTGCCCCCGCGCCATACGCCGCGATGGCCACAGGGGAATAAGGCGGACGGAATGTCGTGGTGCCAGTTTCGGGAATACCGCGCCCTGTGGCATCCGCCAAAATTGCCAAAGCCTGAACGTTAGAGTTTTTACCCTGATCGGTCGCCATACCTTGGGTCGTGTAACGTTTCATATGCTCGACCGAACGGAAGTTTTCGACAGCCGCTTGCTTTACATCCTTCACAGACACATCGTTCTGAAAATCAAGCCACGCCCGCCCCTTTCCGGGGACGGCCCAAAGCGGCTCTAACGCGTAGGCGCTGTCATCGGCGTCGGGAACATCCGCCGCCGCACAGCTCAAAATATCCGCCGCTGCCTGTGCCCCGCTACGCAAACAGGCCGCCGTGGAAAAATCACCGTTGCACGCACCGGCTGCCACCAGCCCCGGCACGGCATCCGGTGTCGGCACAAAGCTTGCAATACTGGCATCCCACGTTGGTCGCCCGTTCATGTGACAGGTCATATGCACCGTCGGATTCCACCCGCCTGACATCGCCAAACAATCCGTGGCGATGTTTTCAGTTCCGGAGGCCGAGCGCACCGTGATGCTTTCCAGCAACTTGCGCCCGCTTGTTCCGGACACATGGGCCCCTCGTATCAGGTGGTAATCGCCACGCGCTTCAGCTTGGGTGCGGCTGTCGATGACAGCGGCCACATGAACACCTGCGTCCATCAAATCAACGGCTGTGCGGTGCGCATCATCGTTATTGGCAAATACAGTCACCGCCTTGCCCGGCGCCACGCCCCATCGGTTCAGATAGGCCCGCACCGCCCCTGCCGTCATAATGCCCGGACGGTCGTTGTTTTGGAACGCTACGGGGCGCTCAAGGGCGCCCGCGCACAAGATGGCGTGTTTGGCAGCGATCCGCCAGAATGTCTCAATCGGGGCTTTTCCATCACGCAAAGACGTGTGGTGATTGACACGTTCCAATGCGCCAAAGGTGCCTTGATCGTAGGCACCCGTTACGGTGGTGCGGCGCATCAATCGCACATTGTCCATCGCCGCCAACTGCGCCACGACGCTTGCAGCCCAATCGGCGCCTGGCTGACCATCAACCTGCAAGGTCTCGGCGTTCAGGCGGCCTCCCATTACAGAATCTTCATCGGCCAAAATGACATCGGCACCGGCCTGTGCAGCAGTCAAAGCCGCCATTAAACCGGCAGGCCCCGCCCCAATGACCAACACGTCACAATGGGCGAAGGCGCGTTCATAGGTGTCGGCATTGTCTTCACCGCTCAAAGCACCCAGACCGGCAGCGCGGCGAATAATTGGCTCATAGACACGTTCCCAGAAAGCGCGCGGCCACATGAAGGTTTTGTAGTAAAATCCGGCACCCAAAAACGGCGCCGCAATATCGTTGATGGCCATCACATCAAATTCAAGCGATGGCCATGCGTTTTGTGAGCGGGCCTGCAAACCTTCGTACAGCTCTTGAACAGTGGCGCGAACATTCGGGTCTGTATGGCCCGCAGCGCCCACCGTCACAAGGGCATTGGGTTCTTCACTGCCGGCTGTCAAAATTCCGCGAGGGCGGTGGTATTTGAAGGATCGGGCGACCAAACGGACATCATTGGCCAGCAATGCCGACGCCAACGTATCCCCCTGAAACCCGCGATAGCTGTTGCCATCGAAGGTGAATGAAACGGGCTTACTGCGATCAACGCGACCTTTCCCTGCAATTCTCATGGCGCAGTCTCCTTGCGGTCCACCGCCAGCTTTGCATCCAATATTTCATGGGACACAGTGTTGCGGGTGACCACAAGCCAAGCGCCACACCCTTGGGTGTGATGCCAGAACTCTTGCACCTCGCCGGGCAAGTTATCACGCAAATGAACGTAGTCCGCCCAAGCCGCCTGATCCGCATCTGATGCCGGTCGCGGCAACGCCGTCCCCTGACAATAGAATTCGCGCAAATCACGCGTACCACACAATGGACAAGGCAACCGCATCAGGTCTCTCCTAAAAAGAGCACACGCCCTTCATTCATTTTCCTAAAAACATCCTCGCCGGAGGCTCCCCACATCGCAAACATCCTCAATGCAAATTGTGCTGAGACCCGGTGGCCTCTTCATCCATGATGCCACGCCCCGTGCGAAAGCGGTCCAGACGATGTGCCGCAGCGGCCTTGTGGGGACGATCCGTCGCGATCAAATGCGCAAACACATGACCAGATCCAGGCGTGGCTTTGAAGCCCCCGTAACACCAGCCACAATTCAGATACAGGCCGTCAATGTGGGTTTTGTCGATGATCGGTGAGCCATCAAAAGACATATCCATAATGCCGCCCCACGACCTAAGAACCCGGGCTTTGGTGATCATGGGCATCAAGGTCATGGCGTTTTCAATGACGTGTTCTGCCATGGGCAAATTACCCCGCGCGGCATAGCTGGAATAGTAATCCAATGCCCCCCCAAATACCAAACCGCCTTTGTCAGACTGGCTGATATAAAAATGGCCCATCGGGTAGGTGATGACAGTATCAATGCAGGGTTTCAGCCCTTCTGTGACAAAGGCCTGAAGCACGTGGCTTTCGATAGGCAATCGCATGCCCGCCATAGCGGCCACCTGGCTAGAACGTCCCGCCGCAGCCATGCCGATTTTTTTGGCACGGATCGGGCCGCGTGTGGTCTGAACCCCACAAACCTTGCCATCGACGATATCAATACCTGTGACTTCACACTGCTGAATAAGATCAACACCGCGCTGATCTGCTGCACGCGCAAATCCCCAAGCCACAGCATCGTGACGCGCAGTGCCGCCACGCGGATGATACAAACCGCCGTAAATCGGGAACCGTGTCTGATCAAAATTCAAATAGGGGATCATTTTGCGCACAGCCGCGTTGTCCATCAACACAGCATCGTCACCTTGGGATATCATCTGGTTGCCACGGCGCGCCGCCGCATCCCGCGCTCCGTCAGAGTTGAACAGATTAATGATGCCACGCTGCGAATGCATCACATTGTAGTTCAGGTCCTCTTCCAGACCTTCCCATAGATTCAACGAATGACTGTAAAATTCCGAGTTGCCCGGCAGGCCGTAATTGGCGCGTACAATGGTTGTGTTACGCCCGACATTCCCGCCGCCGATATAGCCTTTTTCCAAAACGGCCACATTGGTGATGCCATGCTGGGATGCCAGATAATGGGCTGTCGCTAGACCGTGCCCCCCTCCTCCGATGATGATCACATCATATTCGGATTTCGGCTGAGGATCACGCCAATGGGGTTTCCACCCCTTGTTGCCGGTCAATCCCTCTTTCAGAACCCGCAGGCCGGAAAAACGCATGTACTGTACCCCCATGCACGCGACATCGCGCACTTGGTCACAGACCTAGCAACAGATGGGCTGCAGGCTCAATCACTTTCCGACATAGTTTTTGTCGACACGCGACCATCTACGTGTCCGGAGTTGCCCGCGCTCAGTGCGCCACAGCGTAATGGGCTACCATAGCGGTCAAGTCTTCTGGGGGTGTTGCGCTTTGCACATAAGCACATGCGTTGTTGGCATGCGCAAAGATTGATCCGTCCGAGAAGAAGCTGGTATTTGTGACAAAAATTACCCGCGCGTCCGGATGGCGGAAACTGGCAAAATCCGAAATCGCCAGCGCACTGCCGTCCGGCAGCACCAAATCCAAAATGATAATATCAGGTGAATGGTCTGTAAGATGCGAAATGGCTTCGTCATGGCCCGTCACCAATGTGACGATCATACCATTTCGTTCCATATGCTGTTTCCAAATGGCACCCAAATGTGCCTGGCTTTCGACAATTAATACGTTCATATTTTCCTCCGCGCCGAGAGTGAATCGACTGCGTCCCAATGCACCACCAATAACTTCCCAAGGTCTTAACAAGTTATTAACTGGACACCGCGATCATTAACCTGTCTTGCGATAAAATGAAAATCAGGCCGGTTTTCGCTAGATGTGACCCCCTTCTAAGCAGTATTCCGCTTAAAATGAACCCAGAAGGCCCAAAAAAATGGTGAACAAACGTGATCACGGAGGCGGCTTGGATGCAGCGATTCTGTCTTATGGCGGCCAACGCAGCACATGGATCGACCTTTCAACCGGTATCAATCCGGTGCCGTATGGTATTCCGGAAATTGCAGCCGACGGCTGGACAGCTTTGCCTGACCGCGCTGCGGCGGATGCACTGATCGAAGCTGCGCGTCAGTTCTGGCATGTGCCACACTCTGCGTCCATCATCGCAGCTCCCGGTGCGTCATGCTTGATCGCCAACATGCCCTATTTGTCAGCTGCCAAAACCGTCCATATCCATGGCCCCACCTACAATGAACACGCCGCAGCCTTTGTTGCCGCAGGCCAAACAGTTTCCCAAGACGGCACCCGCGCCGAAACCTGTGACGCGCAGGTTGTGGTACATCCCAACAACCCCGACGGAAAGCTTTGGGATGCAGGTGACATCACAGCGCCTTTCAAGATCATCGACGAAAGCTTTTGCGACGTATGCCCCGACGCATCCCTTGTACGGCGAACGACTGAGCCTTACACGATCGTTCTAAAAAGCTTTGGTAAATTCTGGGGTTTGGCAGGCCTGCGTTTGGGCTTTGCGATTGGGCAGCCTGATCTTATCGCAACACTTTCAGATCGCCTTGGACCGTGGCCCGTGTCAGGCCCCGCATTGCAAATCGGAACCGCAGCCCTGCGGGACGAAAACTGGGCGGCACGGACCCGAACCCGCCTAGGCCAAGACACCGAACGCCTTGATGCATTGATGCAGGCAAAAGGGGCTAAACCTTTGGGCGGCACCACGCTGTTTCGCTTGTATGATGTAGGCGATGCACACGCCTATCAGGACAAGTTGGCACAAGCCCATATCTGGTCGCGAATTTTCCCGTATTCGGATCGTTGGCTGCGCCTTGGGCTACCGCACCCCACGCAATGGGACCGCCTGGAGGCGGCACTATGAGCACCGCCATCGCCTTAAGCCTTGCCCTGATTTTGGATGCTATCGCTGGAGAACCCAAGTGGCTTTGGTCGCGCCTGCCCCATCCTGCAGTCTTGATGGGCAGAGTGATCGGATGGTGTGACCAAAAGTTCAACACCCAAGCCCCGTCGCGGACGACGGGCATTTTGATGATTGCGGCGCTGGTTTTCGTGGCAGGCTGCATCGGCGTACTGCTGTCTTACCTCGGCAGTGTTGTTGGCATTTTAATCGCAGCCATCCTGATCGCCCAACGGTCATTGGTGGATCACGTGGCGCGGGTGGCCAGTGGATTGCGGATGTCTTTGCCCGAAGGACGGCGGCAGGTCGCAATGATCGTCGGGCGTGACACGCGCGATATGGATGCCTCTGCCATCGCCCGCGGAGCCATCGAAAGCGGTGCAGAAAACCTGAGCGATGGCGTCATTGCCCCTGCCTTCTGGTTCCTTGTTGCGGGGCTGCCCGGTTTGTTGATCTACAAAATCGTCAACACCGCAGACAGCATGATTGGATACCTGACACCACGCCATGCCGCCTTCGGGTACGGGGCTGCAAAGCTGGACGATCTTCTGAACCTCGTTCCTGCGCGACTGACAGCACTGCTTATTGCTTTTGCGGGCGGTGTTTTGCGCGATTGGAAGGCAATTTCCCAAGAGGCGGGGCAACATCGGTCCCCCAACGCGGGATGGCCCGAGGCCGCCATGGCCCGCGCGATCAATGTCGCTTTATCCGGTCCGCGGGCCTATGAGGGCGAAATGCGGGATTTCCCATGGGTCAACGGTCAGGCAAACCATACCATCGGCGCAACACAGATTGACGCCGCCTGCACAATGCTATGGAAAGCGTGGGGCAAAGCACTTGTGTTGTGCGTGATCATTGCCCTGTTTTAAAAGGAAGCCCATGCGCCTTATCGCCTTTGTCACCGCCCTTTGTTTGCCTGCCATGGTCCATGCCCAATGTGGCGGGTCCTTCAACCAGTTCAAAGCCGGTATAAAATCCGAAGCCGTGGCAAAAGGCATTCCAGCCGGAACAGCAGATGCATTTTTGAAAGGCGTGCGGCAGGACAAGAAAGTGCTGAACGCGGATCGGGCCCAAGGTGTTTTTCAAAAACCTTTCATCGAGTTTTCGCGGCGCCTGATTTCAAACAGCCGTATTGAAGCGGGGCGCAAAAATGCACGGCGCTACGACAATGTGTTCGATCAGGTCGAAGCCTCCTATGGTGTCAATCGCAACGTGCTTTTGGCGTTTTGGGCGTTTGAAACCGACTACGGCGCTTTTCAGGGCAATTTCAACACCGCCAACGCGCTGGTCACATTAGCCCATGATTGCCGCCGTCCAAATCTGTTTCGGCCTCAGGTTTTTGCCGCAATGGAATTGTTCAAACGCGGTCAATTCAACCCCGCCACAACCACGGGCGCATGGGCCGGCGAAATCGGCATGGTGCAAATGCTGCCATTGGACATTATCGAGAACGGCACCGATGGCGACGGCGACGGGCGGGTATCGTTGAAAACCTCTGCACCTGATGCGCTGACATCGGGTGGCAAAATGCTGCGGTATTTGGGATGGCGGGCAAATGAACCTTGGCTGCAAGAAGTCACAGTGCCTGCGTCAATGGACTGGTCACAAAGCGGTTTGAAAACTGTGAAACCCGTAGCCGACTGGCAAGCTATGGGCGTGCAACCACGCAACGGGCGCCTCGCCAAACTGCCAGCATCGCTGATTTTGCCGCAAGGACACAAAGGGCCGGCCTTCTTGGCTTACCCCAACTTCAATGTCTACTTCGAGTGGAACCAATCCTTTACCTATGTGCTGACAGCCGCCTATTTCGGCACGCGCTTGCAAGGGGCACCTGCTTACAATGCAGGCAAGCCGGACACAGGATTGTCAGGGGATCAAATGAAGCGCCTGCAGAAGAAGCTGCAAAAGCGCGGCTACGATGTCGG
The DNA here is from genome assembly GCF_900302465.1 of Ascidiaceihabitans donghaensis. NCBI lineage: Bacteria > Pseudomonadati > Pseudomonadota > Alphaproteobacteria > Rhodobacterales > Paracoccaceae > Ascidiaceihabitans > Ascidiaceihabitans donghaensis. The sequence goes on along the minus strand of NZ_OMOR01000001.1, from coordinate 723,625 downwards.
AAAAGTCGATGGTATTCTAGGCGCACGCACCCGCGACGCGGTTCAAAAGGAACAGCAAAGACTGGGATTGCCAGCCGATGCGTGGCCCACGCCTGCGTTGCTTAAAAAGCTCTAATCAAGCCACCATTGACGCCGCTTTTTTCAGGTCAACCGAGACAAGCTGACTGACACCTTGTTCGGCCATGGTCACGCCAAACAGGCGGTCCATACGCGCCATGGTGACTGCGTGGTGCGTGATGATCAAAAAGCGGGTGTCTGTCTGGCGGCACATCTCGTCCAACAAGTCACAAAACCGCGTGACGTTTGCGTCATCCAAAGGCGCGTCCACTTCGTCCAGAACGCAGATCGGGGCGGGGTTGGCCAAGAACACCGCAAAGATCAAGGCCATGGCGGTCAATGTCTGTTCTCCGCCTGACAACAGGCTCAGCGTGCTTAGTTTTTTACCCGGAGGTTGGCACATGATCTCAAGGCCAGCCTCTAGGGGGTCATCGCTTTCGACCATCACCAGATTGGCTTCGCCGCCCCCAAACAAATGCGTAAACAGCAGCGAGAAATTGGCGTTGACCTGCTCGAACGCAGTCAACAGCCGTTCACGCCCCTCGCGGTTCAAACTGGCGATGCCAGACCGCAGCGTTTTGATGGCCTCTTCCAGATCCGCCTTTTCATGCACCAGTGTGTCGTGTTCTTCTTGCACTTCTTTGGCGTCTTCTTCAGCACGCAGGTTCACAGCACCCAAAGCATCGCGTTGCCGTTTCAACCGGTTCACATCGGCATCCAGCACGTCCACATCCGGCATGTCTTCGGGGTTCAGATCCAAAGCAGTCATAAGCTGGTTGGGCGTTTTTTGTTGATCCTCAGCAATACGTTCGGCGGCGGCAGAAACGGTTTCACGCGCGGCTTCCGCACGGGCCTCGGCACGGGCACGGGCTTCGCGGGCTTCCGATGCGGCCCGTTCCGCCTCGCGTTCTGCAAGGGTTGCATCGCGCAGAACGCCTTCGGCGACACTTAGCGCGTCGCTGGCAGCTGCTTTGCGTACATCCGCTTCGGACATCGCCTTGCTTAATTCATCACGCTTGGCGGCCAATTCGGCCGGAGCGGCCTGCGCTGTTTTCAATTCAGCTTCCGACGCTTCTTTGCGTTCCACAAGTTCGGCTGTGCGCTTTTCCGCGGTTTCAAGACGGTGACGCCAACCGCTGATTTCTTTGGTGATCTCTTGCGACCGTTTCAGGCGGGCTTCCCCTTCGCGCCGCACCTCATCATGGGCAGACCGGCGCGACATCATTGTGATCCGCGCGGCTTCAACCGTCATACGCAAATCATCAACGCTGGCACGTTCGGCGTCGACATCGCCCAGCTCAGCCAAAGCCCGTTCGGCTTCCAGAACCCGAGATCTGGCGCCCATGGCCTCTTCTTCGTGGCGTTTCACAGCCAAGCCCAACGATTCCAAACGGCCCTGCGCCAAATTGCGGTCTGCCTCGGACCGGCTTAACGCCCGGCCTGCATCCGCCACCAACTGATCGGCCTCGCGCCGCGCCAGACGGGCCGCGCGGTCGGCTTCTGTCAATTCTGCCAAACGCGTGGTCAACGCCTCATGGGCGCCACGCGCACCTTCTGCGCGCTGGCTGGCTTGTTCCAGCGATTGCTTCAATTCTTCCAGTCGGTTGAGCTGTTGCAACCGCAATGCCGCCGCACTTGGGGCGTCTTCCGCCCAAGCCCGAAAGCCGTCCCACCGCCACAAATCGCCTTCCAAAGACACCAACCGTTGCCCGGGCTGCAGCAAAGGCTGCAAACGCGGGGCGTCTTCGGCATCACACAGGCCTATCTGGCTCATGCGGCGATGCAAAACATCTGGAACCGACACGTGTTGCGTCAGAGGGGTCGCACCGCCCGGCATCGCCTGATCGTGGTCATAGGCTGGCAACACAGCCCAGCCAGATGGTCCATCCTCGGCCACTTCGGGCGCGCGCAAATCATCCGCCAGCGCAGCCCCCAGCGCTTTCTCAAAACCCTGCTCCACCTGCAAACGATCCAGAATTTGGCCACCCTCTGCGGTATCGCGTTCCACCAGCTTGGCTAAAGCACCGGTTTCCGCCCGCAGCGCGTTCATCTCACCTTCCGCTTCAGAGCGTTCCGCGCGGGCATCCGCTTCGCGCGATTGCGTCTCGGCGCGGGCCGTTTCCGCTGCAAGCAAAGCATCATCGGCACGTTTTGCAGTCACTTCTGCAGCTTCCGACGCGGATTGAGCCGCGACAAAATCTTCACCTGCTTTTGCCAAGGCTGCGTCACTTTGGGCAACGGCATCACGCGCTTTGGCGGCTTCCGCTTCGGATTTCTCTTCCGTTTTGCGGCTGTCATCCAACAAACGCTGCGCAGATCCGTGACGCGCTGCCAAACGGGCAACATCTTCGGTCTTTTGACCCAAATCAGCTTCGCGAGCCTGCAAGACATGTGCCGCTTCGCTGGCAGCCTCTGCGGCCTGCGTCAAACGGTCGTCATGGCCTTCGCTGGCTTTGGTGATTTCGCGCGCCTCCCATTCCAGACGCTCAATCGTTTCCCCCGCATCTTTGTTCAAACCGCCTTCGCGTTCGATGTCGCGGGCCAATTGTGTGATGCGGTTGGTTAAGGTCTGTATGGTTTGGGCAGCTTGGGCTTCTTGATCACTTAACGTGTCACGTTGCACCGCCAACCTTTGCAACACCGCTGCTGCAATTGCTTCTTCTTCGCGCAATGGCGGCAAAGCTTCTTCTGCACCAGCGCGGGCTTTTTGCGTGCCCTGCACCAACGCCTCGGCTTGCGCGGCCGCCGTCACACGTGTGCGCAGCGTTTCATCCGCCACCGCACGCGCATCATCCGCTTCACGCCAACGGCGGTACAAAAGCGCCCCTTCCGTCCGGCGCAATTCATCACCGATTTCGCGATAGCGTGCGGCTTGGCGTGCTTGACGTGCAAGCTGCGCCAACTGATTGGCCAGTTGTTCAATGACATCATCAACACGCGCCAGATTGGTTTCGGCACCTTTCAGTTTCAATTCCGCCTCGTGGCGGCGCTGATACAATCCGGAAATCCCCGCAGCCTCTTCCAGAATACGCCGGCGGTTTTTGGGTTTGGCGTTGATCAGTTCTGAGATTTGACCCTGACGCACCAGCGCAGGCGAATGAGCGCCGGTTGACGCATCCGCAAACAACATCTGAACATCGCGCGCACGCACGTCCTTGCTGTTGGTTTTGTAGGCGCTGCCCACGTCGCGGGTGATGCGGCGCACAATCTCAAGGGCGTCCTGATCGTTGAACCCCGCCGGAGCAAGTCGTTCCGAGTTGTCGATGTGCAGACTGACTTCGGCAAAGTTACGTGCAGGCCGTGTCGCGGCACCAGCAAAGATCACATCCTCCATGCCCCCACCACGCATCGCCGTGGGGCGGTTTTCCCCCATCACCCAACGCAGGGCTTCCAGCAAATTGGACTTGCCACAGCCATTTGGTCCAACAACCCCTGTTAGACCATCTGCGATGATCAGGTCGGTTGGATCAACAAAGCTTTTAAAGCCTGTCAGCCTGAGTTTCGAAAAGCGCAACGAAGGTCCTTTGGGTGATTCCAATATCGTCCAAAGGGTGGGGGTACAGTGCGGGGTCTGTCAACGCTTGGACACAACCATCAGCGGCATTGCGCGACTTATCCACAATATATTGCGGTTTTAGTGGGGTGTTACCTTAGTATGGGTCACATTGAACGGTGAAGTCACCATCGTTGCCGATCCCGTCAATGGAATAGCAATCGTAAGACACCGGCGCCCTTTCGGGAACTTCCTTGGCCCCTGCCCCGCAATCCAGATACCCGCGCACAAGCGCTGCATCTCCGGTGATCCGTGCGACCTTACAACCGCTGACCTGTTCCATTGCCACTGTGGCACGGTCCCCGATTGGTCCCAGCCGTGGCGCATATTGCGCATTGGTACGCAACGCTTCGGCCTGCAACGCTTTGACACGCACATCAAAGGTTGATCCATCAACAGTGACCCGAGTGGCAGGCAGTCCCGCAAAGTGTGGGCTGGGCGTGTCACAAGCTGCCAGAATGAACACGAGCACGGTAAAGAGAATATATTTCGCCATGCCAAACTGTGGCCTGATGTTGGTTAACGATTAGTGAACTTTCTGCGACAGGGTGCGATTCGCATAAAAGACGCTCTGCACCGTGCTATTGTCGCAAATCAATTTGCCCTATTGGCGCGTTGGTCATATATTTTTACCAATCAAGGATAGATTATATGCCCTTCCAACTGGTCCAACCCGAAAAACTATCCGGTGCAGTCGTGCGGCAGATCGAGGAACTGATCCTGCGCGGTGTCCTCCGGCCCGGAGAGCGATTGCCCCCCGAACGCGAATTGGCTGAGCGCTTGGGCGTGTCGCGTCCTTCCCTGCGTGATGCTTTGTCAGCGCTTCAAGACTCCGGTCTATTGGCCGCGAAACCGGGCGCCGGTGTGTATGTGGCGGACGTTCTTGGATCCGCCTTCGCCCCCGCATTGACACAGCTTTTTGCGCGACACGACGAAGCCGTATTCGATTATCTGTCTTTCCGGCGCGATCTGGAAGGTCTGGCTGCTGAACGGGCCGCGCGTCTTGGATCACAAACCGACTTGAAGGTGGTACAAGCGGTGTTCTCGAAAATGGAATCCGCCCACACCAAACGCAATTCCGACGAAGAGGCACAACTGGATGCGCAATTTCACATGGCCATCATCGAAGCTAGCCACAACGTGGTTATGCTGCATATGATGCGGTCGATGTACCAGCTTTTGCGCGACGGTGTGTTCTACAACCGCCAAGTGATGTTCCGCCAGAAGACCACGCGATCCGTTCTGTTGGATCAACACCGCGCTATCAATGACGCGTTGCAAACGCGCGATGCGGAAGGCGCCAAGGCGGCCGTTCATGCACATATGGATTTCGTCGAAAAAAGCTTACGTGATCAGCAACGGGCAGACAGAAACGAAGATGTCGCACGGCTGCGGTTGGATCACGAGGAAAGCAAGCCCTAGGCCCTTTGTCACGAAGGCTTCCGTGCTGCAGGACCCAAAAGGGACACATCCCCACAAAAAAAACCCGGCACATTGGCCGGGTCTTATGTAGCGTCAAGAGGGCTGCGATCAGTGCAGTTTAGACCCGACTTGTGAAATCGCATCGTCAATCAGCGCATTGCTGTCTGCTGCCGTCATCTGCTTGGCGATCACATCGCGCGCCGCGGAGACCGCGATAACGATGGATTGATCCCTTACTTCTTTCACAGCAGAGGCTTCAGCGGACGCAATCTGGTCTTCGGCAGCCGCCAAGCGACGTTCGATAGACTTGGCCAGATCTTCTTTGGCTTGCTCCGCTGCAACGTTGGCTTCTTCCTTTGCGGACGCAACGATACGGTCGGCTTGCGCCTGTACTTCTTTTTGCTTCCGCTCGTAGTCTGCCAGCAGCGTTTGCGCTTCTTCGCGCAGGCTTCGGGCTTCGTCGATCTCGGATTTGATGCCATCGGCACGCGCATCCAACATACGACCCAACATTGAGGGCACTTTGAAGTAGAACAAAACACCGATGAAAATGATGAACCCGAGGGTCACAACAAAATCAGTGTTCTTCAACGAAAAGAAAGGACCGGACGCGGCAAATGCCGGACTGGCCAAAAGACCAGCAATGGCGGCGGTCAGAGCGGTGAATACTGTACGCATCTGATTACCCTTTCATCCGTGCGGTCACAGCGGCTGTGATGGATTTGGCGTCTGCTTTGCCACCCATTGCTGCAACGATTTCTTTTGCAGTATCTTTGGCAACATCTTTGATGCTGTCCAAAGCCCCTGCACGAATTTCTGCGATGGCTTTTTCGCCTTCCGCTGCTTTGGCGGCGATTTGTTCGTCCGCCTTGGCAATGGCTGCGTCCAAGTCGGCTTTGATACCGGCTTTGGTTTCTGCCACGATGCGGCCTGCTTCGGCGCGGGCATCAACCAGCGCTTTGTCGTAGGCAGCTTCGGCGGCTTTAGCTTTGGACTTCAGGTCCTCTGCGGCAGCCAAATCATTTGTAATCGTTCCCTGACGTTCAGCCAGAACCGACGCAATACGCGGCAGCGCAATGCGGGACAGAACGAAGTAGATCACGATCAGGGTGATTACCAACCAGAAGATCTGGTTGCCCCATGTCGAGAAGTCCAGCTGCGGCATGCCTGGCCCTGCGGCGGCACCTTCAGCTGCGCTAGTTGTATCGGTTGCCATCTCGGTCTCCGGTCAAAACGCCCAAACGGGCTGTCATTACATCGGGCAATGCGCGTGAGCGCACCGCCCGACCGTAAGGAACTGGTGCCAGCGCGAACGCGCAAACACCGGTATTTTGAAGCGGTCTTAGACGGCGAACATCAACAGCAGAGCGACGAGGAACGAGAAGATCCCCAAAGCTTCTGCAAACGCGATACCGATGAACAGTGTCGCTGTTTGGGATGCTGCAGCAGATGGGTTGCGCAACGCGCCTGCCAAGAAGTTGCCGGCAACGTTACCAACACCGATCGCGGCTGCGCCGGAACCGATTGCTGCGAGGCCTGCGCCGATGTGTGCGAGTTCACCTTCCATGAGAATTCTCCTTACGATGGAATGTTGAGTGATAGAGTAGAGCGAACAGCACGTCCGCCCGTTGTACTTAGTGAGACGGGTGAAGCGCGTCTTTCAGATAGACACACGTCAGAATTGTGAAAACGTAAGCTTGGATAAAGGACACCAAGATTTCCAAAGCGTACATTGCTGTGATGCCAAGGATTGCGACGGGGCTAACCACTGCGATTGCTGCGAAGCCCGCGAACACTTTGATCACCGCGTGGCCCGCCATCACGTTGCCTGCCAAACGAATGGAGTGGCTGACGGGGCGCACGAAATAAGAAATGATTTCGATGATCGCCAAGATCGGGCGCAAGGCCAGAGGTGCCGAAGCAACCCAGAACAGGCCCAAGAAACCCGCACCGTTTTTGACAAAACCCACGATGGTGACTGTCAAAAACACCGCCATAGCCAGCACAACTGTCACAGCGAAGTGCGACGTTGGCGTGAAGGAACCTGGGATCAGACCAAGGAAGTTGGCGCAGACGATGAACATAAACAATGTCATAATGTAGGGGAAGTAGCCGATGGCGTCCTTGCCTGTAACGTCTTCAACCATCTTGTAGACAAAACCATACGCCAGCTCGGCGATGGATTGGCCGCGCGATGGAACCACTGAACGGTTGGATGTGGTCAGGACCATCAGGCAAATCACGGCTACAATGGCCAAAATCATCCACATAGCTGCGTTTGTAGGTGTGTACCAAGTGATCGGGCCGCCAAACAGCGCCTCGATGTTGAACTGGTCCATTGGGTGGAATTCCAACCCGCCGCCTGCTGTCGCTTCGCTTGCCATTCTCAGGCTCCCTCATCCTTGCGGGGATCGCCCGCAGTGTCTTTAACCGTGCGAACATCGTCCGCCGTATCTTGTTCGGCCTCATAGGCCATTTGTCGGTCCTGAAGCTCCTGCGCGCTGCGGATCATCGTTTTGACCCCGGCCACAAGCCCCAAGCAGGTGAAGATCAGCATGAAGATGGGAAGCGTCCCAAAGAGCCAGTCCAGCCCGTACCCCATGCCGAAACCGATCCCGAGACCGGCCACCAATTCCACCACCATCCGCCACGCGTGCTGCGCTTGGGAATAGTGTTCTTCCTTTCGAGGCGCAGGTTCTTGAGCCTGCTGCGCGGCTGCCAGTTTTTCCTCTAGCTGCTCAAGTCGCTGCTGTCGGTCAGTGTCAGGCACGCGGTTTTCCCCAGTTGGAAATCTCGGCGCATAGGTACGTCGGGCACAGATGCGAGTCAACCGCACCAAAACGCGATGCAAAAACTAACCAAGTCTTTGAATTACAGTTATATTTTTGACACGTCGCAACAGGGCGTTATTCTGCCGCAGCTCTGGTTTTGGCCAAAAATCCTGTTTCTGGTTATTCAACCGTTTGGTTGATCTTCTCCGGTATCGCGGAATTGCAAGGTTTGAGACAGAAGCCATGCGCGCACCTGACGCACTGCGCGGCGCCGAATGCCCTGCGAGGCACAGACCAAATGAAACGCCCCCGAAATCAGGCTGACGTCAGAACACTGAACCAATCGTCCGGCGGCGACTTCATGGGCCACACACTCTTGCGACCCAAGATATATTCCCTGACCTTCCAAAGCGGCTTCGACGGCAAGGTTTGCACGCAACCGCCACATCCCTTCTTCGGATGCTGGAACAGGTGCGCCCGCAGCAACTGCCCATTTTTGCCAAGTGTCTTCGCGCCGGTCCCGGAACCGTGGCGCTGCAAGGATGTCTTTTGCTGTCCAAACCTTTCCCTTCAACAGCGAAGGTGCGGCAAACGGAAAAATCCGGCCATCGCTTAACACGTCCGACGGCAGATCCAATGTCCCACGGTGGGCAAACCGCACAGCCAAATCCGCCTCATAGCGATCGACATCTGCCAGATCATGGGATGCTTCCAAGCGCAGTTCGATCTTGGGAAACGCCACCTGAAAAGCGCCCATGCGCGGCACAATAAACTTTTGCGCAAAAAGTGGTTCACTGTTCAGTGTGACACGCCCCTCGGGGGTTTCGGCCAAATCCTCGGTGGCGTCGTCCACGATATCCAACGCTGCTGTGATCCGCCCCAGATACGCACGCCCCTCATCACTCAGCTCTACACCGCGCGGCAAGTCCCGAAACAGATGCACCCCCAAACGGTGCTCAAGTCCGCGCACATGGCGACTGATCGCAGAATGGTTCACGTTGAGTTCTTCGGCGGCCCGCGTAAAGCTTTGGTGCCGCCCAGCGGCTTCAAAGGCGCGAAGGGCGTTCAAGGGGGGCAAGTTGCGTGACATTTCACATATGTGCCTTTTAAGCACAAGTTGTGTCAAGGAATGAGCGTTGAACTGTTTCGAAAAACCCCGCATTCCTAACCTATACGCCATATAAATAGGTTTCAAATGCCTCAATTCGTTCAAACTGCGCCTTCGCGCGGCCGGTCTCTTTTTGTAACGATAAAGCGTCTATGGACCGCTACTAAACCTGCTGGCCCATGCGCCCTACGCCATATCTCAGATGCGCAGGCCCGCGATATTGGGTTAACATCCGCCCAGATCGAGGCACTGCGCTTTGAATATCCGTCGCGCAAAACGCGCCATCCCGGTTTGTGACCTTTCGCCCGCGGCGCCCTGCCGGTATGGTTGCGACATGGCCATGACGCTCGATACGATTTTTGCAGCTCTTGCTGATCCGACCCGCCGGATGATCCTGACTATGCTGTTGGAAGATGACATGGCCGTGACAGACGTGGCCGACCCGTTTGACATGTCGTTGGCGGCCATTTCCAAACACCTCACCATCCTGACCCGCGCCGGCCTGATCGCGCAGGAAAAGCGCGGCCGCGTCAAGTGGTGCAAGCTCGAACCTGACGCCATGAAAAGCGCATCGGTCTGGATGCAAGGCTTTGGCCAGTTCGAACCCGTGCATCTGGATGCCTTTGAACGGTTTTTGGAAGGCGAACTTAGTCTTCCCGAAGAAGCAGCGACAACGCCACCACCGTCAGAATAACGCCCCCCAACACCCAGATCACCGGCACACCATTGCCCAGCGCAATTTCCCACAAAATGACCCATGAGGGCGTCAGATACGTGTAGGCCATGACTTTGGCAGACGGCAGGCGCAAGGATGCGAATTGCAGCAAAACAAAAGTTGCCGCGCTGGCGCAGACAGATACGTAGAAAATCGTGATCCAGACAATCGGCGGCAACGCCCCCCAGTCCGTTTGGCGCAAATCGGACCACCCGTAGACCGTCAACAGCACACAGCCTGCGACAAGAACCCCGAAACTGAACACCACCGCAGGTTCCCCACGGTTTAGTTTACGGATCATCGGCGTGTAAATTGCATGCGCCACACAGCCTGCAAAGTAGATCATTTCCCCACGCCCTATTTCAAAGGCCATCAACGCGCGCAGGTCTGCTTTGAAGATCACCCAAAGGGCGCCCGCCCCGCCAATCGCCAAGGCAAACGCCATACGCGGTGTCGTGATCTGGCGCAAAAGAACATAGCCAAACCCTGCGGACATAATCGGTATCAAAGTGAATACAGCCGCCGCAGAAACCGGAGGCGCCGTTTTCAGCCCTTCGAACATCAGCACGAAATACGTCCCGAACAGCGCCCCCAATACCACATAGCGCCACGGGGCCTGAAACGCAGCGCGTGTCAGCGTACCGCTTGCCAGTACCGCAATCCCGATCACAAGGCCCGCAATCGCAAAACGCACTGCATTCAACGCGCCCGGTGCAATTTCATTGGCAGCCATCGCCCCCAACGAAAAGGACCCCGCAACCAACATCGAAAAACACAGCATCGCCAAATGGCCCTGCTGCGACGGAGTCAATTGCCCCATGATTTGGAATGCTCTTTCAGAAAATTCAAAAACGCCTGCACTTTTGTTGTCCGGTGCAAATCGACATGAGTGACCAGCCACAAAGGGGCGGACCAGTCTTCCTGATGGGGAAACACCTCTAGCAGATCAGGATTTTTTTCTGCCTCGTTGACACCCATAAATCCAATGCCCGCCCCCGCGATCACCGCTTGTTCCAAGGCACGTACATCCGAGCTGCGGAATGTCAGTGCCGCCTGAGGCACTTTTTCGCGCAGCCAGCGGTTGAACGGCGCACGGCTGTCATCGTTGTCGTGGCCCACAAACCGATGTTGGCCGTAGTCCTCGATGCCTGTCGGCATGCCGTGTTTCGCAACATAGCCACGGCTTGCGTAAAGCCCCATGCGCTGGCTGACAAAAGGTTGCACCACATTGTCGGGTTGATCCGGCGCATTGCCCGCGCGGATAGCCACATGGGCTTCACCGTATTCAAGCCGAAACAGACGTTCACCTGTCAGGTAGCGGACAATCACATCAGGGTGTTCTTGTTGAAAAGCCGTCAGCAGCGGCGCCATACTGGGGGCCAGTGACACCAAAGAGGTCACTACCAGCTCACCCGACACATCCGTGCCCCGTCCTTTGATGCGTCCCACCAATTGGCTGAACTGGTCATCCGTGGCTTGCGCCACACGAAACAGATCCTCGCCGGCTTCTGTCGCGGTGTACCCGCGGGCGTGCCGTTGAAACAGCTTAACGCCCAAACGGCCCTCTAATGCATCGATGTGACGAATGACGGTGGCATGATGCACCCCCAAAACATCAGCCGCACCACTGACCGTGCCTTTGCGGGCAACCTGATAAGCGGTTTTGATCTCGTCCCAATTGTCCATTCAGGCCCTCATGTGCACAAATTCACAACGCACCCCAACCTACCGACACTTCGTTCGCATTTGCAATGGCTTGCGCTTTGACTTTGCACGCCACCCAACCATAGGGTGCCCCCTATGAAGGTCATCGAAAACACCGCGGAACAGCTTGTACTGTCCCAGACCCCTTGGGTTCTGGGCATCCTGATGTCGGTCGTATCGCTCGGCGCAATTGGAACGGTGCTTGTGCTGCTCTATCACCGCCAATGGCTTTTGGGCGCATTCATCGCTGGTGTCTCGGTGTTGGTGTTGCCTATTGCAGTGCTGCTTGTGGTGCAGCGCACACAGATTGTCGTCACACCTGAAACAGTCAGCATTCAATCCCAGAATTTGGCGCGTATCTTCAAGACCGACGTTGCAACGCAAACCATCAAACACGCTTCGGTGGAACGTTTCCGGCAAGAAGGCGACGTTATCACCACGTTTCGCCCGATTCTGGTCACAGCTGATGGTGACGTGCCGCTGCGCAAAGGCTTCCAAAGCGGGAACGGTGCGCAAGACATCGCAGACATTATAAACACATGGCTTGATGCGCATCGCGGCGGTTGACTCTGTAGACGCATCCACCTAAACGACCCACAACATCCGGAAGCTTCGATCTTCCGGTCCTTGATATCAAGGATCGCCCCCTGTCAGCGCGTCGCGCCCACAGGGGTATTTGTGTATTCCGCTTTGGGTCCCTACATCGGGGTGATCCAGCAACCGAACCGAAGGGGGCCATGGCCCATGTTTGAGAACCTATCTGAACGCCTCTCCGGCGTCTTTGACCGCCTCACCAAACAGGGTGCGTTGTCCGAAGAGGATGTGAAAACGGCCCTGCGCGAAGTGCGTGTGGCCCTGCTTGAGGCCGACGTCTCGCTGCCGGTGGCCCGTGACTTTGTTAAAGCGGTTCAGGAAAAGGCCACAGGCCAAGCGGTCACCAAATCCGTAACCCCCGGCCAACAAGTCGTCAAAATCGTACATGACGCGCTGATCGACACGCTAACGGGTGAAGGCGAACCCGGTGCGTTGAAAATCGACAATCCCCCTGCCCCGATCCTGATGGTCGGTCTGCAAGGCGGCGGTAAAACGACCACAACCGCAAAACTTGCGAAACGTTTGAAAGAGCGTGACGGCAAAAAGGTCTTGATGGCGTCTTTGGACGTAAACCGTCCGGCGGCCATGGAACAATTGGCCATCTTGGGCAACCAGATCGGCGTCGACACATTACCTATCGTCAAAGGCGAAGCGCCTGTCGCAATCGCAAAACGCGCCAAGACCCAAGCGGCCATGGGCGGTTACGACGTCTATATGCTCGACACCGCAGGTCGCTTGTCTATCGACGAAGAATTGATGGAACAGGTCAAAGCCGTACGCGACGTGGCCGATCCACGCGAAACGCTTTTGGTGGTTGACGGTCTAACGGGTCAAGACGCTGTGCATACGGCCGAAAACTTTGACGACCGCATCGGCATTTCCGGCGTGGTCCTGACCCGCATGGACGGCGACGGTCGCGGCGGTGCCGCATTGTCCATGCGTGCCGTCACAGGCAAGCCCATCAAATACGTTGGTCTTGGCGAAAAGATGGACGCGCTGGAAACGTTCGAGCCTGAACGGATCGCAGGCCGCATCCTTGGCATGGGCGACATCGTATCGCTGGTAGAAAAGGCCCAGGAAACCATCGAGGCTGAACAAGCCGAAAAGATGATGAAGCGCATGGCCAAGGGTATGTTCAATATGAACGACCTGAAAATGCAGCTTGAGCAGATGATCAAGATGGGCGGTATGCAGGGCATGATGGGCATGATGCCTGGCATGGGTAAAATGGCCAAACAGGTCGAAGAGGCCGGGTTCGACGACAAAGTGCTGAAGCAGCAGATCGCCCTGATCCAGTCCATGACGAAAAAAGAACGCGCCAATCCTCAGATTCTGCAGGCCAGCCGCAAAAAGCGGATCGCGCGCGGCGCGGGGATGGAAGTGTCCGACCTGAACAAGCTGCTGAAAATGCAGCGCCAAATGTCCGACATGATGAAAAAGATGGGCAAAATGGGCAAAGGTGGCATGCTGAAGCAGGCCATGAAGGGGATGATGGGCAAAGGCGGAATGCCCGCCGGCATGGACCCCTCCCAGATGGACCCCAAAGCGCTGGAAGCTGCAGCAAAACAAATGGGCATGGGCGGCAAGCTGCCCGGTATGGGTGGCGGAATGGGCCTGCCTTCTGGGCTGTCCGGCTTTGGAAAAAAGAAATAAATGACGGCTTTGGCCTCCATACCTACGCTGCACACTGAGCGATTGACCCTTCGTGGACCCACGGAGGCCGATTTTGACGTGTTCGCAGCGTTTTACGCCTCTGAACGATCCAACTTTGTCGGGGGGCCCTTGCCGCGTGAACAGGCTTACCGGATCTTGATGCAAGAAGCCGGCCATTGGCAGTTGAAGGGCTTTGGGCGCTTCAGCCTTGTCGAAAAGGAAACAGGAGCCACGGTCGGTATCGTTGGTTTGTGGAACCCTGTAGGGTTTCCCGAGAATGAGCTTGGCTGGGACCTGTTCGATGGCGCGTCTGGCAAAGGCTACGCCACCGAAGCCGGTGCAGCGGTGCGCGCATATGCTTACTCTACCTTGGGATGGACAACTTTGATCAGCATGATCGCCGACGGCAACGAGGCGTCTGTTCGCGTAGCCAAGCGCCTTGGTGCGCGTCCGGACGGCACTTTCACGCATGAACGGTTTGGACCCATGGCAATATGGCGACATCCTGCACCCAAGGAGGCCTCAAATGACTGACGCTGTAAACCGCGCTGCCGCCGTGCTGAAAGAGCACCGCGAAAGCATTGATCGCCTTGACGCGATCCTCATCTACACCCTCGGTGAGCGGTTCAAACACACACAGGCTGTGGGGAAACTCAAAGCCGAACACGACCTTCCCCCGTCCGATCCGGCCCGCGAGGCCACCCAGATCGCACGTCTCGAAGATTTGGCAAACCGGGCCGACGTAGATCCGGAATTTGCCAAGAAGTTTCTCAACTTCATCATCGCTGAAGTCATTCAGCACCACAAATCACACCAATCTAAATCCTAAGGAAATCAATACCATGGCTATGAAAATTCGCCTCGCCCGCGGTGGCTCTAAGAAGCGCCCGTTTTACCGTATCGTTGCAGCAGACAGCCGCATGCCACGCGATGGCCGCTTCATCGAAAAGCTCGGCACGTACAACCCACTGCTGCCCAAAGACAGCGAAGAGCGCGTGAAAATGAACATGGAACGCGTTCAATACTGGTTGGGTGAAGGCGCACAGCCAACTGACCGTATCGCACGTATGCTGGAAGCGGCTGGCGTGAAGGAAAAAGTCGAGCGTAACAACCCCAAGAAGGGTACACCGCACAAGAAAGCGCAAGATCGCGCTGAAGAAAAAGCTGCAAAAGCAGAAGCCGCCGCAGAAGCAGCAGCAGCCCCTGCCGAAGAAGCACCTGCGGAAGAAGCTGCAGAGTAATCAGAAGGTCAGCTGGCATGGATGCCTTTTCACAAGACTTCCGCGACCAGTTTCAAAACCTTTTGGCGTGGCGCCGCGATGTGCGGCGTTTTCGCACCGATCCCGTGGACGAGGCGTTGCTGATGCAATGCCTCGACACCTTCCGATTGGCCCCCTCGGTGGGTCTGTCAGAACCTTGGCGTGTGGTCCGCATTCAAAGCGCCGCAATGCGCACCAAAGCTATTGAAAATTACCAGACAGCAAATGCAAAAGCACTCGACGGCTATACCGGCGAAAAAGCCGAGCTTTATGCGGGTTTGAAGCTGTCCGGCATGCAAGAAGCCCCGGAACATATTGCAGTCTTTTGCGATGATGCGACATCCAAAGGCTCGGGCTTGGGGGCAACAACCATGCCTGAAATGCGGCGCTATTCTGTTGTTGGTGCTGTAAATCTGATGTGGCTTATGGCCCGTTCTCTTGGGCTTGGGATGGGCTGGGTGTCCATTCTTGACGCCTCGAAGTTATCTGCGGATTTAGATGTGCCTGAAGACTGGTCGCTTATTGCCTATTTGTGCATCGGATGGCCCGAAGAGAATTCGACGACGCCAGAGCTTCAGACCAAAGGCTGGGAAACCCGCCAAACTGCCCTTAACATTGAGACACGGTGACCCATGTTTCGCATGATCCGCACCATCATCTTTGTTGCAGTCGCCTTTGTTGCGGGTGTCCTATATGAGCAATACAACGATGGCCTGGACTGCGATGCCAAGGGCGGAGAAATGATCAAAGGCCTGTGCGAAGGAACGCTTCAATGAGAGATGAAATGATTTGTGTGGGCGCTGTCAGTGGCTCATATGGCGTACAGGGCGAAGTGCGCATCAAAAGCTTTTGCGCGACCCCCGAGGACATCGAAACCTATAGCCCTTTGACCTGCGAACACGGCGTCGACGTGTTCCATCTGTCCTTGATCCGCCCCATCAAAAACGGCTTTGTGGCGCGTTTGGTCGAGGTAAAGACCAAAGAGCAAGGCGATGCGCTGAAAGGCACCCAGTTGTTTGCACGGCGCGCGCAACTGCCCAGCCTGCCCGACGACGAATACTATCATTCCGATCTTGTGGGGCTGACGGTTTCAGACACCGGTGGCACGCTGATTGGCACCGTGAAATCCGTGCAAAATCATGGTGCGACAGACTTGCTGGAAATTCAGAGCCCCGGATCAAGCGCCACGATTTTGTTGCCATTTACACTGGCTGCGGTTCCAACTGTGGATCTGGACGCGGGCCGCATTGTGGCTGATCCCCCCGACGGCGTTCTTTAGCCTAGCCCACAGGCTTTGGACCGCATCAAGAAAGCTTTGAGTTCCGCGCGGCATTGATGTTATGGCCAACAGGTTGCGTGACCCTATCTAGAAAGGCCCGAACCGTGGCAAACACCCCAAAGTCATTTGGCCGCAAATCAATTCGCGCCACGATGACCCCAAGCAGCCTGATGGACGAAGTTCCAGATCTTGCCGGTGTTTGGCAAGCCCGTGTCATCACATTGTTTCCAGACGCTTTTCCTGGTGTATTGGGCGAAAGTTTGACGGGGCGTGCATTGCAAGACGGCAAATGGCAGTTGCACACACATAACTTGCGTGACTTTGGACTAACGAAACACAAAAACGTCGACGACACGCCTTCTGGTGGAGGCGCGGGCATGGTGTTGCGGGCCGACGTCGTGGGGCCAGCAATCGAAGCTGCCAATGCCCATTCCAAGGGTCGCGTACCGGTGGTCTATATGTCACCACGCGGTGTGCCGTTTACCCAGAAAATGGCGCAATCATGGGCGCGGTGCGATGGTGTAACGATCCTGTGTGGCCGCTTTGAGGGCGTCGATGAACGTGTGCTTGAACACTACAATGTCATGGAGGTTTCGCTGGGAGATTTTGTTATGACCGGCGGCGAAATCGCAGCGCAGGCCATGATCGACGCCACGGTTCGCCTGTTGCCAGGCGTTTTGGGAAACGCCGACAGCGCCGTTGAGGAAAGCCATTCCAACGGCCTTTTGGAGCATCCACAATACACCCGCCCCGCCACATGGAACGGACGCGACGTGCCGCAGGTTTTGATGTCTGGAAATCACGCTAAAATCGAACAATGGCGTCAGGAGATGTCAGAAAACTTGACGCAAACACGCAGGCCCGACTTATGGGCAAAACGCACGAAGCCGGAAAAATAGCGGTGGGATGCCCGTGCGTTAACCTTTTGGCGTTAACCTTTTTGCGAGGTTGTTAACACTTTGTTTGCTATGCTTCACAACAATCGCTAGCCTGCATAAAACGCTCATTTACAGGCCCCTTTCATGTTTGAACGACTGCTCGCTTTCATCCAAAATCCAACAAAATATGAAACGCCTTTGCCTCCAGCGGACGCAGCCCATGTGGTTGGCGCCTTGATGGTACAGGCCGCCAAAGCAGACCGTGCCTATCTGTTTGAAGAAGTCGAAGTGATCGACCGCGTGTTGGCCCGACGTCACAACCTGAACCCGGTCGAAGCCGCAAAAATGCGCGCCCAGTGTGAAAAGCTGGAAGAACACATGCAGGACACCGATGCATTGGCCGGCATTTTGAAAGAAGCGGTCGGCACGGAAGAAGCCGAAGCTGCCCTGCGCGCCCTGTGGGCCGTCGTGTTTGCTGACGGGCTGGAACAAGAAGAAGAAGACAACGTGTTGCACCACGTCGAAGCCGTTTTAGGTGTGTCCCCTGCCCGCGCCAAAGAATTGCACGATGAAGAGATGCGGAACACCGCCAAAGCCTGATCAACGTAAATCTTCACGTAGGTGGCCAACAACACATAGGCTTGCCTTCACATAGGCTTGCCTTCACATAGGCTTGCCTTCAGGACCCATCAATCCGGATGATCTGGCAGATCGCGGAATGCCCGCTGCACCAAGAACCGTGACGCAAATCCGTTGCGTGACGTCCCATAGTGTTCGGGTTAAAGAAAGATCAACACCACTGTGGCGGCCATAAACGCCGCCATAACGGTCATGAACCCACGCCAGATGGCATCAGACTGCAAGACACCAGACAACAGATGCCCGACCGTTGTCCAAAACAGGCAAACACACAAGTTTATTCCGGCAAAAACCACAAACAGCCTGAGCGCCTCGATATGTGGGGCCAGCCCAATTCCGAAACCCGCGGACGCGGCTAAGGTAATCGCCCAGATCTTCGGGTTTACCGCCTGAAACAGTACCGCTTGCACAAAGGTGAACGGCTGTCCTGCATCTTTTGCACGCCCTGCCCGCCCCGCCTGTGCAGTGCGCCACGCCAACCACAAAATCCAAAGGGCCGCCGCAATCTGAAACACCAGTTTCAATGCTGGAAGCGCCAACAACAGCGCGTTAACTCCAAATGCGCTGCTGGCTGCCAACAGCCCGGTCCCTATTGGCACGCCCAAAAGATGCGGCAAGGTGCGCCTGAACCCGAACCGCGCCCCGGACGCCGTCAACATGACGACATTTGGCCCGGGCGAAAACAACCCAGCAAACACAAACAATAAAAGAGGGATCGATGCATTCATAAGCGACACCTGGACTATGTGCTGCATTGTTCTGTCACAGCAGATTGAAATAAAATGCGCCGTGATCTAGAACAGCATGGCTTTGATTATCATGCACAATTGCAGGTCAGATCAACAAGAATGCGGCAGCCTGCCCGTCCAGTTTGCACATAAGATCCCGACACCCTTAAAATCATTATGTTACAAAGCGATCTCGTGACGTCTCTGGTGCCTGCGCGGCCTTGACCCGAACCCGTTTTTGGAACTATACCCTGCCCGTTCCGACTCGCATTTTGTGTGACCGGACCCTTTGTCCTGTTTCCGCTTCTTCGCGGTCTGTTTGCAGCCCAAAGGTACCAAAGCAATGTTGACCTATCCTCTTGCGGGCGAATGTGTTTCGGACCCGATGAAGACAAAGAGCTCTGGATCGCACCAAACACTTCGGGGGCAAACCCTGAGCATTATAGGAGCCATCAGATGAACCTGATTGCACAGCTAGAGGCGGAGCAAATTGCCGCCCTGGGAAAAGAAATTCCTGATTTCAAAGCAGGCGACACCGTGCGCGTCGGCTTTAAAGTGACCGAGGGTACACGTACCCGCGTTCAGAACTACGAAGGTGTGTGCATCGCGCGCAACAACGGCAAAGGTATCGCCGGATCCTTCACAGTTCGCAAAATTTCCTTTGGTGAAGGCGTGGAACGTGTGTTCCCATTGTTCTCCACCAACATCGACAGCATCACCGTGGTCCGCCGTGGTCGCGTGCGTCGCGCCAAACTGTACTACTTGCGCTCGCGTCGTGGTAAATCCGCACGTATCGCAGAAGATACAAACTACAAAGCCCCTAAAGCCTGAAGGTCAGACAGATGAAAGCAGATACACATCCCGATTATCACCTGATCAACGTCAAAATGACAGACGGCACAGTGATCGAAATGAAATCCACTTGGGGCGCCGAAGGCGACCAATTGGCTTTGGACATCGACCCCTCTGCGCACCCCGCGTGGAACGGCGGCAGCAGCCGTTTGTTGGACACTGGCGGTCGTGTTTCCAAGTTCAAAAACAAATATGCAGGTTTGGGCTTCTAAGCCTTTCCCATCGCTATTTTTTGCAAGGCGTCGCTTGGAAACAAGCGACGCTTTGTGCGTTTTTGACGCTTCTTTTGTTGGTCCTTGACGATTTGGTAACCAGTAATGCACCAATATTTGTCCCAAGAGTGAGACTCAGTCACACGCCACAGGGGGCCACATCTTTCTATGAATTTGAAACCATTCTCTCGCCCGCGTCACGGCACTGATAATATTTTTCCGCCCATCATGCCTACGCTTGATCTGGCGGCGCAAATCCAGGATGCACGGCGGCACCTAGAATCCGGTCACACCGAATTGGCATCGGTCATCGCCGACACCTTGACCCTAACGGCCCCTCTCAACCCACAGGTGCTGCATTTGCGCGGTGATTGCCTGACGAAGGACGGGAAACTGACCGAAGCGATTGCTTTGTTTGACAAGGCCCTAACAAGCCAAGACGTAGATGATCTTTGGGCCTCCAAAGGGCGTGCTTTGGCAGCGCTTGGGCGCAATGCGCGCGCCGCTTTGTGTTTTGAACGCGCCCACGCATTGGCCCCGCATGCAGCACATTGGCATGCATTGGCAGAAAATCTACTCAGCGCTGGCGCCCCCCAAGATGCACATTTTGCAATGGCAGAGCATTCCGAAACATCGGATTTGCTAAAGGCACGCATTTTGATGCAGTTGGGTCGTAAGAAGGAAGCTATGGCGGTCGCGCACGCGCAAAAGGCGATCACCGCTCAGGCGTTCGACTGGCTTTGTGATGTGACAAAGACCGCAGACGACATGGCAAACCTTCAAATGCGGGCCGTAGAACTGCTTGCAGAGAAGGACACCCCGATCGCTTTGGTAAAGACCGCAACGCAATTGGCAGGCGAACACTGCCCGCAAAAGACGCAAGATCGGCTAAGTGCCTGTATAGAAGGGACAGGCAGCTCTTCATCCGAAAAAGCGAACGCTCATTTGGCGTTGTTTCGGATATCTGATCAACGCAAAGACACCACCCGTGCAGCGGAACACCTTTCGGCGTATCACAAGTGCGCCCAAGCAACTTCAAACTACAAACGCAGCAAAGACAGTGTGCTGTTTACCATGCTGATGCGGCTTCGGTTCACTCCGCTACCGGCAACCAAAAGTTCTATCCTGCCTCTGTTTGTAACGGGTTTGCCGGGGTCAGGTGTCGCTGCGATGGCACGTATTCTGGAACAGGGTTCACTGAACCGGGCTGCCCGTCAATTGACCTTCGTAGAAACCATTATGACGCGTTTTATACGTCATCTAAGACAGGAAAAACGCCTCGATGTGACACGTGAAGACCTGTTGGTACTGCAATCCCAACTGCGCGAAGGTTTGCGGCAGGCCGCGGATGGGGCTGACGTGCTGATAGATTGCACGCGCTTGAATTTTCGTTGGTCAGGATTGCTGGCCGCCGCCCTGCCCGAGGCGCGGGTTGTGCATATGACCCGTGATCACGTGCACACAGCTTGGACCACGTTCCGCAGCGATGGCCCCGACCTGGCGCTGGGCTGTCGTCACACACCGATGCATCTGGCGGCATACTTACTGCGCAGTGCGAATTTGATGCGCCATTGGGAATCGCAACACGCCAACATATGCGGTGTGTCCGGTGATGCCTTGTGTCGTCCCGGTGGTCACACGGCTCATGCCGTTTTGAAACGCTGCGGCTTGAATTGGTCGGCACATTGCGACTTGCCAAAAGACACTGCAAACCGCGATTGGCACCGCTATGCAACAACGGCGGCCCCCTTACGGCTGGCTTTACGGGAATTTACCGATCTACAGCCGATGCAATTGCCGATGTGACGCTTCCCAAAGACCAATACCCCACATATAGTATGCCCAACATGACGCGAAACTGTGTGTTCAAGCATGACGCGATATTGTGTTTGGTACACAGCGCGGCCCAAAGGCACGCGGCGAAGGGGACAGATCATGGCGCATATTATTGTCGTCGGGAACGAAAAAGGCGGCGCGGGTAAATCCACCGTTTCAATGCATGTCGCGACGGCTTTGTCGCGCATGGGGCACAAAGTCAGTGCGTTGGATCTTGATCTACGCCAACGCACATTCGGACGATACGTGGAAAACCGCGCCGAGTTTATGAAAGAGTCTGGCCTGTCTTTGCCATCCCCCGAAGTGCATGATCTTCCGGAGATTGACAGCAACAGTCTGAAACCGGGTGAAAACGTCTATGATCACCGGTTATCTGCGGCCGTTGCAACGCTGGAACCCGACAGCGATTTCATCCTGATCGACTGCCCCGGTTCACACACGCGCCTTAGTCAGGTTGCCCATTCGCTGGCGGACACGCTGGTCACGCCATTGAATGACAGTTTCATCGACTTCGATCTTTTGGCGCGGATCGATGCCACGGGCGATAAGATCAAAGGCCCTTCTGTTTATTCTGAAATGGTCTGGAACGCCCGCCAGCTGCGCGCCCAAGCGGGATTGCAACCCATTGACTGGATTGTTGTGCGCAACCGATTGGGCGCACAGCGTATGGTCAACAAAGAGAAAATGGAACGCGCCATCCAGATGCTATCCAAGCGTATCGGGTTCAGGGTCGCGCCGGGCTTTAACGAACGCGTCATTTTCCGCGAACTTTTCCCCCGCGGCCTGACCCTACTGGACCTCAAGGACATCGGCGTCAAACAACTGAATATCTCAAACATCGCAGCGCGTCAGGAATTACGCGACTTGATGAAGTCCCTGAACCTTCCGGGAGTTTCCGTCGACTTTTGAAGAAAGGCTGACCATGACCAAACCAAAATTTGGACCCACCCGATCAGAGCTTTTGTTTCGGCTTGGGTTTTCGATCGTGGGTTTGGGACTTTTGGTCGGCGCGGTGGCCGTGCGCGGCATGCCAAAGGGGCCCGCCATGTTTGAAACCATAGGCGTGGCCGGATTGTTTTTTGGCGGAACTTTGATCTGGACAGGTTGGAAGTTGGTCAAAGGCATCTATGCCGACGCACCCGACTGAAAATCCGAAGTAAAACGCTGAAAGGGTATATAAATGGTGGCACGGATTGTGTGCGATGTTGTGGTGCCCAAATCCATGATTGCCCACCCGGCGCGGTTCGGCGGAACCGATACCGGGGCTTGCCTGCGAGGTGACTTGCATATCGAAAGCAGTGGCCGTGTTCACCTGCAGAATTCAGCGTTTTCCGCAACGCCCCGCATGGTTTTGCCTGCATTGGCAGAAGCACATTGCCACTTGGACAAATGCCACTCCATTTTCCGTATGGACAATGTCGGGGGTGATCTGTTGGAGGCAATTGAACGCCAACGCCAAGACAAAGCAAATTGGACCGCTGACGATTTGGCCGCCCGTGCATCGCGTGGTCTGGCCGAAGCACAAGATGCCGGTTGCGCGGCCCTGCGCACCCATATCGATTGGGGGGACACAGCTGAACCACCTTTGGCGTGGACGGTCATAAACGATCTCGGGTTGCAGTCCCCGATGGACGTACACTGCGCCGCACTTACCGGTGTTACCGAAATGGCGGACGAATCCTATTGCACCGCCGTCGCCCGCGCTGTCGCGCAGAGCAATGGTGCCTTGGGCGCGTTCATTCATGGACAGCCTGAAATCGCAAAGGCACTGACCAATATGTTTGATGCCGCAACGCGCTTTGGCCTGCCTTTGGATTTTCATGTAGACGAAAGCCTTGAAGATCTGAACGGCGTTGAAACGGTCGCCGACGCGGCAATTGCTTGCAACTTTGAAGGACCGATATTGTGTGGGCATGCCGTTAGCTTGATCCGCAAAACTCCAGCCGACCTTTCTCGTATTGTGGACAAATTGCAAAAAGCCGGGATCACGATCTGCGCATTGCCGACAACAAACTTGTACCTTCAAGGTCGCATTGCTGGTACGCCCAAAGACCGAGGCCTGACCTGTTTACAAGAGTTGCGCGATGCGGGTGTCGCGATAAGCGTGGCGTCCGACAATGTAGGGGATGCATTTTGTCCTTTGGGGCAGCACAACCCAATGGCTGCTCTGAACCTTGCAGCATTAAGTGCGCATCTTGACCCACCATTCGAAGATTGGTTGGCATTGATTACAACAAACGCATCGCGTGCCATGGGGCTAGATCCACTTTATGTGGACAGCGCACCCCTGTCGAAATTGCGGATTTCTGATGCAGAATCGACCGCGGATCTGGTTGCGGGTCGCGCCCCCCTGCTGCCACTTGCAAACGCGTTTCTTGAGTTTCAGCCGCCCAAATGAAGTTGTTTTGCGGTGGACACACACTGTAAATTTCAATCTCCAACAGTCTTCCTTTGGAAAATCTTAATTGGCGCCCCGAAAAACCCCCTAAGCCACGCCACAACGACACAAGTGACGGTGCAGACCAAGCAAATGCCGTTTTTTGTACCAAGATGTACATAACGGGCTGCGTAAGCTGACGTCAGCGATCCAAGTTAGGGTTGACGCCGCGCGTCCGTGTGACGACTATCCGGGCATCATCCGCCAAAAGGGTGGCAACAAAGGCAGATCAACTGCCGCACCTGTGGGTCACTCACCCACGTTTCAGGCGCCAGCCCCAGGGCCGCGCCAACTACAGAGAGGAAGAACATGACGTTTTTGACACGGACTGGCACGCCTTTGCATTCATCCATTACGGATGCTGCGAAAACAGCTGGAAACGATGAAGTAAGCCGCCGCGAATTCTTGGCTTTGGCCAGCGCCTTTGGTGCCACGGCCGCGACAGCCTATGCAATGCTGGGCACGGCCCGCCCTGCGATGGCTGCTGGACACAAAGTTGGCGGCACAGTTCGCTATCAAACAGAAGTACGTGCCCTGAAAGACCCGCGCACCTATGACTGGTCACAAATCGCGAACTTCTCGCGTGGTTGGCTGGAATATCTGGTCACATATGAAAATGACGGCACCTTTCAACCGCAGCTTCTGGAAAGCTGGGAAGTGTCCGAAGACGCAAAAACCTACACATTGAACGTCCGCAAAGGCGTAAAATGGAACGATGGTTCCGATTTCACTGCCGAAGACGTTGCACGCAACATCACTGGCTGGTGCGACAAAGACCTTGAAGGCAACTCAATGGCCGGCCGGTTTGCGACACTGATTGACGCAGATACAAACCAAGCATTGGACGGCGCCATCGAAGTCGTGGACAGCCACACCGTTAAGCTGAACCTGCCAAGCCCAGATATTTCATTGATCCCTGGTATGGCGGACTATCCGGCAGCGATCGTGCCTGCGTCCTACACGGCAGACACAGCCCTTTCCAATCCAGTTGGCACAGGCCCCTACAAGCCAGAATCTCTGGAAGTTGGCGTCAAAGGTGTCTTGGTGCGCAACGAAGACCACACATGGTGGAACGCAGGCAACGGCGCTTACATGGACCGCATCGAATACATCGATTACGGCACAGACCCCGCTGCTTGGGTCAGCGCCGGTGAAGCTGACGAAATCGATCTGACGTATTCCATCGAAGGCGAATTCATCGATATCTTCGATACGTTGGACGGCTTTGTGAACAACTCTGTGGTGACGGCTGCAACCGTTGTTGTACGTCCAAACCAGCTGGCTGAAGTTGATGGCAAAACGCCATATGCTGACAAACGTGTTCGTCAGGCGATTTCCATGGCTGTCGACAACGAAATCTTGTTGGAGCTGGGCGTAACCGGACGCGGCGAAAAGGCTGAAAACCACCACGTTGGCCCAATGCACCCCGAGTATGCAGAACTGCCAGCGCGTAAAGTCGATCCAGCAGGCGCAAAAGCGTTGATGGAAGAGGCAGGCATGGCCGACTTCGAACACGAGCTGATTTCGATTGACGCTGGGTACCGCAAAGACACCACCGATGCGGTTGCGGCACAATTGCGTGACGCGGGTATCAAAGTCAAACGGACCATTTTGCCAGGCTCTACGTTCTGGAACGATTGGGCGAAGTATCCGTTCTCTTGCACAAACTGGAACCACCGTCCGTTGGGCGTTCAGGTTTGGGCTTTGGCATACCGCGGCGGTGAAGCATGGAACGAATTTGGCTGGGCAAATGACGAATTCGACGCGATCCTAACTGAAGCTCTTGCAACGCCAGACGTCGAAGCGCGCCGCGCATTGATGATGAAAGGTCAAGCATTGGTGCAAGAAGAAGGCGTTACGATCCAGCCTTACTGGCGTTCCCTGTACAACCACACCAAAGAAGGTTTGGTCGGCGGCGGTCACCATATCTCATTCGAGTTCCGCCCTGCGGAAATCGCCTGGACCTAAACACCTAAGAAACTTTAAGAAGGGGCTGCAGTTTTTTGCGGCCCCTTTTTTGTGCCTCACTTAACCCTGAAAGCTTTGCGTTCGTCACTAAGTCGGGTTGTCGTTGCCGGCGTCCGCATCATTCAACAGCCCTGCAACAAACCCGATATGGTCCATCACCATCGGTTTTTCCAGAAATGCACGCACAACAGGGTTTGCTTGTGCCCTTTGTCGATCCGAAGGGTTGATAGATGTCGTCAACATCACAACGACCATGCGGGCGAAATCAGCCCCCAATTCCTGAGTGGCTTCTTCAAGGAATTCAAAACCGTTCATCCGGGGCATATTTATGTCCAAGAAGATAACGTCGATATTTTGGCCCGGATTTTCCTTTAAAAACATCAAAGCTTCGTCGGCGTAGTTGAACGAGATTATGTTTTCCACACATCCGGAACGGTTCAAAATACGTTTGTAATTGCGCTGGTCAATTTCTTCATCGTCAATCAACATGACCGTTTTAATCATTTCAGTCATCGTCCCTCCACCGGAAATTCAACCGTCATCGCACACCCATCGCCTGACTGCGATTTCATCGAAATCGTGCCACCATGGTTAGCGGTCACGCGTTTACATACGGTTAAACCCAAACCGGACCCCGGATGATCGGTGTGGGTGTGCAGACGCTGAAACAGTGCAAAAATCTTTTCATGGTGAATTTGATCCACACCTATGCCGTTGTCTTGCACACAGAAGCGAATCCGGTCCCTTTTTTTGGGCAAGACTTCGCGGATAGTGACATGGGGTGGCACACCCGGCGTGGCAAATTTCAGGCCATTTTGAACCAGGTTTTGAAACAGCAACCGCAATTGCCAAGGGCTGCCTTGCAACCTTGGAAGATCTCCTATTTCCACAATCCCATTAGATTGGGCAATATCGCCCGACAGATCTTGCACAATCTCTGCCAAAAGCACGTTCAAATCGACATCCTCAACTTGCAGATCGTCCCCAACGGTGCGTGCATATTTCAAGACATCTTCAACCAGAAGCGTCATCCGTTGAACCGTTAGGCAGGCGTCTGCAATCATGGACTTGCCGTCTTCGCTTAGATTATCGGCTTCGGTTTCCAACAGCTCTTTTAACAACATCTGGATCGTATTCGCAGGTGATTTCATGTCGTGGGAAATTGCATAAGTGAACTGCGCCTGTTCTTCGTTGGCATTTTCCAGCGCTTGGCTCCGTTGCCGCAACAGAGTTTCCACGACTCTGCGGCGATGCACTTCGGCCTGAAGCTTATCAAAGTCCTGGCGCCCTTTCCTGTGTGCATCATTGATGGCAGCAACGATGTTGTCCAAATCGTCTCGTGTTTCATGGGGCGCTCGATCCAGTTGCAGCGGTTTTCGACGGTCAAACCAACCGCGTTGCGACACATGTTGAGATATCGTTTCTAGATGCCGAGTGACCATGCGGTCGAACAACAACAGCATCACCATAGACGCGCAGAGTGTCTTTCCTAGATTTGAAAACAGCATGACAAACAGCTGCGACCACAATCGTGTTTCCACCGAACGCAAAGTTACCCCGACAAACAGTTTGCCCAAGGGCACCTCACGCGCGGTGTCTGCATCGTGAAAAAAGTCCACTGTGCCGCTGACAGTCCGGTCTACACCGGTGAATTCGCCTGCCTCCCAAATCTGTCCATTATCCGACTGAAGCTTCAGATACTGCACATCCTCATTGTGCAGCACGCCTTCCAACAGCGCCTCTATCAAAGGGGAGTTATATCGCCACAATGCCTCTTCAAAGCCGTGTTTGAAGCTGCTTTCGATCATCTGCACAGTGGCGGTGACCTCCGCCCGCCCCTGTTTGTAGCTGGCATAAAGTTGAAAGCTGGAAGCGAACAAGGATAAAAACGCGTTGGCCAGCAAGATATAGATAACCATGCGACGCCCAAGCGCACTTGAAGATCGCCCCCCAACCGAAAAAAAACCTGTCATCTTGGCGACCTGAACAATGCTGTTAAGACGTGCTTAATGGTTGGCATTATCATGCGATAACCCAGCCCAATTTCCAGCAACAGATATGCCGCACGTATCACACGGTCTTCCCAAAACAGTTCGGCGTAGCGCATCACCACGCATCAAACCCCGAACCTAGACCAGAAACCGTTAACAATGGATTTCACCCCTTTAAGGGGAGTACATTTTAAGAAGCGGTTTGGGCTAAAAATTCGGTTAAATCGTCTATGTTCATTTGCAATTGCCGCGCTACGGCGATTGGATCCGTTGCCTTTTCACGAAGAAAAACCGAAACGGGCGTTAGAACAGAATGGACAATTTCAGCATCGCTCATAGGGGTGCGCGTCACCTTGGCAAAATGCGCCTCTTCCAGAATAAGATCTTCCATCAACGGGTCAATCACCGCCCCGCCGCCACCCGGGTAACGATAAAAGCCCACGCCACCTATCTTGCCGATACGGCCTTCCGCGACCATGCGTGGCAACACAGGGCTACGATATGCATTGCGGCGTTTGAGTACGTGCAGCAAGCCAACGTGATCCTGCATTTCCAACGGCCCCACCAGAAAGCCCGCCCCGACAAGGGCTTCATCCAATTCCCACGGATTCGTATGAGACCACAAAAGCGTGTCACAGGCCGCCCAAAGCACGTCTTCAACTTGTGAAATCTCAAATGTCACGGTCCACGTTGTTCGATAAAGCGATGTTTCGCGATGGTGGTCAAAACATCGTTAACAGACGACTGTTGCGGCCTGTTTGATGTGTCCACCTGCGCCAGCGCCGTTTCATACAAATGGCTTCGCGCCGCGAGCAACGCCTTCAGTTGGTCCATGGCTTCGGGATTGCCCTCCATAGGGCGCAAGTCGCCCTGCGCACGAACACGGGCCATATGTTCCGCAGGACTGGTGCGCACCCAAATCGTATGGAAGTAGGTTTTCAACAACGAAAACGTCTTTGGTTGCGCAACGATGCCGCCTCCCACAGACATAATCAATCGGTCGTGCGCCGAAACCACGGCCTCTATCGCTTCGGATTCCATCGCGCGGTATCCGTCTTGGCCATACAGTTCCATGATTTCGGAAGCTGGCATGCCCACGCGACTTTCGATTTCCGATTTAAGCTCAACAAACGGGATGTTCAAAGCCGCTGCCGACTTTTGTCCAAGCGTCGATTTGCCGGCACCGCGCAGACCGATCAGACACACACGTTGCGCCCGTAGTGCATGCGGGTTTTGCACAACAAGCATACGCCGCACTTTGCCCTGGGTTTCGGAGCCTGCGTTTTGGTAAAGCTGCGCGATCTGTCGGGCCTCTCGTGTGGTGTCGCCGGTGTCGCTAAGCAAATCTTCGATGCGGGTGTTCAGCGCGGATGCAACACGCTGCAACAGCAAAACAGAGATATTGCCTTCGCCACTTTCCAACTGCGCCAGATAGCGCGGCGAAACACCGGATCGTTCGGAAAGTTCACGGCGCGGCATACCCAATTCTTTTCGCACAGCACGCACACGGCCCGCCAAGCGCATAATCAACGTCTCACCACCGTCGACTTCACGGTCGGTTTCAGACTGCTGGATTTCCAAATTTTGCGTCATGTGTGTCGGCACCAAAGTATTCCAAAAGCGCAAACCGTTTAGATTGACTTGCAGATATCAAACTGTGGCAAACCCGATAAAAGGCAACAAAACTGGTCGAATTTTAAAAGCGCCCTGCCTGCGGTGGGTTGTCGCAGGCAAGGTATGGCGCACCTGCCTAGTATGTTTCGACGTGATACCGCCCGTTGTCACGCATTTCATCGCGTTTTTCAGTCCAGTCAAATCCGGCTTGTCTGGAAATATCGCCCAGTGCTTCCTCAACACCAGCTTCCATCGCCTTTAATCCGCAAATGTAAATGTGACCTTTCGGATGGGACAGTAAAGCTGCGATATCATCCATATTCTCGCGTAGTTTATCCTGCACATATACTTTCGGGGCATCGCCCATTCGGCTGAAGGCAAAAGACTTTTGCAAGAAGCTGTCAGGCACCTTTTTCAGTGGTCCAAAATAGGGTAAATCCCGCGGACTGCGGGCACCAAACACCAGTGACAAAGCCCCTGTAACCGATGGCATTTCACGCTGTCTGTGCATTGTCATGGCGCGAAACGGGGCGGATCCGGTTCCTGTGCATATCATCAAAACCTGTGCCTGCGGATCGGATGGCAAAAGAAATGTCGCCCCGAATGGCCCTGTGATTTGCACGGTGTCGCCTTTGGACAAATCACATAGGAAATTTGAACACAGGCCGTCGTCTTCGCGCTTCACCGTCAAAGACAAATTGTTGTAGCCGGGCCGCTCACCATCCCTTGGGCTGGACACAGAATATAGTCGGGGCAAATGCGGATTGCCTTGCGCGTCGGTACCGGGCGCTATGACACCCACGCTTTGCCCTTCCAACACAGGGAACGGCAGCGATCCCAAATCCAGAATAATATGGCGCACATCCCCGTCGCTGTCTTCTTCGGTCAGACGGTAGTTGCCCTGCACTGTGGCGGTCGCAGGTTTGCCCAATGTGTACATGTTGATAGTTGGTTTAGACGCAGTTGCCGGTGCTTTGGCTTTACCACCGGCACCTGCGTGTGCTTCCGCCAAAAGCCGGGCAATCACATCATCCGTGCCATCGCCGTCGCCCGTGCCCTGCGCCGGGGCGATGTCTTCTTGAACGGGCAGCTCTTCCCATTCGAACTGTGCGTCCAAAGAATAGGGTGTATCGACCACCCGCCATTCGTCGATTGACCCCGTTGGACAAACCGGGATGCAGTCCATGCAAAAATTGCATTTGTCGGCATCCACAACCACATTGTCGTCGTTGTGGGTGATCGCCCCTATCGGGCACGTCATTTCGCACGTGTAACAGCGGATGCAAATTTCCGGGTCGATCAGGTGTTGTTTGAAAGGCGTGGGGTGGGTCATGCCATATGCAACTTTACATATTCGAAATCGCCGGGCTTGTTGTCGATGCCAACCTTCGGGGGTGCGATCCATGTCGCGTATTTGCCGGGCTCAAAGCAGGGCTTCATCAGCGATGTGATGAAATCGCCATCCGCTTTGGTGGGCAGCCATTCATGTTGGCGCTTGGTCCATTCGTCTGTCGACATGATGTTGCCGTCGGGATCAACCGCTACAGAGGAAAACACGCCAATCTGGCGGTGGAAGCCTTCATGTGGCATTTTGAACGCAAATTCCACGCCCGACTTTGCGATCAGTTTGTTCCAACGCCCGACACCGCCAGAGGCATCGCGCACATAGTCGTCGCGCAGGCGCATGTTGATGGCGGTCAGGGCGGGGACATCTTCGGTCAGAATCTTGCCATCGACAATCGAGGTCACAGCATAGGTGTCATTGTGCAGCTTATGGTCATCATCAATGCGCTGCTCCATGTAGCGGCCCTTGATGCCGGAATTGTAAGCGTTGGCAGCGTTGGTGCTGACCTCTTGGCCAAACAGATCGAGGCTCAGGGTGTAGTGCAGGTTCAGCTTTTTCTGGATAGTCGGCAGGTCGATGACGCCTAAGTCACGGATTTTGTTGATGTCATAGGGGTCGGTGATACCATTGGCAGCCATCGCTTCCAGCGTTGCTTGAATGGTGCGGCCAACGCCGGTTTCACCAACAAACATATGGTGGGCTTCTTCGGTCAGCATGAAACGGCAGGTGCGAGACAAAGGATCAAAGCCAGACTGGGCAAGGCTTTCAAGCTGCATTTTACCGTCGCGGTCGGTGAAATAGGTGAACATGAAAAACGATAGCCAATCAGGCGTTTCTTCATTGAACGCGCCCAACATGCGGGGGGCATCGTCGGATCCGGAAGAACGGACCAACATGTCATCGGCCTCTTCACGACCGTCTTTGCCAAAGTACTTTTGCAGCAAATAGACCATTGCCCACAGGTGACGGCCTTCCTCGACATTGACCTGAAACAGGTTGCGCATGTCATACAGCGACGGGGCGGTCAGACCCAGAAAGCGCTGCTGCTCAACAGAGCCCGGCTCCGTGTCGCCTTGAATAACAATCAAACGCTTGAGCATGTTGCGATACTCGCCCGGCACCTCCTGCCACGCAGGTTCGCCGTAGTGCTCGCCCATGGGAATGGTGCGGCCCTCGACAGCAGGGGCCAGCAAAACACCCCAGCGGTATTCCGGCATCTTCACGTAATCAAATTTGGCCCAGCCTTTGGGGTCAACGGAAACGGCGGTGCGCAAGTAAACCATGCTGTCCTGAAAATTCTGCGGGATCAGATCGTTCCACCAGTTGATGTAGCCGGGATGCCATTTCTCCAGTGCTTTCAGAACCTTCTTGTCTTGGGACAGGCCCACATTGTTGGGGATTTGCGTGTCATAGCTTACGTTCATCAAGTCCATCATCATCTCCTCAGAGGCATGGTGCGGCAAGCCACACCTTACGGTTTCATCTCATTAAATTCTCAACTGCGCCCATGCAGTGCACGGTGCATCACACCCGCTTCATGTCGTATGTGCCACGCACGCCCGTCCCGTAACGCTGCAACGCACCCTCCTCGCCCACGGCATTGGGGCGTTGGAAAATCCAGTTCTGCCATGCCGTCAGACGGCCAAAAATGCGGGTTTCCATAGTCTCTGGCCCAGCAAAACGCAGATTGGCCTCCATGCCAGTCATCGCGTCGGGGCTGAAACTGGCGCGTTCTTCCATGAACAGGCGGACTTCATCCTCCCAGTCGATGTCGTCGTATGCGTAGGTGACAAGGCCAAGGGCTTCTGCGTCTTGGGCCAACAATGGCGCAGCCAGCTGCGCCTTACAGGCGTCAACGTCATCCGGGCTGCCCAAAAAACGCGTTTGCAAACGGGTTAAATCATTGCTCATCGGATATGTTCCAAAGTTGCCCGATGTCAGCATGATGGTGGCCTCGGACCGATCATCGTCGTCAAATTCCTCCAGCATCATGTAGCTGCGGTCCGCCGACCACAAAAGTTCGGCCAAGGGACCAGCAAAGCAACTGCCGTGTTCAACAATAGCCACCAGAGATCGAGACGTTACATCAACGCGCTTTAGAACCCGCTTCCAATATTGCAGCACTTCATTGGCCAGCCAGTGATCGCAATTGTTGAGTAAAAGCGCTTCGTGTGCGGCGACACGGACCGGATCACCTACAGTTTGAAACGCGATCAAACCCAATTTCAACTCATTGAACCTTAAGTGTAAAATCGCATCGTCAAGTTCGCGGGCGCACCGCAGAAGCCATGCCTGTGCACCCAATGTGGTGAATGCGCCCATATCGGTCGGCGCATCATCCGTTGGACCATTTATCGTGATCGTCGCACGGTGGGCCGCCCGATCAAGGGCAACAGAAACCGTTGAATAGGTCAAAGCTGTTTCCGAAATCTCGCGCTGCAGTGGCGGCAATGCGATGCCTGTTGCGGCTCCGGCCTTGGACGGGCCCGCGGCCAATTCCGCGGCGCGCATTTTAACCCCTTCGTCAAATTTGGAGTTGGCAAAAACCTCATCCACAAGACCCCACTCTACGGCGCGTTTGCCTTTCACACCTTCTTCAACGGAACAAAAAACATCCGCCCGATCACGCCGTACTTTCCGCTTGTCGGTGACCCGTGTCAGCCCGCCGGTGCCCGGTAAAACCGCCAACAACGGCACTTCAGGCAAAGACACAGACGATGCGCTGTCGTCGGTCAACATCAAGTGGTTGCATGCCAACGCCAGTTCGTATCCGCCACCCGCGCAGGCCCCCTTTATTGCGCAAATGTAGTTCTGATCGCTGTCAGTCAAGGCCTTTTCGTAAGTGTTGCGCGTTTCATTTGTGAATTTACAAAAGTTGACTTTATGGCTGTGCGCGGCCCCGCCCAACATGCGAATATTGGCGCCGGCACAAAACACTTTGTCTTTGCCCGATTGCATGACAACAACCTTCACTTCAGGGTGTTCAAACCGCATACGCTGCACCACATCTGCCAATTCGATGTCGACACCCAGATCGTAGGAATTGAGCTTGAGCTGGTAGCCCTCAAACAGACCTGCGTTTTCATCCACATCCATAAACAGATTGGCAATCGGGCCGTCATATTCGACCCGCCAATGCCGATATTGGCTTGGATCTGTTTGAAAATCGATACGCTTTGTCATGGGCCGCCTTCCGCACAAACCTGTATTTTGAGAAATATAGTACAACAGTTCAGTGCAATGCGGCACTTGGAGATGCCAAAACCTACACAATTATGCACTTTAAAGCATTATTTGCTAATCGTTACTCTGGTTTGGTGAACCCAAGATGCAATCATTTGCACATCCAACCCCAGCATCGTGCCTGCGTGCCCTTTCAAAAGCGCATCAACCATATCGCACAGGCGCAACACGGCGTTTGGCTTTCCCATACGGTGTTTCAAGCGGGCATTGGCAAGCTGGATGATGGCTTGCGTCACATCCCGTTCAGGCGATGGATCAGGCAAAGCCAACCAAACGGCTTCCAATACTTCGTGGCATTCCCAAAAATAGCCGGCTTGCAGGTATTTGAGCCCCACTGACCATGCTTGCGTGTCTTGGACGGCAGCGTCCGACGCAACTGACGCTTTTATATCATCAAACCACCCTTCGGGGTGCCGCGCATTTTGTCCCGGCACATACGCATGCGGCGGCCAAGGGACGGTGTCAGACAATGGGTGATGGCGATTGCTCAAACGCCTGCAGTCGCGTGCAAAATTCGGTGATGGCGGTCAGGGTGACGTCTGGCGCTTCAAATTGGGGCATGTGGCCAATATCATCCAAAAGCAGCATTTCAAGAGGCGCGTAAATGCGATCTTCGATTTCTGTGATTTGATCCAAAGACCCGTAGGCATCCTCGGATCCTTGAATAGCCAACACAGGAATACGCCAATGGTCGATTGAATCCGCGATATTCCACCGAACCTGATCGGGGTGCGTCCAACGGTCATGCCAGCCAAAAAACGCAACATCAGGGTCAGCATGATGGCGCGCCATCTTCTCGCGCAATCCACCAGTTTCATACGCCTTCCGCACCGACGACATATGCGCCAAACCGCGCGGGTCCGCAAAGAAATGCGGTGCGATCAACACCAAACCACGAACACGCATGTCAGACACAGAGCCCGCGTAAATGGCACAGATCGAAGCGCCTTCGCTGTGGCCCATCAACACACAGGACCCAACACCCAAAGCATCCAACACAGCACCCAGAACATCTTTGGCTTCGCGATCCGCATAATCCATTGGCCGTGGAAGCGGCACAGTTGATGACTGCCCGTAACCGGCACGCGAATATGCCACAACGCCCCAGCCTGTTGCAGCTGCCAAGCGTTCCGGCAGATCGCGCCAAAGGCTCAGACTGCCCAGACCTTCGTGCAACATCACTAGTGTGGGCGCCTGATCCGGGGTGGGCCCGAAGCAGGCGTATTCCAGGTCTGCGTCTCCGACATGCAGGCGTGCGTCTGGCGCCGAAGTCCAAGGGGCTGTCATTGGGTATCCTCGCGCAGTTTAAAGCGCTGGATTTTACCGGTCGCCGTTTTTGGCAAATCGTCTACCACCTCGACCCAACGCGGGTATTTCCATTTGCCAATCTTGTCTTTGACGTGGGTTTTTAGCATCTCGCCGATCCCGTCAGCGGACACGCCGCTGTTCAATACAACAAAGGCCTTGGGCTTTTCCAGCCCGTCCGCATCTTTGTGCGCGACGACAGCGGCCTCCAACACGTCGGCATGGGCCACTATCGCGGATTCTACCTCGAAGGGTGATACCCAAATGCCGGACACTTTGAACATGTCGTCCGTGCGCCCGCAGTACACAAACAGCCCGTCTTCGCGGCGTTCATATTTGTCACCCGTGTGGGTCCACATCCCTTCAAACGTGGCGCGGGATTTGTCACGTTGGTTCCAATACCCGCCCGCCGAGGATGCACCATTCACCAACAACTCACCGACCTCTCCTGTCGGGACGTCCACGCCTGCATCATCCACAAGCCGCACCTCATACCCCGGAACAGGACGTCCGGAGGTGCCATAGGTTACATTCCCCGGCGCGTTGCTTAAAAAGATGTGCAACATCTCGGTAGATCCGACCCCGTCCAGAATGTCGATGTGCATCATAGCCGTCCATCGCTGTCCAACATCTGCAGGCAAAGCTTCACCCGCCGACGCACACAATCGCAGTGGTGCGATGACCGGGCCGTGCGCATCCATGTAGGCCAGCATCGCCGCATACAGCGTAGGCACACCGAAAAAAATCGTCGGGGTTTCCGTGTTCAAAATGTCGACGACCACGTCTGGTGTAGGCCGCCCAGCGAACAGAACGGTGGTGGCACCTGCCGACATCGGAAAGCTCATTGCATTGCCCAAACCATAG
The DNA here is from genome assembly GCF_900302465.1 of Ascidiaceihabitans donghaensis. Classification (NCBI taxonomy): domain Bacteria; kingdom Pseudomonadati; phylum Pseudomonadota; class Alphaproteobacteria; order Rhodobacterales; family Paracoccaceae; genus Ascidiaceihabitans; species Ascidiaceihabitans donghaensis. The sequence continues at coordinate 687,598 of NZ_OMOR01000001.1, read as the reverse complement.
GCGAAAAAGAACTTTGCTGCCGAATACACCGTGTCTGTTTCGCGGATACCAAGCACTTGGGCGCCGTAGGTGTCACAGGTGGCTTTTAACGCCGAATGGACGTGATGCACACCTTTTGGCGCACCTGTAGATCCCGAGGAATACAGCCAGAACGCAGTTTCATCGTCGCTGGCGTCGAACGCGCGTTCGGGGCGGGCGTCTTGCATGAAATCGTCAAAGCTTGTGTTGCCTTTTGCTGCGTTTCCAATCACGACCACATGCCGCAAATAGGGATTGTCCGCCAATATAGGGGCAACAGTGTCAAAGAGCGCGTCAGACACAAACAATATCGTCGCCCGTGCATCGCGCAAAATCGCATCGTAGATAGGGGCAGTTAGCAAAGTGTTCAGCGGTACAGGGATCACCCCGCGTTTGATGGCCCCCCAGAAAATTTGCGGGAATTCAATCGTGTCCAGCACCAGCATCGCGGCCCTGTCTTCGGGGGTGATACCCGCGCGGTTGAACGCCCCGGCCGCAATGTCAGACTGTGCCGCCAATGCACCATAGGTCAGGCTGCGCCCCGTTCCGTATTCGCGAAACACAACCTTGTCGCCACGCCCTTCTTCGACGTGTCTGTCTACAAAGTACACTGCGGCATTGGCCATGGCTCCGTTCTCCCCCCAACGTGGCTATAACATGCATTATCCTGCAATCAGGACATTTTCCTCGCAAACACTAATCCAAAAAATGCATTTTAATGCAGCGTGTCTGCTAGGGTATCAGGAACAACGTGATTGCCGGAAACGCCACCAAAATAACCACACGCACAATGTCAGACCCGACAAAGAACATAACCGCTTTATAGGTTTCGGTAATGCGTGTTTCGCGGTCCATCGCGTTGATAATGAAAAGGTTCATACCAACAGGCGGTGTGATCAATCCGACCTCGACAACGATCAGAACAAGAATACCGAACCAGATGGCGACATGTTCGGGGCTCATCCCGAAGTCCATCGCGGAAATCACCGGAAAGAAGATCGGCACTGTCAGCAAAATCATCGACAAGCTGTCCATGACACAGCCAAAGATCATGTAAAATGCCAGGATGATGGCCAACACAACCCAAGGGCTTAGCCCAAGGTCCAGCACGTAATCCGCCAGATACTGAGGCACGCCAGACAGCGCCAAGAACCCGTTGTAGAACCCCGCGCCCAGCACGATGAAAAAGATCATGGCGGTGGTTTTTCCGGTGCCCAGCAACGATTCCTTAAATGCGGGCCACTTCAAATTGCCAGACATCCACGCCACCAGCCCGGTGCCAGCCGCGCCAATGGCCGATCCTTCCGTTGGGGTGAACCAGCCCGCATAGATGCCGCCCACAACCAGTCCGAAAATGGCCAGAACAGGCCACGTATTGCCAAGTGCCTTCCAACGTTCAGCCATGGGCACAGGCGGGCGTGTACCAGCAGATCCGGGGAACAATCGCACATAGATCGAGATCGTCAGAATATATCCAACGGCGGCCAAAACGCCCGGCGCGAAGGCCGCAAGGAACAGTTTGGCAATGTTTTGTTCCGTAATGATTGCGTAAATTACCAAAATCACGGACGGGGGGATCAGGATGCCCAACGTGCCGCCGGCGGCCAGAGTTGCAGTGGAAAACCCACCGGAATAGCCGTAGCGGCGAAGCTCTGGCAAAGCGACTTTGCCCATAGTGGCGGCTGTGGCCAAAGATGATCCGCAAATCGCCCCGAAACCGGCGCAGGCCCCGACAGCGGCCATTGCAACACCGCCCTTACGGTGCCCCAGAAAGCTTTCTGCCGCTTTGAACAGCGATGTGGACATGCCCGAAAGGGTCGCGAATTGTCCCATCAACAAGAACAATGGAATGATCGACAGCGAATAGCTGGAAAATGTCGTGTAGGTTTCGGATTTCAGCTTGGACAGAAGCGGCGTTGGATTGCCGTTCATCGCGAAATACCACCCCCCGATGCCACAAAGGAACATCGCAAGGCCAATGGGCGCACGCAGAAAGATCAGCCCCAAAAGCACAGGAAAGGACCAGAACCCAAGTTCCAGACGCGACATATCCGCGAACGGCAAAAGATCAAGAAATGCGGTCATATCAATTCTCTGGCAGCAATGTGCGACCTGTTGTGGCCTCACCCACGCGTAAAATCGCGCAATAGATGGCTGTTAAACATGCCACGCAAGCGGCGGTGAAGCTGGCGGCATAAGACCACCAGACAGGCATTTGCAGGAAAAAGGTCGTTTCACCATTCCCGATGTAGCGTTGCATGCCTTCATACAAGCGCCATGAAATGAAGATGATCGTGACGCTTAGCACAACTTCCCAAAACGCGCGCAGCACGCGCAAAGCGCGCGGCGGCAAAGCGGATGTAAACACATCCACAGTCGCATGGGCGTTATACAGCTGGCAGATCGGAAAAAATGCAAAAATGGCAAAAGCGACACCGGATTCAAGCAATTCATAACTGCCGTTGATTTCCCCGACGCCCATTTCGATCACGCGATTGGCAAAGCCACCCAAGATCGAATTTGCAAAATCTGAGTGCATGAATTTGTTCAGAGATCGCCCGACAATAGACAATGTTGTCAGCACGATAATCGCAATCAGGACAAACCCACCAATGATGGCAGTGATACGGGCAAGAGATCGGAAGAAAGTATGCATGGCGTCGCCTGATGTTACGCAAAACCGCGGCGCAGGTCACGCGCCGCGGTTATTGGTGTTGGCTTTGGTTTACTCGGCTGAGTATTTTGCGATCAAGGCACGGGCCTCGTCGATCAACGCTTGGCCGTCTTTGCCTTTGGCGTCCATATCCGCGACCCATTCGTCATAGATAGGTTGCGCGGCATCGCGCCATGCCTGAACAGCGTCGCCCTCAACGGTTACGATGTTGTTGCCACGCGCAACAGCTGCGTCCCGCGCCGGACCGTCTGCACCTTGCTGGGTGGTGCCAGCAAAGACAGAGAACTCAAGACCAGAGTTGTCGTCGATCACCTTTTGCAGATCAGCAGGCAGGCTTTCGTAACGGTCTTTGTTCATCGCCAGAACAAAGGTCAAAGTGTAAAGCGACACACCGGAAAATTCTGTGTGGTTGCTGACCAGTTCCGGCACTTTCAACGCAGCTGTGACTTCCCACGGGATTGTTGTGCCATCGATCACACCTTTGGACAGCCCTTCAGGCACAGCTGGTACAGGCATACCGACAGGGGTTGCGCCCAGCTTGTTCAGGAACGTGTTGATAGACCGTGACCCACCGCGAATTTTCAGACCCGCCATATCGGCTGGTGTCTTCACTTCTTTGTTGGTGTGCAACATGCCCGGACCATGCACCCACGTGCCAAGAATATGCACATCGCTGAATTCGGTGTCTTTCATGTGGGTTTCGAACATTTCCCAATAGGCGCGGCTGACAGGGCCTGCGCCTGCTTCCGTCATCATGAACGGCAGTTCGAACACTTCTGTGGACGGGTAGCGGCCCGGTGAATACCCGACAACTGTCCAGACGACATCGGCCACGCCATCGATGGCTTGGTCCATCAATTCAGGGGGCTTACCGCCCAACTGCATGGACGGATAACGATCCACTTTGATGCGCCCGCCAGAGGCCTCTTCAACGTTGTCGGCCCAGACATCCAGCACCAGCTTCGGCACATTGGCTTGCGCTGGCAGGAAATGGTGCAGTGACAAAGTCACCTCCTGAGCGGCCGCCGACGTTGCACCGAACCCCATTGCAAGTGCCGCGGCCCCTGCCAAATGCAGAAACGATTTCCGAGTAAGTGACATGTTTTATCTCCCTTTTCTTCATTCATGCGCCGCTTAGGGCATCATTATTCTGTAAGTGTTAAGTGAGATGGAAGGCACTGTCACCCGCATTTGCAACTGTCTTTTGATCCGGCGCATCACAATGCATTCTGAGACATTTTGACGGAACGGCTTGGTTCTTGCCCTCAAATCGCTCGGAATCTGCGTTGAACAGTCTACTTTAGACGTATTGACCCAAAAGCAGACACCGCTGACACAGGTTTGCATCTGCATCGATGCGACTTGTGGTTGCGTCACGACACAGGATGGAAGACATTCAGCAAGGATGGGGTCCGAATACGGGCGGGACAGCTTAGCGCAAAGCCAACATGAATTTCATGGCAAGGCTATGGTGCGGCATAGAAATATGAAAGTACGTGGGGACAGAATGTCTGACACTGATGGTTTGATTTTTGTAGGTATTGCAGCGTCTGCTGGTGGTTTGGAAGCTGCGTCATTGTTGGTGCAAAATCTGCCGATTTCGGCAAATGCGGTGTATGTCATGGCGCAGCACATGTCGCCGACACACAAAAGCTTGCTGACGTCATTGATTTCTCGTGAGACCAAATTGCCTGTGGTCGAATTGAAAGATGAAATCACCCCGGAACCCGACACAATCTACATCACGCCGCCAAATCTTGATGTGATGGTCGAGAACGGCAAAATCAGCCTGCACAATCCCAGCGGCCATCCTGCAACGCCCAAACCGTCGGCGGATCGCTTGTTCAAAAGCATCGCAGCAGATTGCGGGGATCGTTGCGTGGGGATCGTATTGTCCGGCACAGGCACCGACGGATCCTATGGCGTGCAAGCCATCCGCGAATCTGGTGGCATCACGATTGCGCAAGACACTGCGTCCGCCAAATATGATGGCATGCCCGCATCTGCCATTGAAACAGGCTGCGTTGACTTGACGCTGACACCTGCACAAATGGGCCAGCATCTGGAGAAAATCCTGTCGGTTCCACGCGACTTTGATGCGCTGCGTCACATCAACGACCAACCGAACCGGTTATCGGAACTGCTGCAGATCCTACTGGCCCGCACGCGCATCGATTTTCGCGACTACAAAGACAACACCATCAATCGCAGGATCAACCGCCGTATGGTGGCTTTGGGCATCGACGACTACGAAAGCTACGTGCAGCACTGCCGGACCTCGTTGGAAGAAGTTGACGCATTGCACCGCGATTTGCTGATTTCTGTGACGCGTTTTTTCCGCGATCCCAGACAGTTTGAACAGTTGGCCGAAGAAGTCAGAACTTTGGCCCGTAATCGTCAACGCCAGCAATTGCGCATCTGGGTTGCGGGATGTGCGACCGGCGAAGAAGCCTATTCACTGGCCATTCTGATATCCGAAGCGCTGGGTGGGCCCGAGGTGCTGGAAAAAAATTCTGTCCAGATTTTTGCCACAGACATCGACGAACGCGCTTTGGAGGTTGCACGCAAAGGCGTGTACCCGATCACCGCCGCGCAAGACATTCCGCCCCAGTATCTGGAACGCTATTTCACAACTACAGGCGGTAATCTGGTGGTGTCTCCCGAAATTCGCGCCATCACGTTGTTCTCGAAACATAACATTTTTCAGGACCCGCCCTTTATCAACGTCGATCTGGTCACACTGCGCAACGTCCTGATCTACTTTAACGCGCTGTTGCAGGAACGGGTACTCAACCGGATTCATTACGCCCTCAGCCCTGGCGGGTTGTTGTTTCTGGGCACTTCAGAAACTGTCGGGGCGCTGGATGTCCAGTTTGAAGCCCGCGCAGGAGCAGACAAAATCTATTCCAAGCGTAACTTGGCACGACGTGACGGGGTCGCGGGCTTTATGGACCAGCGCCGGCTTGGTAGCTCGATCGCGCAAGCCAATTCGCAAACCAAAGCAACAAACGCCGCCGTGTCGGAGGCCGAAATCCAGATGTTCGACGCGCTGGCAAAATCCGTCGCGCCCAATGGCTTTATAGCCATGCAAAACAGCAACATTGTACGTGTCTTTGGGGACATAACCCCGATCATGCAGCTGACAGAAGATACGACGCTGACGTTAAACACCCGTATTCTGCGTGCAGGCTTGCGCGACGAGGCACCCAGTTTGATTTCTATGGCCGCCAAAGCGAAAATCGCGCGTGGCGGGCGGTGGCACAAAATTGCAGGGCTGGATTTCAACGAGGTCCGTTTGGTTTGCTATCCGATCATCAACCCCAATGGCGAAAACCACTTTTTGATGGCTATGGTCACCCGCACCGAAACGGACACCGAAACCATCGTGGAGTCTTTGTCTGACAAGGAACGCACAAAATACATTCTGCAAATCGAAAACGAAATGCAGTCGACACGTGAAGCGCTTCAGCAAACGGTGGAGGAGTTGCAGACCTCTAACGAAGAATTGCAGGCCGTAAACGAAGAAATGCAGTCCACCAATGAAGAATTGCAATCAACCAACGAAGAACTGGAAACCTCAAACGAGGAATTGCAATCAACCAACGAAGAGCTGATCACCGTCAACGAAGAAATGCAGATCAATTCAAGCGAATTGCAAAGTGTGACGATTGAATTGTCGGCGGTTTTGAACAGCACCCCCTACCCTGTTTTGGTGGTGGATCAGGCACTTATCATTCGCCGCGCGTCAACCCAGGCTTTGGAGTTCTTCGAGATCGAAGAATTGCCTCAAACCGGCATGCACCTTTCATTATGTCGTTTGCCAGACGGCTTTCCGAGCATCACAAAAAGCGCCAGCGAAGTATTCAGGCTTCGCGAGCCTTTGACTGTACCGGTCGAAGAAGACGGCAAAAAATTGCGTATGGACTACGCGCCGTTCTCTGACAGCATGGGCACAATGCTGGGGATGACATTGTCTATTATCAGGCTGGACTAAGCCACCGCCGGTTCCCTGCGATTGGCTGCCCCGCATCTTATGCATTTGGGGCGGTCGCGTTGTCGTTTGTTTTAACGAAAGTAAACGTCGCGCACGTTGCTTTTACCATTCTCAAAGCAAGCTCAGGCAAAACTTTCGCATCTTGTTCATAAATGCAGCGACACCATGCGATCCAATATTTCCAAGTATACAACGGTTTGTGCGCATCTATGCCAGTACAAACGTACGGTTTTGGCAAAAGTTTGCCAATCGAGGATGTGCGTTAAAAAACACACCTTTCCCGTGCGGTCGGTAACTTTTTGTTAACATTCATTTGGAAAAAAGACTTACGGAAAAGGGGATGTAACACGTGACGGCTTTAGCTCAATCCAGCTCATTTGCGATCACTCTCATCGAAGACATTGCCACACAGCAATACGTTGTACGCGCAGTCGATGTGAACGCAAAACAGTTCAACCACCGGGTGTCCTTCAAGCAAAACGAACGTATCGAAGATGTGTTTAACAGCGTTCTTGTTGAAACCATTACGACGCTTTTATCCCGCATCAATCAAGAAAACATGGTGTTTTCCATTCCAGATAAAATCATTGAAACACAGGGGCTTATCTTGGGCAGATTGCGTATGCTGGTGACGCAGTCATCAGAAGGGATGCGCAATGTCATTATTCGGTTTGCGCATTTTATTGGTCATTTCCAAAATGCATTCACTGCACGTTTTGGGTTTGATTCTGCATTAGAAGATCAAAAACGTGTGGCGGAGACAGCCCTGTTTCTGGACATCTCCAGCCCCATCCTGAACATCATCAGCGCGTTAACTGAAAGTGCCCTGCCCGATGGTTCAAAAGTGTCGCTGGAAACACGTTTGAAACAACTGCATCTGGATACTGAGGAATTCCGCTTTTATCTGGAACTTTTGCGTCGTCATGCCATCCAAAGCGCCGATGGGCCGCTGCACAGCGTGACACCGCACAGACAACGCATCAACTCTGCGGTGTAATTAGCCCTTAGGATCAGGCCCCTACAGCGCAGCGATAACCAATATCTCAACCAAAAAACCAGGTCGCGCCAGTTTCGCTTCGCCGCAGGCGCGCGCGGGGGCATGCCCTTTTGGCACCCAAGCATCCCAGACCTCGTTCATCGCCTCGAAGTCCCCCATGTCAGCCAGCCAAATTGTCGTTTGCAAGATGTTGCTTTTGGATGTGCCCGCTTCGGCCAGCAATACATCCACCTTGTCCAGACATTGCTGCGTTTGATCCGCAACGCTGTCGTCCAGGGTGCCGACCTGCCCTGACAAGTAGACGACCCCGTTGTGCGTAACGATCTGGCTCATGCGCTGATTTGTGTGCTGGCGTGTTATCGACATAGTGATGCTCCTGTTGCTTGACCCTTTGTGTAAACCATCACACCCTGCCCGCAAAGGGAGACACACTTCATGATCAAACTGTACAGTTGGACCACCCCGAACGGTCGCAAAGTATCAATCGCTTTGGAAGAAATGGGACTTTCCTACGAATCAGTGCCCGTGAACATCGGCAAGGACGAGCAGTTTGCGCCATCCTTTCTGAAAATCAGCCCCAACAATCGCATCCCTGCCATCGTCGACGGTGATGTCACCCTTTTTGAAAGCGGGGCAATATTGCTGTATCTGGCACAAAAGTCAGGCAAGTTCATGCCAGACTATGGAAGTGAGCAATACTGGAAGATGATGCAGTGGTTGATGTGGCAAATGGGCGGGTTTGGCCCGATGCTGGGTCAGGCGCATCATTTCCTAAAATACAACGCCGGCACGTCCGAATATTCGGAACAGCGTTTTCATTCAGAAGCCAAACGCCTGTACGGCGTTCTGGACCGTCACCTTGCGCAATCCCCCTACATTATTGACACCCTTAGCATTGCGGATTTTGCCATTTGGCCATGGGCATCACGTTTTGAGTGGCATCAAATAGATCTGAATGCGTTCCAGCATGTTAGACGCTGGTACTTGGAACTGGCCGCCCGGCCGGGGTTTCAGCGCGGCTACAAGCAGCCTTTGAACGTTGGTGATGTGCCATTGGTCTAAGTTGCATGGGGGCTCTGCCCCCAAACCCCCGAGATATTTTTAGCGAAAAGAAGACCAACGGCACGAGAAGTTTGGACATTGGTGCGAGATACAGACCGAACGCACGTGTCGTCCCCTCAAATGGGCATCATTTCACAAAGTAGTCAGTAAGAGGAAAGTGGTGGCGTGGGGGAGACTTGAACTCCCGACCTATCGATTATGAGTCGATCGCTCTAACCAACTGAGCTACCGCGCCTTCGGGCCGTGAATTATGAGACAAGGGCGCAGTCGTCAACCCTCAAATCACTTCAATTTTCCCGCACAGCGTCAATCATGCGCTGAACATTGTCTGGATCGGCGTCTGGCGTGATGCCGTGACCCAGATTGAAGATGTGCGGCCCCTTCGAAAACGCCTTAACAATGGCCTTCGTTTCATCCACCAGCGCCTGTCCGCCAGTGACCATATGGGACGATGCCAGGTTGCCTTGTACACAGCCGTCGACCTGCACATGCGCAGCCCCCCAGTCTGCAGACACAGAATTGTCCAGCGCCACACAATCCACACCAGTCGCTTTGGCAAACCCGATGTATCCATCACCTGCTTCGCGCGGAAACCCGATGACGGGGATGTCTGGGTACTTGGCTTTAAGGGCCGCGGTGATTTTACGTGCAGGTTCAAGAGAATACTTCTTGAACGCATCCCCTTTTAGGGACCCAGCCCAACTGTCGAAGATTTTCACAACTTCAGCGCCGGCTTCAATCTGCGCCAGCAAATAATGAACGGTTGCTTCGGTGATCTTGTCCAGCAACGCCTCGAAGACAGCAACATCGTTTTGCATCAGCGCATGTGCCGGACCTTGATCCGGTGTGCCACGCCCGGCAATCATGTATGTTGCAACAGTCCAAGGCGCACCTGCAAAGCCGATCAACGTCGTGTCAGACGGCAGTGCACGCGACAGTATTTTCACTGTCTCGTAAATGGGATTCAGAGTTTCATGGATGTTGTCCACCGAACCCAATTTATCCAAATCTGCTTGGGAGGTGATGGTCGACAATCGTGGCCCTTCGCCTGTCACAAACCATAGATCCGCGCCAAGCGCCTGGGGAATCAACAAAATGTCCGCAAAGAGAATAGCCGCGTCGAACCCATAGCGCCGGATAGGTTGCAAAGTAACTTCGGCGGCCAAATCTGGATTGTAACAAAGCGACAAGAAATCCCCGGCCTGTGCACGCGTCGCTTTGTACTCGGGCAGATAGCGCCCCGCCTGACGCATCATCCAGATCGGTGGCGTCGGCAATGTCTCACCAGCCAGAGCGCGCAAAATAGTTTTGGTGGGGGCCATTGTCTTATCCTTCGTTTCCGTAGCATCTTGTCGATAACGCTTGACCCTTTGTTGTCAACACATCACCAGTTGTCAATCTAAGTTGACACAATTAGGCTGCGACATATGACTGTGCATCTTCCGACCCCCGCCTCCCCTTTAAACATTGGCACACGCGGCTCTCCGCTGGCATTGGCGCAGGCCTATGAAACCCGCAGCAGGCTAATGGATGCGTTCGATTTGCCGCAGGAGGCTTTCGAAATCGTGATCATCAAAGTGACAGGGGACATGATTCAGGACCGCGCTTTGAAGGAGATCGGCGGCAAGGGTCTGTTCACGCGCGAGATCGAAGAAGATTTGTTGGCAGGCAAAATCGACATCGCCGTCCATTCCATGAAAGATATGCCCACCATCCAACCCGACGGGCTATTGCTGGACACGTACTTGCCGCGTGAAGATGTGCGCGATGCCTTTATTTCCCCCACTCTCAATGGCATTTCCGAACTGGCCGCAGGCGCTGTCGTTGGCACGTCCAGTCTGCGCCGCAAGGCACAACTGTTGAACCGCCGCCCGGACCTGAATGTTGTCGAGTTTCGCGGCAACGTGCAAACACGGTTGAAGAAATTGGCGGATGGTGTGGCGGAATGCACTTTTCTGGCCTGCGCGGGACTAAACCGCCTGAGTATGGACGAGGTGCCAGCAACCCCTGTTGAAACCAGCGATATGTTGCCGGCAATCGCTCAGGGCGCCATCGGAATTGAACGCCGCTTGGACGATCCACGAATGGAGCACATGCTGGCCGCCCTGCACCATACGCCAACGGGTCAACGATTGGCTGCAGAACGGGCGTTTCTGAAACGTCTGGACGGGTCCTGCGAAACCCCCATTGCAGGCCTTGCGGTGCTGGAAGGCGATCAACTGCGTTTGCGCGGCGAAGTCCTGCGCCCTGATGGAACAGAGGCCATCGGCGGTGAGCGTATTGGCCCCATCGACAGCGGTGAAAAAATGGGAATTGCATTGGCGGAAGAGCTTCTGGACCGTGCAGGCGACGGCTTTTTCGACTGGCATTAACCGGTAATTGGTCGGCAGAACCCGCGCAGCGTCACTTGGCATTTGCCTTGACGGATCGTGGGTCCATCTGAAACGCTGATCGTATGACACCTGGAAAAGCATATCTAAGCAGCGATGAAATCCGCCCTTTGGCTGCACGATCCGATGGAATGGGACTGTGGCTGGTCCTGCATTGCTGGGGCGTGATCTTTGGCGCTGTTGCGGTTTTTGCCGTGTTCCCCAACGTGCTGACTGGTATTTTGGCCGTTATCATCATTGGCTCACGCCAGTTGGGACTTGCCATTTTGATGCACGAAGCGGCACATGTCGCCTTGTTCAAAACCCGCCGTTGGAACGAATTTGCAGGCGAATGGATATGCGGACGCCCGATCATGGCAGAGATGTTCGCCTATCGTCACTATCACCTGACTCACCATAGGTTCACCCAAACCGACAAAGACCCCGACCTGGCGCTATCTGCCAAATTTCCCGCCAGTCACGCTTCGATCAAACGCAAGTTTATTCGGGACCTGACCGGCCAGACGGGTGTGAAGTTGCTGATGGCACAGATCATGACCCATGTGCGGCTTGCCGGGGACGATGAAGCCATGGATGCCGCCAAAACCGACGCTGCGCAGGCATTCAAATCAACGGACCTCGTCAAGTCGTTGGTGATGTTTTCAAGTGTCGCGTTGCTTATGAGCCTTGCAGGCGCGTGGTGGTACGGGCTGGTCTTTTGGGTGCTTCCCTATCTGACGTGGTTCCAATTCGTTTTGCGGGTGCGCAACATCGCAGAACATGCCGCCACAGAGACGTCCGATGATCCGTTTCAAAACGTGCGAACAACCCATGCCAACTGGATTGAACGGGCATTGGTTGCCCCCTATTGGGTGAATTATCATCTGGAACACCACATGATCATGCACGTCCCATGCTGGCAGTTGCCAAAGATGCACACAGCTTTGTTGCGAAAGGGCTTGGGGCACCGAATGAAAACGGCACCCAGCTATGCGGCGGCTCTCGCAGAGGCAGGCTGGGGACGCACTTGACCCGTTTCCTGACGTCTGAGGATGCGGAAAATGCCTGCGCCTTGCTGGCCCATCTTATGCCCGACATCGCAGCACCGACTGCATTTGCAACGCTGATAGATCACCCCGGCACCTTCATAGCAGGGGCACATGCCGGTGGTGACCTGATTGCAATGGCAACACTACACCTTATGCCAAATATGACCCAAAGCGGGCGCCCATACGGGGTGATCGAAAATGTGGTGACGCATCCAGACCATCGCGGAAAAGGCCACATGCGAGGCGTGATGGCGCATCTGCACAAGCAAGCCTGGCAGGCCAATGCCTATAAAATCATGCTGATGACGGGACGCGATACCGGGGCCAAAGGGTTTTACGAAAAGCTGGGGTATTCAGCAGACCAGAAACACGGGATGCAAATCAGGCAGGTGCCGCCACGCACAACACACACCAAATAGCGGGATGGTGGGTGGGGCGTCTTGAGCGCATGCTCAAGCGCGCCACATCACCAGACCAACCGGGCTTAAATCCACTTTGCCAACGGCGGTAAGCTCATCAAAACCGCGTTTGCGTCGTGGCCTGTTTCAAGACCAAACTTTGTGCCGCGATCATAAACCAGATTGTATTCAGCATAGAGCCCACGATGAACCAACTGCGCGTCTTTGTCGGCTTCTGACCAATCCTGAACACGGCGTTTTTCGACCAAAGGCAAGTATGCCGGCAGAAAGGCACGGCCAATGTCTTGGGTTAGCGCCAAATCTGCATCCCAATCGCCAGTGCAATGATCATCCATAAATATGCCGCCCACGCCACGGGCGCGGTGGCGGTGGGGAATGTAAAAATATTCGTCCGCCCACTCTTTCAGGCGGGGATAAAGATCAGCACCGTGGGGGTCCAAATGCGCCTTTTGCTGGTCATGAAAATGTGCCGTGTCTTCGGGGTACTCAATGCACGGGTTCAGATCAGACCCGCCGCCGAACCACCAGGCATGAGGCGTCCAGAACATGCGCGTGTTCATATGAACGGCAGGCGCATGGGGGTTTTGCATATGGGCCACCAATGAAATCCCCGACGCCCAAAAGCGCGGATCGTCTTTCATGCCGGGAATGCCCTTTCGGGCCGCCATTGCATTTTGGGCACGTTCACCCAAAGTGCCATAAACAGTCGAGATATTGACGCCGACCTTTTCGAACACGCGGCCCCCGCGCATGACGCTCATAAGGCCACCACCAGCATCACTGCCATCGTCGGATGTCCGTTTGGTTTCGGTCACTTCAAATGTACCGGGGTCGGCATCTGCCAATGGGCCTTCGGAATGGGACGCTTCCAGATCTTCGAACGCGGCAACAATCTGGTTACGCAAATCGCGAAACCAGTCAGCAGCGCGCACCTTTTGGGAATCAAACGTGTCAGTCATGGAAAGCTCCGAAAATATCTTGAAAGTGTCTTGTTTGGTTGACACTTTTCTAAACCAGAAAACAGGCCGATGAAAAGGTTTAGTGTGCAGGTGCTGCCACAGGATCAAGAAGGCTGCGGCCGCCGTCCACCGTGACGGTTTCGCCTGTCATGAAGCCCGACCCGTCAGAGCACAAGAACTGCACCGCATCCACCAATTCGCCAGGGCTGGCAATCCGACCAAGGGGCGTGTGGTCTTCGATATCTTCGCGCCATTCATGATGCTCCATCACAGAAGACTTCAAAGACGCCGACATCACCGATCCAAAGGCTACCGCATTCACGCGGATACGATGCGGGGCCAGCGACAATGCCATAGACCGCGTCATCTGTTCCATTGCAGCAGAGGCAATCGAATACCCCATCAACTGAGGCTGGGACCGATGCGCCGCAATAGACGACAGATTGACGATGGCGCCAGCGGGCCGATCGTTTTCCCCGTCCGATTGCTTGATCATGCGTTTGGCCACTTGCTGGGTCAAACGCAGGGCCGTCATCATGTTTTGCTCTAACAAAACAGACACAGAATCGTCTTCGACATCCATGGGATCGGTCGTCATGACCTGACGGGATGCATTCACCAGCACATCCACACGATCAAAGGCGTCAATGGTGGCGGAAATCAGATTGGCGATGGTCAGTCGTTGCCGCAAGTCACCGGCAAAGTAGCGCATATTGCCTTCGTCCAGCGCTTCGCCCAACTCTGCCTTCAAACGCGCTTCGTCCATGTCGGCACAGACAACATTGGCCCCGCGATCCGCAAAATCACGGGCAATCGACAGGCCAATGCCATTGGCGGCCCCGGTCACGATCACAGTCTTACCTTGAATGCTAAATGACATGCAGATTGTCCTTTATCGGGTCCGGATGAACAGCGTTTTAGCTGCGTTTTTTCTTCGGGCGCAGCGCGTGCACCAATTTGAACCGTGCATCGCCGCCCAAATCAACGATTTTCACAAAATGATCTGACAGGCTGTCTTCATAAGGCAGATGCCGGTTGGCCACCATCCAAAGACTGCCCGAAGGGGCAAGCATCCGCGCCGCCGCTGCAATAAAGGCACGACCCAACGCAGGGTCAGCTGCGCGCCCGGTGTGAAATGGCGGGTTCATGACAACGGCATCCACACGGTCTTGTGCCGCCCAAGTAGTCGCATCTGCCCAATGATAGCGGGCACGCGGGTCCGTAACATTGCGTTTCGCACATTCCAGCGCCATGTGATTGGCTTCCACCAGATGCACCGCATCCACAGCATCACGTGTCAGGATATGGGCCGACAAAAACCCCCAGCCGGCGCCAAGATCGACAACAGTCTTCCCAAGCTTCTGCGGCAAGGCGTCCGCCAGCATCGCCGACGCCACATCCACACCGTCTGCGGAAAACACCCCCGGCGCGGTCCAAAAACCACCCTCCGTCAACGCAGGACCCGCCGCCCAATCGGTCAGGTCTGGTGCCGTGTTCATCCAGTAAAGCTTACCGTGCGCCTTGTTGATGGGCCCGCTGACATCACCGCGTTTGCGCAAAGCTTTTAAAACCGCGTCCGCACCGTCAGTTTTTTGACCGTCCACAATCACTGGCCCATCCGTGACGGCAGCGGCCTGCGCGATCAATGCATAGGCTTCGGCCTTGGCACGCGGCAAACATACAATGCTTGCCACATAGCGGTCTTCGCACGCGACGCCGCAGCCATATCCCGCAGCATCAAAAGCATCATACATTGGCTTTGAAGGCTGGATAATATGCACACGGCGCTGATCCAAAGCGCCCAAATCCGCGCCCTCTGCGGGATGGAACACCGCGATACGGCCCACATCAGGCACGGCCAAACCGCCCCCCCCGTGCAAGGCCAAAGGCAAACGCGCACCTAACATGTGATTATTCTTCTTTTTCCATAGTGCATTGCAGTGGATGCTGATGCCGCCGCGCAAAATCCATGACCTGACCGACCTTGGTTTCGGCAATCTCATGGCTGAACACACCTACAACAGCCAGCCCCTTTTTATGCACGACCAGCATAATTTCAAAAGCTTGGGCATGGTTCAGACCAAAGAAGCGTTCCAGAATGTGAACGACAAACTCCATCGGCGTATAGTCGTCGTTCAGCAACATCACCTTATACAGCGGTGGGCGCTTGGTCTTCGGCTTGGTCTCGGTGATGACAGATGTATCGCCATCATCATCCGAAGAATTTGCCATCATCGTCGCATCAAAGTGCATGACCGCCCCGTTCTATCTGGTGTCAGAGAATCTACTTAGTGTACTAGGATGCGTTATATAACGTGCTTGAGGCGCGAGAAAAGGGGCCAGACCATTTCATGACGCACAGCATCACGACAATTGCCTTCGACGCAGACGACACCCTGTGGCACAATGAACGGTTTTTCAAACTGACCCAAGACCACTTTGCATCGCTTTTGGCAGACTATGTCGAGGGGCCCGATCTGATGGGGCGCCTTCTGGAAGCAGAGCGGCGAAACATCCTGCACTACGGTTTCGGGATCAAGGGTTTTGTATTGTCTATGATCGAAACGGCGCTGGACATCACCGACGGGCGGGTCCCGCAACACGTTATTCGCGATCTGGTCGAGACTGGTAAAGATATGCTGGCGCACCCCATAGAATTGCTGCCACATGCCCGCGAGGCGGTGGAAATCGCCAAAGTGTTCGGGCGTGTGTTGATCATCACCAAAGGGGATTTGTTGCACCAAGAACGCAAAGTGGCACAATCGGGGCTTGGCGATTTGTTTGATGGTGTCGAAATCGTCTCTGACAAAGTGGCAAAAACATACACCCGTATTTTTGACGCAGCGGGCGATGGCGCGGCGCGGGGCATGATGATTGGCAATTCCATGAAGTCCGATGTCCGCCCGATGATCGATGCCGGGGGATGGGGGGTCTTCGTGCCGCACGACCTGTCTTGGGACATCGAGCATGCGGAGGAACCAACCGACCACCCCCGCTTTCGCAAAATCGACGACCTAGGACAACTACCGGACCTGCTATCTGACCTCAGCAAAACAGGGTGACCCAACGAGACGTCTTTTCCTCAAATATCCCGGAGGAGACGCGGCACGCAGAGGGGCTGATCGCATGGCCCTGTGTGCCACATTCTTGACACAATGGCGGGTGTAGCGGTGTGCGGGTGATGCAACGCTACATGTTGGATTTCTGCACTGCAAAAAACTGGTTAATCACGCACTGCTAAGGGTTTATCGGAATGGGGAACTGTGCTACGTTTTCCCCATAAAAATAAGGGTACGCCGAAAAAATTGGTGACCCAGAGGCAGAAAAAGGCAGTTTCATCGTGAAGGTTCGGCACATATCGCCGGCCCGTAATGGGCTATTTCTATTCGCTGCAATCTGGATGCTGGTGGTCTTACCGCTCAGCGCCATGGCGGCACCCTATGCGGCATTCGTTATGGATGCCCGCACAGGTGAAGTCTTGCATGCCCGAAACGCGGACACGCGGTTGCATCCTGCGTCTTTGACAAAGATGATGACGCTGTACATCGCATTCCAAGCCATTGAACGTGGTGAAATCTCACTTGATACCAAAGTGACCATTTCCAAAAATGCCGCAGCTGAGCCACCCTCTAAATTGGGCCTGAAGCCCGGTCAGCGGATTGCCTTGCGGTACTTGATCCGCGCCGCTGCCGTAAAATCCGCCAACGACGCAGCCACTGCCATCGGCGAAGCCATTTCCGGATCAGAAGCGCGGTTTGCTCGCCGTATGAACCGCACCGCCAAACAACTTGGCATGACACGTACCACCTTCAAAAATGCGCACGGCCTGACCCAAAGCGGGCACTTGTCGACAGCACGTGACATGTCCACCATGGGGCGCCACGTCCTTTATGACTTCCCACAGTATTACAACCTGTTTTCCCGCAAAACAGCGGACGCCGGAGTGCGTACTGTGGCCCACACCAACCGTCGTTTCCTGTCCAGCTATCGGGGCGCGGACGGCATCAAAACCGGCTACACACGCGCCGCGGGCTTTAATCTGGTATCCTCAGCACAACGCGGCAACGAACGTATCATCGCCACCGTCTTTGGCGGTAAATCCACCGCCTCTCGCAACGCAAAAATTGCAGAGCTGATGGACTTGGGCTTTCGTCGGGCGCCATCAAACGCCCCCGTACGCAAACCTGCGGCCCCTGCCTACATTGCCGACAACGGGCAAAAGCCCAAAGGCGCGGGCAAAACCATCCGTGTCAGCGGTTCTGTGAAGAAAAGCCTGCGTCCCAAATCACGGCCCGGCGCGGCAGAAGCCCCCGTTCTTTTGGCGGCAGCGGTCACAACCACAGAGATCTTGCCGGATGACATTCAAAACGCTTTGCAAATCGCCCAACAGTCGGTCGCAGCACCTAAACCCGCGCCTGCTGCAAAGGTCGTCACCACACGCCCCAATGCGCGACCAGCAAATCTGGTGCTGGCACGTGCCATCCCCGAACCCGAAGTTGTCACGCGCCTGTCCACATCGGGGGGACGTCATTGGGGGATCAATGTAGGTCGCTACACAAGCCGCTACAAAGCCGAAAAAGTTCTGTTGAAAACCGCCCTGGCAGAGATGTCGACCTTGGACGGCACCTTGCGCAAGGTCGTGCGCCGCCCTCAGGGCTTTGACGCGAACTTTTTGGGGATGTCGCGCGAACAAGCCGATCTGGCCTGCCGACGTCTCAAATCGCGCAACACCACCTGCTTTATGGTTGGACCGTCCTAGGGTCAGGACCCATTAATTGTGCGCCGTCAGTTTGACAGATTTTTTCGCTGACAAGAAGCATCTGTGCAAGAATAGTGGTTCTATTTCAAACAGATGTGACGCAGTCAGCGGGAAAATCCGTCAAACCCAGAGGGCGACGATTTCACTTCATTTCAGCGTCGTGGAACGCTTGCAAATAGAACTACTATTTGCGGCACGTCCCAAACCACTGAAATCTTGTGAAATTGCCGCTGACGGCGCAGAATTAATGGGTCCTGACCCTAACGGTCCCACCAGTTAAGCGTCAGGGCTTTGGGTGATCATCCCACTGATCATCCAGAATGCGTTGGCTGTCGCCTTCCGGATCATCGTATTGCCGACTGCGTAGGGTATAAACAAACCCCGCCAATCCAATACCACCCAAGATCAGCGAAATCGGGATAAGATATGTCAGGATCGTCATGACCGCACCCGAAGTGCGTTCAAGGACACCGTGATGGACGAGCTGGACATCGCCAACGCTGCAATCAAAGGCGTGGCAAATCCGGCTGCGGCCAAAGGCACCGCTAAAATATTGTAGATCGTTGCGATCTGGAAATTTTCCTTAATACGTTTTGTAGCGTTTTTTGCCGTTGTGATGGCCTCTACCAAAGGCGCAAGGCTTTGCCCCAACAACACCACATCCGACGCTGATCGCGCCGCATCCAAAGCGCTTGCAGGCGAAATGGACACATCAGCCGCTGTCAAAGCCACGGTGTCGTTCAAACCGTCCCCCACCATCAGAACGCGGGCACCCTGCCCTTGCAGGTCACGGATCATGTCAAACTTTTGCTCGGGACGCATGCGCGCGTGGGCTTGGGTGATACCAAGACGTGCAGACACGTCATCCACCGGACCTTGCGCATCCCCGGACAGCAAAATCACGTCCAGACCAGACTGCTGCAAAGCTGCAATCAGATCCTTGGCACCGGCCCGTAGATCATCTTCGAAAGCCAATTTATAATTTCGCCCGCCTGCTTTCAATATCGACGTGGTGTGCGCCGTGTCCGATGAAACATCACCGCGCCCCAGCCGAACGGTTTCCCCATTCCAAAGACCGGAAATGCCTTCGCCCGACCGTTCAACAATGTCCGCAACATCCGCCCTTGCGCCGCTTTGCGCCGAAATGGCTTTCGACAGTGGGTGGGCTGAGACATCCGCCAACCGCAACGCAACGGCTTGGATGCCTTGCGGCAACGCGTCCCACCCCAAAAGGCGTGGTTGGCCTGTGGTCAATGTGCCGGTCTTGTCGAAAACAACTGTGTCGACCGTCGCCAAGCGTTCCATCGCCGTTGGGCTTTTCACCAAAAGCCCCTTACGAAACAAGCGACCAGCCGCTGCGGTTGTGACCGCGGGGACAGCCAACCCCAACGCGCATGGGCAGGTGATGATCAGAACTGCCGCTGCAATATTCAGCGCAAGCCGCAAATCCCCTGTCCCCAACCACCACCCTGCAAATGCCAATGCCGACAGGATGTGAACACCCGGTGCATAAAGCCCCGCCGCCTTGTCCGCCAACGCCGTATACCGTGACCGTCCGCTTTCCGCGATGGCCACAAGCTCTGCCATCTGGTGCAGCGATGTGTCCTGACCAACTGCAGTCGCCCGAACCGTCAAGGGGCCTGTCATGTTGATCTCGGCGGCTTGCACCGTGGCCCCGACGGCCACGACAACCGGGTTTGTTTCTCCTGTGACCAAGTGCCGGTCCAGCTCAGATTGCCCCTCGATCACAACACCGTCCACAGGCATTCTGCCGCCCGGACGCACCAGAACAAGATCGCCCACCTTGATCTGCACCAAATCCGTTTCAACCGGTGTGCCATCCACCATCAACAAAGCACGTGGCACTTCCAGGGCTGTCAGTTCTTGCGCCGCTGACCGTGCTGCCGCACGGGTGCGAAATTCAAGATAACGACCGGCCAACAGGAAAAAACAAAGCGTCAACGCCGCATCGAAATAGGCATGTTCCCCCGACAAAGCCGTTTCATACAAAGATGTCCCGACCGCCAACAGGATCGCCAAGGAAATGGGCACATCCATATTCAGGCGCCGCGCCCGCAACGCCCTGAAAGCGCTTGAGTAAAATGGCTGTCCCGCGAAGAGCACCGCAGGCAAGGTAATGGCCGCAGAAATCCAGTGAAACAGATCCCGCGTCGCATCCGACGCACCTGACCACACAGCAACCGACAACAACATGACGTTCATGGCCGCAAATCCTGCCACGGCCAAACGCATCAACAGCTCGCGCCCTGCCTTGTCCATTGCAGTCGATGCAACAGCGCCCGAATCCAGTTCATGCGCCTCAATACCTGCGGCGTTCAAGGCATCCACCAAGGCAGAGGCCCCGACATCCGTCTTGGGCGTGATCGTGGCACGCTTTAAAGTCAGGTTCACACGCGCGATTTCCACATCGGGATGCCCATTCAAAGCGCTTTCTGCAGACCGGATACAGCGCATGCAGTGGATCGCAGGCAAGGACAACAAAATGTCCCCGGCTTTTGGGCGAACTACAGGCATCTGCGCAGGCACCGCCACGCATCCAGGACACGCCATCGGCCTGACTGCCTCAGCCATCGGTTTACCCTTTCACATGCAAGATGACGCGCTGTTCAAAGGCCGTTCCATCAGCTGCCTGCGCCACCATTCGAATGTTCCAATTGCCCGGCGCAAGATCGGCTTGCGCGGTGTATCCTTTCCCATCAAACCGGAAATCCGGCACCATGTCACTTTGAACATGGGTGGCACGCCCAAGGGTCGCGGACAGGCGTTGCGCTTTGACAGGCTGTCCGTCTGCGTCGGAAATGGTCAATCGCACTTCACCGTTCTGCGCATGTGCTGTGACCTGCCAGCCCAGTGACTCCTGGGCATCGCGGCGCACGTCAAAGCTTTGGGAAGCAACATAGGAGTTTTTAACCTCAACCCCCGGAAAACTGCTGACTGCATTATAGGCCAGCGTCAGATTGACCGTGATGATGATGCCGAAGCCAACGGCGAACATGCTAAACACATGCCATCCTGTCAGTTTGCGTGCGCTCATGATCCATCTCCTTTTCCGGTGAATGAGGTGTCTTTGTACGCCCGTTCGCCCCCACCCAAAGCTTCGACCCAAATGCGCACATCCGTGCTGCGGGCCGCAACAGGATCAGACCCGTTGGGTGCGATGATGTACACCCTTTTCAATACGGTTGTATCGGCGGGAACGTCCACAGATTCGTAAGGTGTGCCTTCAATCTGGACGCGAAATTTGGGGTGTCCCTTTACGCTGATCCGGAACGTCTGAGGGTGCAAATCCTTGTTGCGCAAACGCACATCGTAGGTGTTGCGGATTGAACCATCCGACAAGGTGATGAAGGTCGGGCTGCGTACAGGGGCAACGGTCAGCTCAACATCGGACCGAATGAACAATGCAAACACAAGGGCGAAACCTACGGCGGCCCACATGCCGGAATACATCAATACCCGAGGGCGCAAGACGTGTTTGATAACAGAGCGCGGTGCCGCGCCGTTGCGTTCTGCCTCTTCGTCCGTCAACGCCATGTAATCGATCAATCCGCGTGGTTTGCCAATCTTGTCCATGATGTTGTCGCAGGCATCGATACACAGCGCACATGTGATACATTCAAGCTGTTGGCCATCGCGGATGTCGATGCCAGCAGGGCAAACATTCACGCAAGCCATACAGTCAATGCAGTCCCCTTGCGGTTCGGTTTTTGCAAGCTCCGAATGCTTGCGTGGCTCTCCCCGCCATTTGCGATAGCCCACAACCAACGTGTCGGGGTCCATCATCGCCGCTTGAATGCGCGGCCACGGGCAGGCGTAGTTGCAAATCTGTTCGCGCGCAAAGCCGCCAAAAACAAAGGTCGTCGCGGTCAGGATCGCAATTGTGGAATAGGCGGCGGGATGCGCAGAAAATGTCACAAGATCGCGCGCCAGCGTCGGCGCATCTGCAAAGTAAAAAACCCATGCCCCCCCGGTGGCCAACCCGATCAACAGCCATAGAAACCATTTCGTCAGGTTCAGTCGCGCTTTGCGCAAATCCCATTTCTTTTGGCGGTGTAGGCGAAGCCGCGCGTTGCGGTCGCCTTCAACCCATCTTTCCACAAGGATAAATAGGTCGGTCCAGACGGTTTGCGGGCAAGCATATCCACACCACACGCGTCCCAAGGCAGAGGTGAACAAGAATAACCCCAACCCTGCCATGATCAGCAATCCAGCGACAAAGTAGAACTCGTGTGGCCAAATCTGGATCCAGAAAAAATAGAAACGACGCCCCGCCAGATCCAACAAAACGGCCTGATCGGGCAAATCCGCACCGCGATCCCAACGAATCCACGGCAGCAGGTAGTAGATGCCCAAAGTGATGCCCATAATGTACCATTTGAGCGTGCGGAATTTGCCCGATACCCGCTTTGGGAAAATCGGTTCGCGAGCCACATAAAGGCTCGGGGCCGGGTCAGTGCTGCTCAAGGCTTTGCTCCTAATGCGCATGTTTGTGTTGTGTATGACATGGCAGGCGAACTCCGACTTTGACATGGGTCAAACCGTAGCGATCCGTTCACAGCGATGCCCTCACAAGGGTTGATACCGCGTGCCAGTCACATTTTTCTTAAGGCGTCGGTTTCTTTGCGCAACGTGCGCCGCAACCAATGGACAAAAGCCTTCAAGGGCGGGCGCGGCACACCGGAATGGGTCACAATATGGTACCCTGCCCCGTCGCGATCCTCTTCAAACAGCTTCACAAGACGCCCCGCTTGCAGGTCACGTTCAACAAAACACTCTACGGTCACGATCACGCCTTGACCATCACGCGCACCGTCCAGCATCAGATTGCCCGGCACTTGGATGAAACTGCCCGTGATCCCGCTGGCAACCCCGTGTTTTTGCAACCAAGTTGTCCCTTCGGAGCGCCCGAATTCTTCTAACCACGGGGCCTCTTTCAAGTCAGAAGGTTGCGTGATTGTGTGCCCTTTTATCAAATCAGGCGAAGCCACAATGACCATCGGGCATTCCATCCATATTTCCGAATGAAGCCCAGGCCACGGCCCTGTGCCATAGCGGATTGCCACATCCACGCCATCCGGTGACACCGGAACCAAATCAGCGCTTGGGTCCACGAGAATATTGATTTCGGGATGCTGTGCGCGGAAATCAGGCAAGCGCGGCATCAACCATGACGCCGCAAACGATGGTGTAACCGACAGGTGCAAAGGCCGCGCGTCGTTGGCCCCCGTGATGTGCGCGGCCGCATCAGCCATTTTGGCAAAGCCTTCCAATGCAGCATCAGCCAGATGCCGGCCTTCGTCGGTCAAAGACAATGCGCGGCCAGATCTGTCCAAAAGCGCCACCCCAAGGTGCTTTTCCAGCGCCTTTAATTGTTGGCTCACCGCTGCATGGCTAACGCCCAGCGCGGCACCGGCTTCCGCCACCCCGCCGGTTTGGACAAAAGCGGCAAAAGCCCGAATTCCAGCCAAAGGGGGAAGGTCACGCCATTTCATATGTTAGATCATCTTACATTTGTGAATTTCGATTGAATCGCATTCTGTGCCGCATTGCCCAATATAGCAAGAACAGAGAAACCTCACAGGAGAAAACAGATGTTAAATATCCTAGCAAAATCTTTCACAACAGCCACACGTTCAAACATTGTGCGGGTGCGCGACGTCAAACCCAAAACAACCCATAAGCGTTGGCTTCCAAGCGGCCACTGGTTCTTATCACCCACCCGCGACATTGACGTCACCAAGCTGTAAGGATTGCCACATGACACGGACAGCCTTGCTGCTTGTAGACATCCAGAACGACTATTTCGAAGGCGGGCTTTGGCCGTTGCATCAGATGAACCGCGTGGCCCGGACCGCAGCCACCGTTTTGGCCAGGGCCCGTGAAAACGGCCGCAAGGTAATCCATGTTCGCCATGAGGGCGCATCAGATGCGCCCTTTTTTCGCCCCGGCACACAAGGCGCAAAAATCCATGCCAGCGTGTCGCCTGTGTCAGGTGAGCCTGTCGTGCTAAAACACCGCCCCAACAGCTTTCATGAGACCGAATTGCTGGGCATACTGCGCAAGGCCGGCGTCACCCGCGTTCAAATTATCGGCGCGATGGCGCAGATGTGTATCGACGCCACGGCGCGGGCCGCACGAGATTTCGGATTTGAAGTCGAAGTTATAGCAGACGCAGTGGCCGCCAAATCAGTGGCATGGAATGAACACAACGTGTCAGCAACGGATGTGCATGCAGCCTTTATGGCCAGCTTGTCAGGCACCTATGCAACTGTGGTGCCACACGCAAAAGAGGCCAGCTGAAAAGCTGGCCCCGTTTGCTTGATTATTCGCCACCACCAAGTTGGTGCACATAGGCAGACACGGCACGAATTTCGGCCTCCGACAGGCGGTTGGACCATGGCGGCATGACGCCGTATCGGCTGTAGGTTACAGTTTCGCGCAACGTATCGACGTCGCCGCCATACAGCCAGATTGCGTCCGCCAAGTTTGGTGCCCCTTGATCGCGATCGCCCAACCCTTGTTCACCGTGACACGCAGAACAATTGTCCTCATATATAACGGCCCCAGCATCCACCAAGCTCGCGTCTTGCGGTGTTTCTGACAGCGACATGACAAAATTGACAACCTGCTCGATTTCTTCAGGTTCCAGAATTTCGCCAAAGGCAGGCATTTCGGAATACCGCGCATCATCATCGTCTTCGTTGCGAATACCGTGGGCCACGGTCAGATGGATGTTTTCGATGTCACCCCCCCACAGCCAGTCGTCATCCGACAGCACAGGGTATCCCGCAGCCCCAAGGCCACCTTCGCGCCCGTGGCATTGTACGCAGAATGTGTTGAACACAGCCTTGCCCGAAGATGTGGCGTAGCTTTCCAGTTCCGGGTCGGTGATGATTTCGCCTAAGTCAACCGAAGCCAACCGCGTGTTGATCGCTGCATTTGCGGCATCGACTTCTGCGATTTGTTCTACCACTTCACCGCGCGTGGAGTACCCAAGCATCCCGCTTGTTGCCGCCGACACCAAAGGCCAAGCCGGATAGGCAATTGTATAGCCAATCCCCCAAACGATGCAGAGATAGAAGGTGTACAACCACCACCGCGGCATCGGGTTGTTCAGTTCTTCGATCCCGTCCCAGCTGTGTCCGGTGGTCCCGATTTTCTTGTCGTTCTCGTTCAGTTTGGTCATTTTTTTGCCTCCCTATCAGGGGCGGGTTTGTCATCGTTGCGGAACGGGATGTTTGCGGTGTCCTCAAAAGCTTTACTGCCACCGGGCCGGAAGGCCCAAATGCCAATGCCCACGAAAATGCAAAACAAAAGCAACAACATCCAGCTGTCTGCGAACTCACGCAAAAGGGAATAGGTTTCCATATCAGCCCCCTTTCTTAGCGGCTTGCATCAGGCGTGAAGGTCGAGAAATCGACCAGTGTGCCCAGCATTTGCAGATAAGCAACCAACGCATCGGCTTCAGAAATACCCGGCGCCCCGTCAAAGTTGCGCACCTGCGCCCCGGGATAGCGTTCCAGCATTTCCTCGTAATCGCCGTCGGGATCGATTTGCACCTTGAAATCTGCCTGCGCCATTTCGATCATTTCGGGTGTGTAGGGCACCCCCACAAGCCTGTGCGTTTTCAACAGGTCTTCCACGTATTCCCCGTCGATCATGGTCCGCTCCAGGAACCCGTATTTCGGCATGATGGATTCAGGCACCACCGCTTGCGGGTCACGCAGGTGGTCGATGTGCCAATCATCCGAATAGCGCCCGCCAACCCGCGCAAGGTCTGGCCCTGTCCGCTTGGACCCCCACTGGTGCGGGTGGTCGTACATGGATTCTGCGGCAAGGCTATAGTGTCCGTAGCGTTCGACTTCATCCCGCATCGGCCGGATCATCTGGCTGTGGCACACATAGCACCCTTCGCGCACGTAGATGTCGCGCCCTGTCAGTTCCAGCGGCGAATAGGGCCGCATCCCTTCGACTTTCTCGATGGTGTTTTCAAGGTAGAACAGCGGCACAATCTGTACCAGCCCCCCGATGGTCACCACCAAAAAGCTGAAGATCAGCAACAGGCTTGCGTTCTTTTCGAGGATCTTATGGCGATCAAGAATACCCATCGTCGTCCCCTCCTTATTCTGCTGGGACAGCTGTCATCAGCCCGGCTTTCGCCGGAGCTGCACGCACAGTCATCCAAAGATTGTAACACATGATGATCGCACCGGTGAGGAACAGAACCCCGCCCATACCGCGCACAACATACATCGGGAATTTGGCTGCAACCGTGTCTGCAAAGCTGTTCACAAGGAACCCGTTTGCATCAACTTCACGCCACATCAGACCTTCCATAATGCCGGTCACCCACATAGAGGCCGCATAAAGAACGATACCGATTGTCGCCAGCCAGAAGTGCCAGTTCACAAGGCTCAGGCTATACAAACGCTCACGTTTCCACAGCACCGGCACCAGATAGTAAAGTGCGCCAAAGGTGATCATACCGTTCCAGCCAAGTGCGCCGGAATGCACGTGCCCGATGGTCCAGTCGGTGTAATGCGACAGCGAATTCACCGCGCGGATCGACATCATCGGCCCCTCAAAGGTGGACATGCCGTAGAAGGCCAGCGACGTCACCATCATCCGGATCACCGGATCGGTGCGCAGCTTGTCCCATGCGCCTTGCAGAGTCATCAAACCGTTGATCATGCCGCCCCAGCTTGGCATCCAAAGGATGATGGAAAAGACCATGCCAAGGGTCGCCGCCCAATCGGGCAACGCGGTGTAATGCAAGTGGTGCGGACCCGCCCAGATATAAAGGAAGATCAGCGCCCAGAAGTGGATGATCGACAATTTATACGAAAACACAGGACGCTCGGCCTGCTTGGGAATGAAATAGTACATCATGCCCAAGAACCCCGCCGTCAGGAAGAAGCCCACGGCGTTGTGACCATACCACCACTGCACCATGGCGTCCTGCACGCCGGAAAAGACCTGCACAGACTTAGACCCCCAGATCGACACGGGGATCGAGATGTTGTTGACTACATGCAGCATCGCGACGGTGACGATGAAGGCCAGAAAGAACCAGTTGGCCACGTAAATGTGTGGCTCTTTGCGCTTGACGATGGTGCCCAAGAACACGGCCAGGTAGGCCAACCACACGACGGTCAGCCACAAGTCAACATACCACTCAGGTTCCGCGTATTCCTTGGATTGTGTGCCGCCCAGCAAATAGCCGGTGGCGGCCAGAACGATAAACAGCTGGTAGCCCCAGAATACGAACCATGCGGTATTGCCGCCCCATAGGCGTGCGGCGCATGTGCGTTGGACGATAAACAATGACGTACAGATCAGGGCGTTGCCCCCAAACGCAAAAATGACGGCAGAGGTGTGCAAGGGACGCAAGCGACCGAAATTGGCAAGACCTTCGGCCCATTCGAAGTTCAGCGCCGGAAAGGCCAATTGGAAGGCGATGACAACGCCGACCAAAAAACCGACAACACCCCAGAAGGCGGTGGCAATCACACCCGCCCTTACAACGTCATCCATATATTCGTTCTGGGGGGCCACAAACACCGGTTCATCGGTTTGTCGCAGGGTGATCAAAAACAATCCCCCGGCAACAACCATGAACAAAACCATGTGGACCTGATACGCTAAATCGCGGGCATAACTCGCAGCGATCATGGAAAAAAGCGTCAACAGCCCCAGCACGAAAAGCTTCACATAATTTGCCATTCTACCGTCCTTCTTTAATAGGCACGATGAGGCCAGCGCACAGGGGCGCACACCGCATCGTTACATTGCTTGTGAAGGACTGGCCTTAACAAGGCTTTGATCTGCATCAAATCAAACCGGAAAATCGCTTGATGCGCGTCAATGCGACACGCGCAGAACAGTGGCAGTCTTCCCATATGTCGTTCAGCCAAATGGGAGATGACACATGACCTTTAAATCTATCATGACCGTTCTGACGGAAGGCACCGATGGTATGACTGCTTTGCCCCCTGCGATGGCGCTTGCACAGCAGTATGATGCACATCTGGACGCGTTGGCCCTTGGATTGGATCGCACGCAAACCGGTTACACTTATGGCGACATCAGTGCGCTGGTGCTGGAAACCGCGCGTGCGGCTGCCATTCAGGAAGCCGAAGCACTGGAAAGTCAGGCAACGCAAGTGCTGCGTGGTGCTTCGGTGCGCGCGGCGATCATGAAGGCGATTGCCACAACCAGCGACATCACTCGCGTCGTGGCCAGTCACGCCCGCTTTAACGATCTTGTCGTGCTGAATCAGCCCTATGGTCCAGACGCGGGACCCGATGCAGCGGCCGTGGTTGAAGCCTGTCTTTTCGATGCAGGCGTCCCCACTTTGATCTGCCCAAAACACATCACTCAGGCAACAGCCCCGCGCCGCGTTGTTCTGGCGTGGAACGAAAGCGCCGAAGCCTTGGCAGCTACCCGCGCCGCCTTGCCAATTTTGAAGGCGGCCGAAACTGTGTTCATAACCGTCATTGATCCGCCCACGCATGGCCCGACCCGCAGTGATCCCGGCGGCCCCCTCAGCCAGATGCTGGCCCGTCATGGTGTTCGATGCGAAGTTGATGTTTTGGGCAAAACCCTGCCGCGCATCAGCGATGTGTTAAACCGCCACGTTCAGGATAAGGACGTCGATATGCTGATCATGGGGGCATATGGCCATTCGCGTTTCCGCGAGGCGATCTTTGGTGGGGCGACCCGCAACATGCTTGAGGGGGCAACCGTCCCTGTGTTTATGGCAAGATAACGATTGCGCAGTTCATTGCGGCGGCGGGGCCCGATCAAAGCCAACGGTCGCCTTGCCGCCGGTTTCGGGTTGCAGCGTCTCACAGATCGCACCTGCACCGTCTTGGGTGCAGGTGATTTGGCGTTTGTGGATGTAACCGGTGTCTCCGCAGGCCAGATTGCCCGGTTCAATGAATTGCAAACCGCCGCCAGAAAACTCTGCGCGCACTGTGCCTTCGCAGGTCACACCGTCATTGGATTGCATCGTCTGGGTCCCGTTGCCATGCGCGTCAAAACACATCTGCCACTGCGCATACGACCGGATTTCTCCCGTATCGACGTCGCGCGTTCTGTATGTCGTGTCCAAAGCCCAGCATCCATATAGCATTTCAAGATCTTGCGCGTTCCAGGCTTCATCCGTCATGGGGGCTGTCGGATCAGGGGGCGCTTTTACACATTGGCGGGCTGCCAGTTCGCGCTCCAGCTCAAAAATGCGCCGTTGCAGATCCAGCCCCTGCCCCATGGATGCATCAAGCGCTTGTGCAGTTGCGATTTCCGAAGGGGCTGCGCACGCCGACAAATACGTGTTCAAGAAGGGCAAAGGCAGCGCACAGGCCCGCAACAAAAGCACAGCCGCCACACCAACGAGAGCCGTCAGAACAAAAGATCCAAACACAATTGGAAAGGCGAGGCGTGAAGACATCAATAACAAAAGCCACAAATTCAGGTCGAATTCAGAGTTGCCGATAATTCCAGCACGGTCAATGCGCACCCTGACCGAAACCCGGTGACAGGTTTCCCCATTTTGAGTAACCTAAGGTACGCAAAGCTGTGCCATAAAGTGCGCCTCTTTTTCTGGGTACAAAGGATATGTCTGTGTCAGTTTGGAAGTCTTTGATGCCAAGATCTCTTTTGGCCGCAACCCTCATGGTGATTATTGCAGTGGCGTCCCCCCAAATCGTCGTGGCCCAACACGACGCCCGCAAGGTGCTTTGGTTCAACGGCATGCCCGATATCCCGCCCACCTTCACAACACGCCATCGCAAGAAAATGTCTAATTATGTAAATGGATACCGCGACGGCACAGCCTTTGACGTCACATACACACATCGCACCAGCGGCGGGGGGCTGGCCGCAGCCTTGTCCGCAGCCCAATACGATATTGTTGTGTTGGATATGACCAACCGCGATGCGCTGATCAACGCAAAAGACCAAGAGGCCTTGCGCCAATTTTACGGCACCGGGCGTTCTGCTTTGATGCTGGATGGGTCCTTTGCCATCCGCAGCATCGACATCAACCCAACCACAAAATTTCCCGGCGTCAATAAATCCGGGGGCGGTTTGCTTATGAACCAGATGTACGCGCTGTCAGAGAACGGCGGCGGCATTTTGATCGGCACTGATCACGACATCTGGCAGTCCAATGCCAACAAGGCCCTGCAGGCGATCCTGCCGCAAGCCCAGTTCCAAGGCACCACAAATCCGTCCACAGACGGGGATTTCATCGGCAATGTGCTTTTGGCGTCGCGTGTGATTGTGACCGCCCGCGACCTGCTAAAACATTGGGAATCCGTGCCAAACCAAGGCGAAGCGCCTGTGGGCACCTTTGCCGATTTCACAGGTCAGACCGTCACCCTGTTTTCGCTTGTCGAAACGGCAGACAAGCCGGGGGGTGGACGCAAACGTCCTTATATTTCGGCAAGTTTCTCGCCGGGGCGTGAACGTATTCCCATCGACAGCGCCGACAAGGTGTTTGAAAACATGCCGACCCACTCGACCAAACCGTAAAGCTTTCTACGTCGCTCCGTCCCGAAGCACGTCCGCCGGATCGACACGGGCAGCACTGCGCGCCGCGAAAAACGACGCAGCGCCTACAAAAGTCAACGTGATGCAAACGATCAACGCAGCTTGCGCGAAGGTCAGCACAACCAATCCGCCTTTCGCCGTCAGGGCGCTATCAAACAGCGTCTCGGCCACGATGCCCGCGATAAAGTACAATCCAAAACTGACACAAAGACCCGCCACTGCAGATACCAGCGCCTGTACAACCGGAAATAACCACAAACGGTTCGGGCCAATCCCAAGCAACGCAAGTGCTGCAAGCGTTTGGCGTTTGCGGGCAACTTCGCCCCAAAACCCAAAGATCAGTGCCGCAGACAAACCCAGACTGGCCACCGCTGCTGTCAGCAAAAGCGCAATGTTTAAATTGCGGCCCAGTGTCAGGATACCGCTGACTTCTGCTGTTCGGGCCTCTGTCTGGATGCCGAATTTTTCTTCAATGCGTGATTGCAAAGCGGCAAGTTGCGTCAGATCCCGCGCAAACACACGCATGCCTTCAAAGGTGGTGACACGGGCGGCCACATCCTTGCCTTGGGTGATGCCGTGATCGGGCAGTGCGTATTCATCATAGAAAGCTTCTACCAAATCCAGCACCGCGATGTCCGCCAAAACAGAGCGGCCGGAAAGCCGCGCGTCGGGCAGCACAGCGATGACATTGAGGGGCAGCATCAACTGGCGCGGACGGTCACTGGCTTGCGTAAAAATCTGGGCAGTATCGCCTGCCTTCATGTCCAGCTGGCGGGCCAAACTGGCGCTAAGCACTGCATCCATCGGCCCCAACTCCACGCCTTGCGGCAAGGTCGGATCGCCTGTGCCTGAAGGCACAAGGATCGCATCACGTTTGGGTGTCGCACCGGCACGGCGCACGTTTACAAAGTCGAAAACGCTGCGTGTTTTGGCCGTGGCGAAACCGGTTTCGGGCCAACCCGCCACCAGATCAATGTCCTGTTGGGTAAAGCTGCTGTTGCCTGTGGTCTCGATGCGCAAAGTGGCGGGGTCGTTCAAAAGCTGACCA
This sequence comes from Ascidiaceihabitans donghaensis, assembly GCF_900302465.1. Lineage (NCBI taxonomy): Bacteria > Pseudomonadati > Pseudomonadota > Alphaproteobacteria > Rhodobacterales > Paracoccaceae > Ascidiaceihabitans > Ascidiaceihabitans donghaensis. Next base: position 655,677 of record NZ_OMOR01000001.1, on the reverse strand, counting down.
ATCAGCGCATCGTAAACACCGTTCTTTACCCCGAAGATCACCATCAAAGGCACCAGAACACCTGCCAGAATGGCCACGTTGCAAATCAGGTGAATGCGTTCGCGCAACAAGTCGCGCAGGGCAAGGTCGACCAGCAACTTCATGCAAGGGCCTCTTGGTGCATCAACTGGCTGCGCGCCTCTGCAGCGCCGGGTGCGCTGACCAGTTCCAGGGCCACACGGCGCATCGGGAATTGGTCCAGAAGGGCCAGATCATGAGACGAGATTATGACCCCCGCCCCGCCTGTCGCAGCCACATCTATCAACAAGCCCATAGCGGTGCTTGCAGCCCCCGGATCAAGAGCGGCCGTTGGTTCATCCGCAATCACAAACGCAGGCCTGTGGGCCAAGGCACGCGCGATGGCAACACGTTGGCGTTGTCCGATAGACAGCGATCCGGGGCGCAACTGGCGCACATCCCCCAGCCCCAACTGGCCCACCAGATGGTCCTGCCATGCAGCATCTTCACGCCCTGAAATGCTTTGCGCCAAATGAATGTTTTCTGTCACAGACAAAAACGGCAGCAGCCCGCCGCTTTGGGGGACAAAGCCAAACATATCCGCGCGAACCTGCGCAGGGGATTGCGCACCCGGCGTCCAAACCGACGCCAGATCAAGGGTTCGCGTATCCGAAGATATTCCAAACGCCGTCACAGCACTGGGGCGGCGCAACAGGCCCAACAGTTCAAGCAACAACGTCTTGCCAGTGCCACTTGGTCCCGTCAGCCCCACGGCTTCGCCTGCCCCGATCGACAGGTCCGGCACCGATAAGGTGAAGCGGCGTTCGCGGTCTGCCAAGCTGACTTCAACGCCTTTCAGGATCAGACGTGCAGGCATGGATCAGGGCAGCACATCAAAGGGCATCGCAAACACATGCTCTCCGTCAGGGGCTCCGTCAAACAACGGCGTCCACACAGAGCTGTCGAACAGCCACTTGCGATACTGCACCAGTTTTTGGCGCATCCCGTCAATCAAGCTGCGGCGCATCATGGCGCTTTCGGCCCACCGCTGTTCAGACATACCCAAAACCTGACTTTGATAAGGCAAGCGGTCCAGAAACTCCAAAGCGCCGCCCAGAGTATCCGCATTCGCGTTCACCAACAGATCAGGGTTTTGCGCCATATCCGCAATCAACCCGCGCACCTGTCCGAAAAAGTCGATGGATTGTTCGGAGGACTGCGCCGTTTCACCGATGCGCACCATATTATCAAGAAAGTCCGCCATGCTGGCCATTTCGTTCTTTGTTACCAGAAGTCGCGGTTCAATCGCCAAGCGGTTCGGGGCCTCAACCGCGCGGTTTGACACCCAGCCCTTGATGACATCGGGCGCTTGGGTGCCTTTTTGCTCACCCAACCATGCCAGTTGCATAGCACGGCCCAATTCCACCAGCTTGTCGCCTGCTTCCTCGTTGTTCAGAACGGTGTCTTCGCCACGCACAAGGCGCACGTGGTCTGTCAAAGCGGTGACAAGCCGCGTCACAACCCCTTCAAAGGCAGGCTCTGATCCGCCTTCGATAGGGAAATAAAATTCCTGTCCCGCAAAACGCGACAATTCGCGATACCGGCTGGCAGCGTAAGCGTGATTGCCAGCCCCGTTGGGTGTTTTCAGGTGCAATGTCATGACCACGATGTTGCGGCCTTCAGCATCTTTTTGCAGCTCGACCGTGCCAATTTCTGAGCGTGAATTGGGGTCACGGGGGTCTTTTGGTCCAGCATCGGTCACAAGGATCACATAGCGCGCGTCGATCTTGTCGCCGTCGCCTTTGGCCTGTTCCCAATCAATCTGGTCAATGGCATCCTCAACGCCAGCAAGGCTGTCTTCGTTGAACCCCGGCGAATTGGCCCGCGCCACGTTTGTGGCTTGCCCAATGGCTGCCAGCACCGGTGTTTGATCCCGACGTCTCTCCAATCCGATCAATGTTTCGGTGCGATATTCCAGTTCAGGCACAGCTTCGATGTTGTCGCGAAAACCAATCACGCCAAAGTTCACCAGTTTGCCGATTTCAGTTCCTTCAATCTGGCGCACGGTGTTTTGCAGCACACGTTGGGTCAGCGAAATATAGTTTTCCATCGACTGCGTGGTATCCAGAACAAATACGATCCCCACATCAAAAGCGGCGTTGTCTGTGGTCAGGGTTTGTGCGTTTTTGGGCGCTTGTTTTGGTACCGAAGCCACCTGCATCATGAGGATTTCATCGTAGGTCAGCGGGTGCAGCGCCTCTGTGAAGTCCAAAATCGGCATCAGATACAGATCATCACGGATATTGACGAATTCGGCAGGTTCCACCGAAACCACACCACGTTCGCCCCCTGTCAGGCCCGCCGACGCTTCGGCCACCAGACGTTCTTGGACGTCGCGCAGCGCCTCGTGGTTCATCAGCCATTCCAGATCCGGCTGCGTATCAAACAACAACTGACGGCTACGCCCCGCCGCATTTGTGAAGGCGCCCACGATGTTTTGCTTCCACTGCACGGTGCCCGGTTCGCGCACCCAGCCTTCGGGGGAGGCATTTGGGCTGGGCCCGACTTCGATCCAGTCGCCATTGCGGGCAAAAACATAAAGCGGCTGAAACGCAGGGTACGTGTCTGTTGCAGGCCCTTCAGGTGCACTGTGCTGCATGATGCCGGGACGGGTCAGAACCCGTTCGTAAATGGATGTCGTGCCCTCAAGCGTCAGCGGCTTGCGGTCCTGCGCCATGACACTGGTGCCCAGCATCAAGATCATCGCAACAGTGGCGGTCAGGCGGTGTGGCAGCGCGGATAACATGGGCAGAGTTCCTTGGTTACTGGCAGTGATCTTCACGCGCACTTGCAGACAGCGTGTCGGTTTTTAGCAAAAGACGGCGACACACAGCTTGCAAACGTGATTGCGCCTGTGTCGATCCTGCATTGATGGCGCGGGCGTAATAATCCGCCGCACGGGCGGGATCATCTGCGAAGGTCAGCCCGATGGTGCCTTCGATCTCTTTTTCGGTCACACCGATATCGTAAAGTGCGCCAAACAGGTTCAACGCATCGGCATCATTGGCCGCAGCCCCTTGTTCCACCAGGCCCAACGCGCCATCGGGTGACACGGCACTGCCACAGCTGCGCAGCTTGTCGGCCATGGCGGTAAACCCTTGGGATTGCATGCTGGCCAAAGCCCCCACATCACATCCATCCGCAACTGCGGCGCGCGATGTTTCGGGCGCAGGGGCAGGCGCCGGTTCTTCAGGCTGTGCCGCGTCTTCCATACCAAACAACAAATAATTGGCGACGATTGCCGCAACAGCAAGAAGCGCCAGAAGGATCAACAACAAACGCCAACGTGGGCGGCGTTCCTCTTCTTCGTCTTCCCAATCCTCATAGTCGCCAGCGTCATCTTCAAGCGCGTCTGGGGCAATCTCTTCTTCCAGACCATCCGACGGATCGGGCATCACTTCTTCGGGGACTGGATCAGGTTCAGCCACTACAACCATTGGCTTTTTAGCCAAGGGCGTGGCACCGGTTCCGCCAATATCCCCAACCACAGCCTCATCCGGGCCGGCGTTGATATCGTCAGGCCAATACGTATCAAACCCGACGCCGCCGACTTCAATGCGAACAGGCGTGTCTTCTTCCAACTGATTGACGATGTCCGGCCCAACAATCAGCCGCAGCGCACCCCCGTCTTGGGTCGCTCCACGTGCTGGCAGTTCAGCACGGTTGGGCTGCCAGCCTTCCGGCCCCAACCACTTTTGCTGGTAGCTGTTGTAGACGGCGACACCCACTGGATCGCTGGCGGCGGTTGCCCCTTCGATCGTGATTTCCGCAAAGCCGCCACGCGGGTGCTTCGGGTCTGGTCTGATGTCTACTACCACGTCTTATCCCACATTTGGCGAAAGCTCTGACAGAACGCCACCCAAGCGGATGTTCTGTTCGATGTTTACGGTACCTGCGTCTCCGTCTTTGGCGTTTTCCACGAATAGTGAATCCAACGCAAACACCCAGTCGGTCCAAGCATCTGCAGCAGAGGCCCTTGGCACTGCAGGCAAGCTGTCTGCGCTGTCCGCCCCTTTGCGGCGCTCGAACGCGGGACGGCTTTCACCATTGCCCAGGTCGATCACCAAACCCTTCCCGTTCAGCATATCGCGTGCGCCAAGCATCGTGACAAAATTATTGATCCGTTCCGAACACACAATAGCGGCAGAGGGGGCCTGCTTGTCCACTGTCAGCCCATAAGAAATCCCTGTCAGCATGCCCATGATCCCATCGCGGACATCCACACGGCTAAAGCCATGCACCATCTCATTCACCAGATTGCCTGCCGTTTCTTCGTTCAATTGGAAGACAGCCAGTTTTTCATCGTCTTCGCGGAACCGTGCAAGCCCTTCCATCCAAACGGCAATCGCGGTGTCGGCTTGAAAGGCTTCGGGGGTCATGGTGCGAATAGACTGTGCGGCAGGTGGCGCTTTTGTTGTGTCACCCGCATCCAAAGTTGGCGCAGGTGATGGCCGCGCGGGGGCACCGGGACGCAAAGGTGCACCCGGTCGTGCAGGGGCACCGGGGCGCACCGGAGCACCCGGACGCGTGGCCGCTGGCGCCGCAGCCGCCATGGCCGGTTTAGGTGCTTCGCTGGTCACGGCGTTTGTGATCCGAATGGAAGACGGTACGCGCGAAATGCGGTCTTGTACCGCGTCCTGATCCACTGACAGCGCGTTCAAAAACGCACCAAAGCGGTGATGCGAAAGGGTCATTTCCAACCCGTCGATTATTTCTGCTGCGGCCAGTCGTTTTTCTTCAATCCGCTTTTCCACATCGTCCGACACATAGAATTGCGCCAGTTCTTGATGGACTTTGCCAGCCAGCGCGTCGATTTGCGTGGTGATCTGGCGCAGCTTGCTTTCGGGTTTGCACACTTTGGTCAGTTCTTCGATCAGATAGCCAACGCCACCGTCGTTCAGGGTCAGTGCCGCATCCCATGCCCGTTCAGGCTGCTTGAAATGCGTCTGTACCGATGGCGTTTGCAAACAACCGGCTTTCAGTTCCGCAACCCGCGCAAGCTTTTCGGCGCGAATGGCCGTTTCGCGTTCTTGATCGTCGTATTCGATCAACCCTTCGACAAAGTAGTTCGGGTTACGCAACCAATAGCAGTTCTGGAACGCTTGGCTGTCGGTCCACTTATGAACCCACGATTCCGTCAACTTGCCAAACCCTTTCAGCAAGGACGCATCCATCCGCCTCTCAAACCGTTCGCTTTCATTGCCGCCCGACGCGCTTTCACCCAGATGCTTGTCGAACTTGGTCATCACGAAAAACAAAATGCAGTCGTTTTGCGCCCGCTCAGCCGGGGTGCTGCCATGCGTCAGGTCGATCCATTGTTCGACAAGCCCCGGCAGACTTAGCGTTTCCATGTTGCTGTCCGGCACACACAAAAGCATTGATGTGATTTCTTGGTTGGACACGTAGCGGTCAAACAAATAGGCCACTTTGCCGCGCAACAGCATGTTGGTCACGGCCTCTTCGGGATTGCGCAATGTCACGGACAGCGGCGCTTCAAAGCGGTTGCGTGCCCCCGGAAAGTCCAGCAAGTCTGTCTCGCCGAAGAAGGGCGAAGGTTGCTCCTCCATGGGAAACACCAATTCCGCCGCCAAAGCCGTGACAATGGCACGGTTCAGTTTGCCGTTTTTGCCCGCGGCCGTCTGGATATCCAGCATATCCTCGCCTTCCGGACCAAACAGCCCACCCAGCGTATTCACATCAATAATCGAGGTTTCGCGCGGCTGCAGGGAATCGAGCCCTGCGTAGATGACCTCGGCGTGGTTGATGGTCGCCAACGCCTTCGCAAGCTTGATATACAAATCCGTCAACGGCGCATATCCGCCCCATAGGATCGACAAGAATTGCCCGCGATCTTCGGGTGTCATGCGCGGCGCCAATTCCGCGGCTTCATCCCAGAAACCGCCCAAGTTAAAGGCATAAGCGGATTTGCTGATCCATTTCTGGACGTAATCCGCGATTTCAAAGACCTCTTCATAATCCAGCCCCCCCACATCCGTGCTTTGGGCTTTGGGGGTATGCGCCGCAAAATGCGCGGCCAACTGGTCTGGACTGGGCGGTTCTTCGGACAGGTCCCCGTCTTCATAAAAGCTGTTGATTAGCGTGCGGGCGATATCAGCTTCGGTCAGCAGGTTCAGCTGGATGGGAAAGCCGTCAGGCGTGGGTGCACGGCTCATGGTGAAGCGGGTGACAAGGCCGGTGGATTCGCCGTCGCCTGCCGGGTTGACTTGGCTGATGTAGTCCAGCTTGCCGCCGGGGCCGTTGAAATCAGCGACCAAACGGCCTTCGTTTGGACGCGCCAGCACCGACACCAAAAAGGACTTGCCGGCTTGCGACGGGCCAAACACGCTGACGCTCATCTTGGTTTGGGCCGCGCGTCCCAGACGTTCTGCGCGACGGGCAGATTTGCGCAAAACTTTGGGCAGATGGGCAGTGCGCCCTTCTACGGTCTGGGCGTTTTCGGGATCGTTGATCCAATCGAGTGCTGCACGCGAAAGCCGCGCAACGTCAGTGCATCGGGTCGAAAGGGCGTCTTGTTGGCTCATGTCATTTCCCTTTCATCACACCTGGAACACGCCGGTGTCGATCCAGTATTCGTCTTCAAACCCAAGCGTGTGAAGCTTCAAGATCACGTCGCCGGATTTCATCGCCCCGCCCTCTCCGTCTTCGACCTGATCAATTTCAAAGGCTTCACGCATGGATTCGCGGCGCAGTTTGTCTTCGCTGGTCTCACCATCACTGTCGTCAAAGTCCGTCTTACGCAATTCGACTTTGATGGGCAAAGGCCGCGACTGGTTTCCGGTGTCGGCAAAATCCATGCGGAACAACGGGGTGGTGGTCCAGCGTTCAAGCGGAAGCTGACGCGACCCGATGTAGACAGGCGAATACAAGTTCACCTGCGCGGTATCGCTGGCCTGTCCGCCCGCATCCAGATCAACATCAGAAAACAGGATACGTTCATCCGGAATTTGCCCGTTGATGTCCATTTCGCCTACGAAGCGCGCGGTCGATCGCATCTGGAACGCGCCCGTGGTCACTTTGAAGTTCGGGATGCGGTTTTCGGACAATGCAATCAGCATCCCGCCCACAGCCACAGTAGATTTCGGGTCGCCTATTTTCTGCGAAACAGGATCGCGGAACGGGTACCACCGCCCCGTCTTGTAGTTGTGCATGGAAATCAGGCGGTGCGGCGGCACGACCAACATTTCTTCGACGATGGACCGAATCGCAGGCAATCGCGATGGCCGTCCCGTCAAAAGCACCACGTCAACGCCCAGATGGTCGATGACCTCGCACATATTGCCAAGGACGCGCTGGAACACCTCGCGGCTGATTGCGTCCACATCTTCGCGCGATGTGGTCAGCACCAGATCAGCCAATTTCCAATCATGCGCCCCAAGTGATTTAGCGGCGGTTTCCACGTAAGACAGAATTTCAGTTCCGATTTGCGCGGCGCCTTCGTTAGATTGAGCGTCGTGCGGGGCATCCTGTGCGGCGTCGTCTTCGTCTGCTTCAACCGGTTCCGGCAGGCCGAGAATACGGGCCACAGGCAATTCAAAGCGGTCAAATTCTTCTGAGGTTTCGCAATGCGCCAGTGTGGCTTCCGCCAAAGGCATCAACACCCGCAGCGAAAACTGTCGACGACGTTGCACCGCTTGCTGGTCTTGTCCGCCAATGTCGCCACCAAACAACTCGCGCAGCTTTTCAGCAACATACACACCGCCCGCAGCTTCGATGCTTTCCTGAATGCGCGGGATCACAATGGCACTGACAACCCTTTGGATAAGATCATCCCCCGCCACTCGAAAGCCTTCGCGGAATGTCTGTTCGGGATGCAACACGCGGTTGGCTTCGCTGCGATACGTGGTGATCATCAAATCGGTTGTGCCGCCGCCCACATCGATACTGGCAAGCCTGAGCGATGGTTCTTCCGCCCCCGAAGGGCCGGGGCGCGGTTGCCCTTTCAACGTCAGGAAGGTGTCGATGCGCCCGTCAAACTTTTGGGTCAACTCGCTGTAAAGATAGACAAGTTGTGTGCAAGATGCTTCATCCCAATCCACCGTCACATCAGGTTTGATGGAATAGGGACGCTGCGCCTTGTCCAGCCCAAGCTGCTGCCAGATCAGCCCCAAAGCCCCTTGGGTGCGTGATCGAATGATGGCCTGTTCCTTGATTGGGGTGGCCGTGGGCAGGCTTAGGATGATGCGGTTCAGACGGCGTGGCAGATCGGATTGCGCACGACGGGACCGCGACGCAGGATCGTTGATCTGGATCAGCGCATGGGCAATGATTTCGCCCATCATAAACCCGAAAAGCGACGACCGCGAAAAGCGGGGGCGGATCGCAGGGGTGCTTGGTGTGTCACCGCGTTTGCGCAGGCGTTGTTCTTCCTCGTAGCGGACCTGCTTCATCACATCGCCCGCTTCGTTGAGGTGGCGCATGGCGGACCGCACGGCTTTCGGCAGGTTGTTGGGGTCCATGTGGTTGTGAAAACGCCAGTCTTGTTGCACCGCAACGCTGTCCCATAGGTAGCGTTTGGGCGACGACAGGCCGGAAATCGTTTCGGTGCCTTCCTCGCCCTGCACAAGACGCACGGCTTCGGGGCCAATGCGCACAAAACTGGGCCACATGAACGCATTGCGTCGGCCAGAGCGGCTGGCGTAGCGATCATCGCCAAAGCGCAAATCGGCAAATTCAACACGGCTGGGAAAGAGGCCGGAATAATAGAATTCAGGGCGGCTAAGGTCCCGAATCTCAAGCGGGAAAGACCGCGCCAGATCCACGCGTGTCTCACCGGGGAATTGTTCAATCAAGATGCCACAGGTGCGGCTGTTGCCCACGTCCAGCACCAGATCCACGTTCACAGGCGTGACGGCATCGCGTTCGCTGACTGTGTTGGCAAACCGGACTTGGGGCGGGCTGACTGCGACCTGAACCAAATTCAGATAGGTCAAATACCGCGCCCAGTGTTCAAAACGATGCGGCAGATCTTCTTCGGCAAAACGGCGACCGGGGCGTTCGGCGCGTTTGAAGGTCAAAAACAGCTCTTTCAGCCAATCCGACACCCAGCGCTGGTGGTCCAGCACATTGCCATCTTCGTCCGTTTCAGGGCGGCGCAGGAACCACCGCATGTCATTGGGTTCCGACACCAGTTTGAAATCGCGGGCCTTTTCGGCGTCCGAGGTTTCAGGCACCACATAGTTGGTGTCCTGCTGCGCGTCGATCAAAGATGTATCAAGTGCGATCTGAATACGGTGCGTGTGGCCGGTTTCGGGATCAGGCTCAGCCAGTTCAACCGTACGCATCCGCGCCCAGCTTGAGGGGCCAGGATCATATTGCAATTCACCAGCCGGGCCGCGCTGGCTTTTGACGCGTAAAAACGGCACAGGCACCCATTTTTCCAAAAACGGTTCAAGGGCTGCGACCGTGCGTACAGAATATTCGTCGTCGTCGTCACGCCGCGCGTCCAACACATCAGCGTCCCGCGTATCGTCACCCGACAAAGGAAACAGCGTCAGGATGTTTTCATCATCCTGTTCACGCGTCACACGTTCAATGTAGCGCAAAGGACGAATATCAAGCTTGTTCAGATCAAACCCGAAATCCAGCATTTGCACACCGGAATATGGCACCAACGTGATTTCGTTGCGCAGGTTCGCGAGTGTTCTGATTTGCGCTTTACGCTCTTTGAGCATCAGTTGCCCTTTCCAACGGTAAATGTCTTTGTCCAAGGGCCCTGCCCGCGCACAACGCGGCCATCGTAAGTCTCAATCTTGTCGCCGTTACGCACCCGCAACCGGAAATCTTCAGTGGTTGCCCCGCCGTAGGGGTTATACAGGGACACGCTAACAGAATATTGACCAGTTTGCGGCGCATCAAAATACATGCTTTCGATGGCATCGGCCTGCGCCGTGGTGCGACTGTGATTGCCGCCCACATCCAGCACACCACCACAGGCGTTTTGCTTGCCGTAGTTGATTGTATCACCGGCGGGACACCGCACATCCAGATGTAGATCGGCAATGCTGTCCCATAGCAAAGACACCGTCAGCTTGCCTTCCCGCGCACCCCGATCCGCCAAACGCGTCTGGTCCGCATCAGGGATCAGGCTGGCCTGTTGTTTGGGCTGGCAGGCGCGATCAGCGATGGCGATTTGCCGCTCTGCTGTGGCGATCCTGTCGCGCAAACTCAAGCTTAGTCTTTCTTCGACTGACGCCACCGGACCGGGGGGCGGGCAATAACTGGCCACACCCGGAATACGCAGGGCACAGGCCTCAACCATCAGATACAGAATGGCCGCAATCATAATCAGTAAAAGCAACCAGCCAAGCCATAACAACCACCACAGCCCGAACGGCCCACGATCCCGTTCATCGGCCCTTGGCGGTGGCGCAACAGGGGCTGCGGCTGCCGCCACCTGTGCGGCAGCGGCAGCTTTTACCGCGGCTGTTTTTTTGGCACGCGCAGCACCTTCCGTGCCGCTGAGATCCCCCGCCACGACAGCTTGGGTGTCGGAAACCCACGCCCAGTTCAGCAACACAGGCTGCATTTCTTCGCCACCCGACAACACGTAAACACACTCGGCGCCGGGATAGCGCACCGCATTGCTTAACGCTTCGCCCAAGCGCTGTTCATCGGGGTTGGTCTTCGCCAAAAGATCTGTGCCCAACGCTGTAATGTCAGCGATAAGGCCGTCCAAATCATCTTGCACCAACTGGCGCGTGTCATCATCCAACGCATCAAGCCGCTGTGGTTTCCCATCAGCGACCGCGTACCAGTCGAAACGATCGCCGTATTGCGTTGCAACAGGTTCCGCGAACACGGCTGCATGTCGGTCGCCCAATGCATCCCGTATCGTACCCGAGATCAACTCATAGGATCTTTGCGGCGCTGTGCCTAAAGGCGACAACCCTTGGGTGGACGTGTTTGCAAGGAAGGCTTCGGACATTGCGGCGCTCACTCGGACTTCGGTGCAAGGGCCGGAAGCGTCGGCTTGGCGGTGTCTGGTTCGGGTGCAATGACCGCCGCCGTTTCAGGTGCCTTTGGACGCTGGATTTGCGGGTTGCACGTTTGGGTTACCACCTGCGGCAACGCGCCGGTATCTGCCAAAAACCGCGTCAGATCGCCCGAAGACAGTGCAAAATTCAGGTTCCGCAAAGCCCCTTGTTTGACGAAGGTGTTCACCCCGACCAACCTGCCGCACATGTCGATTAAAGGCCCACCCGAATTGCCCGTAGAAATGGGTGCCGAATGGACAACGACGCGGGTGCGTTCGTTGAAATTCTGCTCTGCAGATACGGTGCCATCCGTGACGGTCAATTCCGGCACCGCGGTGGTGTCCCCTGTGCGCAACTGCTGGAAATTGGCATCGCTTTGCAACAGATCGCCCGGATATCCCGCTGCAATCACCGACTGCAATCGCAGGCTTTCATCCGCTTCCAAAACCGCAAACGCCGGCTGGTTTACACCGGGCACGCGCAGCAGCGCAAAATCACCGCCAGTGGTGTCAAACGGCCCCATCGTTTTCAGCACCTGCGCCTGTTGTACGGCCCCCAGCGCTTTGTTCGTGACATAGATCGCATCAACACCCTGCCCCGAGATGACGTGGAAATTCGTCACCAAAAGATCCGGCCCGACAAAGAACCCCGTGCCGCTGGACAGACCCGTCGGTGTCGGGGCCAAAACGATTGCTGTGCGTTCTTCGATATGCGCCAGAAGGCTGCGTGTTTCTTTGGGGTCCGTTGAATCAGGGACCTGCACTCGTTCCGGATCAGGGGGCAAAATCGCGGTACGATCTGCAGGGCGCACGGCGCCCGGAATATCGCTGCGATCGTTGGGATCAGGGGGAAGAAGCCCCTCAATGGTGCGGCCATCCGGCATCAAAAGCGTGCCGTCATCGATACACATCGCACCATCCAGCGCCGTTTGCAGGTCTGCCAATCGCTGTTCCAGGGCGCGGTTCACGTCTTGGGCCGCCCCCAAAGCGGCTTCGTCGGTGATGACGCGGTTCGCTGCGCGATCCGGGAAAATACGGGTGCCCGGGATCAGCAACCAGATCAGCACAATGCCGGCCAGAAGCAACATCAAAGCCAGCGGCAGCCATGCCCAAAGGGGAACACGTCCAGCTGGTGCCTGAGCGGTGTCGGTATGTGGCGGCGGTGCAGATGGCGGAACTGCGGACGCGGCGTTGGTTTCGTCCTCTTGCTGGGTGCTAGAGGCGTTTGCGAGGCTGGCACCGCCTGCCCCCGCTGCGGCCCCTGCAATTGCGGCCCCTGCAACAGGTGCTGCGCTGCTAACCGCTTGCTGGTCTTTTGATTGGCGGTTTTGGCGTGAAGCCCGTTCGGTTTCCGTCAACGGTGGAGCCGCCGCCAATGGCAAAAAGCGCCCCAAAGTCCGCCCATAGTGGTCAGACCGCGACGCGGCATCGCGCGCCATCTCTGCAGGCAACATACCCCAGTTGATAATGACAGGAACGCCGCCCACAGACCAAATGTCGTTGGGATCAGAAATATACAATGCGTTTGCAATCAAGGCCCCGTCGTCAGGATCATCCATCAAGTCGCGGATCGGGCGCAGTTGGCGGCTGAGTTCGCTGGACAGGGCCGCCTGCTGTGCCTCATCCAGTCGCCCGAACGGTTGCGCATTTCCTTGCGCCTCGGTGTACCACGACACGGACGGGGCCGCCTGATCGTTGCCGCGGCTTAGCAATGGCTCTGCAAACAACTGGGTGGCGTCTTCACCGATGCGGGTGCGCAAGACCTCTAACAATGCAGGATAGGATTCCAGCGCCAGGCCCCCGCCAACTTCCAAACACTGGCGTAGCTCAATTTGCGTTTTCGTCAGGAAATGCTCTGCCATCAATTGTCTCTTGCTGATCTGCGGAATTCGACGGTGGTTGACCCGCCAACTTCCGGTTGCGAAACCACACAGCTTGCGGTTCCATTGTCGTTCAATTCACACGCGCTGCGCAGTCGGTAAATGTATTCACCGTCGCTGCATTGCAGGTTTGCCGGTTCTTCGATGATCAGCTTGCCATTGCCATCAAAGCGCCCTTGCACGGGACCTTCGCAGGTGGCGCCATTGTCGGCCAACATTTCTTCGCGCCCTTTGCCAGTAGCATCGAAACACATTTCCCAGACATTGTACCGCGACGTTTCACCCGTTTCGCGGTTGTTTGTCACAAAACGGCTTTCCAGTTCCCAACATCCCTCAAGCAACCCGATACGCCTGTCGTTCCAATCCTTACGATCAATCTTTTCAGGCAAAGGGGGCTTTTCGGGCTCGGTTTGTTTGGGTTCTGCAATCTGCACAGGCACGTCCGGCACACATTGCAAAGCCGCCAGTTCGCGTTCGCGCTGCAAAATGGCACGTTCCAAGCTGCGGTTGGCATCCGTCAAAGACGCCAGTTGATTTTCCGCTGCCAAACTTGTGTTCACAGGACACCAGTCTGACCAGGTCCAAGCGATCCGGTTTTGTGCCCCACACGCGGGCAAAACGGCCAAAGCAGCCCAAAGCACCAAGCCCACCAAAACAACTGAGCCGCCGTATGTGAAAACCGCACGCATAAATTGACAGAAAACCCCTCATTCAAGCCAAGTAAACGTGACTCTGGACAATGGGTCAACGTAAAAAGCCAAATTGCGCGATAATCGAAATGCCGGCTTCATCCCCGTACAAAAACTGTTGTTTCAAGATGTTAGGTGCTGCGTGATGTTTGACCAAACCGAAGCCCCCGCGTGAAAAAAGGGCAGCCACACTGGCCGCCCTTTCAATCAAGGTCTGATGCGTGGTGTTTAGGGTTTTGTCACCGTCAAAGCAGGCAAACGTGCCGCTGTCGGGATCAGCTTTGGCAAACCGTTGCCAGCACCGCTGGCGCGTTGCTGGTCCAGTTGCAGCGCCGCACGGATGACTTGCACCCGCTCTGCCGTCGTGCTTGGAACAAAGGCAGGTGTTGCACCTTGTTCCAGCGCACCCATAGCGCTGCGATACCAAGGTGCTGCAGCCGCTGGCGTCGCTGCAACGCCAAACCCTTCACGCAGGTGGTGTCCGACAATTTCACCATATGGCGCTTGCCCCGCTGCCAGCATCGCCAACGCACCGGACAAAGCCATTTCTTCGTTGTCCAGACGGTATCCGATGCCGATGCAGATCTGGCCATATGCAGCGGTGGTCGCCGGATCAGTCAATCCCAGCTGCGCTGCTGTCGACCGCGAAGATGCAACCACTTGCGCTTCTTGCGCTGTGGGCAACGTCGCCAAGACACCAGCGTAACCGCCCTGGATCTGTTCACACAGGCTTGTCAATTCGGTCTCTGACACTTGGAACTGAGACGCGACTGACCCACCTTGCGTGATGGCATAGCCACGCGCTTCGCAGAATTTTTCGCTAAGGGCTTGATTGGAATCCGTCATATTCGACGCTTGGATAAAGCCCTGAATACGGGTCGTTTGATCCACCAATTCACACCGTGAAGCCGCTGAGACAGCCACTTTTCCGATTGGTTGCAGTGGCTTCAGCTTTGGAATGGCACCCCCCACGACTTGGCCAGCCTGATTGGCTTTTGGCAAAGGCTGGATAGGCTGTTGAACGGCACCGTTCTGGGTCTGGGCGGTGTTGCTGAACCCTGCTTGGCCTGTGTTGGCGTTGTAGCCATTCTGGCCCGTGTTGTTGTTAAAGCCGTTCTGGCCCGTGTTGTTGCCTGCATAGGCTTGGCCCGTGTTGTCGCCATATTGCGCTGCAAAATTCGGGTCGCGTTCAATCTTCAACAAACCGCGCGGGCCCAAGGCGGCCATTGTTCGCGGATAGGCGTTGCCTGCACCAGCATTGAATTTCTGCCAACCGTTCACCAATGTCTGGCGTTCAAAGTCGGTCAATTGGCCTGTGCTGGGGTAGCCCATGTACCCTTGATAGTCACGAATGGCGGCGCGGCTGCGCTTGCCCAACGATCCGTCAACTGTACCAACTGGAAAGCCAAACGCGTTCAATGAGCTTTGAACATCGCGGTTTTGTTGCCGCTGTGCGGAACTGATGCCTGATTTACGTGGGGCTTTGTATGTCTTGCGGCTGCCAGAAGATCTTTTTTTCTGACCACATTTGGTCAAACCACAAACCACAATACCGCCGATGATTGCGTCTTTCAGGTCGGCCGAAGCCTGCTCTGCGGTGGAAGTGAATGCAAATGCTGCGATCATCGCACCACCTACCGTCTTGGCCATAAACTGACGCGTCATATTCGTTATCTCCCTAGCAAGCAGAATATCTGTAAAATCGTTGTAACCCGAATCCGTGTTCTTTGCACTTTACAAAAATTGGCACACCAAACCACCTTTTTGCGTATTTTCAGCATCTTTTAGGTACAATACGTACTAATCGCAGGGATTAGGGCTAATCTATAGCCACTTGCAGCAAATCGCCTTTGCCCATGTCCGGTCGCTGGACATAGACCAACAGGTCGCTCCAGAATCGGTTCAACATAGTCAGCAATTGGGTTTGTTCGGCTTGCGCAAGATCCTGTGCCAGACTTGTATAGGCCCGCTCCCGCACCTCCTGATCGACATCCGATACAAGGGTTTCCAATGTCGCCCGGTACGACAAAAGATAGGTGTCTAGGCTTTCGCGCAACCCCGTCAAGCGGTCCACGTTCAACACCAGTGTTTGCATCATTTCGGCACGTTGTGTGCCCGACATCAGTTGAATTGTGTCACGCAACGCCAGACTGTCACGGGTCAAACGGTCAATTTCACGATCGCCTTCATTGATCGTTTCGACAAATGCCGCGCCACTTAACAGCGTGGACTTGGCCGCTTGAAACAGGGACTCTGCGGCCGCTTCACGCGCGACCCGGAATTCAAGTTGTAACCCGCTTAGGGCCTCGCGGCGTCTCGGATCGACTTCTTCATCCAAAAGGGCTGACAAGGCGGCCAACGGGTCCGCCTGAGCATCCGCGGGTCTGTCCGCTTCTGCTGCCCAGTTTTCGCGGATTTTCTCGTATCGGTCCTCGGACACCACAACGGCCGTCAAAACCATGCGCAATCCGAAAAATTCACCGGCCAGCGCCTGCCCTGAAAGACTGCTGAACAAGGGGTATTCACTGCGTTTGGCCGTGTAAATTTGCGCATCTTCCAAGTCGACCGATCCGCCGCGCGTCACCAAACCGCCCGGCTGCCCATGGGTGCGCCCGATGGCATTCAGGCGGAAAGGCTCCAACATCAATTCTTCGGCGTTGCCGTATACATCCAAAAGCCCGATGGGGTTCGGCTTGCGACGCCCGCCCATAACGGTCAGCCCTTTGCTGCCGCTACCCGGCGCAAGATAGGCGGCGTAATCGCCTAAGCTGCCCTCGGAAAAGAACCTGCGCGCCGCAAAAGTTGACCCATCAGCCTTGGCCCCGCCGCGCGCAGCATATTCCCATTCGGGTTCCGTGGGCAGGCGCAAAAAGCCCGTGCGATCCCCTTGGCTTGGCAGGGTGTCACGGGCGTTTTGCATCAACCATTCGGTGTAGCTGCGCGATAGATCAACGGCCTCGTACCATGTCAGCCCGCCTTTGGCGCGCGATTCAATCGGCTTGAACGGGCCATCACACTCACCTTTGATAGCGCGGTATTGGGCCTCGTTCATCTCGTAGCGTGCAATGTAGTAATAGCTGACACCGGCCTGCACATCATCGAAGGCCCCGCGCAGATACGTCGGCTTCAAATAGTCAGAGAAAGCCGTTGTCGCATCCGACTGTCCCATACGAAAAGGACGGTCCGCCAACGGGCTTTCCACATTCACCGGAACATTGACGCGCTGAAACGCCATTCCACCACCGCAGGCCATCGGCAGGATCAAATCTGCAGCGGGGTGCAATTTGGCAGATGGGTCAACCAGAATATCCGGCCATGGTTTGTCTTGGGCAAACACAGGGGCCGTACATAGTAAAAACAAAGCGAAAAGACTGTGGCGCATATCAAACTCAATCCAGATGTTCATTTTCAATAGATCAGAACAGGAAATTGGGCAATCGCGGCAGGATCAATCCAGCTGTGCACCGATCATAGGCGGCATAGGCACAGGATCATCCGCATCAATGTGGGACGGAAAACTGCTTAGCAAAATACCATAGCGCATCCGGGCGTCCGTGATGGCACTATAGCTGCCGATAAGCTCGCGGATTGGTCCGCCCAGCCGTTCCAGCCCGGACACAAACGCCAGAATGACACCCACTTCAATCTGGTCATTGATCGCAAGATATCCCCCGTATGCGATGACCCCAAACGGTCCCAGAGCGATCAGCAGGTTGTTGATTGTCTTCATCACGTTTTTGGTCATCAAGAATTTGGTGCGAATTTGCAAGATCGTGTCCGTCAGCGTGGTAAAGGCTACGGGCGGCTCTTGTTGCAAAAGTTCGACTTCGGCATTGTCGACGATAAAGTTCCCTAAGGCGCGTGTCTTTAACGCCTTCTTCGCCGCGAGCCGGTTCATGCGGGCCTGAAAAATCGGCACGATGATGAATTGCGGCGAATACAATGCCAAAGCAATCGTGGCCACCAGCGGCTCGATGTAGAACATGTAGCCCAGCACGGTGATCAATGTGCCAATCTGCAACAACGGACCCGAAATCGCGGCCCCCGCGAATCCGCCAAGCTTTTCGACTTCTGACGACAACATGGACACCACGGCCCCTTCGTCCACAACGTCTTCGCCCGCTGCACTGGCCTTGATT
This sequence comes from Ascidiaceihabitans donghaensis, assembly GCF_900302465.1. Taxonomy (NCBI): domain Bacteria; kingdom Pseudomonadati; phylum Pseudomonadota; class Alphaproteobacteria; order Rhodobacterales; family Paracoccaceae; genus Ascidiaceihabitans; species Ascidiaceihabitans donghaensis. The sequence continues at coordinate 637,919 of NZ_OMOR01000001.1, read as the reverse complement.
TTGGCAGGCGGCGTTATGGTGTAAATGCAGTAAAAAACCGACCGGCGCAAAGTGTGCACAATCTTGGCAGAGATCAGTTCACGTTGCACACGCATTGCCAGCTTCAGGCCCGCAGACAGAACCAAGGCGCCCACATAGAGCGACCCCAACCAAACCAACAGATCAAGGTCTTTGTTGGCCACGGCGTCGTCCAGCATCCTGCGTTGCAATTCCAGCGGAATTGGTGCCAACGGCAATAGCATTAATGTCAGTGCAATCACGACGGCTTGTCGGGCTTTGGAATAGCGAAAAATGTAGCGATAAACAGAAGCAGGCATAGCACGCATGGAAGATGTCTTTCTTAACAGACCCAAGACGTGGCATGCGACGTACTGATTTGCAAAACGGTTTCGGTGCAGGTCACCAGATTGTGCAAATTATCAAAGCCCCAGCGTCAGCTTAGAACACCGCCATCGCTGTCGTCGCCGGCTTCTTCCATCAACCGATCGACATCGGGCACAACGACCTTGCGCTTGCCATCCAGGACAATAACACCGTCGCGTTTCAGGGCAGACATCTGACGACTCACCGTTTCAAGCGTCAGGCCCAAATAGTCAGACATCGCTTCACGGGTCAGAGGCAGGTCTATTGTGACTTCGCTTTTGGCCTCACCAAAGTGCAAAGACGCATCGCGCCTGACGATAATCGCCAACAAGGATGCAATCTTTTCACGCGCCGTTTTGCGCCCCAGAACCAGCATCCATTCACGCGCTGCGTCCAATTCATCCAACGTCATTTGCAACAGACGTCCCGCAATATGGGGGGTTTCATCGACCAAGCGTTCAAAGGGGCGTTTGCGAAAACAACACATAACCAGATCGGTAGTGGCCACGACATCGTAATGCGCATGATCGCGGCCCGGACGCCCCACAAAATCAGACGGCAACAGCAAGCCCACCATTTGGCGGCGGCCATCTTCCATAGTCTGGGTCAAGCTGGCGACGCCCGACACAACAGACGCCACAAAATCCATTTTGTCACCAGACCAGACAACCGTCTGGCCCGCTTCAAAGGACCGATAGTACTTTATTTCTTCAAGCCGTTCCAATTCCTCAGAATCGCACCGTGCGCACACAGCGCGATGCCGGATAGGGCAATCAACGCAGTCTTGGTTGATAGAAGCGAGAGAGACAGTCATGGCGCTGCTTTCTTGGAGTTTTTCGCAGGTGTGGACAGATGCGGCATGTTGATCTGTGTCAAAGTAGAAGAGTTAGCCAAAGTTTATCCTTCCCGTATGGAAAAGCGAACCGAATTCTCGAAACTGGGTCTTTTTGACGCTCATGTGCCACGGTACACGAGCTACCCGACAGCGCCGCATTTTTCTGGCGATGTCGGACCGGATACATTCAGCCATTGGGTGCAGGCCGTGCCCGAAAATGGGCAAGTGTCATTGTATCTGCACATCCCCTTTTGTCGCCGGCTGTGCTGGTTTTGCGCCTGCCGCACACAAGGCACCCAAAGCGGTGCACCAGTGCGTGGATATCTGGATACGCTCAAGGTGGAAATCGACATGCTTGCCGCACAATTGGCGCCTGGGATAACCTTGTCACGCATGCACTGGGGCGGTGGCACGCCTACTTTGCTCACGTCCGAGATGATCACGGAACTGGCGGATCATGTCGCGGCAGTCTTGCCATTTGGTCCAAACGCCGAGTTTTCGGTCGAAATTGACCCCGGCGAAATAGATCAGCCCCGTGTGGATGCGTTAGCAGCCGCAGGTATGACCCGTGGATCAATCGGCGTTCAGGATTTTGACCCAGCCATTCAAAAGACTATCGGACGCATCCAAAGCTATGAAACAACCGCCCGCGCCGTTGACATGTTGCGGGCCGTCGGGGTGACCAGTCTGAACACAGACATTCTGTTTGGGCTGCCCGGTCAGGACCGTGAAAAAATCACTCAATCCGTGCAAAAGTTGCTGTCGCTTGGTCCCGATCGCGTGGCGCTTTATGGCTATGCCCATGTCCCTTGGATGGCGCGGCGTCAAACCATGATCCCCACGGATCTACTGCCAAAACCCGAAGAACGTTTGCGCCTGTTTGAAACCGCAGCGCGATTGTTCGAATGGGATGGCTACGATGCAATCGGCATTGACCACTTTGCGCGCAAAGACGACGGCTTGGCCATTGCCCGGCGCAACGGCACCCTGCGTCGCAATTTTCAAGGCTACACAGACGATACCAGTGACACGCTGATTGGTCTGGGCGCGTCTTCCATTTCAAAGTTCCCGCAAGGCTATGCCCAAAACGCACCTGTGACGTCAGCTTATGCAGGTTTGGTACGTGGTGGCGGTATGGCAACCGTCAAAGGACATGCCCTGACCCAAGAGGATCTGTTGCGCGGACGGCTGATTGAACGGCTTATGTGCGATTTCAAGGCATCCGCCGCGCAGTTTCCTGGACACGAAGATCACGTGTCCTCGATTTTGCGCAAAGTCGCAAACGCGTTTGAAGGCGCTGTCAAATTTGATGGAAACACGCTAAAAATTCCGGCTGATGCTGCCCCGCTGACCCGCTTGATTGCACGTGCGGTAGACGCCTATCACATGGACCGCAAAGGTCACGCATCAGCGATCTGACAACCACCCCGCGACTTGACCGGTTTTCATGTGCTGTTTAGCGTGGGGGTACTTATTTACTGCTATTTTTCAAACAATAGGGCCGTATTGCGTCCCATTTTAAAAACTCAACGCCGCATGTGCGGCTTGGATTGATTTCAAAGGATACTTTTCGTGAACATTCAAGCGATCCTAAGCATAATTATCGTTTGCAGTTTCGTGGGCCTGACTGGCGCGCTCGTTTATATTGAGGCCAGCGATGTCGTAAATATGCAGCTGGGCGACAATTCGTTTTTGGATATTCTGAAGATACTGGTCGGCGTTTTGGCAGCTTCCATGTCTCAGGTTCTTAACTACTGGTTTTCGCGGGGGGGCGCGGAAAAGAAGTAAATCGGCAAACCAGTAAAATATGCTTTAATGTGAGGCCTGCAGCAGTTGCCGTGTGTAATCGGTCTGCGGGTTTTCAAACAGGTCATTTGCGACGCCCTGTTCCACAACATCGCCTTGCTTCATCACCATCACCTTGTGCGACATGGCACGCACAACTTTCAGATCGTGGCTGATGAACAAATAGGCCAGCCCATATTTTTCCTGCAAGTTCCGTAGCAAATCCACGATTTGCACCTGCACGGTCATATCCAGCGCCGATGTTGGTTCATCCAGCACAAGCAACTTGGGACGCAGCACCATCGCCCGCGCAATTGCAATCCGTTGCCTTTGCCCGCCTGAAAACTCGTGCGGGTAGCGGTCCATTGTGGCCGGATCTAAGCCAACCTCTTGCATCACTTCTGTGACCAGCTCCCGTTCTGCCCTGTCGGGGTCAACATTGTGAATCGCCAGCCCCTCGGAAATAATCTGGGCGCAGGTCATGCGGGGGCTCAAACTGCCAAAGGGGTCCTGAAACACGATCTGCATGTCCTTGCGCAGCTTGCGCAATTCCTTGGTGGACCAGGCGCGAATATCTTGCCCCATGTAACTGATCAGTCCCTTGGACGAGATCAGCCGCATGATGGCCAGTGCCATTGTGGTTTTGCCCGAACCGGATTCGCCCACAATACCAAGGGTCTCGCCAGCCTTGACGGTCATGCTGGCGTCGTTCACCGCCTTGACGTGACCCGCAACACGGCGCAGGAACCCTTTGTGAATGGGGAACCAGACTTTCAGGTTCTGGGTTTCGGCGATGACCGGCGCGTCGGCAGGGACCGGCGCTGGCGCCCCCGATGGCTCCGCCCCCAACAGCTTTTTGGTGTAGGGATGTTGGGGATTGTCGAAGATGTCTTTTGTTGGCCCCGTTTCCACGATTTCACCGTGCTGCATCACGCACACGCGGTCCGCGATGCGGCGCACGATACCCAGATCATGGGTGATGAACAAAAGCCCCATGCCCTCTTCGTCTTTGAGGTCCGCCAACAGCTCAAGAATTTGCGCCTGAATGGTCACATCCAACGCGGTGGTGGGTTCGTCCGCAATCAGGATGTCGGGTTTGTTCGATAGAGCCATCGCAATCATAACGCGTTGCCGTTGACCGCCAGACAATTGGTGAGGGTAACTGCCAAGGCGGCTTTCTGCGTCACGAATACCCACTTTGTCCAGCATATCCAGAACCCGCGCCCGCGCATCGGGTCCGATGATACCCTGATGCAAAGCAATGCTTTCGGTCAGCTGTTTTTCAATGGTGTGCAACGGGTTCAGCGACGTCATCGGTTCTTGAAAGATAAAGCTGATGTCGTTGCCACGCACCTTGCGCAACAAACGGTCATCCGCCCCGATCATTTCCTGACCGTCATAGGTGACCGACCCCGACACCTCGGCGCTGTCGCCCAGCAATGACACCGTGGACAATGCGGACACCGATTTGCCCGATCCGGATTCACCAACCAAAGCCACCACTTCGCCCCGGTGCACATCAAAGCTAACGCCTTTGACGGCTTGGGTCAGTTTGCCATCCTGACGGAAGCCGACTTTCAGGTCTTTCACCTGCAACAAAGCACTCATGAGAAGGTCTTTCTGGGGTCAAACGCATCGCGGATGCCTTCAAAAATGAAGATCAGCAGCGACAACATGACGGCAAACACCGAAAACGCGGTAAAGGCCAGCCATGGGGCTTGCAGGTTTTGTTTTGCCTGCAACGTAAGCTCGCCCAAAGACGGGGCAGAACTGGGCAAACCAAAGCCGAGAAAATCAAGGACAGCCAGCGTGGAAATGGTGCCTGTGATAATGAAGGGAAGCATCGTCAACGTGGCGACCATGGCATTGGGCAGCATATGCCGGAACATGATCGTCGTATTGGAAACGCCCAAGGCACGCGCCGCCCGCACATATTCCAGATTGCGCGCCCGCAAAAACTCGGCACGCACGACCCCCACAAGCCCAGTCCATGAAAACAGGATCAGCAAGAACACAAGCAGCCAGAAACTACGCCCCATAATCGCAAACATCAAAATGATGACATACAACGACGGAATGCCGGACCAAATTTCGATGACGCGTTGAAAGATCAAATCGGTCAAACCGCCAAAAAACCCCTGAATTGCCCCCGCGATAACACCAATGACTGTCGCCACCCCGGTCACGATAAGCGTGAACAAAATTGACAACCGAAACCCGTGGATGATCCGCGCGGTGACATCGCGTTTGGTCCCGTCTGTGCCCAGCCAGTTCTGGCTGTTGGGGGGCAACGGGGCCGCACCCGGCCGGTCCACTTCGGTATTGAAACTGTAAGGGACAAGCGGCCAGATCATCCAGCCTTTTTCGATGGGCTCACCGTTCACTTCGCCGTCTGCCGCGTCTTTTGCAACGCCTTCAGGGTCGTCAAAGCAGTCTTCCAACCCGCCCGACACAATCAAGCATTCCACTTCGATTTCTTTGTAGTCGGCTTCGGTTTCAAAGTCGCTTCCAAACTCGGTCTCGGCATAGAAATTGAACACCGGCGTGTAATACGCACCCCGATATTGCACCAAAAGCGGCTTGTCGTTGGCCAGAAACTCCGCCCCCAGCGACAGAACAAACAGCACACTGAAAATCCAAAGCGACCAATAGGCCCGTTTGTTCTTTTTGAAATTCGACCAACGCCGCGCGTTCAGGGGGGACAAAGCCATCAGCCTTCCCTCCGTTCAAAATCGATGCGTGGGTCCACCAAGACGTACATCAGATCAGACAGAATGGCGACCAGCAGCCCCATCAGGCCAAAGATATAGAGCGTGCCAAACACAATGGGGTAGTCCCGCGCCACAGCAGCCTCGTAGCCCAAGCGCCCCAACCCGTCCAAGGAAAAGATGGTTTCAATAATGACCGATCCACCAAAGAATACAGACACAAACACGGCTGGAAAACCTGCGATCACAATCAACATGGCGTTGCGGAAAACATGACCATATAACACCTGCCGTTCGCTTAATCCCTTGGCGCGTGCGGTGACGACATACAGTTTTTTGATCTCGTCCAGAAAGCTGTTTTTGGTCAGCAATGTCAGCGTGGCAAACGCCCCGATGGTCGACGCAAGAACAGGCAAGGCGATGTGCCAGAAATAGTCCGCAACTTTGCCCAAAGCCGACATTTCGTCGAAGTTGTCAGAGGTCAGGCCCCGCAGCGGAAATATTTGATAGTAACTGCCGCCCGCAAATAGAACCAAAAGAATGATGGCAAACAAGAAGGCTGGCACAGCATAGGCGGCAATGATTATGCCGCTGGTCCAAGTATCAAAGCTGGAACCGTCGCGGACAGCTTTGCGAATGCCAAGGGGGATGGAAATAGCATAGGCAATCAGGGTCGACCACAGGCCCAAGGTGATCGAAACGGGCAGCTTTTCTTTAATTAGGTCGATCACTTCTATCGACCGGAAATAGCTTTCTCCGAAATCGAAGCGGGCATAGTTCCACAACATCAGAAAAAAGCGTTCATGCGCCGGTTTATCGAAACCGAACTGCGCTTCCAGTTCTTTGATGAACTCTGGCGGCAGACCACGCGCCCCGACATAGGTGCTGTCAGACGCCGTGTTCAATTCTTCGGTCACGCCTGCATCGTTGTTGGCGCCCGCAAAGCTGCCAAACACATCGCCGCCCCCTTGCGCCCGCGCAATGGCCTGTTCAACCGGGCCACCCGGCACAAATTGCGTCAGCACAAAATTGACAAGCAAAATCCCGATCAACGTCGGTATGACAAGCAAAAGCCGCCGCGCGATATAAGCGCCCATATGCGCTTACCTCAATGCGCCAGCGGCCTTTAAAGCGCTGGCTTTGTCCGCGTTGTACCACCAGAAATCGAGGTAGCCCAAATCAAAGGCGGGCATGTTTTCTGGGTGTTCAAACATGTTGTAGTAGCTGACCCAGTGGTTGGCTTTGTACCACAGCGGGATCATGAAAAACTCGTGGCGCAGTACACGGTCCAATGCCCGCAACACGGCCACTTCTTCTTCGCGGGTTTCCGATTGCAGTGATGCTTCGATGATCGCATCCACCAGCGGGCTGGCCAATCCGGCAGGGTTAAACAGCGAAAACGCGGCTGTTTCGGACCCGTAACGCTGCATCAATCCCGTTCCTGCGCCCAGAAATGCGGCGTAGCTGTCATACACCAAGTCATAGTCACGGTCGCGTTCACGCGACGTGTATTGGGCCGAATCCACCTTTTCAAAGGTGATGTCGATGCCAAGTTTCCGCACGTTGTTGACGTAGTTTTCCATCGCCGCGGACAAGGTCGACGGTGAAGACGAATTGAACAAAAAGTTGACGCTTAAGGGCTGGCCATCTGCATTGCGCCGCATCCCGTCATCCCCAACGGCCCAGCCCGCATCATCCAAAAGCCGCATCGCAGTGCGTGCGTTGCGGCGGTCCAGAAGGCGGCCTGCTTTGGATGTATGGGGGATTGCCACGGGTTCTGACAGCATGTCAGCCGGAACCAGATCACCAAGGCTTTGCAAAAACGCCAGTTCCGCGCCTTCGGGGGTGCCTTTGGCCATGATTTCAGTGTCCTGGCTAAATGACGCACGTTGTTGGAACAGGCCATATTGCAGGCTTTCGTTGGTCCATTCGAAATTATACGCCAAGGCCAAGGCCTGCCGGACGCGGCGGTCCTGCATCACCTCCCGCCCAAGATTGAACACGATACCGGATGGCGTCGCGGGGGCACCATCAGGCAGTTCTTTCTTCACGATATGCCCGTCGTCGATCTTGGAAAAGTCGTACCCTGTCGCCCAGCGCTTGCTGTCGCTTTCGATGCGCATGGTGAATTCACCTGCCTTGAACCCTTCAAAGCGGGCTGTGTCGTCGCCAAAGTATTCAATTCGGATACGGTCAAAATTGTTGCGCCCGACATTGAAAGGCAAATCATTGCCCCAGTAGTCGGGGTTACGCTTATAGACGACGCGGCGGTTCACATCCACATCCTCGATCATGTAGGGGCCAGAGCCGGGTGAAACCTCAAGGCGGGATTCGTTCAGGCTCGCACCCGTCTCCTCATACCATTTCTTGGACCACGCGGGGACGAACCCCACTTGGTCGATCAAACTGCGGCGCGATATCCCTTCTGTGAAGTAGAATTTGATGGTGTGATCGTCGATGACTTCGACTTTGGGAATGCGCTTACGCACGGCATCCGCATAAGATTTCAAACCTTCGTCCAAAAGCAGGTTGTGCGAAAATGCGATGTCGTGGGCGGTGACCGGAGAGCCATCAGAAAACCGCGCCTCGGGGCGCATGTAAAAAATCACCCAGTTTCGGCCTTCATCGTATTCAAGCCCTTTGGCCAACAACCCGTAGTATTCCGCATAAACATCGGCGGGTGCGTCGGCGTTTGTGCCGGCCCCCAGCAGGCTTTCGTACATCACCGAGGACAAGGCCCCGGCCCGGCCTTTGCGTGTGTAGGGATGCATCGAATCAAATGTGCCAAGCGTACCGATCGAAATTTCCCCACCTTTGGGGGCATCCGGGTTCACATAATCGAAATGCGGATAGTCTTCGGGATAGGTCAAATCCCCGTAAAACGAATAGCCATGTGTTTTGACCGTATCCTGCGCACGCACCATCGACGCTGCCAGCACGATCAAACTTAACCCCATGATCCCAAGCGTCCAAATCACGGGACGCAGATCAAAATGCTTGGTTTTGGCCTGACTTTTGTTCTGACTGCGGGTCTGCTGCATGGTGCTGATCCTGTTCATGTTTTTGGTAAACGTCTGCTCAATATATTGCGCTCACGCTACTGTGCCAGTGCTGTGACATTCAAGTTGCGAATATGTGAACGAAGAATTAACGCACCGCGCGGCGCCCCGTTGCGCAACAAAAAAGGCCGCATGCGGTGTGCATACGGCCTTGAAAGCTATTTTTCGCGAATCAGATTATTCGTCAAGGCTGTCGAGATACGCGATCAGGTTGGCGCGGTCCGTTGGTTTTTTCAAACCGGCAAAACCCATTGTTGTGCCCGGCGCCCAGTCTTTTGGCTTGGCCAAGAACCCATCAAGGTTCTCCGCTGTCCATTCACCACCAATGCTTGCCAATACATCAGAATAACCGAAGCCATCCGCCGCACCGATTTCGCGGTTTACAACGCCGTACAGGTAAGGGCCTGTGCCGTTCGCACCGGCTTCCAGCTTGTGACAAGCTGAGCATTTCTTGAACACTTTTGCGCCTTTGCCAATGTCGGCCGACGCCAACAGGTCGTCCAAGCTGACTTCTTCAACTTCGGCGGCACCAGAATCTTCTTCCTCAACTTCAATCACGTAAGCTGCGGCATGATCGCCGTGACCGCCCACATGATAAAGTTCCTCAGCTGCCCATTTGCCAAGCAGCAGCACCAGCAAGGCACCACACAGGCCGCCGGCAATTTTTGTAAATGTCATCGTGTCGAACATGAGTATTGCTGTCCATCTCTACGGGGTTGGCTGTACTGTTGGGCGGGTATCTATTGGTTCCCTTTGGCGCTGTCTAGGTGTAGTTACCGCGACCAAACGCCCTGCCCCTGCTATTTCAGCACTGCAATGGCATGAAAAAGTGAATTTAGGATAACCGAAAATGAGCCAACGCATCGCTTTTCAAGGAGAGTTGGGCGCCTACAGCCACGAAGCCGTGCTAAAAGCGCGGCCCAACGCCACACCAGTGCCCTGCCGCGGATTCGAGGATGCCTTTCAAGCCGTCCACGACGGGGCCGCTGATTTGGCCATGCTGCCTGTGGAAAACACCACCTACGGCCGCGTTGCAGACATCCACCGCTTGTTGCCGGAAAGCGGGCTGCACATTATCGACGAGGCCTTTGTACGCGTGCGCATATCGTTGATGGCGAATGCGGGACAATCGCTTGAAGACATCAACCATGTCCGTGCGCACATGGTTCTCATTCCACAAGCCCGCGCTTTTCTTGATGCACACAACATCACCTTTGAAAGCGCCGTAGACAGCGCCGGAGCTGCAGCAGATATTGCTGCAAGCGGTGAAATGGGTGTTGGGGCGCTGGCATCACATGTGGCGGCAGACATTCATGGCTTGCAAGTGTTGGCGCGTGACATTGAAGATCAGGGGCACAACACAACGCGCTTTTTGCTGATGTCCCCCCAAGCCGATGAGACACGGCGCAGTGAAGACATGGTCACCACATTTGTCTTCCAAGTTCGCAACATTCCCGCAGCGCTGTACAAGGCGATGGGTGGCTTCGCGACCAATGGCGTGAACATGACCAAGCTGGAAAGCTACATGGTGGGCGGTGCATTCACAGCCACGCAATTCTATGCCGATATTTCAGGGCATCCGGACGATCCAGCGGTCGCGCGCGCCCTTGAAGAACTGGAATACTTCACCAACACGCTTGAAATTCTGGGCGTTTACCCGTCTGCACAAGTGCGGACCTAACCCAACGTCTTAGCCGAAGTTCAGTGTCGCAGGGACACTTGAAGTCCGTGGATCAAGCGACGTTTCTTGCCCGATCTTCCAGAGTTTTCGCGTACTGGGCCGCACGCAATTTGAAGCGTTTGGTCAAGGTCCCTTTGGCCAGCTTCAGGGATTGCAGCAAAAGACGCGCGGGCAAAGATGTCGGTTTGACTTCGAATTCAACGCTCATGCGGGTGCGTGTTTTGGACAACGCCAACAACTGCACAAAACCTTTGCCTTCCAATCCGGACGACGTGGACATCAGCGCGATTTCATTCGGCCTGTCAAAACGTGTGACTTCCACATCAACCTCACGATGTTTGCCACGCATCGAAAACTCGGCGTGCCATTTCATTCCAACACCCTGAGCCGTCAGCTTATCCATGCGCCGTACTTCAGCACCGCGACGCATGGCGGCGCGTTCATAGATGTCAAATTCGCATAGCATGTCGAAAACGGTTTCAATCGGTGCGTCAATATCTTCGCGGGTCGAAAAAATCATGCTCTGCTCAGTGTATTGTTGGTTTGATCCAGTGTCGTCTTAATCCAATGTGTCCGCAAGCCAGTTTTCCAGCAAAAAATGTGCAATTGCACCTTTACGGGCTGGCAAGATTTTCGGGTGTTCGCCAGCAAAGGCTTGCATCATCTCTTCTCGGGTGACCCACATAGCGTCTTCGATCTCGACGGGATCAATGGTGATGTCGCGGCTTGTCGCTTCCCCCCGGCATCCAAACATCAGCGATGCGGGAAAGGGCCAGGGTTGGCTGGCCAAATAATCGACATGGCCCACCGTCACGCCAGATTCTTCAAACACTTCGCGGCGCACAGCAGCTTCCAGCGTTTCGCCCGGCTCCACGAACCCGGCCAACAAGGAATACATCCCCTGAGGCCACCCCGGAGACCGCCCCATCAGCACAGAATTTCCGTGTGTGATCAACATGATGACAACCGGATCTGTGCGCGGAAAGTGATGCGCATTGCAGCTTGGGCAATTGCGTTGCCACCCGGCATGCGAAATATCCGACTTGGCACCGCATTTCGCGCAAAAGCCATGGCTCGCATGCCACATCTGAATGGCGCGTCCACTGGCTGCCAGTTCAGCATCACGCGGCGACAACCATGTCATGGTGCGGCGCAATTCGGCAAACACCTGATCATCGGCAAGGTCGGGATGGTGTTGTTCACTGGGATCTAAAAAGCCGCCCAAAAGATGTGGGTCAAGGTCGCGGGGTTCCCATGCCGACACGTCAAAGGCAAAGCGGCCTTCCCCGTCTTCACGCCCCAAGAAAATCGGATCTTCCGTCGCATGTTCCAAAATCGGATGGTCCATTGGCAAGCGCACCAATGCAGCAGGTCGCGTCGTCTGGATCAGGGGCTTGCCACGCCAAAACACAATAGCCCGGCTGTCGCTTGCCTTGCGTAAAAATGCTACAGCACTGGAATTTCCGCGAATTTCACCCGCGCGATCAAGGCCCGACCCTCCGAATGTCACTGTTTCCGCGTGTTTCATGTCTGGCCCCTTTTCCGCATTGCCGCAGGCTTGGCATGTCGCGCAGGCGGGTTCAATCCCGATGCCCCAAAACACGGCTTTCGTCTGGGACAGTGTCGCAAATTTCGCCTTTTGCGAGTTTTACCCTACGTTTACTATCGTAAAGGGCGAAACGCTGGTTTAGTCTATGATCCTAAGAAGGAATAAAGACGTGAATTCCGGCCAAAGACATCAATGGCGCGACGGTGTAGTCGCTCAGGCAAGCTTGCGCATTCTTGCTACCAGTGATTTGCACATGAACCTCAGAGGCTTCAATTACATCACCGGTAAACCGCAGGCCAAAGCAGGGCTGGCGCAACTTGCCAGTATGATCACCCAAGCCCGCACCGAAAACGGTGAAGGCGCGTGTATTCTTTTGGACAACGGTGACGCTTTGCAAGGCGCCCCTATCGCTGACACTGCAGCGCAACCTCCGCTTTCGTACAATCACCCTATGGCTTTGGCCTTTGATGCCCTTGGCTACGATGCCATTGGACTGGGGAACCACGATTTTGATTATGGATTGGATTTTCTGGACACGGTCAGCACCCAATACAAAGCCCCGACAGTGTGCAGCAACATCGTGTCTAAGGCGCTGTCGGACGTGCGCATGTGGACGATTGTTGACCAGCAGGCCACTTGCTCTGACGGGGTGGTACGCGATTTGAAGGTGGGTGTCATTTCCGTGCTGCCCGAACAAACGATGATCTGGAACAGCAAGCATCTGTCGGGCCGTGCGTCCATCGGCAGCATGCAAGACGCGGTGAACCTGCAAGTGCCAAAAGTCAAAGCGGCCGGCGCGGATTTAGTTGTGTTGCTTGCCCATTCCGGCATTGGGCGTGGCAATGGCCCAAAGGACGCGGAAAACGCAGCGCTGCAGTTGTCGAATACCCCAGACATCGATGCTGTGATCGCGGGTCACACACATAGTTTGTTTCCAGATTGCGCGTCACAAGCTGTTCCCGGCAGCGATCCCGTGCAGGGCACCTTAAACGGAACACCCGCGGCGATGCCCGGATTTGGCGGGTCGCATCTGGCGGTTCTGGACCTGAACCTTGGACACGCAAATGGCGCATGGCATGTGCTGAACCATTGTGTCACTTTGCGCAGTGCCCCCAGCACGACCCTTCACGATCCGGCCATTTTGCAAGCCACCGATGCAGCGCATCAACGCACCAAAGCAAGAATGGAAGAAACCGTCGGGGTCGCCTCGGCCCCGCTAAACAGCTATTTTTCCTTGCTTCATACCAGTTCGGACCTGACATTCATCGCCCACGCGAAACGTCTTGCCATGCAACGCCACATCGCGGGCACAGCGCATGCTGAACTGCCGCTTTTGGTCAGCACGTCCGCGCATGCGTCGGGCGGAAAAGCCGGACCGGACAACTACGTCGCATTTGCCAAAGGCCCGTTGCGGCGCCGTGATGTCAGCCCCCTTGTGCCCTTTGATAATGCGATTTGGGGCCGTGTCGTCACGGCACGAGACGTGCGTGAATGGCTAGAACGCTGCGCGGCGGTCTTTGCGACACAACGGCCTGATGCCCCGGATCAAATGCTGCTTGATTCAAACGCACCGGGGTTCAACTTTGACGTTTTGCACGGCGTCGATTTTACAATAAATCCAACACGTCCAAGCCGTTACGATCCCGACGGCACCCTTGTTGATAAAAACGCATCCCGTGTCGAAAGCCTGACGTTTGACGGTGCGCCATTGGAAGACTCACAGCAATTTTTGATGGCATCCAACAGCTACAGGTTGGCGGGGGGCGGACAATATCCCGGCTGCACCACGCAAGCCGTCAGCGTGAAATGCGAAGAAACAGTCAACGATGCGCTGGCGTGGTTGATCCACAATCCGCTCTATCAGGCAGACGCCCCGGAAAGCCGTTGGAACCTGTCGCCGGGCTTGGACCTGCATACGGTCTACAAAACAAGCCCTGCCGCGCGGATACACCTTAAGCAAATAGCGCGGTATAACCCCGTTGATCTGGGCGACACCGCAGACGGTTTTTGTGCATTGCGTTTGCACCTGTAACGCCACGGCCCTTGCACGTCGTTTCACGACTCATTATATGAACGGTTGAGAGGTTGGCGCGGGCAAGCGCCTCGCCAACCCGGTCAGATCCGGAAGGAAGCAGCCGTAACGAGTCCCGTTTGGGTCGTTGTCAATCTCTCACCCAAGCGCAAATTGCAAAGCAATTTGCGCGTAGCCCGGCAAAGGTATCCGAAGGATACTACGAGAGGGCAGCCCCCCCTTACACCCAAAACGGCTCTAACCCCCAATGCTGTGTATTTTGCACGTAGCCCTCACATCCCAAACGGCCCTCACGTCCACTTCCCAAAGCACAAGCCTCTACCCAATCCGCCCACTGTCCCTATGTTGAGGTTTATGGCTAACGATTCGTCACAAACACGCACCGACTGGGCCGAGGACCGCACCGTTCTGGCCAATGAACGCACATTCGCATCTTGGATGGGCATGGGATTGGGGGCCGTGGGGATCGCGATCGGGTTGAAGGCCGTCTTCGGCGCCACAGACCCGACTTGGGTTGCCAAGGCTGTCGCTTCGATATTTCTGGTCGTTGCGATCGGGGTTTTTTGGATGGCACGTCGACAGGCGTGCAAAACCCTTGAACGCATCACGCAACACGACGCCGAGGCGTTGCCCTCAAAAAGCTTTACCAAACTTGCAGTGGCCATGACGATTGCAACGCTGGCGACAGGCGGCGTGCTTTGGTCTTTGTAAAAGCGGTTTAGCGGCTGTCGACAAACACCGTCACATCGCTTTCCGCAAGGCCTGCACCGCCCACGACCCGCACAACCGGAATGTTGTTGATCAACACAATCGCGTCTTCGCCGTCTTGAGAATTCTCGACTGTTACGGTGTCTTCATCCCCGACGGGGTTCAAAAGACCGGGCTGGCCTTGAACAACAAGGGAATCCTTGCCTTGTTCAAAATCCGTGATCGTGACCACATCATACCCGTCTTCGACGCCGTTGTAGGTCTCGACCACAACGCTGTCGCGTCCGTTGCCGGTTTCAACAACATCGCCTTCATCAACCACCAACGTGTCAGAGCCGAAGCCACCGCTCACGGTATCTGCGGTGCCTTGGTCCGATGCATCATCCACTGACACAATGAAATCGGCCCCTTGCTGGCCGTTGATCTCGTTTGATCCGAAACTGTCAGAAATCGCATCGTTGCCAACGCCGCCATTGATCGTGTCGTCGCCACCTTCGACCGTTGCCTCAGATAGGTTGCCGCTGCCTTCGGCAATGGGAAAGGGTTCAAAGTCATCGGCGCTTGGAATGTTACGAAAATCGGCGCCATAAACGTCGCTGCCTTCGCCAAGATCGACACTGTCATCGCCCAGGCCCGTCAGGATCACATCGTCACCGGCGCCGCCATCAACGGTATCATCGCCCGCACCAAGAAGAAGGTAGTCATCACCGCCCAGTGCTTCAACGTCTTGCGCACCGCTGACAAAATCAATTTGCCCCAAAGCCTGGTCAGCCTGACCTTGCGTGATTTCGCCTTCCGCAACCAGATCGTCGAATTCCGCGACAAAATCTGCGCGATATGCTTCGTCCGAAATGACGTCCGCGTCTTCTGTCGGAGACGCCTGATCACCTGACGCACCGTCGCTGCTATCGTCGCTTCCAATCAGTGCGGCCAAACCCAGACCCAAACCTAAAAGTGCCAACAAACCGAACATGGACGAATTTCCCCGAATGAAAGAATACAACTCATAGTAAATTTTCGTCGCGTTTTTAACAAGTTATTACAGCCACGGCTTGCGAAACGAACTGTTTCAACTTCCCGAACAACACTTGCCGCTGTGGACGTTCAGCGCGGGGCGCATTACCTTCTGTTTGTGACGAATCCACAGAAAGCCAATTGATGTCTGACACCCCTGCTCCTGCCTATCAGGTTCTGGCCCGCAAGTACCGGCCAGAGACCTTTGTCGATCTGGTGGGACAGGATGCCATGGTGCGCACCCTGCGCAACGCATTTGAGGCAGACCGCATTGCCCAAGCCTTTGTAATGACAGGCATTCGTGGCACCGGCAAAACAACCACAGCACGCATTATCGCCAAGGGCATGAATTGCATCGGCCCCGATGGCACAAGTGGCCCAACCACCGATCCGTGTGGCGTTTGCGAACATTGCACCGCCATCATGGAAGGCCGCCATGTCGATGTCATGGAAATGGATGCCGCATCACGCACCGGCGTTGGCGACATCCGTGAAATCATCGATTCAGTGCATTACCGCGCCGCGTCGGCCCGCTACAAGATCTACATCATCGATGAGGTGCACATGCTGAGCACCTCGGCCTTCAACGCGCTTCTCAAAACGCTGGAAGAGCCGCCCGCCCACGTCAAATTCATCTTCGCCACCACCGAAATCCGCAAAGTGCCTGTCACGGTTCTTTCGCGTTGCCAACGCTTTGATCTGCGCCGCATTGAACCCGAAGTGATGATTGCCCTGATGCGCAAGATCGCCACGGCGGAAAACGCTGAAATCGCGGATGATGCGCTGGCTTTGATCACGCGCGCCGCCGAAGGGTCCGTGCGCGATGCGACGTCCTTGCTGGATCAGGCCATCAGCCATGGCGCGGGCGAAACCACCGCGGATCAGGTGCGCGCGATGCTGGGCTTGGCCGATCGGGGCCGCGTATTGGACTTGATCGACATGGTGCTGCGCGGTGACGCCGCTGCTGCGTTGACAGAGCTTTCGGGTCAATATGCAGACGGCGCGGACCCAATGGCTGTCTTGCGCGATCTGGCGGAAATCACCCATTGGGTGTCCGTCGTCAAAATCACACCGGATGCGGCCGAAGACCCCACCGTATCGCCAGATGAACGTGCCCGCGGTTTGGCCATGGCCGAAAACCTTCCCATGCGCGTTTTGACACGCCTGTGGCAGATGCTGCTGAAATCATTGGACGAAGTGGCCGCAGCCCCCAACGCCATGATGGCCGCAGAGATGGCGATCATCCGGTTGACCCATGTGGCCGACCTGCCCAGCCCCGAAGAGCTGGTGCGCAAGCTGAACGGTATCTCGCCGCCTTCAGCCCCTTCAAATGGCGGCGGCAATGCAGGTGCGCCCCAAGGGGGCCAAGGGGGACAATCAGCCACGGCAGCTTACGCGGCCACAGCTGCCCCCGCGCAGCCCGGCAGTGGTGGCACAATGGCCGCTGTTGCTGTCGATGCAGATGCGGCCCTCGCCCGGTTTCCAACGTTTGAGCATGTCGTCGAACTGATCCGCATCAACCGCGATGGCAAGCTGCTGGTGGATGTGGAAACCGACCTGCAACTGGCCTCTTACCAGCCCGGGCGCATCGAATTTGTGCCCACCCCGACGGCGCCCCGCGATCTGGCCCAACGGCTTGGCGCGAAGCTGCAACTTTGGACGGGCAACCGCTGGGCTGTTACCATCGTCAATGAAGGCGGTGCCAAGACCATCGCCGAAATTCGCGACGCCGCTGACTTGGAATTGCAAGCGAAAGCCGAAAATCACCCGATGGTGCAAGCCGTTTTTACCCAATTTCCCGGTGCAAAGATCACAGCCATCCGCACCGCTGAACAAATAGCCGCAGAGGCCGACGAAGATGCCCTGCCAGAAGTGGAAGACGAATGGGATCCCTTCGAAGAGGATTAATTTTGGCGGCGCTGCCCACTTCTGCGCTGGCCGAAGTCTGCGACAAGGTCCGCCCCCAGTGGGTGCCCGGCACACCTGCCACCGCTTTCGCCGAAATGATCGCCCTGTTCGGCACGCCGCCGTCTTTGGTGCTGCTGGTCGCCACGGCCCTTGTATTGCGCTTTCGCAGCAAGTGGGGCGGATTGGGCATCACTGTCGCATGGGCCGCTTGGGTGTCGGTTGTGTCAATGGTTGGCGCAGGGGACGCCTTGCAACAACAAGCCACCCTTGAAGGCTGCGTCGGTTCGCCGGCCTTGTTCATTCTGGTTGTCGCTGCGATATGTATTGCAACGATACTGTATACCTCGCCGCGCAGCACGCGGCTTTGACCCAAACGGAGACACGCGATGTTCAAAGGACTTGGCCAGCTTGGCGATATGGCCGGCATGATGAAAAAAGCCCAAGAAATGCAAACCAAGATGGCAGAAATGCAGGACGATCTGCATAATGTCATGGTTGTGGGCGAATCTGGTGCCGGCCTTGTGAAGGCCACAGCCAGCGCCAAGGGAGACCTGAAGGCGCTGGACATCGATCCGTCCATCTTCAACGGTGACGAAAAAGAAGTGGTTGAGGATCTGATCCTGGCCGCCATCAAAGACGCGCAAGCCAAAGCGGCGGCCAAGGCCGAAGCGGAAATGACCAAGCTGACCGATGGTTTGGGTCTGCCAAAAGACATGAAGCTACCATTCTGATCCGCGCGGCCATAGCAGGGGCGCTGCTGTCGGCGCTGGCCTTTTCGGTGTCGGCTCAGGATTGGTTCACATACGAGGCCTGTCAGGTAGACACCGTGGCCCTGCATGATGCGGCCGTAGCGCCCGCCAGCTTGGACGCGCTGATCAGTGATGGCGCGGCCTTGCCCAATGGCGTTGGTAATTTCTGGAAAATAACCTCTGCCGACGGTAAGGTTTCCCATCTTTGGGGCACCAACCATTCCAACGATCCCAAGCTGCTGGATTTGCCACAATCTGTGCGCGATGCCATAGCCGCTGCGCGCGTTGTTGCGTTGGAAACCGATTTCGTCTTCCGTTCACGCACGAAAATGGAACAGGTCCAGTCTGGCTTGGACATTCTGCGCGAGCCGGGCGAAGAAGCATCCGAGGTCTACACGGAAATTGATCTGCGTATCCTGGCATGGTTAAAAGCGCGTCTAGACGGGATCGGCTGGGGGGCGGATGCTGTGGAATGGATCACACCCACCGGTCTAGCAGAAATCATGCTGAACGATCCCTGTTCCGATTTTGCGACAGGCACGTATCCCACCCAAGACAGCCTGATCCAAACTTTGGGTGCAATTGCGGGGGCGAAAATTTTGGGGTTGGAGACCCAAGACGCATTTCTTGAACATCTGAACAAAACGGAAAACCGCGGATTGGCATTTGATTTAATCAACTTATACGGCGCGACACTAAATCCTGCTGCCCCGGACACCGCCCGCGCCACAAGCTATGCTTTATACCTTCAAGGCCGCAACGGCGCTGCCATGATGTGGGAACGCAACGCCGCACAGGCGTTTTTTGGACACAACGCAGGCGCGTCTCTTATAGATCGTGTTGACGCGTATCTTCTGGTGGAACGCAATCGTCAATTTTTGGAAGCCGCCTTGCCTGAACTGAAACATGGGGGCGTTTTCATCGCGATTGGGTCTTGGCATCTGCCCGCCAAGACAGGCATGGTTGAAGGCCTCAGGGCAGCTGGTTTCACTGTGGACCGTATCCCGACCCCCAATGAGGTTGCACAGTGAGCAGCACCAAAGACATTGACGCCTTGATCGAATTGATGGCGAAATTGCCGGGCCTTGGTCCAAGGTCCGCACGCCGCGCCGTCCTACACTTGATCCGCAAACGTGCCTTGTTGCTGACCCCCTTGGCCGATGTGATGCAAACCGTCGCAGCCACAGCACGAGAATGTCTGAACTGCGGCAATGTTGGCACATTGGATGTGTGTGATTTATGTACGTCAGAAAAGCGTGCAAACGGTGAACTTTGCGTGGTGGAAGACGTGGCAGACCTGTGGGCCATGGAACGATCCGGCGTGTTCAAAGGCCGATATCACGTTTTGGGTGGCACGTTGTCAGCCCTGGACGCAGTGGGGCCCAGCGAACTGCGCATCCCGAAATTAATGAATAGGGTGCAAGCCGAAGGCATTTCCGAAGTCATTTTGGCCCTGAACGCGACCATCGACGGTCAAACAACAGCCCATTATATTGCTGACCAATTGGAGGGGCAGGTTCAGTTGACGTCTTTGGCCCAAGGTGTGCCCATTGGCGGTGAGCTGGATTACCTCGATGACGGCACGATATCGGCAGCGATGCGTGCGCGGAAGTCACTTTAGTCTACCGGCCATAACCTCCTTTTAAGAAGTCGGCTGTAGTTCGGTCACATGATGACCTTGACCCGATTAACAGAAATGCTGGAACAGGATATGGCAGCGGGTGCTGCAGCCATTCAGGCTGATTTTATTGCCCGTACATCTGCAATTATCGCGACCTTTGCGCTTTCCAGCTACTTTTTAAAGTGGCAAGTCATTGCAGTGGTCGCCATTGCCATCATTGTGGCAGAGGTTGCCGAAATTGCCTGTGTTCGGATCAGCAAAGCACATTTTTCATTAAAACTTTATGGGGTTTGGGCGTCCCTCAATATCTTGTCCGCATTCTCATTTTGCAGCCTCGCCTTGTTCTTGGTCACGCACTCATCGCCGACCGCTGTCATGATGGGCTTTATGGTTATCGTTGGCTGCATGACCCAGCCTCTTTTGGTCGGCGTCGGCAGTATCGCCCTAAGCTACGGGTGCCTCATAGTTCCCGTGTGTATTGCATCCGCCATCACAATGCATTTCACCAAAAGCACCGAACACCAATGGGCAGGACTGGCCGGGCTACTTATCCTAAGCTTGCATTCCATCATGGTTATTTACAAAGCCAGATCCGTTATGCGGGCCAAAAACAAAGCCCAGCACGAAGCCACGGAAGCCGCAAAAGCCAAAACGCGTTTTATGACAGCCATCAGCCACGAAATTCGAACGCCTCTTAATGGAATTATGGGGATTGCAGAACTTCAACGCAGTCAGGCCAAAACCCAAGATGACTTACATCAGGCAAACATCCTGATTGACACAAGCGAAAGCCTAAAATCCATTCTGGATGACATTCTGGATCAAGCGAAAATTGAAGCCGGGCAAATGCAACTGATCTATGCCCCGGTGGATTTACGCAATGTTGTAAGGCACACTGTCGCGTTGTTTCAGGCCAACGCCCAACAAAAGCATTTGGAATTGCGCTGCGAATTTCGCCCCGACGATGAAGCTTTGACCATTTCAATGGATCGGTTACGGATCGGACAGATATTGTCCAATCTGGTTTCAAACGCCATCAAGTTCACCGACCAAGGCAGCGTGGTGGTCAAAACGACATTGATGCCAAACAACAGGGGCCTGCCCATTCTGGAAGTTATCGTGGCCGACAGCGGGCGGGGCATGACCGACGACGAAATGGGGCAATTGTTTCGCGATTTCAGTCAAGTCGACGACGAACATGCCCGCGCAGCTATGGGGACAGGATTGGGTCTGTCCATTTCACATGGTTTGGTAACGGCAATGGGTGGAACACTGAAAGTTCGTAGCACAATCGGTAAAGGATCAGAATTTGTTTTGACCCTACCATGTACACGTGTAGCGCCCGCCGCATCATCCCAAGCTGTGCAAGACAACAAGACACCTGACCTGACGGGTTGGCGCATTCTGGCCGCTGACGACACCCCCGCAAACAGGTACATCGTAGAGAAATTTCTTAATTCCACACAGGCTGAGGTGACAATTGTTTCGGGCGGAACCGCGGCGCTTGAGGCGATGAAAGCTTCGGATCAGGACGTCTTGTTGCTGGACATCAAAATGCCGGACATGGACGGAACAGTGGTTTTTGACAAAATGCAAAACCTGCCCAAGGATGTTCTGCGCCCCAAGGTCATTGCGCTTACGGCCAATACGCTTGACGACGCGCGGCGCAACTATTGCCGCATGGGGATGGATGGTTTTTTACCTAAGCCACTAAAAAGGGCAGATCTTTTTGCAGAGCTTGAACGCATAGGGCTAAACGCCCCCAAGCCAAACCCTGCAAAAATCTAGGTTTCGTGTCCCAATAACAGATTAGGGCTGTTCGTCTTCGTCGCCGCCACCTGACGGCAGGTTGAAGAAGCTGTCAGCATCAACCAAACCGGATGTGTTGTCATCTTCATCATCGGATGTGTCGTCCGATAGCGAGAACGTCTCAAGACCTTCGATAGCAGTCGGGATTTTGGGTTCCGCGTCCATGCCCAGAGATTGCTCAGTGCTCACCAACTTGCGACGCTCATCGTCTGTCATGACTTCGCCCGCAGCGGCTTTCTTGGCAGCGGCTTTCTGGACCGCGGCGTCCAATTCAGATTGCTTGCATAGACCCAATGCGACCGGGTCAATAGGTTGAATATTGGCGATGTTCCAATGCGTGCGTTCCCGGATGGCTTGGATCGTCGGCTTGGTTGTACCAACCAGCTTGCTGACCTGGCCATCTGTCAATTCGGGGTGGAACTTGACCAGCCACAGGATGGACGCCGGACGATCCTGACGTTTGGACAGTGGCGTATAACGCGGGCCGCGACGTTTTTCTTCACCTTGCGCTGCAGCGTTGAATTTCAACGCAAGTTTGTGCAGCGGGCTGTTTTGCGCGGCGTCGATTTCGTCTTGGGTCAACTGGTTGTTCGTCACCGGATCAAAACCTTTGACACCCGCAGCGACGTCACCGTCTGCAATGCCCTGCACTTCAAGTTCATGCATGCCAACAAAGTCTGCAATCTGTTTGAAGCTGATTGTTGTGTTGTCTACCAACCAAACAGCCGTGGCTTTCGCCATAATCGGTTTTGCCATGTCACATGCTCCTTACGCATATCGTCAACCAAATCTTCCCCGTTGCCTGAAATAGGCTGCCTTGGCGGTCAAGGCGGTTTCCATTGTAGGGGAACTTGAAGCGTATATAGTCGGGACCAAGCAATAAGGAAAGACCCATATGCACAGGTATCTGACAGCGTTTCTGATCTGGATGACGGCGACACTGCCTGCGCTATCAGAGGGCGAAAAAGCGGGGCAGTTTGATTACTATGTCATGGCGCTAAGCTGGTCGCCCAACTGGTGCGCCCTTGAAGGCGATTCCCGAAATTCGCCACAATGCGAAGCACGCCACGATCATGGGTGGATCCTGCATGGGCTGTGGCCGCAATTCCACCGCGGTTTCCCGTCTTACTGCCGCACAGCGGAACGCCCCCCGTCACGCGGCATGACAAACGCCATGGCAGACATTATGGGCACCGGCGGCTTGGCTTGGCATCAGTGGAAAAAGCACGGCACCTGCACAGGTCTAAGTGCCGCACAGTATTATGCCCTTTCCCGCGAAGCTTACGCGACCGTGACCCGTCCGGAGGTGTTCCGCAAGCTGACCAAAGACGTGAAACTGCCAGCCTCTGTTGTCGAAGACGCGTTCTTGAAAGCGAACCCCACGCTGGAACCGGACGGCGTGACCATCACCTGCAAACAATCACATATTCAGGAAGCGCGCATTTGCCTAAGTCGGGATTTGAAACCTGTGCCTTGCGGCCAAGATGTGGTGCGTGATTGCAAAATGAAAGATGCGTTATTCACTCCGGTCCGGTGAATGACCCGGCTTCCAGCCTGGCGCTTTCACCAAATACCCCCAGACGTCCCCCCATGTTTGGGCCGATTTGACATCACGCATCAGGCCCGGAAGCTCTGAAAACCACACCCGCAAAGGATTGCGGCTATCGAAATCGCGTTTTAACCCATAGCGCGGTGTTTCCTCTTCCGCTTGGAATGTCCCCCACAAACGGTCCCACACGATCAAAATACCACCGTAGTTGCGATCCAGATATTTATCATCTGATCCGTGATGCACACGGTGGTTTGAGGGTGTGTTAAAGATACGATCCAGCGGGCCTAACCTGCCGATGGTTTCTGTGTGAATCCAAGTCTGATACGCCAGCACAACCACAAGTCCGAAGAAAATCAGTTGCGGTGGGAAGCCGACAAAAACCAACGGCAAATGCGCAATCAATGACCACAGCCCTTCCAAGGGACCAAAACGAATACCGGTGATGATGTTGTAATCGCGCGAAGAGTGATGAACCGCGTGCTGCGTCCACAGCAAGCGCACCTGATGGGCGATGCGGTGTTCCCAGTAGTATACGATATCTGCTGCAAGTACGACCAACGCGACGCTCCACCACGTGATGGGCATAACCCAAGGCACAAACGCGTCGGACAGCACAAAGAAGGCCCCGTAGCCCGCGGTTAGAATGGTCACCTCCACCAGAATGGACGGGATCTGTGTTGATGCGCTCACCAACATCTCAGCAAAAGTTCTGCCTTTGTGGGACCCTTTAAACAGCGTCTCAGCGATTTCGATCAACAGGATCAATGCGCCAAGCACAAAGAATACGTTATCAATCTGGGTCGAGAGTTGTGCCAATGTCTCGGATGTCATGGGCCATTGCCTTTCAAAAGTGTGCGCCACGCAAAAGCGGCTGCTTGATTTGGGGTTGCGGCGCCATCCTGAACCAGCTTCCAGGCGGCATAGATTAAATGTGTGTAGGCTTCGGCAATCCAGGCGGTTGGAAGATTGGGGTCAAACCCACCTTCCGCTTTGGCCTTGTCGATGTCGTTGAGCAGGCTTGCATCTTCAGCTGCGTATGCTTCTTGCAATGCAGCGTCTGCTTCAAAAATTGCAGTTGCAAGAAACAACTGTCGGTTGGCCAAAGGCAGGATTGCACCCAGCGCCCATTCCAAGCCTTGCATGTAGCTTGTGGCGTTTTCGGTGGCCTGCACAACAACAGCATCAAGTTCGGTCAATGCTGTTTTGGCAAGCGTGTTCAGAAGCGCATCACGGGATGGATGATGCCGGTGCAATGTCGCCCGCCCGACACCGGCATGCTTGGCAACGTCGGCCATCGATGCCCCGGCATTTGCGCTGAACACGGCAAAACCGGCTTCGATGATTGCTTGTTCGGTTGTGAGTTTAAGTGCCTTCATGAGACACATATGTCTCATATGGGACATGATTCGCAAGGGTAATTTTCAAAGGCGCAAGTTTACGCCGGACCCCGGACATGCATTGCGCTTTTCCTTGGGTGAACAAGCAACAAAGAAAAACACCCGCCCTAAGGTTTGACGCTTAAGACGGGCTACGGTGTTTCAAAGTACCAAATTGTCTGGACGTTTCAGCCGCCAGCAACGCTTAGAACAATTTTCCCAATATGCGCGGAGCTTTCCATGCGCGCATGTGCCTTCGCGGCATCTGCAAAATCAAATGTCTCGTCCATCACGGGCTTCACTTTGCCGGCCTCGATCAGGGGCCACACAGCCTCTGCCAGATCCTGGGCAATACGCGCTTTCGCAAGGTCGCTTTGCGGACGCAGGGTGCTGCCTGTGATCGTCAATCGCTTCATCATCATCAGCGCAAAGTTCAGTTCCACCTTTGGCCCTTGCAAGAATGCAATCTGCACCAGACGCCCGTCTTCGGCCAAAGTGGCTACGTTGCGCGGAATGTAATCCCCACCAACCATATCAAGGATCAGATTGGCGCCACCTTCAGCCTTCATGACGGCCACGAAGTCTTCGTCGCGGTAGTTGATTGCCCGCTCGGCCCCAAGCGCCACACAGGCTGCGCATTTTTCGTCGGAGCCCGCTGTCACAAACACCCGTGCGCCAAAGGCGTGCGCCAATTGGATGGCTGTCGTACCGATCCCGCTGGATCCACCGTGAATCAAAAACCGCTCACCTGCTTTTAATCCACCCCGCGTGAAGACGTTGGACCATACCGTAAAGAACGTCTCGGGCAGGCACGCTGCTTCTTTTAACGACAGGCCCGCAGGCACAGGCAAACAATGCGCCGCAGGGGTCGCCACATATTCCGCGTACCCTCCGCCCGGCAGCAGGGCGCAAACCTTGTCGCCCACAGCCAGCCCACTCACACCGTCGCCTACGCTGACCACTTCACCGGATGCTTCCAGACCGGGCAAGTCGCTGGCCGTCGGAGGCGGAGCATACATGCCAGCGCGTTGCAAAGCGTCCGGGCGGTTCACCCCAGCATACGCCACTTTCAAAACAACTTGGCCATGGTCTGCGACAGGCATAGGCCGCGTCGTTTCCTGCAAGACCTCTGGTCCGCCAGGTTTCGTAATTTCTATCGCACGCATTGTGGTGGTCATGGGTGATCCTTTCGCTTTCCCCCTGCGTATCAGGTGCATCTGCCACGGCAAAGCCGCAAAGGAGCATCCATGCTCGTCCTCGCCCTAACGTTAAACTGCCTTATCGTTTTCCCACTGACCTACGCATTGCTCACCAACAATGCCGGCATGGACGCAGCCTACGGTCCGGACAGCGATGCCCGTCGTATACTGGCCTGTCTGTATGGAACCATCGGCGCCGCAAGTGCCTATGCCCTTGCCCTGATCGCCATGGATCAACGCCCCGCCGCAGTCCAGATCGCCATTGTGTTGTTTGTACTACAAATCGTCTACAAACTGGCCACGGTCGTGGTTGTCGGGCCAGGCCACGCCGTGGCGCAAGCAAACATGTTTGTCGTTGTGGTGTTGGGGATCACGTTGATCACCCTACGCAGTTAGTCACGCGGGCTGGTCCAACTGCCGGGCAAATCAATATTTGGCATCCGCGTCGGCGCTTTGATATGGCTTAGAAGCCAATTGGGGCCAGCCAACAACTTGCTAAGGGTTGGGCTGTCGCGCACATGGGCTTTCATCTTTTCGATCTGCATCACATCATCAATGCGTCGATCCAAAAAGTCCCATGTGGCTGCGTTGTCGGGACTGTTGTCACCCAACCAATACAGAACCGTTGCGCTGTAAACACCGCTTAATGTGGCACGTTTTGTGTACCAGTTCACGTCGTCCGACGTATCGCCAAGCGTCGTCCAGATATGATCCGCAGTGCCCCACACCAGCTTCGCACCATCCGCCGCATGTGTGGGCAAAGCAAACAAAGTGGTGCCGCGCCGCACCGCCTCTTTGTCGGTGACAGCTTCAATCCGAAAACGAACACCGGCTGCAATCTTGTCGCGAAACTTCATGTCGCTTAGGTCTTCTGTTTTTAACCGCTCAACCATCACCGCATCGCCGCGGTTGTGATAAGCAATCGCCAAGTCGACGGCCCCTCGCGGACACACCGCCCGCGCCATCGCCGATTCGACATCTGCATCCCGCACCGCCGCCTGAAATGTGGCTTCAGACCAGCCATCAAAGGCGACATGCATCAATGCGGCATCCAAAAGCTGCGATTTTGTGGTCTCATAGGGGGTGGTCATAGGACTCTCCTGCGCAATCCAAGCTACATACTAGACAATATAGGTCTGGTTTGCTATTGGCCAACTTCCTGCAAATCCTTGCAACTTCAAACTAGAAAGGTGGTGAAAACCACATGCAGGTTAGTGTTCGCGATAATAACGTCGATCAAGCGCTGCGCGCCCTGAAGAAAAAACTTCAGCGCGAAGGTGTGTTTCGTGAAATGAAGCTTAAGCAACATTTCGAGAAACCGTCCGAGAAAAAAGCACGCGAGAAAGCCGAAGCGATCCGCCGTGCCCGTAAATTGGCACGCAAGAAAGCACAACGCGAAGGTATGATGTAAGTCAGCCCCGCAGTGTCGGAAATTTGAGACCCCCCGCTGAGTGATCGGCGGGGGTTTTCTTTTGCCCGCGTTATACAGGGCATTCAGTTACCTGCGTTCTTTCAGCGCGAAATAGCCGATTTGGTCGCTTTTTCGAAACGGCTGGACGCTGCCGATGGTGAACGATGAAATGGGCTTGGATCAGCCCATTCCGGTTCCATCTCCTCGATCCTCTGGCCAGCTTGCAAACTACGACAGTAGCACTGGCACACAGACAACAATGGAGAACCAAATGTCTAAGGCAAGTTTGTTTGAGCGGCAGATGCTGGAGCTGATCAACGAAGAACGCACATCCCGTGGATTGGACCCGTTGCAGCTGGAATTACGACTGAACACATCCAGCGAAGACCACAGCGAATGGATGTTAAACCGCGACGTCTTTTCACACACCGGCAGCAATGGCTCAAGCGCGGGTGACAGAATGCGGGATTCGGATTTCAAGTTCAGTGGGAATTGGACCTGGGGCGAAAACATAGCCTGGCAGTCAGAGCGCGGAAGCACAGGGATTTCAGACGATGTTGCCAACCTGCATGCCGGTTTGATGAACAGCCCCGGACACAGAGCGAACATTTTAAACCCCGATTTTGAGGTCATCGGCATCGGCATCGAACGCGGCGACTACAAAGGCTATGATGCCGTGATGGTCACCCAGAATTTTGCCGCAACTGATGCGCCTGTGCGCATTGACGGCGGCATGACACCCCAGCCGCCGGAGCCGGAACCCGAAGACAACATGCCCCCCGTTGCGTGGCTGAACCGTATGACCTTTTCACCCAATGAATGGTTGGACGCTGGCAAACTTGTAAAATTTCGCGACGCAGATGGTGATGCGCCGACCCAGTTCATGGTGCGCAACCCATTGGACGATTTCAAAATCCAGATCGACGGCCGCACTTTTGAAGGTCCCGGCACCTACCGCATCGACGCCGACGACATTGAAAGCCTGCGTATCACAGCCGACAGCGTGGGCGATCGCGGGAATATGCAAATCAGGGCACACGACGGTACCGAATGGGGAAACTGGGACAGCTTCAGATTGCGTGCCGTCGCCCCGACAGCACCAGCATCCCTGGACAATGATCTTATCGCATCACAAGACGCGGCAGCACCGTTTGTTGCTGCAGAGACCATGGTTTCGGATCAATTGCGCGATTTCGATCTGGACGAGTGCATTGTTCCCCATGATCAGGATGTGTTCCTGATGGCGTAAACACTGCCCGTTGCGTAGACGTAGCTCCCCCGCTGGGCCATCAGCGGGGGTTTTTCTTTTTCTCCGCCTCCCGTGAACTTTTCTGACCGCCATGCGTTGTGACTGTAGGCCAACAGAAAGAAACCCATGGAACCTGTCAAAATCCTGATCGAACAGCTTAAGCAAATTTTGCGCGGCAGCATCGAAATGATCCCACAAATTGCAGTTGCAGTCGTCGTGCTGGTGGCGGTTTGGGGCATCAACCACTTGGCACATTTCATCTTTGACCGCGCCCTGACCCATACGAAGTTGCGTCAAAGCCTCAAAGACTTGTTTTCTTTGCTGATCACTTTGCTGGTGTGGGGATTTGGTCTGATGGTGGCCGCCGTCGTCCTGTTTCCCGGTTTGACACCTGCAAGCATCCTGACCGGTCTTGGTATCGGATCTGTCGCCATCGGGTTTGCCTTTAAAGACGTGTTCGAGAACTTTCTGGCCGGAATCATCATTCTATTTCGCCGCGAGATGCGCATTGGCGACCACATCGAATGTGAGGACATTGAAGGAGAAGTCACGCATATTGCGATCCGCGAAAGCCATATCCGCCGCACAGACGGACAGCTGGTCATTGTGCCCAATTCGATCCTGTTCAAAAACCCTGTCGTTGTACGGACAGATTGGGACACCCGCCGCGTCACTGTGATTTGCGGTGTCGCCTATGATGAGGATGTCGACGCAGCCCGGGACGTCATCGCCAAAGCCGTCTCAACTTGCGACACTGTCCATCAAGACGACAAGCCGATCCAGATTTTTGCGCAAGAGTTTGCGGATTCTTCCATCAACTTCGAGGTGACGTGGTGGACCGGATCAAAACCTGTGGATGTGCGTCAATCGCGTGATCAAGTGGTTGCCACCGTCAAACGCGCTTTGGACGATGCTGGCATCGAAATCCCGTTCCCTTACCGGACACTCACCTTCAACGGCCCCGTTCCGGTGCAAGCCACGCCACACCCCGAAAATTAAACAGGCAAGGCCGTTGTCTTGAACACTGTGCGCAACGCGAAACTGGACTGCATCCCCTGCACCCCGGGCAAGCGGGCCAAGTGCTGGCGGTGAATGCGCGCGAAATCCTCGGTGTTTTCGGCTACGACCTTAAGCAAGTAGTCAGCCGTTCCCGCCATTAAGTGGCACTCCAGCACATCAGGGATGCGGCGCACACTTTTCTCGAATGCGTCCAACACGTCATCCGCTTGTCCCCGCAGCGTAATTTCCACGAACACAGTTGTCGGCACGCCCAGCTTTCGCGCATCCAACAAGGCAACATAGTCCTTTATGTACCCGTCCGTCTCCAACCGTTGCACACGCCGGTGACACGCAGATGCTGACAAGTTCACTTCTTCGGACAGGTCCGCATTCGACATCCGCCCCTTCCGCTGCAGAACAGTCAGGATGCGACGGTCTGTTGTGTCCAAGCTCATATACGCAGATTCCTTCGATTAATCAGAATAATATTAACACAATCTTCGACAATACCCCACCCAAAAGGCCAATCTTCCGTATCAATTTGCGCACCTACTTGCCTAAGAATTAGGCAGTTTAAAAATCCAACGAGGAACGCACATGCGTATCGGCTGCCCAACAGAGATCAAACCCCAAGAATATCGCGTCGGTATGACGCCCAATGCTGCGCGCGAAGCCGTCGCACATGGCCATGCCGTCGTGATCCAGACGAATGCGGGCGCAGGTGCTGGCTTTCCGGACGAAGACTACATCGCAGCAGGTGCGGAAATCGCGGCTACAGCAGAGGAAATCTTTGCCTCGGCAGAAATGATCGTGAAGGTAAAAGAACCCCAAGCAGGTGAGCGGAAAATGCTGCGCGAAGGCCAGCTTTTGTTCACATACCTGCACCTTGCCCCCGATCCGGAACAAACGCACGACCTGCTGGAATCAGGCTGCACAGCCATCGCATATGAAACCGTAACAGACGCTGCGGGCGGCTTGCCGTTGTTGGCCCCGATGTCCGAAGTCGCAGGTCGCTTGGCCCCTCAAGTTGGTGCATGGACTTTGCAAAAAGCCAACGGCGGACGCGGCGTGTTGATGGGTGGCGTTCCAGGTGTGGGTCCTGCACGTGTGGTTGTCATCGGTGGCGGCGTGGTTGGCACGCATGCGGCACGCATAGCGGCAGGCATGGGCGCCGACGTGACCGTGCTGGACCGGTCTTTGGGGCGCATGCGTTACCTCGATGATGTGTTTGGCGGGCAGTTCAAAACAAGCTACGCCAGCGCAGGCAACACCATTGAATTGGCCCGTGAAGCTGACATGATCATCGGGGCTGTGTTGATCCCGGGCGCTGCGGCCCCCAAGCTGATCAGCCGCGCACAATTGTCCGAACTGAAACCGGGGGCTGCCCTTGTGGACGTGGCGATTGATCAGGGCGGATGTTTTGAGACATCACGCGCCACCACGCATCAGGACCCGATTTATGATGTGGATGGCGTTATGCATTACTGCGTCGCCAACATGCCGGGCGCCGTTGCGCGAACTTCGACCATTGCCCTTGGCAATGCCACGATGCCGTTCATGCTTGCTCTGGCCGACAAGGGCTGGCGCAAAGCCTGCGAAGATGATCCACATCTGCTTGCTGGTTTGAATGTGCATGCAGGCAAGCTGACTTATTTTGCTGTTGGCAAAGCCTTGGGGCTAGACGTGTTGTCGCCGCAATTGGCATTGAAAGCCTAAGTTGCTTCGTCGATGCGCCCTAAAAATTTGGGGCGCATCGCACGCAGGTGTATGGCTGCGAACCCCATAAAAGCCTTTATGCGTGGTACGTCACGCACATCGGGATGGGTCAGAACCCAAATTGCAGGATAGTCAAAAGGGGCAATCCCCGGCACCCGCGTGAGATTTGGATCACTGTCTCCCAGAAAACATGGCATCCGCGTGGCCCCCATACCTGCACGCGTGGCCCCGATCGCTGCAACCATATCGTCGACAACAACCGTCACACGCCGTTTTGGCCAAGCGTTGCGAATTTCTACGGGCAAGCCCGGCCAATGCGCAAACCGCACCCAATCCAAAGTCGTAACGCTTGGGTTCCCCAAACCCGCAACCATTTCTTTGTTTGCATAAACACATGCCTTCTGGGGACCAATCCGGGTGCCGACAAGTGTTTCCGTTGGCTCATCCGCGATCCGAAAGGCGATGTCTGCTTCACGCCTTGCCAGGTTCAAAGGCGTGTTGCTGGCAATCAATGACATATCAATGTCGGGATGGGTTTGCGAAAACGCCATAAGGATCGGCGCAAGCACACGTTCAATAACCAGCGACGGGGCCGTGATAATCAACGGGCCACTCAGCGATCGGTCGCGCCCCGCAAGGGTACGACTTAGATCAAGCTGCGCGGCTTCCATTTTTTCTGCCGCGTTTGCCGCGTCCAGGCCGGCGGCTGTCGGCGCATACCCTTGAGGCAGACGGTCGAACAGGCGTGCACCCATCACATCCTCAAGTGCTGCGATCCGTCGCGATACAGTGGCGTGATTGACGCCAAGGACACGCGCCGCGCCGCTTAACCCGCCTTGGCGCACAGTCTCAAGGACATGTTTAAGATCATTCCAGTCGGTCATAGCCTGATTGTTTTTGCACATCTTAGGCGCAATGTTGAGCACTTTTGCAGATAAAGACGGGGCCTTATTTTCGGATCACATTACAAAAGGAAGATCCAATGGCGATCCACGCAGTGTTTACATTATCCCTAACCAATCCTGACAGATTGGCGCAGTACCGCGAAGTTGCAGCGCAAGCGCTGGCCAAACATGGCGGGGCTGTTGTGCAAGCGTCTGGTAGCATCACGCGCCTAGACGGAGACCAAGACACGCCAACGATGGCCGCAGTTCTGAGTTTTCCGGATGCAGATGCGGCGCTGGCCTGGCATGCAGACCCAGAGCTGGCTGAGACACACGACTTGCGTCGGGGGTCCGGCAATACAAACCTTATCCTTCTGGGATAAAGTAAAAGGCCCGCAGGACAGTCCGGCGGGCCTTTCGGTAGATCATTTAAAAGTCCATTACTTCTTCAAAGCAACCAAGATTTCCGCCAACAGCTCTTCTTGCGTCGGGCCTTTTGGTGCTTCCGGTTCTGGCGCTGCTTCTTCTTTCTTCTTCATGTTGTTCACTGTGCGCACCAGCATGAACACCACAAAGGCGATGATCAGGAAGTTGATGATGGCCATGATGAAACGACCGTAGGCAAACACAGCGGCACCTGCTTCTTCAGCTTCTGCGATAGATGCGTATTCACCGTCACCCAACAAAGCATACATGCCGCTAAAGTCTACGCCGCCCATGAACAGGCTGATGATAGGATTGATCAAGTCAGCAACAAGTGACCCGACGATCGCTGTGAAGGCCGCACCGATGATGATCCCAACAGCCATGTCCATGACATTGCCTTTGGCAATGAAATCTTTGAATTCTTTAAGCATTTTAGTTCCCTCGTTTTGTCGAAATGGCCGTCGTCTTTTTGTAAACGTTCGCCTGCGCACATGGCCTAGCACATCTTCGCGCCTATTGAAGACTGTTTTTACGGGGAAAACTGACTAGTTTTGTCTCATAAATCATCAGGAGAACACGATGACCGACCTTAGCGCATTCCCGATCACCCAAAAGTGGCCCGCACAAGATGCAAGCGTCTTGCAGCTTTATTCCTTCCCCACACCAAACGGGGTTAAAGTGTCCATCGCCCTCGAGGAAATGGACATTCCCTATGAGGCGCACACAGTGACGTTGTCCGATGCAGACGTAAAAAGCCCCGAATTCCTGTCACTCAACCCGAACAACAAGATCCCCGCCATTGTTGATCCGGATGGCCCGGATGGCGCCCACCTTGGGTTGTTCGAATCTGGTGCGATTTTGATCTATCTGGCTGAGAAGTCCGGGAAGTTGATCGGCAAAACCGCAGCAGACAAAGCCAAGATCATCCAATGGGTCATGTTCCAGATGGGGGGCTTGGGTCCGATGTTCGGGCAATTGGGGTTCTTCAGCAAATTCGCAGGATCCGAATGGGAAGATAAGCGTCCTCAACAGCGCTACATTGACGAAGCCAAACGGCTGCTTGCGGTTCTGGACAAGGAACTGGACGGCAAAGACTGGATCGCAGGTGACTATTCCATCGCAGATATCGCGATTGCACCATGGCTGGCCGCTTTGGATTTTTACGGAACCAAAGATCTTGTCGGGTGGGATGACCACAAAAATGTCGTGGCCTACCTGGATCGCTTTCTGGCCCGCCCCGCCGTCGTCAAAGGGCGCACCATTCCGCCGCGCGGTTAAGCGGGCAACGCACCTGTCAAAACATAGCGGAGGATCTGGACAACTTGGACCGGGTCCTCTGCAACCGCCAACGCGGCAGCATCGACTTCTTTCAGCGCATGGGCGTGATCCGCACCGTGTAGCACGATCAAGGATTTGCCGAGTGCTGCAGCGTAGCCCGCATCAAACGCCGCGTTCCATTGTTTGTACTTTTCGCCAAACCGCACCACCACGACATCTGCATCCTCGATCCCTTTGCGGGTGCGAATAGCGTTCATTTGTGCGCCCTTGCGGTCATGCCAGAACTTGTTCGGTTCGTTTCCAAGGATTGCCACACCGCAATCATCTGACGCTGCATGGTCCGTTACGGGGCTGTTGAACGCCACATCAAGGTCACTTGCGCCTTGCGTGATTTGCTCGCGCCAATCGGTATGGATTTCACCGGAAAGATATACGTTCAACATGCCATGTCTCCTGTTTTGAAAGGGTCAGCCGCGCAGCACGCCGCCGGTGGCCTTGGTCACTTTTTCAATCACCTTTGCACCAACCGCTTCGATGTCCGCATCTTTCAGCGTGGCATCCTTTGGTTGCAAACGCACAGTAATGGCCAAGGATTTTTTGCCTTCGCCCAAGCTGTCGCCGATGAATTCATCAAACACGCGCACATCATCGATCAACGCTTTGTCGGCACCGGCGGCGGCATTGACCAGCGTCAATGCTTCGACGTCCGCGTCCACAACAAATGCGAAATCACGTTCCACCGCTTGCAGGTCACTGATAGTCAATGCGCCTTTGTTGGCCCCGGCTTTGCGCGGCAACGGAATCTCGGACGGCCATAGGGTAAAGCCCATTGCAGGGCCTTTGATGTCCATCGCTGCCAGTACTTTCGGGTGGATTTCCCCGAAAATACCCAACACCTTTTTAGGACCAAGGCAAATTTTGCCATGGCGGCCCGGATGCCAGCAGTCGGGTGCCCCGCGCATGATTTGCACTTTTGCAGGCGCCCCCATTGCGGCCAAAACGGCCTCTGCGTCAGCTTTGATGTCAAAAACATCAACATCGCGCGATGCGCCATGCAAATCTTTGGGGCTTGTGCGGCCCACCAGCAATCCAGTCACCAGATTGTGTTGTTCGCCCGGTTCGCCCCCATGAAATGCAGGGCCGACTTCGAACAAAGCAACATCTTGAAATCCACGTGCCTGATTGCGGGCCGCAGCCTGCAAAAGCCCCGGAAGCAGCGCGGGACGCATGTGGCTCATATCTGAGCTGATGGGGTTTTCCAGCATAGTCGCGTCATCGCCGCCACCAAACAAAGCCGCTGAGGCCTGGTCGATGAACGTATATGTTACACATTCATTGTAGCCCAAAGCAGCAGCGGTCCGGCGCGCCATTTGTTCGCGACGCTGCATAGGTGTCATGACCGGCTTAGACACACCATCCGTCAAACGTGGCAAAGGCACGCCTTTCAGCTTGGTCAATGACGCGATCCGCGCCACTTCTTCGACCAGATCGGCCTCACCTTGCACGTCAGGCCGCCAGCTTGGCACATGCGCCATGTCACCTTCCAAGCGGAACCCAAGTGCGGTCAAAGTCTGACGCTGGGTGCTTTCGGGGATAACCATGCCCACCAAAGACTGCACGCGTGCTGCGTCCAGCTTGTAGGCCCGCGCGGTGTTCAGGTCGTTACCTGCGACAACAACCTCAGAGGCTTCGCCGCCTGCGTGATCCACGATCATACGCACCGCACGTTCCAGCCCTTCGTAGGTGAAGGCAGGGTCAATGCCCCGTTCAAAGCGATACCGCGCGTCCGAGTTTATCTTGAGGGCGCGGCCTGTGTAGGCGATTTGAACCGGATCCCAATAAGCGCTTTCCACAAAGACATTCACAGTGTCTTCGGTGCAGCCTGTGTCGAGGCCCCCCATGATACCTGCAATGCTTTCGGGACCAGTATCATCGGAAATGACCATTTGACCCGCTTGCAGCGCATAGGATTTTTCATCCAAAGCCACCAGCGTTTCATTGCCTGTGGCGCGGTGCACACGCAGGTTGCCTGCAACTTTATCTGCATCGAAGACGTGCAACGGGCGGTTGCGGTCGTAGGTGAAGAAGTTGGTCACATCCACAAGGAATGAAATGGGCCGCAAGCCGATTGCCCGCAAAATATCCTGAAGCCATGCCGGGGATGGGCCGTTTTTCACGCCTTTGATCAAACGGCCATAAAAGACCGGACAGCCATCGCGCGTGTCCTCGTCGATGCTGACCTGAATGTCCGACGCAAAGCTGGCAGGCACATATTCCACGTCACGTGATTTGAGTGTGCCAAGGCCCCGTGCCGCCAGATCGCGTGCGATGCCTTCAACACCAAGGGCATCGGGGCGGTTGGGCGTGATTGCGATTTCGATGGCAGGATCGACTTTGGCGGGATCGTGTTCCGCCAGCCAATCAACAAAACGCTGCCCTACGTCACCTGAAGGCAATTCGATGATACCGTCGTGTTCATCCGACAGCTCCATCTCGCGCTCTGAGGC
The DNA here is from genome assembly GCF_900302465.1 of Ascidiaceihabitans donghaensis. Classification (NCBI taxonomy): domain Bacteria; kingdom Pseudomonadati; phylum Pseudomonadota; class Alphaproteobacteria; order Rhodobacterales; family Paracoccaceae; genus Ascidiaceihabitans; species Ascidiaceihabitans donghaensis. Next base: position 601,501 of record NZ_OMOR01000001.1, on the reverse strand, counting down.
CATCATGCCAAAGCTTTCGATGCCGCGGATTTTACCGACGCCGATGGTGGTATCGATGCCCGGCACGTAAACGCCTGGTTTGGCCACAACGACCGTGATCCCCGCCCGCGCGTTGGGGGCGCCGCAGATGATTTGCTTCATGCCTTCATCTGTGTTGACCTGACACACCCGCAAACGGTCCGCATCGGGATGCTTTTCAGCACTTTCCACGTAGCCGATGGTAAAATCAGCCAGTTTTGCGGCACGGTTTTCGACGCCCTCAACTTCGAGACCCAAGTCGGTCAGCGCATAGAGGATGTCATCAAGAGACGCATCAGTGTCGAGGTGGTCTTTGAGCCAAGAGAGCGTGAATTTCATCGCGGGAGTGCCTTTGGGAAACCGAAAGATTTGTGTTCCCTGTGCAATGACAAAGAATGACCTCAAGTGCAAGCAATGGTGCGCTAAAGCGACACCTTACGGGTAGGTCGGCACACGGCCCAACAGGTCATCCAGTTGCCGCCCAATCCAGCCATGCGGGATAAAGTGCCCACCGGGATGGGTGTCCAGAACCACGCCCGTTCCCTTCGCGCAATCGGCCCACTTCGTGCGCTGAAACGTCAGAAAATCAACCACATTGTAGCTGCTTTGCACATTTCCGTCCCCACAGCCCATCTGCCGACGCCACAGGGCCACCGGAAAGGTTGCGTCCCCGTTCGCCCCGTATTCAAAGTCCAGCACATTGTCATTTAGCCCATGCACGTGGCGCACATGTGTGGGGGATTGTGCGCAGTCTTCAGCTTGCGACAGCGTTCCTGAAATCCCCAGCATAGCGCGCACATTCATTTGACCGCCGCGATCACAGGCCACACGCCAAGCCATGATCGAGCCATAGGAATACCCCGAAATGAAAATATTATCGCGGTCGATGGGATAGCGTTTGGCAACATCCTCAAGCACGGCCTGTGCAAATGCCACATCCTCGGTATCCGGAGACCACATGTTCCACGTTTTGCGCAGCCCGTTGGGCGCGATCAGCAACACCCCGCGCCGCCGTGTCGCCCCGGAAATACGCTGATGTTGCACAGGCAAAGCACCGGTGCGCTGCCAGCCATGAAAGTGGATCAGGACCGGCATCGCGGTTTCGCCATCCCAATCGTCGGGCTCCCTGACGTGATAGGACCGGTCACCCACGGCGCAAGGCACATCCAAAAGGCAGTCTCGTTTCCATGGGCCCATGGCATGGGCAGGCAATGTGACAAGGGCAAGCAGCAAAGCAATGGCGTATTTCATACGCCTTACATGGCGGATGGGCGGGGCTGTGTCATCTCACAAAATCGTGGAACCACAAGACAGAACCCTTCACTTGCCGTTCTGATCCAGCTTGCTTTTGACCCGCAGCACCGACGCCATTTGCGCCTGACGAATCCGGTCCTCTTTGCGTGTATATGTCTCATGGGCATACAAAAACACCACAAGCGGTAAACTGACCGCGCCAACCCCAAAATATACCGCAAGATTGCCGGAAAACAGGGTTACCACGTGCACGACGAAACAAAGCGCTGTGATGGAACGCACTGCCCAACGTGATACCGAAGGTACTTTGCGCTCACACCACGCATAGTAGTCGGAAAAACGAACAATGAGGTAGTACAAAGGCCTACCGGCTCAACCCGCCATGCAACGTCGGTGTGTCCAACGCCGCAAACCCGTAGTGCCGCAGCCAACGCAGATCGCTGTCGAAGAACGCCCGCAGGTCGGGAATGCCGTATTTCAGCATCGCAATCCGGTCGATCCCCATGCCAAAGGCAAAGCCCTGCCATTCGGCCGGATCAATACCACCCGCTTGCAGCACTTTGGGGTGTACCATGCCAGAGCCAAGGATTTCGAGCCAATCGTCGCCCTCGCCCACTTTCAGGGTGCCGCCTTCCCAAGAACAGCGAATATCGACCTCGGCTGAGGGTTCGGTGAACGGGAAGTGTGACGCGCGGAAGCGGATGTCCACGTTATCAACTTCGAAATAGGACTTCACGAATTCTTCCAGAACCCACTTGAGGTTGGCCATGGAAATGTCCTTGTCGATGGCCAGACCTTCGACCTGATGGAACATAGGGGTGTGGGTCTGATCGTAGTCCGCGCGGTACACGCCGCCCGGGCAGATGATACGCGTGGGCGCACCCGTTTTCTCCATCGACCGGATTTGCACGGGGCTTGTGTGGGTGCGCAACACGTGGGGTGGGCGGTCGTCGCCCTCCGCACGGTGCATGTAAAATGTGTCCATTTCGGCACGCGCCGGATGGTGGCCGGGGATGTTCAGCGCGTCAAAGTTATACCAGTCGGTGTCGATGCGCGGGCCCTCGGCCACGGAAAACCCCATCTCTGCGAAGATGGCTGTAACTTCTTCGGTGACTTGGGAAATCGGGTGAATGGACCCACGGCGTTGCGGACGCGTCGGCAAGGTGACATCCAGCCATTCAGTGCGCAAACGCGCATCAAGGGCCGCATCGGCAAGACCTGCCTTTTTAGCGGCCAAAGCGCTGTTGATTTCGTCCTTGAGGGCATTCAGCGCCGGACCTGCTGTCTGGCGTTCTTCGGGGGTCATTTTGCCCAATTCACGCATCTTCAACGCAACTTCGCCTTTTTTGCCAACAGCAGCCAAGCGGATGTCCTCAAGGGCGGCTTCATCAGCAGCACCAGCGATTTGGTCAAGATATTTGGCTTTCAGATCGTCCATGACGGCCCCTCAAATAATGTTGCACTCTGCTAGCGCCCGAGGGTTTTGATTGCAAGCCGTGCCATTGCAAACGACAGCCAAACCGTAACCTTTGGTTGACAAAATCAAACGAAAACACAGGATAGGCTGGGTAAACGTAAGGGGTAGGCGCAATGCAAGAAGACGATCCATGGGCCCTGACCCCGACCGCATCCAAGACAGATGCGATTGCGCAGACACCGCATAACCCCATGCATTATGCGCTGGACAGGATCACGGGTGTGACCCCTTTGGACGGCACAACAGACGAAACTGTGCCTGCCGCACTTTGGCCCGCCGTCTTTGGTCCGTTGCCAAAGTCCCCCGATGCGGCAGCACCTGCCAGTTTTGCAATTCTGGATGCCGCCAAGATCACAAACTTGCCTCAGATGTTGGAAGGATCCCGCCTGCCACATCAATGCTTGTTTCAGGGCAAGGCCTTGGAGGATCTGGGGGATGCAGCCCCTTGGATCGTTGCGCTGGAAGACAACAACCGGTTTGTTCGGGGCCTGTTCACACGGTCCTCTGCGCCTTGGGACGTTTGGGATACGGACGGCGGCGTGATCTTGCGGTCGTATGAAGACTTGAACAGCTTACGGTCCCATTTCCGCAAGTTTACCAAAGTCCGCGACGAAACGGACACATGGATGTTTTTCCGATTCTGGGAACCCTCATGGGTGGAACGTCTTGCCGAGGTTCTGGACCCAAACCAACTGCACGCCCTACTTAAGGGCGTCGAAGCGTTTGGGGCCAAAAGCGGTGAAGACTTTGTTATTCTGCGACCAACCTAGACGCGGGTTCGGTTAATTCCTGAGCATCAAAAAAGGCCAGCCGCGCCTCGGCTGAGTGATCCTGATTAAAGAGAATAGCATCCGTTAGCGCCCGCGCCTCGGCGGCATCTGGCATGTCTGCACGTTGCGCCACAAGGATCAGGCCGATCGTGGCGCCGTAAAGCGTGTCGAAACTGGTAAACCCACTTTCAAAAAGCTGATCAATCACTGCATCAAGGGCGTCCCGTTCTTCGGCCCATGCAGGTGCTTCCAATATCACTTGTTCTGCCACACGCCGCTTCAGGCGCACAGTTGCGGTTTCATTCAAAGCAGCCATTTGGGCTTTGGAAATGCGGAACATTCTTTAGACTTTCAAATGCAGGGGGTTCAGCGGCTCTGGCATCCAGACGCCCAGTTCTTCAATCACAGCCTGTGCGTTTTCCCACAGCACCCTTTGCGCAGCAGGATCAAGATTCAGCGATGCCCAGCGTAGGATCTGGTCGGTGATCTTCTGGTTCTCAACAATAGACAAATCACCCAAAGGGGGGAAATAGTCCAATTCGTCTACGGGGTTCCAACCGTGCCGGGCGCAGATTTGAGCGTCCCATGGGCTCAGCTTTTCCGGCACGTCCGTGGGCAATTCTGAATCGCGCATCTCAAGAATATGGCCAATTGTGTCAGGATGATTGATGGCTTTGACTGTTGGTTCAAACATATCAGGGAAATACAAAAACGCCGTCGCCCACGATGAAATATGCGGCTTTTCTGAATGCTCGGTTTCGAAGTCGATGCCGATGTCAAAAAAGCTTTGCACTTCTTGTGGGGTCCAGGCCAATTGATCACCACCAAACAGCCAATCCCGAATATCCGGCAATGGCTCCGGTGACGCCAAAGCCGCATCCCGAAGCCGCATCACCATGTCCCGCAGATCAGCGCGGCATTCATCCATTGCGCGGGCGCTTTCGAACCCCAAACGAGGCCAGAACGCGTCCGTCACATCCATAGAAAAATATGCGACCAAAGCCCCCCAGTGTTCCGGAGGGCGAGAGTTTGACTGTTGTCTGAGTGTCATGGGATTGCCAAATTTGCTGGAATTGTCGGCCAAGCCGGAGGAAAGAGAGACGGCAGCATACGCACACCACGGTAGATCAGATAGCCGATGCCGACAGTCGCCACAACTTTTGTAGCTGTTTCGGCACTGGGCAGAACACTTGGGCTGGGGCTGGTGGCGGGGCCAACCCATTCAGAAGGCTTGGGCGCAGGTCGCGTCGCCCAAGTTCGCGCCCCTGGTGGCGGAGGCCCGCATCTATTTTTAATAAGTTCTTTCAGCAGCTTATCAAGGTGCTTTTGCTGATTGACGATCTGGTTGTGATGGTTCGTCCAGCTTTGGGTGCCCGGTCCGTTGGCGCCCCTGATCTGCTCGGGAAAACGATGTTTCAAACCGTGCGTCTTGTTGTCACCCATTGCCCGTTTGTCACGGTTGATCGCCTCGTCGATCTTTTTGCGGATCGCCGCGCATTTGTCCGCGGGCGGCGGACAGTTGCCAGTGGTACACGTCATAAAAATTACAATCTAAAGTTACACAGTCAGCATGCCCATTTTACAGATTCTCTCAAGTAAAAACGCGATTGCTGCACAAACGGAAAAAGCCGCCCCCCTTCGGGAGCGGCCTTTCAAAATCGATGTACGCTTGGCTTAGTTGGCCAAAGCAGCCTGTGCTTGGGACACGATCGCACCGAATGCTTCGGGCTCGTGTACGGCCAAGTCGGCCAGAACCTTACGGTCCACTTCGATGCCAGCCAAGTTCAGACCGTTGATGAAGCGCGAATATGTCAGCGCCTCGTCGTGGGACCGTACCGCCGCGTTGATCCGCTGGATCCACAGAGCGCGGAAGTTGCGCTTGCGGTTATGGCGGTCACGGGTTGCATATTGATTGGCTTTGTCCACCGCCTGGCGCGCGACCTTAAAGGTGCTCTTGCGACGGCCGTAGTAGCCTTTGGCGGCCTTGATGACCTTCTTGTGACGGGCGTGAGTGACTGTGCCACCTTTGACTCGAGACATATTGTAATTCCTTCTGGCTTAACGGTCGTAGGGCATGAAGCCCTTGATGATTTTTGCATCTGGCGCAGACAAAGCTGTCGTGCCGCGTGCGTTGCGCAGGAATTTGTTCGTGCGTTTGATCATCCCGTGCTGTTTGCCAGCCTGGGCGCCCATGACCTTACCGGTCGCGGAAACCTTAAAGCGCTTCTTGGCGCTCGATTTCGTCTTCATCTTTGGCATTTCCGTCTCCTGAGTTTGAGTTCGGTATTTGCGCGACTCGGCATGCCATATCGGCCGGACGCGCGGAACGAAGTTGGGCTATAGGGGGGAACGGGGCATGACGCAAGGGTGTTTTGGTCCATTCGCCCCCTGAAAAAGAACGCGGTTCGGCTCCAGATGCAACCATTGTAGGGTTTGCCCGATTTAACCGGAATAAGTTCCGCCTGCACATCATCTTATAACGGCCTCAAGCCATCAAAATCTGTACATATCCACGCAATCAGCTACCGTATATTGCGACCAACAACCTAAGTTCTGAGGTGTATTGATGAACCTGACACGTCTTGTTTACTACAGCCAACGCAACCCGTCTGAAAAATTGGACACGCAAACACTGATCGAAACGTGCCAAACTAACAATGCGCGGCAAAATCTGACGGGAATCTTACACTACAACGGAGACCACTTCTTGCAGGTGCTTGAAGGCGGACGCGTTGAAGTGTCCGCCCTGTACCACCGCATTTCACGCGATTCCCGTCACGCCAACATCATCTTGCTGTCATGTGCCGATGTGCGCGAACGCATGTTTTCAAAGTGGTCCATGGGTTTGCATCAGGGCATGGATGAACGGACCCGCGAAATCTATCTTCGCTACTTCTCGACGGATAATGTGAACCCGGAAACAGTGAACGTGGACAGCCTGCTGGACGTGCTTCAGGACATTGCAATCGAAATGGCCCCGTCGCGCTAATCCTTCGCGCTAACCCCGGCCATCGGTGCCGCGACTATAGCCTGTAAAGCACATGACACCGCCTGATTACCGGCGGCGTTTTAGCTTTTGCGCCTCTGCTTCAGCACGACGGTTACGGGCCTCTGCCTCGTTCAAACGGCGCTGCATTTTCGCAAGCGCGAACACGTAGGCTTCGCTGTCATTTGCTTCGATACCGACACCGCGGCGCTGCCCCAAAACGAACCCCAGCACACCGGACAGAATGATCATTCCAGCCCAAACCATGATTGTGGTTGTCATTTCAGTTTTCCCCTTTGGTGATGCGCGTTATTTGAAAATCTACGCGGCGGTTTTCTGCATCCTCTGACGCATCCCCCTGAGCAAACGGCAGTCGCGACCCAAAGCCCATCGGTTCAAAGTTGTCGGCCAACAGATCAAGGTCTGCCAAAACTGCGAGCGCACTGTCGGCGCGGTCCCAGCTGAGTTTCAGGTTGCTGGCCTCGTCGCCGGACGGATCGGAATGCCCGGCCACGACAATATGGGCTTGCGGACAATAGCGTACAGCGATGCCCAGCATCCGCAATGTATCGCGCCCATCTGCGTTGATACCCGTTGAACCGGCGTCAAAGCCGATGACGGTTTGGGCCATAATATCTTGAAGATCATCTACACAGTCGCGGGCTGCCACCACATCGGCAGCTGGTTTCAGCTGTGGCGTGGGTCTAATGACAGGTGCAGGGGTCTGCGCGGGGGGCAAAACCCCGGGAACTTCCGTCAAGGAAAACGCAAGCGTCGTATCGGCACGTTGGGAAATCACAATGTCCTGCGGCGTGGCAAGCGCAGCGGTCGGGCGGCTTGCATCTGTGCTTTCCGCGCCCTCTTGCACGGCGGCGGTTTGGGCAGTCGTCATGCTGTCGGTTCCCGACTGCGACCATGCAGTAAATGCCCCGGCACCCAGCAAAGCAAATCCAAGCGCACCCGCCACATAAAGCACAAAGGGCGTTTTGCGTTTGCGCCCCGACATCACACGCTGAGCCGCCGCGTGGCTTAAACCCGCTTTGCGCAACCGTGCAGTCGCTGGTTCAGTTTTACCCAGCCCATATGCCATTTCATCCCCCAATCAAATCAGCGCAGCTTTTTACGCGAAAAACGTCACTGTCGTACTGTCCGCGCTTATTTCGATATTCACATTGATCCCCAACAAAGCTGCCGTTTCCCGAATAACAGCCTCGTTTTCGCGTAGCGGCAAAAGGCTTTGCTGATCATTCAAGACCAAGGTCAGACCCAATTCACGCACGGTGTGTTGCAACACCGTTTTTAGTCTATGTGAATAAAGGACAGGCTGCATTTAGAGACCCACAATTACATCGTACCATATTTTGTGGTAGCACCTAGAACTTCAGGGCACAAATCTACAAATGGCTCTTACAGATACTTTTCAAGGATTTTTCTGAATTCACGCACCCAACGGAAACGCATCAAGCCCTAGGCTCAGGACCCATTAATCTTAATGCCTCAGCGCGGTTTTCACGAAATATCAGAGGCTTGGGGCGCGACGATAAGAATGGTTCTCTTTTCAAGCGGCTCAAGACGCTGAGATGAAGTGAAAAACACGTCTCCGATTTCCCTGATTTGGCCCGTGACTATCGTTGCATATGATTGAAATAAAACCACCGCCGACCGGCAACACATGCTCGCATGTGTGAGAGGAAATTCCCGCGCAACTGCGCCTCATCACGAACCAAATCAGGAAAACTGAGGCATTAAGATTAATGAGTCCTGAGCCTAAAGAATCTGGGCCACCACACGCACAAAGGCATTGGGCACATCTTGCAGGCTATATCCGTTGGGCTTTGTCTGGATCGCGTAGATAATCAGCCCACCGGCGATTAAAATCGTAATTGCCGACGCGCGAGGCGCCCGCCTGTCCGTTAAGGCAGACAGCATCGAAGGGATCGCAAAAATGGCGACAATAATCCCCGCGACCAATGCAATATCTGGTTCCATTATTCGTTACTCCACAATATGTGGGCAGCCTACTCTGGATCAGTGTTGAAAATCAAACGCTCGTCACAGGGCGCCACACGCAGAATGTTGGTTGTGCCTGTCACATTGAAAGGGACACCTGCCGTCACAAGTATCTGATCGCTTTCATCAGCATACCCCTGATCACGCGCTGCTTTTGCGGCGCTCACCACAGCCCCTTTGAAACGATCCATCATGCTTGTTTGCACGCAGTTGATGCCCCAGCTTAACGCCAACCGACGGGCTGTACCAACCAGTGGTGTCATCGCGACAATCGGCACGCGCGGACGTTCCCGTGCTGTCAAAAGCGCTGTGGTTCCGCTTTGAGTAAAGCAGCAAATGGCTTTGATGTCTGTTGTTTCTGCGATCTCACGGGCGGCGGCCACAATACCGTCGGCAACAGTTGTGCGATTGGCGGTGCGGCTGGCTTCGATGATTTGGCGATACGTGCTGTCGGCTTCGACCTCTTGCGCCACATTATCCATGGTGCGCACTGCTTCGATGGGGTAGCCGCCTGCAGCACTTTCGGCGCTCAGCATGACGGCATCGGCCCCTTCATAGATGGCAGTTGCAACGTCAGAAACCTCGGCGCGTGTCGGCATCGGACTCTCGATCATAGATTCCAGCATCTGGGTCGCCACAATCACAGGCTTGGCCGCAGCACGGCATTTGCGCACCAACCGCTTTTGGATGGGCGGCACATTCTGCACAGGCAATTCCACACCCAGATCGCCCCGCGCGACCATGATCCCGTCGCTGACAGCCAGGATATCATCAAAACGATCCACCGCGTTTGGCTTTTCGATCTTGGACAAGATCGCCGCGCGGCCCTGAACCAACGCACGCGCTTCCTCAACGTCTGCAGGGCGTTGCACGAAGCTAAGCGCCAACCAATCGACACCCAACCCACAGACACATTCCAGATCGGCCTTGTCCTTTTCAGACAGCGCCGCCAACGGCAGTTCCACATCGGGCACGTTGACACCTTTACGATTGGAAATCACGCCTCCGATGACAACGGTGCAATCGGCGAAATCCTTACCGCAGGCCTCAACCCGCAACCTGATTTTCCCGTCATTGACCAGCAAGGATGCGCCGGGTTCAAGTGCTGCAAAAATCTCGGGATGCGGCAGGCAAACGCGGGCACTGTCGCCTTCAGCCTTGTCCAGATCAAGGCGAAATTTCGCGCCTTCGTCCAGCATCTCACTGTCACCGGCAAACACGCCGACACGCAATTTAGGGCCCTGCAAGTCAGCCAAAATACCGATAGTGCTGTTCAAATCCTGTTCGACCTGACGGATGATGGCATGCTTTTCGGCAATTTCCTCATGGCTGCCATGGGACATGTTCAAGCGGAACACATCTGCGCCTGCCTCATGCAAGGCGCGGATCATTTCATAGCTGTCAGAAGCTGGTCCCAAAGTAGCTACGATTTTCACGCTGCGCAGTCGTCTCATGATGGGGCATCCTTGCTGTTATCGCTATCAGTTGCAGCCTTATCGCCCAATTCACATTCCGGAGCAACTGCCGTAAACCTCATGGCAGCACCAAGGTAACAGACCCATGACATTTCAACCATTTTTCACCCACGGCGCATCTCGCAGCAACCCTTGGCTGATCACATGTGATCACGCCAGCAACACCGTGCCAGACTTTGTGAACGGCGGGGATTTGGGTCTGGCCCAAGCAGACATGCAACGCCACATCGCCTATGACATCGGTGCGGCCGGGGTAACACGCGCACTGGCCGATATACTGGATGCGCCCGCAATTTTGTCGAATTTCTCACGGCTAGTGATAGACCCCAACAGGGGAATGGACGATCCGACGCTGCTGATGAAGCTGTACGATGGCACAATCATTCCCGGCAACAGGAACGCCTGCGACGCCGAACGCCAACGCAGGATCAATGGCTGCTACACACCCTACCACACGGCATATGAAACTTTGGCAAAGCGCCCCAATACGGTTCTGGTGTCGATCCACAGTTTCACACCCCAACTTAAAGGTCGCGACCTGCGGCCGTGGGAAATCGGCGTGCTCTATCACACCGACACGCGCATGGCCCTGCCCTTGATCGACAGCTTCACTGCAGCGCTGGACACACCGGTCGGCAACAATGAACCCTACGCAGGGCACCTGCCCGGCGACGCGATTGATCAACACGGGCTGCAAAAGAACCGGCCAAACGTACTTATCGAAATCCGCAATGACCTGATTGAAACAGAGCAAGATCAAATCAAATGGGCCCACTTCCTTGCAGCGCACCTTGTAAAAGCCCGCGCCATGACCGACCTTTGATCCAACTTCATCTCGCCAAATAAACCTCGGGGTCCGGGGCCGCGCCCCGGTCCAACCCCAGCCAAAAGGACCAACCCGATGGATGCTCAAACCCAACTCGAACTCGAAGCAGCAGCGTTTCGCCGCCTACAAAAACACCTGATGGAAGACCGCACAGACGTGCAAAACATCGACATGATGAACCTGACAGGATTCTGCCGGAACTGCCTGTCGCGCTGGTATCAAGAGGCAGCAAATGAACGGGGCATCGATATGACAAAAGATGAAGGGCGCCACGCCTTCTACGGCATGACCATGGATGACTGGAAAAACAACTTCCAGACAGATGCCACAGGGGCACAACAGGACGCGTTCAAAACTGCCTTCAAAGAGAACGTGACAGACAAGTAAGGTGGGCTTCAGCCCACCCTACCAATCTTAAATCGCAACCTTGCGGCTTTCATCCAGATAGATCTCGCGCAAGCGCTTGGACACATGTCCGGGCACACCGTCGCCAATCTGTGCGCCGTCGATCTCGACCACACCGTTCACGAACATCGTGGCCGAGGTAATGAACGCCTCGTCAGCCTCTTTCGCCTCGTCGATGGTAAAGTTGCGCTCTTCCACTTCCATTTGCGCCTCTTGCGCGAAACGCAAAACCGCAGCACGGGTGATGCCGTGCAAAATGTCGTTGGACAAAGCACGGGTAATGATCTTGTTGCCTTTGACGATGTAGGCGTTGTTGGATGTACCCTCGGTGACAAAGCCGTCTTCGACCATCCAAGCGTCATCGCACCCTGCGGCCTTGGCCATCATTTTGCCCATGGACGGGTACAGCAATTGAACGGTTTTAATGTCGCGGCGGCCCCAGCGTTCATCAGCGATGGAAATCACTTTGATGCCGGTTTTTGACGCGGGGCTTTCGGTGACACCCGGCTTGGATTGCGTAAATAAAACAACCGTACAAGGTGTCGTTTCGGGATCAGGAAACGCAAAATCGCGATCCGCAGGTGCGCCGCGTGTGATCTGCAAATAGACACCGCCATCTACGACGTCGTTGCGTGTGACCAGTTCACGGTGGACTGCCAGTAATTCATCTTTGGTGATGGGGTTTTTCATGCCCAGTTCGCTCAAGGATCGATCCAAACGCACCGCGTGCCCTTCGAAATCAACCAGTTTGCCGTCCAGAACAGACGTTACCTCATAGACACCGTCCGCCATCAAAAAACCACGATCAAAGATAGACACTTTGGCTTCGTTTTCGGCAACATATTCGCCGTTCAAATAGACTGTGCGCATTGGATTTATCCCCATAGTGTGGCTGACGGCGGGTGCACGCCAGCGGCATCAAATGTCAAAGGTTCATCGCGGTCTTCGGCCAGAAGAAGCGGGCCGTCAAGGTCCGTTATCAGCGCACCTTGGGCCACCAAAGTTGCCGGTGCCATCGCCAAAGAGGACCCGACCATGCACCCGACCATAACCTTATAGCCCTCAGCCAGCGCAGCATCACGCAGCGCCAAAGCTTCTGTCAAACCACCAGTTTTATCCAGCTTGATGTTCACCACATCGTATTTACCGCGCAATTTGGGCAAGCTTGCTGTGTCATGGGCACTTTCGTCTGCGCAAACAGGCACAGGACGCTCCATTCCCAACAAAGCGTCATCTTCGCCCGCAGGCACCGGCTGCTCAACAAGGGCAACGCCCAAACGCACCAAATGAGGTGCAAGATCGGCATAAACCTCAGCAGACCAACCTTCGTTGGCATCTACGATGATGGTGGATTTAGGGGCACCGCGGCGCACGGCTTCCAAACGCGGCATATCGTCCGGAGTGCCCAACTTGATTTTCAACAACGGGCGAAAGGCGTGCTCGGACGCTTGAGCCTGCATCGCTTCGGGCGTATCCAATGACAAAGTGTATGCTGTGATCTCGGGGGTCGGGGCAGACAGACCCGCCAGCTCCCAAACACGTTTGCCGGCCCGTTTGGCTTCTATATCCCAAAGGGCACAATCCACCGCATTTCGCGCGGCACCCGCCGGTAAAAGATCATACAACGCCTGGCGGGTCACATCGCCGGGCAATCCCTTGATCTGATCCGTCACACTGTCAAGACTTTCACCATAGCGGGCATAAGGCACACATTCGCCCCACCCTTTGTGGGTGCCATCATCAAGATGAACCGTCAGCACCTTGGCCTCGGTGCGAGAGCCCCGCGCAATGGTAAACACCTGCGCCAACTTGAAAATGTCATGGCTCACATCAATGCGCATTATATCCCCCGTTCATCTCGCAAAGAAAACCTCCGCCGGAGGCATCCGGCAAAGGCAGCATAGACCGAACCTTCAAAGTTCAAGCAAACGATCCACCAAAGGGCCCGCCCCAAAGCGGAACGGATCGGTCGCGGGCAGACCCATGCGATCCTCAATCTCTGTCAGACAGGCCCGCGCCTCTGCTTCGTCCAGCGCTTTGGTGTTCACTGACACACCAGCAATCTGGCAGTCTTGATTGGCCACACGGGCAATGGGCAATGCCGTATCACGCAACTGCTCCAAAGAAGGCAACGTGTAATGCGGCAAACCACGCATGTGCGTGCGGGTTGGCTCGTGGCACAAAATCAGCGCATCGGGTTGGCCACCATGAATCAAGGCCATGGTCACACCGGAATAAGACACGTGGAACAGGCTGCCTTGGCCTTCAATGTGATCCCAATGGTCAGCATCATTGTCCGGGGTCAGGTACTCAACAGCACCAGCCATGAAATCAGCAATGACCGCATCCAAAGGCACGCCCTTGCCTGTGATCAAAATCCCGGTCTGTCCTGTCGCGCGAAAGTCCGATTTCAAACCGCGCTTTACCATTTCAGCGTCCATGGACATGGCCGTGTACATTTTGCCACACGAACAATCGGTGCCGATGGCCAAGACACGTTTGCCTGTGCGTTTTTCACCGTTGGCGATCGGGTAAGCCACGGAAGGCACACGCACATCATGCAAAGTACGACCATTGACTTTGGCAGCAGCTTGAAGCTCGTCTTCGTCGCGCAACAGATTGTGCAGGCCAGCAGCCACATCGTAACCCATCTTCAGGGCCTCGACGATTACCACTTTCCAAGCATCGGAAATGATACCGCCACGGTTGGCAACACCAATCACCAAAGTCTTGGCGCCTGCGTTCAGCCCTTCTTCTAGCGTCAGATCGGCAATGCCCATATCCGCGCCGCACCCTGGCAGGCGGAACTGGCCAACTGCATTGTCAGGACGCCAGTCCTTGATACCTTGCGCCACTTTAGCAGCCAATTGATCAGGCGCGTCGCCCAGGAACAAAAGATAAGGTGTTTGGATCATAGCGAAGCCCCCACGGTGTGAATGATTGTGTCAGTTTCGGGCAATATCGCTGACCTATCACGCAATTCAATTCCAATTCTCAGCCAGGGCAGCGGATTTTGGAAAATATCTTCGATGATGTCTTGGTTTGTTCGAATATTCTTGCGTCTTGGCCAAAAAATCAACGAAACCCTCCGACTCACACAACGTCAATGCTGCAGGTGCAGAATCCCGCTTGCACCCTTCTGCGCAATTTAATACCTGCTTAAGGCAATCCAAGCGCAACAATGTTTCCCACCCGAAAGGCCACAAAATGAGCTTCCGCCTGCAACCCACCCCACCTGCACGCCCAAACCGCTGCCAGCTTTTTGGTCCGGGTTCCAACACCAAGCTGTTTGCCAAAATGGCAGCGTCGGCCGCAGACGTCATCAATCTTGATCTCGAAGACAGCGTCGCCCCCACTGACAAAGACGTGGCGCGCGCCAATGTGATTGAAGCCATCAACACCGTTGATTGGGGCAACAAAACCTTGTCTGTGCGGATCAATAGCCTCGACACCCCTTTTTGGTACCGCGATGTCGTGGACCTGTTAGAACAGGCGTCTGAACGCCTTGACCAGATCATGATTCCGAAAGTGGGCTGTGCGGCAGACATCTACGCCGTTGACGCGCTGGTTACTGCAATCGAAGCCGCAAAGGGACGCACAAAACGCATCGATCTTGAGGTCATCATCGAAAGCGCTGCGGGCATCGCCCACGTTGAAGAAATTGCTGCATCTTCCCCACGCCTTGTCGCCATGAGCCTCGGCGCCGCCGACTTCGCCGCGTCTATGGGCATGCAAACGACAGGCATCGGCGGAACACAGGAAAACTACTACATGCTGCACGAAGGCCAGAAACACTGGTCTGATCCATGGCACTGGGCACAAGCCGCAATTGTTGCAGCCTGCCGTACACACGGTATTTTGCCCGTTGATGGTCCATTCGGAGATTTCTCCGACGATGAAGGGTGCCGTGCGCAAGCGCGCCGGTCCGCGACATTGGGAATGGTCGGCAAATGGGCCATCCACCCGAAACAAATCGCAATCAGCAACGAAGTGTTCACACCCTCCGACGAAGCCGTATCCGAGGCCCGCGAAATTCTGGCAGCTATGGAAACAGCCAAAGCAAATGGCGAAGGGGCAACCGTTTACAAAGGCCGCCTGGTGGACATCGCATCCATCAAGCAAGCCGAGGTGATCGTGCGTCAGCATGAAATGATCAACGGATAAGTGATTTGCCAAAGGCGCGAATGGCGCGTCCAATGGGGCCTCCACTTTCGTGCGAGGCCCCATGCGTTTTCTCATCCTAGTTATGTGTTTCATCCCGCTGTCTCTGCGGGCGGAAGACCTGTCTGTCCGCGACGGCTGGGCCGTGCACAAAACCGATAAACCCTATGTACAATTGGTCAAAGACACGCGTGCAGCCGTCAAGACGCATGGCATGTTCGTGGTCACACAAGCGGGACCAACCGCAGCGGCAGCAAAACGTGGCATCACAATACCCGGAAACCGGGTGATTGGCGTGTTCAACAACGACTTCGCTGTCAAAGTGTTGGGCACTTCAACCGCCGCAATGATCGAAGCACCCATCAGGCTCTATGTGACAGAAAACGCCAACAAGACTGCGACCCTGTCATACAAGATGCCTACATTCATTTTTGCGCCCTACAAAAAAGATGGCGGAACAGAGCTGATGACGCTTGCGGAAGAATTGGATTCAATCTTCGCAAAGATTGCAAAAGACGCGCAAAACTAGCGTTCTCTTTTTGCTAAAAATATCCCGTTGGAGACCGCGCAGCGGGCGGGGGCAGCGCCCCTTGGATTCTATCAGGCCCGCGCATCCTTTGGGGATCCCATAACCACATAGGTTGTGATGGCATTCACTTGCGGATGGGCACCTAAAAAGTCTGTGTGAAAAGCTTTGTAAGCGGCAATATCAGCGCATTCAACGCGCAGCAGATACTCGATCGTGCCAGTGATGTTGTGGCATTCCGTGACTTCAACAGCCCGGGACATCGCGCGTTCAAAGCCTTCCTGACTTTCCTTGGAATGATCGCGCAAACCGACCCCAATATAAGCCAGAAAACCTATACCCAACGCGGTGCGATCCAAAACGGCGCGGTAGCCGCTGATAAGACCCGTCCGTTCCATTTCTTGCACGCGGCGCAAACAGGCAGACGGAGACAAGCCAACCCGGTCCGCCAATTCAAGGTTGCTGATCCGTCCATCGCGGATAAGCTCTTGCAATATATTTTCGTTTATTTGATCAAGCTTCGCCATTTGTTGCAAAATATAACGCCAATCACGTGACTTCGCAATTTCAAAGCACATCAAACAGTAAATAGTTGCGGCATGCAGTATGATCTTTTGACGGCGCTTGCCGGTTTCGCCTTTGTCAGTTCAATCACCCCGGGCCCAAACAACTTGATGTTGATGGCGTCGGGTGCGAATTTTGGATTCATCCGTTCTTTGCCACATATGGCGGGGGTGGGGTTCGGGTTTCTGGCGATGATCATTCTGGTTGGCCTTGGACTGGGACAGGTGTTTGAAATCTACCCGATCTCCCACACGATCCTCAAAATCGGGTCGGTTGTGTATCTACTGTATCTTGCGTGGAAAATCGCGACGTCTGCACCGAAGGAAACATCGGACCAAACCGGAACGCCGATGACATTTCTGCAAGCATGTGCGTTTCAATGGGTGAACCCAAAGGCATGGACCATGGCTGTCACAGCCGTAACAGTTTACACGCCCGACACCAGTTTTTCAGCGCTGTTGTTGGTGACGGCTGTTTTCGGGGCATTTAACATTCCATGCATCACGACATGGAACTTGATGGGACGCGAAATGGCGCGCGTTTTGACCAACCCCACGCGGTTGCGCATGTTTAACTATTCGATGGCGGCGTTGCTGGTGGCCTCGCTTTATCCTGTGCTCTTTCCCTGAGAGCCACATCGCGTCCTGCGCCCACTCATCAGCACAGCGTTGCAAAATGCATCATAGCCCGCCATATAACACCCAACACGGCAGCCAGATCTGAGGGACAGGGCAATGACGCAATATATGGAATTTGAAAAACCTCTCGCCGAGATCGAAGGCAAGGCCGAAGAATTACGGGCTATGGCGCGCGACAACGAAGATATGGACGTCACTGCAGAAGCCGCAGCCCTCGACGTCAAAGCGGCCGCCATGCTGCAAGAGCTGTACGCGACACTGACGCCATGGCGCAAATGTCAGGTCGCGCGCCACCCCGACCGCCCCCATTGCGCTGATTACATCAAAGCATTGTTCACCGAATACACGCCGCTGGCCGGCGACCGGAATTTCGCAGATGATCACGCCGTCATGGGTGGTTTGGCCCGCTTCAACGGCACCCCTGTGATGGTGATTGGCCATGAAAAAGGCAACGACACCAAATCACGCATCGACCGCAACTTTGGCATGGCGCGCCCCGAAGGCTACCGTAAAGCCACGCGGCTGATGGATTTGGCGGGGCGCTTTGGTATGCCTGTCATTACCCTTGTCGACACGGCAGGGGCCTATCCCGGAAAAGGCGCAGAAGAACGGGGCCAATCAGAGGCCATTGCCCGCGCGACGGAAAAATGCCTGCAAATCGGCGTGCCGTTGATTTCGGTGATCATCGGCGAAGGCGGGTCCGGCGGCGCTGTGGCATTTGCCACGGCCAACCGTGTCGCGATGCTGGAACATTCGATTTATTCGGTGATCTCGCCCGAGGGTTGCGCGTCGATCCTGTGGAAAGACGCAGAAAAAATGCGCGAAGCAGCAGAAGCCCTTCGCCTTACAGCGCAAGATCTCAAGCAACTTGGCGTCACCGACCGCATCATCCCCGAACCCTTGGGCGGCGCACACCGTGACTGGCAAAAAGCCATAGAAGCTGTCAGTGCAGAAATTGGCGATATGCTGGCAGAATTGGGCAAAATGAAACCAGCAGAGCTGATCTCGGATCGCCGCAAAAAATTCCTGGATCTGGGCTCCAAGGGGCTGGCGGCGTAACGCCCAGAAAATTACAAATTTTCTGGGCCGTTGTCTTTGAAAGGCAACGGCTATAGCTCAAACGACGGCACACGCGCTCGCAAGTGATTGCGCAGATCTCCCAGTGGCCGGGCGTCTTCAATCCAGCCCTTGTCCAACGCCAGAAACTTCTGGCTCAGGGTGACGATATCGGGCTGCGCGTCCTTCACATCCAAACCGTCAAAGACGTAGGTTGCCCGACCTTGCCCTTGCAGGCTGATGTTCACCGGCGCCACGCAACCACCCAGACAGGAAACCGCGTCGACTTCGATGGCGTCACTTAGCCCCGCCTGCTTCAAAGCCCCACGCAAAACGGCACAATCCTGACGCGCAGTGTGCCCTTCCACGCGTTCGCACGTGGCACAGACAAGCAACCGATTTTGAGCATCTTTCGACATAGGCGCATTTGCAGCGCCCTGCGTCATCGTGTCAACCTGAGATGTATCGTGCGCAACCGTACAACGCAGCCGTGTCATCGGTTATCAGATATAGCGGAATTTCACCAAAACGCCCTGCAAAGGCAGCGTCCTTGCCCGCCTCTTGAACAACGATCTCTGCCACGTCTTGCCCCAGAATGGCCCGGGCCAACGACCCGTTGAAATACAAGCCCCCAAGCGGCAAATACTGATAGATCATTTCCCGGCAAAACACGCCCAAAGCACGCGAAAACAGGGCCTTCGTGGCTTGAGACGCTGCATCGCAACCTCGCGTGATCGCAGCAGGTTCGGCCTGAATACCACACAGAAGGGTATGGATTTTCGCAAGTCCGGGTCCCGAAAAGCACTGCTCGACCGTTTGGAAGTCTTGCGCGGCGGCGCCCAGTTCTGATTTCAGGATTTGCATCACCCGCACAGGCAGGCTGGCATGACCAAGCTCTGCCTGAAACACGCGACCATCCCCGCTTAGGCTTACATTGAAGCCTGTCGCCACACCAACAACAAGGGCCTGCCCTTCTTGGGCCGCACCACCGCCAATGCGCTGCACAGCCTCTGTCGGCAAAGCAGGCAAAGCATACCCCAAAGCCGCCAGATCATTGATCACTTGCACGTCTTCAAAACCCAGCTGACCCTGCAAATCATCCGCATCGAAGCGCCACGCCCCATTTGTCAAAGCGCCCGAACGCCCCGTCACAGGACCCGCAATTGCAACGCACAGGCTGTTTGGGCGTGTGCCACCGCGTTGCGCCAAATACATGGCAACCACGCTTTCGAAACTGTCCATGCGAGCATTGGCGTAATGCATCGTGCTGCCCGCCACAATCTGCCCCTGCCAATATACGGCAAGGCGCGTGTTGGTGCCCCCAACATCCGCCAATAGCGTCGGCGCGTTTTCCATCAGGCTGCGGCCTCGCCTGGCTTTTTGCCCAGAATGATCATGCTGAGCAGCTCATCATCCGTCACGTCATTCACATCCACGGTGTCGACCAACTGGCCGTTCTTCATCACCGAGGCCCGATCGCACAGCTCCATCACATCATGGATGTCGTGGCTGATCAAAAAGATGCCAATGCCGTCGGCCTTCAGCTTCTGGATCAATTCGGACACCATCTGCGTCTCGTGTGGTCCAAGGGCAGCGGTGGGTTCATCCATGATCAGAATGCGCGCGTCAAAATAAACAGCCCGTGCAATGGCCACGGATTGGCGTTGACCGCCAGACAGCGCAGACACAGGTTCTGCGAATTTCTGGAAGTTCGGGTTAAGGCGGTTCATGATTTTGCGGGTTTCGGCCTCCATCGCGTCATCATCCACAAAGCCCAAACCACTGGTCAGTTCACGCCCCAAAAACAAGTTGCTGGCAGCGTCCAGATTATCGGCCAAAGCCAACGTCTGATAGATGGTTTCAATGTTATAGCGTCGCGCATCACGGGGATTGTTGATGGTGGCGCGTTCGCCATTGATCCAAATTTCACCACTGTCAGCGGCATAGGCCCCCGATAGCATCTTGATCAGCGTGGATTTGCCTGCGCCATTGTGGCCCAAAAGGCCCACGACTTCGCCGGGATATAGGTTGATGGATACGTCGTCTACAGCCCGTACACCTCCAAAGGCGATGGACATGTTGCGCAACTCGACCAAAGGGGTTCCTGTTGTCATGAGCCTTCTCCTTATATGCCGGTCTTGCGGCGATAAACGATGTCGATCCAGACGGCAAAGACCAGAACCAGCCCCACCACGATGGATTGCAACGGCGCATCCACACCAACCGAGGCCATGCCCGATTGCAGCGTTTGCATGATCAGCGCCCCGATCACGGCACCGTAGATGGTGCCAAATCCGCCCGCCAATGCAGTGCCACCAATGACGGCTGCCGCGATAACGCGCAGCTCGTCCAAAGTGCCAAGGCCCACATCCACTGCACCCAATCGCGCTGAGGCCACGACCGCCGAAATCCCTGTCAACGCCCCCATCAGGGCAAAGACCTTCACTGTCAAAAGCCGCGTGTTGATGCCCGACAGCTCTGCCGCTTCGGGATTGCCCCCGGTCGCATAGACGTAGCGGCCAAAGCGGGTGCGCGTGGACACAATTGTCATCACAACGGTAACGGCCAGCAGAACAATCACTGGAATAGCCACCCCGTGGTTCCAGACCATTCCATCCGTATACTCAATGCCGCGCGCTTCGGTCATGCGCTTCATAGCACCCTTGGGAATTGGATAGCTGTTCATGGTCCAGACAAACGCCATGATCAGACCTGCCGCCAACGCGACCAGAATGCCCTCGGCCCACATCGGTTTCACCGTGAACCCATGGGTGGCCTTGCGGCGGCGGCTTGCCAAGATCAAAGCCACAGCAGCCAACGACGCGACAACACCGAACCCCCACGACAGGGTCTCGCCCAGCGTGCCTTCAGCCCCGCCGCCCAACAGGCGGAATGTGGGGTCAAGGGGCGCGACTGTCTGGCCTTCCGTCACCCACCACATCGCGCCACGGTAGACCAGCAGCCCCCCAAGCGTCACGATAAAGGCAGGCACCGTCAGGTAGCCGATAACCCAGCCCTGCGCGGCCCCGATCACTGTTCCCATCATCGTGGCGGCGATGGCCGCGATGATCCAGATCGACCAGTGCCCTAGCCCCACGTAGTCAGGCAAAACATGCACTTGCAATGCAGCAACGGCCATTCCGATAAACCCAAGCAACGATCCCACTGACAAATCGATGTTGCGTGTCACAATCACAAACACCATGCCCGTGGCCATGATCGCCACCGATGCAGTCTGCACAGACAGGTTGAATAGGTTGCGTGGCGTCAGGAAACGTCCGCCTGTGATCAGATCAAACATCACACATAATGCTACAAGTGCGCCGATCATGCCCAGAAGGCGCAGGTCGATGCCAAGTTTGGTAAGGAAGGTTTTCATCACGTCACCTTTAGGAGTGAGAAGCGGGTGCACGAACGGGATGCGCGTCAACAGGCGCTCACCGTGGATGCTAGAAAATTATGAGGAGAAGAAGCGAGGTGTCCCCCCGACCCCGCAAGGCCGAGAGGACTGGGAGTGTTTAGTTACAAGCGGCGTTGGAAGAACCCGCGCACAGCTTGTCTTTTTCGATCCAGCCTGCGTCGATCACGACGGACAGGTTGTCGGCTGTTACAGGAACCGGCTCAAGGAAGCGGGCCTGCAATGTTGTGCCTGCTGGAGACGTCCATTCGCCAGAACCTTCAACAGTTTCGCCTGCGGCCAATGCAACGGCGGCTTCAGCAGCTGCTGTGCCAAGGGCGCGTGCGTCTTTCCAAACGGACACAGTTTGCGTGCCAGTCGCGACACGGTTCAGAGCGGCGTGGTCACCGTCTTGGCCGGACACTGGAATGCCTTCCATGCCTTGCGCTGTCAGAGCCGCAACAACACCGCCCGCGGTGCCGTCGTTGGAGGCCACAACCGCGTCCACTTTGTTGTCTTGTGCGGTCAGG
The DNA here is from genome assembly GCF_900302465.1 of Ascidiaceihabitans donghaensis. Classification (NCBI taxonomy): domain Bacteria; kingdom Pseudomonadati; phylum Pseudomonadota; class Alphaproteobacteria; order Rhodobacterales; family Paracoccaceae; genus Ascidiaceihabitans; species Ascidiaceihabitans donghaensis. Next base: position 579,408 of record NZ_OMOR01000001.1, on the reverse strand, counting down.
ATCTGTTCCATATTGCGCTGTGCGTTCGCAGGCACCCAGCCGTCTGTGTAAGCTTCGCCGACAATGGTGATGTCGCCCGCGTCAATCGCCGCTTGCAGCACTTCTTGCTGACCACCACGCAGGAAGTCTGCGTTTGGATCGGTTGGGGAGCCCTTGATCATGACGTAGTTGCCTTTTGGCATGGCGTCCAGAACCGCACGGGCCTGCATACGACCCACTTCGACGTTGTCGAATGTCAGGTAAAAGGCGCGGCTGTCTTCGATCAAACGGTCATAGGCAATAACAGGAATACCTTCGTCGGATGCTTGCTGCACGGCCGGACCAACAGACGACGCGTCTTGCGCCAGAATGATCAGCGCGTTTGCGCCTTGAGCGATCAGCGATTCAACATCAGACAATTGCTTGCCGGAAGAAGATTGCGCGTCTGCAGAAATGTATTTTGCACCAGCGGCGTCCAAAGCAGCTTTGATTGCGGCTTCGTCGGTTTTCCAGCGCTCTTCCTGAAAGTTTGACCAGCTCACACCGACGACGATGTCTTCAGCCCAAGCGGCTGTGCTCATCAACACGCCTGCTGTGACCGCGATTGCAGTTTTAAAAAGTTTCATTTGTTCCTCCCGAACGATGTCACCCGCTGGTTTTGCAATTTTTCATGCGGGGTCGAATCTGTTGTAGCGAGATTAAATTCGCTTTGCAAATTAAATTGGACACAGGTCTATTTTTTGGTGCAAGCTTGGTCTTGGAAGGCCGATCTGTGTATAACCATCGGCAGGGAGAACGGGCATGGCATTTGGACATCAGCGCGAACAGGGGCGACGCGTGTTGCTTCGCGCCATTGAACGGCACGGACCAATCCCACGCATAGACCTGTCTCAGGTCACGGGCATTTCCCGTGCCACCGTCACAACAACCACAGCAGACCTATTACGCGAGGGCCTGATCGAAGAAGTGCCCCGCCAAGACGGCGCAGAAACCAGTCGTGGCCGCCCCCGTGTCGATCTGAAACTGCGCGGCGATGCCCATTGTGTCGCCGGGATCAAAGTCTCCGACACTACAATATCAGTGATGTTGTCAGATTTTGTTGGCACCGAATTGGCAAGTCGTGACGTGGACCTGCCCAAAGGCCCGAACGAAGCAGATGCGCTTGCTGATCGCATCGCAAACGTCGTGCAAACACTGGCACAGTCCATTGGCAAAAACCTGTCTGATCTATCTGGCGTGGGCGTTGGGCTGGCGGGGATTGTCGACGCGCAAAACGGCACAGTCTACTGGTCGCCGTCCCTGACCGCCCGCAACATCAATTTTCGGGACATCCTGTCCCTGCGCATGGGGGTGCCTGCATTTTTAGACAATGACGCGAACCTCGTGGCCATGGCAGAAAAAAGCTTTGGTCTTGGGCGCGGACATTCCGATTTCATCGTTGTTATCATTGAAAGCGGCGTTGGCATGGGCATTGTCTTGAATGACCAAATTTATCGCGGCACACGGGGTTGCGGCGCTGAATTCGGCCACACCAAGGTGCAATTGGCCGGTGCGCTGTGTCGCTGCGGGCAACGCGGATGTCTTGAAGCCTACGTTGCCGATTACGCCATGTTGCGCGAAGCTGCCAGCGTTGGCGCCATTGACCAAACCCTGCCCCCCACAAAGCAGTTTGAACAACTTTTGGCTGCAGCCAAGGCCCAGGATCCCACGGCAGAAACCATCGTGGCGCGGGCCGGGCACATGTTCGCCTTGGGCCTTGCCAATCTGGTCAACGTCTTTGATCCCGAGCTTATCATTCTGGCGGGCGAGCAGATGAAATTCGACCACCTTTACGCCGAAGAGGTTATCGCCGAGATGCGCAAATCCATCGTTCAAATCGACAAGGCCCCGCCCGAAGTCGTCATCCACAAATGGGGCAACCAGATGTGGGCCAGCGGTGCCGCGGCCTATGCCTTGGACTTCGTCTATGACATGGCGGCAAAGGATGTGCGTGAAGATGCAGGGTAAAGTCGCGCTATTTGCAGCAGGTATCGCATGGGCCGGGTTTGCACCATTTTCGCTGGCTGACGTACAGTTTGCCCCGGTGACGGTGCCCGAACATGTCTATACAGGTGGCTGGGAACATTTTGTCGGGGGCGGCCTTGCCGTTCTGGATTGTGACGGCGACGCAAAACCCGATCTTTTTGCGGCGGGAGGTGCTGCGCCTTCTGCGCTTTGGCGCAACACAAGCTCCAAGGATGGGATAGAATTTGCCCCCGTTTCAGAATTTGCGCAACTGTCCGGCGTCACGGGCGCTTACCCGATGGATTTGAACAACGACGGCCACCTTGATTTGGTGGTGATGCGGGTTGGCGAAGACACAACCCTTTTGGGCGACGGTCAATGCGGGTTCACCCCTGCCCCGCTGCCGGGCGTTGCGTTCGAAGACCGCTGGACAACAGCTTTTTCCGCCATCTGGTCTGGCGATGACACTTTGCCCAGCTTGGCGTTCGGGCATTACGTGGACAGGTTTGATCCAGATGGACCCTTCGAGGCATGTGACACCAACCTGCTGTTGCGCCCCGACCAAACGAACAACGCCTACACCGCCACGGAACTGGCACCGGGGTTTTGCGCCTTGTCCATGTTGATCTCCGATTGGTCACGCGGCGGCACACCGGACCTGCGCGTTAGCAATGACAGACACTACTATGTCAAAGGTGGCGCAGAGCAGCTTTGGACTTTGGGCGACACACCGCGCCTTTACACACAGGACGATGGGTGGATTACCCACCAACTTTGGGGAATGGGCATCGCATCCCGTGATCTGGATCGCGACGGGCTGACCGAGGTGTTCTTGTCCTCGATGGGCGACCAGCGTCTGCAAGAATGGACGGGACAAGGCGCTGAATTCAAAGACGCCCCCTTTGAACGTGGTGCCGCCGCACACCGACCCTACACGGGTGGCGACGGGCGACCATCAACAGGATGGCACATTGCATTGGGCGACGTACAGAATGACGGCATGGATGATGTGTTCATCGCCAAAGGCAACGTCCAACAAATGCCCGGCATGGCGATGGAAGACCCCAACAACCTGCTTATTCAAGATGAAAAAGGACAGTTTTCAGAGGCGGGCCTGACCGCAGGCATCGCCAGCCTGCACCGTGCCCGTGGCGCATCCCTGACCGATCTGGATGGTGACGGGCTATTGGATCTGATTGTTGTGAACCGTATGGCGGCGCTCGAGGTTTATAAGAACACTTCTGCACAAACAGGGTATTGGCTAAGCGTTGAAGCCCGTCAACCGAACGCGAACACACGCGCCATTGGCGGCTGGATCGAAGTTATGGACGACATGGGGTTGCAAGTGCGCGAACTGGTGATTGGTGGCGGACATGCAGGCGGCAGCGCAGGTCCTGAACACTTTGGACTTGGTGACGCTGAAGGCATCATGATGCGCGTTATCTGGCCTGATATGACAGCCACACAGTGGATGGCTGTGCAAACCAACCAACGCGTACGCGTGATGCGCGACGGGGAAAGTGCGACGCTGACCCGCTATTAGGATCAGCCCCTTTCACCACCAGCGCCACAGGGTTAATGGGTCCTGCCCTTAGTCAAAGGGCAAACCACTTGGGACAGACGCTGGAATGCCCAAGGCCCCGCGCAAGCTTTGCACATCGGTCAACGCATTCAAAAACGCAAGCAATTGCGACACCTCCGCATCGGTCAAATCTTGTGGCTCAAGCTGATTTGCCTGTGAGATACGCGTGACCTCTGCGGTATCCGCCATCACTGCGAAATCCCCTTTTCCCAAACCGTCAGGCAACACAGCCTGATCAGCCAAATAGGTTTTTAACGCCCCCAAAGGATCAAGGTGATGGCGCACCACACCTTCCAACGTCGCATAGGCTCCGGCGTGCCCATAGGGCGCTGTGTGCGCAACATTGCGCAAACTTGGCGTGCGGAACGCATAGGCATCTGCGGTATTTCCAGTCACACGCATGCGCCCCAGATCGCGTTGGTGATTTTCAAATATAGCCGCTTTGCCCGGCCCGATTTGCGGCATGGCGATTGCGTGGAACTTATGATCGGTCTGGAACAGGCCCGCATGGCATGTGGAACACCCCGCAGAGCCATAGAACAATTCCATCCCCGCCATAGCATCCGTGTCCATAGGGGCCCCACGACGCAAAAACGCATCAAATGGACTGTTCACTGCACGCCATTCAAAATCCACAAACGCCGCAATTGCGTCGGAAATGTCCGTGAAATGCACAGCCGTGTCCGCACCTATGATCGGATCGAAAGCGGCGCGATAAGCCGGAATTGCCTCAACCCGCTTGGCCAGAATATCCCAAGCACCGTCCGGTCCGGTGATCACGCCCCGCCGGACCGCACGCGACACATCGTTTTCCCCCAAATGCCCGGCCATTTCATCAGCGGACAAGACCGGAAACATCGTTTGTGCCGACAACAATGAAGCAAAACCTTGCTCCATCTCTGAACCCAAGGGTGTGCGAATACCGGACGGGCGCGTGGTGTCGACTTCAAGCCGCCCGTCGTGGAAGAACGATGTGAATTCCGAAGCGCCAATATTGAACAACATAGGCGCATGACGCGGTATCCGCTTTTCCGGCAGATTGTCCGCATCTACCTTACGCACCGGCCCCAGCCCGATACCGCCATCGCCAATCCCCAAAGACACGCCATCAGCGGTGTTGAATTTCGGATGATGGCACGTGGCACAGGACACCGTTTTGTTGCCCGACAAGATGGGATCGAAAAACAACAGCTGCCCCAACGTGATTTGCGCATTGTTTGTCTGCGGGAATGATACATCAGGCGTTGGAAGGTCCGCAGCCTGAACGGCGACCACAGCACACGCACTTATCAAAACCGTTGCGAATACCCTTTTCATTGCAGTGCCTTCATCGCTGAATATCCCTTGCAGTATCGTGCATAACCCTGCGCGTAGGGCTCTACCAAAGATGGATCAGGATGGACCGTCCGCGCAAGGGTTGGTTTTGTCATGATCGTCGCAGGGTCGGCACCCGTTACACCGCATATCGCCAGTCGCGCCGCACCAAGGGCCGCGCCAAATTCACCTTGCGCCGGAACGTCCAGCGGAAGGTCCAGAATGGACGCCAGCATCGCAACCCAATGATCCGACTGTGTCCCGCCCCCAATCGCCAAAAGCCGTTTTGGTGCAGCGCCTGTTGCGCGCAATGCTTCCAGACTGTCGCGCAAGGCATAGCACACACCCTCCATGACGGCGCGGGTCATGTCATTGCGTGTATGCGCAATATCAAGCCCCAGAAAACCGCCCCGTACTGCACTGTCGTTGTGAGGCGTGCGTTCGCCGGACAAATACGGCAAAAACAACAGATCATTTGGCGGTTCGGGCGTCGCCCCCAAGGCTTGGGTCAACTCAGACGGCGTGACGCCCGTGATCCCGCTCAGCCAGTTCATACTGTCTGTGGCCGCCAAAACGACCCCCATTTGATACCATTGCGCGGGCACCGCATGGCAAAAGCTATGTACGGCCGTCTCGGCCATGGGCGCGAATCCATCCCGCGCGGTCAAAACGACACCAGACGTGCCAAGCGATACAAAACCGTCTCCGTCTTCCATCGCCCCCACCCCGCACGCAGCGACGGCATTGTCGCCGCCCCCTGCCACAACTTGCACATCCTCCGGCAATCCCAGCAAAGCCGCGATATCGGGTTTTACAGTGCCGATACCTTCGGTGCCTTCGTAAAGCATTGGCATTTGGTCGCGGCGCATGCCCGTAGCGTCCAGCAACGTGTCGGACCAGTCCCGTGCCCCAACATCCAGCCACGCGGTCCCCGCACTGTCAGACATGTCCGAAGCAGCCACACCGGTGAGCCAGAAATTCATGTAATCCTTTGGCAGCAGAACCTTATCAACCTGTTCAAACAACGCAGGTTCATGTTGCGCCATCCACACCAGTTTAGGGGCTGTAAAACCGGGGAACACAATGTTGCCAGTCACTTTGCGAAATACTGGATTTGAATCCAAACGGGCCGCCTGACTGTGACTGCGGGTGTCGTTCCACAAAATGCAGGGGCGCAAAACAAGACCCTCCGCATCCAGTGTCGTGGCGCCATGCATGTGACCAGACATCCCGATGCCCTGCACTTTGGCAAAATCGGACGGATAAGACGCCTTCAGCGCAGCCATCACGGCAATACAGCTGTCTGTCCAGTCCTTCGGGTTTTGCTCTGACCAGCCACTGTGGGGATGCGACACGCTGTAATTTGCATTGGCGTCACCAATGGTGCGCCCCGCTGCATCAACCAGCAATGCCCGCAGGCCCGAGGTGCCCAAATCAAGACCGATAAACATTGCCGCTCTCCTGTGTTTCCAAATGCGTTTCCGCCACTGTGACGCATTTAATTCTAAAGTTAAATTAAAAAGGTCCGTTCCGCTTGGCGCTGGCCTTTTCGCCTCCGGTGCTTCAGTTTGAAAACAAGGGATCAGGTAAGGCACAACAATGACACGCACTGCATTGGTAACAGGTTCGGCGGGGTTCATCGGCTACTTCACAGCCAAGGCACTTCTGGATCAGGGATGGCGTGTCGTCGGGCTGGACGCGATGACCGACTACTACGATGTCCGCCTGAAAGATCGCAGGCATGCCATGCTGCATCAAAATGCAGGCTTTAGCGCAGTGAACGCCCGCCTTGAAACACCCGGGGTGCTGCAAGATCTTTTTGAAACTCATCAGTTCGATGCAGTCGTTCACTTGGCAGCACAAGCAGGGGTGCGCTATTCTATCGACGCGCCGCGATCCTATGTCGAAGCGAATTTGATGGGCACGTTTGAATTGCTGGAAGCCGCGCGGGCCGTGCCACCAGCGCATATGCTTTTGGCGTCAACATCCAGCGTTTATGGCGCAAACACCCAAATGCCTTACACAGAAGCCGACAAAGTGGACGCGCAAATGTCCTTTTATGCAGCCACCAAGAAGGCCACCGAGAACATGGCACATTCTTATGCGCATCTGTACGATTTGCCGATCACAATGTTCCGGTTCTTTACCGTTTACGGCGCTTGGGGCAGGCCTGACATGGCGCATTTTAAATTCACCAAAGCTATTCTGAACAATGAACCCATCGAAATCTACAACCATGGAAAAATGCAACGGGACTTTACCTACATAGACGATCTCGTACGCGGAATAACCGCCTTGATTGATGCTGTGCCGCCAATGCCCGGGGCTGATCCGATCCAAGGCGATAGCCTGTCAGCAGTTGCGCCCCACAGGGTGGTAAACATAGGCACCGGCGCACCCGTTGCCTTGATGGATTTTGTGGAATCGATTGAAACGGCCATTGGCCAAAAGGCCACGAAAATATTCAAAGACATGCAACCGGGTGATGTCCCAGCGACCTGGGCGGACACGACCTTGCTCAAAACACTGACCGGTGACGCACCAACGACCCCGATCCAAACCGGCATCCAAACCTTTGTTGACTGGTACCGCGACTATTATCAGGTCTGATCCGGCTTCATCTCGCCAAATAAACCTCCCCCGGAGGGTCCTAAGGTTTGCCACGCACGCATGCACCCGCTATAGCGCGGCAAACCCAACAAAAAGGCACTGCCATGACCTTCAATCGTTCTATCAAAATCGCGCCGTCCATTCTTTCCGCGGACTTCGCCAACTTTGGCGCTGAATGCGAAGCAATTGAAGCACAAGGGGCAGACTGGGTGCATGTGGATGTGATGGACGGACATTTCGTGCCCAACATCACCTTTGGCCCTGCCACCTGTGCCGCGATCCGCCCCCATATCAAAGGGGTCATGGATGTGCACCTGATGATTGCGCCTGTTGATCCCTATATCGAAGCTTTTGCAAACGCAGGTGCAGATGTCATCACGGCGCATGTTGAGGCAGGACCACACATCCACCGCACCATGCAAGCCATCAGAGGGGCCGGAGCCAAAGCCGGTGTCGCACTGAACCCGGCCACTCCCGCGTCCGCGGTCGAATATCTGCTGGATATGGTGGATTTGGTCTGTGTGATGACGGTGAACCCGGGATTTGGCGGACAGAAATTCATTCACAGCCAGGTCGAAAAAGTCCGGCAGCTGCGCGCCATGATCGGGGACCGGCCCATCCACATCGAAATCGACGGTGGCGTTGATCCGACGACGGCGCCTTTGGTCGCAAATGCGGGCGCTGATGTTCTGGTTGCTGGATCCGCGGTGTTTCGAGGGGGCTCTGTGCTAGACCCTGCACCCTACGGAGCGAACATCCGATCGATTCGTGAGGCCGCAACCAGCATCGAAGTTTGAAACCGGGGCTCTGCCCCGGACCCCGGGATACTTACAGCGAAAAGAAACAGGATCAGTCGAGTTGATCCGCAAATGTTTCGACAAGCTTATGCTTCAAGATCTTTCCTGTTGGCGCAGCGGGCAGCACTTTGGCAAACACATAACGTTTGGGTCTTTTGTACCCCACCAGCCGCTCGGATACGAATGCGCCAAGGCTTTCGGCATCCAGAGCGTCAAGGTCCGCAAGCTGCACAAATGCCAACACCTCTTCATCGCCGTCTTTGCGCCGCCCTACAACTGCCGCTTGCACGACTTTCGGGTGGTCATTCAGTGCGGCTTCGACCTCGGGCGGGTAGACGTTGAACCCACCATGGATGATCAATTCCTTTGAACGCCCAACGATGTGCAACAGACCATGATCGTCAATCCGCCCCAGATCACCTGTGTGCATCCACCCATTGGCATCCAGCACTTTGGCGGTCTCCTCGGGGTTCTTGTAGTAGCCTTTCATAATGTGTGGCCCGCGGGTGATAACCTCTCCCACGCCTGCGCCGCCCCCGGGCACGTCCTCGTCGATTCCGATTTCGATGCCCGGCAACGCTGGGCCCACAGATGTGTCGGAATTGCCGATGGGATTGCTTGTGGCGGACGTCCCCGCTGTCGTTTCCGTCATCCCATACCCGTTTTGGATCGCCACGCCATAGAACGCCTCGGCCTCGCGCTTCCATGTGGGATCAAGGGGGGCCGCACCGGAGGACACATAGCGCAGCGTCTCGGACCCCAGTTTTTCCAGTCCTTGTTCTTTGGTGTATTGCATCAAAAGCGCGTGCATTTGCGGCACGCCTGAAAACAGCGTCACCCCGTCGCGCAATGCCGCATACAACTTTGCCACCTCGAATCGCGGCGCAAGCCGCACAGGCGCCCCCGCATAGACCGCCGCCACCACCACCGAACACAGCCCGAACACATGTGTGGTGGGCAACACGCCATAGATTACATCTTCGTGCTTCATGTTTCGCAGGTTGGCTGATGTCAGCCCCCCGAAGCGAACATTTGAGTGCGTTAGCATGACCCCTTTGGGGTCTCCGGTCGTTCCGGTGGTATAAAGCAAAACCGCCACATCGCCTTCGGCATCAGGCTTGCTGGTCAATGCTTTCATATGAAGCGAACCGTAGTCCCCTGAGATTTCATGCCCGCCCATGCGCGTGGCATGCGCCTTTGCATCTTTGGACACAGACGTTGTCATAAACACAGCCGCAGGTTCGGCATGGGCCAGAATGCGATCTACTTCGCTTTCCGTCTGTCGCGCGTTAACCGGAATCGCCCGTGCGCCCAGTTTCCAACATGCAAACAGCAAGGCCACAGCCGCCACGCAATTTTCGGACAAGATCAACACACGGTCGGCTTTCTGGACGCCTGCATCTTCAAGGACCGATACAAGCGCGTCGCTGGCCGCGTCCAAACCACCATAGCTCAGTGCAATCCCCGTCACATCCGACACTGCATCCGCCTCTGCGCGAGATGCCACTTGCGCCGCCAGATAGTCTTCGACGCGTGCGTTCATGTGCCGTACTCCGGTTTGCGTTTGCCCAAAAACGCGGCGATGCCTTCTGCGGCCTCATCCGCGCCTGCCGCGTGGGCCATGGCATCGCGTTCCACATCCAGCTGCGCCGCTTCGCTTTGGTCATAGGCTTGCGCCACCATTGCCCTGATCCGGCCCTGAGCGTTGCGCGGGCCAATTGCTACGGCATCCGCCAATGCGTTGGCTTCTGCCAAAACCTGATCCAGCGGGCACGTCACATTGATCGCGCCTAGGCCTTCCATCCGCTCCGCAGTAACGGGCCGCGCCAGAACGCACATTTCCATTGCCAAAGGACGCGGGATCATCCGGGCCAAAGATGCTGTTAATCCCCCATCCGGCACCAACCCCGCCTTGACGTAAGCGGCTGTAAATTTGCAGCCCGCTTCCGCCACAATAAAATCACAAGCCAAAGCAATAGATGCTCCGGCCCCGGCCGCGCCGCCTTTGACAGCCGCAATCACAGGCACGTCGCACGCGCGAATGGCACGGATCACGTCATGCAGTATTTCGATCTTTTGCTGGCGCCCCTCTTCCGAAAGCGATCGCCGTTCTTGCAACGCATTCAAATCGCCGCCAGCGCAGAAGAAATCCCCTTGGGATGTGATGATAACAGCCCGAACACGTCGATCTTTTGCTTGGGTACAGGCCTGTTGGATCGCGCCGTAGTATTCCGGTGTGATCGCGCCGCGCTTGGCTGCATTCCCGTTCCATACGATCAAACGATCGCCTGCGTCTTCGATGTAGGCTGTCATGCAAGTCTCTCCTGTGGCACCCGTTTAAACACCCCCGAGGACGTGGCAATCACGCGCCCTTCTTCGTCCACCAGTTCGGCATCAATGAACAAAAGGCTTTTGCCACCGCCCGTCACCCGCCCTGTCGCCGTGACACGCCCTTTGAACGCAGGGGCCAGATAATGCGTGTTCATGGAGATCGTCAAAAACGGCGCTTTGCCGGTGTCGTCCACCGTCAAGGATCCGGTGGTGCCCGACGCGTTGTCCAGAAGGCAGGTGATAATCCCGCCATGCAATGCCTTGTGGCGGTTGGTGTGCTGCGGGCCGATGTCCAGCCAGCAGCGTCCTTTTCCATCTTTTGCAGACACATCCACAACGTAACCAATCAGGCTTTGTGTGCCTGTCTCGTCCCGGATTATGCCCGTTTCACTCATGCGGCGCTCAGCGCGATGAACTTTTCAAGGTGGTGGTCCGTGTCCCCAAAGCGGTGATCCGACATGGTAATCCGTTTGGCAATATGCGCCAGTTCGTATTCCTGCGTCATGGCGATGCCACCATGCATCTGGATCGCTTCCTCTGACACAAGCCGCCCAGCTCGCCCCATCAGGTTTTTCGCTGCGTGGATGTTCATGTCGCGCATCTTTGCGTCAGCCTCAAGGTAGCCAGCGGCGCGGGTCACAGCCGAGGTCGCTTGCTCCATCTCGATCAGCAGATCGGACATGCGGTGCGCCAGCGCCTGAAACGTGCCAATGGGCCGCCCGAATTGCTTGCGTGTCATCAGGTATTCCTTGGTCAGGTTCGCCGCCGTGTGCATCGCGCCCAGCGTCTCGGCACATTGTGCAACAGTGGCGGCTGCGTTGGCGCTTTCAAGCAGCGCGTACCCTTTGCCTTCTTCCCCGATCACGGTGCCTTCAACGTCGTCCAAAGTCACCTCTGCGGCGCGCCCACCCGACATCAGCGGATAGCCTTGCATGGTGACGCCTTTGGCCCCTTTTTCGACAGCGAACAGCGTGATGCCATCCTTTTCGCCAACCTCGCCCGAGGTGCGCGACGAGACGATCATCACGTCTGCGGCTTCGGCGTTCATCACAACGGCTTTGCGGCCATTGATGACATTGCCTTTGGCGGTGGTTTGTACGCGGTTCAGGTCATAGCGGCTGGTCGGTTCGCCGTGGGCCAGCGCCAGTTGCAGACCGCCGCCAATGATCTCTTCAACGCGGTCGGTGTCGCCTGCTTCCGCCAAGATGCGGCCACACAGAAGTGCACCATCAAGGAACGGTTCGACCACGCCTGCGCGCCCCAATTCTTCAAACACCACAGCGATGTCGAAACCCATGCCGCCAAAGCCGCCTTGATCTTCGGTAAACAGTGCGCCGATGACGCCCAATTCGGCCAGTTGTTCCCAGATTTCGGCGGACATGCCGCTCTCCGAATCCAAAATCTTGTTGCGGGTTTCGGTTGTGTAGCGGTCGCTGAGAAAACGGCGCAGCGTGTCTTGCAGCATTTGCCGCTCTTCGGTCAGTTCGAAATTCATGGATCAGCCCCCCATTGAAACTTTTGCGATGATCCCGCGTTGGATCTCGTTTGAACCGCCGAAGATCGACAGCTTGCGATTGTTGAAATAATGCGCGGCCAGTGGGCCTGCGTCATGTGGATCGGGCAGCGGCTCATTGCTGCCTTCCACCATTTCGGATGCAAACGGCATGGCATAGACGCCCACGGCACGCCGTGCCAAGTCGTTGATTTCCTGACGGATAATCGTGCCTTTGACCTTCAACATCGACGCTTCGATCCCCGGAGCGGCCCCATCAGCGGCACGTGAAATGATGCGCAGGTTCGTTGTTGCCATCGCCATCAGATCAATTTCCACCTGCGCCACACGGGCTGCGAAATGCGGGTTCTGCATCAAAGGTTTGCCGCCGGACATTTCGGATTTTGCGATCCGTTTGACCGTGGCAATCCCTGCTTGGGAATAACCCACGCCTGCAATGTTCGTGCGTTCATGGGTCAGCAGATACTTGGCGTAGGTCCAGCCTTTGTTTTCCTCGCCCACAAGGTTCTCGACCGGCACTTTGACGTCTGTGAACCAGACCTCGTTCACCTCATGGGTACCATCCAGCAGGATGATGGGGCGCACTTCGACGCCCGGTGTGTCCATGTCGATCAGCAGGAAGGAAATGCCTTCTTGTTGCTTCACGGTGCTGTCGGTGCGCACCAAACAGAAGATCATGTTGGCGTGCTGGCCCAGCGTCGTCCATGTCTTTTGACCGTTGACGATATAGTGGTCGCCCTCGCGCACAGCCTTGGTTTTCAAGGACGCCAGATCAGACCCCGCACCCGGTTCGGAATAACCCTGACACCACCAGTCGGTGCCATCCAGCATACGCGGCAACCAGTAGTCGTTTTGTTCCCTTGAGCCGAATTTGTGCAGCACAGGCGCCAGCATCGAAAAGCCGAACGGCACGGTGCGCGGCGCGTGGTAGCGGGCGGATTCCTCGTCAAAGATGTGGCGCTGCACGGCGTTCCATTCGGTGCCGCCAAATTCGGCAGGCCAGTTGGGCACCAGCCAGCCTTGGGCGTTCAGCGTTGCGTGCCAGCCTTCCATGTCGTCCTTGGACAGGCCCGTGCCAAGCCGCACTTTGTTGGCCAGATCCTTGTCCAGTTTTTCGTCAAAAAACGCGCGCACTTCGTCGCGAAAGGCCAGTTCTTCGTCTGTGTAGTTCAGATCCATGGGTCTTCCTTTCGGGGTTTAAGAGTTCAGGCTGTCGAAGGTTTTCCCTTCGGCCACCAGTTGTTCCAGCAAGGGCGCGGGCGCCCAGAATTCGGGGTTGGTTTCAGCGTAGGACTTAATGTCGCCAAGCAGATCGTCGAGGCCCACAATGTCCGCCCATTTCAGCGGTCCACCGCGATAGCGCGGGAAGCCGTAGCCAAAGAGCAGCGTCATATCCACGTCGAGCGGGCGTCGCGCGATGCCTTCGCCCACGACCTTCGCGCTCTCGTTGACCATGGCGGCCATGTAGTAGCGCACGATGTCGTCAGCGGTGAATGTACGTTGCGGCGTTCCAGCGCGATCTTCCTCGATCAGGGGCATGACGTCAGGGTTCGGCACGCGCGCCTTCGCGCCAGCCGCATAATCGTAGTAGCCTTTGCCAGTTTTCTGACCGAAATTGCCCGCCTCACACATTTTGTCCGCATAGGTGGCACCATCCGGCATCGTGCCTTCGGCCCGTTTGCGCTTGCGCACCGCCCAGCCGATATCAAGCCCGGCAAGGTCGGCCACGGCGAAAGGCCCCATGGCGAACCCGAAGGCCTCTAAGGCGGCGTCAATGTCATAGGGCGACGCGCCTTGCATCACCATTTGATCGGCGGCTTGACGGTACGTCGACAGGATACGGTTGCCGATGAACCCGTCACAAACCCCTGCGCGGACAGAAATCTTGTTCAACCGTTTGCCCAGCGCAAAGCCCGTTGCCACCACGTCAATGGCGGTTTTATCGGGCACGACAACCTCAAGCAGTTTCATCACATGGGCAGGCGAGAAAAAGTGCAATCCAATCACGTCTTCAGGCCGTTTGGTGCAGGCCGCGATTTCGTTGACGTCCAGATAGGATGTGTTGGAAGCAAGGATCGCGCCCTGTTTGCAGACGTCGTCCAGCTTGGTGAAAACCTGTTTCTTGACGGCCATATCCTCGAAGACGGCCTCGATCACAAGATCCACGTCAGACAGGGCCGCGTAGTCCGTCGAGACCTGCAAGGCCTTGTCCATGATCGCGTCGTGTTGGGCCTGGCTGATCTTGCCGCGTTTGAGCGCGCCTGCCAGATTGCCACCGATGCGGCCGCGTGCGGCTTCGCCTGCCTCGGATGACATTTCCAGCATGGTGACTTGCAAGCCCGACAGCAGCGCCGCCGTGGCGATGCCAGCGCCCATGGTGCCGCCGCCAATGACGCCGATGTGGTCCACGGCGCGCGGGTCTACCCCTTTCAGTTCGGGCAGGTTGCTGACCGCATGTTCAGAGAAAAAGGCGTGGATCATGCCCTTGCGCTGGTCGGTGTTCATCAGTTCGATGAAGATGTCGCGTTCGGCCAACAGCCCCTCGGCGAACGGTTTTTCCACGCTGGCCTGCACCGCACGCACGGCTTTGGCCGGGGCGATTTGACCACGGCCACGGGCCAGAACCGCATCGTAGGTCGCGTCCCAGTCGATGCCCTCGGGCGCGGGCATTTCGCTGACGGGGCGACGGGCGGCGCCGTCGTCCAGCAGCTTTTGGGCGTAGGCGATGCCAAGCTCTGTTGGATCGCCATCCTGCACCACGTCAATCGCGCCCATCTTATGCGCTTCATCCGCTTTGACGTGGCGGCCCGTGGTAGCCATGTCGATGGCGGCTTGTACACCCGCGACGCGTGGCAATCGCTGCGTGCCACCAGCACCGGGGATCAGCCCCAGATGAACTTCGGGCAGTCCGATACGGGCAGAAGGCACCGCGATGCGGTAGTGGCACCCAAGGGCAACTTCAAGACCACCGCCAAGGCTGACACCGTGCATGGCAGCCACGACGATCAAAGGTGATGCTTCGATCCGGTCGATCACATCCGGCAAGGACGGCTCCATTGGCGGCTTGCCAAATTCGGTGATGTCCGCGCCCGCGATGAAGGCCCGGCCTTCGCCTACAATCACCACGGCCTTAACGCCCGCATCGCCTTCGGCTTGATCCATCCGGGTCATCAGGCCCTGACGCACAGCTTGGCTTAGCGCATTTACCGGCGGATTGTTGATGGTTAGGACAGCGACGTCACCGTCGCGTTCATAGGCAATTGGGTCTGACACGTAAACAGGCTCCTGCTGGGATAGAACACCCGCAAACCTATGCTTTGGCTTGCCTTAGGGGCAAGAGCCACGTTTCACCTGCGCCGCAGCGTCACTTGCCGCAGGCCCTCACCCCGACGCCTCACGTGCAGGTATAAATAAAGCAACGCCCCCGCACGGCATCTGGCGGCAATGCGACTTCGGTCAATGTATCAAAGTACATTCGGTCCGATGCAACCATCAGCCCCCCTTGCGCTAAAATGGGTTCAATCACAGGGGACAAAGCCCGCGCAAACTGGTCATTCTTTTCGCGGTTGTGCCCGCCAAGATCGGCATGGATCAAGGCCGCTGTCGGGCCAAAGCGTTTCAAAGCTGCAGGCAAAGTTTCAAACACATCGCCCAGCAAAACGCGATCCTCTGGCGGCGTGCTATCGGGATGAGACGCAACAGCACGTTCAAACACGTAAATGTCACGGTCCGGCATGATCTGGCGCATGTGCGAATACGTGCGGCCATTGCCCAAACCCAGCTCGAACACGGGGCCGGACATGTCCTTTGTGGCGTCTGCGGCAAAATCCAGACAGGCGCGTTGCGACACCATGCGGTTGATGAATAGGTCCAGGCGGCTTTCCATAAATTTTGCGTCCATTATCTGTTTGTTCATGCCTGATCTATGAAGGTTAGGGCGCAATTGCCAGAGTTTACCACGCCTTGGCTGGACGTTGGGGCTGGAATCGGGTTTGACTGGTGCCAACGCTCCGCGCACTTGATGCAAAAAGACGGACGACACCAACAGTTGGGACGACTTGATGACACCACTCCTTGATGTGCAGGGGCTAAGTATTGGTTTTGGCGATGCGCCGCCAGTCGTGCACGACGTGAATTTTCAGGTCATGCCCGGAGAAACCATGGCGTTGGTCGGGGAAAGCGGATCAGGCAAAACGCTGACGTGCCGTTCAGTGCTGCGCATCCTGCCCGGAGCCGCACAATTGCGTGCGGGACAAATCAATTTTTCCAACGGCAACACCATGGTTGAACTGTTGTCCATGCCGGAAAAGAAAATGCGCAATGTGCGCGGCAACCGGATTTCGATGATCTTTCAAGAACCCATGCGGTCGTTGTCTCCCTTGCACCGCATCGGCAATCAGGTGGCAGAGGTTCTGCATCTGCACCGTGGCATGTCGGCAGCCGAAGCCAAAAAGGACGTTCTGTCCACATTTGAACAAGTCGGGTTTCCCGACGTTGAACGCGCCTTTCGCGCCTACCCCTTCGAGATGTCAGGCGGGATGCGCCAACGCGCCATGATCGCCATGGCAATGGTCGCAAAACCCGATTTGCTGATCGCGGACGAACCCACAACAGCTTTGGACGTCACAACCCAAGCCCAGGTGCTGGGTCTGATCAAAGACTTGCAAAAAGACACCGGCATGGCTGTGGTTCTTGTGACGCATGATTTGGGCGTTGTGGCGAATATGGCAGAACAGGTTGTGGTCATGAACAAAGGCCGCGTGATGGAAAGCGGACCAGCGGCCGCTGTTCTGGGCGCTCCCGGCCATGGATATACCCAGAAACTCTTTGCCGCAGCCCCCGTCATCCCCGAGGTCGCCGAACCGGCAGCACCCTTGGAACGCGATGATCTGATCCTTGATCTGAAAGGCGTTTGCAAAACCTACACCGCCAAGGCAGGCGGGTGGAAAGCGGCCAAGAAGATCCATGCTTGCATAGATGTGAACCTACAATTGCCACGCGGCAAAACCTTGGCCGTGGTGGGCGAAAGCGGGTCGGGCAAAACAACCTGTGCGCGCATTGCGTTAGGCGCTGAGGTGCCGGATGTGGGATCAAAAGTTTTGTTTTGCGGCACAAAGGACGCGGACCCTTTGCCCGTCCATGCCATGACACGTACCCAGCGTATTGCCTTTCAAAAACAAGCCCAGATGGTGTTTCAAGACCCCTATTCCTCACTAAGCCCGCGCATGCGCGTTCAGGAGGCCCTGACAGAACCGATGGAAATTCACGGAATTGGCAGCCGCGCAGACCGCCGCGACAAAGCCGCTGAAATGCTGCGATGGGTGGGTTTGAACCCCGATATGCTCAAACGCTTCCCGCATGCGTTTTCCGGCGGCCAACGCCAACGGCTGTCCATTGCGCGCGCCCTGACGCTGGATCCGACGCTTTTGGTCTGTGACGAACCTACGTCAGCGCTGGATGTATCTGTTCAGGAACAAATCCTGACCCTTCTGGAAGACATCCGTGACAGCATGGGCCTGAGCTATTTGTTCATCAGCCACGATTTGGCTGTGGTTGCGCGGATCGCCGACGAGGTGGCTGTGATGCGCCAAGGCGTCGTTGTCGAACAAGCCCCCCCCGACACATTGTTCTACAACCCACGCCATCCCTACACTCAGGCGTTGATCGCGGCGCAGCCTGAACCCAATGTAAACCGCCCCATCAACCTAAGCCTTGTCGCCAAAGGCGCGGGCAGCCCCGACACTTGGCCCGATACGTTCCGCTTTGAAGGCATAAGTGCCCCTGATCTGATCGAGGTTGATCCCGGCCATAAGGTACGTTGCCATGTTTAAGCCTCTCTTAGTTTGCGCCACATTTTTATGGGCCTGCGCCACTGCGTCGGGGTCTGTGGCCGCGCCTTTGAAAGAAAGCTCTTTCTGGGCACAAGAAGTCGAAAACGGCACCTTGCCCCCTGTGGCAAATCGCATTCCTTCAGAACCACTGATTGTGGATTTGGAAGCAAAGGGGCGCACAACAGGCACCCAGGGCGGCACGTTGGCCACGATGGTCACACGGTCGAAAGACATCCGCCAAATGGTGGTTTACGGCTACGCCCGACTGGTGGGCTACGACCAGAATTACGAACTGCAAACCGATCTGTTGCGCGACTACGAAGTAGAAGGCAACAAGCGCTTTACCCTACATTTGCGCAAGGGGCATCGTTGGTCGGATGGGGCGCCTTTTACGTCCGACGACTTCAAATACTATTGGGACCACATCGCCAATAATTCTGAACTCAGCCCCAATGGCCCCCCCGATGTTATGCGTATTGACGGCGTTGTGGGCACCATGACATTTCCGGATTTGTACACAGTCGTGGTAGAATGGGACCGACCGAACCCGCGGTTCTTGCAAATTCTCGCAGGCGCACGTCCCCCCTTTATTTACCGCCCCGCACATTACCTAAAGCAGTTCCACATTGAGTTCGCGGAAACCGAGGCTTTGGCAGACCTTGTAAGATCAAAGCGCGTACGAAGCTGGGCGGCGTTGCACAACAAAGTCGACAATATGTACAAATTCGACAACCCCGCCTTGCCAACCTTGCAGCCGTGGATGTCAGCCACCGCAGGCAAATCCAGTCGTCAATTGTTTGTGCGCAACCCCTACTATCACCGTATCGACACCAACGGCACGCAACTGCCCTACATCGACGTCGTGAAAATGACGATTGTGGGCGGTGGTCTTGTCGCGGCGAAAGCCAACGCAGGCGAGGCGGATTTGCAGGCGCGGGGTCTCGATTTCCGCGATGTGTCTATCTTGAAAAAGGGGCAAGCGGACGGCGGCAACTACCGGACGTTTTTGTGGGCCAACTCTGCCGCATCGCAAATCGCAATTTATCCAAACCTGAACTTTGCCGATCCCGTCTGGCGCAAAGTTATCCGAGACGTGCGGTTCCGTCGTGCCTTGTCCATGGGCATAGACCGCCGCATGATCAACCGCACGCTGTACTTTGGTTTGGCCAAGGAAGGCGGCATGACGGCGGTGTCGCGCAGCCCCTTGCATGACCCCGAAAACCTGAACGCTTGGGCCAACTACGACACGGCACAAGGCAACCAATTGCTGGACGATATGGGCCTCACAAATCGCAACCCTGCGGGCCTGCGTCTTTTGCCAGATGGACGGCCCATGGAGTTTCTTGTCGAAACGGCAGGGGAACGCCAAGAAGTCGAAAACGCGCTGGCCATCATCAGCGACACGTGGCGCGAACTGGGCATCAAACTGGTGATGCGCCCCTTGGACCGCGACATCCTGCGCAACCGTGTTTACGCTGGCGTGTCGATGTCGGCTGTGTGGTTTGGCTGGGACAATGGCTTGCCGCAGGCTGCAACCCCGCCTGAATATCTGGCCCCCACGCAACAGGAATTCTTTGCTTGGCCCAAATGGGGCCAGTATATGCAAACACGCGGCGCCGCCGGCGAACCAATAGACATTCCCGAAGCCGAGCGTTTGATGGAATTGTGGCACATGTGGGAACGCAACGAAGACGAAGCCGCCCGCACCGAGATTTGGCGCGAGATGCTGGCCATCCATGCTGACCAACAGTTTGGCATTGGCGTTCTGGCAGAGGCCCCGCAACCTGTCGTGGTCAACAACGACCTGCGCAATGTGCCAGAACAAGCCAAATGGGCATGGGAACCCGGTGCGCATTTTGGCATTCACCGCATGGACGAATTTTTCTTTGATGGCGACCGTGCCAAAATGCAGGTGTCGCAATGATGTTTCTGCGCTATGCCGTTTACCGGTTCATGACGATGCTGCTGACACTGCTTGTTGTGTCGGTTCTTGTGTTTTTCATTATCAACCTGCCGCCCGGTGACTTCCTGTCCAACCAGATCGCCGAACTGCGCGCCACGGGCCAAGCAGAAGGTGTCGCCAAGGCCGAATTTCTACGGACTGAATATGCACTGGATCGCCCGCTTTGGGAGCAATACCTGATCTGGGTGGGCTTTGCGCCCGGCCCCAACGGATTTTCCGGTCTGATACAGGGGGATTTCGGCTGGTCTTTCGAATTCGACAATCCCGTCGCGGACATTGTGGGCGACGCTTTGTGGCTAACAGTTTTAATCAACCTGTCGGCTGTGTTGTTTGTGTACCTTGTCGCTTTGCCACTTGGGGTTTTGGCCGCCGCCCGTTCGCAGTCATGGGTCGATTACACAACGGCTTTTGTGGGGTACCTTGGGTTGGCGACCCCAAACTTTCTGCTTGCGCTGATCTTGTTTTACTATGGCCAGAAATACATCGGGCTTCCCATCGGCGGCCTCATGGACCCGGCGTTTGAGGGCGAACCAATGTCCTTTGCCAAGGCCAAATCCATCGCCATCCACCTGATCGTTCCGACTTTCGTCATCGGTACAGCGGGCGCTGCAGCCATGATGCAACGTCTGCGCGCGAACATGCTGGACGAGCTTAGCAAACCCTATGTTGAAACCGCCGTCGCCAAAGGCCTGTCACCCACGCGCATGTTGTCAAAGTACCCCCTGCGCATGGCCTTTAACCCCTTTGTTGCCGACATCGGCAATCTGTTGCCCGCGATGGTCTCCGGCTCTGTTTTGGTGTCGGTGGTAATGAGCTTGCCCACAATCGGCCCCGACCTCTTGGCTGCCTTGAAAAGTCAGGATCAGTTCCTTGCCGGTTTCATTTTGATGTTTGTGGCCTTTTTGACTCTGATCGGTACGATGGTGTCGGATATGCTTTTGGTCCTGCTTGATCCCAGAATTAGATACGGAGCGCGCGAATGAGCACTTTGCCAGACGGGCGCTATATCGACGACGCGCCGTATGACCCTCATGTCGATTTGTCCGCCCTTGACCGCACCGACATGGACGCGCCCAATTGGGTGCTTGTGTGGCGCAAATTCAAAAAGCATAAACTGGGGCTGATTTCTGGGATTTTCCTTTTCCTCAGCTATCTGATGTTGCCTTTTGCCGGCTTCATCGCGCCTTATACCCCCAACGAGCGCAGCGCAGATTACCTGTACGCCCCGCCACAAGGACTGCATTTTTGGCACGATGGCGCCTTCATTGGCCCCTTCGTCTATCCCATCACAGGGGAAGCGGACCTTGAAGAATTTCGCTGGCGCTACACTTTTGACACCGACGCACCGCAACAGTTGGAATTTTTCTGTAAGGGCGACGATTATAAACTGGCCGGTCTGTTTCCTACCGACACCCATCTGTTTTGCGCACCATCTGGTTCCACTGTATTCTTGTGGGGGTCAGATCGCCTTGGACGCGATGTGTTCAGCCGCATTTTATATGGTGCCCAACTGTCCCTGACAGTCGGTTTGATCGGGATTACGGTGTCTTTCCTTTTGGGTATCACATTTGGCTCTATCGCGGGTTACTTGGGCGGTAAAATCGATTGGTCCATCAACCGCCTGATCGAGATATTAAGGTCCTTGCCAGAACTTCCCATCTGGCTGGCTCTGTCCGCCGCCGTGCCCTCAAATTGGGGGCCAGTGTCCGTGTTTTTCATCATATCAATCATATTGGGGATTTTGGATTGGCCCGGTTTGGCGCGGGCCGTGCGATCCAAATTCCTGTCTTTGCGCGAAGAAGAATACGTACGAGCCGCTGAAATGATGGGGGCGAAACCGGGGCGCGTTATTCGCAGGCACTTGCTGCCCAACTTCATGAGCCACCTGATCGCGTCCGCCACCTTGTCCATTCCGGCGATGATTCTGGGCGAAACCGCGCTGTCCTATCTGGGCTTGGGGCTGCGCGCACCGGCTGTCAGTTGGGGCGTGATGCTAAACGATGCGCAGAACCTTGCGTCCATCGAAATCTATCCGTGGACCGCGATCCCGATGTTGCCAATTATTGTTGTTGTCCTGGCATTCAACTTTTTGGGTGACGGTTTGCGCGACAGTCTGGACCCCTACAAAGGTTAGCCGTGGTCAGGGGGCGCTGCCCCCGCCGCGTGCCGCGTCTCCCCAGAGGTATTTTGGCCAAGATGAAGCCTATTAGCGGCGCGGCGGCTTGCCGCCACCCTCTGCCGCGGCACGACGGGCTTTGTTCTTTTTGGAATTGGGCTTGCCGACTTTTGGTGCAAGGTTCTTTCCGCCCGATGGTTTGCCACCGGGTTTTGCACCCTTTGGTTTGCCTTCGAATTTGCCTTTAGGCTTCGCACCTGGTTTCGCAAATTTATCGCCACGTGGCTTTCGTTCCGAGACGGCCCCGTCTTCACGCGCCCTATCCATCGTCGACTTTGGCTTTGTGAACCGTTTCGACGCCGGATGTGCTGCTGTGCCGGTTGGTTTTGCAGCAGACGGTTTGGGTTTGCGCGGCTTGGGTGCTGGCGCGTCGTTGTAATCAATAGGCGCACTTGATGTTCTGGGTTTGTCGTCTTCGCGCGGCTTGTAGCTTTCGCGCGGTTTCTCGTCACGGGGTTTGTAGCTTTCGCGTGGTTTGTCCTCACGCGGCTTGTAGTCCCGTTGCGGTTTGGATTTGTCAAAATTTCGCCCCGCACCGTCGCCTTTTGGTTTGCCCTTGAAAGGGGGGCGGGGGCTTTTGGCCGCTGCAGGCGCATTTGCCAATTCGCTTACCGTCAAGCCGCCTTCGACTTTCATATCTGCGCCAAGAGCCGCCTTGAATCCGGCGACGCTGCTTTCCTGAATTTCAACAAATGTCTCGTCGTTCTGGATGCGGATCGCACCAATGTCGTCTTTTGTAATGTCGCCTGCGTTGCACAGGATCGGCAACAAGCGGCGCACTTCAGCACCTTGATTACGGCCCGAGGACACACTGAACCACTTGGATGGCCCAAACGGTGCACGTGCTTTGGGCGCTTTGTTGTCCCCTGCGGCAGACAGTTCTTCAGGCGCTGACACGCGTTGGGCGTACAAGCGCATGAAGGCTGCAGACAGTTGTTCCGGGCTGAAATGCTCCATCAATTTGGCAACCATTTCGGCTTCGTTGTCTTCCACCGGATTGGACCACATGGGATCATCCAGCAGACGCGCTTGATCTTTTTCACGCACTGCATCCGCGGAGGGCGCATTGCCCCATTCGGCGGAAACCTTTGCCATATGCAAAATGCGTTCTGCCTTGCGGCGCACTTTACCCGTCACGATCAGGGCAGACACACCTTTGCGCCCGGCGCGTCCCGTCCGACCAGACCGGTGCAACATAGTTTCGTGGTTGTTGGGCAGTTCTGCATGCACCACAAGGTCAAGCCCGGGAAGGTCAATCCCGCGGGCCGCAACATCCGTGGCCACGCACACGCGCGCACGACCGTCCCGCATCGCTTGCAAGGCATGTGTCCGCTCTGCCTGAGACAATTCCCCCGACAGGGCCACGACCGAGAACCCCCGGTTCGACAAGCGTGTCGTCACCCGGTTCACCATGGCCCGCGTGTTGCAAAAAACGATGGCATTGGGGGCCTCATAGAAACGCAGGATGTTGATGATTGCGTTTTCGCCATCGTGGTTAGCAACGTTCATCGCATGGTATTCGATGTCAGTGTGTTGCTTGGCTTCCGCCACTGTTGTCACGCGAACAGAATCACGTTGGTAGCTTTTGGCAAGATTGGCGATGGCTTTTGGCACCGTGGCGGAAAACATCAAAGTGCGGCGGTCTTCGGGGCATTCGCCTAAAATAAACTCCAGATCCTCGCGGAACCCAAGATCCAGCATCTCATCCGCTTCGTCCAGAACCACAGCGCGAATGGCGCTTAGGTCGATGACGTTTTTCATGATGTGGTCGCGCAAGCGCCCCGGTGTGGCCACCACGATATGCGCCCCCCGCGCAAGGCTGCGCCGTTCATCGCGCATGTCCATGCCGCCCACGCAAGACGCCATAATCACACCAGCTTTTTCGTAAAGCCATGCCAATTCGCGTTTCACCTGCATTGCAAGTTCACGGGTTGGTGCAATGATCAAAGCCAAAGGCGGGCCCGCACGATCAAAGGATTCGTCTTCCCCAAGCAGGGTGTTGCCCAGCGCCAAGCCAAAGCCCACCGTCTTACCGGAACCAGTTTGCGCAGAGACCAGAAGGTCCGCACCCTCTAGATGGTCTTCTGTCACCGCCTCTTGGACAGGTGTCAGGGTTTCGTAACCGCGTTGTTGCAACGCATCGGCAAGGGCTTGTTTCAAAGGAACGGGCTTTCTGATGGGATCAAACCGCGCGAATAAGCGCTTTATCCGCCCTTGTATAGGGTCAATCGGTTTACCGATCGTCACCATCGTCTTCAATTCCACCTTCCAACAAGTCATCATCTATGGCGGCGTGCGCGGCAGCCGTTACCGTTTTGCGCTGCTCCGGGGTCAGGTCTTCGACATTGCCATCCGCCAAACGCACGGTCACTTCCTTATGGGCAAACTTGATCCCTTCGCGTTCAAAGAGTTCGCGGATTTCCTGATAGACTTTCTTGCGGATCACCCATTGGTCACCGGGTTTCGTCATAAATTTGACCCGGATGATCATCGCACTGTCTTGCATTTCGATGACGCCTTGTGATTTCAAAGGCTGGATAAAGTCTGGCCCGATAATCGGATCTTCCAACAAGGCCACACCCAGTTTTTTGATCAGCTTGCGTACTTTTTCGACGTCTGTGTCGTAGGTTACGCGCAAGGGAAGCTTCATAATCACCCAGTCACGCGAATAGTTTGTCAGCACCTGAATTTCACCAAACGGAATGGTGTGCAGTGCCCCAAGGTGGTGGCGCAGCTGGAACGAGCGCACAGAGATATTTTCAACCGTGCCTTTTACCCCGCCAATGTCGATGTATTCACCTTTGCGGAACGCATCGTCGAACAAAAAGAACGCACCGGAAAAGATGTCACGGACCAAAGATTGCGATCCAAAGCCCACAGCGACACCAACCACACCCGCGCCCGCAAACAGCGGCCCCACGTTCACGCCAAGTTCCAACAGGATGATCAAAATTATTGTCACAAAGATAATAATCAGCATGAAATTGCGAAACAACGGCAACAAAGTCGCCAAACGACTGGCACTGGTCCCGCCGCCTTCGTCGCCCAACTCGGCTTCGACCACTTCGCCTTGCTCTTCCAGAATTTTGGCATCGATCCAAATGCGAAAGGCGTGAAACACGATATAGCCGATAAACACGATAACCATCACATCCAGAACCCGCTGGGTCAGCGGGTTTTCTTCGACCATCGATTGCGCAGACGACCCCCAAATACTGATCAATGCATAAGATCCGGCCACAAAGGCTAAAATGCCGGACACACGACGCGCCAGTTCTTCGAACGTGCCCATCTTGTGGCGCGGCATATGCGCGAGCTCCATGGCCTCTACCTCGGCAGCCGTCATGTCGCTTTCGTCATCGTCACTTTCCAGGATCGCGTTCATATCCTGAATACGCCGCGCACGCTGGAAGTAGGCTTCGATGCCGAAGTTGATCACGCCATACACAATCAAAATGGTCATAAAGACCGCGTATGCACCAGCCACCAGAGGGATCGACAATGGCTGTTCCAAGACCAGATCAAACGCCAGCTCAAACCATCCGAACACCACATAGATAATGACAACCGGCGCCCAGAAACGTGCAATCAAACGTGTAAGCATCGCCACATCCTGAGCCGCACGACCATTTCGAATTGCGTTTGAGATGGCGCGTCGGTTGAACAGGGCGACGCAGATGTTCAGCGCCGCCATAATCAACGCAAGTCCACCATATCCGATGGCATAGACGTTGTAGTTCAGCCCGAAATCCTTGATCCACGTCGCAAAAGTGACAACACCAATATCCAGCGCCGCCACATAGAACACCCAGCGATACAAAACCAATGCGTCCCGATCCGACAGGTTGGGAATGCGGTATTGCGCCAGAAACGGCGATAGCATCATGCGCCACACATCCCCAATCGTACGGATCGCGAAGAAGGCCACGTAGATGGCCAGAATAGTGACTTGAATCGCTTGATTTTCTACGGGCGGAAAGATCAGAGCCCCAAGCACATAGGCAATGGCCATGCTGATCAGGGTTGCAAAAATTCCCACAAAGAAGCGAAATACCAGAAACGGCATCTTCTCGCGGTAGCCTGCGGGTTTTTCTTTGATCCGAGAGGTGACAAAGTTCCGGAAGATCTTTGGGCCAACGAAGTACACCATTACCAATCGGCCAACACCGAACAACAATGCAGAATATAAAAGCACCTCAACGAAGGTCATAATCCGCCCATCCGCGCTGGTGGCGCGTAAAATATAGGCCACTTCGTTGAGTGAATCCGGTAGCGCTTGCAACCTTTGGCGCAGCATCCCCCGAAAGGCAGTGCCTTGGGCTTGTGCCATCATCAACGCGGATTCACGCGGCTGGGCGCGTTCATCCTGTGCGTCCTTTGCACCGCCCACAATAATGTTGCCCTGCGTGTCAACCACCACAACACCCAAGCCGTTCTCGGCCGCCAATCGCAGTGTATCGGCCAAAGCATCCGTGTCATCATCAGCCTCTGAGGCCGGCAATGAAAACAGGCTTTGCGCAGAGACCTGCGCCCCCGGGATCGCCATGGTCAAAAGCAAAAAGGTCGTGGCAAGGCAAAGAAGCAGGCTGCGCATGTGTATTCATCCAGATATTCGGGCTTCGCCAAACTAGAGTGTGGCTTTTGAGCGGTAAACCCCCAGTGAACTCAATGTTTGGGGGTGTTTTACATGACGTGCGTGTTTATGTCATAGCGGCTGCAACAATTGGCCTGCAAAGGTCGAACCAAAAGGACTGCCTGAATGACAACTGGCCCCATTGCTATTTTAGGTCTTGGTTACGTGGGCCTGCCCTTGGCGTTGGCCTTGGACCGTGCAGGATTTGACGTTGTGGGGTTGGACACCGACCCGGATTTGGTGGCGGCCCTACACAAGGGGACAGACCCCAATGGGGAAATTGCGGATGCTTCCCTTGCGCAATCAAATGCCACATTCACCGCTGACCCTGCGGCTTTGGCATCCTGCACCACATATATCATCGCTGTGCCCACCCCGATCACCAAAGCCAAAAAGCCAAACCTTGATGCGGTTTTGGGGGCCTGCGCCACCATCGCGCCACACTTGTCCGCTGGCGATTTGGTCATTTTGGAAAGCACCGTCTACCCCGGTGTCACCGAAGACGTTTGCGGCCCCGCTTTGGAAGCTGGCAGCGGGCTGGTCTGTGGTCTCGACATCAAACTGGGGTACAGCCCGGAACGGGTAAACCCCGGCGACGCCGAACATTCCATGGAGAATGTCATCAAGGTTGTTGCAGCCCAAGACGCAGAAACCCTGACCCGCGTGCAAGCCATTTATGCCCCGGTCGTCAAAGCGGGCCTACATGCCGCCACCGATATCAAAACAGCAGAAGCCGCCAAGGTCATCGAAAACACACAGCGCGATTTGAACATTGCCTTGGTCAATGAATTCTCGCTGATTTTTGCGCGGATGGGGCTGGATACGTTAGATGTGTTGGAAGCGGCAGGCACCAAGTGGAACTTCTTGCCGTTCAAGCCCGGCCTTGTGGGCGGACACTGCATTGGCGTGGACCCCTACTACCTGACCTACCGCGCCGAACAGCTTGGGTATCACCCCGAGGTCATTCACGCAGGCCGCCGCATCAATGATCAAATGGGCAGCTATGTCGCCCAAACGCTGATGAAAGCGATGATCAAGCGCGATATGAATGTGAAACATGCCAAGGTTCTGATCCTTGGATACACCTTCAAGGAAAACTGTTCAGACACCCGAAATACCCGCGTCGAGGACATTCTAAACGAACTGCGTGATTATTCCGTCGACGTGGATGTGCACGAACCTTGGGTTGCTGCCGAAGTCATGAAAAAGCGCCATGGGATTGACCCGGTGGCCAAGCCTGTCGCAGGGTCGTATGACGCTATTGTTGTGGCTGTCGGGCATAAAGAATTTGTAGAAATGGGCCCCGATGCCATTCGCGCCTTAGGCAAACCGGGCGCTGTAGTATACGATATAAAAGGCATATTCGGCAAAGCCGGCAGCGATCTGCGTCTTTGACTGAAACGACACGAAGAAGAAGACGAAAGAAGACTCTATGGTGCAGACACCTCTTCCTGCCAGCGACCGCCCCCGGCGCGTGGTGCTTTACAGCCACGACACCTTCGGGTTGGGGCATTTGCGCAGGTCACGGGCGTTGGCGTCTGCGCTAACCGCCAGCGATACCGTACAATCTGCAATCATCCTGACCGGTTCTCCGGTTGCCGGGCGTTTCACCTTTCCGGAACGTGTGGACCATGTGCGCCTGCCCGGCGTCACCAAACTGCCCGACGGGTCCTATGTGTCGCAGACACTGGGTCTGGATATCGACGAAACAACAGCGTTGCGTGCAGGTCTGATCCAATCCGCCATCGAACAATATGACCCAGATCTGCTGATCGTGGACAAAGAACCCACAGGTTTTCGCGGGGAGCTTTTGCCAACGCTGGAATGGTTAAGCCAAAGGGGCAAAACCAAGCTTGTGTTGGGGTTGCGCGATGTTCTGGACGAACCGGATGTGCTGGCCGCGGAATGGGACCGCAAGGGCGCTGTGCAAGCCACCGAACAATACTATGACGAAATTTGGGTCTATGGCGTGAAATCCGTTTATGATCCCACAGCGGGACTGACACTTTCGGACAGTGCACGCGCCCGAATGTATTGGACCGGATATTTGCGCCGCGAAGCCGCAGAGGTCAGCGAAGTTCCCGAAGATCCGTTTATCTTGATCACCCCGGGCGGTGGCGGGGACGGAGCTGCGATGGTGGACCTTGTCTTGTCTGCCTATGAACAAGATCCAGACCTGAACCCGCCCGCTGTGCTGGTCTACGGCCCCTTCTTGTCGGGCGAAGTCCGCGAAGAATTTGAAACCCGCGTTGAAAAGCTGCAGGGCCGTGTCACTGCTGTCGGATTTGAAAGCCGCATCGAGGCCCTGTTTCATGGTGCTGAGGGTGTTGTGTGCATGGGAGGCTACAATACATTTTGTGAGGTTCTGTCGTTTGACAAGCGCGCCGTGATCGTGCCGCGCACAGTGCCCCGTCTGGAACAATGGATACGCGCAAGCCGCGCAGAGGAACTTGGATTGGTACATATGCTGGACGAAGATCGCGACGGCATGACCCCCGACGCCATGGTCGCCGCAATTCGTGGGCTAAAGACCCAAAGCAAGCCATCGGACGCCGGCGCGGACGGTTTGCTGGATGGTTTGGATTACGTCATCAAACGCACCCGTAAGCTCATGGGCGATGCGGCGCTGGACGCCGCCGCCGAATGACCCAAAGTAACACAACTCCAGACCCCGCCTTGGCTGTCGTGGTCAAAGGCTGGCCCCGCCTGTCCGAAACCTTCATCGCCCAGGAACTTGTGGCGCTGGAACAGACAGGTATCGCCTTTGAAATTTGGTCGCTGCGCCATCCGACAGACACAAAAACCCATCCGCTGCATGACCGTCTGCAGGCGCGCGTCCGATACTTGCCCGAGTACCTTGAAGACGAACCGGATCGCGTGGCCGCAGCCCTGAAAGCCGCAGAACACCGCCCGACGTATGCCGCGGCCCGTGCCGCGTTTGAACGCGACCTTGCCCGCGATGCGACCCCGAACCGCGAACGCCGTTTTGGACAGGCTTGTGTTCTGGCCCATGAAGCACCGGCCGCCTTGCGCGGGCTGTATGCCCATTTCTTGCATACACCATCATCCGTCGCCCGTTATGCCGCGATACTTCTGGACCTCCCTTGGTCCTTTTCAGCCCATGCCAAAGACATCTGGACATCGCCCGAATGGGAGCTGCGCGAAAAGCTTTCCCATGACAGTTTCGGGGCATCTTTTGGCGCAACATGCACCGGATTTGGCGCGGCGCATTTGCAAGGGCTGTCCAACGGCACACCTGTCGATTTGGTGTACCACGGTCTGGATCTGCAGCGTTTTCCCGCGCCGCCAGAACGCCCTTTGCGCGTTGCGGGGGCGCCACTGCACATGATGTCCGTCGGGCGTTTGGTGGAAAAGAAGGGTTTTGACAGGCTGATTGCGGCCTTGGCGCTTCTGCCCTCTGAGATGGATTGGCACTGGACCCATATCGGTGGCGGCGCGTTGCGTGACCAAATGATGCAGGCGGCACACGACGCACAGGTTGGCCACCGCATCACATGGCGCGGGGCCTGTGACCAACCGGAAGTCATCGAAGCCATGCGCGCGGCCGATGTCTTTGTGTTGCCAAGCCGCGTTGCCGAAGACGGTGACCGGGATGGCCTGCCAAACGTGCTGATGGAAGCGGCAAGTCAAAAGCTACCGATCTTGTCCACGCCCGTGTCTGCTATCCCCGAATTTATCGACACAGAAGTTCATGGCATTCTCAGCGACGATGACCCCACCGCGTTGGCCCGTGAAATGAAACGCTTTGCACACGATTCCGCCCTAGGACCGCGGTTGGCCGATGCCGCATTTACGCGGTTGCGTCTTGATTTTTTGATGGCGCCCGGGATCAAGCATCTGTCACGCAGATTAAACGAGATGCTGGCATGAAAATTGCCTTTTATGCGCCCCTTAAATCCCCAAATCATCGCGTGCCTTCAGGGGATCGCACTATGGCAAGGGCCCTTATGGACGCGCTGAAAGACGGGGGCGCAGAGGTGCATTTGGCCTCTGAGTTCCGCAGCCTCGAAAAGACAGGGTCGCGACAGCTTCAAACAGGTATGATTGAGCAAGCCCATCAACAGGCTGCTGATATAGTTCAGAAATTCCAAGACGCCCAACTGACCGCATGGGTCACATACCACAATTACTACAAAGCCCCTGATCTGATCGGCCCCGCCGTCAGCGCTACATTGGGCATTCCCTATCTGATTATCGAAGCCACCCGAGCCCGCAAACGTCTGGACGGGGCATGGGCCACGTTTGCCGCACGATCAGAAGCTGCGTGCGACGCGGCACAGGTGATTTTCTATCTCACCGACCGCGACAATGAAGCGCTGGAACGTGATGCGCCGGATGCACAAACCCTGATCCACTTGCGCCCGTTTCTGAACCGCAGCACCCTACCCGCTCCTTCGTCCCAAGACGGCCCGATGCTAAGTGTTGGAATGATGCGCGAAGGCGACAAGCTGGCGTCTTACCTACTGATCGCGGACACTTTGGCTGTGTTGCGTCATCGGGACTGGCGCCTTGATATTATCGGTGACGGAGATGCACGGCACAGAGTGGAAGACATGATGGCCCGGTTCGGGAAAAACGTCCGTTTTCTGGGCCGGCAAGACGCAAAAGAAGTGGCCGCAGCGTACAGCCACGCGAAATTGCTATTCTGGCCCGGCGTCAACGAAGCTTTCGGCATGACCTATCTGGAAGCCCAAGCCGCCGGTGTCCCCGTTGTGGCACAGGATCGCCCCGGCGTTCGGGACGTGGTTTTGACACATGGCCCTGCCCCCCGCCAAGGCCCCGGGCCTATGGCGCAACGCATTCAAGACTTGCTGGACAACAATCAGCAAGCAACAAACGAAGGCGTTGAAGCCCGCAATTTCATTCAACGTCGCCACCTGCGCCCCGCTGCAACACAGACCCTGCTCAAAGGCCTGTCCGCGGCCATTGAGGCGGCCGCATGATCCGTTTGGGCCTTTTGCGCCACGGCCACACCGCATGGAATCGCGCAGGCCGCATCCAAGGGCGCACTGACATTCCGTTGGATGCCGACGCATCCGCAGCCCTTTCGAAACTGTGTCTGCCAGACGGTTGGACACAGGCTGATTTATGGTCTAGCCCGTTGCTCCGTGCCGTAGAAACAGCCCAGCTAGTCGCGTCACGTGCGCCCCGAACATCCCCCGCGCTTACCGAAATGAATTGGGGTGATTGGGAAGGGAAACACGGCAAAGATCTACACGCCGATCCTGCCAGCGGTTTTCGGGATATGGAACACTGGGGTTGGGATTTCACACCTCCAAACGGCGAGGCCTTGTCGTCCCTACGGTCCCGTACGGTAACTTGGGCGGCAGGCCTGCAACATGACACGGTAGCTGTATGTCATATCGGTGTGATGCGGGTTCTTATGGCGCATGCGTGCGGTTATAATTTTGCTGGAACGCCTCCGTTTCAGGTGAAACGCAACCGCCTGTTCTGCATTGAGATCACCCAAGAAGGCTGGACCTTGCACCCTGACCCAATTCGCTTAATTGAAGACCTATCATGAAGCTTATGATCATTGTGACGCATCTGTTGGGATCGGGACATCTAAGCCGTGCGCTGACTCTGGGCCGGTGTTTCGCACAAGAAGGTCACGCGGTGCGCATACTGTCAGGCGGACTGCCCGCCCCACATCTGGACACCACCGGTGTGCAATTTCTGCAAATGCCGCCGTTAGGATCGGACGGCACCAATTTCACGGACCTGTTAGACGACAAAGGCATAGTAGCAAACCACGATTACATGTCGAGCAGACGGGATATGTTGGTGGACGCTTTGCGCGCAGACCCGCCAGACGTCATCATTACAGAGCTGTTCCCCTTTGGTCGCCGCAGCCTGAAAGATGAATTTCAACACCTGCTGAGCGCAGCGCACAATCTGTCCCCAAAGCCTTTGGTGTTCGCCTCAATCCGCGACATCCTTGCGCCCCCCTCCAAGCCACGCAAAGCCGAATTCGCCGCTGAGGTGTTGGACAGGTTCTACGACGGCGTCTTGGTGCATTCCGACCCCGAGATAACGCCGCTTGGCATCAGTTGGCCTGTCACGGACGCTTTGGAACAGCGCCTTTCATACACCGGATTTGTGGCGCCCGGCCCTCCGAACGATCATCCACAGGCGCTTGGGCAAGGCGAAATACTTGTCAGCGCAGGGGGCGGCAGCGTGGGGGATGGTATTTTCGAAACCTGCATCAAGGCTGCAATTTTGCGGCCGGACTTACAGTGGCGTATTCTTGTGGGGGGCGGTGATGCCGATGTGCGCATTAAAGCCTTCAAGGCAATCGCACCAGCCAACGTCATTTTGAACGCGGCACGTTCTGATTTTCGCCAGATGCTGCGCCACGCAACGGCTTCTGTTTCAATGTGCGGTTATAACACTGCCCTGGACGTTTTGCAGACCCAAGTACCTGCCGTCTTCATCCCCTTCGATGCCGGTGGTGAAGTCGAACAAACCCTACGCGCCAAGGCCTTGGCGGCACTTCCGCGCATACAGGTTGTCTTGTCCGATGTGCTAACACCGAACGCGTTGATCGCTGCGCTGAACGTAGTTTCGAAGGACCACACAAACGAAACACCAAGATTTGGGTTTGATGGCGCACGGCGCACCGTTCAAATTGTCGAACAGAAACTGGCCGCACGATGATTGACTGGACCCCTTTGCGATCAGCCTTGGCGCGATACCGTCAATCCGAAACACCTCTGCCCGTTTGGTGGCGCGACGACGATGCAATTGCGCCGACACCGCAGTTGGACCAGCTGCACGCGCTTTCGGTGCAACTGGATTTGCCGGTGCATCTGGCGGTCATCCCGGCCCACACAAAAGACACATTGGCGGAATACATGGCAAGCCGGCAAAACCTGCGCCCCATGGTGCATGGATGGGCGCACCAGAACCACGCAGAAGCCGGAATGAAAAAATCCGAATTCCCGCACAATGATGCAGCGTGTCAAAGCCGCGCGTCGGAAGGGTTGAAGACGCTGACGCATTTGTTCGGCTCAGATCTTTTGCCCGTGTTTGTTCCCCCTTGGAACAGAATGGACACAGGGCTGTCGCAGCATCTGAAATCGGCAGGTTATCACGCCGTATCTACCTTTGGGCCACGCAAACCGCAGTCCGGTATCTTGCACATCAACACCCATATCGACCCCATCTTCTGGCGGGGCACACGGGGGTTGGTGCCACCCGAACGGCTGATTGCGCAGACGGTTGAGCGGATTGAAGCACGACGAAACGGCACCGAAGACGCCGCGGAACCTTTGGGGTATTTGACGCATCATCTGGTGCATGATCCGGACATTTGGACGTTCTCTTATGCGTTCCTGAACGAATTATTGGATGGTGGCGCAACACCCGCACACCTTGGAAAGGACTTGGCATGAGCCGTTTGGAATCGTTTCGACGCAGGCTGAATGCACAGATTGATGGCATCAACTGGGCCATTGAAAATATCGGCGAGACCGAGGGCGAAAATACAAACGCCATCCAAGGGGACATCCTTGAAATGGGGCTTGGGAACGGGCGCACCTACGATCACTTGCGCGAATATGCAAACCGGCGCATCTGGGTGATCGACCGTGTGCTGCAATGCCACCCGTCATGCGTGCCGCCCAAGGCCGATTTTCTGCAAGGGGAGGCCGATGACATGCTTGTGCAAATGGCGCAGCGCGGCACGCAAATCGCGTTCACCCACTATGAGTTCGGGATTGGCGTCAGCGATGTTGACAGCGCCGAAGCCACACGGTTGGCCCCTTTGATCAAGGCTGTCATGGCGCCGCAGGGCTTGGTGGTGTCACAGCAAAAGATGCCGGTAATGACGCAAATCGACGGGCCGCCCACCGTTGATCCCGACCGGTATTTTTTCTACCGGAACGCGTGATTGCGGCAGGTCCCTTGCCCTGTTTGACGAGACGCGGTTAAGCTGGCGCCAAGACGGTCCAAAAACGAGGCCGATCAACAGGGGAAGACATCAATGAAAACCATTCTATCCGCTTGTCTTGCAAGCGCTTTTCTGGCGACAGCGGCCTTTGCAGGGCCCCTGAAACTGACACCAGCAAACCCGCAACCCAGCAGCGTAAAGCCCGGCCTGTCGGTGAAATATGCCTATCCGGGCGACGTCAAGACGTTGTCCCAAGCCCGCAAGGCGCTGAAAAAGGGCACACCGGGCACCCCATTGTCGGGGCTGGATTACATGGACACAAACGATGGCGACAAGACCCTGACGTCCAAACGCGCGCACCATGTGGCGGCAGGCATTTCTGGCTACGTCAAGTTCGACGCGCCCGGCACGTACACTATTGATTTCCTCAGCAACGACGGGCTTGAAGTGTCCATCGGCGGCAAGCAGGTCGTCGACTTTGACGGACGCCACCCGTGTGAAGAATCCAAACCCGCGCAGGTGCAAATCCCGTCCGCGGGTTGGTACGATCTGAAGGCGACGTACTTCCAACGCGTGGGCACCGCCTGCCTGCACATGCGCGCAGGCCAAGGCGCACCCGACTGGATGCCAAACTCGGCCTTCGGGCACTAAGTCTGACACCATATTCTAACGGAAGGGGCGGGGCGAAAGCTGCGCCCCTTTTGCGTTTCAGCTTTTTGACAGCAGGGTCTTGGCAATCATGGCGCTGACGGGAAAGGCGATGACAAAGCCTATGGCCGCCGCGATCAGGATCGGGGTGAGCGTACCATACCCCATGGTGAGCGCCGCAATCACGCCGCTGCCTGCAAGTGTTGAGCCGATGAAAAGGTGAAGGATCAGGGTTAGTCTGAACATGGTGTCCTCTGGGTCTATTGCCGCGCGTTTTGGTGCGCGGTTGTAGGGTAGAGGATTGCGGTGTGGGGGGCTTTGATCTGGGTCAGATTGGGGAAGTGAGGCCAATGAGAGTGGCGCGTGCCACATGAGGGCGGTTCCTGCGCTGCCAAATCGGAGATTTGGTATGCTACACTTGAAATGACACTCCTGCGTTGCCATTTTTTCAACTTGGCAATTTCGCCAAGTAATTTGAAAGGTACTAATGATATATCGAGAAGATCAAATACGAATAGAAGCATTAATTGAGTTGAGCAATTCTAAATCTGGGACTTTAACAACAACTCAGTTGATTGAACTGCTAGAAGACAGGCTTGCCCCAAACGGCAAGGACGCGAAAATCGTGGATGGCCGTAGCGACACTTATTTTTCGCAAAAAGTGCGCAACTTGGTTTCACATCGAGATCAGGGCTTGGGTTTGGCAAACCAAGGCTTGGCGATCTACAATAGCGAAGATGAAAGCTGGACCATCACCGAAAAAGGCCGCAACAGCATTTCTACTTAGGCAAATTTAGATTTGTACCCAGTCGGAAGCCACTTAAGCTGCGTGGGACCATCATAGTGGTGGTCCCATACATACCAAGCATAGGCAGTTGTACCACTTCCCTTACGAACCGCGCCACTTGGATAGAATGTAATCCGTTCACTAAAAATCCACACGGAGCTTGGTGGGGTAATCGAGAAAATGGACTTCTGCCTACTAGCACTTTCTAGAAAAGCAAGACGTAGCAACAACGCGAGTTTATTTTTGCATTGACGCAATCCTGCGTGAACAAATTCTTCTGCGCTATGAAACGGAGGGTTCGTCACGATGTTATCTACGACTCTATTTTCACTTCGAAAATCAATTCCAGCTTCCCCGTATCCTCGATCATACAAATCTGAGGAAACTACGGAATTGCCATTCTTTTTCAGGACTTCAGCCATCGCGCCATCACCACACGCACATTCCCAAATTTCACCATTGAATTTCTCGTTGTCCGCTAAGACATGGGTCGCCCACTCTGGAGTAGGATAAAAATCCGGACCTTCTAAATCCGCGACACGCTTCATCGTTGGCTGAGGAGCCAGTACAAATTGTTGGTTCATCTTATTTTTCCTGCTCGATTTTCTTTGAGTCTGGCAGCATAATTCACTCACGGCAACTACGCTGTGAATCTACTTTTGTTTCAATAGCTTAGAAAAATTGACGCCAATGCCCTGCTTTTTCTAACCCCATTGCACCAATAACCACTGAGCGGGGCCGCGCATTGCTGCGCAATACTCTCATCCCACCGTCCTTTATTCGCGCACAAAATGAACAGCTTTCAGCTGTCCATTTTGAGAGCGCTAATAAAGGCTTCCTGCGGGATATCTACTTTACCAAACTGCCGCATCTTCTTCTTACCCGCCTTCTGCTTATCCAGCAGCTTCCGCTTCCGCGTCGCGTCGCCGCC
This sequence comes from Ascidiaceihabitans donghaensis, assembly GCF_900302465.1. Taxonomy (NCBI): domain Bacteria; kingdom Pseudomonadati; phylum Pseudomonadota; class Alphaproteobacteria; order Rhodobacterales; family Paracoccaceae; genus Ascidiaceihabitans; species Ascidiaceihabitans donghaensis. Next base: position 542,397 of record NZ_OMOR01000001.1, on the reverse strand, counting down.
ATAACACTTGGCCGTCACGTCTTTGCGCATCGCGGACAACGTCTCACGCGCAATCACCTTGCCACCAATCGCCGCTTGGATCGGGATTTTGAACATGTGGCGGGGGATCAGGTCTTTTAGCTTTTCGACCATCGCACGGCCCCGCGTCTCGGCGCGGTCGCGGTGCACCATCATGGACAGCGCGTCGACGGGTTCGTCGTTCACCAACACCGACATTTTCACAAGGTTATCGGTTTGGTAGCCCGTCATCTGGTAGTCAAAAGACGCATAGCCTTTGGTCACAGATTTCAGACGGTCGTAGAAGTCGAACACCACTTCGTTGAGCGGCAGGTCGTAGACCGTCATCGCACGTGAACCCGCATAGGTCAGGTCCATCTGCACGCCGCGCCGTTCCTGACACAGCTTCAGAACGTCACCCAGATATTCGTCGGGCACAAGAATGGTCGCCTTGATGCGGGGTTCTTCCAGATGGTCCACCAGCGTCAGGTCGGGCATGTCGGCGGGGTTGTGCAGTTCCACCATCTCGCCGTCGCGCAAGTACACATGGTACACCACGGAGGGCGCGGTCGTGATCAGCTCGATGTCATATTCGCGCTCGATCCGGTCGCGGATCACCTCGAGGTGCAAAAGCCCCAAGAACCCGCAGCGAAAGCCGAAGCCCAGCGCGGCGGACGTTTCCATCTCAAAGCTGAACGACGCATCGTTCAGCGCAAGCTTGTCAATGGCGTCGCGCATGTCCTCAAACTGCGACGAATCCACAGGGAACAGCCCGCAGAACACCACGGGCTGCGCAGGCTGGAAGCCGGGCAAAGGCTCAACCGTTTTGCGTTCGTGGGTGATTGTGTCGCCGACCCGAGTGTCACGCACCTGCTTGATAGAGGCCGTCAGAAACCCGATCTCGCCCGGTCCAAGGCTGTCGATCATCTCCATCTTTGGGCGGAACACACCGATGCGGTCCACGTGATGCGTGGTGCCGTTCGAGATGAATTTGACCTTCTCGCCCTTTTTCAAACGTCCGTCGATGACACGGATCAGAACGATCACACCGAGGTAGCTATCGTACCACGAATCCACCAGCATCGCCTTGAGGTCCGCATTCTCATCGCCCTTTGGGGCGGGCAGTTCGTTCACGATGGCTTCGAGTGTTTCGGTGATCCCGACCCCGGTTTTCGCCGACACCCGGATCGCGCCGGAGGCATCGATGCCGATCACATCCTCGATCTGTTCGGCGACGCGGTCACAGTCGGCGGCGGGCAGGTCGATCTTGTTCAGCACCGGCACGATTTCGTGGTCGGCGTCGATGGCTTGGTAGACGTTGGCGAGCGTTTGCGCTTCGACGCCTTGGGTGCTGTCCACCACCAGCAACGACCCCTCAACCGCGCGCATGGAGCGAGAGACCTCATAGGCGAAATCGACGTGGCCGGGGGTGTCGATCAGGTTCAGCACATAGCTCTCGCCATTTTGTGCGGTGTAGTCGATGCGCACGGTGTTGGCTTTGATGGTGATGCCGCGCTCGCGTTCGATGTCCATGCTGTCAAGCAGCTGGGCCTGCATGTCGCGATCCTTCACCGTGCCCGTCTCTTGGATGAGCCGGTCAGCAAGGGTGGATTTCCCGTGGTCGATGTGGGCCACGATGGAGAAATTGCGGATATGTGAGAGTGGTGTCATGGTAGAGGTCTTAGCGGGTTTTGGGGGGTGGTCAATGGGGCACAGTGTTAAGTCGATTATGACGTTGAGCAAAGAACCGGCTGACCTTCGGGCTCAGTTTGTTTCAAAGCGATTGCTTGAAGAATTTGAAGCCCTCTTGCCTAACGTAGCCAAAGACAAAGACAATTCAAACGGGCAAGGATACCGGGACGATGGGCATATGGCTTTGTTCGCACAACTTGCTGTTTTGCGGAGTATTTTCAGACATGAGCTAAAGGGCCATTATCGTATTGAAGCCCCGATCAGCAAAGAGAAAATCGCGTTGAGGTGCCCCCATTTCCTATTCGTGGCCACTTCTGAGAAAATTACGTTCGAATATCGCAGGGAGAGCGGCAAAGCTGGATTGCGATCAAGAACCACACATATGGATTACATGGATCGACCAGCGAATTTGGGTCAACCTGCCATAGAAAAAGACCTAGCCCAATGGGATGGTGAGTCGTTTTCAATGTTTTCGGTGCCTCTACATGGGGTAAGGTCTAATCCTTACAACATACCTTTTTTTTCGACTAGAGAATGGGGTTTCTGGACCAAATGGTATCAAGGCTATTTAGATGGGCTTCCACTGGATTGGAAATTGCAACTTGAAGTCGCAAAAATACGAGATGGCATCTGGGAGGCTGGCCCCGAAGCCGTAGCCTATGAAATCGAGCGCATCCAGGCCGAAATGTTTTTCGCCAACAGCCCTCAAGTCGAAGAGGTCTATAAAAACAGCGATGGGCTTTACGATGTCCGTGCTTCCATTCTCGACCCAAGTACACTTGTACAAAGCGTCCTTGATCGCGTGTCTTTTGCCCTTTCTTTGGCGCTGGATAGCAATCACTGTGATCTAAATTCCATGAGCGTTGCAGCCAAGATGTTGCGCCATGCTTTGGAAAACTGCCCAGATGACCCCAACGCGTTGGAACAATGGCTACGCAATGCGAATGGTCTAATTTCCAAAGGCATAGAGGGAGCCAATCTTGCCGAAAGCGATGAGCTAGATGCATTAATATCCACCCTAACCGAAACTGCATTACAATTGCGAGCGGACCATCCCGAGGTGGGCGAAGCTGTCAAAACGCGTACTGCGCAACGCTTGCGTGAAATTGCGGCGGAAAAGCGAAAATCGGTGGCGTTGCGGATGGACGCGATGGTTGACGGTACAGGTGCCCGCTTGCGTGCAGAATACCAATTGGACGCTGCAATCACCCGCGATGGGTCAGATGTCGACGCAACGGCAGAAGCAATGCAACGCAGTGGTAATCGGGCACAAAAGATCAGCTTGGCTGAAAGGGCCAAGAAGGTGGAAGGGTCAGGTGCTATGTCTGTGGCCAAGATTGGAATGCGCGCCAAATCGCTGGTCGAAATCATTGCGAGTTTGTTTAGCGGTATTGGCTAGACTCGCGTTTCCCCCCGTAAGGTGCGTCTTGACGCACCACCCCTTCGTGAATTGCACCCTTCCCCACTTTGCGCCATACTTCGTCCAAAGCAGAGCAGAGCGGCGCAAACAGCCGCCACAATCGGGTACAGGCATATGACACGCATCTTGGCGGCATTCTCCATTCTAACCTTCATCGCGGCTTGTGGTGGCGGCACGCAGTATTCCAGCAGCAATGCCGCGGGCGGGCGCAGTTCCTATACGACACCGGCACCGGCTGTTCTTTTTGCCAGCGGCCCTATCGCACAGGCGTGCCGTGCCGGCGGGCGCAAGCAGGCCAGTCGGGCGCGGTGCGGGTGTGTGCAAGCGGTGGCAAATCAGTCTTTATCCGCATCCGACCAACGCAAAGGGGCTGCATTTTTCAACAACCCGCAAAGTGCGCAAGACACGCGGCAGTCGGACAATGCAGCCAACGAACGGTTCTGGAAACGCTGGAAAGCCTTCGGCAATGATGCGGCGCGTTTGTGCGGCTAAGGCTGACACGATCCGAATGCTTCAGACATCAAGACGGCGCATCCAAAATTGTAGTTTCTTTTGTGTCTGCTGCGCATCGCCAACATCGCGCCATGCGAATTTTGCTTTGACTCCAGGCAATTGAGCATACCCCCGCCCCGCCCAAAAACTACTTAAATCGCGGGGGGTTGCGGGTCGGGACGGGTGCGTGACAGGGCGGTCTACTGCACAAAAACAGATGTTTTCAAACCCAAGGTCGGCTGCAAACTGTTCGCGGCGATCAAAGAAGCGATGCCCAATCCCCTGCCCCCGATAGCTGGGCATCAGCACGCTTTCCGCGCAGTAAAATGTAGCATCCACATCAACGTCTGTGCCCTCGAAGGCCGCAGCAAAATCATCTGCGTGTTCGCCAAGTGGTGCCCCTGTCGCAGCTCCGACCATCCAGTCGCCATCAAACGCCCCAACCACAACGGCGCGGTTGGTGTTGCGGTACATTTGAAGATATTGCCGTTCGTACGCCAGATCACCATCGTACAGATACGGCCAATCGCGAAAAACCGCGATGCGCAAGGCAGCCAGATCGTCCAATTGGTTTTCAAGATCCTCGTGTGGCACCACACGAACATCAATCATGTAACCTGCGCCGTCCAGTCAGCCAAATTGTAGTAGGTGGTGACGCGGGCAATTTTACCGTCGCGCACATCAAAGAAAGATCCGGCTGGCAGCCTATAGCTTTGACCATGTGCTTCAGGCAGCCCCGCATCCGTTTTTAGATACGTTCCGTTGACTATGTATTCGGCGCAAGCACGCGATTGATCGTCGTTGGACATCACCACCATATCCGTCAGCTGTTCTGCATAGCTGTCGTTCATATGCACACAAAACGCTTCAAACAGCGCCTTTCCCTGCCGAACTTGCCCCTCATTGACGTGATGCGCCACATCATCGCAAAGCTCAGCCAACATTCCAGCCACGTCACCGGCATTAAAAGCCGCAAAATATCGTTTGATCACATCCATCCGTTGCCGTGCCCCCATTTCGCCTGCAGTTTGCCCACGATTTGATCTCGGGCCTGACGGTAACTGTCCAGCTTCGCGTCGCGGCCTTCGCCAAGGCCCGTTGGGTCCAAAATGGGCCAATATTCGACCTCAAGATGGAAAAAGCGCGTCAGCTCCAATGCCCGGCGCTGACTGGCCGGGCTTAAGGCAATCACAAGATCGAATGAACTTAGATCGTCACCCCAATTTTCCATCTCGTCGAAACTGCGCGACCGGTGACGCGACAATTCCACGTTCAGCTCCTGGCATACGGCAATCGAAAACCCGTCGATCTCCATGTCGCCTTTCACGCCAGCGGATTGCACATACGTGTCCGTGCCATAAAGTTTCTTCATAATCCCCTCTGCCATGGGGGACCTTACCGCGTTGTGATCGCAGCAAAACAGCACGGATTGGGGCAGGTCGTCCGCCATTCAGCCTCCGAAGTGTAAAACGCAGATCAACGTAAACAGACGGCGTGCTGTATCTGTGTCGATCTCGGCTTTGCCTTCAAGGCGTTCTTGCAGCACTCGGCTGCCTTCGTTGTGAATGCCCCGCCGCGCCATATCGATCGTTTCTATCTGGCTGGGCGGCATTGTTTTCACCGCATCAAAATAGCTTTCGCAGATTTGGAAGTAGTCTTTCACCACCTGCCGAAATGGCCCCAACGACAAATGGAATTCTGCCGCTTTTTCGGCGTGTTCCGTGTTCACATCGAACACAAGCCGTTTGTCACGGATCGAAAGCCCCACATGATACGGTCCATCGGGCACAGGGCGTTCTTCGCGTTTGGGCAACACAAATGTGTTGTCTTCCAGCAAATCGAACACAGCCACTTTGCGCTCTTGCTCGATCTCGGGCGTGGGCGGTGGCAGGTTCGCGTCGTCAAGAGCGATGTGTGAAATACGGGTCATAGGCACAAGTCCGAAGAGAGAAGCATCCCGCATCTCTAGCCCAGATCAGGCCGGCTTCACAACTGTGCCGCGCCGTAAAAGCGGCCAACACAAAAATGATCCCCAAGAAATTCGACATTTGATGCCCAGCGCGGATTGATTACCGGTTCAAGGCTTGCAGTCGCGCAGTGACCGACAACCCATGCGCCTCAAGGCTTTCCGACGTCGCAAGCGCCTCTGCCCCTGGCCCGATGGCCCGCAACGCATCCGGTGTCATCTGCGCCAATGTGGTGCGTTTGACAAAATCCATCACCGACAATCCAGAAGAGAACCGCGCAGAGCGTGCCGTGGGCAAAACGTGATTGGGTCCGCCGATGTAATCCCCGATAGCTTCAGGCGTCCACTGCCCCAAGAAAATCGCACCGGCGTGGGTGATCTTTTCGCTCAGCGCATTCGGATCGGCCACACATAGCTCAAGGTGTTCGGGGGCAATGCGATCGGACAGGGCGGCGGCAACATCCAGATCCGGAACAGTGATTACCGCCCCGAAATCACGCCAGCTTGCGCCTGCGATGGCACGGCGTTCCAAAGTCTCAAGCCGCTTGTCCACGGCCTGTGCAACCGCTTTGCCAAAAGCGGCGTCTGTGGTGATCAGCAAGGATTGCGCACTTTCATCGTGTTCCGCCTGGCTCAGCAAATCAAGGGCGATCCAGTCGGGATCGTTGTCCGCATCGGCAATCACAAGGATTTCTGACGGCCCTGCAATCATGTCGATGCCAACCTTACCGAACACACGGCGCTTGGCTGCGGCGACGAAAGCATTGCCCGGGCCGGTGATCTTGTCGACCGGGGCGATTGTGTTTGTGCCATACGCCAATGCTGCAATCGCCTGGGCGCCACCGATCCGGTAGATTTCATCCACCCCGGACAGTTTTGCCGCCAGCAAGACAGCGGGGTTCAGGATACCATCCGGCGTCGGCACCGTAATGGCCAAGCGCCCAACGCCCGCAACCTTGGCGGGGATTGCATTCATCAGGACAGACGACGGATAGCTTGCCAATCCGCCCGGCACATACAGCCCTGCGGCGGACACTGGCGTCCAACGCCAGCCCAATGTGGCGCCTGCATCATCCGTCCATTGCTGATCTTCGGGAAGTTGTTTGGCGTGGTAGGCTTTGATGCGGTCCGCGGCCAGTTCCAGTGCCGCGCGCACATCAGGCGTGACTTTCGCAGCCTCCGCTTCAATCTCAGCGTCCATGATGCGCAAACGATCCGTTGTTAGATCAAGGCGGTCAAACTTTGCTGTCAGCTCCAACACCGCAGCATCGCCGCGCGCCCGTACATCTGCAATAATGTCGGCCACAATGGCATCCACATCGGGGCTGTCTTCGCGCTTTGCATTCAGCAGGGTTGTAAAGGCGGCCTCAAAATCGGGGTCTGTGGAATTAAGGAAAACAGGCATGGTGGCTCCGGTCTTTGCATTGCTGACGACATAGCGCTGCGGCGCCATAGGGGAAAGGGGGGATATGTCGCATGGAACGCCTGAAACCATAGCGGCCAGCACCGTCAGAAGATGTACGATAGCGTATGAGATTTGCGCCACCGCACCGCTTGGTAAGCTTCTGTTTTTCAACCAGAAAGTGAAACCCACAGCTAAAACGCAGGTTTTGCTGGTTTTGGATGAATTAACCTGCGTAGGTGCCTTTTTAATACTTTATTAATTTATGGAAGCATTCTGAAAAATGACCACAATCACGCTAACCGGCATTTCCGCCACCTATTCCTTTGACCCAAGCACTGGCCAACCTGTCAACGAACAAGTTGGCACAGCCACCTTGACCGCAACTGTCAGCCAAGACCAAACCTTTGAGTTTTCACAGGCGGGCCTTGGCCTCGTAGACGCGACTGGCAGCTTGTTCAAAACAACCCTATCCGGTCTGAACGGTCAAATTGTTGATTCATCGGATCCGCTGTCCATTGACCCGAGTTTGAAATCAAAAGCAGACCTTTTTGTCATGCGATGGGAAGAGGACGGCGTAAAGAAATCCGCAGTCATGGTAGATTTCAGCACACGCGTCGCCCTACCTGCCGGGAGTGCGCCTGCGGCCCCGACCCCAACAGGCTCAAGCCAATTGTTTGTTCTGGGTGGTGATGCACTGCCTGCCTTCGCCGATGTAGCGGCCTACACGCTATGGGCAGAATCAGCGACGAAAGACTACCCAGGCCTGCTTGCCACATCATTCATCCCCGGCACTCCGTTTGATTTACGTGATGTTCCGGGTGCAACCATATCCGAAGACGACGTTATTTCCGGGCCAATTCTGCCGGAATACATCGTTGTGGGTGACGGCAACGACTTCGTAGATGGAGCGTTTTCCGAAGAAATTACAATTGTTGGCGGCGCTGGCAATGACACGTTGGAAGGCGGCAGGTTCGAAGACTTTTTGATGGGCAATGCCGACCATGACCGCCTCGTGGGCCGCGGTGGCGACGACACTATGCTGGGCGGCAGCGGCAATGACACGATGAATGGCAATGTCGGAGACGACGAGATGTTCGGCGGCAGTGGCAATGACCGTATGCGTGGCGGGGCTGGCGAAGACAGCCTGTTTGGCAACAGTGGAGACGATACAATTGACGGCGGACGCAACCACGACACTGTGGATGGCGGCGGCGGCAACGATCTGCTGGCCGGGGAACATGGCAACGATGTGATGTTTGGCCAGTCTGGCAATGACACAATAGGCGGCGGTGAAGGCCGCGACACGTTAAATGGCGGTGCGGGCGATGATGTCCTGACCGGTGATGCCGGCCGGGACCGTCTGGTTGGCAACAGCGGCGACGACACTTTGATTGGCGGCAGGGACAACGATGTGCTGCGTGGCGGCGCCGGGGCGGATGTCTTTGTGTTCGGGTTTGGTCACGATCAGGATCGCATCGTCGACTTCACGGACGACGTGGATCGGCTGGAAATCACAAGCGGTCGGTATGCAACCGTGTCAGAAATGCTGGACGATGCAACCGAAATTGATGGGGACGTGCTGTTGTTAACAACCGGCACCAGCTTGGGCAGCAACGCAGACTGGGTGTTGATCGAAAATATCACCATTGCGCAGCTTGCAGATGACATCGACCTGACATCAAATTTGTTCTGACCCCACGCTTCCGCAAATTTCGGACGGCAAACATACAAGTCGGGGTGCTCTCGCTGCGCACCCCGAATATCTGATAATCTACGTTGGCTCTTACGCAAGGCGTTATCAACGCTTGCAACATTGCGCATATTTTCTTGCAAACCTCCCGCACTGGTTGAGGTTTGTGGATTAGGTGGGTTTTTACTTGTTTCAGAAGGCAGGCAGCCTGTACCCTATTTCCAGAAATTTTAAGTAATCAAAGGGAATTTAGCGTTATGACAACAACTACATTCACCGGCTTTTCGTTTACCTATATTTACAATGGACCGGACGACGACGACACCATCACGGGGATTGGCGCTGGAAGCTTACAAATAACAACCAGCGACGACTACCAAGCCAGCTACACATACACAGCGGACCTGTTTGACGATGAAAATGTCGACATCGGGGTCGGCGCAGGCGCGCTCTACAACGCGGTTTTGAATGGGTTGGGCGGCCCCCAAGACATCAGCACAGGTGGAGGGATAAACTTCGATCTGGAAGCTGAAATGCTTAACGCTGCTTGGTCCCTTGGCGGCATGTCTGGCACGTCCCAATTGTTGGTCATTGATGGCTACAACAGTTCCACAAATACCGGCACGACCTATGTGTTCCAAATTGGGGGGGATACCCTTCCAACCGCATCCAGCATTTCAGAGCTTGAGCTGTTTATCGACACCACCAATTTTGGACCAATTACCTCCGGACCGCTTACCCCAGGCACAAACATAGACCCGACAACCTTGGACAACACGACGACCGCCGAGAAAGACAAGGTCACGGGCACAGCACTTGATGACAACATCAATTCGGGGGCCGGCAACGACACCGTAAACGGAGGTGACGGCAACGATACGGTGCAAGGCGGCGGCGGCAATGACCGCCTGAACGGCAACATCGGCGACGATCTGTTGAACGGCGGCAACCAGAACGACCGTCTGGATGGTGGGTTCGACAACGACACACTGAACGGCGGTAACAACAACGACACGCTGATCGGCGGCAATGGCAATGACCGCCTAAACGGCAACCGCGACAATGACTTGCTGAATGGCGGTAATGGCAACGACACCATGGACGGCGGCTTCAACAATGACACGCTGAACGGTGGCAACAACAACGACCGGCTGTTGGGCAATTCGGGTGCGGACCGCTTGAACGGCAACAAAGGCAACGACTTGCTGAATGGCGGCAACGGCAATGACACCATGGACGGCGGGTTCGACAATGATACGCTGAATGGTGGCAACAACAACGACCTGTTGTTGGGCAACGCCGGCAGCGACCGTTTGAACGGCAACAAGGGCAACGATACGCTCAATGGTGGCAACGGAAATGACACTCTGGACGGTGGGTTCAACAACGACACGCTGAATGGCGGCAACAACAATGACCTGCTAAAAGGCAATTCAGGCAACGACCGGGTTAATGGCAACAGAGGCGACGACACCTTGGATGGCGGCACGGGCAACGATCGCTTGGACGGTGGCTTTGGCGGCGACGTGATTGATGGGGGCGCAGGCGAAGACACGCTGCTTGGCAACACGGGCGAAGATTTGCTGGACGGTGGCATAGGCGACGACATTCTGACCGGCGGCGCGGATGCGGATGAATTCGCCTTTGCGACGGGTTACGGCAATGACACGATCACCGACTTTTCGATCGACGATTTTGAGAACGTGCGCCTGGACGCCAACATGTTCAACAACATCGATACGGTTCTGTCAGAGGCCCAACAGATCGGAGATGATGTTGTTCTGGACTTTGGCAACGGCGATTCCCTGACCTTCGAAGACCTGTCTTTGATGGAACTGGAAAGCACGTTCTTCTCACCCGGGGCATAATCCTATTCCCGAACATAAAAAAAGGCTCCGATTGTTTCGGGGCCTTTTTTTGTAAGCGATATACCGAAAATCCAGATTTCACACGAAAGCGAACTGTTTGTTACTCTGGATGGGACGGTGCCCTCTTGGACGGTGCGATGTAGGGCTTGGTCACATCCTTCAGACGTGCCTCGATGGTTTCGACAGACAGGCGCACGGCACCGTCCCCCGCCAGCGTAATCTCGATCAGGCCTGCGCCGTCTTCGCCTGCTTCAAAAGCAACCGCCAAAACCGACAGGATCATGTCCTTGTCGCTGCGGTCCACCCCTTGGCTGGACACATTCAAAACGCCTTCAAAACTCAGCATGGATTGCACGCGTTCTTTGCTTTGTGTGCCATTTTCCCAGCGAAAACGGTTCAAAAGCATAGCAAAACGCCGGTCTCGGGCGCGGTACGTCATTTCGGTGATCGGAAGAACGGCGTCCTGCACAAGTGCCGACATCACCTTCAGGTCATCTGCATCCATAGCCCCAAGATTCAACGGCGCCTCGCGTCCGTCTTCAAAGCGCGCATCATCTACCATCAGTCTTTGACCCGTTCGATTTTTGCGCCAACCCCTTCCAGTTTGCGCACCACATGTTCATATCCCCGATCAAGGTGGTAAACACGGCTGACCTTTGTTTCGCCTTCCGCTGCAAGACCCGCAAGGATCAAGGAAACAGACGCCCGCAGGTCCGTCGCCATCACTGGCGCACCTTTCAGCTTTTTCACGCCTGTGACCGTCGCCGTACCACCGGAAACGTCAATTTCAGCCCCCATACGGATCAATTCAGGGGCGTGCATAAAGCGGTTTTCAAAGATTTTTTCTTCCAGAACGGATGTACCGTTGGCCGTGCACAACAGCGCCATCATTTGCGCCTGCAAATCCGTTGGAAAGCCCGGAAACGGTTCGGTTGTTACATCCACGGCTTTGATGTCGTCGGCGCGTCGCTTCACCATCAAGCCTTTGTCCGTTTCGGTCACATCGATTCCGGCCGCATCCAGTTTTTCGCAAAACGCCCCGACCAGAGACAGCTTGCCGCCAAGCAATTCGACCTCGCCGCCGCAAATCGCAGGAGCCAGCATGTAGGTGCCAAGTTCGATCCGGTCTGTGACAACAGGATGTGTCGCCCCGTTCAAACGGTCCACGCCCTGAATGGTGATGCTTGAGGTGCCGTCGCCTTCAATCTGTGCACCCATTTTGCGCAAGCAGTCCGCAAGGTCGACGATTTCGGGTTCGCGGGCCGCGTTGTTGATGACGGTCGTGCCTTTGGCCAGCGTCGCCGCCATCATAATGTTTTCGGTCGCCCCGACTGAGGCAAAGGGGAAGTCGATGACCGCGCCCTTAAGGCGTCCGCCAGCCGCTTTGGCGTGCAAATACCCGTCGCGCAGTTCGATGTCCGCGCCCATCAGGGTCAGGCCGTCGGTGTGAATGTCCATAGGGCGCGCGCCAATTGCACAGCCGCCAGGCAGCGACACTTCAGCCACGCCTTCACGCGCCAAAAGCGGCCCAAGCACAAGGTTCGACGCCCGCATCTTGCGCACAATGTCATATTCCGCGCGGGTGTTGATGGTCCCATGGCACGACATCGCTTGCACTTGGCCTTCCTGCATCGAAGTGATCTCGGCCCCCAGCGATTGCAGCAATTCAGTCATAGTTTTGATATCGGACAAACGCGGTGCATTGGTCAGCGTCAGCGGCTCTTCGCTGAGCAAAGTTGCAGGCATAAGGGTCAGGCATGCGTTTTTGGCCCCCGCGATCGGGATTTGCCCGTTTAGCGGTCCACCGCCCTGCACAACTATCGAATCCATTTACGTGTCCTTCGCCTGTTTGTCTTTTGCATCATCGGTGCGCGCGCGGGCTTGTGCCTTGCGTCGTCCCATATTGGCTTTCAACGCTGCCTTTAGCCGATCTTCGCGGATCTGGGCCTGCGTTTTGCCTTTGTTGGATGCTGTTTTCTCTGCCATGGGACGTGTCTAACGCAGGTCTTGGGCCGGGTCCAGAATAGGGTTGCACGATTGTGGTTTTGACGCTACTCAGCCGCTCACGGCGCTGCTGTAGCTCAGAGGTAGAGCACTCCCTTGGTAAGGGAGAGGTCGAGAGTTCGATTCTCTCCAGCAGCACCATGAAAACCCTGTGGCTTTGGCTATGTCATAGGCTTGTGCAATTTCTTAGCGGTTTAATCCCACAAAACATGTGCGCCCAGCACAGCATAATCAAACCCGTCGGCTCGGCCGCCCAGATGTTTAGCCAAAAACCGTTCCATTCGGCGGTAGGCAATGATGCGGGTTTTCCATCCCCAGCTGCTGAATTGATGACCTGCCCCATCCAGCAACATGTAGTCGACATCTTTCCCTTCCGCTTTCAGTGCGTCGACCATGCGATCTGCCTGATCCTGAATGACACGTACATCATTTGATCCTTGAATGATCAAAAGAGGCGCCTGCACAGCCGCCGCGTGATACAAAGGCGACCGGTCTTTGATCTCTGCCAGCATTTCGGGATCAGATGGATCACCAATGTATTTTCGGTACCAGTCGGGCCAACCTTGCCAATACGCGGGCACCTCTTGGAGCATCGTCGATATATCCGAGATACCGTTGATGTCTATTCCAGCTGCAAAAAGATCAGGGCTTTGGGTCACGGCTGTCAGAACCTTCAACCCCCCGAAGCTTCCACCTAAAACGGCGACGTTATCGGGATCGGCAAACCCCTGGTCCACAGCCCACGCACGGGCATCCACGATATCGTAGTGCATTTTCCGACTGACTTCCCCGACTGCGGCCTCTCGGAAATTTCGTCCAAATCCTCCACTGCCTCGATAGTTCACGTCAAGCACGACATACCCCCGGTTTGCCAACCAACTGTGCAAACTGCTGAAGCCCCAAGCGCTGCGCACCACGGGGCCGCCATGAATCAAAACCACCATGGGCGCCGGTCCTACCGCCCCTTTGGGACGGGTCATCGTTGCATGAATGGTCAACCCGTCACGGGCGCTGAAAGTAACGGGTTCCATCTTGGACAAGTGATCCGCTTGCGCCGCAATCGGAGGGACCGCGATTGTCTCGACAGAATTGTCACTTTGGTTGACCAGATACTTGGTCCACCCTTTTGTTGAGTGCTCTGTTTCGATGATCATTTTCGACATGTCATTCGTGGTCGATACCCGGTGACGCGCCGTCTCACCGTCATGAGGCACTGCGTTCAAAGCGGCTTCGTAGTCGGGATCAAAGAATTTCCGGTGCTGAAAATCAGGATAAGATACAGCACTGAGGGCTGCACCCGTAACAGGATGTAATTCGACCCAAGCCGTATCGACTGCATCATCATCAAACAGCACATTTTCCGTTTGCAATTGCGTGTCAAATGTCACCACAGCCGACTTGTCCCGCCCCAACGTCGAAAGCGCCAAGAGGTTTCCATCCTCGTCCGGTTGGCTGAGCACCCGAAACCAGTCTTCCATGCCGCCTTGCGCGATCTCATTCCAACTTCCGTCTGGTTGTCGCAACTCTGTGCGCCAGTCGTTCTGAGATTTATGGACGGTTCGCGCATATACCTCGCCTTGACGGTCCACGCTCCAATGCACGCCAATTTCGGAGATGAGATCAAGTGCAGTGGTCTTGCCTGTTTCAAGGTTCAAACGGTAAAGATCAAACTTTCTGGCGTCGCGTTGATTGTTCCCGATCAAAATCTCCGATCCGGCTTCTGCTGGAACAGAATGAATCCAGCTTTTTACGTTCTTCCCAAAATCATAGCTGCGGGGTTCCGCATCTTTCTGGGTCACATCAATCGAGACAATGACGTCGTTTTCCCATCCGTCGCGGTTGGCTTGGTATAGCAAATAGCGCCCGTCGGCAGACCAACTGTACCAGCGCACCTCGTCCTTGGTGTTGAAAACATCGGCCTCTTCGCCATCGAGTGGACGCACCCAAAGCGCCGGTCGAAAACCCTTGGTTGCCAACCAGGCGATGTATTTGCCATCTGGCGAAAGCCGGTAGCGCCATTTCGAGTCCGTGTTCGCGTAGAAATGGCGCAAAGCGACAAGTTTCGGAAGGTCAGCCTGCAACGCCTGATGCGTGGCAGCAATAGGCCGAAAAATGTAAAGGATGGCGATGGCAGCAATAGCCAAAATTCCAAGGCCTATGAACGCGGCTTTCTTAAACATGCTTCAATCCATCTGATCTTGTTGCGGCCCATCGCGGTTCGTGACGAAAAGATACAATTGCCGCAAAACAGGTATGACCATTGATAACTTGCGCCGCGCATTGCGACAACCATGACGCGCACCTCCAGCAAAGGGGCCATCAGCAGACGATTTCCGGTGGGATGGCCAAGACGACGCGACGTCAGGACAAAAAGCTGATCAGGTGTCCAGAAAATATGTTCAGATAAATTCAACGCTCATTGGCTTGGGAGGGTCGGATGGAATTTGATTTTGTAATTGTTGGGGGTGGCTCTGCGGGGGCGACAATCGCCTCTCGGCTCAGCGAAGACCCAAACACCAACGTGTGTCTTCTCGAAGCAGGCGGCAGCGGCAAAGGCATCTTTATCCGCATGCCCATCGCTGTGGTCGCAATGTTACCCGGCCGCCCGAAGATCAACAATTGGGCGTTTCACACAGTGCCGCAACCTGGTCTGAACGGGCGCAAGGGGTATCAGCCGCGCGGAAAGGCCCTGGGCGGATCAAGCGCGATAAACGCGATGCTATACGTCCGCGGCCAAAAGGAAGACTACGACAGCTGGGCGGATCTGGGGAACGACGGTTGGGGCTGGAATGATGTTCTGCCCTATTTTCGAAAGGCCGAAAACAACGTGCGTGGTGCAGATGATGCACACGGCGACAACGGCCCTTTGCAGGTGTCTGATCAAAAAGCACCGCGCCCCATTTCGGAGGCCTTTATCGAGGCCAGCAACCAGATGCAGCTGCGGTCCAATCCCGACTTCAACGATGGCGACAACGAAGGTGTGGGCATGTGGCAAACCACATTGTTCCATTCCCCTGACAAAAACGGCGAACGCTGTTCGGCGGCGGCGGCGTATTTGCATCCCGTTATGGACGACCGGCCCAACCTGACTGTCATCACCAAAGCGCACGCCACCAAAGTCATCTTTGAAGGCAAACGCGCGGTCGGCGTGGCGTACCGGCACGGTAAACAGGACAAGGAAGTGCGTGCCGTAAAGGAAGTGGTATTATGTGGCGGCGCGTTCCAGTCGCCGCAGCTTTTGATGCTATCTGGCGTTGGCGATCCAAAGGCCATCACACGGCATGGTATCGAAATGATCCATGCCTTGCCCGGTGTCGGGCAGAACCTGCAAGATCACCTTGATTTCACCATGGCCTACACAACCAAAGACACCGACAACGTGGGAATTGGCCTGCGGGCGGGTGTGAAGCTGATCGGAGAGATTTTCAAATGGCGCAAGCACGGCAATTCGATGGCTGCGTCCACCATCACCGAATGTGGCAGCTTTTTCAAAAGCGACCCTTCCGTTGAACGCGCTAACCTGCAAACGCATTTTGTGATTTCCATCGTCGACGATCACGCACGCAAACTGCATCTGGGACATGGGTATTCCTGTCACGTCTGCAACCTGCGCCCCTATTCCCGCGGTGAGGTTTTCTTGCAAAGCAACGATCCCATGGCGGCCCCCGGCATTGATCCCAAGTTTCTGTCAGATGACCGCGATCTCGACATCATGATCAAAGGCGCCAAACTGACGCGCGCTACGCTGGAGGCACCGGCATTGGCAAAATACAAACACAAAGAACTGTTCGGAGTGCATGACAAAATGACGGATGCCGAATGGGAACAGGTCATTCGCAATAGGGCCGACACCGTCTACCACCCGGTTGGCACCTGCAAAATGGGCCACGATGATATGGCTGTGGTCAGGTCTGACCTGAAAGTGCACGGTCTGGAAGGGCTGCGTGTGGCCGATGCGTCCATCATGCCGTTGCTGGTCTCTGGCAACACCAACGCACCCACCATCATGATTGGCGAAAAATGCGCCGACATGATCAAATCCGAATACGCCGCATGAATTGCATCAGTTGAAAAATCAGCGAACAAAACGAACAGGAAGCCTGATTATGGATGACGGGTGCTTGCAAATTGTCGAAGGCGACGCTGATGGGGGGCAAGGTTGTGCCGGGCCGATAAAGTGCCGCAGACATCAAATTTGAAGCTTAAGACATCGCCACCATGAACGAGTTGCCAGCAAAATTGAAAACGCGCACAGACCGTAAAACGGCAAAACATGACGTCAAGAAACGCCAGATCGCGGATAGCGCGATCTCGGCACTTAAAGAACTGGGTTATGCAAATACGACCTTGCGCGACATAGCAGCAAAAAGTGCGCTATCGCTGGGCATGCTTCACTACTATTTTGCAGATCGCGCAGAGCTTATCATCTATTGCGTCGAAATCTACAAAGAGGACTTCGTTCACAAGGTCGCAAAAGCTTTGGAAACGGCACAAGGCAGGGATCAGGTCATAGAAGCCTTCACCGAAGCTCTTGTCGCTTCGATCTTTGACGACGCAATGACCCACAGGCTTTGGTATGACATCCGTACCCAAGCCATGTTCGATACGTCGTTCCGTCCTGTCGTTGCAACAATCGAACAGGCTTTGATCGGGCTGCTGCGCACAGCATTCGAAAAAGCGGACCACCCTGCACCACTGCAAATCGAAATTCACTATGCGCTTCTTGACGGTGTGTTTCGCCATATCATGCAAGGACAATTCGAAGAACACCCGCGCCGGACTTTCCGAAATTTTCAGGGGCCTGTTGAACCAATTCATGTAAAATACCCAAGCGGGTTTGCCCGTGTGGCTGACCTCAACCAAACTAAGGGCAAAGGAAAAATATGCAGTACCACCTGAATGGGTACAAATCCGGTTCGCCCGACATTGCCCCCTCTGAAAATCACGCGCCGTCCAACCCGAACAAGGTTGATGTTCTGATCGTGGGGTGTGGTCCGGCAGGCTTGACACTGGCCGCCCAGCTGTCAGCATTTCCGGACATCGCCGTTCGCATACTGGACAGCAAGCCCGGACCTTTAACAGTAGGGCAAGCCGACGGAATTGCGTGCCGATCAATGGAGATGTTTGAAGCATTCGGTTTCGCCGACAAAGTGCGCCGTGAAGCGTATTGGGTGAACGAAACGGTTTTTTGGCGCCCCGATGGCAACAAGGGCATCACGCGAACGGGTCGCATTCAGGATGTTGAAGACGGGTTGTCAGAACAACCGCACACGATTCTGAACCAGGCCCGCGTGCACGACTTTTACCTAGAGACCATGAAGAACGCGCCCAACCGGCTGGAACCAGACTACAACCAAACCCTTGTTTCACTGCGCAAAAGTGATTTCGCCGATCATCCGGTCACGGCAGACATCATGTGCGCAGATGGGGAAACAGAAACAATCGCGGCGCGGTATGTCGTGGGCTGCGATGGCGCACGCAGTACAGTGCGAAAAGTGCTGGGACTGTCATTGCGAGGTACTGCCGCACGCCAGCTTTGGGGCGTGATGGATGTGCTCGCCGTGACGGATTTTCCCGATGTTCGCCTGAAATCAGCGGTCCAATCCGCCAGCGCAGGCAGCCTGCTGATTATTCCGCGCGAAGGCGGATACATGGTGCGGATGTATATTGAACTTGATGCTTTGGCGGATGATGAACGTGCGGCCGACCGTAATGTGTCGCCAGACATGTTGATCCAGAAAGCCCAAGCCATATTAGCGCCCTATCATCTGGACGTGAAAAATGTCGTTTGGTGGTCTGCCTATGAAATCGGGCAACGGGTGTGCGAACGGTTTGACGACGGAACACATGATCCACGCATCTTCATTGCGGGCGATGCCTGTCACACCCACAGCCCGAAGGCTGGGCAAGGCATGAACGTTTCTATGGCTGATGCCTATAATCTTGGCTGGAAACTTGCCTCTGTTCTTCGCGGGCAAGCGGCACCGGACCTTTTACGCACCTATTCATCAGAGCGTCAGGCCAAAGCGCAGGAACTTATCGAATTTGACCGCGAAATGGCCCACATCTTTAGCACAACATCAGCGTCAGATGTCTTTCAGCGTTATTTTTCAAAACACGCACGCTACACGGCAGGCGTCGAAACACGATATGATCCATCAATGATCGTCGGCGGCGACACCCATCAAGCGCACGCCATCGGATTTCGGGTCGGAACGCGGTTTCATTCCGTACCAGTGATCCGGCTGGCCGATGCCAAACCAATGCATCTGGGCCATGTGATAAAGGCCGATGGTCGGTGGCGTTTGTTTTTATTTGCCGGCCAAGACGACACAGGGCAAGCGGACGGTGGTATCGCGGCGATCGCAAAATTTCTTGCGGAGCACCCGGCATCACCGATCAAACTGTACACGCCACACGAAATGGACCGCGACGCGGTGATCGATCTGCGTGCAGTCTTTCAACAGCCCCACAAGGACCTCGCCTTTGACGAGATGCCACAACTGCTGCGCCCGCGCAAAGGGCGGTATGGGTTGGTGGACTACGAAAAGATCTATTGTGCTGATCCCAAAACCGAAGACATCTTCGACAGCCGCGGCATCTCACGCAGCACCGGAACGATGATCATTGTGCGTCCCGATCAATACATCGCACAGGTTCTGCCGCTGAACGCAACGGCAGAACTTTGTGCAACTTTTGCAGCCTTCATGCAGCCCGTCAACGCCACCTAATGCACGTCACCTAATGCACGTCGCGAAATGATACGCCCTTAAAGCAACGCACAGGGTTTCCCCGTTCAAGCGACGCATGCATCTGGTTCTGATCGCTTTTTCGCGCATCTGCATCGGCGACGTCTTTGGACGCCATAAGCAGGACAAGCCGTTCCAAAGCCAGCGCCTTGTTGCGGTGTTGTGACCTCATTTCGCGGGCGATGGCGATCATCCCGGACGGCACATGCGTTGCGCGTACAGCGCTGTCGGTGGTGTTTTGATGCTGGCCGCCGGGGCCACCTGCGCGAAAGCTCTGGAACTTCACATCTGCGAGACACACATCGGGACGCTCTGCAGGCACCTGCATTTCAAAAACGCCAACGAACCAGTTTGCGCGCTTGTGCTGAGGACGCAAAGAGCTTTTCCAGCGCCACTGCACAGTTCCCAACCAATTTTTGGCCAAGTGTCGTGCCGCAGGTCCATGCAGAACGATCAAAGCGGACTTGATGCCATGTTTGGCCTTTGTAAGGCTGACATCTGCGTCCAATCCGATGGTCTCCGCGTCCTCCAGCATACGGGTCACGACATGTCTTGCAGCGATGCAACACTCAGCGGGACCATTGCCGCTGGTCACCAGCAATGACACGCTTTGGTCTGCTTGGGTTGTTTCACGCATTGCGCAGTCCCCCTGTTCTGGTTTTCTTGAACGTCAAAAGAGGATGGAACGTGGCAACCGTTTTCGCGACACCCGTTGCTTTCAGATCAGCAGCGACTGCGGCGGCGGATTTGTAGGCCAAAGGCGCTTCTTCGATCAGCAAAGCACGATCTTCACATATGACGCGCCCCCCGAATGATGTGCGTTGCATCGCTTCAAGATCAGATCGTTTGGTACCGACCCGGCCGTGCATCGAAGACCTGTCATACCGGCGACCGGACCCATGTGCCGTGGACCACAGTGCGGCCTCCGTGTGGCTGGGACGCAACAGGTAACTGGGCGTCGCCCGTGATCCTGCAAGCGGGACCAATCCTGCATCTGCCTGCGCAGCCCCCTTGCGATGCAGCCATCCATCGCCGACACGCGTCAGCAGATTGTGCGGCACATCTGCAATCAACCGAACATCCGTTCGCAACGCATCTGCGGCCCGCTCTGCAATGATGCGACGGTTCAAACGCGCCCAACGCGCCGCTTGGTCGTGGCCGGCCAGATACGCCCGAGTGGCATCCGCATCTGGATGCATTCCGTTGAACCCATCATGTGGGACATCTGCCAGAACAGCTGTGCCATACCCGCGCGACCCCGAATGGATCAGCAGATACAACGCGCCAACATCCAAACCAACATCCGGTTCACACGTGGCCAATGTTTGCACTTCGCAAAAGTGGTTCCCGCCGCCAATTGTGCCTAAGGATTTCGAAAATGAAAGCACACGCGCATCGGTTTCATCCAGACGCGCAGAGTAGTCGGTTGATGGATCGTGACCCAGCATACGCATCCGGCGCAGGGCCTTTTCCAGTTTAAATTTGCGTTTCGGCAAATCAATCTGGAACAAAGCCATGCCGCACCCAATGTCATTTCCGATCAGTTGCGGATAGATGCGATCCGCCAGCACGGCACACCCCACCGGCCCATACTTGCCGGGATGAAGGTCCGGGAAGGCCGCGATCTTTTGCACCCCCGCCCAGTTGGAAACGTGTTTCAATTGTTCTTCGGCGCGGCCATCAATCCAAGCCGCTGATGTGTAGAATTTCTGGATGGCGGCGTCGCGTGTTGCAGCAGACACGAAGCCATCCAAGACAGAATTGCCCATTGAGATTACCCAATTCGTAGATATTTTTTCGCAGATTTGCTCAGCGCACTTTAACGCGAGCGCAATGGATCAGCTGGGCCCGTATGGGTGTTATGCAGTGATCCGGCCTGAAAAGGCATTGTGACAGACAGACATGATGAACCCTTTCCTGGCTATAGCAACGCAAAATCGCGTCGGCTGTGTTTGGGAGTGTCTAGAATATTATCCACCGAGGTGGCAAATCCGAAATCGCACCGCAAACAGTTCGTTTTATTTTTGCAACACCCATAGATGCGGAATAGTCACAACCCGCAAGGCTACAAGATCACATCGGCCACGGCCTTTGGATGATCTGTAAGCAATTCGTATCCGGTGTCGGTAACAATAAGACTGTCACCGACTTGGGCACGAAATGTCTTCACGCTGACAGAACCATCAACGGCCAACACCATACCGGGCTGCAAAATTGTGGTGTCGCCCGTGACCAACTGCGGATGTTCCAAAAAACTAAAACCTGTCGCCCGGCCGCATCGGAACGGGTATTCGTGGCCCGCGTCTTGGATAACTTCGGCATAGGCCGCGTGCACATCCTGTGCCATTACTCCGGGACGGATCATATCAAGGGCAGCCTTTTGGCTGGCGACTGCGACTTCGTAGACATCCGCCTGTGTGCGATCTGCAATATCGTCGATCCAGAACGTGCGATCAAACCCCAACTTGAAGCGGTGGAAATTGGTCATGCCACAAAAGCACAAAAATACCGGTTCACCTTTGGCCATCACACGCGTCGATGCACGGTGATGGGTTTTTGTGATGTCCGGGCCGGACGCCATGATCTGTAGGAAATGCGTGTTTGGAGACATGTCCGCGTCGTCATAATGCGCGGCCAATAATTCAGCCGCCTTTCGCGTGCCCGCGTGTGACGTAGCAAGAGCGACTTCATATTCGGCCACACCGTGCCCGATGGCGTCACGTCCTGCGGCCATCATCGCGTTGGCCACCTGACCAGCATGGCGCGCCAACTGCAGCTCTGGCGCGGATTTGATCATGCGCATATCCGCCAAGATTGGCGTCGCTGACGTCAACCTATCTATGCCAACTAACTGCGACACATAGGCTTGTACGATTGGCGGCATATGGTTCGGTTCTATCGCAACGCATGACGCGTTCTGAACCGCTTTTGGCAGCTCTGTGCGCCATTCGTCCCCCATGCCGTCATTCCATGCCGCAATTGCGTCTACCTGCGCGTGCGCCTGAGCGGCGACAAGATCGATTGTGGGGGTGATCAGCAGGCTTCGCCCCTCGCGCGACACGATAAGAACGGTGGGACGGCCAAACTCCATGTGCAGGTAATCGTAGTAGCCTGTCAGATAGTAAACATTGTCTTCGTCCGTAATCAACGCCACGTCGACGCCGGCGTCAGACAGCTTTTGGCAAAATACATCCATACGAGATCGGTACATGCTTAGGCCTTTGTGTTTGTATCAAGGGGTAATCTATCACGCACAAGCTGCGCCCAGAACGCAGCACCAATAGGCAAAAGGGCATCGTTGAAATCATAATCAGCAGCATGCAAAGGTTGCCCATGCGGCCCTTCTGTGCCGTTACCCAACAACAAAAAGCATCCCGGCACGGCGGCGCAAAAATGCGCAAAGTCCTCCGAAAAACTCATCGGATCGCGGTCACCGATGGTCTCGACCCCAATGCCACGTGCGGCCTTTACCACGGCTTCAACCGGCATTGGATCATTGAGCGTTTCGATGAATTCAGTGCGAAAATCGACTGTAACATCTACGCCGTGCGCCGCCCCTATGCCGGTCGCGATCTGCGTCATCAAAGTCGCAACCTGATCACGGTCTGCAGGCTGTTTGGTGCGCACATCACCCTTCAAAGTGGCGGTACCGGGCAAGACATTGCGTTGACCGTCTGTCAAAAATTCCGTCACCGACACCACGGCCCCCGCCCCCGGCGCCAGTTTACGCGACACAATGGTCTGCAACGCCTGCACGATTTCAGCGCCAATAGTGATGGCATCCCGCCCGACATGTGGCATCGACGCGTGTCCACCTTGGCCGTTTATGGTGATTTCAAACAGACTTTCGCTGGCACAAATCTGCCCCGCCCGCGTCGAGATTTGCCCAACAGGCGCGCCCGGTAAATTGTGGATCGCATAGACTTCTTCAATGGGAAACTGGTTCAGAAGTCCCTCTTCGATCATTGCCTGGGCCCCAAGCCCGTGTTCTTCGTTTGGCTGGAAAATGAAGACAACGGTGCCATCGAAATCGCGGGCTTTCGCCAGCTTTTCCGCTGCCCCCAACAACATGGTCATATGCCCGTCATGGCCGCAGGCATGCATCACACCGTGGGTTTCGGAAACATAATCATGTGTGCTTGTCTCAAGGATCGGAAGCGCGTCCATGTCTGCACGCAACCCGATGGCGCGATTGCCTGTGCCGCATTTCAAGATCCCAACGACGCCGACGCCTTCATGAACCTCCAATCCAAATGAGGACAGAAAGCTGGCTATCCGGGCTTTGGTGTTATGTTCCTCAAACCCAAGTTCAGGAGCGCGGTGAAAACTGTGGCGTACATCGGCAAGGTCAAGAGCAGGCATATGAGGTCCGGAAAGCTTCAGAGTTGTCACATGCTAGCCGAAGGACTTTTGTAACACTTACTCAAAAGCGACCTTTTGGGTGGACGCTCAAAAACCCTATCTGGTTGCGACCAGCCGGCGTCCGCTTTCACGCGGCAGGCTGACGTGAACCCCCCATGTCGTTTCATTGTTAAATGACACATGCGCGTGCCGAAGCCGCACATCGCGCACAAGCGTGCTGTCAACGGAGTTCCTGTTGGCCTTAAGCGCATCATAGTAGCGTTTCAGCAAGCTGGTACCGCCGCCCAGCCCCACATCGATGCCATCTATCGTGTCGCTCCAATCTTCAAACGGAACACCCGCGTCTTTGGCCTCATCGTACATCAGTTTCAGCGATACGAATTGCAAGCCATGCTCTGCAGACCATGAAAACGTGGATAGGCTTTCGCCTGCATCATGAATTTGCCACCTGCTTTGGGCGATCGTTGTCATCGTATCAGGGCTTTCGCTGTCCGCGGCACCACTGCCGCCGGTTAGCCCCCAATTGCGTGACAAATAGCCTGGCAAGCCTGTGTAGTCTTCATGCTCAAATTCGAATGTGCCCGTTTCCGTGCCAAGATCATATCCACCGCCAATGTCGGAATGTGCACCAACCATACGGTAGCGTTTGCCGCTTAGCGCCAGCGTAAGCGGAAAGTTTTCACGAATTTCGTCGTCCGCGGTTATGTGTACGATCTGATCCGCGACGTTGCGTGTTTCCACACGCACATTGTCATCCGCGCCCGATGTTTCAATCCCGAAACCGATCATGACAACAGTGTCGTAGATGCCTAAAAACTTAACGCGCGCAGTTGCTTCTTGAACGCCCAGCTCACCGTCTTCGATCAAATTGGCAAAATGCCGTGCGGCCGCTGATCCACGCGAAAATCCAAACACATCAAACCAAAGGTCGCAGACTTCCATGCCGTTGGCTTTGGCACGGATTTGCCCGCGCAACTGATTTACAGCATCTTCAACACGGGTTCGCACCCCTTCTGCGCCCATTCCGCGTCCGCTGCCATTGGTTGTGGTTCCACCCCCCGCTTCGACGCCGATGCCACGGAAGTATTCTTTGCCGTAATTCACTTCGCGTGTCTGGCCATCAACCTCGCGGGTGACTTTAGATTCCGTCTCTTCGTAAATGCGTTCCAACAGGTCGACGTTGGTGTGCCATGCAATGTCCTCCAGCGCCGTATGATCGCGGGAGTTGTTTGTGCCGTCAAAGAAGACACCGTAGCGGATGAGGTCACATGAGATCGCAATTGAATCGGCGGATCCTGCCCCGGCCTCATCGCCTGCGGCCGAAGCCGTTTGGTTTGCTGCAACTGGGTCAGTCATTACAAATTACCTTTCAACACCGATCACGCGGGGCTGTAGCTGCCCCTGTTTGCTGCGCATCCGCTTTGTATCTTTTGGCCCGCTTTAAAGTTTGCGCATCAAGCCAGGTCTTCATTTCCACAGCGTGGGGATCAGCAGCTTCAAGCTGTGACGCACAAAAGGTCGCCACGACAACCGGGGCATCCATTTCGGGCGTAATTTTATCTTCTGTGCCTTCGCGCAAGTGTTTGTTCAACTCTGGATGCGGTGTCATGACATCAACCGCACCGTTTACACCGATACGAATGGTCAAAGACGCATGCTCACCCTTCGCATCCAGCCTCGATAAGGACTTGGTCGGAACCTTGATGCTGGTTTGAAAGGCAGTTTCGTTGAACACCTCAATCCATCGGAGTTCTACATTCAGTGTTTTGTCGAAATACCCAGTATAAGGCGTAGCACCAGTATCACCCAAGCGACTGGATCGCCGTGTGGCAATTTGTTTGTCGTTTATGGTAATTTGAAACGATACCGGATCATGAGAGGAAAACGTGACATTGGTGCTGAGTGTATCTGGCCGGCCGCTAAACATCTGAGCTGTGGCACCGCCAGCCAACAAGCTGAACACGATCCCCCCCAAAAGCACAAACGCCCATATGTGTTTCATGTACCAAATTACTCAAATTCATAGGATTACAATCGAAGGGTAGCCTAACCGTTCTATTCTGGCAACTTTACCAATCTCGGCTGCTTATGGTGTGGATTTAACCCCGGCGTGCCGGGCTTTTTGTTCTGCCAGCATTTTAAGCTGGATTTCGGCGTTCGTCGGTTCTTGGGGCGGTTCAAGGAATAGCCCGATCTGCTTGATCGCTTCCCAATCGGAGGGCTGTGAAATCAAGATGCGTTTGATCTGGCCGTCGGCATATGTGTCGATAAACTCTGGACCAAGCATAAGCTCCCACACACAAAGCTTGGTCAGGTGGTCGCGCCGCCAGAACCCCATCTTAAAGAACTTTTCGCGCTTTGACCGCAAGTGTATGGCCGAGCTTTCCCTATCTAACTTCATTTGCTTTTCTACATGCTTTTGGGCAATCGCGATGATTTCCTCAAATTGCTGGACCCTGCGAATGTATCGCATCCAATCCTGCACAATTTGGGTTAAACGAGGGCGGGCTGTTGGGGGGACGGTACCGGCTTTGCGTGACAGGACTGCGTTCGAAAAGTCCGATAGAACAATTATCCGAAGCGTATCCCGCCCGGTTGGAAACAAAGGGGCGACAAACTGTTGTAGGTCCGGCACGTTGCCAAATTCCATAAGCTTCGTGCTTACGGGAGCGGACCAGAAACGGTTGAAAAACCAGGTGCCGTCGTCATCCTGCACCCGGGTGAATTTGCGAAGATGGCGCCAAACCTCATCCAATGGCTGGCGGGATCGTATGAATATCCCCAATCGCATGTGCCATAGACCTGCTGGCTCGGTTTCACCCATCATTAGGTTTCTTGTAAACGGATGGTCCGGTTCGAGCTTGACCAACCAAGGCGCAGCGTCTCCGAATTCTTCCAGCGCTTTGCCCGTGAACAAACACTTATGATGCAGTTCCGATGTTTCCAGCATTTCAGGAAGCAATGTCAGGACGCTGGCGTCCAGAATGGCATAAGTGTGCGCTTCGGGTATGTTTTCATTCCCCCAAGCCGTAATCTCATCAGGGCTTGGATCAATCGACGCAAAGAGATGCGGGATCAAAGGCGTTGGTGCAGTTGGAATATCTACGCCAAACTCAGTTTCCAAAGGCAAAACCGGGCCAATGGAAATGACATCTAGCCATTCAGTCAGCTCAAGCGTGCCGGTGTTAGAGTTAGCTTCTGCCATTGGGTCAACCTACACTACAATTACAGTATTACGAATTGTAATCAGCTTAAGGCTGAGAGCTACAGTTGCGCAAACATTGTTTGCAGCATCGAAGCTGGTGCTATTCTTCTGCGTTTGTGTAATTTTTGTTATCGTTTAAGATTGAATGGTTCTTATTAGGTTTGGCGATGACCTACTCTCCCACGCCTTAAGACGCAGTACCATCGGCGCTACAGTGCTTAACTGCCGGGTTCGGGATGGGACCGGGTGTTTCACTTGCGCTATGATCACCAAACCAAAAAAGAACCATTCAAGTTGCTGCTTTGAACAGCAACGATACAAAATATAGTGTTGTCCAAGTCAGCGTACGCTGAACTTAACTTATGTGCTCCGTGCTGTGCACATAAGGTGATGTGTATGCTTTTGATTTACCGTTCATCGCTAAACTTCCTAAGAAGTCTTGCTTTTACTGGATCAAATCAAGCCTATCGAGCAATTAGTACCAGTCAACTGAATGCGTTACCGCACTTACATCTCTGGCCTATCGACGAGGTGGTCTACCTCGGCTCTCAGGGATATCTTGTTTTGAGGGGGGCTTCCCGCTTAGATGCCTTCAGCGGTTATCCTGTCCGATCATAGCTACCCTGCACTGCTGCTGGCGCAACAACAGGTCCACCAGTGGATCGTTCACCCCGGTCCTCTCGTACTAGGGGCAACTCCTCTCAAATATCCTACACCCACGGAAGATAGGGACCGAACTGTCTCACGACGTTCTAAACCCAGCTCACGTACCTCTTTAAACGGCGAACAGCCGTACCCTTGGGACCTGCTCCAGCCCCAGGATGAGATGAGCCGACATCGAGGTGCCAAACACTGCCGTCGATATGGACTCTTGGGCAGTATCAGCCTGTTATCCCCGGCGTACCTTTTATCCGTTGAGCGATGGCCCTCCCACTTGGGACCACCGGATCACTATGGCCGTCTTTCGACTCTGCTCGACTTGTCAGTCTCGCAGTCAGGCTGGCTTCTGCCATTGCACTCAACGAGCGATTTCCGACCGCTCTGAGCCAACCTTCGCGCGCCTCCGTTACGCTTTAGGAGGCGACCGCCCCAGTCAAACTACCCGCCACACAGGGTCCCGGATCCGGATAACGGACCGCGGTTAGACATCAAGCGAGCGAAGGGTGGTATCTCAAAGATGACTCCACAGAAACTGGCGTTCCTGCTTCAAAGTCTACCACCTATTCTGCACATCGCTAGCCTAATGCCAGTGTGAAGCTGTAGTAAAGGTGCACGGGGTCTTTCCGTCTAACCGCGGGAAACCTGCATCTTGACAGGTAATTCAATTTCGCTGAGTCTATGTTGGAGACAGCGGGGAAGTCGTTACGCCATTCGTGCAGGTCGGAACTTACCCGACAAGGAATTTCGCTACCTTAGGACCGTTATAGTTACGGCCGCCGTTTACCTGGGCTTCAATTCAGAGCTCTCACCCCTCCTTTTAACCTTCAGGCACCGGGCAGGCGTCAGACCCTATACGTCGTCTTGCGACTTCGCAGAGCCCTGTGTTTTTAATAAACAGTCGCCACCCCCTGGTTTGTGCCCCCAGCCCCTAGTTGCCTAGGAACCGGGCCTCCTTCTCGCGAACTTACGGAGGTATTTTGCCGAGTTCCTTCAACATAGTTCTCTCAAGCGCCTTGGTATTCTCTACCAGTCCACCTGTGTCGGTTTAGGGTACGATCTTATAGGAGGGCTATTTCCAGGAACCTCTAAGCAGCCCATTCAATCCGATAAGGATGAACTACCTTCGAGATCCGTCACCACTCCATGGCCCAGGAATATTAACCTGGTTCCCATCGACTACGCCTTTCGGCCTCGCCTTAGGGGTCGGCTTACCCTGCTCAGATTAGCTTTAAGCAGGAACCCTTGGACTTTCGGCGAGAGTGTCTCTCACACTCTTTGTCGCTACTCATGTCATCATTCTCACTAGTGATCTCTCCACCGGATCGCTCACGCGCCGGCTTCACAGAAAGCTCCTTGTGTCCAATTCCACCCGAAGGAGGATAAGGACACATGGAACTATGTCACACTACGCTCTGCTACCATGCAATAAATTGCATCCTAAGCTTCGGCTCATGGCTTGAGCCCCGTTACATCTTCGCCGCAGGACAACTTAATTAGACCAGTGAGCTGTTACGCTATCTTTAAAGGATGGCTGCTTCTAAGCCAACCTCCTGGTTGTTTTGGTCGTCCCACCTGCTTTCCCACTTAGCCATGAATTGGGGGCCTTAGCTGTAGGTCAGGGTTGTTTCCCTCTCCACAACGGACGTTAGCATTCGCTGTGTGTCTGCCGACTAGTACTCCCGGGTATTCGGAGTTTGGTTAGGATCAGTAAGCCTGTGGGGCCCCATTACCCATCCAGTGCTCTACCCCCCGGGGTATTCGGTCGACGCTCTACCTAAATAGATTTCGCAGAGAACCAGCTATCTCCGAGTTTGATTGGCCTTTCACCCCTAGGCACAGCTCATCCCGATCTTTTTCAACAGATGTGGGTTCGGTCCTCCAGTAAGTGTTACCTTACCTTCAACCTGGCCATGCCTAGATCACTCGGTTTCGGGTCTGATCCACCTAACTCATTCGCCCTATTAAGACTCGCTTTCGCTGCGCCTACACCTAACGGCTTAAGCTTGCTAGATAGACCAAGTCGATGACCCATTATACAAAAGGTACGCTGTCAGGCCGCAAGGGCCCTCCAACTGTTTGTAGGCGTTCGGTTTCAGGTACTGTTTCACTCCCCTCGTCGGGGTGCTTTTCACCTTTCCCTCACGGTACTGGTTCACTATCGGTCAGTAAGGAGTACTTAGCCTTCGAAGGTGGTCCTCCGATCTTCGAACAGGATTTCACGTGTCCCGCCCTACTTAATACGTCTGATCATGCTTCGCATACGGGACTGTCACCCACTATGGTCAACCTTTCCAGGTTGTTCTGCTCGCAATTACAGCTCGGCTGGTCCCCGTTCGCTCGCCGCTACTAGGGGAGTATCAATTGATTTCCTTTCCTCCGGGTACTTAGATGTTTCAGTTCCCCGGGTTTGCTCTTATAAACCTATGTATTCAGTCTATAAGTACCTGTTTCAGCCCGTTATTAATTACCAAGGTAATAATAACAAACTGTCAGGTGGGTTGCCCCATTCAGAAATTCATGGATCAAAGCTTATTCTCAGCTCCCCATGACTTATCGCAGAGTATCACGTCTTTCATCGCCTCTTACTGCCAAGGCATTCACCAAACGCCCTTCTCGCGCTTGATTTGATCCAGAAAAAGAAAGACTTGCGTCTAACGCGGAGCGAGAAGCTGGTAAGAAACTCACTCCATTCTTCTGGTCAAAAGTATACTTTTCCCGCCAGCATGTTTGTATCATGCTGACTAGTTGAATGCTTCGTGCGAAGCATTCGTGGTTAGTGTACTTGACTTGGACAACTCTGTTCGTTTCAGATGGCAGACGCTTGAGAGGCCGAGGAAACAGCCTATGTCAAACGCTCGCGTCGGGCCGAAGCCGTCAGCACCAAACTGAGATCATCCACTTACTTATGGCGATCAAACAGTGTTGATATTTTGTATCTCTATAAACGATGTCAAAGTCTGTAGAACAGACTGTCAAACCTTTCCGTAGAAAGGCTTGATGATGTGTTCTATCTTTCAAAATGGTGGGTCGAGGAGGACTTGAACCTCCGACCTCACGCTTATCAGGCGTGCGCTCTAACCACCTGAGCTACCGACCCATTTTGATTGGGTCCGTTTCAGGACCGCGCATCCTGGCAAATGCCGGAATGTTTGGTGGAGCCTAGCGGGGTCGAACCGCTGACCTCCTGAATGCAAATCAGGCGCTCTACCAACTGAGCTAAGGCCCCAGCTGATCTTGCGGATGCAAAATCGGCGTTCGTTGGTGCATGTCGCACCTTCTTCCCTTCTCGGGATATTGGCTACGCCAATACCCTGACAGGGCTACGCGCCTTGCTGCGCAAGACGCTTGCTGAAGAGATATGAGGACGGCTCGGTCCGAAGGTCATCTTGCGATGCCTTTGATGTTGAACAGCTTTGTTTGCTGTTCTTGCTAAGTGTTCCACGAGTATGAACAAGTTCATGCTGCTAGGAACATCCTTAGAAAGGAGGTGATCCAGCCGCAGGTTCCCCTACGGCTACCTTGTTACGACTTCACCCCAGTCGCTGATCCTACCGTGGTCCGCTGCCTCCTAAAAGGTTAGCGCACGGCCGTCGGGTAGAACCAACTCCCATGGTGTGACGGGCGGTGTGTACAAGGCCCGGGAACGTATTCACCGCGTCATGCTGTTACGCGATTACTAGCGATTCCGACTTCATGGGGTCGAGTTGCAGACCCCAATCCGAACTGAGACAGCTTTTTGGGATTAACCCATTGTCACTGCCATTGTAGCACGTGTGTAGCCCAACCCGTAAGGGCCATGAGGACTTGACGTCATCCACACCTTCCTCCCGCTTATCACGGGCAGTTTCTTTAGAGTGCCCAGCCGAACTGCTGGCAACTAAAGATGTGGGTTGCGCTCGTTGCCGGACTTAACCGAACATCTCACGACACGAGCTGACGACAGCCATGCAGCACCTGTATCTCGTCCAGCCTAGCTGAAAGCTCCATCTCTGGAGCGACGACGAGTATGTCAAGGGTTGGTAAGGTTCTGCGCGTTGCTTCGAATTAAACCACATGCTCCACCGCTTGTGCGGGCCCCCGTCAATTCCTTTGAGTTTTAATCTTGCGACCGTACTCCCCAGGCGGAATGCTTAATCCGTTAGGTGTGACACCGAACAGTATACTGCCCGACGTCTGGCATTCATCGTTTACGGTGTGGACTACCAGGGTATCTAATCCTGTTTGCTCCCCACACTTTCGCACCTCAGCGTCAGTATCGAGCCAGTGAGCCGCCTTCGCCACTGGTGTTCCTCCAAATATCTACGAATTTCACCTCTACACTTGGAATTCCACTCACCTCTCTCGAACTCAAGACCAGGAGTTTAAGAGGCAGTTCCAGGGTTGAGCCCTGGGATTTCACCCCTTACTTTCTGATCCGCCTACGTGCGCTTTACGCCCAGTAATTCCGAACAACGCTAACCCCCTCCGTATTACCGCGGCTGCTGGCACGGAGTTAGCCGGGGTTTCTTTACCAGGTACTGTCATTATCATCCCTGGCGAAAGAGCTTTACGACCCTAAGGCCTTCATCACTCACGCGGCATGGCTAGATCAGGCTTGCGCCCATTGTCTAAGATTCCCCACTGCTGCCTCCCGTAGGAGTCTGGGCCGTGTCTCAGTCCCAGTGTTGCTGATCATCCTCTAAAACCAGCTATAGATCGTAGACTTGGCAGGCCATTACCCCACCAACTATCTAATCTAACGCGGGCTGATCCTTCTCCGATAAATCTTTCCCCCGAAGGGCGTATATGGTATTACTCATCGTTTCCAATGGCTATTCCATAGAGAAGGGTACATTCCCACGCGTTACTAACCCGTCCGCCGCTCCACCCGAAGGTAGCGCTCGACTTGCATGTGTTAGGCCTGCCGCCAGCGTTCGTTCTGAGCCAGGATCAAACTCTCAAGTTGAAAAGCTGTTACCAGCTTATCCTTGACGTTCGAACCTCTGCACATCGTTAGCCTTACTAAATGCATCCTGTGACAGACACAAAGTTCAGACCAACATCTCTGTTTGTCTGTGCTTCAGTTACCAAAGTAACCGAAGAACCGTACAAACAGTGAAGCTGACACCGGTCATCGATCAACACATAAATGCGTCTCTCTACCGGCGTTGATATACAGAAGGTTGATCCATCGAATGAACCAAACCGCCCACATATCTCTTCAGATATTCAATTTTCAAACAACGTGGAAGCTGTGCTTCCGAATTCTCTTGCGTCTCGTTTCCGTCCGTCTGCGTCTCCGCTTCAGTGTGGCCCGTCTGGCGCCCCGTTGTGCATCTCTGCGTCTCCGGTGAGGTGGGTTCTACGGTTAGTGCCCCAGACCCGCAACCCCTTTTTTACAAAAACATCATCTTTTTTGAAGAAACCTGATTTTTCTATAAAAATCAGCGCCCTACGTAAGATAATTGCTATGACTTACCCTAGCTTTTGCCTAAAATTGCGCGACACTGTTACCGCTAATTTTAGGCGTGTCTCAACATATAGACTTATCCACAGACATATCCCCAAGACTGGCCATTTTGGGCGCCAAATCGCTTCGGAATCAGCCCGTTTGATTCAGTGAATCGCGCCCAATGCCATTTCCATTGATGTGAATCACGGCAATGCGCAGGAATCGACGGGTCTTGTGTGTAAAAAGCCCCGTCATGTGGCTGGCCTCTTTCGCGGTTTGTAGAAACGCAGCCCGATCAAAGCCAGAATCGTGGCCATATACAGCAACGGCTCAAGTTGAATGCCCCGTGACACCATCAGGAAGTGGGCCCCGCCCAAAACTGCTGCAAGATAAGTCGCTTTGTGAAGCGTGCGCCACTTTGGCCCCAATGTGCGGACAGACCGGTTGTTGGATGTCACGGCCAACGGCACCATCACTAAGAATCCGAACATACCGATAGTAATGTAGGGACGCTTTAGGATGTCCTGCCAGATCTGGCTTAGGATTTGCACGTCCAGCACCAGCCAGACCAACAAATGTAGCGCGACATAGGTGAAGGCCAGCAACCCGATGGCGCGACGGAACTTCAGAAGGTTCAATCCGATGAAGCGGCGCATCGGTGTAATACACAGTCCAATAATCAAAAGCTGCAACGCGATTTCGCCCAACTCGTGTTCCAACGCCTTGATCGGTTCACGACCCAAACCACCCGTCATACCCATATACAAAAGAACAGGCACAGGGATCAGGTACAACACCCACACCAACCAAACCGGAATTTTGCGGAAGATGGTATTGAGTGTGTCGATCATGGGAATGCGTCCAGCTTTCAGGCAAGGCACATCGCGACTGGGAGGGCGATGGCGCATCGGATGGTAAAGGCGCCCCTACAAACGCCTCTACTATATAGAACAAATGTCATGTCATCGGGCGAAGCAAGTCATGACGCCCGGGTCGGTCAAAAGTTCTTGGAAAGATCCATGCCTTCGTACAGGCTGGCAACGTCGTTTTCATACCCGTTGAACATCAACGTGGGCACACGTTTGGAAAACAGACCGCCCCCCACAACACGTTCACTGGCTTGGGACCAACGGGGGTGGGACACGTCGGGGTTCACATTACTATAGAACCCGTATTCCCGCGCGTTGGCTTTGTTCCAGGACGTGGGCGGCTCTTTGTCGGTCAAGGTGATCTTCACGATAGATTTGATGGATTTGAATCCGTACTTCCAAGGCACCACCAAACGCATCGGTGCGCCGTTCTGGTTTGGAATGGGTTTGCCGTAGATGCCCGTGGCCATCATTGTCAGGGGATGCATCGCTTCGTCCAGACGCAGACCTTCTACATATGGCCAATCCAAAGACCGGAACCGTTGCCCCTGCATTTCCTCGGGACGGTAGAGCGTTTCAAAGGCCACATATTTCGCGCCCTCTTGCACACCTGCCAAATTCAACAAATCCGCCAACTCAAAACCGTTCCAGGGGATGACCATGGACCACGCTTCAACACAGCGAAAACGGTAGATGCGTTCTTCGATGGTCATTGCGTCCATGATGTCCTGCATGGCGTAGTCGCCCGGATTGTCGACAAGGCCGCCGATCTCAACGGTCCAAGGGTCCGTGGTCAGGGCTTTGGCATACAAAGCGGGGTCAGTCTTGCCGGTGCCAAATTCATAAAAGTTGTTGTATTGGGTGATGTCTTCCCAAGAATTTGGCACCAACTCTTCCGTGGCCGCCGCAGATGCGCCTGCGACACCGGCCAAACCAAAGCCAGCCGCAGCGCCCGCAATCAATTGGCGGCGATTCATAAATGCCGCCTCGGGGGTGACGTCTGCGTGGGTCAAAGTGTTTGTCCAGCGATATGCCATTGGGGTCGTGCTCCTTATCCGTTTGGAACGTTATGGAGCAAACTTGGGGTCAATTCATGAAAAACCCATGCACATCACACGAAGTTTGGATGTTGTAACAATCGACACAAGGTTTCGATGTGCAGAAAACCGCCACTGCAAACTAGGTGTGCAAATTTTACACATCCAAAATCCAACAGGCTGCGTATCCTTTTTGACTGCACCACTGATGGGGCAGAAATTATGACAACGAGAGGAAAAACCTATGCTTCGCAAGACACTTCTGACAGCCGTTGCCGCCGTCGCCATCGCAGGCTCTGCCATGGCCGGATCGAAAAAAGACATCGTCGACACCGCAGCAGGTGCAGGCACATTTGAAACATTGTTGGCCGCAGCCACGGCCGCAGGTCTTGTTGATACTCTAAAAGGCGACGGGCCGCTGACAGTCTTCGCACCCACAGACGCCGCGTTCGCAGCCCTGCCGGAAGGCACCGTGGAAACACTGCTGCTGCCTGAAAACAAAGACCAGCTGACGGCGATCCTGACATACCACGTTGTCGCCGGTAAAGTGATGTCGACAGACCTGGTGGACGACATGAAAGCGGCCACAGTAAACGGGGCTGACCTGACAATCGATCTGGACAACGGCGTGATGATCAACGACGCGACAGTGACGACCGCAGATATTGAAACGTCAAACGGCGTGATCCACGTAATCGACAAAGTGATTTTGCCTGCATCCTAAATCCGGGCGAAAGCAAAAACAAAGGCGGCTCCAAGCGGGGCCGCCTTTTTGCATGGCAATCACCCACACACCGACGCTTGTTTTCTTTTCGCCAAAAATATCCCGGGGGAGTCCGCAAGGACGGGGGCAGAGCCCCCCTGACTACTCCGCAGCTGGCAGCACACTTGGGTAAATCTGGTTCATTGGGACAGACACCCCACTGTCTTGCATAATGCGCACATGGCGTCGGCGCATCAGACGGGGCTCTGCCACGCCAACCGAATGGGCAATCGTTTCGACCTCTTTTATGATCTCTTTGGCGTACAACGCGACACGCTTGTATTTGTCCTGCACAACAAGACCTTTCTGAAAGCGCGGATCATGGGTGGTGATGCCCGTGGGGCAAGTGTTCTTGTTGCACTTCAAGGCCTGAATACAGCCCAGCGAAAACATGAAACCGCGCGCCGAAGTTACAAAATCAGCACCTGCAGCCAACGCCCAGGCAATATCACCGGGATTGACCAGTTTGCCCGAGGCAACCAAGCGCACACGTTCTTTCAGACCTGCGGCATCGCGCATGTTGGCCAACAAAGGCAGCGCCTCGCGGACAGACATCCCCACCAGATCAATCAAGGGCATCGGGGCAGCACCTGTACCACCTTCGCCGCCGTCGATTGTGATAAAGTCTGGGGCGGTGTCGGCACCGCGGCGCACGATCGTGTCAAAAAACCCTTGCATGCCATCCTCTGATCCCATGACCGTTTTGATGCCGACAGGCTTGCCCGTGACCTCGCGGATATGACCAATCAAATCCAGCAGATCATCCCAATCATCGACCTCGGCATGGCGGTTTGGTGATATGCCATCCTGTCCGACGTTCAATCCGCGGATGGCAGCGATTTCAGCACTTACCTTTTCGCCGGGCAAAATGCCCCCCTTGCCGGGTTTTGCACCCTGCGCCAACTTCAATTCGAACATGCGCACAGTGTCATGCGCCGCAACCTCGCGCAGCTTGTCGTCTGACAATGCGCCATCCGTGTCACGGACCCCGAATTTGGCAGTTCCGATTTGGAAGACCACATCACAGCCCCCTTCCAGATGAAACGGACTTAGCCCGCCCTCGCCCGTGTTCAGCCAGACACCGGCATCTTTAGCGCCACGACTAAGCGCCTGGACCGCTGGTTTGGAAATGGCGCCGTAACTCATGCCCGAGATATTGAAAAATGACGGCGCCATAAATGGCGTACGCACCCCCGCCCCGATGACCATGGGTTCGGTACACGCAAACTGGTTGTCTAAAGGCGGAAAGGGATCATTGGCAAAGATAGGCGTCCCAACAACGCTTAAATTGCGCGTCGATCCAAAGGCAACCGTGTTTCCATGCCCCTCACCTGCCCGTTTCACCCATTCCCGTTGTGCGCGATTGAACGGCAGCTCTTCGCGGTCCATTGCAAAGAAATATTGACGGAAAAATTCCCCCAAGGTCGAAAACAGATGCCGAAAGCGGCCAATGACGGGATAGTTTCGCCGAATAGCGTCCCCGGTCTGGAAACGGTCCACCACGAAAAACACAAGGGCGACCGCAACGGCCAACCCGACCACTCCAACAAACAAAAAGGCCATCGCCTCTAGCACATTCATGGCAAAGCCCATCGACCTACTCCCGTTCCACTGCGTTGAAGGCACTGTGTTGCCGCCACGACCAAGACGCAAGAGACAGATGTTCACGCCTGCAAGAGGACACTGAAACACAAGGCCATTTGCAAAATTGATTCTATCGCTGCGGCGCGCCTTCGCGCCAATCATGGTGCAAACGCAGGACTGTCACCAAGTATCGCACAATTCTTCGCGCCATACGGGAGACGTGCCTATATTTTGCCACAAAGTGAACATTTTGCAGACGCAATCGGCGAAGTGCGTGTTAACATTCATGAATTCGACCATCGGCCACTTTTCGGCCAACCGGGGCCGCCACCCCGATGCATACTGGGGACAACATAAATGCCTACAACTTACACCGAAGCACAATTAACCTTTGGGCCCATTGGCGACGAAGACTTTGGACCAACTGCACCTTATACTTTGGCCGCAGGTGATCAGATCATGGGTGCTCTGGGTCAGGACATCGACGATCCTGCAGATGGCACGGACGGGTTCACATTCAGTGGCATCGCCGGACTGGTCTATACCTTTCATGTGGCCGCAACCCCCAGCGATCCGAACCCTGCGTTTTTGGGCATTGCCTTCGGCAGCCAGTCTGCAGGCGGTTTGATCGGTGACGGGGCTTACACCTTGAGCTTCCTTGTGACCGAAAGCGGCCCCACCACGCTCGTGATGTTTGGTGACACCGACTATACTGTTACCTTCCAAGGCACTGTTGGCGATCCGCTTGACGCAACGCCAACGGAAGGGGCTGACGACCTGATGGGAAGCGCCACATCCGACACAATCAACTTGCTGGGCGGCGACGATACACTGGCTGCCGACGGCGGGTCGGACAAAGTGATTGCAGGCGCTGGCAACGACAACGTTGATGGCGGCAGCGGTCACGACAACATCTCGGGCGACGACGGCAACGACACCCTGATCGGCGGTAACGGGCGTGATACACTTGATGGCGGTGCAGATGACGACACGTTGGATGGCGGCAATAACGACGACACCTTAACGGGTGGCGCGGGCAACGATCTGTTGTTGGGTGGCGCAAAAGAAGACCTGCTGGACGGCGGCGCAGGCGAAGACACGCTAAACGGCGGCAAACACAATGACACGCTGACGGGTGGCTCAGACGCGGACGTCTTCGTTTTCTCAACAAACGCAGGTCAGGACCTGATCACAGATTTCACCGCAGGTGAGGACAAGATCGATCTAAGCGGTCTTGGGATCTGGACCCTGACACAAGCCAATCCGACACAAATGGGTGCGAACGTGCGGCTGACGCTGGGCGACGGCACATGGGTTGAACTTGAAAACACACTGGTGGAAGACCTTGATGCGGGCGACTTCATCTTGGCACCGGAACCGGACAATTCCCCGACCTCGGGCGGAGACCGCTTTAACGGTACAGACGCAGCAGACGAATATGCGGCAGGCGACGGCAGCGACATTCTGCGTGGCGGCTTGGGCGACGACACGCTGAGCGGCGGGTCCGGGAAAGACAAGATCAATGGCGGGAAAGACAACGATGTCATTTCTGGTGGCTCTGGCGCAGACAAGCTGATCGGCGCGGGTGGCAACGACTTCATCACAGGGGACGCCGACAACGATCTGATCATTGCAGGATTTGGCGCAGACACCGTGGACGGTGGCAACAAGAACGACCGCATCTATGGTGACGGCGGCGAAGACCTATTGATGGGCGGCAACGGCAACGACAAGATTTGGGGTGGGCTTGGCAGCGACATCATTCTGGGTGGCGCGGGCAAAGACACCATTGAGGGCGAAAACGGATCAGACACAATCGACGGCGGTCAAGGGGACGACCTGATGACCGGCGGCTTTGGACGTGACGTGTTTGTATTTGATGACCGGTCGCGGGCGGACACGATCACGGACTTCCAAAACGGTATCGACCGCCTGGACTTTACATCCTTTGGGCCGGGTTTCGACATGAGCGATATGACAATAACGCAAATCGGGACCGATTTGGAAATCCGCACAAGTGTGCGCGATGCCGTCACTTTGGAAAACTTCGATCTGGCAGATTTGGACAACAGTGACTTCATCTTCGACACGATATTTGTTGTGGGTTAACGTCGAATTTCATTGTTTCGGAAGGGGTCGCTGCAAGGCGGCCCCTTTTTTGTTTGTGCTTTCGAAAGTCGATTGTTTCTTTGTTGCCGATCAAAAAACAATGCGTTTCCTGAAATTGCCTTATTCGCGTCTGATTGCTGCCAAAGATTTTAATCAAATCCTACTCATCACCCACCGGGCCACCCCGGCATATTTAAACGAGCAAAGAACGAGACTATTCAAATGGCAACAATTATTGAAACATCCGATACATCCATCAACGCACACGCCTCTGGCAGCCTCCCCATTTCCGTAGGTGACAGTTTTTCCGGCACCATGAGTCCCTCAGACACGTCTGACGGGATCAACCTGACCGGTATGACAATCGGTGAAACATACACTGTATCCGTCGATTTGGGCGATCTGTCAGGAACGTCCTTTGTGACTGTCATCAACCATGCTGATTTCCATTCGATCAACTACTATGTCACCGACGGCGTTTTGATCGGTGTGGATGAGTGGACACGATCATTTCTGACATCAGCCAACGCCCGCGTCGAAGGCACGTCAATTGTGTTTGATTTCACACCGCTTACTTCAACCAGCTTTGCCCTTCAGATCAACGGCAACGGTACAAACCTTGCGTATGATGTGACGTTTGAAGTCGCCGCGGACCCCATCAACGAAATCACAGGCACCGCAGACAAAGACACTTTGACAGGCACCGATGGCGCGGACCTTGCCAATCTGGATGACGGCGACGACCGCTTTTTGGCGGGTGAAGGCAATGACATTGTCAACGGCGGTGACGGCAAAGACCGTCTGGCGGGCAACGCAGGCGACGACACCATGCACGGTGGTGCAGGCGACGACCAGATGCATGGCGGGTCTGGCGCAGATGAATTGATTGGTGGCGCAGGTCGCGACAAACTGATCGGCGGCGGCGGCAATGACGTCATCACCGGCGGCGCTGGCAATGACCACCTGCGCGGCAACTCGGGCGAGGACACCATGGACGGCGGCAACAACAACGATCGGTTGTTTGGTGGCGACGGCAACGACGTCATGACGGCGGGCCAAGGCAACGACAAAATGTGGGGCGAGGACGGCAACGACAATATGTCGGGCGGTGTCGGCCACGACGTCGTGAAAGGCGGGGCTGGCAATGACACAATCGACGGTGGGGCTGGTCGCGACAAGCTGGAAGGTGGCGCAGACGCAGATGTGTTTGTGTTCGGGCCCGGTGCCGGCCGCGACATCATTGTGGATTTCGAAGATGGCGTGGATCAGATTGATCTGTCTGCCTACGGCTTCACCGATATCACCGACCTGACGTTCGTGAGCATGGGAGATGCGGT
This sequence comes from Ascidiaceihabitans donghaensis, assembly GCF_900302465.1. Classification (NCBI taxonomy): domain Bacteria; kingdom Pseudomonadati; phylum Pseudomonadota; class Alphaproteobacteria; order Rhodobacterales; family Paracoccaceae; genus Ascidiaceihabitans; species Ascidiaceihabitans donghaensis. The sequence continues at coordinate 501,757 of NZ_OMOR01000001.1, read as the reverse complement.
GCGCGTTTACACAGACGGCGCAGACAGTTTCTTGATGCGCGACACAGACGTGGCCGATCTGGGCAACGACGACTTTATCTGGGCCTGAACAGTCAACGGTTTCTAATCAAAACAACGCCCGCACCCGAAATGTGCGGGCGTTGTAAAGACAGCGGAAGCGGCGGGAAACTGTGTTCAAATTCGCAACACACTATTTCCCCAAATGGCCCAAATCACGCCCAGAGAATGACGAATACAGCAGTTAAAACAGTACTATAGGCGACCTGCGCCAAAAGGATGGGACCATAAGGTCAACACATGCGCAGGTTATCAAAGCAGAAACGAGGACAACATGGCTACGATTTTTGAGACAGGCGATTCAGACGTTTTGGACTTTCCCGGTCAAACAATGACCGTCGGAGACACCTTTGAAGGCATTTCTACCATCAACGACACAAACGACGCAGTTTTTGTAAGTTTGGTAGAAGGACAAAGCTATACGGTGACATTGGCAGGCCTGCCTGCAAACAGCACTGCATTTTCGCTGTTCTATAGCAACTTCACGACCCACGCCGGTGATGTCAGCGAAGAAGGCAAAGGTCAGGATACAGGTGAACTTATTAAGGACCTGGTCATTTCCGAAGACGGTTACAGTTTTTCCTTCACAGCACCCAACACAGGCAACTTCGCTTTCGGACAAGAGCGCGACAATTGGGACGATGGCGATGTCACGTACCAGCTGACTGTTGAAGATTTCACACCCACGGCCACGACAGACGGCGACGATCGCCTTTGGGGATCAGACATCGCAGAAGATCTGGACCTTGGGCTTGGCCACGACTGGTTCGCGGGCGGCGACGGCAACGATGTGATCGTCGGCAACACCGGGAACGACCGGATTTATGGCAATCAGGGCAATGACACGTTGCGCGGCGGCGGTGACAATGATCACCTCAACGGCGGTGACGGCGATGATATTCTAAACGGCGGCAGCGGCCGCGACAAATTGCGCGGCGGCGACGGCGAAGACCGTTTGCGCGGGCACACAGGCAACGACCACATGCAAGGCGGCAACGGAAACGATTCCCTTGATGGCGGCGACAACAATGACCGCGTACACGGCGGCAATGGCAACGACACAGTCAACGGCGACAATGGAAACGACAAGCTCTATGGCAACCAAGGCGACGATCTGTTGTCTGGTGGCTTGGGCAAGGACGTCATGATGGGCGGCGACGGTGCCGATACCTTGGATGGCGGAGCAGGTCGCGATGTTCTGACTGGCGGATCAGGCGCTGACGTCTTTGTCTTTGGCACAGACATGCAAAAAGACTTCATCATGGACTTCGAAGACGGCGTCGACATGCTTGATTTTTCGGCCCACGGGTTAACCGACATCACCGATTTGCGGATCGTACAGTCAGGCGACAATGCCCGCCTGTTCATTGACGCGGGCAACTTTGTGACCATCCGTGACACGGATATCGCAGACATCACCGCAGATGACTTGATCTTTGCCTAGAGCTTGGGCCTAGAACTTGGGCCTAAACCCCAAGCAAATCCGGCAAATCTGACATCCGCGCAAAAAGCGCGTCGCAATGCGGCGTTAGCTTTTTGCGCGGTGTGTCTGCGTGAAATCCAAAGCAGCGCATTTTGGCCGCCACAGCGGCGCGCGCACCTGATGCGCTATCCTCGACAACCACACAATCCGTCGGGGCCACACCTGCGTCTTGCGCCGCTTTCAGGTAAACATCCGGTGCGGGTTTTGGTGCTGCCACATCTTCGCGTGAGTAAATCCGCCCTTCAAATCGCGCTTTGATCGCAGTTTTTGTCAGGGTGATGTCCATCTTGGCATGTGGCCCATTTGACCCGATTGCATAGGGTATCCCCGCCGCGTCCAACCGGTCCAGAACAGTGTCCACCCCCGCAACAAGCTCCACATCGCGGCTTAGGGCTGCAAACATCTCGCCGTAAATCTCATCCAACCAGGTCTCTGGCAATTTCGCCCCCATGTCGCGCGCCAGTTCCATGACGCCTTGCATGGTGCCACCCACGAACAAATCCATGATCTGCGTGATGCTTAGGGTCAGACCATATCCCGCTAGATTGTCGCGCATCACCGCATTGGTGACTTTTTCACTGTCCACGATGACACCGTCACAATCGAAAATAACCAGTTTGGGTCGCATGGAAACCTCATAAGAAAAGGCCGGGATTGCCCCGGCCTTTTCCGTTTCTCATATCTTAGGCATGTGCGCACATGACAACATGTTGCGCATCGTTTCAGTGGTCAGTGCACCGTAGCTTCGTCCGGCTTGGCGCGATTTGACGACCCGATGCGATCACCAATGACCAACCCTTCAACGCCCGCACTGACGGCAAGCGTATCGCCATCCTTCAAATCCCCCGCCAACAGCATTTCAGCCAACGGATTTTGCAAGGCATTCTGAATGACCCGCTTCAAAGGACGGGCCCCGAACACCGGATCATAGCCTTCGTCCGCAAGCCATGTACGTGCGCCATCATCCAGATCCAGCGTGATTTTACGCGCCGCCAACCGGCGCAGCAAGCGCGCCATCTGAATGTCCACGATCCCGTCCATGTCCTTGCGGTTCAGACGGTCAAAGATGATGGTTTCATCAAGACGGTTCAGGAACTCTGGACGGAAATGCGCCCGCACCGCGTCCATCACATCGCGCTTCGCATCGCTGGCATCCGCCCCGTCCGGCAACTGGCTTAACGCCTGCGCCCCAAGGTTGGATGTCAGAATGATCAGCGTTTGCTTGAAATCCACCGTGCGCCCCTGACCATCAGTCAGAACCCCATCGTCCAGCACCTGCAAAAGCACGTTGAACACATCGGGGTGCGCCTTTTCGACCTCGTCAAACAGCACAACCTGATACGGTCTGCGCCGCACGGCTTCAGTCAAAACACCGCCTTCGTCGTACCCAACATAACCCGGAGGCGCACCGATCAGACGTGACACCGCGTGTTTTTCCATGAACTCCGACATGTCGATGCGCACCATTGCGCTGTCATCATCAAACAAAAACTCTGCTACGGCTTTGGTCAGCTCGGTTTTCCCGACACCCGTAGGCCCAAGGAACAGAAATGATCCCAGCGGTCTGTCTTCATCATTCAAACCCGCACGCGAACGACGCACGGCGTTGGACAAAGCCTGAACTGCCTTGTGTTGACCGATGACACGGGAATGCAATTGATCTTCCATGCGCAACAGCTTTTCACGGTCACCCTCAAGCATCTTGGCCGTTGGAATACCCGTCCAGCGTTCGACAACCGACGCGATCTGTTCGGGGCGCACGGCCTCGGCCACCATGGCTTCGGTTTCGGCCCCTTCCGCTTCACCCAGCTTGCGTTCCAGTTCAGGGATCACGCCATACGAAAGCTCCCCTGCTTTTCCAAGGTTGCCTTCACGTTTGGCGATGTCCAGCTCTGCGCGGGCACGGTCGATCTGTTCCTTCAGATCACGTGCGCCCGCCATCTTGTCGCGCTCGGACTGCCATTTCGCTGTCATTTCGGCACTGCGATCCTGCAAATCGGCAAGGTCTTTTTCCAATGTCTCCAGACGGTCCACCGATGCGGCGTCATCTTCCAACCGCAGGGCTTCCGCTTCGATCTGCTTTTGCAGGATTTCTCGGTCCAGCGCGTCCAGCTCTTCGGGTTTGCTGTCGACTTCCATACGCAAGCGGCTTGCCGCCTCATCCACCAAATCAATGGCTTTGTCCGGCAAGAAACGGTCCGTGATATAACGGTGGCTCAACGTGGCCGCCGTCACCAAAGCACTGTCGGAAATGCGCACCCCGTGGTGCAATTCGTATTTTTCCTTGATGCCACGCAAGATGGACACCGTGTCCTCGACCGTCGGCTCTGCAATCACAACCGGCTGGAAACGTCGTGCCAACGCCGCATCTTTTTCGACGTATTTGCGGTATTCATCCAAGGTGGTCGCCCCGATGCAGTGCAATTCGCCCCGCGCCAAGGCAGGCTTGATCAGGTTGGCCGCATCCATTGCGCCATCTGCTTTGCCTGCGCCCACAAGCGTGTGCATTTCGTCGATGAACAAGACGATTTCGCCTGCAGCTTCGGTGACTTCGGTCAAGACCGCCTTAAGGCGTTCTTCAAATTCGCCACGGTATTTCGCACCCGCAATCAACGCCCCCATGTCCAACGACAACAGGCGTTTGTTGCGCAACGATTCCGGCACATCGCCGTTTACGATGCGCAAGGCCATGCCTTCGGCGATCGCTGTCTTACCAACGCCCGGCTCACCGATCAACACAGGGTTGTTTTTGGTGCGGCGCGACAAGACCTGCATTGCGCGGCGGATTTCCTCGTCGCGGCCGATGATCGGGTCAATCTTGCCTTCCTCGGCGCGAGACGTCAGGTCCTGAGCGTATTTTTTCAACGCATCATACCCGTCTTCGGCACTGGCGCTGTCCGCGGTGCGGCCCTTGCGAATGTCATTGATGGCCGCGTTCAAAGCCTGCGCGTTTACTTTGCCAGCTTCCAAAGCAGTTTTTGCGCCTGACTTCACCATGCAAAGCGCCATCAAAATACGCTCAACAGGAACGAAACTGTCGCCTGCTTTCTTGGCGATGGCCTCGGCTTCGGCCAAAACCTTGTTGGTGGCTTGATCCAGATAGACTTGCGCTGCGTCACCCGACACCTTGGGCAATTTGTTCAAACCGACGTCAACAGCCGTTAAAACAGCTTTGGGATCACCACCGGCGCTGGCAATCAAATTGCTTGCCAGACCTTGGTCATCGTCCATCAGTGCTTTTAGTATGTGATCAGGCACCAGACGTTGGTGGCTGTCGCGTGTGGCGATCGTTTGGGCGGCTTGAATGAAACCGCGCGACCGCTCCGTGAACTTGCTTAAGTCCATGGCTATTCTCCTTTTTAAAGCGCCCGTTGTCATGTTTCACGCCCGCCAGGCAGCACGTGAATTGTTGGGCCTCGTGCTTGATTTGGGCAAAAAGCTGCGCAATTCAAGGGGCTGAAAATGGTTAAAATTCCCTTAATAATATGGAATCACACGGCGATTCACAAAAAGTTCACTAAATTCCCCCTACACAGACGGAACAAAATCCCCACATCTATTGTTAGTTAACGAAGAGCAAACAAGATACAGGTGTAAAAGATGATCACGGCAAAAGTTGAACTGAGCAACGTTTTCTACAACGCAGCCAACCAAAGCTTCGAGGCATTGGCTACAGTTTCCGACGGCACAGCATCGCGCAAAATCGCATGCGCCATCGACGCCCCCATCGACATGAGCTTTGAAGACGCCGCCGCTGGCCTGACCACACACGCGCTGCGCAGATATGCGGGCAAACCCGGCCTGGCATCCCACCGCATTGCGGGCCCAATCGCACCACAACGCGCAGGACGCACCGTGCCAAAGCCGGCCTTTGACGCAATCGCAATGCTGCGCCAACTTGCGGCCTAACCCGAATTCTCGTCCGCAGGCCCCTGCCAACGCGCGATCTGTCCTCGCGCATCAACGGGCCTGCCTCCAGAGACAAGCTGCCTGCCTGCAACGTCTCTGATACCTGCCCGGTCACCTTTGGTGTACCGGGCCTTTTTATGCGCGAACCACGGCCAGACATGGACTTGGCCCCGCCCATCCGGTAGCACCCGCCAAAGCATAAATTGAAGGGACACGCATATGGCAGATGATAGACTAATCGTGGCACTTGATGTGCCCAATGCCCATGCAGGCTTGGAACTGGCGGCAAAAATCGGTGATGCCGTCAGCTTTTACAAGATCGGTCTTGGCATGCTGACAGGCGGCGGGCTGGCCTTGGCCCATGAGTTGAAACAAGAACACGGCAAGCGCATCTTCTTGGACATGAAACTGTTCGATATCTCGGCCACAGTCGAAACCGCCGTGCGTGGACTTGCACAGTTCGATCTGGATTTTCTGACAGTGCACGGAGACCCCCATGTGGTCAAAGCCGCCAAAGAAGGGGCCGCCGGTTCAGATATGAAAATCCTGGGCGTCACAATTCTGACGTCGCTCGATCGCAATGATCTGGATGCCTGTATGATCCAACCCGGAGACATCCCCGATCTGGTGACAACCCGCGCAGCGCGCGCCCTTGAGGCAGGGGCAGACGGTGTTATTGCGTCCCCACAGGAAGCGGCTTTGATCCGCGCGTTGCCCGAGGCAAAGGGCAAGCTGATCGTGACCCCTGGCGTCCGTCCGGCGGGTGCCGCCCTTGGGGATCAAAAACGTGTCGCAACACCCGAGCAAGCCATAAAAGACGGTGCAAACCACATCGTTGTGGGGCGACCCGTTTGGCAGGCGGACAACCCGGCCACCGCGGCACGGGCCATCATCGACAGCTTGAAGTAATACTATAGTCTGTGTGATTTGCACCACACGCCACCGTATCTTGTTTGGGTCAGGATATCCTGACTAGGTGATTTCGCCCTTTGGTGGTAGCTTTGTGTCAGGTGATACTCCCCGACGAACCGCATCTTCCTGAGGTTCGTCAACTCCCCCCGCCAATCAGCGGGGGGGTTTTTCGTAGAAATCCCCCGCGACACCAGACAGATAAAGCCGCAGGCGTGCCGCAAAGTTTGGCACGGCTTTGGGATGTGCCACAAAGACATCCGGCGCCATCAACGCCCAACGCTGGCCTTCGTCACCAAACACGACGCCATCCGCCAAACCAGCAGGCAAATGCGCCACAAACAACCAAACCTCGCCCTGACCACCGTCAAATCGTTTGCCCCAAGACACGTCTTCGGGCGCGATCGTCAGCCCCAACTCTTCATAGGTTTCGCGCAAAGCACATCCCAACGGCACCTCGTTCCCTTCCCGTCCGCCACCGGGCAGATCCCAATGGTCCGGAAACGGGATATGATCAAAATCATCGCGCAACAACACAGCCAGATCATCACCCAGAAACAACGCCAGCTTTGCGCCGTGAAACGGCATGTTCATCTGTGTATCCCTTCGTTAAACTGGCGCCATCACAGCCAAAGACCTATCCAAATGCCAGCCCTTTGTCGCGATTGCCTGCACGAATTTGACACCGGACGGCGCTGCCCGGCCTGTTCCAGTCCGCGCACGGTACATCACGACGAACTCACAACGCTGTCCATTGCCCATATGGATTGTGACGCCTTTTATGCGTCGGTGGAAAAGCGCGACGATCCAAGCCTGACCGACAAACCGGTGATCATCGGCGGTGGGCGTCGCGGTGTCGTGTCCACGGCCTGCTACGTGGCGCGTATTCGCGGTGTGCGCTCTGCAATGCCCATGTTTCAGGCTCTGAAACTGTGCCCCGACGCCGTCATTATCAAACCCCGCATGCAAGCCTATGTCGATGCCTCCAAGGCAATCCGCGCCATGATGGAAGAATTGACCCCTGATATCGAACCATTGTCGCTGGACGAGGCTTTCATGGACCTATCGGGGACCGCTCGGCTGCATGGCGCCCCGCCTGCCGTTATGCTGGCGCGTTTGATCAAACGAATGCGGACCGAATTGGGCCTGACAGGATCTATTGGCCTCAGTCACAACAAATTCCTCGCAAAGGTCGCTTCGGATCTGAACAAACCGCACGGGTTCTCGGTGATCGGAAAGGCCGAAACCGATGACTTTTTGCGGGACAAACCCGTCAGCATGATCTGGGGGGTCGGGGCCGTCACACGCGCATCGTTGGACAAGGCAGGTATTCGCACCTTTTCAGACCTTTTGCGCTGGGACCGCAGCGACCTGATTGCACGATTTGGCGGGATGGGCGACAGGCTTTGGCATCTGGCGCGGGGGGAAGACAAACGACGGGTTTCGGCGCATGAGCCTGTGAAATCCATCTCCAAGGAAACTACCTTCAACGAAGACACCGCCAGCACCGACATCCTTGATGGGCACATCTGGCGGCTGGCTGAACAAGTATCAGATCGGGCCAAAGCCAAAGGCATAGCTGGCAAAGTGGTCACGCTGAAACTGAAACGGGCCAACCACAGTTCGCTCACGCGCAGGCTTACCCTGAATGGGGCCAGCAACATGGCGGACACAATCTACCGCACGGCGCGGGCCTTGTTCGATCAGGTGGGCGACGAAGGCCCCTACCGGCTGATCGGTTGCGGCATCTCGCACCTTGTCGATGCCGGCACAGCAGACCTTTCAGGCGACCTCCTCGACCCCCAAGCCGGAAAACGCAACGCGGCCGAACAAGCCACCGACAAAATCAGAAAGAAGTTCGGGCAAGACGCAATCCTCAAAGGACGGGCACTTAGATAACCCTGTCTTTTTCCCAAAAAATCCCGGGAGAGTCCGCAAAGACGGGGGCTAAGCCCCCTAAAGCGGCCCTGTCTGGAACAAGTTCACACGTAAACCGCCGTGGGCCACTGGTGCGCCTGGCTTGGCGAAGGGCAAACCGGACGCACGAGCCAACCCCGGCTCTGATGTGACCATTCCGACACGCCACCCTTTGAAACGCGTCTTCAATGCATCACCAAGGCCCGCATAGACAGAATACAGCACTTTTTTGTTTCCGATGCGTGCTCCGTAAGGTGGATTGACCATGACCAAACCCGTTGGACCATCCAAAGGTGACGCTTCCGCAAACGGCATCATGGAAAAGGATGCACACCCGGCGACGCCAGCCCGTTCTGCATTGGCGCTTGCCATACGCACGGCACCTGCGTCACGATCAGATCCGGCGAACTGGACCTGAACGTCATTAAGTTGGGTGTGATGTGCCTTGATCTCAGTCCAAGCTGCCGCATCAAACGACGCCAACTGTTCAAACCCGAACGATCGCGCACGACCCGCAGCAAGCCCCATCGCCATTTCGGCGGCTTCGATGACAAACGTCCCCGACCCGCACATCGGATCATAGACCGGCACGGTGCCGTCAAACCCCATCTGGCGCAAAAACAGGCTGGCCAGTGTTTCGCGCATCGGCGCCTTGCCAACAGCTTCTTTGTGGCCACGTTTGTGTAAAAGTTCACCCGATGTGTCCAAGCTGATTGTACACAGATCGTCTTCGATACGCACCATAACCCGCAGTTCCGCGTCCTTGGACACGGTGGCCCCCAGTTCTTCAACCAAAGCCTTTTCAATGCGTTGGGTCGCGGCACCCGCGTGATAAACACGTGACTTTTTGCAAACGACATCAACTTTTACCGGCACATCCGGGCGCAGAACGTCGGCCCATGGAAACTTGCGTGCACGTTTGTCCAACTGCGCCAAATGCATGACGCGAAAAGACCCCAGACGCACCAACACACGGTTTGCCCCGCGCAACAGCAAATTGGCACGCCAGACGTCATGCCAACTGCCACGAATGTTCACGCCGCCGGGCACGGCCTCTGACACGGCAAACCCCAAGCTTTCTGCTTCGGCCTGCAAAACTGGTTCCAAGCCCGGCGCTGTGGCCAGAAAAATTTCAAATTCGGTATCCATGCACGCCTTTACCGCGACACAGCGCACAAAGCGAGACTACTCTGCCGCCAAAGGCACACGGTCCTGACCAATCGACGCGACCTCTGCTACGACGGTCCGCAAAGCCTTGCGCACGTCATCGAAGGACCCGTTGGGCCGAATAAGCTGTTCGTTCATGTAAATGGAACGGTCGATCTCGACCTGCACAGCATGTTGCGCACGTGACGGGCGCCCGTAGGCTTGGGTGATATAGGCCCCGGCAAACGGCGCATTTCGCGTCACAATAAAGCCCGCCGATGCAAAAGCCGCTTCGATACGGTCGACAATTTCGCCTCCTGCTGCCGCTCCAAAACGGTCACCCAACACGACATCCGGCCTGCGCATACCACCACGTGCAACACCGTCCATGGCTTCATGCGGCATGGAATGGCAATCAATCAAAACTGTTTGCCCGTGCCGTTGATGCGCCGCATCCAGCATCTTTTGCAGCTGCGTGTGATAAGGGCGCCAATATCGGTCGATGCGTTGATGCGCTTCGGCCAAGGGAATTTTGCCCCGGTAGATAGACCGCCCGTTGGCCACCACACGCGGCACAACCCCAAGCCCAGACGCGATGCGCGGGTTGTGCCCAGATTTACGCACCCCTTCAATCAAGGCCGGATCAAGCTCATCAGCGCTGCGATTCAAATCGATGAACGCGCGCGGCGCACCGGCTTTCAGGAAAGACGCCCCGTACTTGGGGGCGCAGTCAAACAGTTGATCTACAAAGGCATCTTCGGAAGACCGGATGGTGTGTTCGTCCAACACTGTCTTGCGCAAAAAGCTCCACGGATAATCGCGCCCGGAATGGGGCGATGCAAAAACCACACAGGACGTATGGTGGTCGGGATGCAGAACTTCATAAGCAAACTTGGGCATTTTGGCTCCTGATCTCGACTTTAACATAGACTGAAAGATACATTGTCCAAAAGCCCTTGATCCTGCTTGCGACTCCTTTTATACGCCCCCGTACCGGCGCGTGAATTCGCGCCCCATTTTATTTGGGGCATGGCTTTCGCAAGGGTAAAAGTGGGCGATTAGCTCAGCGGTAGAGCACTTCGTTGACATCGAAGGGGTCACAAGTTCGATCCTTGTATCGCCCACCATTCTTTCTTGTCAGGCTTCGGTCTGACATCCGACACACCGCCAGACCGCAGGGTTTGGCATAAAAATTAACCCGGCGCTGGTTCTCGCGCCCAGACAGACAGGAAGGATTCGTACCATGAAGGTTCGCAACTCGCTCCGCTCGCTCAAGAACCGGCACCGTGATTGCCGCGTTGTGCGTCGCAAAGGCCGTGTTTATGTGATCAACAAAACACAGCGCCGGTTCAAAGCGCGCCAAGGTTAAGCCCTTAGCGCTGAACACCACGCTTCAGTATTTTAGAAAAAACCGTTCCTTTTGGGGCGGTTTTTTCGTTTCCGGCCCCCGTCCGGTCAGTGTCCGGTCTGCGCTTAGTCCAAAGCAAATCCCCGGGCCTTCACAAACTGCGCAAAATCAGCACGTTCCGGCTGGCTGTATTGGCGCACTTTGTCTTGAGACCACCCATAAGTATCGCTGTGGCCGAACGCCCCCACAAATCGCTGTTGCGCATATGGTTGGCGCTGGGTCCTGTCGCGGTCATATATTTCCACTGCTTCCTTCACATCATCTTCACAATAGCGGTCTTTGTGCACCGTAACCGCCATCGGCAGGCGTGGTGAAATCTGACAAGGGACGGACGGAAACCCAATGGCAAGCCCCGCGAAAGGAAACACATGCTGCGGCAAGTCCAACATATCAGACACCCCCTGCGCCTGATTGCGCACAGCACTTATAGGGCAACATCCAAGGCCAAGCGCCTCTGCGGCTGTAACGAAAGCACCAAGCGCGATAGCCGCGTCTGTGGCGGCATTGAAAAACGCATCAAGATGATCATTGGCAAACGGCACATCCTGCCATTCATGCAACAGTCTTTGGCGGCGATTGTTGCCGCAAAAGACTGCAATCAGCGGGGCCTGCGCCACCCACGCCTGCCCCGCCACAAGCTGTGCCAAAGCGGCACGCTTGGTCTGATCCTGAACCAGAACAATGTCGCGCTGTTGCAAGTCGCTTTTGGTGGGTGCCGCCAAAGCTGTCGCACACAGCACCTGCACCATCGCATCTGGCACCGGTGCATCTACAAAGCTGCGACACGAACCGCGCCCTGCGATGCCACGCAAAGCCGGAATATCATATGCCGCATCTACAGCGGGCGCATCACTATACCTGCTTTCCAAAAGCTGCTGCAATGTTGGGGCCGGTCCTGTCGGAGCCTGTGATGATGACATAATCACCTCTTGATGTGCTGTTTTTTGTTAGGGCGACTAACGAAAATAGAAAGAAATTGTCGCGTTTATAAAGCGTAACTTTAGTCTACACTGTGCCACAAAACGAACATCTGTTGAAAGACAAAGCCGCCTATGCCCACCGATCCGCCCTTTGATCATCTAAAAGTCACCATTGACCGCGGGCCAGATGCAAATGGCGCACAGACCGAATTTGAGGTCCCCGCCTACGACAATCAAACCGTGCTGGACGTGGTATCCTGGATCCAGCAAAACGCCGACCCAACCCTAAGCTACCGCTTTGCCTGTCGTGTGGGCATGTGTGGCAGCTGCGCGATGATGGTGGGCGGCGTGCCGCGCTGGACGTGTCGCACCCATATTTCAAAGGTTCTGGATGGCAACGCCGTCACAATCGGCCCTCTGCGCAATCTGCCGGTTATCAAGGATCTGGCTGTGGACATGGACCCGTTTTTCGACAAATGGGTCGCCGCAGAAGGGGTACATCACGGCGCATTGACCCGTGACGACCCCATCGCCCCCATCAATGAAACGGCCCCTGCACGGGTTGAGGCGAACGCAGGTATTGAGTGCATCAACTGCTCAGTGTGTTACGCGGCCTGCGACACGGTGTCGGGCAACCCCGACTACCTTGGCCCTGCCGCTTTGCAGCGCGCGTGGACGCTTTTGAACGACGCAAAAGACGACGGTCGCGTGGCCATTCTGGACGCCATTTCAGGAACGGGCGGCTGCCACAACTGTCATTCAATGGGGTCCTGCACCATCTATTGCCCCAATGATCTGGATCCGATGTCCGCCATCGCGGGGCTGAAACGCGAAACGGCGAAATCCTTTTTCAACACCTCCTTTTTCAAAAAGGACCGTTAGATGCTGACCCTGCGCCTTTACATGCTGCAACGGATCACCGCCCTGTTGATGGCGCCGCTGGTTCTGGGCCATCTGGCTGTAATGATCTACGCCATCCAAGGCGGCGTGTCGGCCGCAGAAATTCTGGGACGCACCCAAGGGTCACTGGCATGGTTCCTGTTCTACGGCACCTTCGTGATCGCCGTGTCCGTGCATGGCGCAATCGGGCTGCGAACTGTGGCGCATGAATGGGGCGGGCTGAAAGGTCCTGTGCTTGAAGGGTTCATGTGGGGCTTTGGTCTTATCCTGTTGATACTGGGCGGACGCGCCGTTTGGGCCGTGACTTTCGCCACAGGTGTCAACGCATGAGCAAACCCAGCATCACATCGCGTGCCCACCCATTGTGGTTGGCTTATGTCTTGCACCGTCTGTCCGGTATCGGGCTGGCGCTGTTTCTGCCCCTGCACTTTCTGCTTCTGGGTCAAGCCCTGCACGGGGCCGCCGCGATGGATGCAGGTTTGCAGTTTTCGGAGATGTTTGTCTTCAAACTGGCAGAATTCGGGCTGGTGTTCCTGCTGGCGGTGCACTTGTTCGGTGGCCTGCGCCTGATGGCGATGGAATGGGTGCCCTGGACCCCACCCCAAAAAACATTGGCCGCTTTGGCAACTGCGACGTCTTTCGCCGTGGCCTGCCTGTTTTTCATGAAAGCGATCTGACCCATGCGCGTCTCTGATATTGAACGGCACGACACCGACATCCTGATCCTTGGCACGGGCGGCGCGGGCCTGTTCGCGGCCCTTCACGCTGGGCAAACGGCACCGGAAGGCACCAAAATCACCATCGCCGTCAAAGGATTGATCGGAAAATGCGGCTGCACGCGGATGGTACAAGGCGGCTACAACGTGGCGCTTGGTGGCGGCGACACTGTTGAACGGCATTTTATGGATACGATCAACGGTGGCAAATGGCTGCCCGACCAAGACATGGCATGGCGGCTGTGCGAACAGGCTGTGGTGCGTATCCGCGAATTGGAAAATGAGGTCGGCTGCTTCTTTGATCGTAACCCAGATGGATCACTGCACCAAAAGGCCTTTGCAGGCCAAACCGCCGATCGAACGGTTCACAAAGGCGATTTGACAGGCATCGAAATCATCAATCGCTTGATGGAAAAGGTGCTGGCCAGCGGGGTCGAAAAGCTACAGGAACACCGCGCGGTGGGTCTGATCCCGACAAAGGATGGTAGCGCCTTAGCAGGTGTTTTGATGATCGACATGCGCACCGGAAAGTTCCGTTTGGTGCGGGCCAAGACCGTGCTGATGGGCACCGGTGGCGGCCCGACCATGTATAAATACCACACCCCCAGCGGCGACAAAACGATGGACGGGCTGGCGATGGCGTTACGCGCAGGGCTGAAACTGCGCGATATGGAAATGGTGCAATTCCACCCCACAGGGCTTTTGGCGGGGGACCACACCCGCATGACTGGCACGGTGCTGGAAGAAGGACTGCGCGGCGCAGGTGGTCAGCTGATTTCCCATGCAGGGCAACGGTTTATGTTCGACTTTGATCCCAAAGGCGAACGCGCCACACGCGATGTCGTCAGCCGCGGCATCTACGCGGAAATGCGCAAAAACAACAATCCCGACCAAGAGGGTGTGTTCATTTCCATGTCGCATCTGGGACCGGATTTTGTGCGTCAGAAGTTCAAAGGCATGGTAAACCGATGTGCAGATTCAGGTTTTGATCTGGCCACAGGCAAGGTCGAGGTCGTGCCGACAGCGCACTATTTCATGGGCGGTGTGGTTGTGGACGTGGACACACGCACGGCCATGGAAGGGCTTTATGTGGCGGGCGAGGACGCAGGCGGCGCGCATGGCTCCAACCGCTTGGGAGGCAATGGTGTGGCCAATTCCACCGTCTATGGCGGCATCGCAGGCGACACCATGGGGCGCGATGTGGTCGGCATGACCCTGCGCGATCCGGACGAAACCGTGCTGGCAGCAGAATTGGAACGCGCCATCTATCCCCTGACGCAAAAGCCCGATCTGGTGCTGCCCCTACGCAAACAGCTGCAAGATTTGATGTGGGAAGAGGTCGGCGTGATGCGCACCGGAGCTGGCATGAAACGCGGGTTGGCAGGCATCGCACAGGTGTCGGTCGCGCTGATGGACGTGGGCGTCGACAACAGCAATCTTGCGTTTAACCTGACGTGGCACGATTGGCTGAACCTGCGTTCTTTGTGTGATATTTCCGAAGTCATCACCAAGGCTGGTATCGCACGCGAAAACTCGCGCGGCGCACATTTCCGCGAAGATTTCCCCGATGCAGGTGCCATGGAAGACAGCGATTTCACGGTGGCGCAAATGAGTGGCGAAAACGTTCAAGTTACCCGCGAACCCGTTCAATTCACAATCGTGCGCCCCGGCGAAACCGTTTTGCCTGAGGATGCGCCGGAGACTTTGGTGGCAGTACCATGAAGTTATTTACTTTTGTTGTCGATCGAGACGGTGAAACGTATATTTCGCAACAGCGCGAAACAACTTACGAACTCGCAGCTTTGGCATTTATTGAAGAGTCAGTGTCATGCGAGTTTCGCAATCTTCAGGACAATGCAAAGCCAGATTTGTTCGAGCAGATGGTTGACTACACGCCTATCACCAACACCGAAAACACGTTTTGCGTGAGCTTTGTAGACAACCGCAAAAAGCTTTGGCTCATAACTATTGTCGAAACAGTCCCGGCACAGGAAAAAGGAAACGGAACGTGATCCCTATCTCCCTCATCCAATCCACCGCCGAAACCCTCATGGACAAGGCCGCGATTGAGATCCCTCAGGACTACCTTGACGGGCTTCAACAGGCAGCCAAGACCGAAGACGGCGACCTGTCGTCCTTTGTCCTCAAAGCCATGCTGGAAAACTACGAGGCCGCCAAGGAAGACCGCCGCGCGATGTGTGGTGACACGGGCGTGCCGCGTTGGTTTGTCAAAATGGGCAATGATGCACAGATCGAGGGCGGTATGATCGCACTCGAAGCCGCCCTGCGCCGCGCCACCGCCAATGCCACCAACGGGGTGCCTTTGCGCCCCAATCGCGTACACCCTTTGTGGCGCACAGATCACAATAACAACGTCGGGATAGGCGCACCCGAAATCGAATACGGGTTTGAACCGGATGGCGCTTGGATCGACCTGATCACCGTTCACAAGGGCGGGCTTTTTGGAAGTGATTACAGGATGTTGTTCCCTAGCGACGGCATTCAGGGCATCAAACGGTTTTACCTTGATAGCCTCATGGCTTTCGGCAAACGTGGCCTTGCCTGCCAACCTGCGATCATCGGCATCGGGCTTGGTGGATCAAAAGACATTTGCATGACTTTGGGAAAACGCGCCTCTACCTTGCGCATCGTCGGCAGCCGCAACAGCGACCCCGAAATCGCCAAGATGGAGGAGGAGTTCAAAGAACTTGGCAACTCTATTGGCATGGGGGCTATGGGCTTTGTCGGCAAAAACATGGTGATCGATTGCAACATCGAGGTGGGCTATTGCCACACGGGCGGGATGCCAATGTCTGTGCATGCGTTCTGCCTGTCATCGCGCCGCGCTGTGGCCCGCATCCACGCAGACGGACGGATCGAACATCGCACTGACCCCGATTGGTTCACGCCTTATCAACGGCGCGAAACCGTCGATTGGGAACCCCTGCAGGAGGCTGCGGAATGAGCTTGCGCGAAGTCGAGTTGTCCACCACCCCCACAGACGCCGCCATCGCGGACCTGCGCCTTGGCGATATCGTGTACCTGACGGGACTGATGTATACTGCGCGCGAAGGGGTCTACATGCGCGCACTTGAGGAAAAAGCCAACATTCCTATGGAATTACCAAGCCAGTCGGCGGCGAACTTTCATTGTTCTCCTGCTGCTCGGATCAACGCGGATGGCAGTTTTGACATGGGGGCGGTCACGGCAACCGCATCTTTCCGTTTTGCCAAATGGTTGCCTGAATGGATGGCCAAAACGGGCGCAAAGCTGATCGTCGGCAAGGGGGGTATGACCTCAAAGGATTACAAGGACTACTTCGTGCCCAATGGTGCTGTTTATCTGTCCACCGTGGGTTACGGTACAGGCGCGTTGTTGGGGCGCGGCGTCGAAAACGTAGAAGCCGTACACTGGAACGAGGAACTGGGCATCGCGCAAGCCATGTGGGTAATAAAATGCAACCGCATGGGGCCGTTTATCGTGGCGTCTGACATGAACGGTGATTGCCTGTTTGAACGCGAAAACGCAAAAATCGCACATAATGTAGAACGGGTCTATGAAGGCACACGCCCTGCAACCCTTAAGCGTTATGGTGAAAGCGACGACCGCACGGATGAGGTGATCTAGGGTCAGGCCCCATTAATTCTGCGCCGTCAGTTTGACAGATTTTTTCGCTGACAAGAAGCATCTGTGCAAGAATAGTGGTTCTATTTCAAACAGATGTGACGCTGTCAGCGGGAAAATCTGTCAAACCCAGAGGGCGACGATTTCACTTCATTTCAGCGTCGTGGAACGCTTGCAAATAGAACTACTATTTGCGGCACGGCCCAAACCACTGAAATCTTGTGAAATTGCCGCTGACGGCGCAGAATCAATGGGGCCTGACCCTAAAGCACTTCGCTGACCATAATGCCTATCCCCATCAACAAGGTCAGACCGATCAAAAGCCGCCGGAACGCGATATCGCTAAGCCTGCGAAACACCATGATGCCCACTTGTGCCGCAATCAGTCCGCAAGGAACAGTGACCATCAACGCTTGAAACGCGACCGCATCGTAGGCCCCTTTGACGGCCAAAAGCGTGACTGTGGTGCACAGCGTGGCCATATTATAGGGCTGCAAAACGGCCCGCATTTCCGACTTTGTCCAAGGACGCAAAGATAACCACATGGACGGGATCGCCCCTGACACGGACGCAGCCCCACCCAACACACCACCAATAAACCCCACAGCTGCATCCAACAGCGGCGTTTTACGTGAGAACGCGGGCAAAGCGGCCCGAAAAGTGAAATATCCACCATACACAATCAGCAAAGTGGCAATCGCGATGCGCAGCAAGCTCGCGTTGATCAGCCCCAACAACAGCAACCCCAACGGCACGCCCACAAGCCCTGGAACAACAAAACGCAACAAGCGGCGCGGCTCATTGAAAATCTGCGCCCGCACGATCCAAAGGCCCTGTATCCCGGCAAGCACAGCCATGAAGGCGACAACAGCAACGGCCGTGATTGGCTCTAGCACAACCAGATAAAAGCCCAGCGCGAACAAGGCCGTGCCTGTGCCTGCTAGACCGTTGATAAACCCGCCAGCGACGGCCCCAAGTACAAGATAAAGCAACAGATCAAAATTCATGATCCCGCCTTTTCGACAACGCGTTGCAGAATGGCGAAAAGTTCGTCCAGAAGGCGGATTTTCAACTGATCCTTGCGATATGCCAGCCCCAATATCCGCGTCGGCGCGTCCTGCCCCAACGGCAATCGCTTCACCGGCACACTTTCCAGCGGTTTAACGGCAAGACTCGGTACGATGGACACCCCAAGGTTGGCCCGCACCATACTTGAGATGGCTTCGGGGCTGTCCAACTCCATAGTTTCCATCACACGTAACCCTTTGGACAAAATCCAATTGTCGATCAGGGTGCCGACCACGGCATTGCGGTTAAATCGAATAAAGGGACGGGTTTTGAGCAAGGCAATTGGATCATCACCTTGTTCCTCCATAGCGGCGATCAGCTCCATCGGTTCTTCTGTCAGATCGCGGAACTGAATGCCGTCTGGCATCAAATGTGGCTTTGTGACGATGGCCGCGTCCAGATCACCGCGTGCGACATCGGCCAACAATGTACCTGTCAAACCCGGACGGATGCGCAATCCGACATCGGGAAAATTGGTTTTCAGAATGGCCATGGCCTGTGGCGTCAACCCGGTCAAAGTGGTGCGCAACACCCCCAATGTCACCAACCCGTTCAAGCCGCCATCCCCCAAAACCGACGGCACCAGATTGTCATAATCCGCAACCAGTTTGCGGGCCTTGGCCACAATCTGATGCGCCACCGGAGTTAATTCAGGGGTGCGTGTGCTGCGATTGAAAAGGGCGACGCCCAGGTCAGCTTCCAAGGTTTGCATTTGTTGGCTGACAGCCGCGTGGGTCACATGCACAACCCCAGCGGCTGCCGTAAACGTGCGTGTATCGGCAATCGCAATCAAGGTGCGCAACAAGCGAATGGTCATTTCAGGCTCCGACACAGCATAAGCTATTCTTTCAGTAGCTGTAAGATATTTTAACTACTTTTAAGCACAGCTTACGCCTACACTTCCCTCAAGCCGGTTTCAACTGGCACAGAACAATAGGGAGGACATCATGACATTTTACAAATTGACATCCGCACTTGCGTTGGGCGCGGCATTGTCCGCGACAGCGGCCGCCGCTGAATACCCCGAACGGGCCATCAAGATGGTGATCCCTTACGGCGCAGGCGGCGCCACAGACATTTCTGCACGCACCATCGCCGAACCTTTGGGCGATGCGGTGGGTCAGCCCCTGATCATGGCCAATGTGACTGGCGCGGGTGGTGCTACCGGATCCGTTACAGTTCAAAATGCCAAAGCCGACGGCTATACGATGTTGTTCGCACGTGTCGGGTCCCATTCGGTGAACCCCGCGATGAAAGCCACACTGCCTTACACGCTAGACGATTTTCGCTTTGTAACGGTCTATGAAATCAACCCTGTCGCATGTGCTGTAACCCCTGCATCAGGCATAAATTCCATGGACGAGCTGATTGCCAAAGTCGCCGAAGGTGGCGTCAGCTACAGTTCTTCCGGTGTCGGGTCGTTGTTGCATTTGGCGGGTGCCATGGTGCTGAAGGAATTTGGCGTGGATGATCCCCTTACGGCCGCAACACATATTCCACAAAAGGGTGGCGGCGCTGCCGCGACAGCTGTTTTGAACGGCACCGCGACGTTTTTATGCACCAACTCTTCCGCTTTGGCGGGCTTTGTGGCCAATGGTCAGCTGAAGCCTTTGATGGTGACAACACCGGAACCCGTTGTGGGTTTTGACGCTCCGACCGCCAATGATCTGGGCAAAGACCGCCTGAACAAGCTGGTTGGTTGGACAGGCATCGCAGGGCCGGATGATTTGCCTGACGATGTCGCCGCGAACTGGGGTGAATGGATGGCCGCAGCCACCCAAGATGCCAAGTTCAACGAAACCATGAGCGCAAGGGGATCAGTCATCGAATTGATGGACCCCGAAGAGGCCAATGCCTTTATTCAAGGCCAATACACAATCTTTCGCGATCTTGTGGACGAATTGGGTATGCGCATCGAAGGCTGACATCTGGTCGTTTTTGCAAAGCACTGCGACCTGACGCGGCCCCCGACACCAGGCGGCCGCGTCCATAACAAGGGACAGCTGACATGTCACCAAAAGTCGTTCAGCTTAGGCTGGGGATCGGCGCGTGTATCGCGGCGCTTTTTTTGGGGTTTCTTGCGATCCCGACATGGGTGTCATCGCCCAGCAACGTGTCGAACATTGTGCTGTCTCCGACATTTTGGCCTTATGTTCTGACGGGGCTTACGGGATTGATCGGTTTGGGATTAATCCTTGTGGGGCGCTTCGCCAGCCCTGACGTCACACAGGATGCCGCAACCGAAACCGTTGGCGCGTCATGGCTGCGTTTGACGGCATTGGCGGTCATCATGGCGTTGACCATGTTGGCGCTGCCCCGCCTTGGCATGGTCTGGACCACCATGCTGGTCTTCTTTGTCACGGCGATCCTGTTTCGCACACGGCACCCGCGCATCGCATTGGCCTGCGCAATTTTGATCCCGTTGGGATTGTACATCTTCTTTGCGCATGTCGCCGGTGTGGCCATCCCGCAAGGCAACTTTGTGAGACTGCCATGAGTTTTGCCGACAGCCTGATGGCAGGGCTTGGCCTTGTCGCATCATTCGAAGCCTTTCTGGCGCTTTTTGCGGGCATCTGCATCGGCGTTGTGGGTGGCGCCATTCCGGGTTTGTCCGCGACGATGGCTGTCGCGTTGACCTTGCCCTTTACGTTTTCCCTTCAACCCATCACCGGCATTTTGTTGCTGTTGGGTGTGTACAAGGGCGGCATTTTCGGGGGATCGATCCCTGCAATCCTGATCAAGACACCGGGCACGCCCGCGTCATCGGCCACAATTCTGGATGGCTATCCCATGGCAGAAAAAGGCGAAGCGGGCCGTGCCTTGGGTATGGCGCTTTGGGCATCCTGCACCGCCGATCTGGTATCAAACCTGGCGTTGATCCTGTTTGCGGGATGGCTGGCATCCTTTGCCCTTAGTTTTGGACCGCCGGAGTTCTTTGCACTCATTCTATTTTCACTGACCATCATCGCGGGTGTATCCGGCGAAAGCCTGTTGCGCGGTGCTTTGTCGGCGATGTTGGGGTTGCTGCTGGCGACTGTGGGCCTTGATCTGGTCTATGGCACGAACCGTTTCACATTTGGCGATCCCAACATGATGGGCGGTTTGAATTTCATCGCCGTGCTGATCGGGTTGTTTGCCATCCCCGAAATCATCGCAATGGCGTGGAACCCTGTCGCGCATTTGGGAAAGGCCCGCGCATTGGGCCAAAGCAAGGTCAGCTTCAAGGACTACCGCCGCAGCTTCAAATCCATAATCCGTGGCAGCATGATCGGGGTATTCCTTGGCTCTATTCCAGGCATCGGCGCCGCCCCGTCCGCGTTTCTGAGCTATTCCGAAGCCCGACGAAAATCATCCAACAAAGACAAGTTTGGCACCGGTGAAATCGAAGGCGTTGCCGCCTCTGAGGCCGGCAACAACGGCGTGGCAGGGGCTACGCTGATCCCGCTGTTGGCGCTTGGCGTGCCCGGTGATGTCATCACGGCCATCATCATCGGCGCCTTTATGGTGCATGGCCTGCAACCCGGGCCCATGATGTTTTTGTTAAACGCGGATATTGTCTATGGGCTGTTCATCGGTTTGATCGTCAGCTCGGCCTTTTTGTTCGTTGTCGGCAGCGTTGCCATCGAAGGGTTTCGCTTTGTGGCAGACCTCCCCAAACGCATCCTCATGCCTGCCGTTTTGGTGCTGTGCATTTACGGCGTGTACGCGGTAAACAACAACATCTTCGATGTGGGGGTGATGTTCGTCATGGGTTGGGTCGGGTATCTGATGATGCGGTACAGCGTCCCTGCAGCGCCTTTCCTGATCGCTTTCATTCTTGGCCCTTTGTTGGAAGACAACTTTCGACAATCCATGTTGATGTCGGGCAGCGATCCCATGATCTTGTTGCGTGGCCCAATCACATGGTTCTTCTGGGGGCTGACCGTACTGACCATCTTTGCGATTGTGCGGGCTTTGGTGAAAAGCAAAAAAGTCTGAAACGGTCGCGGTTAAAAACCTAGGGTCCGGACCCTCTAAGCGCACGGGTGGAAACCGTTTCATCCTTCTGGGTAGCTTCCCAAAGCGCAAGCAACGCCGCCCCCTGCCCCGCGAAATGGTGTTCTGTTTCAACGCATGTAGGCATGCGGTCCATGCGAAAGTGCCGCAAACCACAGCGCAATTCACACCACCCGACAGCCATAGCAGCATCCATGTAATAGACCATTGCGATGGGCCAGATCACACGTTCTGTCAGGTGGTCGTTCACATCACTATAGGTGATGCGCAGCTTGCGTTCATCGCGGATGGCGCGGCGCACCAACCCCAGATCCACCGGCGTCGCTTCGACCCCGTAGGACGACGCCACAAGCTGGCGCGTGCCCGGGGCCACCTGATGCAATTTACGTGCAGCCCGCTCCGCCGCACGCCACAGGCCAGCATCACCGGTCCGTGCGATCATACTGAGGCCCACAGCCACAGCTTCGGCTTCTTCCATATCCAGATTGAGACTTGGCAAATCATACCCTTTGCGCATGACATAGCCTACCCCCGCTTCCCCATAGATCGGGGTCTGGCGGGCCTGCAACGTCGCAATATCACGGTAGATCGTCCGCACCGAAACCTCTAGCGCATCGGCCAATTCCTGCGCCAACACCGGCCGGGAGCTCATCCGCAACATTTGAATGATTTCAAAAAAGCGATTGGTTTTTGACACAGGCTTGTCCCCTTTTTGTGCCCTCATAGACTAACACCACTGACACACAGATGTCAGGAGACATGCATTACTGCTGCGCCAAACAACAGGACAGCACCTATGCCAAATCATCCACAACACCCCCAACGCCGCATCGGCGTTATTCTGGTCATTGTCTCAGCCGTGGTTTTCTCAAGCGCGGGTATCTTCACCAAAGGCGTAGAGACAGCCGCATGGGACATCATCTTCTGGCGCGGGGTCTTTGCAGCAAGTTTCACGTTGCTGTACCTTGGGCTGCGCGGTGCGTTGCGTCGGGAAGCTCGGGCAATGACCCGGCCTGCCTACGGCGCGGCCTTGCTGCTGGCCTCTGGCACAGCGGCCTTCATTCCGGCCTTCAAGCTGAGCACCGTGGCCAATGTCGCCATCATCTACGCCGCTGCCCCTTTTGTCGCCGCCGCATTGGCGTGGGGTCTGATCCGGGAAGCGCCCACAAAAACCGTCATGATCGCAAGTACCGCAGCTTTTGCAGGCGTGTTTGTCATTCTGTCCGGTTCACTTGGATCGTTACACATCGCAGGGGACGCGCTGGCCTTGTGGATGACATGTATGATGGCAGGCAGCATGGTCATCTACCGTCGCTTCCCCGAAACACCAGCCGCGCTGCCTGCGGCTTTGTCTTCCATCATTCTACTGCCCATCGCCGCCATTCTGGGCGCCCCGTTTGACGTCCCTATTTCGGATCTTCCCGTTCTGGCGGCGTTTGGACTGGTGTTTGCAGTTGCATCCGTCACCTTGTCCGAAGGGGCACGACGCCTGCCTTCGGCAGAAACCGCATTGCTTTCGATTTTGGAAATGCCGCTGGCCCCGGTTCTTGCCCTGCTGATCCTAAACGAACACCCCGCCATACAAACGCTTGCAGGCGGGGCGATCATCTTGGTTGCAATTGTCTGGTCGCAACGCAAAGGGGCCGCTTCAACCGAAGGGCAGCCCAATGCCCCCTAGAACCCGATGGCCCAGTCGGCCAAGGCCATGAACATTGGAATGCTTAGGATGGCGACAGGCGTTCCAAGACCGGTAGATGCCCCCACATAGGCGGAAGGATTGGCTTCGGGCAATGCCGCGCGCATCGTCGGCGGCCCCGAAATATCTGAACTGGAGGCCGCCATAATAGCCAAAAGCACCACACCGCCCGCTGAAAAGCCCGTCATGTGATGGGCAATCAATCCGGCACCGAAGCCGATCATGCCATGTACCAAAGGCGCGGTCAGCCCATAGATAACGTAGGCATGGGCCACCTTGCGCAAATCCGCCAGCCGCGACCACGCCTCCATGCCCATGATCAACATCAAAACAGACAGTAGCCCCCGGAAAAGTGGTTCATAAAAGCTGGCGTAGACGCTGTCGGGCCGTGCAAAAAACCCAAGGGCCAGGCCCAGCAAAAGCGCGGAGATCGCACTGCTTTTCAAGGTATCGGTTAGAATGCCTTTGATTAGGCCATCTTCGATTTCAGCATCTTCTTTGGCGTTGCGATTTATGGGCGTATCGCCCCCCATTGTCATAACGCCGCCCTGCACAGAAGACGCTGATTTCCGTGCCGCAGCCATTTTGGCAAGCACGATGGCCGTGACCAATGCGGCAACATCCATGAATGGGTAGAGGGCGGCAATGAACCCTTCATAGTAGATGCTTTCGCCGTCCAAAATAGACATGCCCGCAGCCAGAGTGGAGGCCGAAACGGCACCAAACAAGCCCGCCGTCGCCATGCCATCGGTGTTGGACACACCCTTGAACCCCGCCAAAGTGCGACTGCCCAACAAAACGATCGTCACCCCGACGGCCACCGCCAACAGGCCGGGCACCAAAAGCTCGACAAAATCCGCTTCCCGCACCGAAATACCCGCACCCATCCCAACCTTGAGAAGCAGCAGTAATACAATGAATTTATAAACGGGTTCGGGCACTTCTAGCTTGCTGCCCAAGGCGGCCAGCATCATCCCCCCAATCAAGAAAGCCAGCGTGGGCTTTTGCATCTGAGCGATGATCGTGGCGGCAACGTCTGCAAGCATATCCATGGCGCGTTCCTTTGTGTGCGTTGGAACATGATGTAGCCCTGGTCAGATCATTATAAAAATATAACTTTTTGACTCTTTTGTTCACTTTATTAAACCAATGACGCGACGGATGTCATCACTTCTGCGTGCCACCCTCCTTGCGCCGCGCACCACATGACATAGGTTAAGCCGACAGAATTTACCCGAAAGGCACGTCACATGAGCGACCCAACATACACCCCCCCCGCAGTCTGGACATGGGACACGTCTTCAGGCGGGAAATTCGCCAATATCAACCGCCCCATCGCAGGGCCCACCCATGACAAGGAACTGCCGATCGGCAAGCACCCCTTGCAGCTGCATTCACTGGCGACGCCAAACGGCGTTAAAGTGACCGTACTTTTGGAAGAGCTTTTGGAAGCGGGCCACAAGGGCGCGGAATATGACGCCTATCTGGTGAACATCGGTGAAGGGGATCAATTCGGGTCCGGTTTTGTCGAAATCAATCCGAATTCCAAAATCCCCGCCATGATGGACCGGTCGGGCGACACACCTGTGCGCTTGTTCGAAAGCGCGTCGATTATGCTATATCTGGCGGAAAAATTTGACGCCTTCGTCCCGACAGATCCAGCAGCCAAAGCCGAAGTCATGAATTGGGTGTTCTGGCAAATGGGCAGCGCCCCGTATTTGGGTGGCGGCTTCGGGCATTTTTATGCCTATGCACCAGAAAAGTATGAATATCCCATCAATCGCTTCACAATGGAAACCAAGCGCCAGCTGGATGTGTTGGACCGGCAACTGGCGGAAACGTCTTATATCGCAGGCGAAGACTATACGATCGCGGATATGGCGATTTGGGCCTGGTACGGCCAGTTGGTGCTGGGACGTCTTTATGAGGCCGCTGAATTCCTGGACGTGAAAAGCTACAAACACGTCATGGCTTGGGCCGAAAAAATCGATGCACGACCTGCCGTGACGCGCGGACGTATGGTGAACCGTCCGTTTGGAGAGCCGTCCATGCAATTGCATGAACGTCACGACGCGTCAGATTTTGAAACCAAGACCCAAGACAAAATTGGCGACGAATAGAACGGAATGCTGGGGGCTCTGCCCCCGGCGTTTCACGCCTCCCCCGGGATATTTTCGGCCTTATGTATCAAACGCACCAACACTTGTGAATCCCAAACGGCTATTCTTGGCCCATGTTGGACAAGTCGATAGATAACGCGCTACTGGCGCTGCGAAAGCAGATCACAAGAGGCGATGGTGACGGGCTGGGGCATGTTGAGGCGTTGCTGGTGTTGCGTGGGGTTCACATGCCCACCGTGTTACCTGCTAGGCGGTCATGCGCTGCGGGGAGGGGCCACACCCGCGCTATGGTAATGAACGCGCTCAGAGACGGGCCAAAACTGCGCAGAGATATTGTGCGGCATGTTTCAGCACAGCGACCAGAGATACCGCCCGAAGTGGCCTATCGTCGCGTAGACCAGTGCTTGTGGAAAATGAAAAAGGCAGGGATAGTGGTGCAGGACTTCGGGCCAGATGGGTGTTTGTGGAGGCTGGCCCCGTAGGGCCAGCCAGTAGGAGTTAGAGATTATGGTTAGTGATGAACCTATGAACCTTCTTTGGGATGGGCTTCGACGTGAACTTGATGCCCTTGCTTCGCCCGAAAGACTGCCGCATAGATTTTTGCATACTGTGCTTTGCGGCTTCTGTGAGGAAGGCTTTGACCTCAGCGAGGACGTTTTCACGTGTGTCGCTAATCCCGCAAATAGGGCAGGAAAAGAGGTCTTGATCCTGACTGTCAGTGGGACCTTCAAGAGGTACGCGACAAGAGCCGCAAAGGATGCTTTGGGTGTCGTTAGTCATTAATTGTCCTTTCAAGAACAAAATGACCGGCTTGACTTTATGATTCACTTGACGCATCTGTGTCAGTGTGAATTCACAAAATTTCCACCGGCCAAACGGTGGGTTTCTTAGAGCGCATAGGTCTGAACACCTATGCGCTTTTTCTTTACCCGATTCTCATGTGTGAGTCTATTGCGCCTTACTATATTTTGTGTGTTGTCAATTTGCTGTAACAAAATAAGTTGAAAATTGATCAAGCCGCACGCTGCCAATAGCCTTTCCAGTTCCGCGACACGGGCGCGTCCATCGCGTTAGACACAACGATGTGCGCCATGGTGCCGTTGTCGGTGCGGCGGTTGTCTTCCAACCATGCGGAGTGGTTGGCATACTGGTGCAGGTACTTGGGGGACACGCCGTGGTGCTGGCCTTGGATCATGTTGCGCAGACGGGAGAAGAACGACTCAACCATGTTTGTGTGCTTGCCGTGGTCGCTGTAAATCTCGCTATGGTTCACGCGGTCTACGTCATAGCCCATGTGCAAAGCATCCCAGTGGCTTGCTTCGTCTGCTGACATGGTTGCCATGCGCGACACGTTCTCTTGTGCCAGTGCTACGCCTTCGCCCTCGGTCATTGCCACGAAGGGCAGTGTGCGGCCTGTACGCTCACGCAGGGCCACCACAACGCGGCGCATACCTGTCTGGTGCTTCTTGAGGCGACGATCAACGCGCTTGGCTTTCTCGTTGTGGGGGCGGATGTGACCGCCAAAATACGCACCATCAATCTCGACATGGCCTTCCAGCACTTCACCCGTCTGGACCTCACGTGCAATCGCCTCACGCAGTTTGTGGGCCAGCACAAAAGCTGTCTTGTATTGGCAATCAATGTCGCGGGAAAGCTGCACCATGCTCATACCTTTGGAGGCGTTCACGATCAGGCAGATCGCGGCCAAAAGGTCTACGAAGCCCATCTTACGGGATGCAAAGATTGTACCGCTGGTGACACTAAACTGGTGGTGGCAGTTCTTGCACTTGAACTTGCGGCGCGTGGTGATCTTGTACGCCTCCTGGTTGGAGCAAACGGGGCAAACCGCCTCACCGTCTGTCTCAGGCCAGCGCATCTTGCAGAACGTCTCATGCGCCGCCGCTTCGCCAGCTTTGTAGATGCTGCGAAGGCTAAGGGTGCGTGATGCCGCTGAAAGAAGAAAGTGCTGTGCCATTGTCATTACCTATGATTACCTATATCACATATATAGTACATACAGGTATGGTTTACAATGACAAATATCACATATACGATGCCTTTATCATATATGGAGATGCATCATGCCAGATCAGAGCGACTGGGAAGCCAAGGCGGCTAACATTTTGAAGGCTGAATTGAAGCGGCAGGGCGTAACCTACGCCCAGCTTGCCGAGTTGATTGGGGATAAAGAGCCAAACGTGCGCAACAAACTATCACGCGGCAAGTTCAGCGCAGCCTACATGATACAGTGCATGTCCGTAATAGGGGTTTCCGAAATTCGTATCTAACTCTCGTCGGTTAGGTCGATTACTTGATGTAAATGAGTGACTGCATACGCAACGGGTCGCGGCCCGGAGAAGATTAAATTTAGATCAACGATAAATCCACGCTTATAAATGTTTTCATCCGCGTTCTGGATTTCGTCTTTTATCTGCGCTTCCGCTAAGTCTGAACCATAAACGAGCGCTCTAGACTTTTCAGAAATTTCTTCGACTACGACCCGTTCACCAGATTTTTTCCCTACCACAGCGTTGCCAACGTCAGAACGGGTAAACGTCATAAGAACACGCTGATGATCCGAGGCGCTTACCTTGTCCAGTTCGGTCTTCTGCTCATTAATTGTTACTAAAGCATCTCTTGCTTCGCGTTCAGTAAAAACAGCCTCAAATTCAGTTTCATATTCACTTTCTTTAAGGCGTAAACCCTTCAAGCTCATGGTGCCGTTCTTGTCGTTAGCTAGGGCCTGCACAGTTTTTGCAACGTCTGATAGTTGAGACTTCTTTGCACCGCCTAGATGTTTTCCCTGCACAAAATCTCTAATTCGTCTATTGAAGAGCGCCCCAAAGCCAAGCGCTATGAGTGCGGCGTCTGCTATTCCGACTAAGTCAGGAATGTCCGCAAACATTGCCGCTATCACTGAACCCTTGCGAACCTCGCTAACATACATCTTAGCAGTTCCAGCAGACTCTGGATGGCTTTCTACAAGGTATCTTTCAAACTCAGCACCAAAGCCCGCGAACAACGCCGCAAAGTCACCAATCTCTACAGGATCAGTAAGGTCTAGTTTGATTTCTAAGTATGCTTCGGCGTTCCTCATAAAATCGGAATAGGTCACAAAATCTTTCATATGTCACCCTCTAGTTGAAAAGGGTTGAAAGTTTGCCAATCGGCTTGGTGCGTTTGATACATAAGGCCGGATATTTTTAGCGAAAAGAGGCACAGGTATCTTACCTTTGCCGTCCGACCTGTCGGCAAATCAGAATGACAGGCAACAGCCCCATCGCCACAATCACCAAGCTGGGCACCGCGGCCCCATCCAACCGTTCATCCGACGCAAGCCGGTATGCTTGTACGGCCAATGTGTCATAGTTGAAGGGCCGCATAATCAAAGTCGCAGGCAGTTCTTTCATCACATCCACAAATACAATCAGCAGTGCTGTCAGCAAACTGGGTGTCAGGATCGGCAGATGAACCCGTCGTAGCGTCCCGATTGGCGTTTGCCCCAATGACCGACTGGCTGCATCCATATTTGCGTGCACCAGCGCCTGCCCCCCTTCATATGCCCCCAGCGCCGCCGCGGAAAAGCGCACCAGATAAGCGCCAATCAACAACCAGATAGATCCTGTAATCAGCAACCCTGTCGGCACATCAAACGTAGCACGCATCCAGCCGTCCAGCGCGTTATCAAAGGCCGCAAATGGCACCAGAAGCCCCACGGCAATCACGCCGCCCGGCACAGCATATCCCAACCGCGCTGCATAAGCCGCACCCGCTGATATACGCCCCGGCTGCAAACGTTGGTAGAACCCAACGACAATCGCAGCGAACACCGTGACCACGGCTGCAGTTCCCGCCAATGTCAGCGAATTTTGCAAGAAGCCCACATAGCGGGCGCTTAGCAAATTCTGCTCTGATCCCAGCCCCATCCAAAACAAGACCGCAGCTGGAAGCAAAGCACCCAAAACCACGGGCAACAAGCACGCAGCACACGCGACCCAACCGGCCCAACCCTTTAGTAAAATGAGCGTTTTGTCCTGAGACCGTCGCGCAGGATCGTAGTATTTTGAACGGCCGCGTTGCATGCGTTCCAACACGGCCAACAACAAGGCGAAGCTTAGCAAGCACAAAGCCAATTGCGCAGCCCCCGCCCGGTCCGCCAATGAAAACCAGCTTGTGTAGATCCCTGTGGCGAAGGTCTGCACGCCAAAATAGGCAACGGTTCCGAAATCCGCGATGGTTTCCATAACCGCCAGCAACACCCCCGCTGCGATTGCAGGTCGTGCCAACGGCAAGCTGACACGAAAGAAAGCTGACCACGCAGAGCTTCCCAAGGCACGCGCCGCCAGAAAGGTGGTGCCGCTTTGCTGCAAAAACGATGCCCGTGCCAAAAGGTAAACGTAGGGGTAAAGCACCAAAACCAACATCAATGCAGCCCCCCCCAAAGATCGGATTTCCGGGAACCAATAGTCGCGTGGACCGTAGCCCATAACATCACGCAATGCCGTTTGAACAACGCCGGGATGATCCAGAATATGGGTGTAGGCATAGGCCAGAACATAGGCTGGAAACGCCAACGGCAGCACCAGAACCACCTCGATCCAGCGCACGCCTGGAAAGCGGGTCATCGTCACCAGCCAAGCCGCACCCACGCCGATCGCAAAGGTGCCAAACGACACAATCAAAGCCAACAGCAACGTGTTGCCCGCATACCGCGGCAACACAGTGCTTACCAAATGCGCAACCGTATCTGTGCCCCCGCTGAAGGCCGCCACGACAACGGCAAGCATCGGCAGCAAACACACCACCGCCACGCCAAGCGCTACAACGCTAAGCCCGCGCGGGGCAAAGCGCGCACGGCGATGTGGCCGGACACGCGGTGTGTCGGGAAGGGTTTGATCAGTCATACCGCTATTTCGACTATTTTAGTCAGAATATCCAGTGCAAGAAACCGCGCCTCAAAACAAGGCCCTCAGTCGTAGCTGCGTTGGTCTTCAATAACCAACCCGTCTTTTGGCAAACTACCGGGTGCACAAATCTCTACGCGGCCTTTCATTTTCAAGGTCTCAATGACGCTGGATGCATAGGTGTCCACTGTGCCGCCGCTACTTTCCACATGGACCGTAAGCACATCCATTTCACCCTCGCGAGAGGCCACAACGCGCGCTTTACCCACTTCAGCGTGGCGAGCCACAAGGGCCGCGACCTGCTCGGGACGCACAAACATCCCCTTGATCTTGGTGGTTTGATCGGCCCGCCCCATCCAGCCTTTGATCCGCATGTTGGTGCGACCACACGGGCTTGTCCCCTCCATCACGGCGCTCATGTCGCCGGTCGCAAATCGGATCAGCGGATAATTGGGGTTCAAAGACGTGACGACAATTTCACCCACCTCGCCCGGCGCCACAGGATCACCTGTGCCGGGGGTGACGATTTCCACGATCACGCCTTCGTCGACGATCATGCCACCTGTCGCGTCGCTTTCATAAGCGATGTTGCCCAGATCGGCAGTCGCATAGCATTGCAAACACGCGATGCCGCGGTCCGCATACCAGCTGCGCAACGATGGAAACAACGCACCGCCACCGACGGCGGCTTTGGAAATGCCCAAGGACACACCCATTTCGTCGGCTTTTTCCAGAATGATCTTCAGATAGTCAGGCGTGCCCGCATAGGCCGTCGCACCCACATCCCGACCAGCAATGACCTGCAATTCTGTTTGGCCGGTGCCCGCAGGCAAAACGGTAGCGGATACGGCACGCGCACCGCTTTCAAACATGTGGCCTGCAGGGGTCAGGTGATACCCAAAACAGTTTTGCACAACGTCGCCTTGTCCGATGCCAGCGGCATGCAAAAAGCGTCCCATGCGCCACCAGTCAGCACCTGTGTGGCCGGGTTCATAGATTGGCCCCGGTGATTGAAACACATGGGAAAACCCGTCTGCAGGCGCAGCAGCAAACCCCCCAAACGGGGCGGCAACGCCCTGCGCGGCACCCAATTCCGATTTGCGCAGCACAGGCAACGCCGCCAATGCTGCAGCATCCGTGACGGACGCGGCATCAACACCAGAAAGACTGTGTGCGTACCCCGCCAACGCCTGTGCGCGTGCGATTTGTTGTGGCAAAGCCACCGCCATATCAGCAGCCCGCGCATCAGCGCTGCGGCTTTCTAAATCATCAAAATACGCAGCCATTGGCGTCACTTTCTTTGAAACGGTCAGGTCAGGGAAAAGCGGATTAGCTCAGCCAACGCTTGCGACGACGATAAGACCGTACATCGCGGAAGGACTTTCGGCCTTCGTCCGACATGCCCAGATAGAATTCTTTCACGTCGGGGTTTTCGCGCAATTCGGCGGCAGGACCGTCCATAACCACGCGACCCGATTCCAGAATGTAGCCGTAATGCGCAAAGCGCAGCGCCACATTTGTGTTTTGCTCAGCCAGCAAGAATGTCTTGCCTTCGCCTTCATTGATCGACTTCACGATCTCAAAAATCTGTTCCACCAGTTGCGGCGCCAACCCCATTGACGGTTCATCCAGCAGGATCGTTTCCGGTCGCGACATCAACGCACGGCCAATGGCACACATTTGTTGTTCGCCACCTGACGTGTAACCCGCCTGCGACTTACGACGCTCACGCAAACGCGGAAAATAGTCATAGACCATCTCAAGATCTTGCGCGATGGCCGCGTTGCCATCCTTGCGGGTGTAGGCACCTGTCAGAAGGTTTTCTTCTACCGTCAGGTGTTCGAAACAATGACGGCCTTCCATAACTTGCACGACACCGCTTTTCACGGTCTCAGCGGGATCTTGATGTTGGATGATGCCACCACGGTACTTGATGGACCCCTTGGTGACTTCGCCACGCTCAGAGGCCAAAAGACCAGAGATCGCTTTCAGAGTGGTCGTCTTGCCCGCGCCATTGCCGCCCAACAAAGCGGTGATACCGCCTTTGGGTACCTTCAGGCTCACGCCTTTCAACACAAGGATCACGTGATTGTAGATCACTTCAATGTTGTTGACCTCCAACAAGGCCTCGTCTGTATGTGCGCCGTCCAGCATGTTCATCTCATCCCAAATACTCAAAGAGCCCCGGCGGCAACGACAGGCCGCCGCCGGGTGTAGTACAGCTTAGTTACAGCTTGCTTCGATGTTGTTCTCGGCTGCATAGGCGGCTGAGTCTTCGTCGATCAGTGGCTGAATGACATCCATGTCGGATGGTGCGAAGTTGTTGATCAAAGACCAGGTTTTCGCAGATGCATCCCATTGCGTCATACCAACAAGGCCGGGGCCACCGTGGTTTTCGCAAGACACGTTGAACTCAGGACCAAAGCCCGGCAAACCAAGGGCCGCCATCTTTTCTTCGGTGATGACCAGTGCTTCCATACCGTCGCGCATCATCGCAGGTGTGATGTCTGCCACGCCATGGATTTCTTGCGCCGTTTTAGCAGCTTCAGCAGCCAGCATCGCGGCATACAGACCACGGTTGTACAAGACAGTACCGATCTGGTCACCGTTGCCTGCGGCATTGCCCGCATCCACAACGTGCTTCTGGATGTCCGCAAAGACAGGGAAGTCATTGCCAACACCATGGAATGTCAGTGCTTTGTAACCGTTGGCTTTTTCGCCGGCGGGCAACACGTCGTTCTCAGACCCCGACCACCAGATGCCGATGAAGTTTTCCATGTCGTAACGGATGTTCGCAGCTTCTTGAACCGCAACTTGGTTCATGACGCCCCAGCCATACATGATGACATTGTCTGGCTTTTCACGACGGATTTGCAGCCACTGGGATTTCTGTTCCTGACCTGGGTGGTCAACAGGCAGCAAAACCAATTCAAAACCATGCTTCTTGGACAGTTCTTCCAAGGTCCGGATCGGCTCTTTGCCGTAAGCAGAGTTGTGATAAACCAGCGCGATTTTCTTGCCAGAGATGTCGCCTTGTTCCATCAAATAGTTGATGGCACCGGATGCACCGTTCCAGTAGTTCGCAGGGTAGTTAAAGACGTTCGAGAACACTTTGCCGTTTGCGGCAGAGGTACGACCATAACCCATGGAGTGGATCGGAATACCGTCCGCTGTGGCTTTCGGGATCAACTGGTACGTGATGCCTGTGGACAGCGGTTGATACACCAACGCGCCTTCGCCTTTGGTGCTCTCATAGCATTCAACGCCTTTTTCGGTGTTGTAGCCGGTTTCACATTCCAGAACGTTGGCCATAACGCCACCGATGCCGCCATCGCGGGCATTCAGCATGTTGAAATAGTCAGCGTAGCCATCTGCAAACGGGATACCACCCGCGGCATATGGGCCAGTCCGGTAGCTTAGCGATGGAAAGACAAGGTCCGCCATCACAGGGCTTGCGGCCATCACTGCCGCAACTGCGGCTGTTCCTAGTTTCATTTTCATCGGTATTCCTCCCTTGGTGTTCCGATTTTTCGTAAGGTGGGGTTCACCCCACCCATTCTTGGTGGACGCGCCCTTAGTGCGGGAACGGCCACAATCTCAGTTTCTCTTTGGCGACGCGCCACAACTGGGCGATGCCGTGCGGCTCTGCGATCAAAAAGATGATGATCAATGCGCCAACAATAACAAGCTGCAAATGCGCGACGATGTCCGTGGGCCAGCCCATACCGCCAATTGTGATGGTGTAGGCGATGAAGGCCGCGATCATGGCAAAGATCCAACCCACCATGCCGTTGTCGGGCACGCCGCGTTTGAAAATGGCGGCCCGCAGCATCATAACGAAGCTAACCAACAAAGCGGCCAGAAACACATAGCCAAAGGCATATTGCAGGGTAGAGATATCTCCATCCGAATCCGCCAGCATGATTTTCAACAACACCGGCAGCACCACCAAAAAGGCGGCACCGGCAAAGGCGCCAAAGATTGATCCAAGGCCACCGATGATGATCATGAACAACACAATAAAGGATTTCTGGATGCCAAAAGCTTCACCAACTTCAACAGCGCCCAGATACACCGAGAAAAACAGCGCACCGGATATGCCGATGAAGAAAGAGCTGACAGCAAAGGCGCTCAACTTAGAGGCCAAGGGGTTCACACCGATGATCTCGGCGGCAATGTCCATATCACGGATGGCCATCCATTTGCGTCCAAATGACCCGCGTGTCAGGTTGCGGGCAATGACCGCACTCAGAACCACAAAGAACAGACAAAACATGTACTCTGCCCAAGCGGATGAATTGGGACCTGTGATGATGACACCAAAGACCTCACGCTCGGGCGCGTTGATCTGACCTGAAGCCGAGTAGTTGTAGAACCAGGATACACGGTTGAACAACCAAACCAAAAAGAACTGCGCGGCCAGGGTCGCAACGGCCAGATAAAAGCCTTTGATGCGCAACGACGGCAAACCGAACAACACGCCAACGCCTGCAGTAATCAGCCCGGCGATCAAGACATGGATCAACATGCTGACATCGGGAAAGGCGGTCATCAGTTTGTAACACGCATACGCGCCCACAGCCATGAAACCACCGGTGCCCAAAGACACCTGCCCGCAATAGCCTGTCAGGATGTTCAGCCCGATGGCAGCGATCGCATAGATCAGGAAGGGCAGAAAAATGGCGCTGACCCAATAGTCGTTTGCCAGCAACGGAATGACAACGGCTGCAACAAACAGCACAAAATAATACCGGTACCGGTCGAACTTGATCGGAAACGTCTGACTGTCTTCAGGATATGTGGTGCTGAAATCACCTGCTTCACGGTAAAACATTAACCCATTCCTCCGCAGATCACATTGGATCCATCTTCATCTCGCAAATTAAACCTCGGGGTTTGGGGCAGGGCCCCAAGTCCGCAGCGCACCGCATTAACCAACAGTTCAGGTTTCCGCGTTTTGCCACATTCTGCCCCATTTCCTTTGGCACCTTGGCCACGGGAAAAGTGAGTGGATGCCATGACGGCAATTTTAAAAGAACTGCGGCTGCTGGAAGCCGAACACGCGCGTGGCCGGATCACAGACGCGGATCTTGCACGGCGCAAGGCAGAATTGATGAAAGACATCCCCGATGCATTCGAGGTGGCCAACACAGATGTTGAACCCACACCTGCATCGGACAACAATTCGTGGGACATGCTTGCGCTCTTGCTCATCGCCGCGGCCCTCTGCGGATCAGCCGTTTTGCTGATCGTCGGTGACATCTTCATGGCAATGACCTTCGGCATCACCGTGCTGGCCGCGCTCACCATCAAGCTGTTCCTATCCATCGAGGATTGATCACACGCGTTCAATGATCTTCTCCCCAAACAGGCCCTGCGGACGGAACACCAAGAAGATCAGCGCCAGAACGTAAGCAAACCAGTTTTCGGTCGCACCACCCAACATCGGACCAAGTGCAAATTCAAACAGCTTCTCGCCCACACCGATGATCAAGCCACCCACGATGGCGCCCGGAATGGACGTAAAGCCACCCAGCATCAAAACTGGCAAAGCCTTCAAAGCGATCAGGGACAGCGAAAACTGCACGCCCGATTTTGCGCCCCACATGATGCCAGCAACCAGGGCGACAAAACCTGCCACAGACCAGACCAAAATCCAGATGTAGTTCAGCGAAACCCCGACAGACAATGCCGCTTGGTGATCATCGGCAACCGCACGCATGGCACGGCCTTGTTTTGTATACTGGGAAAATAGCACCAAAACCGTGACCAGAAGGATTGCAATGACGGTCGCAACAATATCCAGATTGTCGATGAAGAAGCCGTAATCAAAGATATTATACGTTGCCTCGTCGATCCACAGGTTAATGCCTTGCGGCAAACCTACATCCATCTTCTTGATCTCGGATCCCCACATCAGATCGCCGACGCCCTCAAGGAAATAGGCAAGGCCAATGGTGGCCATGAACAGGATGATTGGCTCCTGGCCCACCAAATGACGGAAAATCAAACGCTGCACCAGAATGGCAAACCCAACCATAACAGCCATGGTAAGCAGGATCGCGACCAAGGCCGGAACTTCCCAACCAAAGTGGTGGATTTTTGTGCCAAAAGTCGCATTGATCAGATGGGAAAACGGCACTTGCCCTTCCATGATCCCCACAAGGGTCAGGGCCGCGAAAAGCGCCATAACCCCTTGGGCATAGTTGAAGATCCCCGAAGCTTTAAAGATCAAAACGAACCCCAAAGCGACAAGCGCATATAGCACCCCGGCCATCAGACCGTTGAGGAACACTTCCATCGCAAAGATTAACTGCTCAGGCATAGGCCCACTCTCCCATTAACTCTCTAGGTCCGTTTCAAGAACGTAGTATTGCGTAATTTCGTTAGACCGATGGATTCGGACGGCAATCCTAGGCTCAATCCATTCATTGCTCGCAAACCAATCGTCGTTGTCCATTGTCATCGGCACATACCGCCCACTTTTGAGACTGGCTTCTACCCAGGCTCCCGCTTCGTCCGGACTATTTTCGCGACCAATCACAGCGCAAAATCGTGTTCCTGCAATTTCGCCTGTCGACATGCTGATAAACGGCTCATCGAACCCGTCAAATGCCGCAACGGTCCCATCTTGCAATCCCAAAACAAGACCATCCACATCCGCCGACGCCTGTTTCTCAAACGGCATCAAACACCGAGCCTCAAATTCACCCCACGCACCGGCCTGCGCCGTTGCGCCGAACATCGTTGCCGTGCACGCAGCGGGAATACACATGCCATACGCGACGCATACGCCCCGCATACGCTGTATTCCGGCCCGAATATCAGTCATGCGATACGCCCAAATAGGCATCAATCACGTCCTGATTGTTACGCACCTCATCCGGTGTGCCGTCGCCAATCTTTTTGCCGTAATCCATCACCACAACACGGTCCGACAGGTCCATAACGACCCCCATATCGTGTTCGATCAGCGCAATTGTGGTGCCAAATTCATCATTCATCGACAGGATAAAGCGGCTCATGTCCTCTTTTTCCTCGACGTTCATCCCCGCCATCGGCTCATCCAAAAGCAACAGGTTCGGTTCCGCCGCCAAGGCGCGGGCCAATTCTACACGCTTCTTCAAACCGTAAGGCAGACGCGCTACGGGCGTCTTGCGAATGGCCTGAATTTCTAGGAAATCGATAATCTTTTCAGCAACTTCCCGGTTTTCAGTCTCTTCCGCCTCAGCACGCCCTTTCCAAAGCGCCTGTGAAAACATACCCGTCTTCATATGGGTCAAACGCCCGGTCATAACGTTATCAAGAACGCTCATACCCTCAAACAAAGCAATGTTCTGGAAGGTCCGCGCAATGCCTTGCCGCGCAACTTCGAACGGTTTCATCGCGGGCCGCGGTGCGCCCTTGTACAAAACTTGCCCCTCTTGCGGGACATAGAAACCGGAAATCACGTTCAACATGGATGATTTGCCAGCTCCATTAGGGCCAATAATTGCGCGAACCTCACCCTCACGAATATCAAAAGAGATATCCTTGATCGCTTCGACACCGCCGAACCGCAGGGTAATATTTTGCATTTCCATGACAACAGGCCCAATCTGGCGCCCATCCGCGGTCACATATCCGTCCGCCTGATCAAGCATGAAACCGATCCCTCTTCATCTCGCTAAATAAACCTCCGCCGGAGGCTCCAACGTCAAAATCCATCATTCCGCAGCCATTTTTTGCGCCACGGGTTGCACCGCCGCACTGCGAATATCCAACGTCGCGGAAATCGCACCTTTGCGACCGTCCTCATACGTCACTTCCGTGGTGGTCGAAACGTCAGTGGACCCATTGTACAGGGCATCAATAATATCCGAGAACTTGTCCTCGATTATCCGGCGACGGACTTTTTGCGTCCGGGTCAGTTCGCCGTCGTCCGCGTCCAACTGCTTGTGCAACACAACAAAACGATGGATCTGGCAGTCGGACAGCATCTCGTCTTGCGCAACAGAGACGTTGACCTCTTCGACATGGGACTGGATCGTAGCAACGACCTCCGGGTGTCCGGCCAGTTCCTGATAAGACGCATACGCAATGTTGTTGCGTTCCGCCCAGTTGCCGACTGCATTCAAGTCGATATTGATAAAGGCCGTGCATTCATCGCGCTCGTTTCCGAACACAACTGCTTCCAGAATATTGGGGAAAAACTTTAGTTTGTTCTCAACATACTTAGGCGCAAACATCGATCCAGATGCCATTTTCCCCACATCTTTTGCACGGTCGATGATGCGCAAGTGACCCGAGCTTTCCTCGATGAAACCCGCGTCTCCCGTCGCAACCCAACCTTCGGCGTCTTTCGTGTCGGCTGTGCTGTCTGCGTTTTTGTAGTATTCAACAAAAACGCCGGGGCTGCGGTAAAACACCTCGCCATTGTCAGCGATACGCAATTCAACACCGGGGCACTGAACACCGACTGTATCGGACCGCACTTGGCCATCTGGTTGCGCTGTGATGAACACGGTGGCTTCGGTCTGACCGTAAAGCTGTTTCAGATTGATACCCAAAGACCGGTAAAAATCAAAGATTTCGGGCCCGATGGCCTCACCTGCAGTATAGCCGACGCGGACACGCGAAAATCCCAGGGTATTCTTCAAAGGCCCGTACACCATCAACTCGCCGATATTGTACAAAAGACGGTCAGATGCGCTGACGCTTTCGCCGTCCAAAATCGCTGGCCCAACGCGACGTGCCACGCCCATAAAATAGTCAAACAGGCGTTTTTTGAAAGGTGACGCGTCTTCCATGCGGATCATCACATTGGTCAACTGGGTCTCGAAAACGCGGGGCGGTGCGAAATAATAGGTTGGTCCGATTTCACGCAAATCGGTGTGCATTGTTTCGGCGCTTTCAGGGCAGTTTGTACAAAACCCTGTCCACAACGCCTGCCCCACAGAAAAGATAAAGTCACCGACCCAAGCCATCGGCAAATAGGCCAATATGCTATCAGACTGCCGCAAGCCGTCGAATTCGGATGATGATTTGGACGTCTCAATCACATTGCGATTGGACAAGACGACACCCTTGGGCTTGCCGGTTGTGCCGGATGTATAAAGCATCACGCAAGTGCTGTCGTAGTCCAGCTTGGCGATGCGAGACTTCATCTCTGGCTCAAGGGCGCTCCGCTTTTCACGGCCCGCAGCCTGCACTGCACTATACTGAGTCAGGGCGGAATGATCGTATTTGCGCAGACCGCGTGGGTCCAGATAAATCATAGCCTCGAAATCAGACAAGTCTGCCTGAACTTCCATAACCTTATCGACCTGTTCCTGATCGCCCGCGATGACAAAACGGGCACCACAGTGGGATAAGGTATATGCCATCTCCTCCGCGGCGGCGTCCTGATATAAGGGAACCGGAATAGCGCCGACCATTTGCGCGGCCATCATGGACCAATACAAATACGGGCGGTTGCGCCCGATTACGGCGATAAAATCACCTTCTGCAACGCCCAGATCCAACAAACCAAGCGCCAAAGCCTCAACCTCTTCGCAGGTTTGCGACCATGTCCAGCTTTGCCAAATCCCGAACTCTTTTTCACGATACGCAGGCGCGTTACCGAATTCAGATGCGTTGCGATACAAAAGCGCCGGTACGGACACCAGCCCGTTTGCGCCATTAGACGTTTTAGACAATTCTACTTCCTCCCAAACCAACCACTCCCACGGTCGGCCCCGATCGCTCAGGCGATTCTTTGATCCCCCAAGGATGATGAGAACAGACTGGGCGTCAACTTTTTCCTGAAGTTTTCCCAAACCTTTCGAATTGTAACAGGGCAAAATCGACGCTTGATCTTAAGCGGAACAGCCCCCCACAGTACCAGCACCCGGCTGCGCCCAAAGGGCAAAGACGGGGATTTGTCATGCGCGTCAGCGCCCCTCTTCTTCAAACCGCCACATCAAAGCGTGTGCATCACCAAGAGTCCAAGCAGTGCCCCAAACCCGTTCAGACACACAGACGTTGACTGCCGCAGGCCTCAATCTGATCGGGCAGGCTTTGACCATTTACGACCACGACCTGAAACTTGCGGTATGCAACGCACCGTTCCAGCAAATGTTCAATTTACCCGACAAGCTTGTGACACCCGGGGCCACGTTTGAAGAGACAATTCACCACCTTGCGACACTGGGCGAATACGGGCCTGTCGACGACGTCGACGACTTTGTGCGTGAACGCGCCGAAGTGGCCCGCGCCTTTCACCCCCACTACATGGAACGCACCCGCGCGAACGGGCGCACGATTTCTGTCGAAGGATCGCCCCTGCCAAACGGCGGATGGGTGACAGTTTACACCGACATAACCCCCAGCAAACAACAAGAAGCGCTTTTGCGCGCACGTTCCGAAGAACTTTCGGATCAGGTATTGGCACATGCAGAAGAACTGGCCTCGACCAACCGTGCGCTTGCTGCAACTGTAAGTGCGCTTGAAGAAACAAAGCGCCACCTGACCGATCTCGAAGCGCGGACCCGCCTGACAACCGAAATGATGCCCGCGCATATCGCGCATGTCAGCAAAAGCGGGCACTATACATTCTCTAATAACCGTCTGTCCGGCATCGTGCCGGGCCGCCCCAGCGATATTCTGGGACACCATATCGCAGACATTCTTGGGCCGTTCATTTATGCCCGCATCGAAGACCAACTTGCCTTGGCCTATGCGGGGCAGGACGCTTTGACCGAATTCACAGACATAGACAGCGCCCGCAGGATCAGGGTGGCCTTTGCGCCGGATGCAAACGGCGGGGCCTATATCCTATCGACAGACGTGACAGAAGAAACCCAAGCCCGTGTCGCACTGCAACAATCCCGCAGGCGCGCATTAGCGGCGCAGCTAACATCGGGATTGGCACATGATTTTTCCAATCTTTTGACTATTATCCTTGGGCTACAATCCAAGCTCGCCCGTATGGGTACCCTGCCCGACGACGCCCATCCTTTGGTTGAAGGCACAATGGCAGCCGCAAAACGCGGCGGGCAACTGCTTGGAAGTATTGCCGACATGACGGGACAGCGCATTCCACGCCCGCGTGCCACACATCTGGAAGGCTTGTTGCAAGACTTGCAAACCCTCACAGAGCCTACGCTGCCACAAGGTGTGACACTGTCGATTCACAACGCAGGGCCGCAATCGCCTGTGCTCGTCGATCCAGGTGCCGTTCAAGACAGCCTCGTCAATTTGATCCTGAACGCCCGCGATGCTTGTGGGGCAGCAGGAGAAATCACTTTGAACGTTGAAACAGTACAAGACACATGGATTGATTTTACAGTCAGCGACACCGGTTCCGGATTTTCCGACGCGGCACTGGAGCAGGCATTTGACCCGTTTTTCAGCACCAAAGGCAGCGAGGGATCCGGGCTGGGATTGCCCATGGTCTATGACATCACCAAACTGGCGGGTGGTGATGTGCGTGTGCGCAATACCGCAAAAGGCGGGGCAGCGGTGCATATGCGTTTGCCGCTCAGATATAGCCCCTCCACCCAAGGTGGGTTGGCCTTGCTGGTCGAAGACAACAGCGCGTTGCGGGATCTTTACCGCGAAATGTTGATGAACCTGCGCTTCTCGGTCATTGAGGCGACCAGTGTCGACGAAGCTGTAGCGCTTGTCGCAGACTTGCCTGATATCGCATTGGTGCTGTCGGACATTCGTTTGGAAGGACAAGCGACAGGTTTGGATTTAGCCGACAGATTAAAAGCCGCGCAAATTCCGGTAATATTGATGACTTCGCTTCCAATGTCGGACCCTTTGCACCAAGCCGCACAAAAGCGCGCTCCGGTCTTGTGCAAACCTTTTGACGAAGCCGCCCTGAAAATCCTGTTGACCCCGAAAGCTGCGACATGACCAAACCACTGGTAACTATTCTGGACGACGAACCTGCCATCCGGACAATGCTGGCCGATGCATTGGAAGACGCAGGGTTTCGAACGATCGGGTTCGGGCGGGCGCGTGAATTTGAAGCCGCCCTAAAGCACCAGACACCGGATGTGTGCCTTGTGGATCTGTCGCTGCCCGACACAGATGGGCTGACGGTGGTGCATAAGTTGGCACTGGAAAAAGGGGCCATCGTCATCATCATATCGGGGCGCGCCAAGGTGCAGGACAAAGTGACCGGACTGGAACTGGGGGCGGATGATTACATCATCAAACCTTTCGATCCGGCCGAAGTCGTGGCCCGCATCAGGGCGCGTCTGCGATCTAGCAAAGCAGAACCACAAAGCAGCAACTCAGCCATCTTCAACGGATGGGTGGCCCATTTCGACAGCTATCTCTTGGTTGATGCGCAAGGGGTTGAGACACCGTTTTCACATGCAGAAGGCGAAGTGCTACGCCTGTTTCTCAATAGCCCGAAGCGTCTGATCAGCCGCAGCCAAATGCAGCAAAGCCTTGGGGGGGCCGCTGGCGAAAGCTTTGACCGTGCCATGGATGTACGAATTTCAAGATTACGGACAAAATTGCGCGAAGATCCCAAAAACCCACAATTGATAAAGACGATCTATGGGGCAGGATACATCTTCCTCGGCGACGTTAGTTGGACATAAGGGCCAGGACGCACTTTCTTTTCGCCGAAAATATCCCGGGGGAGTCCGCAGGACG
This sequence comes from Ascidiaceihabitans donghaensis, assembly GCF_900302465.1. Lineage (NCBI taxonomy): Bacteria > Pseudomonadati > Pseudomonadota > Alphaproteobacteria > Rhodobacterales > Paracoccaceae > Ascidiaceihabitans > Ascidiaceihabitans donghaensis. The sequence continues at coordinate 458,351 of NZ_OMOR01000001.1, read as the reverse complement.
GGGGCAGAGCCCCCTTCACATCGCCAAAATCGCTGCTAGAATCACGACAATGCTCGACGTTGTCCTATATCGCCTTGGCCGCGCCGCCAGACCGCATTTCTACCGGGTGGAAATCGCAATGAACCTGTTTTCAGAAGTTTCGGTGTTGCGCGAATGGGGCATGCAAGGCGGTGCCCCTCGCGAGGTCATCACCTGTTATGGCAATCTGCGCGATGCGTCCGTCGCTGCGGATACGTTCCGCAAAAAAGCTTTGAAACGCGGATATGAACGCGGTTAAAGCGCTGAAACCGCATCTGCCAGAACAGACAGTCCCGCGACCAGATCCTTGCGCTCGGTGTCTTCCGCAAAATCGTGGCTGATCCCGTCAATCGATGGCACAAACACCATTGCCACAGGCATAAGACGCGCCACATTTGTAGCATCGTGCAATGCCCCTGACGGCATCGTTTGCCAGGCATTTGGCGCGGCACGTTGCGCCGCCAGCTCCAGCGCGCCGCGCAAACGTGCATCCATCGCCACTGGCTCAAGCCCAAGCATGTCGCCGAACTCAACCGTAAATCCACCAGCCTCAGCCACTTCAATGGCGGTGTCGCGCACAATCTTTTCCATCTGCGTCAAACGCGGCACATCCGCGTCACGCCATTGCATCGAAAACGTCGCACGGCCCGGTACAATTGACGACGCGTTGGGGTGCAATGTGACATGCCCGATGGTCCAAACCGTTTGTGGCGTTACCACATTGCGAAACCGGTCATTCAGCACTGCATTGAATTGTGACACAGCCTGAAAAGCGTCGCGGCGCAGCGCCATGGGTGTAGTCCCTGCGTGGTTTTGCTGCCCTCCAAAAGTGATCTTCATATCGCGAATACCCACGATGTCTGTCACTACACCAATCTGTAATCCACCTTGGTCCAGCGCCGGACCCTGTTCGATGTGCATTTCAATGAACCCGGTAAATCGGGACGGATCAACATGCGCACCCGCAACCGAAGCCATGGCTTTTCGCGCGTCCCCCAAAGCCACACCCGAATGATCGGTCAACTGATCCGCCACATCCAAAGACAACTGGCCAGACCAAACCGCACTTCCTGTTGTCACGCCAAACCGGCCCTCTTCATCCTGAAAGGAAACCACAGACACAGCAGGGCCGCCTTGTTCACGAGACGCCCGCGCAATTTCAAGTGCGGCAACAACACCCAAGGCGCCGTCCAGCCAACCGCCTTCGGGCTGGCTGTCGCTGTGTGACCCCAGCAAAAGGGATGGACCATCAACCAAACCGAACAGATTGCCCATCGCATCGAACGCCGGCGTCAATCCTGCGTCCTCCATCCGCGTCGCCAACCAGTGACGCGCCGCGATGTCTGCGTCCGAATACGCAGGGCGCACAACCCCGGTGCCTTGCGCCCCAAAGCTGCGCAGGTGGTCCAGATCTTGCAAAAAACGGTCTGCATCAACGATCATTTGGCGCAATTCCTTTGGATTGGTTGACCCAGTGAGACGGGCAGTAAATAACGAAGGCACACTAACCGCGCATGCAAAGGCCTGTCTATGGAACATCCACCCATCGGGATTGATCTGGGAACAACAAATTCGCTGATTGCGGTCTTTGAGGACGGGGCGCCGCGGCTGCTATCCAATGTTTTGGGCCATCCACTGACCCCGTCCGTGGTGTCCATGGATGGCAAGGACGTGTTGGTCGGTGAAGCGGGCCGCGACCGTTTGGCCACGCATCCACGCGACACGGCGGCGGCCTTCAAGCGATCCATGGGGACCGACAAAGTGTTTTCGTTGGGTGGCAAACGCCTGCGCGCAGAGGAATTGTCTGCGTTGGTTCTGCGCAAGCTGAAAGAAGACGCGGAACAAGCCCTGGGGATGCCCATCCGCGATGTGGTTGTGTCGGTGCCCGCTTATTTCAACCAATCCCAACGCCAAGCGACAATGGCGGCTTGCGCCATGTGCGAATTGAACCCTGTACGGTTGGTGAATGAACCGACAGCTGCGGCATTGGCGTATGGCCTGCAAGATCGGGACGGCGAAAGCCAGTTTCTGGTGTTTGATCTTGGCGGCGGTACATTTGATGTCACGGTATTGGAACATTTTGATGGTGTGATGGAAGTAAAAGCGTCATCTGGCGATGCCTTTTTGGGCGGAGAAGATTTTTCCGAAGCGTTGGCCAAAGGGCTGGCCGACAAGATCAACAGCCCTTGGGCCAAACTTGGCAGCGATGACCAGAACCATTTGCGCTTTGTGGCCGATGGGCTGAAACGGCGTCTGGGAACAGCGGACAGCCACGACATCACCCTGAAACTTGGCGACGAAAACCACGATCTGACAATCACCCGCACCTTCTTTGAAACGGCGTGCTCTGGCCTGTTGAAACGGCTGCTGCGCCCCATTGAACGTTGTTTTTATGACAGCAATGAAAGCATGGAGACGCTGGACCGTGTCGTTTTTGTTGGCGGTGCCACCCGTATGCCGATGATCCGCCAACTGGTGGCACGACAATTCAAAAAACTGCCTGATATGTCCATTGACCCGGATCACGCGGTGGCACTTGGGGCCGCCATCCAAGCCGGGCTTGTGGCTGAAGATCGCGCATTGGACGATGTGGTCATGACAGATGTTAGCCCTTTTTCTGTCGGTATCGAAACCGCAACCCAATTGCGCGACGGATCTTCCATGGAAGGGTTCTTCACCCCAATTATTGAACGTAACACAGCCCTGCCCGCCAGCCGCGAGCGGTCATTTTCCACTATGGCGGACAACCAGACGGTACTTGGGGTTGATGTTTATCAGGGCGAAGCCCCAATGGTGTCTGACAACGTCCATCTGGGGCGTTTCGACCTGACGGTGCCCCGCGCCAAGGCCGGCATGGAAAGCATGATGGTGCGGATCACCTACGATCCGTCCGGTCTGATCGACGTGGAAGCCGTATCCACATCAACCGGCAAAAAAGCAGGTGTTGTGATCCGTGACAACGTCGTGGGCCTTAGCGACGCTGACATAAAATACAAGCTAAAAGCGATGCAAAAACTAAAGCTGCACCCGCGTGAAGATGAAGAAAACACAGCCCTTCTGGCGCGGATCAAACGCCTTTATGAAATGGCGTCCGGCGATGATCGCACCATGGTGCAAAACCTGCTGGTTGAATTCGAAACCGCATTGACCAAACAAGACCCTGACCTGATTGAAACGACCCGCGGCGAAATTTCCGAGATCCTGAACCGCATCGACGACTACTATGTCAGCTGAATGGCCGTGGTCCGAATTGGATCTGGACGGGCGAACCGATGTGCGATCGGTTAAACGCGCCTACGCCCAAAAATTGAAAACCATCGACCGCAACGACGCTAATGTCTTTCAAAGCCTGCGCACGGCCTTCGATGAGGCCAAGTTTCTAGCCAGCGCCACCCCAAGTCCCAAAAAACCCAGTATGCGGCAAGCAGCAAACGGGGTGGAAAACGTGCCTGGCGTTGTGTCTTACACCTTCGATTTCGACGATCTTCCGGCAGCGTCGCAGCCCGAACCAGACCCCAACCCGCAATCCGAAGTACCTGACCTTTCCGACGCACCGCTGGACTTGGATGCAGAAGACACAATCGCCCCCCTTCAAACCGCGATGTCGACCACATCCAACCCTTGGTTCAAACCGGAAGCAGAACCTCAAAGCGACGCAGACAAAGAAGCCGATTTTTTCCGGGATCTCGCAGCAACTTATGACACAGGCGTGTGGAAGCTGGCCCCGCTTCAAAACATACTTGAACGCGACATCGCCATGGATCGTGGTGTTCGGGATCACGCAGAATATCTATTGTTTGAACGTCTGCGCGAAGCTGTTGTGGAAGAGGAACGTTCCATTTCGCAAGGTGTCGCCAAGCTGATGGAACAGAACTTTGGATGGGCCAGCGACGGCGTTCGGTTCAACAAGAAATTTGGCTGGCATGAAGGCTCGGAGCTGGTGGCCTATGACGTGGCGCGGGCCGTGCAAACGCAAAACGTCAAGGCCCCTCCGCGTCCCCAAAAGACACCGCTACATGCCAAGCGTGCCCGCATTTTCATGTGTTTGATTATGTATATGGGGGGCGTCTTTGTTCTTTATCCAGATGGGCTTACGGCGGAAATCTTTCTGTTCGGAACCTTCGTTGCAGCCATCAGTTTCGCCATCGTTTGGTGTTTTGTTTTGTTCCTCTATTACTGGAGCAACGCCCTGATCGGCGTGCTCCGTCGAATTGGTATGATCGACCGATACATCACGCGGGTTTGGCAAGCGTCAGTGGAACGCGCCGCATGGTTCGACCGCATTGACACGGTCCTTCACTTGCCCGGTCCAAGGTCTACACTGTTGTTTAGCGTCTCCTGCGCAATAACGCTTTTGGTGCTGATCTCTTGGGGGCTGTCGCGAATTTAGCGGCTTGATGTTATGCCAAAAACAAAAAAGGCGCAGAGTGTCCCCTGCGCCATTTTTTTGCAAATTTTCGCGTGTAGGATCACTCAGCCGCAATCGCACCTTCCGCTTTCTCGACCTTCACAGCAGAGAATTTGAATTCGGGAATTTTGCCGTAGGGATCAATCGCAGGGTTCGTTAGGATATTCGCCGCCGCTTCTACAAATGCGAAAGGCAAAAACACCATGTCAGGGGCCACCGCACGGTCCATCCGCGCCATGATCTCGATAGAACCGCGCTTGGTCGTCAGGCGCACATGGCCACCCGGCTCCACACCCAGCTTGCGCAAGGTAGAAGGATGCAAGGAACAGTTTGCTTCAGGCTCTAACCCATCCAGCACGCTTGCACGGCGGGTCATGGACCCCGTGTGCCAATGCTCAAGCTGACGACCTGTGGTGAGGATCATCGGATAATCCGCATCCGGCGTATCATCCGGCGCAATCACGTTTGCAGGGGTGAACCGTGCGCGCCCTTCAGGACGCGGGAAGCCATCCCCAAACACAACGGCTTGGCCCGGATCTGTTGGGGTCAATGACGGGTAGGTCACGGCCTCAGTCGCCAAACGGTCCCAGGTGATGTTGTCCAAGCTGCGCATGTTCACCTTCATCTCAGCGAACACCTCAGAAGGGTCTGTGTAGGTCCAAGGCAAACCGCAGCGCTTGGCCAGTTCGACTTCGATCCACCAGTCTTCACGCGCGTCGCCAGGGGGCGTGACCGCAGGGCGCACGCGTTGCACCTGACGGTTGGTGTTGGATACTGTGCCCGACTTTTCATAGAGCGCCGAGGCTGGCAAAATCACATCCGCATAGTTGGCGGTTTCGGTGATGAAAATATCCTGCACCACCAGATGATCCAGCTTCGCCAAAGCGTCCCGCGCATGTTCCACATCAGGGTCCGACATGGCCGGGTTTTCGCCCAAGACATACATCGCCTTGATGTTGCCCGCATGAACATCATCCATGATCTCGGTGACGGTCAGGCCCTTCTCGGCTGAGAAGTCGTCCGACCCCCAAACTTCGGTAAAGGCAGATCGCACACCATCATCCATGACCGACTGATAATCCGGCAAGAACATTGGCACGAGGCCCGCATCAGACGCACCTTGCACGTTGTTCTGACCGCGCAATGGGTGCAATCCAGACCCCGGACGGCCCACTTGGCCCGTCATCAGAGCCAGGGAAATCAAACAACGCGAATTGTCCGTGCCGTGAATGTGCTGGCTGACCCCCATACCCCAGAAAATCATACCCGCTTTGGCACCGGCAAAATCACGGGCCACAGCGCGCAAGGTTTCTGCATCAATGCCGCAAATCTCGGACATCTTTTCGGGTGTGAAGTTCTTCAGATGCTCTTTTTCAGCATCCCAGTTTTCGGTGTAGGCGTCGATGTACTGCTGGTCGTACAGACCCTCTTCGACGATCACATGCATGATTGCGTTCAACATGGACACATCCGCGCCCGGACGGAACTGCAGCATATGCGTCGCAAAACGCTTCAGCGCCTGACCACGCGGGTCCATCACGATCAATTTGCCACCGCGTTTGGTGAACTGCTTGAAATAGGTCGCCGCAACGGGATGGTTTTCAATCGGGTTCGCGCCAATAACGATGGCAACGTCCGCGTTTTCAATCTCGTTGAAGGTCGCAGTCACGGCGCCAGAGCCTACGTTCTCGATCAAGGCGGAAACGGAAGACGCATGACAAAGCCGCGTACAGTGATCGACGTTGTTGTGCTTGAAACCCTCGCGGATGAATTTCTGAAACAGATACGCTTCTTCATTGGTGCACTTGGCGGACCCAAAGCCCGCTACTTCACGACCGCGGCCCTTCAGCCCATTGGCGGCGGCATCCAGCGCCTCGTCCCAAGTTGCTTCACGGAAATGCGTCTGCCAGTTGCCGGGATCCACGTTCAGCCCCTTCGCAGGCGCATCATCGCGGCGGATCAAAGGCTTGGTCAGGCGGTGGTTGTGGTGGATGTAGTCATAGCCAAAGCGGCCTTTCACACACAGACGACCTTCGTTCGCAGGGCCATTGATGCCCTCAACGTATTTCACCTTGCCATCTTTGACCTTGATCGAAATCTGGCACCCAACACCACAAAACGCACAAACGCTTTCGGTCTCGGAATCAAAATCCTTGCTGTCGCCAACCCCTGCGCCTTCCGTCACGGCGGCGGGCATCAAGGCACCCGTTGGGCAGGCCTGCACACATTCGCCACAAGCCACACAAGTCGATGCACCCATCGGGTCCGCCATATCAAATGTGGGATAGCTGTCGTGACCACGGCCCGACATGCCGATCACATCGTTGACCTGAACCTCGCGGCACGCACGGACACACAAGCCACAAGAAATACAAGCGTCCAGGTTCACAGACATCGCGACGTGTGAATCATCCAACAAGGGAATGCGGCCTTCCTCAAGCTTAGGAAAGCGGCTCTCAGACACGCCATTCAAGTCCGCCATGTCCCACATGTGCGCGGATTTGTCATGGGCCACATCGCGGTCGGGAAGATCAGAAACCAACATCTCGACAACCATCTTGCGGGCACTTTCGGCACGCGCAGAATTGGTCGTCACAACCATGCCTTCGGATGGTTCACGGATGCAGGATGCGGCCAAAGTGCGTTCGCCCTCGATCTCGACCATGCACGCGCGGCAATTGCCATCGGGGCGATACCCCGGCGCCGGCTTGTGACACAAATGCGGGATCACCAAGCCACGGCCATTAGCCACTTCCCAGATGCTTAGACCTGCGTCCGCTTCAACTTCCACACCATCCAGAGTGAATTTTACCGTGCCAGACATGCCGCGCTCCTTATGCCGTCGCGTCCTCATAGCAAATTTCGCAAAGCGTAAGGACTCCCAATCCCGACACAGAGGGCCGAATTTGCGCCACGCCTGTTTCCGATATGGCACATTCCTCCCTGCTTCATCTCGCAAAATAAACCTTCCCCGGAGGGTCCAGCACCTTCCGCACGCGGCAACACTGGCCTATCAAGGAAAAAACAGGAGCCCCAATGTCGCACATAACTTTGATCCGCCACGGACAAGCCAATTCGGAAGCGAAGGATGAAGCCAGCTACGACCAACTCAGCACATTGGGTGCACAGCAATCCAAATGGCTTGGGCAACATCTAAAACAGACCAAAAGCCATCATATGCGGCTTTTCACAGGGACACTTCAACGGCACATAGAAACCGCAAACAACATGGATACAGGGTTAGAGCCGATACGCGACAAGCGGCTGAATGAACTGGAATATTTCACTTTGGCGCAAGCCTTGGAAAAAGAACACGGCGTTCCCATGCCAGCCGCACAGCCAGATTTCGCGCACCACCTGCCCAAGGTTTTTGCGGCGTGGAAGGACGGTATTCTAAACGGTGCGCCCGAAACTTTTGAGGCGTTTGAAACCCGCGTAAACGGCGCAATCAATGACATTGCTCAGGGCGATGGCCCTGCATTGGTGGTCACATCTGGCGGGCTGATTTCAATGGTGATGCGCCAGCATCTGAAACTGGACATATCGTCCATGGCAAATGTGGCTTTGGCGATTATGAACACTTCTATACACCGGTTGTATCCGGTGGGTGGTACGTGGTCCCCTGTGATGTTCAACGCCGTGCCTCACCTTGAAGATCCAACGCGGCACCACGCCCAAACACACGTCTGAAGGATGCATCCGATGAAGTTATATTTCGCACCAAATACAATCGCAGTCGCTGTGGCAGTGACACTTGAAGAAGCAGGGCAAAGCTACGACCTGGTTCCGGTGGATTTTGCCAATGGTGCACAAAGCAGCCCCGCATATCTCGGGGTCAACTCCAAGGGGCGTGTCCCGGCGTTGGTTGTTGGCGATACTGTGTTAACCGAAACAGGGGCTTTGCTGGACTATATCGCCGCACTGAATCCAAAGGCCAACCTGGTGCCAAGCGATCCGATGGACGCGGCAAAAATGCGATCCGTTATGTATTATCTGGCCTCTACGGCACACATCAACCACGCCCATAAAATGCGCGGTCATCGCTGGGCCGACACCGAAGCCAGCTTTGCAGACATGAAGGCGAAAGTTCCAGAAACGATGACAGCAACAGCGCAGTATCTTGAAACCGAATGTCTGACCGGGCCGTTTGTTTTGGGTGCGCATATCTCGATCGCTGACTTTTACCTTTATACAGTGTCCCGATGGCTGGAAGGAGACGGCGTAAATATGGCTGATTTCCCAAGACTCACAGCATTCCTGTCGATGATGGAACGCCGCGACAGTATCCAGTCCGTGCGCGCAGCAGGAGTCATTGCATGACACATGTTTGGGTGCGCAACGAACAACGCGACTTTGAAACCCGCGTCGGCCTGACCCCCGAAGGCGCCGCCAAATTGATCGCATCGGGCATCAAAATCACAGTTGAGCACAGCGCAAACCGGTGCATTCCCCTGCAAGGTTACATTGATGCAGGCTGCAACGTGGCCGAAGAAAACAGTTGGCCGGATGCCCCCAAGGATGCGATTATCTTTGGTCTGAAGGAACTGCCCGACGATGGAACACCCCTGCATCATCGCCATATTATGTTCGGTCATGCCTATAAGGGCCAGCCATCCGGAATCCGGCTGCTACAGCGTTTCAAAGACGGCGGTGGCACACTCTATGATCTGGAATATCTGGTAGACGCAGACAACAGACGCGTTGCGGCTTTCGGCTATTGGGCGGGATACGCGGGCGCCGCGGTGGCGCTAAAGTGCTGGGCCGCACAACAACGGGGCCAAGTGGCAGGGGCGGTCAGCAGTTACGATGGATCCACACGACTGTTGCTGGACTTACAGTCAGAATTGGTGGCACTTGGCACACAACGTCCCGTCGCATTGATCATCGGCGCGTTGGGGCGCGTGGGCGCCGGGGCTGCAGACCTGTGCACGGCCATGGGGGTTGCGACCACGAAATGGGATATGGCAGAGACCGCGAGCGGCGGACCCTTCCCCGAAGTCTTAACCCACGATATCTTCTTCAATTGTGTATTGGCACGGCCGGGCACTCCGGTTTTCGTACCTGAATCAGCCTTATCCGCTCCCCGCCAACTTTGCGTTGTCAGCGACATTGCTTGTGATCCGGACAGCGATTTTTCCCCCATCAAAGTATACGACAAGGCGACCACTTGGGATGCTCCGGCGCTTCGGGTGCATAAGGCGCCGGTTCTGGATGTCACCGCAATCGACAATCTTCCGTCGATGCTGCCTGTTGAAAGCTCAGAGGATTTCGCAGATCAACTGCTGCCTTCCCTTGCAGGGCTTGGCCAGCTTGACGAAGGTGTGTGGGGGCGTGCCGCTGAAACCTTTCGAACACATTCGTCACGGATTTGACGTTTATGCCAGCCTAGAACGGCTCGGCTTTACGCCAAATCAGAATAGAACGCGTCCCCGAGCAGGGGACGCACCGCTGAATCAGGTTACTTCATACGGAATTCTGCGGAATCGCCATTGCCCTTATCCGACGTGAACTTAACAAGGCCTTCGCGTACAGTGACTTCCTGACAATTGTACCCCAGCGGGTCCCCACCCCAGAACAAGTCACGGCAGAAATAACCGTCTCGCCATGCCCATTTTCCCGTTACGTCCCAACGCGCACCCCGCCCTGAAATAGTGCCATCCTTGGATACTTCCAGTTTCACGAAAGGACGCGTTAGCGTCTTGCCGGCAACCAGATCGACGAATTGGCGCTCGTCTTGCACCTTAGCGACATCTGCGGCAGCGGTGTGGGCAGATGCACAGGCAGCGACAGCAATCGTAGCGAATAATTTTTGCACAGGACACACCCTTCCAATAGATCTATCAATGACTACGCAGCACACTGCGGTATGGATCAAAATCTAGAGCAAAAGTGTGACCGCACCCTCAACGTCAGCACCTGTTTTGGGCGGTTTTTAGCCAAATTAGCTTAATCCAAGCACATCCAACATGTCATAATGACCCGGAGATTGATCCAGCCCCCAAAGGGCCGCCTTCAATGCGCCGCGGGCAAAGATACCCCGATCCGTCGCCATATGGCGCAAAACGATACGTTCGCCGGGGGCCGCAAACAAAACGTCATGTTCACCGACAATATCGCCGCCACGGATGGCCGAAAATCCGATGTCGCCGCGCCTACGTGCACCTGTGATCCCGTCTCGCCCGCTGTCGCTGACATCTTTCAACGCAACGCCGCGCCCTTCGGCGGCGGCTTCCCCCAACATCAAAGCCGTACCTGATGGCGCATCGACTTTATGGTGATGGTGCGCTTCGATCACTTCAATATCAAAGTCTTCATCCAGCGCCGCAGCCACCTTTTTTGTAAGCTGCGTCAAAAGATTGACCCCAAGGCTCATGTTTCCGGCACGCACAATCACCGCATGACGCGACGCAGGTTCCAGATTGGCGATGTCATCGTCCGTCATGCCTGTTGTTCCGATCACATGCACAGCGCGGGCTTGGGCGCACAGGGCCGCAAAGGCCAATGTCGCAGCAGGGGCGGTGAAATCAATCACCACTTGCGCTTTTGAGATCGCTTCAAGGGCATCGTCAGTGACGATTACCCCGTTGGCTGTGCCGCCCATCGCCTCGCCCACATCGCGCCCGACCCAGTCATGGCCTTGACGCTCGATCGCCCCTGCAAGATGCGCACGATCACTGTCCAGTACCGTTTTGATAAGCATTTGCCCCATGCGCCCGGAGGCCCCTGTGATTACAATTCCTGGTCCGTTGCTCATGTCATGCTTCCTTCCGCGCAAATCTGCCTTCATCTGTTACCCCGCAAGGCTGCGCTTGGCAAAGCCTGCGCGGGGCCTTACATGCACATTTATGGCAAAGAACAAATTTCATGACGGCTCTGGCCCGTCACAAAGACAATTGCGTGTCGGTGAAACCATCCGCCGCGCTCTTTCCGATGTGCTGTCGCGGGGCGATGTGCATGACAGTGACCTGAACCGCATGTCGATCACGGTGGGTGAGGTGCGCGTATCTTCCGACCTCAAGATCGCGACAGCCTACGTGTTGCCGTTGGGGGGGGAAGGAAAGGAAGACTGCCTGAAGCTGCTGGCCCGTAACAAAGGCGAATTGCGCCGTTTCATGGGCAAGAGGTTGGCGTTGAAATTCACCCCTGACCTGAGGTTCCAGTTGGACACCACGTTTGATCGCATGGACGAAACCCGCCGTATGCTCGATCAGGCGGACGTGCGCCGGGACACCCAAGAATGATCTTCCGCTTCGCCCTGATGTGGTTGCTCAGTGCCGGGGTGGTTCAGGCCGCTTCTTGCAAAGACGTGACCTATGAGGGCGCCGGATATTCCGTGTGTCATGTCGATATGGCATCCGAAAAGCTACAACTGTTCCTGTATGATGCAGAAGGTGTGCCGTACGGCCAATTCGATACGATCAACCGCGCCCTTAAAGCTGACGGCAAAACGCTTGGCTTTGCCATGAACGCGGGAATGTATCATGACGACCGTGCACCTGTCGGTCACTACGTCGAGGACGGCAAAGAACTGATGCGCGTTATTCCCAATGCAGGTCCCGGCAACTTTGGCCTCTTGCCGAACGGCGTCTTATGCATCCGCGAAGGCCGCGCCGATGTGATAGAAACGCTGCGATTTGTGGACGAGGCCCCAAACTGCACCCACGCCACGCAATCCGGTCCCATGCTGGTCATCGATGGCGCCCTGCACCCCCGCTTTCTTAAAGACGGCACATCGCGCTATCTGCGCAATGGTGTGGGCACATCTGCAAATGGCAAAACCGCTGTTTTTGTCATTTCCAAAGGGTTTGTGAATTTTCACACTTTTGGATCTTTCTTCCGCGACCATTTGAAACTGCCACAGGCTCTGTTCTTTGACGGCAACGTCAGCCGGTTGTATGCGCCGGACCTGAACCGCAATGACTTTGGCCGCCGACTTGGTCCAATCATCGGCACCGTCATTGATACGGGCGCTCCTGCGAATTGACAGCATGTGCGGTGCAAGTTAGGCCGCACGCTCTGAAACCTCCACAAAGGCAATCCCATGGCACGTAAACGCAAAGGTCGCGATATTTCCGGTTGGCTTGTGGTCGACAAACCTGCGGGTCTGACATCCACCGCTGTGGTCAATAAAGTGCGTTGGGCGATGGATGCCAAGAAAGCAGGCCACGCAGGCACTTTAGATCCGGACGCAACCGGTGTTCTGGCCGTCGCCCTTGGTGAAGCCACCAAGACCGTTCCGTTCATCACCGACGCCTTGAAAGCCTACACATTCACGGTGCGTTTGGGTCAAGCCACCAACACAGACGACGCCGAAGGCGAAGTGATCGCGTCAAGTGAGCTCCGCCCCGAAGACGCCACGATCAAGGACGCGCTAGGCGCATTCGTGGGTGACATCATGCAAGTACCGCCCAAATTCTCTGCTGTGAAGATTGATGGCCAACGGGCCTACAAATTGGCGCGTGACGGTGAAGACGTCGAAATCGCGGCACGCCCCTTATGGGTCGAAGAATTGGTCATGACCGACCGTCCCGATGCAGATCACGTCACGTTGGAAATGACATGTGGCAAGGGGGGCTATGTGCGCTCTATCGCGCGGGATTTGGGCAAAGCACTTGGATGTCACGGTCACGTCCGCGAATTGCGCCGTATCTGGTCAGGGCCCTTCGATGCCAGTGATGGCGTCACCCTTGAACAGGTAGACGCTTTGGCAAAAACACCTGACCTTGATGCGTTTCTGCGCCCCTTGGAAGAAGGGCTGCAAGAGCTACCCGAGGTCCGCGCCACAGAAGAAGGCGCTGCCAAGATGCGCAACGGCAACCCCGGCATGGTCTTTGCTTCAGACGTCGAATATGGCGACGAATGCTGGGCTTCGTTGGATGGAAAAGCCGTGGCCGTCGGGCGTTTCAAGTCTGGTGAATTACATCCAAGCCGCGTGTTCAACACCTGAACCAACGGCCTTTTGTTACAACCCACGCATTTACGTTACAGATGGAAACACCGCTCACAGCTCTGTGAGCGCTGCGCCATGTTTGTGTCAAAAACTACATCAAATTTTATCGAACTCATCAGGGAAGCGTGATCGAAGTTGTTTCTTACTGCATTTGGAACCAATTGTTCTAAAAAAAATACAATAGACACGAACTTCAAAAAGGACAGACACATGACACAGCTTCGCACCATCACCACCGTATTGACTGCAGGCGCTTTTGCCACCCTTGCATTTGACACGTTCGGACAGGCCATCAGCCCGTTGTTGGGCTACTCAAAACTTGCGCCCGTGGGCCTTGCTGGCGCGACCTTAAAGACTGTCTTCGGCGCCAACCCATCCGGTGCCGCACATCTGCTGCACGTCATGACAGGTCTTGTGTTTTACGCCGTAGGGTACTTTGCAATCGCACGCCCCGTTCAACGCGCCGTCTTACCCCGTTTGCATTGGTCCGTGACAGCCGCCGTTTACGGTGTCGCCCTATGGGTTCTGGCCCTTTATGTGGTCGCTCATTTGGTGGCGGGCAACAAGCCTTTCCTTGGCTTCACCGGCATCACTTGGGTCGCGCTTTGGGGGCATGTACTTTACGCTTTCGTTGCGGCCTACATCATGGAAGCCAAAGGGGCACTATTGGATTTGCCAGGCCGTATGAAGCCAGCAACCATCTGAAAACCTGTACTAAACCAAAGGCTGCACCATTGTAGTGCAGCCTATTTACTGGCACCAAGGGTTATGATCACACGTTCTCACACCAAAGGCGACGCACCATCGGTCGCTGTTTATTCAGATTGCGAATGCTACCGGTACAGCCTGACCCGAAACTGGGACACCTCGGGCCGCAAAGTGTTGTTTGTGATGCTTAACCCTTCGACTGCCACAGAAGTGCAAAACGACCCTACCGTGGAACGCTGTGAAAGACGCGCACGGACGCTGGGGTTCGGGGCGTTTCAAGTCACCAATATCTTCGCTTGGCGCGACACTGATCCGAAGGGAATGAAGGCCGCAGCCGACCCCGTTGGCCCGCACAATGACGCCGCCATTCTTGATGGGGCTGCCTGGGCCGATGACGTGATTGCGGCATGGGGCACCCACGGCGCGCATTTGGCACGCGGAGCCGCTGTGGAAACCCTTCTTCGATCAACAAATCGCCCCCTGTTCCACCTTGGTTTGTCCAAGGCAGGCCATCCCAAACACCCCTTGTATCTACCCTACGTCCAGCAACCCGAGACGTGGCTTTAATCCGTTTTTCCAGCCTTCATCATCCGTTAACCAACCATCAGTTCGGGCTTTGGGTCGAATCGTAATGCGTGTTAAGCAGGCGGTGGGAAATTCCGGTATGTGGGAACTGTTTTATGCTTTGGTTGGCAGGTTTGATGGGTTTGATGGCAGTTGGTGCCGTAACGTTCGTTGAAATGGACGAGACCGAAGAAGAAGAAACGCAAAACCCTACTGTGCGCCTTGAAAACGAAGAACAAGACACATTGGATGCCGCCACCTCCGAAAATGTGGCGGAAGATACAGACGCCACCGTTGCTGACAGCGAAACAACTTACCCGCAAGACACCGACACCTTAAACGATGACATCCCCTACGACATCGCAAGTGATGACGCCGAAATTCTGGCAGGCACCGATGGTGCCGATGATTTGGACGCTATGGGTGGGAACGACCAAATCGGCGGCCAAGCAGGCGACGACACCCTGCACGGGGGCAACGGCAATGATGTCATGTACGGTGGTGATGACAACGACCTGGTCCATGGCGATGCAGGCGATGACACCCTGCACGGTGAGGACGGCGACGATACATTGCATGGCGGTGACGGGGCCGATGCCCTGTTTGGTCACAATGACAACGACACGCTGAACGGCGGAAATGGCAACGACAGCCTATATGGATCTGCTGGTGACGACCTACTTTCGGGCGACGCAGGGGAGGACGCCCTTCAGGGGGGCGACGGAAATGACATCTTGAAGGGCGGTGCCGGGTCGGACGCCTTGTTTGGCGACGACGGAGACGATGTGCTAAGCGGTGTAGAAAATGACCCCGCCACAGCAGGGCTAAGCGACAGCGACGACAGTGACTTTCTGAATGGTGGCCAAGGCGACGATGAAATCCTGATGGGCGCGCAAGACATCGCCACAGGCGGCGCCGGTGCCGACACCTTCATCGCTGGGAACTGGATCACCGAAGGCAATGCCGCATCGATTACCGATTTTAACGTGATGGACGACAATCTGGTTCTGATCTGGGATGACAGCCTTGGGGAAGAACCCATGGTGGACCTTGAAGTTGATCCCGAAAACGAAGCCGTGATGTTTGTCAAAATGGACGGCGTGGTGGTGGCCACTGTCGATGCGGATACAGGATTTGATTACTCTGACGTATCCCTTATCCCGATGAGTGTGGCTGCAAGCGCAGGCTTTGCAAGTCTTGCGGCCTGATCGGCGCCTTTTATACCCAATTTCTCTTTGCCATTTGGCGCGAAACTTCCTATACGCGCCCATTGCTTGTGGAATCATAAGCGATACCTCCATGGGCCTGCACTGGACGACATCCCGGGCTGCGCCATCACACCAACCTTTTAAAGGAGACCCCGATGTCGATTACGCCAGAAGAAAAAGCACGACTGATGAAAGAGTTCGCCATCAAAGAAGGCGATACAGGTTCCCCAGAAGTGCAAGTTGCTATCCTGTCTTCGCGCATCGCGACACTGACAGAGCACTTCAAAACACACAAAAAAGACAACCACGGCCGTCGTGGTTTGTTGAAAATGGTTGCGACACGTCGGAAGCTGCTGGACTACGCCCGCGCCAAAGACGAAGCACGCTACCAAGACCTGATCAAACGTTTGGGCCTGCGCCGCTAAGCGTTTTCCCAAAAGTAAAATCTATCAAAGCCGCGCAGTTTTCTGCGCGGCTTTTTACTTTGATGGGTTGCGAAAGGCTGCAGCTGGCATAATCGTATCTTTATGTTTGGAATAATCATATTGGCTGGCCTCGCCGCGGCCCTGATCGTTGTCGCTTTGACCCTACTTTTGACCAGCGTTGTGTTTGGAATTGCCTTTGTGGTTTTCAAAACCTCTTTGCCGCCCAAAACCACGCGAGCTGTCATCGGGGTCTTGTGCTTGGCTGGCCTTGTGTTTTTGTTGGTGGCCTATCGGTATCTGTCCGGGGATCATGCCCCGAAAAGCGCCGGTGACGCTGCCATTTTATTCTACTTTGCCGGCATCGCAGCAATGCTGTCGACCTCAGTGGCAGCAATCTTCCTGCGCCTTGCCCTAATTGTCATGCGGAATAAGGTTTCGGACGGCAGAACAAAGGCCGTTTTGGTCGCAGGCGCAGTCGTTCTGGGATATGTCTGCGGTTTCATTGGAATGGTAATCCTAGAGCGCAATTTGGCGCAAAAATTCGCGCCCCCCGCCCCGATCACGCTGTCCTATGGCACTGGCAAAACCCATTGCGTGCTGCCCAATCAGATGACGTTTCATGAAGGACCAAGCACGACCTTCCCGCAGGCATTTACCCTAGGTCGCGGTGACCGGATGCGTTTGCAACCAGCCGCCGATGTTGAAACGCGCGGTTGGGTTGCTTTTGAGATTACCGACAGCGACCAAATCACGGTGGTTTACGGGTTGGGCCGTCACCTCAGGCGACTGCAGCAAGGCCGCTGTCTTGGGGTAGACTAACGCCCCGAGCCATTGCTTTGTCAGTCCCCTAACCCCAAGGCTTTTTTCTGATCCGACGCCCATTTGAGGATGGTCAAATCGAACGTCAAAGCCATCAAGGACACGCAAATCCCAAGCACAAAGTTTTTGCCTAAATCGGTGCCTGCCAATGTGCGTTGAAGCTCTTGCCCCAAGTCTTGCGTGCCGATAAATGCCGCGATGATCACCATGAAAAATGCAAACATGATCGCTTGGTTGAAGCCGACGGCCATGGTCGGCAAAGCCAAAGGCAATTGCACTTTCCATAATTTTTGCATGCGGGTGGCACCTGACATATCAGCAGCTTCGGTCATTTCTTCGGGAACAGATCGCAGCCCTTCGATGGTGTAGCGGGTCAGTGGCACCATCGCAAAAATAAGGATTGAAAAGATCACAGCAATGTCCGTGATCCCGAACAACATGATGGCAGGGATCAAGTAGACAAAGCTTGGGAATGTTTGGGCGGTATCGCACACCAGCAGAATCCGGTTCGACCACCTTTCAGTCCGCGCCGCCCAAATGCCCAAAGGCAATCCGATCAGCATCGCCAAGGCCACGGCGGAAATCACGGAATACAGCGTAATAACGGACCGATCCCACCACCCCGAGAAAGCGACCAAGGAAAAGAAGATTGCAGCCAGCACCGCTTGCCGTTTGCCACCCAACCACAAAGCGAACGCAACAATCAGCAGAATGAAGGCTGGCGTTGGGATGGACAGCATGAAGTTTCTGAACGGAATCAACACCTGCACATTCAGAAATGCCCGCAAAAATCCTGTCGTCGCTTTCACGGCATCAATGTTTAGAAAGCCCTTGATCAGCGTGTCGATTTCTTTGCCTTGGCTAAAGTTTTGCTTACGCCCGATCGTCGATGCCACCTCAATGAATTGTGACACTCCAATGAAAAGCACAAACAAACCCACACCCAGCAACAACATCAAATGGCGCTTCCACCACGGCGTCCCTTTTTCAAAATGCTCTGGCTGTTTGACAACCCACGCCTTGGACATGCGGTCCAAGGTCACGGCAAGCAACACGATCGTGACGCCAATCTCAAAAGATCGACCCAATTTGAAACTGCCCATCATCGCCAGCAATTTTGCGCCAAGGCCCGGCATACCGATGAAAGCGGTCAGAACCACCATAGCCAGACACAGCATGATGACTTGATTGACCCCCACCAAAATCTCGGTCCGGGCGGAGGGCAAATAGACGTGGCGCAGCAATTGCCAACGGGTGCAGCCGCTCATTTCACCGGCTTCCACCATTTCTGGCGAGACTTTTTGCAAACCCAGTGTTGTCATCAAAATCATCGGGGGAATGGCGTAGATCGTGGTCGCCACGGCCCCCGCGGTTGGTCCCACTTTGAAGAAAATGACCGCTGGCAACAGGTAGGTGAAAAACGGCAAGGTTTGTAGCACAGATAAAATCGGCTTAAGCGCCCGGTTCACCCACGGTTTGCGCCACGCCAAAATGCCCAGCGTTAAGCCAATCATAAAAGCCAAAGGCGCTGCCACAACAAGCACCGACATCGTCTCCATGGCAATTTTCCACTGGCCGATCAACGCCGTCCAAATGAATGTACCCCCCGCCAGCGCAGCCATCCGCCAACCACCCAGATAGTAACCGATCACAGCGCCAACAGCAGCAACAGATGTCCAAGGAATGGGCCCAAGGTTTGGCCAACGGCGTTTGCCAAATAACAAGTTCGCAGTGACATCCAGCAGCCACTCCAAGCCTTCTGTCAATGTACGGGTCAGTTTCAGCAGACCCAGGTCGTCTTTTACAAAGTTAAAAATAGCGTCAAGCCATATGGCAAAAGGGGGCACCAAACTTTCGGGCACCCGAAACAATACCTCGGGAAGTAGGCCCAAATAGTGCACAGCCGTCATGAAAACGGCGACTGCCACCAGCACGAGTGCTGTCTTGGAACGATCCATTTCGCGAGAGGCGCCAGCGCCAGCCATCATTCCGCCCCCAAAAGAATGCCCAGCGCATCCTGTCGATGCAAGCCGCCGATCACGACGCCATCACGGGCCACGGGAATGACATCGCGTGTATCCTGAACCAGCAGCTTCGCCATTTCTTTGACGGTCGCGGCGGCATCAACGGGATCGCCGCTGCCATGATCACCGGATTGAACCAAGGTTTCAGCATGAATGACGCGCGCCTTGTCGATTTCTTCTGTGAACTTGCGCACATATTCTGTCGCAGGGTGCAACACGATCTGATCCGGCGTGTCGCATTGTTCTACAGCGCCGTCTTTCATAATGGCGATACGATCTGCAAGGCGCAAAGCTTCGTCAAAATCATGCGTGATGAACACAATTGTTTTGTTCAGCATCTGTTGTAAGCGCAAAAATTCGTCCTGCATTTCCCGGCGGATCAACGGGTCCAACGCAGAAAACGGTTCGTCCAAAAACCAGATGTCAGGTTCAATCGCCAGCGATCTGGCGATGCCGACCCGCTGCTGTTGCCCCCCGGACAACTCGCGGGGGAAGTAATCTTCGCGCCCTTCAAGACCCACCAGTTTGACCACCTCAAGCGCACGGGCACGGCGTTCATGTTTGTCTTGTCCGCGCATTTCCAACGGGAAGGCCACGTTGTCCAGCACCGTGCGGTGCGGCAACAACCCAAAGCTTTGAAAAACCATGCCCATTTTATTGCGGCGCAATTCGATCAATTCTTTTTCGGACAGTTTCATGATGTCCTGACCGTCTACTTCGATCGTGCCGCCCGTGATGTCGTGCAACCGCGAAAAACACCGGACCAGCGTGGATTTACCAGAGCCAGACAGCCCCATGATCACCAACATCTCGCCTTTGTTAACTTCGATAGAGACGTCTTTGACACCCGCAATATAGCCATCCGCGCGAATATCATCAAAACTATGATCCTGCGGCATCTTTTGCAGATACCCTTCTGGATCGGCCCCAAAAATCTTCCAGACGTTCTTGCATGAAATGACGGGTGCGGCGGTCATAGAGTGGCTCTTTTCATCGGTAATCGGATCAGTTTTGTCAAAAACACCCGCCCAAATTAACTTTGGACGGGTGTGTGTCGTGTTATGTCAACAAGCCCTTAGGAGTTGCCCAACCAAGGCTTCCAAACGTCAGGGTTGGCTTCCAGCCAAGCTTCGGCTGCTTCTTCCGGCTCCATTTCATCAATATCGACAAATTTCGCCATTTCAGCGATTTGTGGGTTTGTGAAAGAGATTTTGGTCAACACGCCGTAAGCCGCAGGCCATTTGGCTTCCATGCCGTCCCATGCCGCTTTTTTCAGGTACCCTTTGGCAGGGTTGCCGCAATCATAAAGCGCGTCCTTGTTTGGGCCAACGGCTGGGTCCTTGTCGCAACCGTCTTCCCATGCAGGGAATTCAACAAATTCACCTGGCCATACGGCTTCGGCAAAGTTTGGGGTCCAGTTAAAGACCACAACAGGACGCTTGTCCGCTTCGGCAGCCCCGATTTCAGCCCAAAGCGCCGCAGCAGATCCCGCGTTCACAACAACAAAGTCCATATCCAAGGCCGCAACACGTTCCTGACCATGCTTCAACCAATCGACGGGACCATCCAGATAACGCCCCTTGTCGCCCGTCTCGGCCGTTGCGAAAACGGCTGCGCAATCATTCAAAGCTTCCCAGCTTGGCAAACCCGGGCAGGCTTCTTTGGTCCACATCGGGTACCACCAGTCTTCGCGTGTCACCGCGTTGTGGTCCCCAGCGTCAACAATGCCACCTTTTTCCATGGCCGCGCGGTAGGATGCGCCAAATGCGCCTTCCCAGACTTCCATTTCCAGTGTGACGTCACCAAGCCGCACGGATTCGTACACCGCTTGGCTGTCCGTTGTGACATATTCGACGTTGTTGCCCATCTCTTCAAAGATCTGGCCTACGACGTTCGACATTACGATCTGCGATGACCAGTTGTGAATTGGAATAACAATCGGATCGCTACTGTCTTCGGCCAAAGCCGCCATTGGGGCAAAGGCAAGAACGCCCGATGCCAGAGCTGTTGTAAACTTATTCATGTGTTTCTCCCGGTTGGTGCGGCCTGTTGAAACCGCTTGGCTTATGGAAATGCCGCGTTGTGCGGTCTTGCGTCGGGTGCCGATTCTTGGGCACGGCAAATCTGAATTCCATGGCATACACAGTTGCACATTTTTCCTATCAATCAAGTTTTTTTCTTGTAGGGGCGCAAATTTTCAATATCCGGGTTTGAATGTCCAACCGACAAAATCTGCAGGCAGGTCCGATTTCAATGCACAGATGTCGCGTTTCGGGACGTTATGCGCTTTGTTTTCTGAGATTCTACGGCAAAGGAGACTGATTCCATGGGATATTCCGGTTTCAAAGTCATCAAAGAGGCCTTGTTTGGCCACAAAGGTTGGACACCAGCGTGGCGTGATCCCGAGCCAAAGACCCACTATGATGTCGTCATCATAGGCGGGGGTGGGCACGGATTGGCCACTGCGCATTATCTTGCCAAAGTTTACGGCGTGCGCAACGTCGCGGTCATCGAAAAAGGGTGGATCGGCGGCGGCAACGTCGGGCGCAACACAACCATCATTCGGTCCAATTACCTGTTGGACGGCAACGAACCGTTTTACGAATTTTCGCTCAAGTTGTGGGAAGGCTTGGAACAGGATCTGAATTACAACGCCATGGTCAGCCAGCGTGGCATCATGAACCTGATCCATTCCGACGCCCAACGCGACGCCTTTATCCGACGCGGCAATGCGATGATTTTAAACGGGGCGGACGCAGAGTATCTGGACGAGGCGCAAATTCGTGCTGAATACCCGTTTTTAAATTTTGACGATGCGCGTTTCCCCATTAAGGGCGGTCTGGCCCAACGCCGTGGCGGTACAGTGCGCCATGACGCTGTTGCCTGGGGCTATGCGCGATCCGCAGATCAGCACGGCGTCGACATCATACAAAATTGCGAAGTCACCGGTTTTCGCATCGAAGGTGGCAAATGCCTGGGCGTTGAAACCTCCAAAGGGTTTATCGGCGCAGGCAAAGTCGCGTCATGCGTTGCCGGATCGTCGGGTCGCTTAATGGCCAAAGCCAACATGCGCTTGCCCATCGAAAGCCACGTGTTGCAAGCCTTTGTATCCGAAGGGCTGAAACCGGTGCTGCCCGGCGTCATCACCTTCGGGGCGGGCCACTTCTATGTCAGCCAGTCCAACAAAGGCGGTTTGGTGTTTGGCGGTGATCTGGACGGCTACAACTCATATGCCCAGCGCGGCAATCTGCCGGTGGTCGAAGATGTCTGCGAAGGTGGTATGGCCATCATGCCAATGATCGGGCGGGCGCGTTTGCTGCGTATGTGGGGCGGCATTATGGACATGTCCATGGACGGCTCACCCATCATTGACCGCACCCACATTGACGGGCTGTATTTCAATGGCGGTTGGTGCTACGGCGGCTTCAAGGCCACGCCAGCGTCAGGCTATGTCTACGCCCACTTGCTGGCCAACGATGCCCCCCACCCCACAGCCACAGCGTATCGGTTCAACCGTTTCCAGACAGGTGACATGATCGACGAAAAAGGCATGGGCAACCAACCCAACCTTCACTGACGCGCGTAGTATCCAAAGTTTCCTCTGCCCCAAAAGGCCCCGCTTATGATTATCAATCACCCCCTTCTTGGCCCCCGCGACAGTGCCGAATTCGTCTATCTTGGCGACGCCTCGCTGATCGACCGTCCCGATCCTGAAACGGCCACCCCCGAAGATTGGCACGCCTATGCCTACCTGCGGGACAACGTGGCTGGCGACATGCGCGAACTTTGGTTTCACGAAGGCGGTGATCGGTCGTGGTTGGTGGTCACACGCAACACTCTGACCCATGAAATCAGCAAGGTCGAAATGGCACGCGATGTGGCACGCGCCCAAGGTAGGTCAAAATGACCCAGATAAACCGTGTATCCGGCGGCCAGATTGATCGGTCCGCAACCTTCAAGTTCAAATTTGACGGCAAAAGCTATACAGGCCACCCCGGTGACACGCTGGCGTCTGCGATGTTGGCCAACAATGTCCGACTTATGGGGCGGTCCTTCAAATATCACCGCCCGCGCGGCCCGCTTACGGCAGGGTCCGAAGAACCCAACGCCATCGTAGAGCTTGGCGAAGGAGCGCGCAAAGAACCAAACACCCGCGCCACCACAGCAGAGCTTTTTGACGGGCTGGTTGCCAATTCACAAAATCGCTGGCCATCCTTGGCCTTTGACGCGATGGCCATCAACGACCGCTTTTCCAACTTTTTGACAGCGGGTTTTTATTACAAAACATTCATGTGGCCTGCCGCATTCTGGGAAAAACTGTATGAGCCGATTATTCGCAAGGCTGCAGGACTTGGGTCACTGTCCATGCAAGAAGACCCCGACGTTTACGACAAGGGATTTCGCCACTGTGATTTGCTGATTGTCGGCGCCGGTCCTGCCGGGCTGATGGCAGCCCTAACCGCCGCGCGGTCAGGGCAGCAGATCATCCTTGCAGATGAAGATTTTGCCTATGGCGGACGTCTCACATCCGAGACTTTTTCCGTAGACGACGCGCCCGCCCTTGATTGGGTCAAAGCCACAATCGCCGAACTGTCATCCTGTCCCAATGTACGCCTGATGCCCCGCACAACGGTGATCGGGGCCTTTGATCACGGTATCTATGGCGCTGTTGAGCGGATCACGGACCATCTTCGGAATGCCCCTGCCGGCACGCCGCGCCAAATTCTGTGGCGCATCTATGCCAAGCAAACCCTTCTGACTGCAGGGGCAACCGAACGCCCCATCGCTTTTGACAACAACGACCGCCCCGGAATCATGCTGGCAGGTGCAATGCGTGCTTATGTGAACCGCTTTGGCGCAGCCCCCGCAAAACGCGTGGCGATTTTCACAAATAACGATGATGGACATCGCACCGCAGCGGACTTGCATACAAAAGGTGTAAAAATCGCCAGCGTCATCGACACCCGACCTGACGCACCGAAGTCTTACGACTATGAGGTGCTTTCGGGGGCGCAAGTGGTCGATACCATGGGGCGTCTTGGATTGACCTTTGCAGAGGTAAAACTGGCTGATGGTACAATGCGCACTGTCGAATGTGGTGCTTTGGGCGTGTCCGGCGGCTGGAACCCCAATGTTCATTTGACGTGCCATCAACGTGGTAGACCCACATGGAACTCCGATCTTGCGGCCTTCGTGCCCGGAGGTACTTTGCCCCCCGGCATGCACGTTGCAGGTGCCGCGCAAGGCATTTTCTCGACGCAGGGCGCGATGCAGTCAGGGGCGCAAACCGCAGCAGACATGCTTGGCATAAAAGCAGCACCTTCACCCGCCACCGAAGATGCCCCCGTCAGCCAAACGCCTTTCTGGTATGTCGAAGGATGCAGCCGTGCATGGTTGGATCAGCAAAACGACGTGACCGTCAAAGACGTGAAACTAAGCCACCAGGAAGGCTTCAGGTCTGTTGAACACCTGAAACGCTACACAACGCTTGGGATGGCCACAGACCAGGGCAAGACATCAAACATCGGCGGGCTGGCGATCATGGCGGAATTGGCAGGCAAGGCCATTCCCGAAGTGGGCACAACGATTTTCCGCCCTCCCTATACTCCGACAGCTATTGGGGCTTTGGCTGGCAGAATGCGGGGCAAGGACTTTCATCCGACGCGCCTGACGCCGTCGCACTACTGGGCAAAGGAACAAGGTGCTGTTTTTGTTGAGGTCGGCAACTGGCTTCGGGCGCAATGGTTCCCCCGGCCCGGCGAAACCCATTGGCGTGAAAGCGTCGACCGTGAAGTACGGCAAACGCGGGCGTCCGTGGGCGTGTGTGATTGCACGACTTTGGGAAAAATCGACGTACAAGGCACCGATGCGGCGGCATTTTTGAACAAAATCTATTGCAATGGCTTTGCCAAATTGGCGGTTGGGAAAACCCGTTACGGCTTGATGCTGCGCGAAGACGGCATCGCCATGGATGACGGCACAGCAGGACGTTTGGCTGAAGACCATTTCGTTGTCACAACGACAACCGCCAATGCCGTAAAAGTATACCAGCACATGGAATTTGTGCGCCAGTGCCTGTGCCCCGACATGGATGTGCAGCTGATTTCCACCACCGAAGGCTGGGCACAATACGCGGTTGCCGGTCCCAATTCGCGCAAGTTGTTGCAAAAGATTGTGGACCCCGAATTCGACATCTCGAACGACGGCTTTCCTTTTATGGCCTGTGCCAACATCACTGTGTGCGGCGGATTACGCGCACGGCTGTTCCGGATTTCCTTTAGCGGTGAACTGGCTTTTGAAATCGCAGTGCCATCGCGGTACGGTGATGCGCTGATGCGGCGATTGATGGCCGAGGGCGAAGAGTTCGACGTCACCCCATACGGCACCGAAGCCTTGGGTGTGATGCGCATCGAAAAGGGCCACGCAGCGGGCAATGAGCTGAACGGGACAACCACTGCGTTGAACCTTGGCATGGGCCGCATGGTGTCAAAGGCCAAAGACAGCATCGGATCAAAACTGTCGGAACGCGACGGGTTGAACACGACAGATGCCCTGATGCAGGTCGGGATAATGCCAGTGGACGCCAAAGATAAAATCACTGCGGGTGGTCATTTAATGGCCGCGGATGGTCCGGTGGATGCCGCCCATGATCAGGGCTATGTGACTTCGGCGGCCTTTTCACCGTCTTTGGATAGCATGATTGGCTTGGGCTTTTTGAAGAATGGCGGCACACGCATTGGCGAAAAAATGCGACTTGTATCGCCTGTCACAAATTTAACGGTGGATGTGGAAATCGTGTCCCACCACTTTGTAGACCCAGAGGGGGACCGTGTTCGTGCATGACCTGACACCCATCACCGCATTGGGCGGCGCGACCCCGCAAGTGGAAACCGTAGGCACAGTCACCCTGTCGGAGAACCCCGGCCTTGCGCTGGCGTCAGTCATGGCGCGTGTGGGTTTCGAAACAGACTGCGCCAAGCATTTGGCCGACCTGCTGGACGGCGACGCACCGGGACCCGGCAAATGCCGGTTGCATGATCCGGAAGCGGCGTTCTGGCTAGGTCCGGACCAATGGATGGTTGGCGCCCCGTACGACACACACGAAACATTGGCCAGTGACCTGAAAACACGTTTCGGAAACACCGCATCCATCACAGAGCAATCCGACGCTTGGGTCTGCTATGACCTGCGTGGGGCTGGAATGGAGACCGTGATGGAATTGTGTTGCAATCTGAACATCCGCGCCATGCAAACAGGCGATGCGCAACGCACATCCATCCATCATTTGGGATGTTTTGTGCTGCGTCGTGATCCCGAAGACTGGGTGCGCATTTTGGGGCCTCGGTCGTCCGCAGGTAGCCTGCATCATGCGCTAAAAACAGCGATGGTTTCAGCGGAACTGCTTTGAACCAGCTTTAGAAAATACGCTCCGACATATCAAAAAAGACGACGATTTGTGGCGAAACAGGCCACCGTTAGGATTCGGCAAAATGCCTTGTCCAAATGAGGTACGTTCAAAAAGTCTAGAAAACTAGCAGGTTTTTTCACTCAGGTTCATATTTTTTGCAATTTATGAAAACTTCAGCTACAATAATTCAAGTTGGATTAGGTTTTAAATTGTTGCTTCGGTGACAGCTGCATAAAAGGCATGCACCTTGAACTTTGAAAAGCATAACTCCGATATGGTTGCCCCCCTTTCCCAAGACCCGCATCGCACACGCGACAATGAGCGTGAAAAAGTGCTTGAGGTCGCCATCGGTCGGGAAGTGCGCAACTATCGCCGTCAGCAAGAAACCACCGTGGCGGAACTGTCTGGAATGACAGGCATTTCGATTGGTATGTTGTCAAAAATCGAAAACGGCAACACATCCCCTTCACTTACAACGCTACAAGCCCTCGCCAATGCGCTTTCTGTGCCGTTGACCAGTTTCTTTCGCCGTTTCGAAGAAACACGGCAGGCCGTGCATACCCCTGCGGGCGAAGGCGTGGAAATTGACCGTGATGGCACGCGCGCAAATCACCACTACACGCTTTTGGGCCACATCGGATCAAACGCATCCGGCGTCGTGGTAGAACCGTATCTGATCACTTTGACAGAAGAATCCGACGTCTTTCCAACTTTCCAGCATGGCGGTATCGAAACGATCTACATGCTTGAAGGCAAAGTAGACTATCGGCATGGTGATGCGGTGCACAGCTTGCAGCCCGGCGACACGTTGTTTTTTGATGCCGACGCGCCCCATGGCCCTGAACGCCTGATAGAACTGCCGGCGCGTTACCTATCCATCATCAGCTATCCACAAAGCACATAGATCCAGCTAGGAATTCAATCTTAGCTCGTCTGAAATGGCGCGGGCCCA
Source organism: Ascidiaceihabitans donghaensis (assembly GCF_900302465.1). Lineage (NCBI taxonomy): Bacteria > Pseudomonadati > Pseudomonadota > Alphaproteobacteria > Rhodobacterales > Paracoccaceae > Ascidiaceihabitans > Ascidiaceihabitans donghaensis. Next base: position 430,867 of record NZ_OMOR01000001.1, on the reverse strand, counting down.
TGTCGCGTTTTGATTTGCGAGGGCTTTCATCTCTGTGGCGACAACGGCAAAACCACGCCCCGCTTCGCCACTGCGCGCTGCCTCAACGCTGGCGTTGATCGACAACATGTTCAATTGGCGCAAAGACCGCGTAATCTGCGATACGACCTGCTGAACACGATCGTTCTTTGTTTGGCTCATATGCAACATGTCGTGCATTTCATCACGAAGATCGACTTCGGCTTGGGCGCCAACAATCAACCCTTCCAAGTACACCAGTTCACCATCTTGAAATACGGCATTGCCACGCTCGCGCACAGGCATCAGATCACCGTTGGGCCGCACAAGCCTATAGGCCACGTCCCAGGTTTTGCCTGCTTCGATTGCCGCATCAACTTCGGCAAAAACCTTTTCTTTGTCTTCTTCAAACGTCAGTCCGACAAATGACACCTGGGCGTTGCCCAAAATCGCATCCGGCGCGTACCCCGTAATCAATTCAACGGCGCCGTGCATTTCCTTCATCGTATAGTCGTCATCGTTCACACAACGATAGGCAAACACTTCAACTGACGAAAAAATGCTATCCAACACATCCTTCATTAGGTCACTCCGATTTCGATGTGGCCACAATGATGCTGTTTTCTGATTTTTCAGTTAATAAATGCCAGATTTCCGGATCACTTTTGCAATGGAGGTTCTGTCTCAAATTCAGGCCAGATACCGTTGGACGTCGGCAGCCCGTCATCGAATTGCGACAGGTAGTCCAACATCATGGGACGGTTGTCGATGAACCCTTTGTATGTCGCGAGTTCTTCAGGCAAATCACGTATCACACGGTGCAAACGCCGCCCCCATTTGGGCGCAGTCATCAAGTCCTGAAAGCTGCACAAGTAGCACCGGATCGGAAACACCAACGCATTGGACCGTGGCAGGCGAAAGAAGGTTTGCAGTTCAACCCGCAAGTGCTGTTTCGCGCCAATGTTGTCAGGGGTCAGGGACGTTTTTTGAATGCCCCATTTGTGATAGTTTTCGGGGCTGGTGTCCAAAAGCGGGTTCACCGTCATGGTCCAGTTCAAACGCCGCGCGGGCGCCCCTTGCTGGATATTCAGCAGAAACTTCAACGCCCGTACAAAAATCCCTTTTTCATGTGCCAACGGCACCGGTGCATGCCATTCAAAAAAGTTCATCCCGATGTCAAAATCCAGCGACCAGTCAGCCTGCGTCGTGATCATGCCTGCGTCCATCCACAGATTGTCATCGCGTTGGTCAAGAACTGCGAAATCACCCTGCGATTGGCGCGTGATGTATTCCATTGGGCCGTAAGGCAGCGTGGTTTCGTCCATGAAGGTGAATGAATCGTCAATGCCAAGCGGCTTGTTGATCCAGCGCCATTGGTCGCCGTCGCGGTGTAGTTCAAACAGATCAGGATAGTCTTCGGATTTGGACACCATGATCAGTTCCAGCAAATCCCAACCTGCGAGTGTCATGTGCGGCAAGGATTGGCAGCGCAGCGGATCATCGGCCAGCACTTTGGCCCGGTCGCGCATTTCCGAGACATAGTGCTCATCCACATCAAAGCGCTTTTCATACACGGAGTCCGCAGGCCCGCCGCGATGCTGTTCCATGTTGACGGCGTACATGTAGCTGTCTTTGTCGAACGGAAACGGAAAGCGCCGGATCGCACGTTCAGAGTTGTGGAAGGAATAGTCGTCGCGGAACGTTTCGTCGTTGAATTGAATGGTCATTGGCGGGCCTCCCTAGCGGTCCAGCACGAGGGTCTTGCCCTCGAATCGTGATACGCAGGGCATGATCTTTTCGCCGCTGCTGTGTTCCTCGTCTTCCAGCCAGTGATCGCGGTGGATGAAGTTACCGGTGTAATCGATCACACGGGTTTCGCACATACCGCAGGCACCGCCACGGCACAGGTAAGGGGCATCAACACCGACCCGTTCCATCGCTTCCAACAGGCTTTCCTGTTCGCCAACCTGCACAACCTTGTTGGACACAGCCAGTTTCACCTCAAAGGGTTTGCCCGGTTGCGGCGCAAGGAATTCTTCGTAATGCACAGCCTCGCGGGGCCATCCAAGATCAGCCGCCTTGCTGCGCACCCAATCGATCATCCCTTTGGGACCACACACATAGATATGCGTGCCCAAAGGCTGTCCATCAAACAGGGTTTCCAGATCAATCGCCTGCCCCTGATCGTCATAGTAGACGTTCACATCATTAGGGTGGGTGGTTGTCAGATAATCGACGTACGATCCCAACGCCTCAGAGCGGCACGCATAATGCAGTTCCCAGTTCCCATGGGCGCGGTCCAGTTGCTTGATCTGCGCGAGGAAAGGCGTGATGCCGATACCACCTGCAATCATCAGGTGCTTTTTCGCCCGCAAATCCAGGCTGAACAAATTGACCGGGTTCGAGATCACCATCTCGTCGCCCACATTCACGTTCTTATGCAGAAACAGCGACCCACCCCGCCCTTCATCATCACGGCGCACCGAAATAGTATAGGCGGATTGGTCAAAAGGGTCCGACATCAACGAATACGGGTTCAACCGCGTGATGGCATCATCCTGCATCTCAACAACCGTGTGGGCGCCACCGGAGAACGTCGGCAACAAGCCGCCATCCACGGGTTCAAAGCGAAAGCGCGTCACAAGATCGTTCAATTCGGTCTTTTCAGTGACACGGACAGTGATTTTCTCGGCACCGCTCATTCGTAAATTCCTTTTGGTGCAGGGACATTGCCGGGGTCTTCGGCGTCGATACACACCCCCTGATAGGCGGCCAAACGGCGCGAATAGTGGTCACGCACAAACAGATTCAACCCGCAATGCGAGCACACAAAAGGGTCCGTTTCCACATCTTCGGTGATGCCCTTGCAGTGTACACATTGCATACGCCGCGCAGTTGATCCGCGATGTTCTGTCTGAATGGCTGTGTGCGGAATGCCGGCTTGCATGGCTTCATTCTGGGCTTGGCCCATCAAGCCTTCAGTACCCGTCAGATACACCTGCAACCCCATATGGGCATCTTGCAAAACGCGGCGAATGCGCTGCACTGAGGCTTGATAGGTCGGCCCCTCATAGAACTGCGCAGGGTTCAAGCCGCGCAGTTTACCGGCAAAATCCGTGCCGCGCGGGATAAAGATGATATGGGTTTTCGCCATCAGATCCGGTGTGGCCACATCCATGATGGCCTCGGCCCCTTCGGCGTCTGCGATCATCAGGTGATGCTTGCCAGGGCGTTCTTCCAAAGTGCCATAGACAGGACGGCTTCGGATGGACGGGGGGAATTCGAATTTCGACATTGTCGTCCTCGGGTCACAGAAAACGGGATGCCACGCACGGCGCGACACCCCTTGATTGGTTTGGTTCAGCCTTTTGCTGTGCGGATTTTTTTGTCCTGATCGTAGAACGGCATTTCCTCGGCGGTTGCTGCCAGCTCTGTGCCATCCAATTGCACAACCGTCAGCTTGGTGCCGGCTTTGGCCGCGCTAGGGTCCAATCGTGCGATGGCCACGGAATAGTTGTTCAGATCAGAGGACAAACCATAAGTGATGACACCCACGTCTTTGCCATCCTGCATGATCCGTGCACCCATATCCATTTGCGCCATGCCGCCATCAGACAGCTGCACACCGTAGATTTTGAAGCGCTCTTTGCCTTCCAAAGCATAGTGGTTTTCCGCGCCGATAAAGCCTGTCTTGCCGGGGGATACCGTGAACTCCAGACCCAATTCCCAAATAGTGTCGCCGCACAGATCGTTGTCGAAGGGGAAGGTTTCGGAATTGTCGCCCGGATAGAACAGCAAATAGCTTTCGATGCGCAACATATCGAGCGTCGAGAACTGCACAGGGCGCACACCCATATCTTTGCCTGCATCCAGAATACTGTCCCACAAATGCGTGGCATCCTTACCCCGGCAGAAGATTTCGTAGCCACGCTCGCCGGTGTATCCCGTGCGACTGATCATGACATCACGACCAAACAGACGCGTTTGCATGATGCCGAAATACGCCAGATCGCGGATGGCGGGGATTTCGGCAGCCAACAAATCCACGGACACCGGACCTTGCAACGACATGTCGTGCAAATCATCGTCAAAAAGAACGGATACGTTTTTACCGGCGGCAACGGTGGTCAATTGCTCCATTCCGATGCCTGTGCCGTGCACAACCAGCCACGTGTTCACTGACAGATGGTAGATGATGCAGTCATCCACAAATTTGCCATCGGCGTTCAGCATGGACGCGTATGTGGATCGGCCAGGCGCGATTTTTTCGACGTTGCGCGTGGTGACACGGTCAATGACATAAGCGGCATCCGGGCCGACCAAATGTACCTTTTTCAAACCCGACACATCCATCAATCCGGCCTTGGTGCGGATTGCTTCATAGTCGGCTTTTGCGCGTTCGGGCGTATCGTCATAGAACCACGCAGTGCCCATCCCGTTCCAGTCTTCCAACTCTCCGCCGATTTCGGCGTGACGGTGCGCAAGCGCAGAATGCCTCCAAAGAATGGCCATGATGTTCTCCCTGTTCTATTCGAGTCTTTTGTTGCCAACATTGAGCCTCAGCTTGCTTTGAAAAGCAACATTCTCGTGCAATTTATTTTCCTGTCAGGCAAATTAAAACACAAAAGGCCGCCCAGATGGGCGGCCTTCCGTTTCAGTATGCGTCCGACTTACTTGTCGAATTTTTTGGCTTTCGCCGTTTCAGACCTTTGTCCGATCACCAGAACAGCGACACATATCACCGCCGCAACGAAGGTTGTGATCCCGGGCAAGGCACCGCCCCACCCCATAAACATCGCGCCGTCTACGACACTCCAGGACGCTTCTTCATATGGAAACATGGTATTTTCCTTTCAATTGAGTGTTGAGATTATTCAGCAGGTGTCACAGGTGCGTCTGTGCCCCACTCGGGATACCCAGCCGCCGGAACCTTCACGAGGTCCATACCCGCAAGTTCCGCCCCTTCACGGATACGCAGCATGCCGAACATCTTGAGGATGTAAGACACAACGTAGCCCGGCACGAACCCAAGCAGGAAGAAGACAACCGCACCAATGATCTGGCCCATCAGGTTGATGGTTGGCACTTCACCTGCAGCACCTTGAAGCGCCGGATAGCCGGAGCCCCAAATGCCCAGCATCACAACACCGTACAAGCCGATTGTGCCGTGGACTGTTACCGCACCCACCGCATCGTCGATGCCGCGGCGTTCCAGCCAGTCCGCACAGGGCTTCAGGATGATCCCGGCAGAGAATGCGACAACAAAGGCCAGCGCAGGGAAGTAGATGTCGAGACCAGAGGCCGTGGAAATGATCCCGGCCAAAGCGCCCGACATCATCCAGAACGGATCACGCGTGAACAACCAGCTGCCAATCACACCACCGGCAACTGCCATCAGGATGTTGAAGGCCAAAGCAGACAACGTAATCGGTGTGCCGTAAATGGTCGCGAATTTGTCAGGGAACCAGGACCACGCTTCACCCGGAGGAACCACGCAGGCCATCAAGAAGCCGAAAAAGCCAACGATAATCAACATCAGCCCCACAACCGTCAGCGGCATGTTGTGCCCTGGGATATGGTTGGCTGACCCATCGGCATTAAACTTGCCGATGCGTGGCCCAAGATTGATCAAGACACCCAGTGCAAAGAAACCGGCAACAGCATGTACCAGACCGGCAGCCCCAAAATCATGAACGCCGAACTTGGTCACCAGCCAACCATCCGCGTGCCAACCCCAAGCGGCCGCAACAACCCAGGCAAAGGACCCTAGAACAACTGCAAGGATGATGAAACCAACCGTTTGAATACGTTCGATCACGGCACCCGACATAATGGATGCCGTCGTCGCTGCGAACAGTGCAAACGCGCCAAAAAATACACCCGAGATGTTATCGCCAATATTCGGCCCCATGTATTGGGCCGCATCGCCCCAACCCAAAGCAATCGAATTGGCATATTCTACGCCAGAAATGCCCATTGGTCCTGCGTCGCCCGGAATCCCTGTTGGGAACCCGAAATAGACCCACCAGCCAAAGAAGTAGAAGGTCGGGATCATGAAGGCGAAGGCCAGAATGTTCTTCACGCCCGAGCTTAGCACGTTCTTAAGACGTGACGCGCCCATCTCATAGGCGAGAAAGCCTGCATGGATGATGATCATCAACGGGATCGTTAAATAGTAAAACGTTTCGGCAAACATACGGTTGGTCGTACTGCCGCTCCCTTGTAGCGCCGCAATTTGGGCGGCTAATTCTGCAATCTGTTCTTCCACGTTTCGTCCCCTGTCGTTGTCATAGCTTTTGTTCACCGTCGTATACCGGACGCGGTGTTAACCAAAAATGAAACACGAGACGGAAATCAAAGCGACTCTTTTTTTCACGTAGGTGAAAAAAAGTTTCCTAAGTGTTGAGCGCCAGATTTTTTGATGCTAGCGTTTGAGTCGATGAATTCACCGACCCGAGGGGGAACTTTGCAATGTGCGGTATCGTAGGACTATTTCTAAAAGACGCCTCTTTGGAGCCGCAGCTTGGTGACATGTTAACAAACATGCTGATCACCATGACAGATCGCGGACCGGACAGTGCCGGAATTGCCATTTATGGTGAAGAAACAAATGGTAAGGCGAAGCTGACGGTCCAGTCAGACAACCCTGAAGACGACTTTAAAGGCCTTGATTCAGCCTTGCGCAAAAAGATCAAAGGCAATGTGTCGATGCAGGTGCAAGACACCCATGCAGTGCTCGAAATGCAAGCCGACCAGATCCCTGTTGCACGCGCGGCACTTCTGGAAATCAACCCAAGCGTTCGGGTGATGTCGCACGGTGAAACACTGCAAATTTACAAAGAAGTCGGGTTGCCTAAAAATGTGGCAGAACGCTTTGATATTCGTAAAATGAGCGGAACACACGGCATCGGCCACACCCGTATGGCCACCGAATCTGCGGTCACAACCATGGGCGCGCACCCGTTCAACACCGGTGTGGATCAGTGTCTTGTTCACAACGGATCGCTGTCCAACCACAACTCTTTGCGCCGCAAGTTGCGTCGTTTGGGTGTCCACATCGAAACCGAGAACGACACCGAAGTGGGCGCAGCTTACCTCACGTGGAAAATGCAAACGGGGTCAACTTTGGGCGAAGCCTTGCAAAGCTCGCTTGATGATCTGGACGGGTTCTTTACCTTCGTGGTCGGCACCAAAGACGGCTTTGGCGTTGTTCGTGATCCAATTGCTTGCAAACCCGCCGTCATGGCCGAGACCGATCAATACGTGGCCTTCGGTTCCGAATACCGCGCGCTGGTCGATCTGCCGGGCATCGAAACCGCCCGCGTTTGGGAACCCGAACCCGCAACCGTCTATTTCTGGAGCCACAACGCGGCCCCGACCTCTACCGAAAAGGCCGCTTGAACATGCAAACAATTGATCTGTCAGACGTAGGTCTGCGCGAAACCAACAAAACGCTGCACGCTCAGTCCGCTGACACCAATCAAACGGCCTGGGAAATCATAAACCCGCGCGGTGCGCATGCCATTGCCTGCGGTCTGGATGCCCCAATCGAAGTGACGGTCAAAGGATCCACCGGCTACTATTGCGGCGGCATGAACCAACAAGCCACTGTCAAGATTGACGGATCTGCCGGTCCGGGCACAGGTGAAAACATCATGTCCGGCAAAATCGTCATCGAAGGGGACGCCAGCCAATATCTAGGCGCCACAGGCCATGGCGGTCTGATTGTGGTCAAAGGCAATGCGTCGTCGCGCTGTGGCATTTCCATGAAAGGCGTGAACATCGTCGTTCAGGGCAACATTGGACACATGTCCGCATTCATGGGCCAGTCGGGCAACCTTGTGGTGTGCGGCGATGCAGGCGACGCATTGGGCGACAGCTGCTATGAAGCCCGCTTCTTTGTGCGCGGCACCGTAAAGTCACTGGGTGCGGATTGCGAAAAGAAAGAGATGCGTGAAGAGCATCTGACGCTGCTGCAAGGCCTTTTGGACGAAGCAGGCATAGATGCCGACCCAAAGGATTTCACGCGCTATGGGTCCGCCCGTACATTGTACAATTTCGACGTCGATAACGCCGGCGCATATTAAGGACACCCGACAATGAACAAACATGACCCCAAGGGTATCCCCCACACAACGCCGCGCCAGTCCGCGACGTTTACCCAAGACATAAACAGCGACATCCGCCGTGCAGCTGCAACCGGCATCTACGACATCCGTGGTGGCGGTGCGAAACGCAAAGTGCCATCATTTGATGATCTGCTGTTCATGGGCGCCTCCATCTCTCGCTATCCTTTGGAAGGCTACCGCGAGAAATGCGAAACCAATGTCACCATCGGCGGTTTGCACGCATCCAACCCGATTGAGCTGGATATTCCGATCACGATCGCGGGCATGTCCTTTGGTGCGCTGTCCGGCCCCGCCAAAGAGGCATTGGGCCGTGGGGCATCCATGGCTGGCACATCCACCACCACAGGCGACGGCGGCATGACACCTGAAGAACGCGGTCATTCCAGCAAGCTTGTCTATCAGTACCTACCCAGTCGCTATGGCATGAACCCCGACGATCTGCGCAAGGCAGACGCCATCGAGATTGTTGTGGGCCAAGGTGCGAAACCCGGCGGCGGCGGCATGTTGCTGGGGCAAAAGATCAGCGACCGCGTTGCCGAAATGCGCAATCTTCCCAAGGGGATCGACCAACGCTCGGCCTGCCGTCACCCTGACTGGACCGGCCCGGACGATCTGGAAATCAAAATTCTGGAACTGCGTGAAATCACCGGTTGGAAAGTGCCAATCTATGTGAAGGTTGCGGGGGCGCGCCCCTACTATGACACGACACTTGCCATCAAAGCAGGCGCAGACGCGGTTGTTCTGGACGGGATGCAAGGCGGCACAGCGGCCACGCAGGACGTCTTCATCGAACATGTGGGTCAGCCAACATTGGCCATCGTGCGCCCTGCCGTTCAGGCGTTGCAAGACCTTGGCATGCATCGCAAAGTGCAGCTGATCCTGTCCGGTGGTATCCGGTCCGGCGCAGACGTGGCCAAAGCCATGGCACTTGGCGCAGATGCAGTGGCCATCGGCACGGCAGCCCTGATCGCTTTGGGCGACAACGACCCCAAGTGGGAAGCAGAATACAACGCATTGGGCACAACCGCCGGCGCCTATGATGACTGGCACGAAGGTCAGGATCCTGCAGGCATCACCACGCAAGACCCGGAACTGATGAAACGCTTTGACCCGATCGAAGGGGGGCGTCGCCTGAAGAACTATCTGAAGGTCATGACGCTTGAGGCCCAAACAATCGCGCGGGCTTGCGGTAAAAACCACCTGCACAACCTTGAACCCGAGGATCTGGTGGCGCTGACAATGGAAGCCGCCGCCATGGCAAAAGTGCCTCTGGCAGGCACCGATTGGTATCCGGGCAAACCCGGCACCTCTTACTAAATCACACCACAACGAAGGGCGCGGCAGCGATGCACGCGCCCTCATTTTTTCAGAACGACAGGGAATTCAAAATGGCCACCGACCTTGCAAAATTCGCCGAAGACAATGGCGTAAAATACTTCATGATTTCGTTTACGGACCTCTTTGGCGGGCAACGCGCCAAGTTGGTGCCTGCGCGTGCTATCGCAGACATGCAAGAAGACGGCGCCGGGTTTGCGGGCTTTGCGACATGGCTTGATCTGACACCTGCCCACCCCGACATGTTGGCTGTGCCAGACCCAGAGGCCGTGATCATCCTGCCTTGGAACCGAGAAATCGCTTGGGTGCCCGGAAACTGTGTCATGGAAGGCGAAGACGTGGCCCAAGCGCCCCGCAACGTCTTGCGCAAACTTATCGCGGAAGCCGCCGAAGAAGGCATGCATGTCAAAACGGGCATCGAAGCCGAATTCTTCCTGCTGACCCCCCAAGGCGAAGAAATCAGCGACAGCTTCGATACTGCTGCCAAGCCTTGTTATGACCAACAGGCCTTTATGCGTCGCTTGGATGTGATCCGCGAAATCAGCGATCACATGTTGGAAATGGGTTGGAACCCCTACCAGAACGACCACGAAGACGCCAACGGCCAATGGGAAATGAACTGGGACTTCGATGATGCGTTAAAGACCGCAGACCGCCACTCGTTCTTCAAGTTTATGACCAAATGCGTCGCGGAAAAACACGGCTACCGCGCAACGTTCATGCCCAAGCCCATCGAAGGGCTAACAGGCAACGGATGCCATGCGCATATCTCGGTTTGGGATGCACCGGGGGCAGATGCCAAAACAAACGTCTTTGCGGGCGAAGGCGAAGGCCAGACGGGCGAATTGGGCCTGTCCGAGCGCGGCAAGCATTTCCTTGGCGGCATCATGAAACACGCCAGCGCCTTGGCCGCTATTACCAACCCCACCGTCAACAGCTACAAGCGCATCAACGCGCCACGCACAATGTCAGGCGCCACATGGGCCCCCAACACCGTCACATGGACCGGCAACAACCGCACCCATATGGTGCGCGTCCCCGGCCCCGGCCGCTTTGAATTGCGCCTGCCTGATGGCGCGGTGAACCCGTATCTGTTGCAAGCCGTCATCATTGCCGCGGGCCTGTCTGGCATCCGATCCAAAGCGGACCCGGGTAAGCGCCACGACATCGACATGTACGCAGAAGGCCACAAGGTGCGTGGTGCGCCCAAGCTGCCGTTGAACATGTTGGACGCCTTGCGCGAATACGACAAAGACAAAGGATTGAAGACGATGATGGGTGAAGAATTCTCCGCCGCTTATCTGAAAATGAAGATGCAGGAATGGAACGACTTCACTTCCTTCTTCAGCCAGTGGGAACGCGACAACACCCTCGACATCTAACGTTGATTTTTTGAAACACGGAGACACCCATGACTAAAAGAATAGCCATTATCGGCGCGGGCCCTTCCGGTCTTGCGCAATTGCGCGCCTTTCAATCGGCCAAAGATGCAGGCGCAGACATCCCGGAAATTGTTTGCTTTGAAAAGCAATCCAATTGGGGCGGCTTGTGGAACTACACATGGCGCACAGGCGTCGATCAATACGGCGAACCCGTACATGGTTCGATGTACCGCTACTTGTGGTCCAATGGCCCCAAAGAGGGTTTGGAATTTGCCGACTATTCCTTTGAGGAGCACTTCGGCAAACAAATCGCAAGCTACCCGCCCCGCGCCGTGCTGTTTGACTACATCGAAGGTCGCGTCAAAAAGGCTGGTGTGCGCGACTTGATCCGCTTTGAAACGGTGGTCCGCCGCGTTGATTTTGAAGATGGCAAGTTCACCGTCACGGTCAAGAATCTGCCGGCTGACGAAGAGTACTCAGAAGAATTCGACCACGTCATATGCGCACCCGGTCACTTTTCGACACCGAACGTGCCGGAATTCAAAGGCTTCGAAAGCTTCAAGGGGCGCGTTTTGCATGCGCATGACTTCCGCGATGCGCTTGAGTTCAAGGATCAGGACATTCTGATCGTCGGCACCTCTTATTCCGCCGAAGACATCGGATCGCAGTGCTGGAAATATGGCGCCAAATCCATCACCGTGTCCCACCGCACCGCCCCTATGGGCCACGACTGGCCCGACAACTGGGCCGAGGTGCCGCTGTTGACCCATGTCGATGGCAACACAGCCCATTTCAAAGACGGCACAAGCCGCCATGTTGACGCCGTACTGCTGTGCACGGGCTACCAGCACCATTTCCCTTTCATGTCCGAATATCTGCGCCTGAAAACCGCCAACCGACTGGCCACTGCCGATCTGTACAAAGGTGTGGTTTGGATAGACAATCCGGCGCTGTTCTATCTGGGAATGCAGGACCAATGGTTCACGTTCAACATGTTCGATGCGCAGGCTTGGTGGGTGCGCGATGTGATTATGGACCGCATCACCCTGCCCGATCGCGCCACAATGGAAGCGGATGTAACGGACCGGGTCGCACGCGAAGATGCGGGCGAGGATGACTATGATGCCATCTGGTATCAAGGCGACTACATCAAGGAACTGATCGCGGAAACCGACTATCCGTCCTTCGATGTGGAAGGTGCTTGTCAGGCGTTCAAAGCATGGAAAGGCCATAAGAAGGCCGGCATCATGACTTTCCGCGACAATGGCTACAAATCTGTCATCACAGGCACCATGGCCCCCAAACACCACACGCCATGGAAAGACGCGCTGGATGACAGCCTTGAGGTCTATCTACAAAACTAAAACCTATGGCGGGGCGCAAGCCCCGCCTTACGAGGCCGCGTCAAACCGCAAGAAAATATAGGTTTGATTTAGGTTGCCCTTGTCCTTCAACGACAATGAAACACTGCCGTTGTAGGCCTGAAACGTCTTTTGATCGTAGCTATCGGGGTGGTTTACGCCGTTTTTACCAGTCCGTTCGGTGACCTCAGGGCCGACACAGTGCGTCATCAGCTGGGCTAGATCATCAAAGACTTTTTGCGCAACATCCGCACGGTATTCAAACGGGTAGGCGCAATGGCTGGAACGCGCACCTGATATCAGCAGCGACATGCCACATTGCGCGGGGCCGGTTGTGCCCTCCAATTGCTGACCTGCCGGTTGAATGTGTTCCGTATCAATGGGCGGTTGCATCCAGTTCCAGATGTTCGTGCACGCGCTGGTATGCCCTGCCGATGCGGTCATCCCAACCATCATTAGCCCTGTCGCCATGCCCCGCAACGCTCTAAATGCAAACCTGGGAAACCGGACGCTCACTGTGCCACCAACTGTTGACCTTGGATCACCCGAAACGGTGTGGGCGGTGTCTTTTTGCTGACCCAATAAAAGGCACCTGCGTATTCCATCACATACCAGCCTTCCCAGTCTGTATCGCGCGGCCAGATGCTTTGGTATTCGGCGCGGTCTTCATCAACGCGCCATTTTCCAAGTGTCGATCGTACACCCTCTTGCGCATAGATGGTGGAGCCGTCTGCATCAAAATACTGCCGGTACTTTGCGCCCTCCCATTTGCCCACAGCGGTATTACCGGACAGCAAGGCGTCAATTTCGTGAGCCTGAAGTTTCACCGACTGCGCCATGGCGCCCGTGGCCAATGTCATAAACGCAGCGGCCGCACATGCAGATTTCAACAGTTTCTTGAGTTTCATGCGCCTGCGACCTCTCCGTTGTTGACCAGCATCAAAGCGACACGGCGCAGCGTGGTTCTAAGCCGTGTGGTGGCCGGTGTCATGTGCCCCAGATCACGCAGCGTATTGTCCATCACTGTCAGCCACAGTTCTGCATCTTCTTGAAAAATCGGCACATGCGCGTGAATTTCACGCACGTGCATGTGACGGTGTTTTTCCAGATAATACTGACGCCCACCCATGAAACCCGACATAAAATTGAACTGTTCTTCACGGGTGTGGGCAAGACCGTGGCCGTCCATGTGCAATTCCAGCAAACGGGCAGCCGCAGGGTCGCTTTCGACAAGATCATAAAAATGTCCGACCAATTCGCGCAGGCCGTCTTCGCCACCGATTTGATCGATCATTGCGGTCATGAGCGCGGGCGTTCCTTGCCGGGGTCAAAGGCCGCCACCGCAGGTGCGATCACGGCAGGCAAACGCTTTTGGTGACCATCCAGTTTGCCGATTTCCAATTCTGTCCCAACCGCTGCATGGGCCACGTCAACGCGGGCCAACGCAATGTTTTTGCCCAATATCGGCGACCGCATCGCAGAGGTCACTTCCCCGACTTGCGCACGTCCCACATGCACGCAATCACCGTGGCCCACATCAATGGCGCTGTCGATCTCAAGTCCCACCAGCTTGCGCATCGGGTGTTCTTTGCGCCGTATCAACGCATCACGTCCGATAAAGTCATCCGTTTTGGATTTCAAAGGTACGGTGAAACCGATCCCTGCTTCGAACGGGTCCGTTTGGTCTGTAAAATCATATCCCGCAAAGATAAGCCCCGCCTCAATGCGGACCATATCCAGCGCCTCAAGACCCATGGGTTTTATGCCGTGATCCTGACCTGCTTCCCAAATTGCGTCAAAAATCTCGGGGGCGTCTTTGGGGTGGCACATCACTTCGTAGCCCAATTCACCTGTGTACCCCGTGCGCGACAAAACAAAGGGTGTGCCGGTTTCGTTGTGCAGCCGCGCGGGCGTAAAACGGAACCAGCCCAACTGGTCCATTTCGGGATTATGCGGGGCAGTCCAAACGATCTTGCGCAGTAAATCGCGGCTTTGTGGGCCTTGTACTGCCACATTATGCATCTGGTCGGTTGAGGCACGCACCAAGACTTTCAAACCCAGTTTTTCGGCTTGCTCGCGCATCCATTCGCCGCCGTAGTCATTACCCCCGATCCAGCGAAAGTTGTCGCGGCCCAAACGGAACACGGTGCCATCGTCGATCATGCCGCCGTGTTCATAACACATGGCGGTATAGACCACGCCGCCCACGGCCAACGTCTTCATGTTGCGGGTGAAAATATACTGGCACAGCGCTTCTGCGTCAGGCCCCATAATTTCGAATTTGCGCAACGGGCTCAGGTCCAGAATGACGCATTTTTCGCGGCAGGCGTGGTATTCTTCAATGGGGCCTGCGTCGGCATAGCAGTTGGCCAACCAATAGCCGTTGTATGCGATAAAGTTGCGCGTGTGTTGGGCGAACTTGTCGTGGAAACCGGTTTGTTTGGTCATTTTAGGCTCTGATTCTGGTGTTGGACGATACGCAACGGACCGTTGGAAGGTTTCTTTGCCGGAATAGGTACGCACATGGATGTCGGTTGGGTTCCAGCCATTGGCCGGGCTGGTGTCATCGGGGCAAGCCGAGGACACACACACAATATCCGTAAGCGCACGCAACAGCACATAATCACCGGGCCGCGACCACGGTTCGTCGGAATACATCACCCCGTGATCATCAAGGAATGTGTTGAAAAAGAAATTGATCGCCATCCACCCGGGACGACCCGCAACATTGAACTTGGACAAGGCGCTGTTGAAGTTGTCAGAACAATTCACATGCCCCGGATAGCCGATGTCGTCGTAATATTTGGCGGAACACGCCAGCGCAAATGCGTCGTGGCGCCCGCAGGTGTCTTGCACAACTTCAACCAGAGGCAACATTTCCTGATCGTAGTATTTCGCATGTAAACCGGGCATCGGATAGGCATGCCCCATCAAAGTGCGTGTGGTTGTGACGTCCAGCGCGTGCTCAATGCCTTTGTCAAGCTTTCGTGCCGAGAAGCATTCAAAATCAGTGCATTGCCGACCATCGACGTCCAAGATCTGGATGTAATCGCCTGCTTTGACAAAATACGCTTCGGCAGTTTGTGTATGGACACGAATATCGTCAAGCGGATCGGCAAGCGGGTCCGGCAGTTCAAAACCGACATGTTGTTTTAACACTGCCCGCTTCACCATAACCGTCAAAGGGGTCGTGGTGTTTTGCAGTTCAATGTCCATGGGTACGCCAGGGGCCGCGACTATAATGATGCCATCGCGCGTGACGCGCACGGTCTCTTGGGTTTTGGCCTTAGTCTGCGCATCAAACAGGCGCAAAGCTGGTGCCTCGTGCAGGTTGATACCGCGTGCGTCCAACCCCATACGCAGCCCGCGCAGCGACTGGTCACTGCTGGTCAAAAGCCTACGCAATCCGTCGGCTTGACTGTTGGATGGGGCATTCAGGATGCTTAAATCAACTTTACCGTTTTTCCCGGCTGCGACGATCTCACATATTTGCGCCCCTTCGTCGTTGATGATTGTGATCTGGTCCCCTGCAGACACAGGGATAAGCGCCGCGCCCATTCCTTCGATGGTGTAGCGTTCTGTACCGGGGGGCAGCGTGAACTGGCTTGGCACAAACATTTTGCTTGGGCGTGGGGCGCCGGGCCGCACTTTGGCATAGGGTTCGTCAAGCATGATGCGCTCCGTCAAAGGCGTGTTGCACGGGTGGAATATTTATTTACCGTGAAGAATATAGTCTGCCCTGCGTATTGCAAGAAAAACTGGTCCGCTTACCTAAGCCGCTTCAAACCGCAACAATTGCACCGATTTGCGGGCCCGCATTTTGGATGGGGTCAGGCCATATTCATCTTTGATCGCCTTGGACAAGGTGTTGTTGGACCCAAAGCCCGTAGCCACCGCGATCTCGACCAAAGGCAGCAGTGTTTCTTCGATCATAACCCGCGCCCGTTTCGCCCGCAGTCGCTTATAAAATTTGGCAGGCGTTTCATTCAACGAAGCTTTGAAGGACCGCTCCAACTGACGGGTGGAAATGCCAATCTCATCGGCAAGGGCAGACATCGGCAAAGGATCCGCAACACTGTCTTCCATTTTGCGCAATACCTGAGTGATCTGTGCATCAAACAGGCTTGTGTTGTGCGCGATGTGTTTGGGTTGCTCCGCGTCACTTTGGCGAATGGCACCCAAAAGCAAACGGTTGCCAAGTTCAGCCACCTGTTCGGAGGTCAAAAACGGCGCGATCAACCCGATGATCAGTTCCGATGTCGACGCCCCACCACCGGCGGCGGTGATAACACCGTTGCTTTTTTCAGAGAATCTGGTGCTTAGGGCGGGGTAACACCCTGTTTCTTCCAGCTTGGCCGCCTCACGCCAGTGCGTCGTGACTTTGCCCGATGGGTTGGTTTGCCGAATGTAGTTGGTCGCAGCCTCCGACAACAAAACGACAGTTAGCATTTTGCGCTGCATTAACCGCATTTTGCGGGGCCAGACGTGGTTCTGCTCCACTTCGCCGCCGACCACGATCATAGTCTCGGCGGAAACCGCGTCGTCTATACAAGGGTTCGCGTCAACGATCATGCCGCCCCTGCTTCTCACATAACCTGGCGTGTCGGACACACATGTCCACGAGAACAATGGCTGCGCCAGAACACTGTTGGCCGTCCGCAATGTTGTTATGACCGAAGACACCTCGGCTTCGGCAAATCCAGGGGTGACAAAAATTTCAAAAGCGCACTTGCGTGTGCTGCCTCCGAAAACTGGCTTCATCTGAGCAACACTGTCAAAGTTGGTTTCCGGGCGCCCCATCTTATGTATCCCTCTGTGCAGTTCGACCGCCTGATGCCGCAAAACGCTTGCCACCAAGGCACCGGCCTAAAGTTTGATCGTCAGGTGTAGTTTTCATTTCAAACTCACATTCGCTTGTGCAAAGAGTGATTCACGACTTTCCTCATGATAAAAATTTATTCCCACGTGTCAAACCAAATGCAGCGACCTGTCCGGACAATGTCGACAATTTGAAACGTTTTTGAATGCATTCCGGCACACAACTTCAAATTCAACCGCAATTCCCGACACACTCAAAATCACAGCACCTAAGCAAAAGCAGCCTTTGGCCTGTAGGTTTGGAAGACACCGAAAGCTGTTGTTTGGGTCTTGCCGATATCGTTAGGAAACCCCTTAACCAGCGCCAGTCCCACCATGATGAATGCTGTACATATGCAGTTCACATCAGAGACCCTAATACGATTGGTTCAGAAAAAGTCGACCATCTTGGCGACCCCGGCAGGATTCGAACCTGCAACCTGCCCCTTAGGAGGGGGCTGCTCTATCCAGTTGAGCCACGGGGCCGTATTACGCGTTTAATGCACATCTGCGCCCGTGTCATCATTGCTTGCGTTCACTTGTCTTTGGCATGAAGTTTGCGCTACCGTTGTCCAAAGTAAACAGGACATATCCCTTTGAATGACACCACAAAACGCCCGCTGACTCTTCGTGATGTTTCTGAAGCCTCTGGTGTTTCGGAAATGACGGTCAGTCGCGTTTTGCGCAATCGGGGGG
This sequence comes from Ascidiaceihabitans donghaensis, assembly GCF_900302465.1. NCBI lineage: Bacteria > Pseudomonadati > Pseudomonadota > Alphaproteobacteria > Rhodobacterales > Paracoccaceae > Ascidiaceihabitans > Ascidiaceihabitans donghaensis. The sequence goes on along the minus strand of NZ_OMOR01000001.1, from coordinate 413,110 downwards.
ATGTGTCCGATGCAACGCGCAAACGGGTTCTCGCCGCGGCAAAAGAATTGGGCTACGTGCCGAACCAGATTGCGGGGTCTTTGGCCAGCCAGCGGGTCAATCTTGTCGCTGTCATTATTCCGTCTCTCGGCAACATGGTGTTCCCCGAAGTTTTGAACGGCATCAATCAGGTCTTTGACGCCACGCCGCTACAACCCGTTGTGGGGGTCACGGATTATCTTCCCGAAAAAGAAGAACGCGTCTTGTACGAGATGCTGTCGTGGCGACCATCCGGTGTCATCATGGCAGGGCTAGAACATTCCGATGCGGCACGTGCCATGATGAAAAATGCAGGTATTCCTGTTGTGGAAATCATGGACACGGACGGCCGCGCGGTAGATTCCATGGTCGGCATCTCACACCGCCGCGCAGGCATGGAAATGGCAAAAGCCATCCTGAAACAAGGCTATGAACACATCGGTTTTTTAGGCACCAAAATGCCTTTGGATCACCGTGCCCGCAAACGGTTTGAAGGCTTGACCGAAGGGCTTGGAAAAGCCGGCGTCGAGATCGAAGCACGTGACTTCTACGAAGGCGGATCGGCGCTGGCCAAGGGGCGCGAGATGACGCAAACCATGCTTGAAAAGAACCCCGATCTGGACTTTTTGTACTTTTCCAATGACATGATCGGCGCTGGCGGTTTGTTGTATCTTTTGGATCAAGGCATTGATGTTCCTGGCCAAATCGGATTGGCGGGATTCAATGGCGTGGAGCTATTGCAAGGTCTGCCGCGTCAATTGGCGACGATGGACGCTTGTCGTCTCGACATAGGTCGCCAAGCGGCACAGATCATCATTGACCGCAATGTCGACGGCGCAGATCAAGCGCCCGTACACACCACCTTGACCCCGACCATCAGCTTCGGCGACACGTTGCGTCGCGACCGACGCGTGTGACCGGGTACGTCCTGAACAACCGCGCGGCGCGGCGCGTCTTTTTACACCGCCATTTGCTAAGCGATACACCGCAAGGCGATGCGACCGGTGACGCCTTGCTGGATGTCATCACGCAGTTGGGTTTTGTGCAGTTGGACAGCATCAATACAGTCGCCCGCGCCCACGATTTGATCTTGTTTTCGCGCAAGGCCCGGTATCGTCCCAAGGCCCTAAAAACTCTGTATGAAACAGACCGCAGCCTGTTTGAACACTGGACACATGACGCCGCCGTCATTCCAATGGAGTTCTACCGGCATTGGTCTATGCGTCGGGAACGGGATGCCGAAAAATTACGCAAGCAATACAAAAACTGGCGGCGAGAAGGCTACGAAGCCCTGTTTCAGACTGTTCTGGATCAAATCAAAGCAGAAGGCCCTTTATCGTCATCAGATGTTGGCAAGGATGAGAAAAAAGGCAGCGGTGGCTGGTGGGACTGGCACCCGTCCAAAACGGCATTGGAATACCTGTGGCGCAGCGGGGCTTTGGCGGTCACAGGCCGAGAAGGATTTCAAAAACGCTACGATTTGACGGAACGGGTGGTGGCCCCCGATTTATGTGACCCAGCAAACGCTCCGACAGAGGCTGAAACAATTGATTGGTGCTGCAACACAGCGCTGGACCGATTGGGCTTTGCGAGCCACACAGAAATCGCAGCGTTCTGGGCGCATGTTACTGTGGCCGAAGCGCGCAAATGGTGTGAAACAGCACTGGCCCGCGGTCAGATCATGCGGTGTCTGGTTGAGGGGGTGAACGGCGATCTCAAGCCGCAGTTTGCACGACCCAACCTGCCAGAAGATCCCGCCCTTGAGATTTCGCCCACAAAACGTCTGCGGGTTTTAAGCCCTTTTGATCCTGCGTTGCGCGACCGTAAGCGGGCCGAACGCTTGTTCGGGTTCAATTACCGCATCGAGGTATTTGTACCGGAACCCAAACGCACCTACGGGTACTATGTGTTTCCGATCCTTGAAGGTGACAGACTGGTGGGCCGCGTCGATATGAAAGCGTTCCGCGACCGCGATGTGTTACATGTCAAAGCGCTTTGGCCTGAAAACGGGGTCCGCTGGACAACGGCACGGGCCAACGCATTTGAAGCCGAATTGCAGCGCCTGACAAAACTTGCAGGCGTCTCTCAAGTGTCATTTGAGAACGAGTGGCTTCGGCTTGGCGGCCCCTAAGGCATCCACAAACCAGTCACCGTAGGTGTCACGCATCACATTTTTTTGCACTTTGCCCATGGTATTGCGGGGCAATTCATCGACCACAATATAATCACGCGGATGTTTGAACCGCGCCACATCCACCCCCATCATCGCACGAATTGCGTCCAGATCGGGGCCTGCGCCACTGCGCACCAAAACCGCTAAAGCAGCTTCGCCCATGTCAGCGTGTGGCACCGCAATGACAGCGCTTTCCAACACACCCGGCTGATCATCAAGGATCATTTCCAGTTCCTTGGGATAAATGTTGAAGCCGCCTGAGATAATCAAATCCTTACCGCGCCCCACAATGGTGACATACCCGTCAGCATCCATTTGCGCCAAATCCCCCGTGATGAAAAAACCGTCATCGCGCAGTTCTTCCGCTGTCTTTTCAGGCATATTCCAATAGCCTTTGAACACATTGGGACCGCGCACTTCGATCACTCCGATTTCGCCCTGCGGCACCTCGACACCTGTGTCGGGATCACAAATTTTCACCTCGACACCGCGCAAAGGCAGCCCGACCGTTCCGGCACGTCGCTGTCCATGCAGCGGGTTGGATGTGTTCATGTTGGTTTCCGTCATTCCGTACCGTTCCAACACTTTATGACCGGTGCGGGCTTCAAACTGGTCATGCGTATCTTTCAACATCGGCGCGGAACCGGAGATGAACAAACGCATATGACCTGTCAAATCGCGGTCAAAAGCGGGATTGTCCAAAAGCCGTGTGTAAAACGTCGGCACCCCCATCATAGAAGTGCATCGCGTCATCAAAGCGATCATCTGATCGGCGTCAAATTTGGGCAGAAACATCATCGCGCCACCCGCTTGAAGCGTGATATTCGTGGCCACAAACAGGCCGTGGGTGTGAAAAATCGGCAACGCATGCAACAGCACATCACTGTGCGTGAACTCCCACGCATCTGTCAGCGTATGTGCATTGGACAAAAGGTTGTCTTGCGTCAGCATTGCCCCCTTGGACCGCCCCGTTGTGCCGGATGTATACAGGAATGCGGCCAAATCATCACCGCTGCGATCCGTGGCACTTAACTGCGGGGCGCGATCCCTGGCCTGCTCTGCAAATGTGCCATCTGCATCCACACCCAGTGTCGCCAATTGCGCACCTGCTGCCTCAGCAACAGGCCATAGCGCATCTTCCTTGGAGGGGTCACAAACAATCAGTTTCGCGCCGCTGTCTTGCAAAAAATAGGACACTTCAGCCGGGGCGTATGCAGTGTTCAACGGCAAGAAAATCACCCCCGAAATGACACAAGCAGCATAAATGGCCAAAGCATCCGGCGACTTTTCAATCTGAACGGCCAAACGATCGCCCGGTGCAAGCTCTGCCGCTCGCAAGACGGCCGCAAACCGCCCTGCCCGTGTTAGGAAATCCCCATAACTCAGTCGCCCGCCGCCGGGCAAAAACAAAAACGGGGCCGCAGACCCGATATGAGGCTGAAACAATTGATCAAATAGAGGGTTGGCCATGGGAAACTCTTATGTTCGAAACGGTCTTCACAACACAGCATAGCCCCATTGCACGCACTTGGAAAACGGCTAGGGTGACGCATATGACCAAAGCCGCCGACACTGCCACATTGCCGTTGATCCGTACCGTCGGTTTAGCCGGAATTTTGGTGACGTTCGGCAATGCCATGTCTGACCCAGCCAATCGTGGCGCCATCGCATTTCGCGCCCATGTCGACGCTTTGAAATGGCCTGAAGTTTCCGAAAGCATGAGCTCGCTTGTGTCCGCATTCTTTCGCATCGATCTGGTGAAACACGACCCTGCCCCGCTGATCCGGCGGCTGAAACAGACTTTGGACGGCACAGACTGGTTGCAAGCCCCCCTGCCCCAAGGCCGAAAGCGATGGGCAGTGCCCGCCGTTTTTGGCGGCGACCGCGCCCCGCAATTACAAGAGGCCGCAGATGTTGCGGGTATGTCTGTGGAAGATGCTGTGCACGGTCTGACACAAACAACCGTGCGCGTTTTGACGGTCGGCTTTGCGCCCGGGCAACCCTATCTTGGGACGCTGCCTGAAAATTGGAACATCCCGCGCCTGACAGGCGTCACCCCCAATGTCCCCGCCTGTTCTTTGGTCGCGGCCATTCGCCAATTGTGCCTGTTTCCCTACGCGACACCTACGGGCTGGCGACATGTGGGCCAAACTGCATTTCACCCCTTCCAGCTTAATCGTGACACACCTTTTGCGCTGACGCCGGGGGACGAAATGCGATTTATCGCAATCTCGGACACAGAATTACGCGATATTGAGGCCTTCAATGAAAACGGTCTGGGCGGCGCGACATGGGATGCAATTCCATGACGCGGTCTCTTTTGGTACGCAATGTGGGCCCAGGCGTCGCAGTTCAGGATTTGGGTCGCCCCGGATTTCTCGCCTATGGGCTGACCAAAGGCGGGGCCGCCGATCCGCTCGCCCTTTACGAAGGGGCTGCTTTGCTGGGGCAGGACCCGGATTGCGCAGCCCTTGAAATGGTCGGGCTAGGCGGGTCTTTTGAAGCAACTGCCGACATGCGCATCGCCTTGACCGGCGCCGAAATGAAGGCTGATATCGACGGCGCCACCATCGTGTGGAATGCCTGTCACGCCTTACCCAAAGGGGCCATTTTAACCATCGGTGGCACGCGCAAAGGCGTATTCGGGTATTTGAACGTGGGCGGCGGGTTTGACACACCTCGCTACATGGGCACACGCGGCAGCCACCTGTCGGCAGGGCTTGGAAGTTTGGTCGCGGCAGGTAACGAATTGCCTATCGCACCCGACAAAGGCGGCGAAACGGGGCTTATCTTACCACACGACAATCGCTTTGATGGCGGTGCCTTGCGCGTGGTGCCCAGCATGCAAACACACGCGTTTTCGAACGACATGCGCCAGCGCTTTACGCAAACGACGTTCAAACGCGACCCGCGCGCCAACAGACAAGGCGTCAGGATGGACTGCGAAGGGCGCGGGTTTCATGCCGAAAACCAGCTTGGGATTGTGTCTGAGGTGATTGTGCCCGGCGACATCCAGATCCCCGGCGACGGACGGCCCTTTGTGCTGATGAGCGAAAGCCAAACCACAGGGGGCTATCCGCGCATGGGCACGGTTCTGGCAACAGATCTGCCCCGCGTGGCCCAAGCACAAACAGGTGCAGACATACGATTTGAATTTGTGACACTGGACGACGCACGCGCCATAGAAGCCCGCGAAACCATACGCCGTTTGGGCCTGCGTCGCACCGCACAGCCCTTGCTGCGCGATCCTGCCAAAATAGCTGACTTACTTGGCTACCAACTGATTTCCGGCGCCACTGCGGGCCACGACTAAAAAGGGACACCTCATGTTAACTGTCGATTTGAACGCCGATATGGGCGAAAGCTTTGGGCCTTGGACAATGGGCGACGACGCGGCGCTTTTGACGACCGTGACCTCTGCCAACATCGCGTGCGGAGCACATGCAGGCGACCCCGATGTGATGCACGCCACCATGGGGTTGGCACATGCAAACGGCGTCGGCATCGGATCTCATCCCGGATTTGCAGATCTTCAAGGTTTTGGGCGCCGCCGGATGCATGTTCCCATCGCAAGCTTGCAAAACTCCATCCGTGTACAAGTTGGCGCCTCTCTTGGGATGGCAAAGGCTTTGGGGGCAAAAGTGCGGCATTTGAAGCTTCACGGGGCTATGTCAAACATGACCTGCGAAGACGAAGCGATGGCACGTGCTTTATACGAAGCTGCACTTTCCGTTGATCCGGATCTGATCATCATGACGTTGGCAGCCACTGCGCAAGTCAAAGCGGTGCAATCGCTTGGGTGCAGTTATGCCTGCGAGATCTTCGCAGACCGCGCCTACAACGACGATGCCACACTTGTGGATCGCAGCCGTCCTGGGGCCGTCATTCATGACGCGGAGGTGGCAGGCAAACGCATGGTGGACATGGTAAAGGCACAGGCCATCATCACCGACAGCGGAAAACACATCCCCACACCGATTGACACAATTTGCCTGCATGGCGACACCAGCACCGCAGTGGACATTGCCAAATCCGTGCGCCTCAAGTTGGAAAACGCCGACATAAAAGTCGCACAATTTGCAGGGCGCAAGGGCTAGAGGCAGGCCCTAAAGCCCGCGACGCCATGCCAAACTGTCTTCGGTCTTGCCGCGCGGGTCATATTCAGCACTGATCCAGCCTTCATATCCCGACGCTTCGATGGCCTGAAACAAAGCGTCAAATTCAACAACACCGGTGCTCGGGGCAGTACGATCTGGCGCGTCCCCGATCTGGATATGGCGCACAAAAGGGGCAACCGCATTGTAGCAGACAACAGCATCGCCCGTTATGGCTTGTGCGTGATAGCTGTCGAATTGCAAAGACAAATTGGGTGCGTCGACAGCTGCAATGACATCGACCGCCAAATCAAAACTGTTCAAAAAATATCCAGGCTGCGCAACAGGATTCAAAGGTTCAATGGTCAACATCAAACCGGCCGGGGCAGCATCAGCAGCATACTTCAAGTTTTCAACAAAGACCGCGCGGGCGTCAGGCCCTTCAGCGACACCCGCCATGACGTGGACAATATTAACGCCCAGCGCTTCGGCGTAACGAAAGGCGCGGCGCATATCGTAGCGAAACCGATCCTCAAGACCGCACACAGCCGCAAAACCACGCGGACCACCCGTGTAGTTGGGGGGCGGCGCATTGATCAGAACCATGCCCAACCCATTGCGGGTCAATGCGGACAGTGTTTCTTGGGCGGCGACCTCATAGGGAAACAAAACTTCAACGGCTTTGAAACCAGATTCGGCTGCTGCATCGAAGCGATCCAGATATGGCAGTTCCGCAAAAAGATGGGTCAGATTTGCAGCAAACCTCAGCATGCGCACGCCCCCTTCTTTTCGCCAGAAAATATCCTGGGGGAGTCCGCAGGACGGGGGCTAGCCCCCTGACACCGCCAAGTCATTCCAATTCGTCCGAAGGGATAATGCCAAAAAACTGCCCCGACGACCAAACACCGAACCACCCATCGTGATGCACGCCCAGATCAACCAACCGGTAAAAGCTTTTGCGATCGATCAACGCCTCAAGGTCGGAGCGCACAAGAACATACGGTGAGGGCTCACCCGTTTGGGGATCGCGTTCCACACGAATAGGGGCGTCGGGGCCTGCAACAACGCGGTCATCAACTTGCGTCAAAAACCGAAGCTTTTGATCCTGCCCTTCCCCAACCGCGTCAAAATCAATCGCCACAAACGGGGCGTCATCCACCGTGATTCCCACCTTTTCGACGGGAGTGACAAGAAAATATTTCCCGTCTTCACGCTTCAGAATCGATGAAAACATCTTGACCAAACCGGGCCGACCAATGGGCGTGCCTTCATAAAACCACGTCCCGTCGCGTGCGATACGCATATCCAGATCACCACAAAACGGTGGGTTCCACAGGTGCACAGGCGGCAAACCGCGTGTTTTTGTAGCATTTATCGAGGCAACAAGGCCTTCCGCATCTGGTGTCACGGTTTTTTGTCCGCTCATATGCTCATTTATCCTCTGGTATCTTTTGCCATTCCAACCTGACGCGATAGGTTACACAGTAAGGGATATAATCTGGCAGGGACATTTTCCATGACGAATGACACAAACTTGGTGGCCGAAATCGAAGCCTTGGGCCAAAAGCTGGCAGAGGCCAAAGCGTCGATCACCAAACGCTTCATCGGTCAAGAACGTGTCGTCGACCTGACGTTGACGGCGCTTTTGTGTGGCGGGCATGGCTTGTTGATCGGTTTGCCCGGTCTTGGGAAAACCCGCCTTGTGGAAACGCTCAGCACCGTGATGGGCATGCATGGCAACCGCATCCAGTTTACGCCTGACCTGATGCCTGCCGATATTTTGGGGTCCGAAGTGCTGGACACCGACGATGCAGGCAACCGCGCGTTCCGCTTTGTGCCCGGTCCTGTGTTTTGCCAGTTGCTTATGGCTGATGAAATCAACCGCGCCAGCCCGCGCACCCAATCAGCTTTGCTGCAAGCGATGCAGGAAAAAACAGTGACCGTCGCAGGCGAAGACCGCGCCCTTGGCGATCCGTTCCACGTTTTGGCCACACAAAACCCGATTGAACAAGAAGGCACCTATCCGCTGCCAGAAGCCCAGCTTGACCGCTTTTTGGTGCAAATTGATGTGCAATATCCTGATCGTCAAACGGAACGCGATATTCTGATGGCCACCACGGGCGATACCGAAGAAGCCTCAACCGAGGTTTTCAACCCCGGTGAATTGAAAGCCGCACAAACCTTGTTACGCCGCATGCCTGTCGGTGACAGCGTTGTGGAGATGATCCTTGATCTGGTGCGCGCATTCCGGCCCGATGAAGCGGATGCCAGCGATCTGATCCGTGAAACCGTCGCTTGGGGGCCTGGCCCGCGTGCGTCGCAGGCCTTGATGCTGGCGGTACGCGCCCGCGCCCTTTTGGACGGGCGGCTTGCTCCATCCGCAGAAGACGTACTGGATATGGCACGTCCTGTTTTGACCCACCGCATGGCGTTGAATTTCGCAGCCCGTGCGCGGGGTGACAGCTTGACCCAGTTGATCGACGATACCGCCGCGTCATTGACACAAGGGCAGGCCGCCGCGTGAATTCCCCCGCAGCCCTTCGTGCACGATCCGAAACGGAAGCCGCACGGTTTCCGCCATTGCTGGCCCGCGCCGAGCAATTGGCAGGGGCCGTGCTGTTGGGCGATCATGGCCGCCGTCGCGCAGGCATGGGGGACGACTTTTGGCAGTACAGGCCCGCACAACCCGGAGACAGCCGCCGATTGATCGACCACCGCCGCAGCGCAAAAGGTGATCAGCAGTTTGTGCGTGAACGCGAATGGCAAATCGCACAATCAGTGATGTTGTGGTGTGATCAAGGCGCATCCATGCGGTTTTCCAGCGACGACAAGCTGCCCACCAAAGCCGACCGCGCCCGTCTGTTAACACTGTCCATGGCCATCCTTCTAAGCCGCGCGGGCGAACGCGTGGGACTGACAGGCACCCGATTGCCACCCCGACGCGGCAACGCGCAGATCTTGCAGCTGGCCGAATACCTGACCCAAGACGAAGACGCAGACTATAGCCCCCCCGAACACCGCGCCATGATCCCCAGTGCCTCGGCAATTTTCATTTCCGATTTCATGGGCGATATTACACAAGTCCAGCTTGCTTTGACCAAGGCTGCCGACCGTGGCGTACGCGGGGTATTGTGCCAAGTGCTTGATCCGTCCGAAGAAGCATTTCCTTTTCGGGGTCGCACCATCTTTGAAAGCATGGGCGGCACGATGCGCCACGAGACACTCAAAGCCAACGACTTGCGTGACCGTTATCTCGAACGGTTGGCGGAACGCAAAGACAACCTGCGCCAGCTGTGTGCGTTGACCGGCTGGCACTACGGCGTTCATCACACGGGCACGTCCGCGCAAACCGGCTTGCTTTGGCTGTATCAATCCATGGCGGGAGGGGCTGCGCGATGACCATACTTGGTGGCATCGGATTTGGCGCACCCTGGTTGCTTGTGGCACTTGCCGCCTTGCCCATCCTATGGCTGATCTTGCGCGCCGTACCCCCTGCCCCCATTCGGCGACGGTTTCCCGGTGTCGCGCTTTTGCTTGGTCTTACAGATGCGGAAAGCGTCAGCGATCGCACCCCGTGGTGGTTGCTTTTGTTGCGCATGTTGGCGGTGGCTGCGGTGATCATCGGTTTGTCACAGCCCATTTTGAACCCCAAGCAAACCGGAGCCAGCACGGATGGGCCTTTGCTGATTGTTCTGGACGCCTCATGGGCCGGAGCCACGGGGCACAGCCAACGCATGCAAACACTTGAAGCGGAGCTGACACGCGCCACACAAACCGGTCGCCCGGTAGCCATCATGCAAGTCACCGATCCGGACTTGCCGCCTTTCCAGCCCGCTGGTGTCTGGCAAAACCGTCTGGCCGGTCTGGACCCGCACCCATGGCAGCCCACCCAAGCACAGATTGCGACGACGATTGCCAATATCAGTTCTGCACAGGCGGCCAGCACACTATGGTTCAGCGACGGCTTAGACTATCCGGGGCGCAAAGCGATCCTTGACGCATTGGAGGCCCAAGGCCCCGTTGAGGTCTTTCAATCTGCCCGCACGATCTATGCCTTGATGCCCCCCAAATATGTCGATGGGGCAATCGAGTTGACCGCAATACGCAGCGCCACAGGACAAGAACAAGACGTCACGCTTTTGGCGCAGGGCCGCGATCCTGCGGGCAATGCAGCCACTTTGTCTGCGGTGACAACAACATTCGCAGCGGGTGAAACCACCACAACCACAGCTCTGGCTTTGCCATCGGAATTGCGGGCACGTATCACGCGCTTCGAAGTTCAGTCATCACGGTCTGCGGGAACAACCACCTTGATGGACGACAGCCTGCGCCGCCGCGAAGTGGCCCTGATCGCAGGCCGTGAAAACCGCGAGGGCCTGGAGCTGTTGACGCCTTTGCACTACCTGCGTCAGGCGTTGGAACCTACGGCGGATCTGCTCAGCGGCAGCTTGTCGGACGTCCTGCCCGCGAACCCCGATGTGATCGTTTTGGCGGACGTCGCCACTCTGTCCGAAGGCGAAAACGATGCTTTGCAGGACTGGGTTCTAAAAGGCGGTCTGTTGTTAAGGTTTGCAGGTCCGCGGATTGCAGCCAGCGACATCAGCCGATCTGCCGAAGACCCGTTGATGCCTGTGCGTTTGCGATCCGGCGGGCGCAGCGTCGGCGGCGCAATGAGCTGGGGAGAACCCAAAGCCATAGCACCTTTTGGCAACACATCCCCGTTCTTTGGCCTTACCATTCCAGACGATGTCGTGGTGCGCAGTCAGGTCATGGCGCAACCCGATCCAACACTGGCCACCCGCGTGATCGCCGAATTGAACGACGGCACGCCGCTGGTGACCCGCAAAGCATTGGAACAGGGCCAGATTGTCTTGTTTCACGTCACCGCCAATGCCGAATGGTCCACGTTGCCATTGTCGGGTTTGTTTGTTGAGATGCTGAAACGCTTGGCTGTATCCTCTGCCAATGCCCAACCGGATGCAGGCGATCTGGAAGGCACCACATGGGTGCCGGAACTTGTGATGGACGGGTTCGGCACATTAATGGACGCAGGCACACGCCCCGGCGTGGACGGTGCCGATTTGATCAACGCGGCCACAGGGCCGGACATGCCGCCGGGGCTTTATGTGTCTGAAGATCGCGCACTGGCGCGCAACGTAACCCGTGAGGACGATGTTTTGACCCCAGCCACATGGCCTGCCCGAATCCCTGTTACAGGCTTGAATCAAGATCCGCCCCGACCTTTGGGCGGGTTCCTTTTGTCTGGGGCATTGATGCTTTTGCTGGCAGATATCGTGGCATCGCTTGCTCTTTCAGGGCGTCTGTTGGGGGGATCGTCGTCCCGCAATGTCGCGGGTGCCCTTTTGGCCGCCGCCCTGTTTGTGCCGCAAGCTGCCGACGCACAATCGACGTCGCAATCAGATCAGTTGCGCGCTGATGTGTTTGCATCAGAACTGGTTCTGGCACACATCATCACCGGAAACCCCCGCGTCGACGAAATCGCCAAGGCGGGGATGCGCGGCCTTTCCGATACGCTGTTTTTCCGAACATCAGTTGAACCTGCAAACCCTGCCAGCGTCGATTTGGAAACCGATGATCTTGCGTTTTTCCCGATACTGTATTGGCCCATTACACCTGACCAACCGCGCCCTTCTGCTGAAGCCTATGGCAAGTTGAACAACTACCTTCGTGCAGGCGGGTTGATCTTGTTTGACACACGCGATGCGGATGTGGCGCGATTTGGAGCCTCCAGCCCGAACGGCCGTAAATTGCAGGACTTGGCGGCGCCTTTGGATATTCCTGCGTTAGAGCCTGTGCCGCAGGACCATGTCATTACGCGCACATTCTACTTGTTGCAGGACTTTCCCGGACGCCATGCCAGCCGCGACATCTGGGTTGAATCCGCGCCGGCAGACGCGGAACAAATCGATGGAATGCCATTTCGCAATCTCAATGACGGGGTAACGCCCGTGGTGATCGGCGGCAACGACTGGGCCGCAGCCTGGGCCGTGTCGGAAAATGGCGCCCCCATGGTTCCAATCGGGCGCGGTTTTTCTGGCGAACGTCAACGCGAACTTGCCAATCGGTTCGGGGTCAATCTGGTGATGCATGTGCTAACGGGCAACTACAAAAGCGATCAAGTCCATGTGCCCGCACTTCTTGAAAGGTTAGGCAATTGACCGGATCGTTGATCTTTGATCCGCTGGTGCCTTGGATGGTGCTGGCGGTGCTGGGGGCCATTGTCTTGGCCGGCACAATATTGGCAGTTGCGCGTGGTTTGCGTGGTTGGGCGCTGCGTGGGTTGGCGGGGCTTTTGGTCCTTTTGGCCTTATCCAGCCCATCTTACCAAGAAGAGGACCGCGCCCCTCTGACAGACATCGTCATATTGGCCGAAGATGCCAGCGCCAGCCAAAAGCTAAGCGACCGCGCCGCCCAAACCACAGACAGCGCGGACAGTCTTGCTGCACAAATCGCCGCGCGTCCAAACACTGAAATTCGGCGGGTGACAGTGCAAGACGGTGAAGGCGACGCAGGCACCGCATTGATGACCACTATCGCAGAAGCTTTGGCCGAAGAACCGCGCGCACGTGTGGCCGGCATCATAGCCCTAAGCGATGGGCAGGTGCATGACGCAGACCGCCCAGTCACCCTGCCTGCCCCCCTGCACATCCTGCTTTCGGGACGCGGTACCGACTGGGACCGCCGCCTGACAGTCAGCAACGCGCCGGCCTTTGCAATCATCGGCGAACCCGTCACGCTGACACTGCGCGTTGACGATATGGGGACCGCACCTGGCGGCCAAACCAACGCACCGCTGAACATTTCAGTTGATGGTGCTCCACCCCAACGGTTCACCGTGCCCATCGGCGAAGACATCGACATTCCGCTAACTTTACCGCATGGCGGGCGCAACGTCATCCAATTCGTATCGCCTGCCGTGGACGGGGAACTGACCGACCGCAACAACACGGCCCTTATTCAAATGAACGGCGTGCGCGACAGGTTGCGCGTTCTGCTGGTCTCAGGCGAACCACATAACGGCGGGCGCACATGGCGCAATTTGTTGAAGTCAGACAGCTCTGTCGATCTGGTGCATTTCACCATTCTACGCCCCCCCAACAAACAAGACGGGGTGCCTGTGGATGAACTTAGCCTGATTGCCTTTCCCACACGCGAACTGTTTTTGGAAAAGATCGATGACTTTGATCTGATCATCTTCGACCGCTACAAACGGCGCGGCATTCTGCCCGCGATCTATTTGGAAAATGTCGTGAATTATGTGGAAAAGGGTGGTGCCGTTCTGGTTGCGGCCGGACCGGATTTTGCAAGCGCCCAAAGCATTTACCGGTCCCCTCTTAAGCGGATCATTCCAGCCGAACCCACTGCACGGGTGCTTGAGGAAAGCTACAGGCCGCTGGTGAATGATCTGGGCGAACGCCATCCTGTCACTGCAGATTTACCGGACGGCGGCGATTGGGGGCGTTGGCTGCGCCAGATTGATGTGAAACGCACCTCGGGATCGGTGGTGATGGAAGGGATCGACGAACGCCCGCTGTTGGTGTTGGACCGCGTGGGCGAAGGACGCGTGGCTTTGCTGGCATCTGATCACGCTTGGTTGTGGAACCGTGGCTACGAAGGGGGTGGACCACAGCTTGAACTGCTGCGCCGGCTTGCACATTGGATGATGAAAGAACCCGAACTGGAAGAAGAGGCCTTGACCGCAACGGCCACAGGACAAGCGATGCGGATCGAGCGGCGCACATTGGACGAAACGGTACCAGACGTGACCATTACAGCGCCAGATGGCACACAAACCAATCTGCCCCTGAACCAGACCGCACCCGGCAAGTTCGAGACAACCTTCGTCGGGCCAGACATCGGCCTTTACAGATTGATGAACGGCGAGGCATTCAGCGTTATTGGTCTTGGCCCTGCCGCCCCTCGCGAGTTTGAACAAACAATCGCAACCACAACTGTAATGGAACCGGTGACATCTGCCACAAATGGCGGCATCCTGCGCCTCGAAAACGGATTGCCATCCATACGTAACGTGCGCGAGGGCCGCCCTGCCGCAGGGCGCAACTGGATCGGCCTGACCCCGCGCAATGCCTTTGAAGTACGCGATGTGCGTCTTACACCGCTTATGCCGGGTTGGCTTGTTCTATTGCTGAGCTCCGTGTTGATTGTGGGTGCTTGGCTGCGTGAAGGGCGGCGTTGAACCATTCTTCTTTTCGCCAAAAATATCCCGGGGGAGTCCGCAGGACGGGGGCAGCGCCCCCCAACAAACCTTGCGCTAATCCAATCGTACTTCGACAGCCTGCGACGCGCCCGAAGCATCAACCACTGAAATGCGGCTGAAACCAGCACCAGGGTCGGGCAAAACAAAGTGACGCTGGCGCAGTCCCGTCATCGCGGGGTGATCATTCAAAAGAACAGTAAACGGCGCGTGACCGCCACGCAGTTTCAACGGAATACCGGCCCCTTTCGCCAACAGCGCACCATCAGGTGGAAAGGTCAAAGTCAAAGCATCACGCGCAACCTGATCATGACGCCGGCCAAAATATTGCAAAGGCTGTGGCAGGCGTGCCGTGGGCAAAATCAAAGCATCAGGCGGGGGCGGCGGCAAAGGGTCGAAACCGGCTTTCAAACGCCCAAAGGCTTCGAACATCACTGGGGCCGCAAGTGCACCACCAAATGCCCCCGGCACAGGCGTACCATCTGGCCGCCCCATCCACACACCCACAACATGTTGGCCATCATACCCGATGGCCCAGGCGTCCCGATGACCATAAGAGGTGCCTGTTTTATAGGCCAACCTACCTTTAGAGGCCCCCGGCGGTGGTGCCAACCCACCCAGAGTATTGCTGACATACCAAGCAGATCGCGGCGACATGATACGGCCTTCGGGGCGTTTTTCGCCCTCCTGATCTATCAAGCTGCGCGCCACGCCGCCCTGTGCGATACCTGCATAAAGCTGGACAAGGTCGCGCAAAGACAACCCCACGCCGCCCAGTGCAACAGCCAATCCCGGCGCCGCGTTTGCGGGCAATTGCGGCTCAGCTCCGCTGGCCCGCAAACCTGCCATCAATCTGCGGGGACCCATCGCTTGGGTCAGCATAACAGGCGCAATATTAAGCGACAGTTGCAGGGCGCGTCGCGCGGTAATTTCACCACGGAACACACCATCAAAATTCTGTGGCGCATAGCGACCAAAGGCGATCGGGGCATCATTGAAAATTGTTTCGGGATGCGCCAAACCTTGATCAAAAGCCAGCCCATAGATCAACGGTTTCAATGTCGACCCCGGTGACCGTTTTGCCCGCGTCATGTCCACAAATCCCAACGCCCCGCCCGCGTTTGAATATCGCGGTGCACCGGACGTCGCTAAAATTTCGCCCGTGTGGTGATCCGCAACAATGATCGCCACGGATACGCCAGCCGCCTGATCTCGCACAGCTGTGCGCGACAGCGCTTCGATCTTGCGCTGCAGGTCTGCATCCACCGTCACGTCATGGCGCAACGCCAACGGATCACGCCCGCGCAAATGATCCGCCAAATGGGGGGCCAAGCGAACAAAATCACGCTGGTGGCGCGGCAAATCCTGATCTTCGGCAGCAATCCCCATCCGCTCCAAAACGCGGTCGCGTGCGTACAGTGCCGCCTTTAAATGGCGGTCAGGTCGCCGCGCCTCTGGTGCCTGCGGCAGCGCCACCAGCAAAGCGGCTTCCGCTTGCGTCAGTCGCGCAGGTTCTTTTCCAAACCACGCCAAAGCCCCTGCGCGCACCCCTTCGACGGCGCCCCCGTAGGGCGCGTGCAGCAGGTACAATTCTAGTATCTGGTCCTTGGTCAGTCTTCGCTCCAAGGCCCAAGCAACACGCATCTGCCGCAGTTTGCCCGACCAACGCCCTGTGCCGGAATTTTCCAGCAAACGCGCCACTTGCATCGTAAGCGTCGATCCACCCGACACCACGCCACCGTTCCAAATGGCCTGTCCGGCGGCCCGCGCAACCGCCAAACCGTCGACACCGCTGTGATGCAAAAACCGTTTGTCCTCATAGGTCAAAAGCATCGCAATAAATGCAGGATCAACCCCAGAAACCGACACAGGCAGACGGTAACGTCCGTTTTCGACCGTAAACACACGCAGCAAAGCCCCGTCACGATCACGCACCTCAACCGACGTTTCAGCCAGCGTATCCGGCAACACTGTTCTATGAACCCATGTGTCCCAGCTGTCTCGCCCCAAGGCGACACAAAAGGCGACAATCGCCAGGAACCACAGCGTCTTTGCCATGGCTTACTTCACCACGCTTATGCGACCTGTTTGCGTCACCGCGCGGTATTCTGGCCGGTACATATCTTGCACCAAAGCCGCCGGATGGTGGTAGGTTCCCGGACTAACGGCGCGCACGATATAGGCCAGAACAAAAGGATCGCTACCTTGCTGATCCACTGCTGCCAAAAAGCGGTCACTGCGGAATTCAGCATGCTGGGTGCGGGCCGGTTTCAACCACTCCATCGTGCCAATATCCCCCGCACGGATCAAGTTCGGATTGTCGATTTCCAAACCCGCTGGCAGCGGATCATCCACAATCAACCGAGCCCCAACAGCTTCAAACGGCGATATCCGCAAGACAACCACACGGCGTTCGCCTGCCTTCATGTCACCCGACACAGGCACACCGTCCAAAGTGAAGTATTCTCGGCTGATCGCATATCCATATCCACCGGCAGACGGGGCGACATCCGGAACACCGAAAGTCGTCATGGTCACATCAATAGGCCGCCCGGACACATTGCGGATCACCCGCGCTGTGAGGTCGCTATCGGACATTTCCTCGACCACAGTGCCCCGTGCGGGCACGTCATCCACAGTCAAGGCGGGCACCGCAACACCGCGACTGAGCGCTTGTGCCGCCATAACCACTTGTGCGGCTTCCTGCGTGGACAACGTGCGGTTTGCGCTGCTGACACTTTGCGACAAGGCAACTTGGTTTACGGCTGTGCTGCCCACTTCGGCCGCCAGACGCAAAACACCAGCCGTGTCGCGAAGGTTGGTGCCAAAATCATCGCGCCATACCGGCTTGGATGCACGGGCTTTCAACAACAATGCACCAGCACGGCCAAACATCGCATCACTGCGTGTCTGATCCCCGTATTGCGCCAAAGCCGCGCCCAACTGTGCCGCAGCAAGTGGCGTGCCAAAAGCTGTTGCCTTGGCGTCCGCGTAGTAGCGCAAATCGCCCATGGCAGCTGCACCTTCGCGGGCCAACACGAACAATGCATAGGCAACGTCTTCGCCGCCTTCGTCAAAATCTGGTGCATAGTTCACACGGTTGCGCAAATTGTCCAAAGCCAGATCAAACGCCAGTTTCGGCACAACATATCCGGCCGCTTTTGCACGGCTGAGGAAATCGGTGACATACGCGTCCAACCAGAAGTAACCGGACCCCGCGCGCCACATTCCAAATGCGCCATTGCTGGATTGTCGTGTTAGAATTTGGGCTATCGCACCATCCACGCGGTCCTGCACATCATCCCGGCCCAATGGTCCGGCCAAATCTCCAGCCGCCAACAAGGGCAGCGCTCCGGACGTCAATTGTTCAGTGCACCCATAAGGGTAGCGGTCCAGCTGTCGCATCAGCCCGGGCACGTCAAACCGCGCCAAAGGACCCGCCGCCAAAGTCGCCCTTGCCGTGCCGGGCATCAACCCTGCAAACACATTGCCATCAAAGGTAAATGCTTCACCCACGCCCAGTGAAAAGCGGCGCGTCGTTGAGACTTCGGGGTCATTGGCCCGCACACCCAGTGTCAGCGTTTTGGTCAGCTGCACCCCATCTGGCGTTATCAACGTCAGGTCGATTGCATAATCGCCAATCAAAGTCGCTGTGACAGGCACCTCTAGTTCAACTGCGCTTTTGTCGGCCACGCGCAATTCGGCAGGCACCGCGCCAAGCAACAAACCATCACTGCTTACGTTCAACGCGACTTGGCCCGCAGCACCTTCTGCATGCACCACTTGCAACAACAGGCGACTGACATCACCGGGCGCCATGAACCGTGGCACGGAAGCCGTCATAACCATCGGATCGCGTGCCACAACGTCCTGTGTCGCAGCCCCCACACCCGTATCAGACCACGCCACAGCCATCATGCGGATCGTGCCGTTAAAGTCGGGACGCGGGACTGTGAATGTCGCAAAACCATCGCTGTCCACAGCAACAGGCCCGCTGAAGGCCGCCATAAGGTCTTCTGTCGGTGGCGGGCTTTCGCGTCGCATCCCGCCAACAGCGTCCCCGCCAGAGCGGACTTGCCCCATGGCCCCGTTCAAGCCATCGATCAGGCGGCCGTACACGTCGCGCATTTCCACGCCGAGACGCCGCTGGCCAAAGTAGTGGCCGTCTGGGTCCGGCGCATCAAAACCGGTCAGATTCAGAATGCCCAAATCGACCGAAGCCAGTGTCACATAAGCCGTTTCGCCCTGCGTGATCCCATCGACTTTAACGCGCACCTCGGATGTGCCGGCTTGGCCACTTAGGCCCTGACCTGCATCCACCGAAACGCTAAGCGCTTTTGCCCCCGGCGCGACCTTCGCATAGGCGACGCCCAAAGCACGCGCAGGGTTTTGACCCACTGCCACATCCATGGGCCGGATGACTGTAGCAGTCACGTAAGCACCAGCGCCCCAGCCTGCCGAAACTGTCAACGGCACCGTATTTTCACCCGCTTTGACATCGACCACACGACGTTCAATCACGCCCCCCGACATAACTGCAACCAATGCCGAGCCGTCATAACGTGGCACCAAGCGCAATGTGGCAGTGTCCCCCAGTTCGTAGCTTTCTGCATCCAGCGACATGTCCAAGCGGTCTGGTGTCGAAGCAGCGTCGCCCCCGCCGTACCATCCCGCGTAAAAATCGACGGAAGATGCCGTGTACGCCCCGCCTGACGTTTCCACGACAAGCTCGTATTCGCCCCATTCGGTAGGGGCTGCAACTGTCACCGGATCAGTGCCCAGCGTCACAGACCCAGAGGCAACCTCGGTGCGTTGTACAATCGGCTCCCAGTTCCAATCGCCGTAAAGCTGGTACCACTGGTACCGCGTGCGCACGCGGTTCATTGTCCATTTCGCGTCAACCGCCCCGCCAACAGATACAAGTTCAAACAAAGCGTCCGCGCCTTCGTTCAACACGTCCTCGAACAGCGGCTTTATGCCAATCACAGCACCTTGCACATCCAATGCGCGGACCATGCGCCGTTCAATCGGACGACCTGAGCCTTCGGTGACACGCACAGCCACCTGCGCTTCGTAAAGCGCATGTTCCGGATTGCCGTCAGGCAAGCGCAATTCCATCACCGCGCGGCCCAGATCATCCGTTCGGGAAGGCTCTAAGTAGCGTGTTTGGGTCGAAAGCTGCAAATCATGACGGCCAAACTGATAGCCGGGCCAAGCATCCAATCTGCGTAAGGCACGCAGGCGCACATCGCCTTCCACCGCCAGATTGCCGCCCGGTGCGCCAAACAAATACCGTGCATCTACAGTTAAAGGGGGGCGATCCCCAAGACGAATAGGGGCGTCGGGCAAAGACAGGCTTGCATCAATGCGTTCGGGCAGGAAATCTTCAACCAACACCGTTTGGCTGGCCAGAGCCGCAGCATCCAGATCAGATTTTAAAGACAATCGCCATGTTCCGCGTGGGGCTGTGCCCCCCACTGGCATCTCGAAGACATGCCCCCCCGCCATCGCATCTGCGCTAAGATGACGACTGTATTCCACACCGTCAGGGCGGGTCAGGATCGCAGTAAGCGGCATGCCAGCAATCGCTTTGACCTCGGCATCACGCAACAATGCAGTGGCAAAAATCGTGTCGCCGGGACGGTAGGCACCGCGATCCGTCGTCAAAAACACGTCC
Source organism: Ascidiaceihabitans donghaensis (assembly GCF_900302465.1). Classification (NCBI taxonomy): domain Bacteria; kingdom Pseudomonadati; phylum Pseudomonadota; class Alphaproteobacteria; order Rhodobacterales; family Paracoccaceae; genus Ascidiaceihabitans; species Ascidiaceihabitans donghaensis. The sequence continues at coordinate 392,912 of NZ_OMOR01000001.1, read as the reverse complement.
ACCGGTGGGGCGGGCGGGCGCCCCGCCACACCGCGATCCGACAGATCAAATGCGGGATCCGTCAACGGTAAAAACCCGATGTCGTCGTCGCCCATTTGCGCAACAATCAATGCAGGAGCGGACGCGCCCGATCCACGGCTAAGACCTGGCGCAAAAGTCGCAAAGCCATCCGCGTCAGTGACCGCCTTGGCCAGCACTGCGTTTGCTTTGGAAATCAACGAAACCTCAACGCCTGCACGCGCTTGTGCATCGCTTAGCCCGCGCACCGATACCGTCAGACCGGTGTTGCCCTGCCAAGTTGTCAGCCCCAGATCAGACAGCACAAACCACTGCGTGGCCCCTGCCGCGTCGTTTTCATTTTGCCCAGGAACACGGGCTGTGAGGGTGTAGATGCCGGGGGGCATACTGCCCAACACATCGCCCATCGGCAAACGTGTGGTCATGTCGGCGTTCAGCGTATTCTGAACATCAGCTGTTCCGCTCCAGACGTCCTGTGCGATGCCTTCGCTAAAATTGCGTTCTTGCCAACTGGACAGCGGTTTGCCGAAGTATTTTTCCTGAATAGAGCGCAGCAGATTGCGATCACTGACGCGTCGCAATTGCAAGGTAACTTCGTTCAGGTTGACCGTCTCTACCGGCAAAGCCGCGTCAGCACCGCGTGGCAAAACATAGCTACGTCCCGGAAACCGGACTTGCGGGTCGCGGTCGCGCACGTAAAGCGCCAAATCCACATCGCGCACCAGTTTTTCGCCTTTTGCATCAGGCAAACCAGCACGGAACGTCACCTGATACCGCGATCCGAATTGCACGCCTTCGACACACAACCGGCGACCTTTGGCAGTAACGCCAACGTCCCCATCAATGCGGACATAATCACCATATGTGACACCCGATTTCGCCAATTCTTCGGAAAAGACCGCGCAAATCTGTGGCTCTGGACCGCGGTTTTCCACCGTGTGTTCGATGATGCGGAAACCGTATTTGTTGATTGCCTCGTCCAACGCGTTTGAAACTTCTTCGCGTGGCTGGATGTCGTACGCCAAGCGCAACGGCGCAATCATATCTTTGCCGCGGTTGTTGGCTTCATAGGCAAAGGCCAATTGTTGAAGCGCATTCACCTGCGCCCCGGCGCTTGCTGCACGCAAATAGGCGTTAACGGCCGCAGGGATCGCATCACGACGCCCCTGACGTTTTGTTTGGTTGGACCCATCGTTTAAACGTCGGCCAACATATGCGAATTGCGCCCACAAATCAGACGCATCTGTGAAAGCAACTGCTGCGCCGACCCTGCGATACGCCGATACCCGATCTGATCCGAAAACCGAACGTGCGGCAGACACCACCGCTTCGAGGCTTTGGCCATTTGTCGGAAAACGATCCCCCATGGACCGCGCAAGTGCTTCCGCCATTTTCAAATCCGACGGCCGAACAAACGATAGGTCCGTCAGACGGGCTGCGGCCAGACCTTTGGCTTGCGCTGTTGTTTTGATTTTTTCGGCTGACATCGCCCCGTCATAGGGCTGGCGGTCGGATACGTCGGATTTCGGAAAGCATGCGTTTGACCGGCTGTTGAACGTATAAGCGACACAGGCGCTGTCTGCCGAACACGCGCGGGCACATGCCTGTTGGGTCGTATCAAACAATGATGCACGGTCAGATCCGTAAAAATCTACATTCGGGGTCACAATGTAGCGTTCGTCGGGTAAAATATCTTGTGAAGAGGCCCCCGTTGCAAAGCTGAAAATCAAAATGATAGCCGACAAAAAACGCATAGCACCCTCCGGTAAATACTTGTGTGAAGGGTCGCACAGAGGAAACAGGATTTGCAACGATTCCTGCCTGCTGGTTAAGTCAATCTTCACCTCAACCAGCGAATGTACGCGCAAAGTATTGCGACAAAACGGAGCACCAGATGACTCTGGCCAACAAACTGGCAGAAGAACGACGCGGGCGATTGGCTGCGGAACGTTTGCTGGAATTGAAACAGGCCGAACTTTTTGCTGCAAACCGCAAATTGGGCAAACACGCGCAGGCGCTTAGCAATGAAATAGTAGAAACACGGGCCGAAGTCGCAACTGTTCGTGATGAAAACGAACGCGTTAAATCAGACCTGACCGTGGCCAATCAAAAGATCATGATCGCAGAACGGCGGTTATGGCATTCGGTTGAAACGATCACGGACGGTTTTGCCTTTTTCAACGCGGAAAATCTGATGGTCGCCGCCAACAAATCCTATTTGTCGATCTTTGACGGGTTGGAAAACATCAAGCCTGGCGTCAACTATATTACTATTCTACAAGCACTTACAGACGAAGGCATTGTCGATACCGGCGATCTGTCCGTCGATGCCTGGCGCGAAATGATGACCAATCGCTGGCACGACCCGGATCCAGAACCTGTCACCATCCGGTTGTGGAACGATCAATACATCAAACTGGTCGATAGACGTGGGCAAGGCGGCGACATTGTTTCTCTTGGGCTGAACATCACAGCCGCTGTTCTGAACGAAAATGACTTACATGAAGCGCGCGAAGTGGCAGAAGCCGCAAACCGTGCCAAATCAGCCTTCTTGGCCAACATGAGCCATGAAATCCGCACCCCCATGAATGGTGTCGTCGGCATGTCTGACCTTTTGGTCGAGACCGATTTAACCGAGGAACAGCAGCTGTACGTCGAAACCATCAAAAATTCAGGCGAGGCACTGCTGGTCATCATCAACGACGTTCTCGACTATTCGAAGATCGAAGCAGAACGTCTGGAACTGCACCCAGAGCCCTTTGATTTAGAACGCAGCATCCACGAAATCATCATGTTGCTTCAGCCTTTGGCGCGGGACAAAGGGCTGAACTTGCTTCTTGATTACGACTTGTTCTTACCGACCAGCTTCGTCGGTGATCCGGGACGCATTCGACAGGTTTTGACCAACTTGATGGGCAATGCGGTCAAATTCACGGCCTCCGGACATGTTTTGGTACGCGTCATTGGCGTTCCGAATCCTGAAACAGGCAACGCAGACGTCACGATCACCATTGAAGACACAGGTATCGGCATTGCAAATGATATGGTCGGGCATATTTTTGGTGAATTCAATCAGGTCGAAAACGAACGCAACCGGAAGTTCGACGGAACCGGGTTAGGGTTGGCGATTTCACAGCGTTTGATCAAGCTGATGGGCGGCGACATCTGGGTGACCAGCGAAGAAAACGTAGGGTCGTGTTTCGGGGTGCGTCTTACGATGGACACCACGGACGACCAGACGCAAATGGCGCCTTTGATCCCCAACGGGCTGCATCATGTGATGGTGGTTGATGACATCGCCGCAAACCGTACGATTTTGGAAAAACAACTAGAACTGTTGGGCCTTACCGTCACAAGCTGCACGAATGGCAAAAATGCATTGTCCCAGCTGGACAGCACAGTGGATTTGATCCTGACCGACCACAACATGCCTGAAATGGACGGTATGGAGTTGGCTGAAGCCATTCGCTCACGCGGCGACGACACCCCGATTATCTTACTCAGCTCGGACCCCGGGTTTGCCGAAAAGGAACCCGCCCGCAAGCATTTGCACGCTTTGATGCAAAAGCCGGTGCCACGTAAGCAACTGTTCGCAAAGCTGGAATCGCTTGGTGCAGATCACAGCATAGAGGTCATACCCCCTGTAGCGGAACAAACGGCGGATGCCACACCTATCGGTTGGTCAGAGGAACTGGCCACGCCCCATGACACCCGAAAAATGCGCATTTTGGCCGCGGAAGACAACAAGACCAACAGGTTGGTGTTTCAAAAGATGGTCAAAGAACTGGACATCGAGTTGATGTTCGCAAGCGACGGGCTTCAGGCCGTTAAAATGTTTGAAAGCTTCGAGCCGGACCTGATCTTCATGGACATCTCGATGCCAAAAATGGACGGCAAAGAAGCAACCGGCGCCATCCGAAAACTTGAACAAACCACGGGCGGTCACGTGCCGATCGTTGCGCTAACCGCGCACGCCATGGACGGCGACGACCAAGGAATACTGCAAGCCGGTTTGGATCACTATCTGACCAAACCATTGCGCAAGCCGGAAATCATGGAACGGATTGAAGCCTGCGCACCCGCGCATGTCACGCCACCCATGCAACATCAGGCTCAGGCAAGCTAAGGCCTAGGTTGGGTAAGGGCGGACAAAAACCGGTTTATCTTCTGTGGAAAGATCAGGTTGATAGGCATAGCCACCCGTTTCAAATCCCAAAATATCGTCGGGATGCGTCAGACGGTTCTGCACAACAAAGCGCGCCATTGCCCCGCGTGCCTTTTTGGCAAAGAAGCTCACAATCTTGGGACCTTGGCCTTTGTCTTCCATGAAGGCCGGTGTAATCACCCGCAGTTTCAGGGACTTCATCGCAACAGCTCCGAAATACTCTTGGCTTGCGCAATTGATCAAGGTTTCTGTCCCAACAGACGCACCTTGCATGTTCAAAGCCTTTGACAGATCGTCACCCCAATATTCATACAGATTAGTACCACGGCGTGTTTTTAGACGGCTGCCCATTTCCAGACGATAGGGCTGAATGGCATCCAGTGGCCGCAATACGCCGTAGAGCCCCGACAAAATACGCAGATGCTCTTGGGCCCATGCCATTTCGTCAGAATCCAACGTCTGCGCTTCAAGCCCTTGGTACGTATCACCAGCAAAAGCCAAGGCGGCCGGACGGGTCACATCCACGCTTGGTGCATCTTCAAACGCCTTAAACCGGTCGCGGTTCAATTTCGCCAAATCATCGCTGAGATGCATCAAGTCCTTCAACTTGCCCAACGTCAAATTACGTGCAGTTTTGGTCAGTCTGATCGCGTCATCCTGAAAATCAGGTGCCGTCATGGCCACATCACGTTCTTCCCAATCCAGCCTTTTGGCCGGAGAAATGACTACCAACATGTACGTGTCCTTTTGTTTGCTTGTTGCATGATCTAGCCCGCGTCCCGCAATACGTCCAGAAATGCCGGCCCAAATCTTTGTGAGCGTTTGTCGCCCAACAACCGCTCTAACCCTTGAACATCACCTGGCCGCATTTGCGCGACTTTGGCCAATTGCGACGCAGAACAGCTCAGGGGTTTATCGATCCCATCAGCACCGCGGGCCAATTGCGACTGCACCTCCAGCAATCTGTCATACACATCGCCCGCATCGCGGCCCGCCAGTTTACGCCGGGTGGGATGCATCATTTCCGCTTCACCGTTGATCACTTCCAGAAATGCGGCACCGTAGCTTTCAAGTTTCTTGGCACCGACACCGCCGATCCGCGCCATATCATCCAGAGTTTTGGGGCGTGTCTCGGCCATCTCTATCAGGGTACGATCGTTGAAAATAATGTAGGCGGGCACTTTGTTGGTTTCTGCAAAACCACGACGCTTGGCTTTTAGCGCACTCAGCAGCGGCGCATCTTCTTCAGACACCATTTCCTTGGCCGCCGGACGACGGTTCTTGCCTGCGGATTTGATGGTATCCCGGCGTAACGAAATTTTTGCCTCGTCTCGTAAAATTGGCAACGCTGCATCCGTCATGCGAAGCGCACCGTGTCGTTCAGGATCAGGGCGCACCAAATCATGACCCATCATCTGGCGAAACACAGCCTGCCACTGGCGCTTGTCATATTCTTTGCCCACACCATAGGTCGGCAAGCTACTATGCCCACGCTGGCGGATTTTATCCGTTTCGTTGCCCAGCAAAATGTCGATCAGATGCCCCGCACCAAACCATTCATCGGTGCGTAACATCGCCGACAAGGCCTTGCGTACTGCCGTTGTCCCATCGAAGACATCCACAGGTGCATCACATAAATCACACGAGCCGCAGGTGACGTCCGTTTCATCAAAATACTTCAACAGCGTTTTGCGGCGACATTCCAACGCTTCGGCCAGCCCCAGCAGTGCATTCAAACGCGCATGATCCGCGGCGCGGCGTTCAGGTGGTGCAAGCCCTTCATCGATCTGGGTGCGGCGCAATCGAATATCTTCGGGGCCAAACAAAGTCAGCGTTTCTGCCGGCGCCCCATCGCGTCCGGCGCGACCGATTTCCTGATAATACGCTTCGATTGATTTCGGCAAATCCGCATGTGCAACCCAGCGGATATCCGGCTTGTCGACGCCCATTCCAAAAGCGACAGTAGCCACAACAATCAAGCCGTCTTCTTGCTGAAACCGCCGCTCTGCGATCCGTCGGTCATCGGCTTCCATACCACCGTGATAATGCATCGCTGCATGCCCGGCGTCGCGCAGCGCCCCTGCGATACCTTCGGTTTTCGCACGGGTGCCACAATAAACGATGCCAGATTGCCCTTTTCGCGCCGCGGCAAAATCCAAAATCTGACGACGCGGGCTGTCTTTTGAAGCGAACGCCAAGTGGATATTGGGCCGATCAAATCCACGCAAGAACGCACGCGGTGCCGTTCCATCGAACAGCTTTTGCACGATTTCGACTTGGGTTTCGGCGTCTGCCGTCGCTGTGAATGCCGCCAAGGGAACGTCCAAAGCACGCCGCAATTCGCCAATGCGCAGGTAATCAGGGCGAAAATCATGCCCCCATTGGCTCACGCAATGCGCCTCATCCACCGCGATCAAGGACACCCCCACCCGCCGCAACATGTCGCGGGTCCCAGACGAGGCAAGCCTTTCTGGCGCCATGTACAACAACTTCAGGTCGCCACGTTCCAAACCGTCCCAGACCGCATCAGTTTCTTCTTCGGTGTTGCCAGAGGTCAAAGCCCCCGCGCAAACGCCCGCTTCCTGCAACGCCCGCACCTGATCGCGCATCAAAGCGATCAGCGGCGAAATCACCACAGTCACCCCAGACCGCATCAAAGCAGGTAATTGAAAACAAAGGGATTTACCACCACCCGTCGGCATGATGGCCAACACGTTTTCGCCGTCCGTTACGGCCTCAACAATCTCTTGTTGGCCAGCGCGGAAGGCATCAAAGCCAAAAACGTCAGAAAGCAGCGTGGCAGCGCTGGTCATCGGGCGGATCCTGTTGGGTTGTCTGCTCTTTTAATGCAGACTCCCACACTACGATTTGGTGAACAAGGCCTAACGTAGGCCCGCGCGACCTAACGCAGCCCGAACAAAACCGGCAGCACAGACGAACGCAACAAAATCACCGCAAGCAAAGCCACAAGCGGGGCCAGATCAAGCCCACCTGTTGCCGGTAGGAAGCTGCGAATACGCGCATACATCGGTTCAAGCAGGCGCGAAATGCCATACCAGATTTGCGAAACGATTGGCTGATGCAGGTTCAGCACCTGAAAGTTGATCAACCAGCTCATGATCACATGCGCGATGATGATAAAATAGGCGACACCCAAAACCAATTGCAGTGCATCGTAAATAATGATCATCCATGATCCTCCGATTTCCACCAAACAGTTAGGCGTCCCTACATAAAACGGCAACCCTGCCGCAAGGTTAATGCTTGACCTGCGCGCCAACGCCTCCATTTCAAACGACAAAGGAGCCCGCATGTTTCCCTTCATCCGCTTTTTCAAAGACATCCTGATGGCGCGCCGCCTGCCGCCTTTGGAAAATTTCAATGACACGCATGTCTCGCACCACATTTGCTGGCCATGGGACTTGGACATGTTTGCAGAAATGAACAATGGTCGAGTGCTAACGATCTCGGATCTGGGACGCTTCGCGCTGGCGCAACGTGGCGGGTTGATTGCATTGCTGTTCAAGAAAAAATGGGCGCTGGCCATGGCCGGGGCAACTGTGCGTTACCGCAAACGCATCACTATTTTTCAAAAGTTCACCACCCACAGCCGCGCAGTGTGCTGGGATGACCGTTTCATTTACCTTGAACACGCGATGTTTTTCCCCGATGGAACGTGCGCCAACCACATCCTGTACCGCGCTGCCGTTTTGGAAAACCGCAAGGCCATTGACCCTGCCCGCGTCGCCGAAGGCTTGGGGCGCGATCCCGTTAGCCCACCCTTTCCCGACTGGATCAAAGCCTGGGTAGATGCCGACGCCCAGCGCCCCTGGCCCCCAATGCAAGACCCCGCGCAAGACAGTTAATTCTTGCGCCAAAGCCCCGCGCCTGTTCTTAATCCGTTAACAAAAAACGACGGACAGATCGGGGACAGGGCATGGCAGAGATTTCACAACGCAAGCGCATTTGGGGTTGGTACTTCTTCGACTGGGCCAGCCAGCCCTATAACACATTGATTTTGACGTTCATCTTCGGGCCCTATTTCGCCCAAGTGGCCAGCCAGAACCTTGTTGGCACGGGCCTTGAAAAAGACGCGGCAGACGCGCTGGCCCAAGCGTACTGGGGATACGGGCTAACAGCCACGGGCATCATGATCGCCATTCTTGCGCCTGTTCTTGGATCGGTTTCTGACAATTCCGGCCGGAAAATGCCGTGGATCTGGCTGTTTTCCGTCATGTACTTTGTTGGCGCAATGGGATTGTGGCTCGCCGCGCCCGACAATTTCTCGGTGGTGACCACTCTGATTTTCTTCGGAATCGGACTGATCGGTATGGAGTTCACGACAATTTTCACAAACTCCTACCTACCCACCCTTGGGGACAAAGACGACCTTGGGCGCATTTCCGGATCGGGATGGGCCTTTGGCTACGTTGGCGGGGTTGTCTCGTTACTGGTCATGCTGGGACTGTTTCAAGCCACCGACACCGGCAACACCATGTTGGGATTGAAACCCTTGTTCGGGCTGGACCCTGCAACAAAAGCGGACACCCGCATCGTTGGCCCCATGACGGCCATCTGGTTTGCGGTCTTTATGATCCCGTTCTTCATGTACATGCGCGACGAACCCGTGGTTGGCAAAGCGGCCTATTCGATCAAAGACAGCTTGGCAGAGCTGTTTACCACTATCAAATCATTGCCCTCACGCCCGTCTTTGTTCGCATATCTGGGGTCATCCATGTTCTATCGCGACGCATTGAACGGGCTATACACTTTTGGCGGCATTTACGCTTTGGGCGTTTTGGACTGGTCGATCACCCAAGTCGGGGTCTTTGGCATTCTGGGCGCAGTCAGCGGGGCGGTATTTTGCTGGGTTGCAGGTTACATTGACAAATCCATGGGTCCAAAACCTGTGATTGTGGGCAGCGTTTTGGTGCTGATGGCGGCAGCGATGCTTATCATTTCTTTGACCCCGACGTCTGTTCTTTGGCTGAATGTCGGTGAAGGGTCGCCCCTGCCCAACATCGCGTTTTATGTGGCTGGTGCGATGATCGGTGCAGGTGGCGGCGTTGTTCAATCCGCATCCCGCAACATGCTGACACGTCAGGCCAAACCAGAGCGCATCACAGAAGCCTTTGGCCTTTACGCGCTCTCGGGCAAAGCCACGTCTTTCATGGCGCCTTTCCTGATTGCGGTGACCAGCCAAATCACGGGCTCCCAAAGGTTGGGCGTGACACCGCTGGTTGTGCTTTTCATCATTGGCCTGATCCTGTTACTCTGGGTGAAACCGGACGGAGAACATGAGTAATGATTAAGATCCGCAGTACCTTTGCCATGGTGGCAGCCTTTGTTCTTGTCGCCTGCGCTGGCAGTTCCGACACCAACATCGACGGCACCCCTGTGAAAGAACCAACCGCCGCCGAATTGCGCGGCTTGGCAAAGTCTGCCTTTGGCGCGAAACGCAGCGCTTCGGCACAGCGTCCAGCCGCTTTTGGCAGCTACGCAAAGGGCTGTGCGGCAGGGTCCGTACAACTGGCGGAAACCGGCCCCACATGGCAGGCGATGCGCCTGTCACGCAACCGCAACTGGGGGCACCCCGAACTTGTGGACATGGTGCAAAAGCTGTCGCGCAAAGCGGCGGCGCAACCCGGATGGAACGGGCTTTATGTGGGTGATCTGAGCCAGCCGCGCGGGGGGCCGATGTTAACAGGCCACCGCAGCCACCAGATTGGATTGGACGCGGACATCTGGATGCTGCCCGCCAAAAACCTGAACCTAAGCACAACGGATCGCGAAAATATCTCAAGCATTTCCACGCGTCGCGCCAAAGGGGCCTATACCAATTCCAATTGGTCGCCCGCGCATCACGAAATCATCAAAGCCGCCGCCAAAGACAAACGCACCGCCCGCATTTTTGTCTTCCCCGGCGCAAAGGTGAAAATGTGCAACGACGAAAAAGGCGACCGGTCGTGGCTGAATAAAGTGCGCCCGTGGTACGGTCACCACTACCATTTCCATGTGCGCCTGAAATGCCCCAAAGGTGCACGCGGCTGCGTCGATCAAGCAGCCCCACCCAAAGGGGACGGCTGCGCGGATGCACGCCAATGGGTCAAAGACATCTTGAACCCGCCCCCCCCAAAACCACGAGATCCAAACGCAAAGCCGCCCAAACCGCGTCGTGAATTGCGCGTGGCAGACCTTCCGGGCTCATGTTCCGCAGTCTTGGCGTCGGATTAGCGCTGTTTGCGTCCTCTTTGGGGGCGCAAACGCTGGACTTTATGTCTGCGACGTCCATCGATGGAACCGCCAAAACGTTAGGCGGGCTATCGGCGATTGAAACCGGCGATGGGGTTCATGCCTTAGCTGTTTCCGATCGTGGTTTCTTCTTTGATCTGCATCTGATGCGCGATGCCGCTGGTGTGATTGTAGAAGTTCAGGCAAGCCCCGCCAACATCGCCCCGACGCAGCAGGACACCGAAGGGCTGGCGATGACACCGTCCGAAACCTACGTGTCTTTTGAAGGGCCTGCACGCATCCGCACATTGGACGGGATGTCCCTGCGCAGGCATTCGGATTTTCGCAAAATGCCATCCAATCGCGCCCTTGAGGCCTTGGCCATCGATGCGGATGGGCGCCTTTACACGCTACAAGAACGCACCGGTACAAGTGACGCGCCTTTCCCGCTGTATGTGTTTGATCAAGGCCGATGGACCAAGACCGATGTTATTCCGAAACGCGGACCGTTTGTGCCTGTCGGGGCTGATTTCGGGCCAGACGGCTTTCTGTATTTGTTAGAACGTCATTTCACCCCAATCGGGTTTCGCAGCCAAATACGGCGTTTCGATTTGGCAAAGCCAGACTTGGGCGAAAAGCTGTTGCTGACCACCTTTGCACTGCAACACGACAATCTGGAAGGGATCACGGTCTGGACAGACCCCGATGGTCACATCCGGCTGACACTGGTGTCGGACGACAACTTCCAACCGCTACAACGCAATCAGGTCGTAGAATACCGTCTTACGGAATGACGCTTGCATCGCAGCGCGTGCGGGCCTAAAGACCGCCCGTCCGCATGGTGCGGGCCGAGTTCTCCGCTACCTTGATAAAACGGGATACATTATGACACGTCTTTCCAGCCTTCTTCCGGGCATCTTCGCCATGGCGGCCATTGTGGTTGCCTCCAACATCCTTGTTCAATTTCTGATCCTTGACGGCCTGCTTACGTGGGGCGCGTTCACCTACCCGTTGGCATTTCTTGTCACCGATGTGATGAATCGCATCTACGGGGTCGCTGCTGCACGCCGCGTCGTGTTTGCAGGTTTTGTGACAGGGATCATCTGTTCGCTGATCGGCAGCCAGATCATGCTGGAATACGGCCCCGCCGTGCCATTGCGTATCGCTGTTGCGTCAGGGGTTGGGTTCCTTTTGGCGCAAATGACCGATGTCAGCATCTTCAACCGCCTGCGCACCGGCGCGTGGTGGCGCGCACCTTTGGCATCGACCATCGTGGGATCGGCGCTGGACACTGCCTTGTTTTTCACCATCGCCTTTTCGGCTTCTGTCACGATCTTTGGCGCCAATGCAGACGGCGCAATCAACTGGGCGTGGGAAGCTGTGCCCTTCATGATGTCCGGCCCCGAAGCCCCCTTGTGGGTGACGCTCGCCTTTGCCGATTGGCTGGTGAAGCTGGGCGTGGCCTTGTTGGCACTGGTTCCGTTCCGCATTCTGACGGCACGCCTGACAGCGGCCCGTTAAAGCGGCAGCGGTTTGGGTCCGATCCTTTAGCCAAGACAGTTTTTTGTAGAAATGTCTTGGCAGATTTGAAAACCTGTGCGACGATTCAGGTGTCTTAAACAAATGTAAAGGAGGTGATCTAGTGTCGAGAAAGATATTGGAGCGAGGTGTCGGAACAGCTTGGGAGGTCGCCCGTTAAGGCAGCCCATGACGGTGTGAACCGTCCAAGTGGATCCATCCGGTCTAACCGAGATCCCTCCTGAAACTTTCGAAAGGGCCGCCTACCTTGGGCGGCCCTTTTTCGTCGGGCCCCAGTTGTTTATAGAAATGTTATGATCCGCATCAACGAAGACATCACCATTCAGGACTGGGAGCTTACGGAAAGCTTTGTGCGTTCGTCCGGACCAGGCGGGCAAAATGTGAACAAAGTATCTACAGCGGTAGAGCTGCGCTTTGAAGCGGCCACCAGCCCGTCCCTGCCACCGCCCGTAAAAACACGATTGAAACGCCTTGCTGGCAGACGTTGGACCCTAGAGGGTGCATTGATCATTTACTGTGAAGAAACCAGATCCCAAGCGCGCAACCGCGATCTGGCCCGCGACCGCCTTGCCGATCTTATTCGCAAGGCTTTGGTCGCCCCCAAACGGCGCATTGCCACACGTCCAACGCTTGGTTCAAAGAAGCGACGTCTAAAGGCCAAGAAGGTGCGCGGCGAGGTCAAATCGATGCGCGGCAAAGTTGATCCCGACAGCTAGATCCAAATAGGCACAAACACCTGCGAGCCCCCCTTAAAATCAAACCCCGCACCCTATGAAAGCCAACCATGCGCCCCACTGACCGCACCGGCCTTGCCATTGTCCTGAGCCTTATTGCGCTGACATTATTTGATGCGATGGGGTTGATTATCAAACACCTGTCTTCGAACTATTCCGCGGCAGAACTTTCAGCGTGGCGCAACCTATTCGGGTTGGTGCCGTCCTTCCTTGCGTTGTGGACATCCGCTGCATGGCGTTCCTCTGGGCGCGTCTGGAAAATCCGGCAATGGAAGCTGGCATTGATGCGCGGTGTGATCGTGACCGGGGCGCAGCTTTGCTTCTATCTGTCTTTGGGATTAATGGCCTTTGCCACAGCCTCGACGATTACCTACGCCAACGCGTTGTTCATGACAGCGCTTTCCGTGCCTGTGCTGGCTGAAAAAGTCGGTTGGGTCCGCTGGAGCGCTGTAATGATCGGTTTTGCCGGTGTGATTTTGGTCATGCAACCCGGCAGCGATGCATTTTCCGTCACGGCCCTTTTGCCATTGGCCGCCGCAGCCTTGTATGCGCTGGTCGCGATTACAGCGCGGTTGTTCGATGATGATGTCCCCAATCCGCTGGTCAGTGTCTATTCGACCATTGCCTCTACGGTTGGTGCGTTTTTCCTTGCACTTTGGTGGGGCGGTTTCACACCCATCGCATCCTTTGCAGACATGGGTTGGATCATTGCGATGGGCGCTTTTGGTGGCACAGCTGTGCTGTTTCTGGTCGCGAGTTACCGCATGACCGAACCCAGCAACCTCGCACCATTCAGCTACTTTGGCATTCCCTTGGCCTTCGTGTTGGGATGGCTGTTCTTCGACGAAGCCCCTTGGGACACCCTGTTTCCGGGTGCCATCCTGATCGCATTGGGTGGGCTGTTGATCGTCTGGCGTGAACGACGAAACCGGCCTTAAACAACAACCTCTTGCGCCACCTGATCCCCTACACCAAATACACGTTTGTAACGCGCGATTTCCTCTGCGGGGCCCATGGCCTTCTTGGGGTTGTCCGACAGCTTGACCGTGGCCTTTCCGTTGGCTTGCACCGCTTTGCACACCAGCGAAAATGGCGCCAATGCATCGTCAGGGACCAAGCCGCGAAAGTCGTTTGTCAGCAGCGTGCCCCAGCCGAAACTGGTGGCGACACGGCCTGAAAACTGTGCGTGCAGCTCTTTGATCTTTTCAACATCCAAGCCATCGGAGAAGATGATGCGCTTGGTTTTCGGGTCTTCACCACGTGCGTTCCACCACTTCAATGCAACCTCAGCCGCTGTGGCTGGATCGCCGGAATCTATGCGAATGCCCGTCCAACCCGCCAACCAGTCCGGCGCGTTGTCCAAAAACCCTTGCGTGCCGTAGGTGTCAGGCAAAATAATGCGCAAGTTGCCTTCGTGTTCATCATGCCAATCCGACAACACGTCATAAGGTGCTTGGAACAACGCAGTATCGTCTTTGGCCAAAGCGGCATACACCATCGGCAGTTCATGCGCGTTTGTGCCAATCGCTTCTACTTCGCGGTTCATGGCGATTTTGCAATTTGATGTGCCTGTAAAACTTGTTCCAAGCCCCTCTTGCATCGCTTGCACACACCAGTCCTGCCACAGATACGAATGACGGCGACGGGTGCCAAAATCCGCAATAGACAAGTCAGGGACGTCGCGCAGGGCTTCAATCTTTTCCCAAACGCGCGTCATGCCACGCGCATAGAGCACCTGCAGTTCGAACTTGCCCATCTGGTCCAGAACAGCACGGCTGCGCAGCTCCATCAAAATGGCCAACGCCGGAATTTCCCACAACATGACTTCATGCCATTTACCCTCAAACGTCAGCTCGTACTGATCGCCGACGCGTTCAAGGTGGTAGGGCGGCAGGCGCAGGCCTTCAAACCATTCCATAAAGTCGGGGCGAAACATCTGCCGCTTGCCATAAAACGTGTTGCCCCGCAGCCATGTGCTTTCGCCGCGGCTTAAGGACAACGACCGCACATGATCCAATTGCTCACGCAATTCACCTTCGTCGATCAAATCAGCCAGCGGGATATGCTTGGAGCGGTTGATCAGACTGAAAGTGACAGTCGTATCCGGTTTGTTGCGGAAAATACTTTGACACATCAAAAGCTTATAAAAATCCGTGTCGATCAAAGACCGCACAATCGGGTCTATCTTCCACTTATGATTCCAGACGCGGCTTGCGATATCGACCATGGATGGTCCTCCCTGACTTGGGTGATTTAGATCAGTCTGGTCGCGCAGGGGCAAGGGGGTCTTGTGGGGTCAATAGCGCAGCCAAAGCGCTGTGTTGCTGGGTCACATCAGCCAAGGAATAGGCGTCTAGGGCGGCAAAGAATGCGTCTTGGGCCTGCTGCAATGGGGTGCGCAAACCGCAAGCCGGAACGATGCAACAAGATGACCCGGACCCGAAGCATTCCACCACAGGATCATCCGACTTCAAGCTTCGCACGACGTCGCCTATGTTGATCTGATCGGCGGACCGCGACAGCAACAAGCCCCCGCTGCGTCCACGTTCCGACGTCACAAATCCACCGCGCACAAGAGCCGTCGCGACTTTGGACAGGTGATGCTCTGACAGGTCGTAAATCTTGGCGATGGCAGACGTCGGCAAGCGCTCTGGCGCACGCACGGCGAGGATCACAAGCACCCTCAGGGCATAGTCGGTGAACTTATCTAGCTGCATGCGACATATTTAGCATTTGATTTGCGGAATAAAAGGAAATAGTTATTACGCATCTAAAATACGCATTAAAGGAATCACACATGTCTGTTTCTGATCTTATCCTGTGGCCCGGAACCAAAATCTGTGAAGCATTGGGTGTTGAACCAACATCCGACCAAGGTCTGATCCGTTCCATGTTCAACATGCTGGTTTACCTGATCGTCATATTATTTGTGATGTGGGCCGTGATGGCCGCGTCGTGATGCGCCGGTTCGACGTGACAGAGAACGACATCGCCCGTGTTGTTGATCGATTCTACACGCGCGTGCGTGCCGACCCCACGCTAGGCCCGATCTTTGCAACCCATGTCACCGATTGGGACCCCCACGAGGCCAAAATCACGCGATTCTGGGCCAACGCAATTCTGGGGTCCGGCGTCTATTCAGGAAACCCCATGCGCGTGCATATGGATGCAGGTAACGTGATGGCAACGCATTTTCCAACGTGGTTGGCTTTGTTTGATGTGGTTTTGAACGAAGAACTGCCTGCAGACATCTCCGCGCAATGGAGCGCGCTGGCCCACCGTATTGGGCGCGGTCTAAGCATGGGATTGGAACAGTTCGGCCACAACGGCCCGCCCAAACTAGGCGTCGCTTAAGGTCACCCCAGCCGCCGTCATCCCATCTATCGCCGCCTGTAACGATCCATTCAGGTCAATGGCGCGGCACAGGTCGAGACGCACCTCAACCTCAAACCCCAGTTTCGCCGCATCCACCGCTGAGAAGTTCACGCAAAAGTCTGTCGCCAATCCCACCATCACCAGCTTTTCAAAGCCACGGGTGCGCAGATACCCTTCCAGCCCCGTCGGCGTCGTTTGATCGTTTTCAAAGAACGCCGAGTAACTGTCGATGGCAGGATTGTAACCTTTTCGAATGATCATATCCGCCTTGTCGCGGTGCAGCCCCATGTGGAACTGCGCGCCGGGGCTGGCTTGAATACAGTGATCCGGCCACAGAACCTGCGGCCCATAAGGCATCTCAACCACGTCATAAGGCCCCTGCCCTTCATGGGACGACGCAAACGACGAATGCCCGGCCGGATGCCAATCCTGCGTTAAGACAACAGCGCCCGCGTCGCCCATCAGCGCGTTGATTCCATCCACAATCTCATCGCCCCCCGCAACAGCCAGCGCACCACCGGGGCAAAAATCGTTCTGAACATCGATCACAATCAAAGCACGGGACATCGAGATCTCCTTTGTTCTCTCTCTACTGCGCGGCGATCCAATCGGCAATCATTGGAAACACCGTTTGCGCGGCGGCGCGGGATTTGAAAATTCGCGGGTGTGTGAAATCCTCACCATGTCCCGTTGCTGTCCCACAAACTTCAAACTGCGCGCCCAAGGCCGCTGCAATCGGCTGACACGCATGAGGTGGTGCAATGTCATGATCGGCAGCCCCAGCCAAAACAAGACTTGGCACCTTTTGGCCACGCACCATAGCCAAAACATCGCGCCTGTCCCGATCAAAAATGCACCCGGCTTTGGTCCAAGACACCCAATTCGACTTGAGCGTTCCGGCTTCGCTACACGGCCCGATTGGCAAAAAACGCTTTGGCCAATACCCGATGCGCCGCCCCAAGCGCTCCATCCCTGCAACGCTGACGCGGCTGCGCCAATCAGGGTTCCGCCATGTGGCTTGGGCCGCAATTATCGTCATCGACCGCAACATCTGTGCGACGTCAGGTTTCAACGCCAAGGCCAACAAAACCGCCAACCCACCACCCGAATGCGCCACAAAATGCACAGAACCGCCGTGCAAAGCCTGCACATGGGCGAAGGCCGTGCACAGTTCATCCATAGCCAAGTCGGTGTAATCAAAACGCTGCACATGCCCCCAGCCAATATCGCGGGCGCGCCATTCGATCACATAGGTCGGGCGCAGCTGCCCGAAAAAATGCGCGATAGGCACACACGTCGACGCATCCGAAAAAGTGCCATGCGTGATAAGCACGGGAACGCCGGCCTCAACCGAACCTCGCACCCGCAGCAAGCGTCCCGGACCGCTCCAACCTTCAACATCTTCGTAAAACGCATCATCCATTTCCAAACCGTGACGTGCGCACCACGGTGCGTCAAAGGTTCCCACACGTCACTGCCCCCTTGCGAGCACGTACGCACAAGCGTATCTCCGCGCCCATGTACACAATCGCTGCCCTATACCACTTCACCCGTTTTGATGACCCCGATGGCTTGCGTCCGGCGCTTAAGGCGCTGTGTCTGGACCAGAATGTGAAAGGCACGTTGCTGCTGGCAGGCGAAGGGATCAACGGCACCATCGCAGGCCCGCGTTCCGGCATCGATGCGGTGCTGGCGCACATTCGTGCTTTGCCGGGATGTGAAGGGCTGGAATGGAAAGAAAGCTTTGCCGACACAGCCCCTTTCGGCAAAATCAAAGTCCGCCTGAAACGTGAAATTGTGACGATGGGGCAACCCGACGTGGACCCGCGGGCGAAGGTCGGCAATTACGTGGCGCCCGAAGACTGGAATGCTTTGATCCAGTCAGACGACGTGGCTGTGATCGACACCCGCAACGATTACGAAGTGGCCATCGGCACATTTGAAGGCGCAATTGACCCCGAAACTACCAGCTTTGGCGAGTTTCCAGCATGGTGGGAGGCCAACAAAGAGCGCTTCCACAACAAGAAGATCGCCATGTTTTGCACGGGCGGCATCCGCTGCGAAAAATCCACCAACTACCTGTTGGGTCAAGGGGTCGAAGATGTCTACCACCTGAAGGGCGGCATCCTGAAATACCTTGAAGAGGTGCCAGAAGCCGAAAGCACTTGGGACGGCGATTGCTTTGTCTTCGACAACCGGGTGTCGGTTGGGCATGGATTAAAAGTCGGGCCGCACCAGCTGTGCCACGCCTGCCGCAAACCTTTGTTCCCCGAGGACTTAAAGCGGTCAGAGTTTGTTGTTGGTGTGAGCTGCCATCAGTGCATCAACGTGACATCAGAGGCCGACAAGAACCGTTTCCGCGAACGCCAAAAACAGATCGAATTGGCCCGCAAACGCGGCAGCGAACACCTAGGTTAGGTGCGCCACAGGCGACACCTTACGGATGCCAGCCAGTAAGGCAGGATTTAACCCGCCTAGCCCTGCGACTGACCAAAAATTTTTCGAAAAAGACCTCTGGCGCGCCGACACACCAAGCTGGACATCAGAACAACCGCTTCATACGCGAACCAAGCGGTTCGCTGACCCTTTGTGCGTTCAAGAAGGTCGCCAAAAGCGACTTCTGTGTCCTCCTTCGAGCACATTTGCATCATAATGAACTCTGTTCGCGATACATCTAATCGTCTCGCATTTGCATTTACCATCGTGATGAGAAGACCAAGCCCTAGCAACGTGAAAATCAGCACATCAAACACGGAAAGAGAACCGCTTTCGGGTTTACGGACATAAAGCGCCGCTTCCGTCAGAATGAAGAAATAGAACACGATGAAAGACAGTTTTTCATGTGACTCATACTTACGCATCCGCGCTGGCAATCTCAGTCTCATATCGCGCCTCCTTCGCTTACTTCATCTAATGGCGAAACAACCCCTTGCGCCATGCGCCCAATCACCGACACCGCATGCTGTACGGCGATCTGCCCTTCGGCCTTCACCTCATACATCCGCTTGCGCCGCCCGCCCCGCACAGCCGTCGCCTCGCCCATATGACTGCCAACAAGGCCGCGGTCTTCCAGACGCTCCAACGCGGAATGCAACGCGCCTAAGGAAAGACGCTCGCCTGTGTGTTCTTCCAGCTTCTGGCCAATGCGCGGCCCATATGCGTCCGCACCGCAGCGCAGGATAGCCAGTAAGACCTTTAATTCTCTGTCAGATAGTTTTACGTGTTGCATAATATCTCCTGATATTCAGAAGATAGGACATGCAACTGTAGAAATCAATATCTTCTGAATTTCAGATGTAACTTCCTAATATGGCTTGGCGCACCTTTAGACATCCGAACTTAGTTGTCGTGTTGTTTCTTAAGGCGGTCACAAATCTGCAACAAGATCATGACAATTCTAATTGTTAAGAGCCGCGTAAGACCTGCCTGCTACACCTGCACTTGGGTGAAAATGAGGTGGTGGAAATGACTGCGCAAGCAAATGTCGCACCCATCATCATAAAGAAGAAAAAAGTTATCAAAGGCGGCGGGCACCATGGTGGGGCCTGGAAAGTCGCTTATGCGGATTTTGTGACCGCGATGATGGCGTTCTTTATGTTGATGTGGCTGTTAAACGCAACGACGGAAAAACAACGCAAGGGAATCGCGGATTACTTTTCGCCGACGATTCCAATCAACCGTATTTCTGGCGGCGGCGACGGCGCCTTTGGCGGACGCAGCGTGTTTTCCGAAGAAACCTTGCCGCAAAATGGTACAGGGGCAACCGCCCAGCGCCCAACGGAACAGGGCCAAGCCCGCGGAGACTCCGGCATGTCCGAAGAAGGTGGTGCAGCCAATGCCGATGCGGAGAATCAGGCATTTGAAACAATGGAAGCCTTGCTATTGGGGCATGGCGGTGAAAGCGCCGTGATGGAAAACGCTCTGAAACACATAACAACACGCGTCACAGATGAAGGGCTGATTATTGAGCTATTCGCCCGAGAAGACAGTTTATTGTTTGAACCGGGCACAGACCAACCCACGTCACTGTTGCGCAGTCTTGCTGTATTGATTGTGGACATGGCCAAAACTGTAACGAATGAAGTGGCTGTTGGCGGCCACGTACCGGCAAAACCCATCGTCGTCGCTGAAAACCGCGTGTGGGACATGTCGGCCCAACAGGCCACGGCAATGCGACTACTTCTTGAAGATGTCGGCATGAAAGCTAACCGGATTCAGCGTGTCACGGGCCACGCAGATCGGGAACCTGTCTCTCGTGATCCAATGGCGTTGCGGAACAACCGTTTGGAAATAGTAATGCTGCGCGAATGACCTTTGCGCAGTCTCAAACAAAAAGCGGAATAAATAGAACGCATTTTAAATGTTAGCTCCGCGTTAAATCGCATGGCCTATCAGTTGCTTCAATTCAGAGTGGTGCAGCAGAAAGGCGTTTCCATGACAATTTCCTCTTCTCTCAATGCAGGTGTGGCCGGGCTTCAATCAAATGCGACGCGGCTTGCGTCGATTTCAGACAACATCGCAAATTCGTCAACTTACGGATACAAACGGGTCGCAACAGATTTCCAGTCCATGGTTATTTCGTCCGCTGGTGGCACGTATTCCGCTGGCGGTGTTCGAGCAACCGCACACAGATTGATTGATGAACGCGGGCCTTTGGTGTCCACTTCCAACGCTACAGATTTGGCTGTTCGTGGACGGGGCATGTTGCCAGTCGCTCAAGCCTCCGAAGTCGAGGTTGGCAACGGTTCAAATCAGATGTTTCTGACGACAACCGGATCTTTCCGGACTGATGCAGAAGGGTATTTGCGGTCGCAATCCGGCCTGGTTTTATTGGGATGGCCAGCACTGCCCGATGGGTCCGTTCCACTTTACCCAAGAGATACAGCAGATGGTTTGGAACCCATCCAAATCAACGTCAACCAGTTCTCGGGTGAACCAACAACGCGCATTCAATTGGGCATCAATCTACCCGCCACGGAAACCGAACCAGGCGCAGTCGGCGACATTCGGGAAACCTCTGTCGAATACTTTGACAATCTTGGCACATCGGAAAACATCGCAGTTACATTTACCCCAACTGTACCTTCGGGCACTGCATCGTCCAACGAATGGACAATGACTTTGACTGATTCCGCGCAGCCTGGCGTCACAATCGGGGAATACACGTTGACCTTCGACGACACGCGCACATCAGGGGGCACATTGGCCTCGGTGGCGACCGTTGGGGGCGTAGGTGGCACATATGACCCCGCCACAGGCAGCTTCATCGTGAACGTCGAAGGCGGTCCAATGGAAATCAACATCGGACAAATTGGCGAAAGCGACGGGTTAACGCAGGTGTCTGATGACTTCGCGCCGGTATCGATCATCAAAGACGGATCACCTGTCGGCAATATGACCAGTGTTGAGGTGGATGCGAATGGGTACGTCCACGCATTCTTCGATACTGGGATCACCCGAACGATCTATCAGGTGCCATTGGTTGACTTGCCCAACCCCAACGGAATGGTCGCGCTCGACAATCAAACATATTTGCCCTCACCAGAAAGCGGGTCGTATTTTCTTTGGGACGCAGGTGATGGCCCGACAGGCGATGTGGTTTCCTTTGCAAGGGAAGAATCCGCAACAGACGTTGCAGGTGAATTGACAGCAATGATCCAAACACAACGGGCCTATTCTTCAAATGCCAAAGTCATCCAAACAGTGGATGAAATGCTGCAAGAAACAACGAACATCAAACGATAAACGGTGCGGGCATCACGCCCGCTCCCTTCACATTCTCAGCTGACTGGTCAGCACAAATTGAGGGAAATCCATGACAATCAGTGGCGCTTTAAACAATGCGATGTCGGGCTTGCGTGCAACGGGGCGTGCAGCCGAAGTCGTGTCGTCGAACCTGTCAAACGCACTGACACCGGGATATGCAAAACGCATGCTGGAATTGTCTCCGTCGATCATGGGAGGCAACGGTGGTGTGCGCATTGATGGAATCGTGCGCAATGTCGATCCCGTGTTACTGGCGGATCGACAATTGGCCAGCGCGACTTTTGGCAATCGGAGCGCCACTGCGGGCTTTCTTGATCAGCTGGAAACGATGCTGGGTACGCCCGATGACCCGAATTCGTTGTCCGCAAGGGTCGCGGATTTGGGAAACAGTCTTATCACTGCATCAAGCCGCCCTGATGCCCCTGAACGCCTTGGTGCTGCCCTCAACAGTGCCCGTGATCTGGCAACCAAAATCAACGTAGCCGCGAGTGAAATTCAGGACGCCCGCACGCAAGCAGACCGATCCATAGACGCACAGGTCAGACGTCTGAACGATGCACTTCAAGAGCTTGAAGATCTCAACGGTATGATCACGTCAACCTTTTCTCAAGGTGGAGATGCTGCAGCCTTACATGACGTCCGCCAAAAACTTGTTGATGAAGTTAGCGAAATGGTCCCTGTACGCACCGTTCAACGCCAATACGGATCCATCGCACTTTACACCACAGGGGGCTCCGTTCTGTTAGACGGATCCGCCGCAGAGGTTGGCTTTGATCCCGTCAACATTGTGACCCCCTACATGTCCGAAGCGGCAGGTTCGCTTTCAGGTCTAACGGTCAACGATAACCCCGTCCAAACAGGATCGGAACGTGGGTCACTCCGCGGCGGGACATTGGGAGCTCAATTTGCAATTCGTGACGAACTTGCGCCTCAAGCACAGGAAAAGTTGGACGCCGTCGCAAGGGACTTGATTGAACGGTTTCAAGATCCAGCCGTGGACCCGACGCTTGGGGTCGGTATGGCAGGTCTTTTCACAGATGGCGGCACAGCCTTTGACCCTTTGGATGAAGTTGGCCTGTCCGACCGGATATCTTTAAATGCCCTGGTAGACCCCAAACAGGGGGGCGAAACATGGAGACTTAGGGATGGGATCGGGGCTGCAGCGCCTGGAAACGTAGGCGATGCACGCCTGCTTCAGTCTTTAGGTGACGCACTGGAGACAACAAGGGTCCCGGGATCCGGCGGGTTCGGAACTGGCAGCTATGACGCGAACGACTTAACTGCCTCCATGATGTCGACATTGGCGGCCGATCGTAAAAATTCGGACCAGCAACTCAGCTTCGCGTCCACACAATTGCAAGAGCTGACGCAGCTTGAATTGGCTGATGGTGTTGACAGCGACGAGGAGCTGCGCCGCTTGATTTTAATTGAACAAGCATATGCAGCAAATGCCCGAATTATCGAAACAGTCGACGACATGATGCAAACAATTCTGAGGATCTGAAGATGAATAGTGTTTCCATCGGCGATCTCGCCCATTCATATCTTTTGCAGCGACGAGGAAGCGGCCTAAGGGCTGAAATGTCCAAATTGAATCAAGAACTGGCCAGCGGTCAAATCGCGGACATAAAAAGCATACTAGCCGGGAATTTCAGCTACTTAAGCGACATCGAAACCAGTATGTCGCACCTGAATGCCTATAAAACTTCCTCTGCAGAAGCCACACAATTCACCAGTGCGATGCAAAGCGCTTTAGACGTGGTGCAAACACAAAGCACCGATCTGGGAACCAATATTCTGTCTGTTGTTGCAGGCGGTATCGACGCTGTATCCAGACAAGTCACGGTAGAAGCCCGTGAACAGTTGGGCGCTATAGTGAACACGCTGAACACTGATCTTGCGGGACGTAGTATTTTTTCAGGCACCGCGTCAAATCAGGCACCTCTTGCCTCATCCACCGATATTTTGAACTCCGTCAGAAGTGTTATGGCAGGTCAAATTGGACCAACTGATAAACTCGCAGCAGTCGACGCATGGTTTGCCGACCCCGCCGGTTTTGATGCCGTGATTTATCAAGGTTCTAGTGACGCAATGGCACCATTTCGCCTCTCAGAGCATGAGGATTTGTCATTGGATGTACGTGCGAATGATGAGGCAATTAAAGACGTCATACGAAACGTGGCGGTCGCGGCCCTGGCAGACGACGCGGCTTTGGGGATTGATTTCACCGAACGTGCGGCCTTGTTGAACGATGCTGGCGTCGGGTTGATGACAAATGCCGCCGATGTGACAGCGTTGCGCGCGAATATCGGCTTTATCGAAGAGCGCATCGATGACATCGCAACACGCAATTCAATAGAAAGCACGAGTTTGGAATACGCCAAAGGCGCTTTGTTAAGCGTAGATCCCTATGAGACAGCCACACGCCTGGAGGAAGTCCAATTTCAATTACAAAGTCTATATACTGTCACCGTTCGGTCATCGGAATTAACTTTGGTCAATTTCCTATGATCCGCTTCATCATGGCAATTGTGGTATGGATGGCACTGGCCTTCAGTGTGACTGCGGGACCAGTACGCATCAAAGACCTGGTTGAATTCGACGGCGTACGCGGCAACGACCTTGTCGGGTACGGCTTGGTGGTCGGATTGAACGGCTCCGGTGACGGTTTGCGAAACTCTCCTTTCACCGAAGAGATAATGTCCAATATTTTGGAACGCTTGGGGGTAAACGTCGCAGGCGAACAGTTCAGACCAAAGAACGTTGCCGCAGTTTTGGTGACTGCAAGCCTTCCACCCTTTGCCCGAACCGGAGGGCAGGTGGATGTTACCGTCTCTGCGATTGGTGATGCCAAAAGCCTGTTGGGGGGAACCTTAATCATGACACCGCTCAATGCGGCGGACGGGGCGATCTATGCTGTGGCCCAAGGCACGATTATTGCGGGCGGCGCAGTTGCGGAAGGCGACGGCGCCAAGGTTACACAGGGTGTGCCAACAGCTGGTGTCATTCCTTCCGGAGCGCGCGTCGAGCGTGAGATCGACTTTAACTTATCGGATTTGGAAGACGTGCGTCTTGCACTGCGTGATGCGGACTTTACGACAGCTGCACGCATCGAAGAAGCAATTAACAAAAACTTCGGGCGTCGTGTTGCACTGATGTTGGACTCTGGCACTGTTTCACTCAACATTGAAGGCACGCGTATGATTTCAGTCGCGCACGCGTTGGGACGTATTGAAAACATTTCAGTTGAGCCGGAACGCAAGGCCCGCGTTATCGTCGATCAACGTTCGGGCACGATCGTTATGGGCGAAGATGTTCGCATATCGCGAGTTGCTGTGTCCCAAGGCAATCTTGTTTTACGTATTCAAGAGGCCCCTTTGGTGGTTCAACCCAACCCATTTGCGCAGGGTGAGACCGTTGTTATTCCACGTACGGATGCAGCCATCGAAGAAGAGCCCGGCATTGGTTTAGCAGAAATACCGTCAGGTGCGTCTTTGTCGGAAGTCATAGGTGGTCTCAACGCTTTGGGCGTATCTCCCAGAGATATGATCGATATTCTAAAAAGCATAAAAGCCGCAGGTGCATTACACGCAGAATTCATCGTGCGTTAACGGCAGCGGGGAGCGTAGCTTCTGTTCCGATGGACATGACCCAGTGTCACCCCGACACATCCGACTCTTTGCCTCTGAAGCGGTATACGAATTAGAAAGCCAGCATAGATTTGCAGGGCCAACTCACCCGGTTCATTGACTTGCTAAGGTCGATACCTTTGGCCCACCAGATTCATGTTTATGATCCACGGCTCAAACAGTGTATCTCCGTCGCGGTTTTCCTAATACACAAGTCACGGATGTTTTTCGGCCATAGGTTTTGCTGGCATGATCAGCAGCTTTACGGGCCTAAGCATTTCGCCGAAAAGCTCAATCACCGCTTCAAATTTCCAAGCAATACATAGAGCAACACCGCCGTGGGCGAACGTGGACACATGAACAGCCAACTCGCAAGATCTCAGACGTGCCAAGTCGTTTTTCAGAGGTTGCCGTTCCAATTTCATCTTAGATTTTCAAGCTCGAACAAATCGTTAACCCTTTGCTAACGATTGATTGACGCGCCGCTCACGGGTGGCGCGACACGCTGTGCTTACTTCCGAAGCGGCGTGACGATCATTTATACCAGTTGCATTTTAACCAGTACATCATTTGAACAATTTTTTGCGTTCAAATGATCCTTTTCCTTCCCGCAGCTGATGATCTGAGCGTTCTCTTCATTCTCCCCAAGTCGCCACGCGCGGCGCAGATTTTACTGTGCCCAAGCGCGTGGCGGCGTTGATCAAGCAATTTTTCAAGAGGATTTCATAATGACCTATCATGAACCCAATCGCCACAAAGCGGCCAAACACACCCGAAACAAAGCAACCAAATTGTCGACAAGCATGCCCCATCCCGTGCATCGCCCCAACAATGACCCCAAAGAACCGTTCCTGTTCAATTTCACCAAAGGCTTGTCTCATGGTGAAAACGGATTGCTGAAAAACGAACAGGATTATCGTGACTTTGCGAAAGGCACCCAAACACATGATCCCAACGTTTTTGCCGCCGTCAGCCCGCACCGCGGGCCTTTTTTAACCGTTGATCCAAACGCACATGCAGCGCTGGACTGCGAAGCGGATCGGTCGCCTTATCGTCAGTGGGAAAGCCCCACGGCCGGGCATGCCTTTGTCTTTGAGGGCCCCGACCCTGGCGCCATGACAATGCCCCCCGCCCCGGAAGCGGGATCAGCAGAATTCGCGGCGGAGATTGCGGAGGTTTACCAAATGGCACTGGGCCGCGAATGGGGCGTTGCGTCATTAATGAGCACTGAACTGGTGGGTGCGTTAACCACCTTGGGTGGCAAAAAATTGTCTGCTGCCGCAGCCAAACGGATCACCTCATGCAATGCCAAGGCCAAAGACGCTGCAGACACACTTAGCCACCTACGCTGGTTTAAAGGCCGCGACGCGCTCAACGATACTGCGGACGCCGCCCAACGCGACCGGCGCCGGTTTGGTAAAAAACAGACACCATCCAATATATTTCGCGGTGAAGGCGAAGACAGCTGGCACACTCCATTCTTGTCGCAATTGATGTTTATGGGATCAGGCGGATGCACACGAGACCTGAAAAAGCGCGCATCAGGCACCATCGCCTATGGCGCACAAAGCATCGACCAAAAGGTCCGCGTGGCGAAACCTGAAACCGATTACATGATGAAATGGGCCGATTATATCGACGTGCAGAACGGGGCCAATGTCCGCCCCCTTGCGTCGGAATTTATCCCTGGGGCACGACGTAGAATGTCAAGCTTACGCGACATGGCCACATATGTGCACGATGATCAACTGTATCAGGCATATCTGAATGCAGCGTTGATTTTACTGGATGAAAAGTTTGCTTTTGATTCCGGCATCCCATTTCATGGCGCGTCTGCCAATGCCTTATCACGCAATAACCGCGAACCGTTTGCCTTGTTTGGTGGCCCGCATCTGTTGACGTTGGTCACCGAAGTGTCGAGCCGTGCGTTAAAAGCGGTACGCTTGCAAAAGTTTACGGTGCACCGCCGTTTGCGCCCGGAAGCAGCCGCTGCCCTGTTTCACACCGTTTTCACGGAATACCACCCGCACCGCGATTTGCCCGGAACATCGCCTTATGACGCAACCGGGACATCCGCTGAATGCTTGGCCCGCCACCAAATGGCCAGCCTGATCGCGCCTTACACCCATCCATATGCAAGTGATGGCACATCGCAAGGGTCAGACCCTGCGCTGGACAAAATCCTGACCGAAGTGCGCCTGCACAACGAGAAAAACTGTGGGGATACAACGTGGCTGCTGCCGATGGCTTTCCCGGAAGGGTCACCCATGCATCCCGCATATGGCGCGGGGCATGCGACAGTCGCCGGGGCGTGTGTGACTTTGTTAAAAGCCTTTTTCAACATGTCCGATCACAAGAACCCAAAGTCACCAGCGTATCTGGTGAAGCCCAAGGACCAAGCCCTGGTTCCGGATTGCGCTGCGTCCCCCGAAGACGTCACGATTGATGCTTTGGCGCTGCCCATGGAAAAAGGTCTGACCCTGGAAGGCGAGCTGAACAAGCTGATTTGGAACATCTCGAATGCGCGTAACATCGGTGGGGTGCATTTCTACACCGACTATATTGAATCGGCACTTCTGGGCGAAGCGATCACCATCGGCATTCTACGCGAACAAATGATGGCATATCATGCGGAAGAAAACGTGGAAATGACAGTGCCGCTGCTGGTGGAACGCAGATTGCCAGACGCGTTGCTGACAGGCGCGGACCCCAGTGCAATGGGCAAAGTCAAAGCTGTCAAAATCCGCAGCGATGGGACGCTCACAGCGGCTGACCCAACACCGGGCCGGTAAAATACACCAAAAGGAAGGCTGGCTATATTTGAGCCGGCCTTTCTGGTTTCTCTGATCTTTTCCGGAGCTGTTTTATGTCCATTCCCCCAATCGTCGACATCACAATAGGTCTTGTGCTGGTTTATTTGGTTCTAAGCCTACTCAGCACCAGCATAAACGAAGCCATCGCAGGTTTTTTGCGGTTGCGCGGCAAAGTGCTGTTTCACGAAATAAACAAGATCCTTGATGACGCCCAAGTGCGGGACGGCTTTTGGGCCTCTGGTCTGATGCGGTCCTTCAGCAGGCAAAGCACAGCGCAACACATCAGCGCCAAAACCGCGCCCAGTTATGTCGAAGCACATTTGTTTTCCAAAGCCCTTGTGTCGACACTTGCAAAAACCGGCGATGCCAAGGGTCAAAAACCATCTGAGCTATTGCAAGGCTTGGGCAAAGGCACCGGCTTGGAAGATGTCCTGAAACAAATCGCTTTGGACGCAGACAACACATTGGAACTTTTTCACAGCGGCATCGAAGTGTGGTTCGATGCCGTCATGGATCGTGCATCGGGCGTCTATAAAAGGCATCTGACCGTGGTGTCCGGTTTGTCTGCGGCCATAATCGTGGTCATGGCAGACGCAGACACATTGGAGATCAGCAAATCCATCTGGCAAGATGATGCCCTACGGCAAGCCGTTGTCGAAAAGGCGCAAGCGGTTTTATCCAACGCAACTGTTTCCGAAACCGGCGCTGTTCCGACCGTCGATGCAACAGCATTAAGTAACACCTTCTCCACCTTGATGCCGCATCCCTTGGGGTGGTCGGGCAACGGGTGCATTACGACGGCTTGTTTGGGCGATTACGATCTTCAAGACTGGCTGGCCAAGGCATTTGGCTGGATCTTAAGCACATTGGCTGTGATGCTGGGCGCCCCGTTCTGGTTTGACCGTTTGCAGCAACTTGTGCCTTTGCGCACAAGCGGTCCTTTGCGTGGCGCCCCAACTCATCAGAATGCCAGCCCTCATGGTACGCCTTAGAACCCGCAGCCACCATCAAACGTCAGCGTCACAGGCTCACCTGCAAACCGTTTGTTAAAAGGAATTGCAAATGGTGGCCTCATGCGGAATACATTGTCTAGTTGTATAGAGTTCGCATCCCGACAATAAGGTGGCCGCATGACCACAACACAGACCGACATCGTCTTTGCCAATGCCCGTTTGATATTACCCACAGACGTAATTGTTGGAGGGCTTCGTGTCCAAAACGGGCAAATCGTGGATATTCATCAAGGCACCCATGTCCCACCCTTTGCAATTGATTGCGAAGGGCGGTTCTTAGCGCCCGGCCTGATCGAACTTCACACCGATAACCTTGAACGGCACATGCAGCCCCGCCCCAAAGTCAATTGGCCGCACAAGGCCGCGATTTTGGGGCATGATCGAGAGATGGCAGGCTGCGGAGTTACGACCGTTTTTGATGCAATTCGCGTGGGATCCATCGTGTCAGACAGCGGCAAAAAGCGCTACGGACGCTACGCCCGTTCCATGGCCGACGACCTGTTGGCCATGCGCGACGACAATGTCTTGCGGATCAGTCATCACATCCATTTGCGTGCCGAACTCTGTTCTGAAACACTCGCGGAAGAGCTGGAGGAATTCGGCCTAGACGACCACATCGGTATCGTGTCCTTGATGGATCACACACCTGGTCAGCGGCAATTCCGCGATCTCAAGAAATTCGAAGACTACGTGTGCGGGAAAAACGGGCTGTCCCGCGACAACTTCGGCGACTACATCGACTTTCTTTACGGATTACAGGCAAAACTTGGCACCAAACATGAAGATGCAGCCATTGCCGCGGCAGCACGTTATGGCGCGACCCTTGCCAGCCACGACGACACCACCGCAGATCAAGTGACGCACAGCCATGCCAACGGGGTGACGCTGGCAGAATTCCCCACAAGCATCGAGGCGGCCAAAGCCAGCAAAGACGCACAAATGGCCACAATCATGGGCGCCCCGAACTTGGTGCGCGGTGGGTCACATTCCGGGAACGTCGCGGCACTGGAGCTGGCAGAATTGGGCCATTTGGACATTCTGTCATCCGACTACATTCCAGCCGCTTTGCTGCAAGGCGCGCTGCAACTGGCAGAGCTTTGGGACGATATGGCCGCGGGGTTGGCTACAGTCACTGGCAATCCCGCAAAGGGCTGCGGCCTGTCCGACAGGGGATCACTGGCTTTAAACACACGCGCAGATCTTGTGATGTTTGATGTCTATGGCGGGCTGCCCTTGATCCATGGCGTTTGGTGCCGGGGCCTTCGGGTCGCCTAAAGCGCTGCTTCCAGAATTTGCGCAAGATCAGCAGGACCTAAAGGCACCGCGTTCTTTTTGCTGGACGATGCTTGCACACCGGCTTGCGCCAAAGCAGGAATGTCATTGGCCATCACCCCCCAATGCGCCAAACGCGGCAAACCCTGTATTTGCACCCATTGCTCAAACCCCGACAACGGGTCACTTACATCAACAGGCGCAAAGACCTGCGCAATCGCGTCAATGCAAAACCTGATCCGACCTTGTATGTCTGTACTGGCCTCTTCCGATGCCAGATTGGCCCGCAACGTTGGCGCCAAAAGCCTGCCACACAGCGCCCCGTGTGGCGCTTGATACGCCCCACCCAGAACAGATGCCAAACCATGCGCAACGCCCAACCCCCCATTCGCCAAGGCCAACCCGCTGGACAAGCTGCTCCAGGCAAGGCGTGTCCACGCATCTTCATCAGGCGCCTCCATCACCTGACGCACAGCCGCGATGCTTGCGCCAACGGCTGGCGTCGTCAAAGCGCACGAAAACGGGGTCGCTGCAGACGACGTATGCGCCTCAATGTTCTGAACAACCGCATCCAAACCTGAAAATAACGCGACCTTGCGCGGGGCCGATAGCATGAGGGACGGGTCCACAATCGCAATGTCAGGCTGCAAAGCGGGGCCGCGCAAACTGACCTTGGCGGTGGTTTGCGCAGATCCAAGAACCGCATTTGATGTCACTTCGGCGCCGGTGCCTGCAGTTGTGGGCAATACGATCAGGGTTATGGCGCGTCCATGCGCATGAAACTGTCCAAAATCCGCGTCCGATAATGCGCGCCCGCGGTCAAGCGCCAAGGTCAACGCCTTTCCGGTATCAATCGCCGACCCGCCGCCGCACACAACGACACAGTCTACTGGCTGTGACCCCAGTTGGCCCAGCGCATCATTGACCGTTTCAACTGTCGGCTCAACCCGGCATGTCACGATATCAACAGTAAACTCACCGGTATCCAGGATAGCACGCAACGGTGCAGATGCCCCGTCAGAGGCACCTTTGACAACCACAACACGGGCTGCGTTTTGCGGTAGAAAGTCCAGAATATCCCGATGGGTCCCGACCCCGAAATGCACTTTTGTGGGACAGGCGAAGGAAAACGGTGCAGACATCATCGATCAATACTCAAGCGTGCACGCCACAGCCCGCCGCCAGTCCGCGTATTTTTGGTCGCGTATGTCATCTGCCATATTGGCTGTGAACTGGCGGTCCAGCGCCCATTGTTGTGCAAATTCTTGTTGGCCGGGCATGATCCCCGCTTTCATCCCCGCCAACCAGGCCACCCCCAGCGCTGTCGTTTCCAAGACCTGCGGACGATCCACAGGCGCGTCGATGATGTCGGCCAGAAACTGCATGGCCCAGTCAGAGGCGCTCATGCCCCCGTCCACGCGCAAAACCGCAGTGGCCCCTTCGGTGGACCAATCCGCACGCATCGCATCCAGCAAATCACGCGTCTGATAACCGACGCTTTCCAACGCCGCTTTGGCCAATTCATTTGGGCCTGAATTTCGCGTTAGCCCATATATGGCCCCCCGACATTCCGGGTTCCAATAGGGCGCCCCCAGCCCTGTAAACGCAGGCACAAGCACGACTGATTGCGTGTCATCAGCACCCTCAGCCAAGCCTTGCGTTTCAGATGCATCACGGATCATTTTCAACCCGTCGCGCAGCCATTGCACCACAGCCCCCGCCACAAAAATCGACCCTTCCAACGCATAAGTGGGTTTGCCGTCCAATTGATATGCGATGGTCGTCAGCAAACGATTGTTGGATTTCACAGGCGTATCGCCGGTGTTCAAAAGCGCAAAACATCCGGTGCCATATGTAGACTTCATCATGCCCGGTTCAAAACAGGCCTGCCCGATGGTCGCGGCCTGTTGGTCACCCGCCACACCGCAAATCGGGATGGGGCGACCAAACAGATCGGCGCGGCTTTCGCCAAAATCGGCGGCGCTGTCTTTGACCTGCGGCAACATGGACATGGGAATGTCGAACAGATCGCAGATCGTCTCGCTCCAACGCCCTTTACGGATGTCATACAGCATGGTCCGGGCGGCATTGGTGGCGTCTGTCACGTGGGACGCGCCCCCCGTCAGCTTCCAGATCAGATAGGTGTCGACGGTGCCAAACAGCAAATCGCCGTTCTGGGCCTTGGCACGTGCGCCTTCAACGTTGTCCAAAATCCATTTCAGTTTGGTACCGGAGAAATACGGGTCCAGCAGCAATCCTGTGCGATCCGCAAACATGTCACCGTGCCCTGCCGCGGACAATTCTTTGCAAAAGTCAGCGGTGCGGCGGTCTTGCCAGACAATCGCGTTGTGCAACGGTTGACCGGTGTTGCGGTCCCACACAATGGTGGTTTCGCGTTGGTTGGTGATGCCGATGGACACAATGTTTTCAGCGCCAATGTTGGCGCGTTCAATGACGGCGCGGCAGGTGCCTGCTGTCGTGCTCCATAGGTCGTTTGGATCATGCTCGACCCAGCCAGATTGCGGGAAAATCTGCGGGAATTCTTCTTGGGCAGTGGCAATAACATTCAAACTTTGATCAAAGATGATCGCCCGCGTGGATGTGGTGCCTTGATCAATTGCCAGTACATATTTCATCGCAAAGTTCCGTTTGGTCGCAAAAAAGGAGGCAGCCGTGGGGCCACCTCCGAAGGTGTGCCATATCACTGGCCATCAGGGAAGATCGTGGTCGTTGGGGTGCGGGGCGCATGTAGATCACGCCCCGCACATCAGTTCATAGTGACGTTATTGCCAGGATTTGATCAGCTCGTCATAAGCAACTGTTTTTGGCTCTTCGTCCTCGTTCTCAAGCTTGGCGTAAGGTGCGCCCGGCTGTGAGAACCAGTGCTCGGCGCTCATTTCCTCGTTCAGCTTTGGACCAAGATCACCTTGGACGCCTGCACGCTCAAGACGCGACAGAACTTTTTCCTGATCGGCACACAGCTGATCAAGTGCTTCCTGAGGGGTCTTTGCACCGGACATCGCGTCGCCGATGTTCTGCCACCACAGCTGCGCCAGCTTTGGATAATCAGGCACGTTTGTACCCGTTGGCGACCACTGGATGCGCGCAGGAGAGCGGTAGAATTCCACCAAACCACCCAAACGTGGCGCGCGTTCTGTGAAGTGCTCGGACGCAATGGTGCTTTCACGAATGAAGGTCAGACCCACATCAGACTTTTTCAAGTCAACTGTTTTGGACACAACAAACTGCGCATAAAGCCAAGCGGCTTGGGCGCGATCCACGGGTGTGGATTCCATCAAAGTCCAGGAACCGGCGTCTTGGTAGCCGATTTTCTGGCCCTCTTTCCAGTATACGCCGTGCGGGGATGGTGCCATCCGCCACTTAGGCGTGCCGTCTTCATTCATCACAGGCAAACCGGGTTTCACAGTGTCCGCCGTGAAGGCTGTGTACCAGAACATTTGCTGGGCAATGTTGCCTTGCGCCGGGATTGGACCCGCTTCGCCAAATGTCATGCCCGCAGCGGCCGGTGGCGTATACTTGTCGAGCCATTCAATCGCTTTGGTCACAGCATAAACCGCCGCAGGGGCGTTTGTGGCCCCGCCACGTGCGACACAGGATCCGGTAGGTTGTGAATTTTCGTTCACACGAATGCCCCACTCGTCGACTGGCAGACCGTTTGGTTCGCCCGCGTCACCCATACCAGCCATGGACATCCACGCGTCGGTGTAACGCCAACCCAAAGACGGGTCCTTCTTGCCGTAGTCCATGTTGCCAAAGACTTCGCCTTCAACGTCGAGGTGGCTCAGGTCGCGGCCCGTGAAGAATTCCGCGATGTCTTCGTAAGCAGACCAGTTGACCGGAACGCCCAGATCATAGCCGTATTTCGCTTGGAAGTCGGCTTTGTTTTTGTCGTCGTTGAACCAGTCATAGCGGAACCAATACAGGTTCGCGAACTGCTGTGTGGGCAGCTGGTACAGCTTGCCATCGGGGCCTGTCGTGAATGACGTACCGATAAAGTCCGCGATATCCAGCGTGGGCAACGTCACGGATGCGCCTTCGCCTGCCATCCAGTCTGTCAGGTTGCGCACTTGCTTGTAACGCCAGTGTGTACCGATCAGATCAGAGTCGTTGATATAGGCGTCATAGATGTTTTCGCCCGACTGCATTTGCGTTTGCAGCTTTTCCACAACATCGCCTTCGCCGATCAAGTCATGCGTGACCTTGATACCAGTGATGGCTTCGAACGCTGGCGCCAGCACTTCGCTTTCGTACTGGTGTGTCGCGATGGTTTCAGACACCACCTTGATTTCCATGTCTTTGTAAGGTGCGGCAGCATCCACAAAGAACTGCATTTCGGCTTCTTGGTCTGCCCGCGATAACGTGGACAGTTCACCGATTTCTGCGTCAAGGAACGACTTTGCGGCATCCATGTCGGCAAAAGCCGCACCGCTTGTCATTCCAAGCCCCAGCGTCAGTGCTGTGCTTGATTTCAAGATAAACTTCATAATTCCCTCCCTATTGGAATTGGTCGTTTGGTTGGCCCAACTACACCCAGCGAAACACCGCCGCCGCGTAAACAAGGCATACAAGCAGCGCAAAAGGTTGGTTTGCGCCAATCACGCCCAGCCATGCCAAATTGATAAAGGCAGAGCCAAGCAGTGTGATGAAAAGACGATCGCCACGCGTCGTCTCGATCCGTAAAACACCCTTGCGGGGCGTTTCAGGGTATTTGATCGCCAGCACCGTGAAGACGGTCAAAATGCAAGCGATGATGATGAAGAAAATCGCGGTGGGCCATGTCCATGCCATCCAAGCCATTGTCTGATCCCTTTCCTATACCCGGCCCAGGGCAAAGCCCTTGGCGATGTAGTTTCGTACGAAGTAAATCACCAATGCGCCGGGCACGACGGTCAGTACGCCTGCTGCGGCCAAGACGCCCCAGTCGATGCCAGACGCCCCTTGGGTTCGCGTCATGATGGCCGCGATGGGTTTGGCATCTACGGTTGTCAGGGTCCGCGACAGCAGCAATTCGACCCATGAGAACATGAAACAGAAAAACGCAGCGACCCCGATGCCCGACGAAATCAAGGGCATGAAGATCTTCACAAAGAAGCGCCCGAACGAATAGCCGTCGATGTAGGCTGTCTCGTCGATTTCCTTGGGCACGCCACGCATAAAGCCCTCAAGAATCCACACCGCCAGCGGCACGTTGAACAAACAGTGCGCCAGAGCCACCGCGATATGCGTATCGAACAAGCCCACCGACGAATACAGCTGAAAGAACGGTAAGGCGAAAACAGCAGGCGGCGCCATGCGGTTGGTCAGCAGCCAGAAAAACAGCTGATTGTCGCCCATGAACCGGTAGCGGCTGAACGCATAGGCCGCGGGCAGTGCCACTGTCAGGCTGATCGCGGTGTTCATCAAAACGTAGATCAACGAATTGACGTAGCCCATGTACCACGACGGGTCCGTCAGGATCGTCGCGTAATTTGCAAAGGTCAGATCATTGGGAAACAGGCTGAAGGTGTTCAGGATTTCCGTATTTGTCTTCAGGCTCATGTTTAGCAGCCAATAGATCGGCAACAGCATGAACGTCAGATAGATCGTCATCACAACGGCGCTTTTGTTCACCTTGAAGCGCGGCTCTTTCTTGGGTTTGACATAGGCGTCCAAGCCGCCGGAAAGATCATAATTCATATGTGCCATGCGCTAGCCGTCCTTTTTGTCCATGTTGGTCATGACGGTGTAGAACACCCATGAAATCAACAAGATAACGAGATAATACATGATGGAAAACGCGGCCGCTGGCCCCAGATCAAACTGGCCCAAAGCCATCTTGACCAGATCAATCGACAGCAGGGTCGTGGCATTGCCCGGACCCCCACCTGTGACCACGAAAGGTTCGGTGTAGATCATGAAACTGTCCATGAAGCGCAAAAGAATGGCGATCATCAAGACCCCTGCCATCTTGGGCAGCTCGATGTAGCGAAAGATGGCCCAGCGGCTGGCCTGATCAATCTTGGCAGCCTGATAATAGGCATCGGGGATGGATTTCAGCCCCGCAAAAGCCAGCAACGCCACCAGCGATGTCCAATGCCACACATCCATCACGATGATCGTGGCCCATGCCGCAAAGGTGTTTTGCGTGTAGTTGTAGGAAATGCCCAGCGTGTCCAACGTATAGCCCAAAAGGCCAATATCGACGCGCCCGAAAATCTGCCAGATGGTGCCAACCACGTTCCACGGGATCAGCAGCGGCAAGGACATCAACACCAGACACAGGCTGGACCAAAAGCCACTTTTGGGCATGTTGAGGGCGACAAAAATGCCCAGAGGAATCTGGATGGTCAGGATGATCGCCGAGAACATCAACTGACGGCCCAATGCATCCCACATGCGCTCGGACTGCAACATCTCGGAAAACCACTCAAGCCCCACCCAGAAAAAGACGTTCTGCCCAAAGGTGTCCTGCACCGAATAATTGACGACCGTCATCAGCGGAATGACGGCGGAAAAGGCGACCAGCAAAAGGACTGGAAGGATCAGGAACCACGCCTTTTGGTTAACTGTTTTTTCCATCAGGCGGCCTTTCCGGTTTGAAGCCAATCATCGACGTAAACGTTCACTTGCGCCGGATCGAAGACCACTTTGGTCATGTCGGGCGAGATTGACGTGCTTTCACCCGCAACAATGTTGATTTCTGTGCCAAACAGGTCGGCACGCACGATCTTGTGGCGGCCCACGTCCTCGACGCGGCGGATGCTGACAGGCAGACCCGGCCCGTCCGTCAATGTCACAAATTCAGGGCGTACCCCGATTTCGACTTTGCCGCTTAACGCGTCATACCCACGGTTCAGGTCCAGCGACGCACCATGCACGGACGCAGTTTTTCCCGTAATCTCAGCGGGAATGACATTCATCCCCGGCGACCCGATGAAGTATCCCACAAAAGTATGCTGTGGCTTTTCAAACAATTCCTGCGGCGTGCCGATCTGCACAACCCGCCCGTCGTACATGACCACAACCTTGTCTGCGAAGGTCAACGCTTCTGTTTGGTCGTGGGTCACATAGATCATGGTGTGTCCGAATTCGTGGTGCAGCGATTTCAACTGCGTGCGCAATTCCCACTTCATATGCGGGTCGATTACCGTCAGTGGTTCGTCAAACAACAAGGCGTTCACGTCTTCGCGCACCATGCCCCGCCCCAGCGATATTTTTTGCTTGGCGTCTGCCGTCAGACCGCGGGCGCGCTTGTTCAGCTCAGCCTCCATCCCGATCATTTGGCCGATTTGCTGCACACGGTCCTGAATGTACTGCGCACTGGCCCCGCGGTTTTTCAGCGGAAACGCCAGATTGTCGCGCACAGTCATCGTGTCGTAGACCACCGGAAACTGGAAAACCTGCGCAATATTGCGGTCCGCGGTTGAGGCCTGTGTGACATCCTTGTCATCAAACAGAATGCGGCCTTGCGACGGGTGCAACAGCCCGGAAATGATGTTCAGCAGCGTTGATTTACCACAGCCCGACGACCCAAGCAGCGCATAGGCTTCGCCGTCCGCCCAGTCGTGGTTCAACTCTTTCAGGGCAAAGTCGTCCTCGCCCTTGGGGTTTGGATAGTAGGAATGTGCCAGATTTTGCAGCGTGATTTTTGCCATGTGTCTGTCCCCCTCAGGCCGCAAGCGCGTAGGATGCGGGGGCGACCAGATCGCCATTTTCGCTAAAGATGTAGATGTGGCTTGGGTCCAGATAGACCGGCAACGCTGCACCCAATGGTAAATCATGCACGCCATGCACCAAACCAACCCACTTTTCGCCATGATGATCGAGATGCACAAAAGTCTCGGACCCCGTCAGCTCTGTCACAATCAGATGTGTGTCGAATTCAAGCGCACCGCTGCTTTGAGCCGACAATTCAACGTGGTTGGGCCGGAAGCCTGCTGTATATGTCCCATCATGAAGCGTGGCCATTGATCCGGTGGCCGCCACAGTCTGACCCGCGCCAAACGAAATTTCAGATCCGGATTTCGTAACTGTCAAAAAATTCATCGGCGGGTCACTGAAAACCCGCGCGGTCGTCGCGTTTACCGGTCGGCGATAGACCGTTGGTGTCAGGTCAAACTGCGTCACGCGTCCTTCCCACAGGGCAGCCGTATGCCCCCCAAGCAAAAGCGCTTCTTCGGGTTCCGTTGTTGCATAAACAAAGATTGAACCCGCTTCTTCGAAGATCTTGGGGATTTCGACGCGCAGCTCTTCGCGCAATTTGTAATCCAGATTGGCCAGCGGTTCGTCCAGCAAAACCAACCCTGCGTCCTTGACCAAAGCGCGTGCCAAGGCACAGCGTTGTTGTTGCCCGCCCGACAGCTCCAACGGCTTGCGTTGCAACATCGGAGACAGCTGCATCAAGTCGGCAGCTTTGTGGACTGCTGCATCAATTTCGCTGCGTGATTTGCCCATCAGCCGCAACGGTGATGCGATATTTTCATAGACGGTCATCGAAGGGTAATTGATGAATTGCTGGTAGACCATCGCGACCTTGCGATCCTGCACGCGCATACCTGTGACGTCCTCGCCCTGCCAAAACACCTGACCCTCGGTTGGCACATCAAGGCCCGCCATCAGACGCATAAGGGACGTCTTGCCAGAAGAAGTTGGCCCCAAAAGGACGTTCATCGTCCCTTTGTTCAGCGTCAAATGGGTCGGGTGGATATGTGTTGCCCCGTTCACCACTTTGGATACGCCTTTAAGTTCCAGCGTCATGTCGTCCCCCTATTCAGCCGCAGCGTTTTGTAACGCCGTCAGCTGTCCTTTTATCCATGCGTCCAACGTAGAAATTTGTGCCGCAGTCATGCGCAACCCAAGTTTGCTACGTCGCCACACCACATCATCAGCGGCGCGGACATATTCGTTTTCAATCAACCACTGGACCTCAGCTTGATACAAATCAGCCCCGAAACCCG
The DNA here is from genome assembly GCF_900302465.1 of Ascidiaceihabitans donghaensis. Taxonomy (NCBI): domain Bacteria; kingdom Pseudomonadati; phylum Pseudomonadota; class Alphaproteobacteria; order Rhodobacterales; family Paracoccaceae; genus Ascidiaceihabitans; species Ascidiaceihabitans donghaensis. The sequence goes on along the minus strand of NZ_OMOR01000001.1, from coordinate 353,400 downwards.
TACCTAAATCTTTTAGCGTGGCGGCATCGCCCAACATATCTTTGGCTTCGGTGCCGTAGGCCTTAACCAATCGGGCAGCCCAAGCATCAGTCAGAAAAGGGAAGCTGCCCTTGGTTTGCCGTATCAATGCGTCCACACCGTCCACCGGAAAATCACCGCCGGGCAAAGGCACGCGGGCGGTCCATGGTTTGGCATCGACAGGTAGCACTTCTTGAATTTTCTCAAGCGCACTTTCTGCCAGACAGCGATAGGTCGTGATCTTGCCGCCAAAGACGTTCAACGCAGGCGCACCGCGCCCTTCGTCCAGCTTCAAAACATAGTCGCGGGTCGCAGCCGATGCGCTGCTTGCACCGTCGTCATACAAGGGACGCACACCCGAATATGTCCAAACCACATCGGCTGCGCTGATCGGCGCCTGAAGGTATTCGTTGATGAAGTTAATCAGATAATCCTGTTCTTCGGGCGTACATTCCGGCGTCACAGACGCATCCGGATGGTCATTGTCCGTGGTGCCAATAACGGTGAAATCGTTTTCGTAAGGAATTGCAAAAATGATGCGACCGTCAGTGCCTTGGAAGAAGTAGCACTTGTCATGGTCAAACAGCTTTTTCGTGACAATATGGCTGCCGCGCACCAACCGCACACCGGCTTGCGAGTTGCTTTTCAACGTGCCGCGCAGCACATCACCAACCCAAGGGCCAGCCGCATTCACAACCATCGCGGCCGTAACGGTGGAAGTGACGCCAGTGGCGCTGTCTTCCAAAACAACTGACCAAACACCGTCTTCGACATCTGCGCCAATGACCTTGGTGCGTGTCCGGACATCGGCGCCGCGTATCTCTGCGTCTCTGGCGTTCAACACGACAAGGCGCGAATCTTCGACCCAGCAGTCGGAATATTCGTACGCTTTCTCAAAGTGGTCCTTCAGACCGTTCCCTTCCGGAGCATCACGCAAATCAAGATTTGTGGTGCCGGGCAGAATTTCACGGCCGCCAAGATTATCGTATAAAAACAGGCCCAGCCGGATCAGCCAAGCAGGGCGGCGACCTTTCATCCATGGCATCACGGCCCCGAGCAGTTTTGAGGTGGGCGTGGACATGTCGAAGCGCATGCTTTCGTGGTAGGGCAGCACAAAGCGCATCGGCCAGGAAATATGGGGCATTGCCCGCAAAAGATTTTCGCGTTCAATCAAGGCTTCACGCACAAGACGGAATTCAAAATATTCCAGATATCGCAAGCCGCCGTGAAAAAGTTTTGTCGAAGAGGCAGACGTGGCTGATCCCAGATCGTTCATCTCGGCAAGGCAAACACGCAAACCGCGACCCGTGGCGTCACGCGCAATGCCACAGCCGTTGATGCCGCCGCCAATAATCAGCAGATCGAAATCCGGTTCCATTGAAGCCCTCCCGACACGCAGCCCTCCCGCCGCGATAACGCAAAGGTGACAAGGAACGCATGAAAAAGGAAGCAAAAAATGTTCGTTTATGATCGTTTTTCAGTTACCCATTGAATTCATTATACTATTTTCGTTGGCACACGAAAACAAATCGAACATTTTCGAACACGAACCTACGCAAAGATTCGTGACACGGATAATTTTCGCGCTAAAATGACCCCAAACGAACATTGGAGGTTCATTGGTGGTGTTAACCATACGCAAGCCGGAAATTCTGACAATTGCCCGCCGCGAGGGCAAAGTGACCGTGGACGGGCTTGTGGATTACTTCGGCGTTACCCCCCAAACCATCCGCCGCGATTTGACTGAAATGGCAGATGCCGGGCAGCTTGAACGCGTCCATGGTGGTGCGATCCTGCCATCCACAACTGTAAACATCGCCTACAATGAACGCCGCCAGTTAAACCAGGCGTCCAAAGTCGACATTGCCCGCGCCTGCGCCCGCCACATCCCCAACGATTGCTCAATCTTTTTGAACATCGGCACGACCACCGAAGCCGTCGCCGTTGAGCTGTTGAACCATCAGGGCCTACTTGTGTTCACCAACAACATCAACATCGCCCACACCCTGTCGAGCAGCCCAGACATCGAAGTCGCAGTCACCGGCGGCCAAATGCGCAAATCCGACGGGGCCCTGACCGGTGATTTCGCCCGAACAACCATTGAACAGTTCCGGTTTGACTATGCGGTCATTGGCTGTTCGGCCTTGCGCGCAGATGGCGATATTCTGGACTTTGACCTGCAAGAGGTCGGCATCAGTAAGGCCATCATCCAACAAAGCGACAAGGTGTTCTTGGCTGCTGACCATTCCAAATTCGAACGAAAAGCGCCTGCGCGCGTGGCATCCATGGGCGATATGGCAGCGATTTTCACCGACAAGCCATTGCCCGAGACCTGCAAACAGCTTTGCGATGCCTCTGACACGCGTATTGTCTACGCCTGAACCTTAGCTCGAACCAAAGCCTACACAGACGCGTCCACAACGGGCACCAAATGGTTGTCCCACTGTAAATTCGTGTGGCGCGTTGTGTATGGGGTGCGATCGTCAATGTGTTTTATACTCCCCTGACCCGACGACATGGCGAACCCATGCCCCATCGCCGCGACCCCGCAGACATCCGGTTCGGCAATGTTGTGGGAAAACCGTGACGCCTTGGTGTCATACACCTGCATCACGCCCCCTCTGGGTGACGTCACAGCGATACGTGCGCCGTCATTTGAAAAGGCAACACTGCCAACATACCCTTGCATCCGGCGTACGTCATCGGACGGTGCATCCAATATCCGCAAGCCTTTGACCGGGTGGTGCACACCGACAAGTGCAGGCGCAACGTCACCCCCTTGCCATTGCATCCCAAAGGCCACAGACCCATCCGACGCCACAGCAAGATGTCGGATCGAGTTTTTACGCCATGCCTCGCCCAGCGCCACGTCCTGAACCACGCGACCATTTTCGATGTAAGTCAGTGAAGGTTGCATCGTGGCAATGTTCAATTTGGTACGTCCACTGTCGGGATGCGTATCAATACCACCATTTGCCACGACCAGACGTTCGGTGCCGGGCAGACGTTTGATGTCGTGTGGGCCGACACCCCCGCTGGCCCATTCATCAACGCGTTTGTACCCCTGCCGCGTATCCCAGACACCGATACGACCCTCGCCTGCCTCGTAATTGTTTTCGGTCGTGAACAACAAAGACCCATCCGCCGAGAATGCGCCGTGCCCATAGAAATGGCGCCCCGCAGGCGCTGACAGCACTGCCCGTTCTATTCCCTGCGCACAATCGATCACGATCGCAAAAGTGCCAGGGCGGCGGGCAAAGGCCACGGCTTCGGGGCGAGTGGGGTGTGCGGCTGCCGCGTGACCGCGATCCGGCAGGGGCAGCGCAAACCGCACCTGTAAATCAGCTGAGATGCCGCATAAGACATAAGACCCGTCAGGCTTGGCCGCTGCGGCTAAAAAACTCGGCGACCCAGCATCGGCCCACGACGGTTTGGGCATAAAACCAGTGGCCAAAAGCCCTGCCAAGAACTGTCGCCGACCTGCAAACGCATCAACCATCAGTCACCATCCAGCGCATTGAAACCTGCCGCCACCCCCAAAGTCGGGCCCAATTCATCGCGCACGGTCGCGCGGATAGCGTCAACGGATTGTTGCAAAACTTCGACTTTCAAACGCGACTGCGGATCAGCCACAGATGCAAAGCCAGGGTCATTCAACGCCTCTAACTGGGACAAGGCCGTCTGAAACCGTGCGTCCAGCCGGGCCGCCAGTTCCGCGTCACCACCTGCCAGACGTGCTGCAAGATCACGCAGTGCGGTTAGGCTAAGCATCACATGCTGCGCCGACCTGCCAGAGCGATGCGCTTCGGCCCGTTTGGGGCGCGGGCGATCGAAAGACCCCAAAGGACGTCCAAGCCTTGTGTCTGATGTAAATTGCAGTCCCGTGGACAGCGCCTTGAACAGTTCCTGCAACACTTCGGCGGTACTGCGGTATGTTCCATCGGCTGAGGGTTGACGCAGTTCTTGCGCAAAACCGGACTGCCAATCGGCGTAGATGTTTTGCGTTGTTGCGGCGATGTCCGCGCTTACGGTTTGAACCAACGCGCAATGATACTGCGCATCGCCCGCACGGCGTATCGCATCATCAAACAGCAAGAATTCCATTGCATAGAACCCACGGGCGGCAATGGAAACTTCGCTGTAATTTGCAACGGATGCCACAACCGGATCCTGCGCTGCAATCAGGCTGTACAAGGCACGCGGCGTCGCCCCACGGCTGTCCGGCCAGAACGCCAGTGCAAAGGCGCGATCATCAACCTCTGTCGGGCCAAACCGTAAATGACTGACAGACACCCACGCGTCGAAAGCAGCGCCATAGGCCACCTTCAGGTCTTGCGATGTCGGATCACAGTTGTCCGCAGCCGTGTTCGTCAGACTTTGCGCCGTAACTGCAAGCTGTTCAAATCCGGGCAGAATATGATCGTCCAAAATGTTTTCAACGGCATCACTTTGCGCATCAGCCTGCGCCAACGCAGGCAAAAGCAGCAGTGCAAAACCTAGGTAGGTTGGTCTCATAAGCTCTCCAGAAAAGCGATAAGGGCCGCACGGTCTGCAATCGACATATCCACAACAGCATCGCGCTGCGTTTGCGCCTCACCACCGTGCCACAAAACCGCTTCCAGCAGCGATCTCGCACGACCGTCGTGCAAAAAATAGCTGTGGCCGCTGACTTGCTGCGTCAACCCGATCCCCCACAACGGCGGTGTGCGCCATTCACGGCCGGTGGCGCGGGCTTCGGGGCGATTGTCGGCCAGATCCGGCCCCATGTCATGCAGCAACATGTCGGTGTAGGGCCAGATCAACTGGAAACTTTGTTCGGGTTGGTCGCGCAAGCGGTGCGTCACAAAGCTGGGTGTATGACACGCAGCACACCCCGTTGCATGGAACACTTGTTTGCCGCGCAGAACGTCTACGCCCCCCACATCACGACGGGCAGGCACCCCAAGATTGCGGCTGTAAAAGCTGACAAGTTCAAGGCCTTCAGCGTCAATTTCAGTGCCTCTGTTGTCGCCATCGCCATGTACGGCAGTTTGGCAAGCAGTCTGTGCATCGGTGCATTCCCCTGCGCCTGCCGGAAACAGGGGCGATGAAATCCCGATGTCCCCCGCAAAGGCCGCTGCTGATTGTTCTTTGACTGTCGGGCTGCCCGCCTTCAAGCCAAACCGCCCCAACATTGGTCGGTCAAATTCAACAGACCACACGACATTTGGTCGGCCCGATATACCGTCGCCGTCGGCGTCGTCCGGGTCCGCTTGTGCAAGAATGTCCGCAGCCGGTATCGCCTCAAGCAGACCAAGTCCGATCATCTGCGGGGCCACACGCGGACTTAGCATTGCATCCCGGTGCAACGGACCATAGCCAAGATCAGCAGCCTTGTATTCAGGATGGCGCAGCGACGCAGTTGCCCCCCCGGCCAACGCAATCGCCCGTTCCGTGTACTGTACATCCAAACGGTATTCTGACGCGTGGCCTTGCACAGCAAAATCCTGCAATTGCGAGCCATAGGTCGGATCAGGTGCGGTGGCGATGTAGCCTGCGATCTCAGCTGCTTTCACGGTGTCGATTGCGGTGGCCGAGGCGGGGATAGACACCCTTAGAAATATCGAAATCGCGTTGTCGTCGTCTTGTTCAGGCGGATGACCGCGCCCGTCTTTGATGTGGCACCGCTGACAGGACCGCGCGTTATATAGCGGTCCCAAGCCGTCAGAGGCCAACGTGGAGGCCGGCGCAGACACCCAAAGCTTGCGGAACAGACCATTGCCGACCTTGAAATTCAACTCGTCTTCAAAGGTGATGTTGCCCGATGGGCGCGAAAACGCATCTGCCGAATTGGCCACACGCACGGTGGCAGCACCTGCAGACTTTTCTTCAAAGCGGTGCGGCACGGAAAAATCTGTAGGCATTGCGGTGACATCGGAAATGCGCTTGGCTTCTTGCGGCGTGCGCGGAACCACGTCCAGATGCGGATCACCAAGCGTCCAAACAGGCGGTGCTGCGGGTTTGTCTGCATAAGCACCCGCGCCCACAACCACACAAGACAGCCCCCACGCAAAACTGCGCAGGGTCAAATGCAAAGGAAGTGCAAATTTTAACATGATCTTTCGTGCCTTGCTGTCAGGCCAAATGCGTTATTGGAACACAGCTTCGGGATCATCCAAACTGTCGGAGCCCTCAAAAGCGATCTGATCAAGGCCCAGTGCCGTGACCACCCTTTCGATGCTGCGCGTTTGATCAATCAATCCGTTCACACCGCCCATCACCAACGCGTCGCCTGCCGTATTGCCACGTTCCAACATCTGGTCGTAGGCAAATCCAGCTTCAGCCGCCGTTTTTATGCGTCCCAAGGACATCATCGTGGTCGACAATTTTCCTTGCATTTCGGCATCAAGCGCGGGGTCTGCAGCCAGAACCAGATCCGCCAGGGATGGACCTGACACCAATGTGCCATCAACGCGGACGTATTCGCCCACATATACGTTCTGCACGCCCAACCCGTCATAATAGTGGTCATTGTGGGTGTTGTCGGCAAAACAGGAATGTTCTTCTTCGGGGTCATTCAGCATCAGGCCAAGACGCATGCGTTCGCCTGCTTGCTCACCATACGACAGTGACCCCATGCCCGTCAAAATCGCGGCCAAACCGGCGTCGACATTCGCAGTCAGGTCGGCACGCGCCGCACCCGCATCTGCCCATTGCGCTGCCATCCATTCCAGATCGGACACCAACAGCTGTGCGGCAGCCACCAGATAATCCGCGCGGCGGTCGCAGTTGTCGTGGGTGCATGCGTCGCCCTTTGCGTAATCTGTCCAAGGACGGTTGCCAGCACCGGCGCCATGCCCATTCAAGTCCTGACCCCACAGCATAAATTCAATCGCGTGGTAACCGGTTGCGACATTGGCCTCGATCCCGTCAGCCTCATGCAGTGTTTCAGCCAGCAAAGCTGGTGTGATGTCGCTGGCATCGATTGTCTTGCCCGACAAAGAAAACTTCGGGTTGGCCACAACATTCAGTGCAGCAAGTTCATTTTCGTCAGATGGCCCGCCATAGGACGCGTCTACGTAGTCGATCAAACCTTCATCCAGCGGCCATGCGTTCACCTTGCCTTCCCAATCATCCACGATTGGATTGCCAAAACGATACACTTCGGTCTGCTGATAAGGCACCCGCGCCGACAGCCACGCTGACTTGGCGGCTTGCAACGCCTCAGCTGACGGGTTTGCCACCAATGCGTTTACCGCGTCTTGTAAGGTCTGCGCGGTCATAAGACTGTCCGCGTATTTGGCCGCGGCAATATCGGCGTATGTTTGCAGAACTTCGGTTTTATCAGTTGCAAACGCGGGGGTGGCCAATGCCAAACACAGCACGGAAGTTGACAGATAAACGGGTTTCATGGTGCGTCCTAACGATAAGAAAAATGCAAGCGGAAGCCATGGCACTTGAGCTAGGTGGCCGCGAATTGGGTCTGCGCCAATACCTGAGTAATTTCATAAGACATGTCAACCCGACTTTTTTAGTAAAGAATTTTGGTGCCTGTCAATTTTCACCTACCAAGCCCTTGAACCCGGTGCGTCGGCCAACTTTTATGCACTTAAAGACCACGCTGCATGCCAGCATTTGCCATGGGTGGCATGTTTGTCAGCCCAATCAGGATCGCCCCAGCACGGCGCAGTTGCGCGATGGCAAAAGCATCGTCCGTTGCGACCAATTCGGCAAAGGCGGGGGAGCCTGCGGCAACCGTCATGCCCTTGGCCTTAAAGCTGTTTTTTGCGGTGTAAGGGATGCCATCAAGCGGGCCGCTCACCTGGCCGTTTCTGCGACGTGCATCGGCGGCCTTTGCATCGCAGAGCGCATCAGGATTCATGACCGGAACGGCATTCAAACAAGGACCATCGCGGTCATATTTTGCAATGCGATCCAAATAGGTCGTGACCAAGTCCACGCATGTCGCAGCGCCCGTTTCCAAGGCATGGCGCAAATCAGCAATTGAGGCTTCAACGACCTCCATTTGCCTGCTCGAACCCTTGCAAGACATTCACTGTGTTTATGCCGATCTCTTCAATGTCATAGCCGCCTTCCATGACAAACAATGTCGGCAGCCCAAGGCCCGCGATGTCGGCCCCGTATGTGCTGAAATCCTCTGATTGCAGTTTGAAAAAGCTGATCGGGTCGGTTTCAAATGTATCCACCCCAAGCGAGACAATCAGAGCATCGGGGGCGTAATCTTTGATGTGTACCAGCGCTTTGGCCAAAGCTGCCCGCCACGTTGCAAAATCGGTGTTCGGAGGCAAAGGATAGTTGATCGTAAAGCTCTCGCCCTTGCCGGTTCCCGTTTCATCGGCGTGACCCAGAAAATGCGGAAAGGCGTCCATCGGGTCGCCATGCAACGAGACAAACAACACATCATCGCGGGCGTCAAAGATGTCCTGTGTTCCGTTGCCGTGATGAAAATCCACGTCCAGAACAGCGATGCGTTTAGCGCCTTTGTCCAGCAGATGCTGCGCCGCGACGGCTGCATTGTTCACAAAGCAGTAGCCGCCATACATATCGATGGCGGCGTGATGCCCCGGCGGACGGCACAGGGCAAAGGCCGCAGGTGCGCCCGCAGAAACACGTTCCGCACCCGTCAGCGCCACCTGCGCCGCGGCGTATGCGGCTTCCCATGTGCCATCTGAAATGGTTGTTTCACAGGCCAGCGCGTAATAGCCCAAACGCCCTTCGATGTGATTTGGAATGTGGGTCGACATACGCCGCGCCGGCCAAACGGTGGGCATTGCTTCGCCTTTGAAGCCTTCGGCCTGCCAATCGGTCCAAGCGGTTAGCAAAAAATCGATGAACCCTTTGTCGTGAATGGCCAAGATCGGGTCCATGCCAAAGTCGTCGGGCTCAGATACCGGGCCAAGGTTCACGGCGCGGACCCGGTCGATGATGTATTCCGCACGCGACGGGCGCTCGAACGGTTCGACCAGTTCGCCGCCAAACAGCTCGGTCTTTGAATTTCGAAGCCTGTGCTTTTCGCTGAAAATCGTTTCCATGTCGCCTGTCTCCCATAACAAAACGGCGACCCCACACGAGAGGTCGCCGTGATTGTACCCGACTGTCGGTCAGTTTTTCAGGTTGGTCCAGATTTGGTCGTAAACCGCTTGGGTTTCTTGATCGCACACTTCGATAAACGCACCAGCGCCAGCCGTGGCAGGCGGATTTGCTTCTGGCAATGTGGCCAATGCCGGATCAAGGAATTCCTCCGCGCCCGACACGCCCAAGCCATACCGCGCATAGTTGGACACAGCCGAGATGTTTTCAGGCTCAAGCAGGAAATCCATGAACTTTACCGCGTTTTCACGGTTTGGGGCGTCGTTCAGAAGAACAACATTGTCCATCCACACGACATAGCCTTGTGTCGGGAAGGCGTATTTGATCGTGTCGCGTTCTGCGCGTGCCTTAGCGCTGAAACCGTCATAGATCATGCCAACGGATGCGTCACCGGACACAAGCACTTCGCGCGCTGTATCTGAATTAAACGACGCCCAGTTCGCTTTCGCGCCTTGCAGCATATCGTTCAACGCGCTCAGTTGGGCCCGGTCTGACGAACATTGCGGAATACCCATATGCAGCGAGGCAAGCGCCATGACTTCGCCTTGACTGTCTAGCATGTTGATCTTGCCTGCCAGTTCGGCTGGTGGGTTGAACAGCAAGTCGGTTGTGTTGATGTCACCATCATAGGCGGCCGTATCGACGGCAAAGGACGTGGAGCCCCACTGATAGGGAATGGAATGTGTGCGGCCCGGATCAAACGACGGATCTGCCCATTCAGCTGCGATGTTGCCTTTGTTGGACAGCTCGCCGTCTGCAATCGTATCCAGCAACCCTTCGCCCGCCATGATCGCCACCATGTAATCGCCCGGCACGGCGACGTCATAAGTGCCCATGCCGCCGGCTTTCAGCGAGGCAAGCATCGCCTCGTTGGAATCGTAGGTGTCCATTGTCACGTTGATGCCGGTTTCAGCTGTGAATTTTTCCAGCAGTTCCGCTGGCATGTATTCAAACCAGTGATAGATCACCAGATCACCGTCAGCTGCGGCGGCATTTGCCATCAGCGCTAAGGCCATAGCGGATGTTGTTAGGTATTTCATGTGTTTAGCTCCCTTGTTGTCATTTTGTATTGTCTGTTTTTGATACGAAGTATGATATCGTCACCATCACGATTGAGAGGCCCAGCAGCATCGTCGAGATAGCCATGATGTTGGGTTTCAAACCCTGTTTCACCGACCCGAAAATCGCCGTCGGCAAGGTCTCAATCCCGGCACCTTTGACAAAATTGGTGATGATGAAATCGTCGAGGCTGACAATGAACGCCAGCAAAAACCCCGAGATAATGCCGGGCATCATCAAAGGTAAAAGAATGCGCCGGAAAGCTTGTGCGCGCGTCGCATAAAGGTCCATCGCAGCATGTTCATAGGTGTCCTCAATCCCCTGCATCCGCGCTTGAATGGGCAGATAGGCAAAGGGGATGCAAAACGCGATATGCGCCACAAGGATCGTCATATAGCCGCGTGTGAAACCCACGGAATTGAAGAAAATCAACGTCGCCACAGCCAGCACGATTTCAGGCACCATGATCGGCAACGTGATCAATCCCAGCGAGGGCGTGCGCAATTTGTATTTGCCACCCCGTACAATCGCAGTCGCCGCAGCGGTCGCGATGGCGGTGGCCGCCGTGGCCGCGATGATCGCAATCGAGAACGAATTTATCGCCGCTTTCTGGAATTTGGCGCTTTCCGGCCCAACAAACACATCGACATACCAGCGCAGCGACAGCCCTTCCCAGACCGTGATCGAGGCAGAGGCGTTAAAAGAATAGATCGTCACCACAGCCAGCGGCGCATAAAGGATGACAAGGCACAGCACCGTCATCGCTTTGAAGCCCGCGTAGGTTTTGACATCTGTGTTGTCGCTCATGCCTGCCCCCCTGCCTGGCGTTGCTGACGGGCAAAGAGCAACAGGACAACCATTACCATTGTCAGCAGGATCATCGAGGCGGCGGCCCCAAACGGCCAGTTGCCAGCGTTGCCTTTGAACTGCTCTTCAATCAGTGAACCGATCATGAATGTTTTGGCACCGCCCAATAGATCAGGGGCCAGAAACGCGCCGAGGCTGGGTACAAAAACCAGAATGCAGCCCGCAATCACACCGGGTTTCACAGCAGGCAAAACGATGCGGCGCAGGGTGGTGAATTTTGAGGCGTAAAGGTCTGCGGCGGCCTCGCTCATGGTAAAGTTATAGCGCTCAACGGCGGCGTAAATTGGCAGAACCATAAACGGCAAATAGCTGTAAAACAGTCCCAGTTGCACAGCGAGGTTGGTGTTGATGATGCGCAGCGGGTCATCGATCAGCCCTGCGCTGATGAGGAAATCGTTCATTGGCCCTTCATCGCGCAGCAGGAATTTCATCGAAACCGTGCGGATCAGCAAGTTCACCCAATAAGGAATTGTGATCAAAAACACCCATAGGGCACGGGTTTTTTCTGGGCGCGTCGCAATAAAATAGGCGGTTGGAAATCCGATCAGCAGTGAAAGAATTGTCGCAAGACCCGCCTGCCAGATCGAGCGCCAGAAGATACTGATATAGGTCCATTGGAGGGTTGGATCGCTGTCGCCAAACAACCCGCGGTCAAAAAAGAACTGATCATAGGCGGCCAGCGAGGGTTCCCAAATGACGCCGCCACGAAATTCTTTTGTCAGGAACGAATAGATCAACATCACGCAGACAGGTGCAAAGACAAAGACCCCCAGCACGACCCAAGACGGCAACAGCAACCAGTGTCGCGCCTTTGCGTAAGTATCTGACGCGGATGACCCGCCCGATGCAGCACCCCCTGCCATTAATCAACCAACAGGCGCGCAGCACCTGCTTCCATATTGACGAAGGCGGGACTGCCGATGTCGATAATCCGCTTGTTGCCACGGTCCGAATTAGAGGTGCGGATCGTAAACTGCGGGCCATCATCAAGGTCGATGATCGTATTGATGTCGGTGCCGATGAAAATATTCTCAACGACTTTTCCGGGCAGGCTTTCGGGTGACAGTGCGCTGTCCGACAGCGTCAACCGTTCGGGGCGTACAGACAAATGCACTTTTGCACCCACATCCACCCCGTCCACCGCCATGCAGCTCAGCGTGTTGGCCCCACCAATGGAACACAGGGCGCGCCCGTCGGTGATCTTGTCGACGGACACCTCCAGAAGGTTCGTGTCGCCGATGAAATCCGCCACAAACATGTTGCGCGGGTGTTCGTAAATATCACGCGGTGCGCCAAGTTGTTGCAATTCACCCGCAGACATAACCGCAATCCTGTCGGACATGGTCAGCGCTTCTTCCTGATCGTGGGTCACAAAAATAAAGGTAATGCCGGTCTCGCGTTGAATGTGTTTCAGTTCAATCTGCATGGCCTTGCGCAGCTTCAGATCAAGCGCGGACAACGGCTCATCCAGCAGCAAAACTTTGGGGGATGGGGCCAAGGCGCGGGCCAAGGCAACACGCTGCTGTTGACCACCCGACAGTTGCGCCGGTTTGCGGTGGGCGAATTGCGTCAGTTGGACCAGCTCAAGCATCTCTCCGGCACGTTTACGCGCATCCGATCGCGAGGCGCCTTTCATCTCAAGGCCGAACCCCACGTTATCAAGGATCGTCATATGCGGAAACAGCGCGTAGTTCTGAAACACCGTATTCACGGGGCGCTGGTTTGGCGCCAGTTTCGCGATCTCGTCGCCAAACAGAAAAATCCCGCCTTCTGTGACGTCTTCAAAACCCGCAATCATGCGTAGCAGTGTGGTTTTCCCACAGCCAGAGGGACCCAAAAGGGTGAAAAATTCATTGTCCCGTATGCCAAGCGAAATTTTTTGCAGGGCGGTGAAACTTCCGTAGCGCTTGACCGCGCCGCGCACATCAACCGCAATTTCCGCAGTGTCCTGCATTGGTGTCCCCCAGCATTGTAAGGAACCCAGCATGCACAGCCTTTGCCAAAGCCATCCCGCAGGTTCCTTGGCAAAGGTTAAGACGAAGCGTGGGATGTTAAGAAATCGTTTCTGCCGAAGGCGGGCTTAGGTGAATCCTTCCTTTTCACACAAAAACTTAGCCAAGACCTAATCAGGACTAATGTAGACACTTCTTTCCCCCACGCGCAGCTAAAGGCAGAACTGGAACACAAGCGGATGAAACCACATCCAAAACACATCACGCTCGGGGGGATCACGCCTATGCCAGTTGAAACCATAGACACGCTTGTTGTTGGGGCGGGGCAAGCGGGAATTGCGCTGTGTGAACATCTGGGCAAACAGGGCGTCCCGTTTCTAGTGCTTGAAAAAGATCGCATCGCCGAGGCCTGGCGTACGTCGCGGTGGGACGCTTTGGTGACAAACGGCCCTGTCTGGCACGATCGGTTCCCCAACATGGAATTTAACGGCAACGCACCTGATGAATTCGTCGGCAAAGATCGCGTCGCCGACTACATCGAAGAATATGCGGCGATGGTGGACGCGCCTGTGCGAACGGGTGTGGAAGTGATCAAGGCCGAACGCTTGCCCGATCGTGCCGGATTTCGCGTCGAGACCACAAATGGCGTGATCGAGGCTGCGCGCATCGTATCTGCAACGGGCGCATTTCAACATCCGGTGATCCCACCGATTGTCCCAGCTGCCGCGCCGGTGACACAGATACATTCCGCCGACTACCGCAACCCCGACCAACTTGATGCAGGGGCGGTTATGGTCGTTGGGGCCGGATCGTCCGGGGCGCAGATTGCGGATGAATTGAACAGGGCGGGGCGCAACGTGTTTTTGTCCGTTGGCCCACACGACCGCCCACCGCGCCGCTATCGCGGGCGCGATTTTGTGTGGTGGTTGGGTGTTTTGGGATTATGGGATCTTGCCGCCCAAGAACCCGGCACCGAACATGTGACGATCTCGGTCAGTGGTGCATATGGAGGTCGCACCATGGATTTCCGCCGCCTTGGACACGAAGGCGTGACGCTTCTTGGTCTTACTGACAAATATGCGGACGGCACGCTTTCATTTGCGGATGACCTAAAGGAAAATGTTGCAGCGGGTGACGAAAATTACCTTGATCTGTTGGATGCGGCAGATGCTTACGTGACGCAAATGGGCCTTGACCTGCCTCCAGAACCAGAAGCACGCGAGGTGTTCTCTGATCCGGCAAGCCTAAGTGATCCCATCGGCAGTCTTGATCTGGCGGCAGAGGGTATCACGACGATCATTTGGGCAACCGGATACAAACAGGATTTCGGCTGGCTTAAGGTCGATGCCTTTGATGACAAAGGCGCGCCCATCCACCAACGCGGCGTATCTAAAGAACCCGGCGTCTATTTTCTGGGTCTGCCGTGGCAGTCACGGCGTGGATCGACCTTTCTTTGGGGTGTCTGGCATGATGCAAAATTTGTCGCAGACCAGATTGGCATTCAACGCGCCTACGCCGATTATCGTGGTGCCGCTGAAATCGTGCGCCCCGCCGCAGAATAACTATAGGAACGTCCAAATGGCCCATACCCGCATTCGCAAATTCAACACTTCGGACACCTATCCCGAACAGAACCTCGACAATGATCTGTGCCAAGCGGTTGTCACGGAAGGCGGAAAGACCGTCTGGCTGCGTGGCCAATGTCCACAGAATTTGGATGACGCAGTGAACATCACCAGCAACGATCCAGTCGAGCAGACGCATAAAGTCATGCAAAATATCAAACAGCTGATCGAAGAAGCGGGCGGCGAGATGGAGCACCTTGTCAAAGTCGTGGTCTACATCACCGACGTGCGCCACCGCGAAGCCGTTTATCGCACCATGGGGGAATACATCAAAGGCGTGCATCCGGTGTCGACAGGTTTGGTTGTGCAGGCCCTCGCGCGGCCCGAATGGCTGGTCGAAATTGACGGCACGGCGGTGATCCCCGCATGACCTTTTCCCTCGTTGCACGCTGCGCCGAGACTGGCATGTTTGGTCTGGCGATTTCATCCTCTTCCCCTGCCGTTGCGGCACGATGTGCCTATGCCCGCGCAGGCGTTGGCGCCGTCGCCTCACAGAATGTGACGGACCCAACGCTGGGGCCATTGGCGCTTGATCTGATGGCCGAAGGGATGACTGCGCCAGAGGCCATCGCAGCCGTACAATCGCAAGGAAAGTTCATCGAATACCGTCAGGTCCTGGCGGTCGATAAAACAGGCGCCACAGCCATCCATTCCGGCCCGAATTCCCTTGGCATTTGGACACAAGCGCAAGCGCAGGATGTGGCGTCTGGCGGCAACATGTTGGCCAACGACGGTGTGCCGCAGGCGGTTGTGGACGGGTTTCTTGCGTCCACGGGGCATCTTGGAGATCGCCTGATTGCCGCGATGCGTGCGGGGCTGGCACAGGGTGGCGAAGCGGGGCCGCTTCATTCCGCTGGAATGCTGTTAGTGGACAAGGTCGCGTGGCCCGTGGCGGATTTGCGCTGCGATTGGACAGAAACCTGTCCAATCGAAAATGTCGCAACGGCTTGGGAAATCTACAAGCCCCAACTGGACGCCTATGTGCAACGCGCAATTGACCCTCGCGAGGCGCCTTCTTATGGCGTCCCCGGTGACGAATAGGACCTTTCTTATCGCGCCACCGCTTTTGCAGATCTACACACCGGCCCCATTTATGTGGCCCCTTATTCAGCTTGATCCTGCCTGCGGTTCAGGCATGTTGGATTAATGGCATCACGGTTCACATTGCGGCAATTGGAATACTTCGTCTCTGTCGGCGAACAGGGGTCCATTGCGCAAGCAAGTGCGATGGTGAACGTGTCTTCGCCCTCGATCTCGGCTGCGATCACCCAGTTAGAGGCTGAATTTGGCCTGCCGCTTTTTGTACGCAAACACGCCCACGGCCTAAGCCTGACGCAGGCAGGCCGGCAATTCATGGATCAGGCACGCAGGGTTCTGAACGAGGCCGAAGGTCTTAATCGGCTTGCGGGCACCATATCGGGCAACGTGCAAGGCCCGCTGAATGTCGGCTGCCTTTTGACGTTTGTGCAGGTGTTGTTGCCCGCAATCCGGCGCAGGTTTCAAGACGCTCATTCCGACGTACAGGTTTCGCAATTTGAATGTGACCAAGAGACACTGATCGAAAAGCTCAGATGCGCTGAAATTGACGTGGCCTTAACGTATGATCTGGAAATTCCGCCTGATCTGGAGTTCATCCCTGTTCGCTCACTGCCGTTGTATGCGGTCGTGTCGGGGTATCATCCTTTGGCAGACCACAAATCCGTCTCGGTCAAAATGTTGGCGGATCATCCAATGGTTTTGCTCGATCTGCCGATCAGCAGCACCTATTTCCTTAGCATTTTTGAACAGGCATCTGTCGCCCCGAAAATCGTGGAACGGACTCGCGATATGGCGGTAATGCGGTCATTGGTGGCCAATGGTTTCGGATTTTCCATGGCCAACATCCGGCCCCATTCCGACCTGTCGCCTGACGGGCGCGAATTGCGGTTTATTCCATTGGAAGGCACACACCGCCCTATGCGATTGGGGTTCGTGATCCCGCACGGCGCACGGTCGGTTTTATCCGTGGATGCCTTCATTGATCACGCAACGCAGTCGATCTCGAAATGGGGATACCCCGGTGTCCCTGCGTCGTAAAAGACTTAAGCCCACCCTAAGCCGTGATTCCATAACTGCGACTTTAGCCTAAGCCATTATTCTGTCACGACTGCAAACACAGCAGCTTTCCAACAGGAGCCTCACCGTGCGTGATCCCCGCTACGACATCCTATTTGAGCCGATGGACATTGGGCCTGTCACCGCCAAAAACCGGTTTTATCAGGTGCCCCATTGCAACGGTGGCGGATATCGCGATCCGTCTGCGGCGGCCGCGATGCGCGGGTCCAAAGCCGAAGGCGGTTGGGGTGTGATTTTCACCGAACAATGCGAGATGCACCACACCTCCGAAATCACACCGTTCATCGAATTGCGCCTGTGGGAAGACAAAGACATCCCCATGTTGCGCAAGATGTCAGACGCCATGAAATCGCATGGCGCACTTGCGGGAATTCAACTGGCGTATTCCGGCGTGAACGGCCCGAACCTTTACACCAAAGAAGTCCCCTTGGCGGTCTCTGCCCAGCCCATCCGCACCTTCACCAATGATCCGGTTCAGGCGCGTGCCCTAGACAAGACAGACATCCGCGATCTGCGCCGGTGGTTCGTGAATGCCGCAAAGCGATCCCGGAACGCAGGCTTTGATCTGATTTGCCTTTATGGCGCGCATGGATTCGGAATTTTCCAACACTTCCTCAGCCGCGCCACCAACCACCGGACGGATGAATACGGTGGCAGCCTTGAAAACCGCGCACGGTTTGTGAACGAGGTCATCGCCGATGTGCGCGATGCGGTGGGCGATACCATGGGAATCACCTTGCGGGTGTCTTTGGACGAAACCATCGGGCAGCTTGGATTTTCCAACGCCGAGGTGCGCGAATTTGTCGATATGAACCGCAACCTGCCTGACCTTTGGGATTTGGCACAGGGCACATGGGAAGAATGTTCCGGCCCGTCGCGCTTTAAGGAAGAGGCGGCACAGCATGCGCTGGTTCAAGGCATCCACGCGCTGACGGACAAGCCCATTGTCGGCGTTGGTCGCTTCACCAGCCCCGATGTGATGGCAAAAATGATCAAGACAGGCACGCTTGATTTCATCGGCTGCGCACGTCCGTCAATTGCAGATCCGTTTTTGCCCAAAAAGATCGAAGAGGGCCGCATCGACGACATCCGCGAATGTATCGGCTGCAACATATGTGTGACCGGTGACATGACCATGTCGATCAGCCGCTGCACCCAAAACCCGACGTTCATGGAAGAATGGCGCAAAGGGTGGCACCCCGAACGAATGAACACAAAAGGCAACAGTTCCAATGTGTTGGTGGTGGGTGCTGGACCTGCGGGACTTGAAGCAACACGCGCGGCTGCGATGCGCGGCTATGACGTCGCATTGGCCGAAGCGGGCACCGTTTTAGGGGGCCGCGTCGCGCGCGAGCGCATGCTTCCTGGGCTTAGCGCTTGGGGTCGCGTGGCCGATTACCGTGAATACCAGATCAGCCAAAAGCCAAATGTGGAACGCTATTTCGACAGTGAACTCGATGCAGATAGCATCCTTGAGTTCGGCTTTGAAAACGTCTGTATCGCCACAGGATCGCAGTGGCGCCGCGACGGTGTTTCGCGCCAACATGTGGTCCCGTTTCCGACGGACGTCGCAATGCCACTGTTCACGCCAGATGATCTGATGGACGGCGCATCCCCAAGCGGGCATGTGGTGATCTATGACGATGACCACTATTATATGGGCGGCGTCATGGCAGAACTACTGATCCAGAAAGGCTGTACCGTCACTTTGGTCACCCCCGCCGCTTACGTCAGTGAATGGACGCTCAACACGCTTGAACAACATGAAATCCATCGCCGTTTGGCTGAGATGGGCGTGCAGATTGAACTGAACCGCGGCGTGGTCGAAATCGCATCGGATCATGTTGTGACCAATTGCATGTTCACCGACCAAACCCGTCCGCTGGAATGTGACGGGATTCTGCTTGTGTCCTCGCGCTTGGAAAACAACGCCGTCTATAACGACCTGAAAACGCGCGAGGCAGAATGGGCCGACGCGGGTATCAAATCAGTCAAACTGATTGGCGATGCGAATGCACCGGGGCCGATTGCTTGGGCCACTTACGCAGGCCACCGCTATGCGCGGGAACTGGATGGGGAAGACATCGGCGACGCGCTGCCATTTCGCCGAGAAATCACAGAGTTGGCCGTAGATTGAAAACTGCATTTCCCTTTCCCACGTCAATGGTGACGGACATCCTGACATGGACGCGCACGCGCATTCTGGGTGGACAAGACCCCAAACATGGGGCGCAAAGCAACGCGGTCCTTGAGCCAATTCTGGGCGGTTCGATCACGCCAGACGGGATCGGTGCAGAGGCCGCTTTTGGCCTGTTCACCGATACGATTGTGCCCTCAACACGTCCTTTCGGGCACCCGACATCGCTAAGCTTTGTGGCCTCGGCCCCCAGCCAAGCGTCGCTTAGTTTTGATGCAGCTCTTGGGGCGGCAGGTATTTTTGCAGGCAATTGGGATGGTGGTGCGGGGGCCATTCACGCCGAAAACCAAGCGCTGGACTGGCTGGCAGAATTGGCCGGCTGGGACGCGCAAGCCGGTGGTGTTTTTGTAGCGGGCGGAACGCTTGGAAACCTGTGCGCTTTGCACGCGGCCCGCGATTGGAAATCCAGACGCTGCGCCCGCCCTGACCGTTGGGCCATTCTGTGTTCGGCTGAGGCGCATAGTTCTATTGAGGCGGCGGCCAGTGTGATGGACGTCGATGTGATTCCGGTCGCAGCGGACGCCACAGGACGGATGAATGCGCAGGCTGCGCGCGATGCATGGCAACCAAATGTCTTTGCAATCGTCGCCAACGCAGGCGCAACCAACAGCGGCGCGGTTGATGACATTCAGGGGTTGGCTGACCTTGCCGAGGCACGTGACCTTTGGTTGCATCTTGACGGGGCTTACGGCCTTGCAGCCATTGCAGATCCTGAAACGCGACCGATATTCGACGGAATTGACCGGGCGCACAGCCTGATCGTTGATCCGCACAAATGGCTGTTTGCACCCTACGACAGCTGTGCATTGATCTACCGCAACGCCGCGGATGCCGCCAACGCCCACGGCCAAAGCGCGGTCTATCTTGATACTGTGGACAAAACGCACTGGAACCCTTCCGACTATGCGCTGCACTTGACGCGTCGCGCCCGTGGGCTGCCGTTCTGGTATTCTTTGGCCACGCATGGCACCCAAGCTTACGGCGATGCGATCGCGACAACGATATCGATTGCACGCGACATTGCGCAGGGTATCGAACGCATAGAAGGGCTGGATCTGCTGCTTGGACCGCAATTGTCCGTGGTTCTGTTCCGTCCGTCACACATGTCCGAGGACGCCATGGTCCGATGGGCCGAAGAGCACCGCCGTTCCGGTGCCCTGCTGTGTTTGCCGACAAAATGGCGCGGCGAGATGGTTTTCAGGCTTTGTATCGTCAATCCCGAGACCGATGCGAAAACTGTGTTAGAGACCCTGAAAACCCTGACCTGATCCATATCAGTGGCAATCCACGCGCCCCGTTCACGTCTTGATGTCGCTTTATGAAAGCAATGTGCCTTCATTTGGATTGACCTTGGAACGTGACTATCGCAAGGATGAAGAAGATGGTTTCCAGTCGTCTTACACGCGCCTGAAATGAAAAGGGAATACGGTGAGGCCAAGCTAAACAGCGCCAAATCCGTAACTGCCCCCGCAACTGTGAGCGGTGAGTGACCTCGATAAAAACCACTGGGCCTGTAGGGTTTGGGAAGGTTCGGGGAAACGCTGATCCGCAAGTCAGGAGACCTGCCATCAAGCGGCGCTTTGGTGCCGTTAATGCAACTCAACCCAGACGGGGAGTCTGGTTCGGAGGTTATGATGGCGGCACGGGATTTCCCTGACCTGACTATGTATCTGCCCTGCACCCCGCGTCATCGCGGAGGGCGATATGAACAAAGAGCACACCCATAAAATAACGATTTGCACATCGTGCCGACACAAAGGCACTGAATGTCGGCCCGGCTATGAACTGATCGAAAAGATTCGAACAGCGATCCAAAACGCAGGGGACACAATCACGGACGATTTTGAAATTTCGGGCGTTGCCTGCATGGCTGGCTGTGACAGGCCCTGTACGGTTGCCTATCACGGCAGTCGCAAAGCGACCTATCTGTTTGGCGACATTGATCCTGCCGTGGATGTGGATGATCTTGTCAGTTTTGCCACCCAATATGCCCATCTACATGATGGATGGTGTTCGTCTCTGGATCGGCCTGGCAAACTGCGCACGTCAACTTTGGCACGTGTGCCAGCCGCGATAATTGCGGTCGAAGCCAATGATGTTCGCGCATCATGAAGGCCGCAGATCTTGCGGTGCGGGATGTCAGTTGGACACCCGCCAAATCACCCCAACCCGTTCTGCATTCTACGACCTTCACCATTTCTGCTGGGCGCGTGTTGGGCGTTGTCGGTCCAAACGGCGCTGGCAAATCTACTCTGCTACGTTTGCTATATCGCTTTCAAAAACCTCAAACGGGTCAGGTGCTGGTCGGTGGCCAAGACATTTGGTCACTGACTGCGCGTGACGCGGCAACACGGATCGCCGCCGTGCTGCAAGAACAGGCGTCCGCATTTGACCTAACGGTACGAGAGATCGTCCGCTTGGGCAGAACGCCATACCGGTCAGGGTTTGCCGCAGCTGGCAAGAAAGATGAAAACGTCGTGGATGGCGTCCTTGAGCAACTCAACCTTCTTGAGTTGGCCCATCGTGATTTCAGCACCTTATCGGGGGGTGAAAGACAAAGAGTCATGGTTGCGCGGGCCTTGGCACAGGAACCACAGGTTCTGATTCTTGATGAACCTACAAACCACCTCGATGTGCGCCATCAGCTTGAAGTCATTGCGTTGATTCAAAAACTGGGTCTGACCATTGTCGTATCTTTGCATGATCTCAACATGGCCGCCCGCGTCTGTGATGATGTGTTGATCCTTAAAGACGGATACCCGCAAGGCTTCGGCCCCCCACAGGCTTTACTTTCTGATCAGCTTGTGACGGACACGTTTCAGGTCGTCGCACAGCGCGAACATCTCAGCCTGAGTGGCGCGTCCCACTTTTCCTTTAGCCTTCCCGAATGAAAGACCCCCAAACATGAAACTCGCCTTTACCGCTTTGACGGCCCTTTCCCTGGCAAGCACTGCCATGGCCCAAACCACGGTGCAAAGCTGCGACCGCACTGTCACATTTGCAACGCCACCAAAGGCGGCAATATCCAACGATGTGAACCTGACAGAAATGATGCTGGCGCTTAAACTGCAGGACCATATGGTCGGCTACACGGGCATTTCAGGCTGGAAGACGCTGGACGACAAAATGACAATGGGCGTCGAAGCGCTTCCTGAACTGTCATCCAAATACCCCGCAAAAGAAGTCCTGATCGGCGCTGATGCCGACTTTTTCTTTGCGGGTTGGAACTATGGCATGCGTGTCGGCGGCGAGGTCACACCACAGACGCTAGCCCCCTTTGGCATCGCGGTTTATGAATTGACCGAAAGCTGCATCCACGTTGGCCCAAAAGATGCCGCTTCTATGGATGACATGTACAACGACCTGCGCAATCTGGGTGCGATCTTTGGCGTATCAGTCCGCGCCGAAACCCTGATTGAAGGATATCAATCCGAATTGGCGGCATTTCTGGATGAACAGTCGGCGCTGGAAACGGCCCCACGGGTTTTTGTCTATGACAGCGGCGAAGATGTGCCGTTTACAGCAGGCCAATTCGCTATGCCCAACGCGCTGATTGAAGCTGCAGGCGGCACCAACATCATGAATGATCTGGACAAAAGTTGGGCCACCGTCGGTTGGGAGGCGGTGGTTGATCGCAATCCCGAAATCGTCGTGATCGTAAACTACGGCGAAGTCACCGCCGATCAAAAGATTGAATTCATGATGTCCAACCCCGCTTTTGCCGACATTGACGCCGTAAGGAACAAGCGGTTCGTGGTGCTGGAATATGTGGAAGCGACCCCCGGGCCACGCAACATCGAGGCCGTCAAAACTCTTGCTGCCGCGTTTCGGGCTGAATGATTGCGCATGACGCAAGCTGCAATCAACACACATCCCCCAAAAGCCAGAGGTCTTCGGATCATTGCCCTCTTGGGTGTTGTGGCGTTGTTCGGGTCGTTGTCGATTGCAGTCAGCGTCGGGGCCGTGGCTGTCCCGCTTGAAACCGTCTGGAGCATTCTGGTCAACAAGATTGCTCCGGACACAATCACGCAAGACTGGTCCAAAGGTCGGGAGGCTATCGTTTGGAAAATCCGCCTACCAAGGGCCATCCTTGCCTGTTTGGTGGGCGCGGGTCTCGCAATGGTCGGCGCAAGCCTTCAAGCCGTGACACGGAACCCGCTGGCAGATCCACACCTGCTTGGCATTTCGGCAGGCGGAGCTTTCGGGGCGATATTGGCCCTGCTACACACCGGGCTGTTCATTGGCCTTTTGACTGTCCCGTTGTTCGCATTCCTCGGCTCTTTGGCGGCGACATTGATTGTACTTGCAGTCTCACAATTTGCATCCGCCACCAGCGCCGACCGGCTGGTTCTGGCGGGCGTGGCCGTGTCATTTATCGTGATGTCAGCCGCAAACGTATTGATCTTTCTTGGCGATCCGAAAGCTGCCCATACCGTGGTGTTTTGGATGTTAGGCGGCCTTGGCCTGGCCCAATGGAATCAGTTGATGTATCCGGCCGTCGTCCTGCTTTTGTGCGGAACATACCTATGGCTGAAATCAGGTACACTGAACGCGATGACAATAGGGGATGAAACCGCCACGACACTTGGCATCCCGGTTGCGCGTTTCAGGCTGACCATTTTTGTCATTGGCGCTTTGATCACAGGGGTCATGGTGGCGTTCTCTGGCATAATAGGCTTCGTCGGCCTGATGATTCCACACATCGTCCGCATGCTGGTGGGTGGTGATTACCAACGCCTCCTTCCTATCTCTGCACTTTGTGGTGCTGTTTTTCTTGTTTGGGCTGACATCATTGCAAGGACAGTTATGGCACCAGATGACATGCCAATCGGAATAGTTACCGGCTTAATCGGCGGCGTGTTCTTTGTCTGGTTGCTGCGAAAACGAATGGGCGCGTGATCGCTTGCCTGTAACTGATGGCCAATAGCGAAAAATACGAAATCTTGAATTTTCCCTGCCACAGGACTCGTATCTGCACATCTCTTTAGAACCGGCACCACCACCAACGAAAAGAGCCACCCGAAGGCGGCTTGTAACGTGCTGATCTAAATCAGTAATATTGGTTGCGGGAGTTCGTCACTACCGAAAGCGAATGATTATCATTTTGGAAGTCTAACTAACAACGAAGCGAATTTTGCCAAATTGCATCAATGTTCACCACGACAGTGTTGATGGTCGGCCAATGATGCCAGAACATAGCATTCCTCTGAATTTCCCTCCCCATCACATCCGTCGGCGATGCGAACCAGTTCGGATTCCAGTGCCTTGAGCCTTAGCAGCTTCTCACGCACATCGGTCAGTTGATGCTGGGCGATCAGCGTGGCCTCTTGGCAGGAGCGGTCAGGATGCTGCTGTAGATCAATCAACGCGCTGATGGCTTCGATGGAGAATCCAAGGTCACGGGCATGTCTGATGAATCCCAGCCGCTCCAGACCATCTTTGTCATACCGTCGTTGATTTCCTTCGGTGCGACCTGCGGACACCAGCAATCCAACCTGTTCATAGTACCGAATGGTAGGGACTTTCACACCCGTCTGCTTTGACAATTGCCCGATAGAAAACATGCGATTTACCTCTTGAAGCTCTAGTGACTAGAGGTTGTAGATAGGATGGGACACAAAGAAAAGGCGATTCGTATGTCCTCTGATCCAATGACCCAGGAGACCCCACTCCTCAATTACTCATCAGGCCCGATCCAGTCACTGATTGCAGATCGTGGGTGGTCCAAACTTGAACTCGCTGAACGGGCAGAAGCTGCATATGAGTTTGTCAGGAATGAAATAGCATTTGGCTATAACAGCGACGACACGCTGACAGCCTCTGACGTGCTGCGAGATGGTTACGGTCAGTGCAATACAAAGACCACGCTACTAATGGCATTGCTGCGGGCCATGGATTTGCCATGCCGCTTCCATGGTTTCACGATCCACAAGTCCCTACAACGTGGTATCGTTCCCGAAATCGTCTACCCCCTTGCGCCGACCAACATCCTGCACTCTTGGGTGGAAGTCTTATTGGACGGGAGGTGGGTCACCCTTGAGGGCTTCATCCTCGATAATGCCGTGCTGAATGCACTGCAAAGAGCTTTCCCCGATCAGGATAGCATCTGTGCCTATGGTGCTGGCACGGACAACCTCCAAGCCCCTGATGTTAGATGGTCTGGGCAGGACACCTACATTCAAAGAACGGGGATCAACGCCAACTTGGGGACGTTCGCATCACCAGACGCTTTTTATGCGGAACATCGGCAACTGCGTGGCATCAAAGGATTGCTGTATCGACTCGTGATCCGCCACTGGATGAACGCACGTGTGGAACGCCTACGTCGTGGCCTAGTGCCGACCATCCCTAACGGTCCCACAACTGCATTGCCCCCTCAACAGGCTAATGTGAAGGAGGCTGTGTAATGTCGGGTTGCTGTGGACATGATGCGAAGTTCGAAGGCGTCTCGGCTGATTACAAACGCCGCCTATGGATCGTCATCGCCCTGAACGCCACTATGTTTGTGGTCGAGATGTCGGCGGGTCACTACGCCAAATCTCAGGCCCTTCAGGCCGATGCGTTGGACTTCTTAGGCGATGCCCTGACCTACAGCATTTCATTGGCAGTCATTGGTGCGTCAATACAGGTGCGCACGAATGCTGCATTGGCAAAGGGACTGAGCCTATTCTTGATGGGGCTTTGGGTCTTCGGCTCGACCCTTTACCGCGTATTCTACGTTGGAGTGCCTGAAGCGGGCATCATGGGGGTCGTAGGTGTTATGGCAATGGCAACAAACCTGGCCAGTGTCCTCCTGCTGGTTCGATACAAGGACGGAGATGCCAACGTCAGATCGGTCTGGCTGTGTTCACGCAACGATGCCATCGGCAATGTGGCGGTTGTCTTTGCCGCCATCGGTGTCTGGGGAACCGCGACAGGTTGGCCAGACCTGATCGTTGCGGGGATCATGGCGACGTTGTTCCTTTCGTCGGCGTTCCAGATCGTGCGTCAAGCGTTGCAGGAACGACGTGATGCGATGCAGCACATCCACGGGGCAACATGATGGTCGTTCTGCTTACCAACATGGGGATCGTTATTGCGTTCGGGACCTTGGCTGCGATTGTCTGGTCCATCGTTTGTCCTGACCGCCGACTGTGGCCGCCAAAAGAGTATACGGCACTGACACCGATCTTGGTGTGGGTGCCAACGTTCACCCTGTTTGGCACCATGATCGTTGTTGGTGTCATGGAGTGGGGTTCTTGGACCATTCCAGCTGCAATCAGATACGGTTTGGGAGGGATGTTGATCGTCCTTGGCAATCTGGGTGTGTGGTCGGAAGTTTTGAAATTTGGCGTCGATCAAACTGGTGGTGCGCCAGGTAACCTGAGAACGTCAGGTCTGTATCGGTATTCCCGCAACCCGCAATATGTATCCGACATCATGATCGTTTTGGGGTGGGTCATGATGTCAGCATCGCCTTCGGCATTCGTGATCGGGTTGGTGTCAGTATCGGTTCTGATCGTCGCCCCATTTGCGGAAGAGCCTTGGTTGAGACGGACCTACGGTGAGCAATATGCCGATTATGCTACCAAGGTCAGGAGGTTCCTATGAAGCGTATGGGACACGTTGATCA
Source organism: Ascidiaceihabitans donghaensis (assembly GCF_900302465.1). Taxonomy (NCBI): domain Bacteria; kingdom Pseudomonadati; phylum Pseudomonadota; class Alphaproteobacteria; order Rhodobacterales; family Paracoccaceae; genus Ascidiaceihabitans; species Ascidiaceihabitans donghaensis. The sequence goes on along the minus strand of NZ_OMOR01000001.1, from coordinate 326,865 downwards.
TTGTGCGCTCATCCAAGACCCAAAGGCTTTGGCTGAGATCAACGGTTAACCGAGATAATCGATGATCGGACAATCGGGGCGATGATCACCACGGCAAGATGTCACCAGGTGAGCTAACTCATCATGAAGCGATTGAAGTTCACGTTGCTTCTCTTCGATCTCTTCCAAACGCTTGGATGCGATGCGTTTCACTTCTGCGCTGGTGCGGTCCTGATCCTGGTATAGTCCGAGGAGTTCACGGCACTCTTCGATGGTGAAGCCAAACTCGCGTGATCTTCGGATGAACACGAGCTTTCTCACAGAAGCATCGTCATAGGTGCGATATCCTGCATCAGAACGTGACGGAGCCTGAACAAGGCCGATGTCAGCGTAGTAACGCACGGTTTTGACGGGGAGACCCGCAGCCTTTGATGCAGCCGAAATATTCACAGGACTTACCTCTTGACCTTCCAGTTACTGGAGAGATTAGGTTGCTGGTGAATGAGTTTCAAGGGTGCCGTTCGAATGGATGGCCGCACCTGTGTAAGGAAAGTATGACCATGCCCAAAGATACCACCACCAAAACTGCGACCCTCTATCGGATGGTGATGACCGATCACATGTGTCCGTACGGATTGAAGTCGAAAGACTTGCTGGAACGTCAGGGCTTCAAAGTTGATGATCGCCACCTCACCAGCCGTGACGAGGTTGATGCATTCAAAGCCAAGCATGATGTGAAGACGACGCCACAGACGTTTATTGGTGAAGAACGCATCGGTGGCTTCGATGATCTGAATGCATACTTTGGAAAAACTACCAAGGCTGAAGATGCCACGACCTACAAGCCTGTGGTTGCCTTGTTCACGGTTGCTGCGTTGATGGCTGTCGCGGTCACCTGGCTCATCCTTGGCACCATGTTCACTGGGCGGACGGTTGAGTTGTTTATTTCGATTTCAATGGTCTTGTTGGGCCTCCAGAAACTGCAAGATGTTGAACGGTTCGCCACCATGTTCCTGAACTACGACCTGCTTGCTCAACGTTGGGTTCGATACGGATATATCTATCCGTTTGTCGAAACGGGTGCAGGGCTGCTCATGATGGTGGGCGTTCTCACATGGTTGTCTGCACCAGCCGCGTTGTTCGTTGCAAGCATCGGCGCGATCAGTGTGTTCAAGGCGGTCTACATCGACAAACGCGAACTTAAGTGCGCTTGCGTAGGCGGTGACAGTAAAGTTCCACTGGGTTTCGTTTCGCTCACCGAGAACCTGATGATGATCGGTATGGCGATCTGGATGCTCTCGAAGCTGTGATCACTTAACATTTGACCCTCCACCAACTGGAAGGCTTAGCGGTAACAAAAAGACATGAGGATCAGTGCCTTCAATGAAATCGACTATCGCTATTGCTGCTATTTTGGTTGCAGGTGGTGTGGGCTACGCGATGTGGCCCACCACAGTACCGCACACCACAACGACAGACGCTGCTATCGTCATGGAAGACGGAGTTCTTGCAAATGTCCTGCTGCCTAACACGCTGTCCCAGAATGCCCAGATCGGGCAACTCGCCTATGAAGCCAAATGCGCGGCTTGCCACGGGGCGAATGCGGCGGGCCAAGATGGCGTCGCACCGCCGCTGGTCCACGTTATCTATGAGCCAAGCCATCACGGTGATGAAGCCTTCCAAAGGGCTGCTGCCATGGGCGTTAGGGGCCACCACTGGCCGTTTGGCGACATGCCGCCAGTTGAGGGTGTAACACGGGGCGATGTCACCATGATCATTGCCTACATTCGAGAACTGCAACGTGCCAACGGGATCAACTGATCTCCAACAACAAGACTGGAAACAACAATGAAAGCTATTCTACTCGCAGGCATGATCGGGATTTGGGCGACAGGTGCGATGGCACACTCGCCCCTAGACGCAACGACACCAGCTAACGAGGCCATCGTCACAGAGATGCCGACCGAAGTCTTGATGAACTTCAAAGGTGACATCCGCCTGACGCGGGTCGCGATCACACATGCCGACACCCACAGTATGGACATGGACCTTGGCGAACAAACGGCGTTCACACAGGAGTTTGCCTTGCCAATGCACGACATGGGAGCAGGAACCTATGTGATCGAATGGCGTGGGCTGGGTGTCGATGGCCATGCCCTGAACGGTAGCTTCAGCTTCACTGTCGAATAACGATGCCTGATGCGTTCGGTCTGGCGGCCATCGTCACAAAATTTGCCCTCTACCTTGGCGTGATGACTGCGGCTGGCACTGTCATGGCGACGCTGATGTTTCGGCTAGATCGCACACGTGGTTTGGCCGCAGCATTCGCTGTTCTAGGGTTGGCGGCGACCATCCTTGCCTTCTCATTACGCGGAGCCAACCTGACGGGTGATCTCAGCGGTATGACTGATCCAGAGATGCTGGGCCTTCTTTGGACTACACCTGTCGGAACGGCATTGCTGTTACGTTTGGTGGGGCTTAGTCTGTTGATCACTGGCCTGTTCATGGTCCGCGTCGGAGCTTGGGTGTCGGTGTTAGGTGGTATCATTGCGATCTGGTCATTCGATCATGTTGGACATGTCTCTGGCCGTGACACGACCCTGCTCGACATTGCTTTGACATTGCACCTGCTGACCGTTGCCCTGTGGATCGGAGTTCTAACGCCGTTGAAACGACTGGCATCATCGTCAGCCACTTATGCGTCGGCTGCGGATGTCGGGCATCGGTTTGGCAATGTTGCCACCGTTACAGTCCCTTTGTTGATCATCGCAGGTGGCTACATGGGCTACGAGTTAGTTGGTTCATTCTCTGCGCTTTTAGGAACTGGATACGGGCAGGCATTGATCATCAAGGTGCTGCTGGTCGGTCTGCTTCTTGGGTTGGCCGCTGCGAACAAACTTCGGTTCATTCCTGCGCTTCGTTCAGGTGATCCAACAGCCGCAAGCCATCTCTCCAAGTCGATATCAGTCGAATGGTTGGTCATTCTTGCAGTGCTGGGAATGACCGCTGTTCTCACAACAAATCTGACTTTGCCAACATGAGGCACCACATGAACAGACGACACTTTTTAGCTTCCGTCTCAGCCACAGCGATCATGCCCTTACCGAGCTTTGCAGCCCAAGATACGGTGCGATTGAGGGCTGAAGCGGTAATACAACAAATCCTACCAGATGGAAGTGGTGTGACATCCATGCTGGGCTTCAACGGATCAATGCCAGGTCCCGAACTGCGGGTGCGTCGTGGTGAGCGTGTCAACATCGATGTTGAGAACGGTCTTGAAGAAGGCACCGCTGTGCATTGGCACGGCATCAGGTTGGAAAACCAGATGGATGGTGTGCCGATGTTGACGCAAGAGTTGATCGAACCCTCCGAAACCAAAACCTATAGCTTTGTCCCGCCAGACGAAGGCACTTATTGGTATCATTCCCATTACATTTCTCATGAACAAGTCGCACGTGGCATGATGGGCGCGTTGATAGTTGAGGACGAAACACCCCCAGATATCGATCACGACATCACCGTGCTGATGGCGGATTGGCAGATGCAAGAAGATGGCAGCCTATCCGATGAGTTCACCGACATGCACAGTGTCGCCCACGGTGGTTACATGGGAAATTTCGCCCGTGCGTTCCTGTCCCAAGATCAGGTGAAGACTGGGGATAGGGTTAGGTTTCGGTTGATCAATGCAGCGACGAATCGCATTTTTCCTGTAACGGTAAGCGGCGTCAGCGGGTTGGTTGTGGCCTTGGATGGCATGGCTCTATCGGAGCCACGTCCTATGGCCGAGCTTACCCTCGCACCCGCACAACGGGCAGACTTGATCGTTGATGTCACTGGCCCCGTTGGGTTTGATATGCTGACCCGTCAGGGACCATATCAGTTGGCTGATCTGGCTGTGAGTGGCACAAATACGGATAGGGTGGATGGGCCGATCATGGCTCTGTCACCGCCCAATCTGCCAACACCTACTGATCCCACGCAACATCTGACGTTGACGATGATGGGTGGTGCAATGGGCGGTCGCCACGATGGCGACAATATCTGGGCCTTCAACAACGTTTCGGACCTACAAGGCGACCCGTTCGGATCATTCCAAAATGGCGAGACTGTGCGGATCACATTTGTAAACGACACCTCGTTCCCGCACGGCATCCACCTGCATGGTCACCACTTCTACGAGGTTGATGAGAGTGGGGCCTTGGGCGATCTGCGAGACACAACTCTGGTAAACGCAGGTGAAAGCCGTGATGTGATCTGTGTCTTCGATAACCCTGGTCGTTGGCTGCTGCACTGCCACATGCTCAGCCATGCCGTTGGCGGGATGCGCACATGGGTGAACGTGGCATGAGGTGGATGATCCCAATCTTGCTGTCTTTGGCATCCCCAGTTGCCGCTGATCATAACTGGAATCACCGTGACATCGTTGCGGGTCAAAGCCTGTATGCAGACAACTGCGCATCGTGCCACGGTGCCAACCTTGAGGGACAGCCGAACTGGCAATCCCCGAACGCCAATGGTGTGCTTCCAGCCCCGCCGCATGACGGGACAGGTCACACGTGGCACCATGATGATGAACTGCTGTTCGAATATACCAAGCTCGGTGGCACTGCTGCATTGGAGGTTAGGGGTGTCACTGGGTTCAACAGCGGAATGCCCGCATTTGGTGAAACACTCACCGATGATGAGATATGGGATATCCTCGCCTACATCAGATCAACTTGGTCTGAGCGGGAACGCGATGTCCAAGCCAGCAGGAACCTTCCCCACTAACAATTCAGTGGAGTCGTTTCATCCACAACAGGACTTGCCCTCTTGTATCGGGGGGCAAGGAACCGTTGCATATGAACAGTAAACGCAGCAGTCACCGCTCAGTGGCTTGAGTACAGTTTGGCATGACTTGCATTCATAAAACCACTGACACGCATCTGTTGGCATCATTTCAGTTTCGACATGCCCACAGTCGGGGCAGGTCAGTGTGGACTCAAGAACAACTACTGTTTCCGTCGTTGCCATATCGCGTACCACGTAAGAATAAGAAACCCTGCCAGAATTGGCAGCAAAACTGCGTCGTTATACAGCACACCCAATAACCCAGTAAGACCGAGTGCGGTCAAAACGATTGGCAGCAACGGCGTAAAGCAACACAGCGCAGCAAGCAGCGTTCCCCCAATGCCAAATGCCAGCATTTTATTTTTCATATTGCTATCCCTCGTCGTCCCGACTGTGCGGTTATCGCCAGAGTTTGATTTGCATTGGCACCCGCCATCCAGTCATAGCTCCTGTAGCAACTACAGGAGCAAGAGAAATGTTTACCATCGGGAAAGCTTCGCAGAAGAGCGGCGTCCACATTGAGACGATCCGTTATTACGAACGTGAGGGGCTTGTTCCGAAACCTGATCGCTCGGCGGCAGGGCGACGCCTGTATACCGCTGATGAAATCGCAAAGTTGCGTTTCGTAAAGCGTTCCCGTGATCTTGGGTTTCCGATGTCGATCATTCAAACGTTGCTTTCACTGAACGACGAGCAAGGCCGTTCTTGTAAGGAAGTGAAGAGCATGGCCGAAGACCAACTAGTAGCGATCAATGCAAAGATTGATAGTCTTGAACGACTTCGTGCGGGCTTACAGAGCCTGTCTGCGAGTTGTGATGAGGGGACATCTTCATGCCCGATGCTGGACAGCTTGATGAGTGAAGCTCCGACGGTGCCACTTTAACTGACTATCAGTCAATTGATCTGAATGATTGCGCTAGGCTGTACTGTCCACGTCCCGTTTGAACCACACGACCGTCATCACACAATGCCCGCAGTGCGCGGTAGCAGGCTTCGTGACTGAGGTCGATGCGGGTCGCCAACTCGGTGATCGTTGCATTGAAGTAGCCTGCCTGAACAGCCGCCAAGATGCGGTCCTTGGCCGATGGGATTGCCAGCAACTCGATATGTGCGCGGTAATGTTGAACCTGGACAGCCAGCAACCTTGTGAAGCTTTCGGAGAACTCTGGATTGGATTGCAATGTGGCTTTGACATCTGCCTTTGCGATCTTCGTGACGCTCCCAGCTTCAGTGCAAATCGCATCGCAATGGTAGGTCTCTGAGAAGACTGAAGCCTCAGCAAACAGCCCGCCCGACAATGCCCTGTGCAAGGCCAAAGTATCGCCACCCAGTCCAGTTCGTTGCAACGTCACGCACCCAGAGACGACACGATAAAGTCCCGATGTTGTCTGATCCTGGCGAAACAGCACGTCCCCCTTCCGCATTTCAATTGTGCGACACGCAGTCCTGGGCAGATGGGAGAAGGGATCATCAGAAAACATATGATCCAGATCATAAAGTATCAGTGTGGAGTTGGCTAGGATGATCAAGAAATAGGAGTGTTCAATGAAACTAGGTCTTTTATCAGCAGCCATGATGTTCGTCGCATCGGGTGCTATGGCACAACATGCGGATACGTCGGGGACACCTAATGAAACGGGTCAGTCACAGTTCGCGGCGATTGCTGAGATCGTCACCCTGCTGCGTGATGATCCAAACACGGATTGGGCGCAGGTCGATATCAAAGCTCTGCGTGATCACCTCGTGGATATGGACAACGTAACGACGAGGGCATCGGTTGAGCGAAAGGACGATGAGTTGAGTGTGACGTTCACAGTCACGGGAGATGATGTGGTAGCATCGTCCATCAGACGCATGGTGTTAGCACATAGCCCGATGTTGCAGGGATCATCGGATTGGACCGTCACCGCTGGGGAAATAGATAATGGCGCATCGATGCTGGTTCAGGTCGGGTCAGATGACGAGTTGAACCAAGTGCTGGGCCTGGGATTCTTTGGGTTGATGACAATCGGTGCGCATCACCAACAGCACCATCTCATGATCGCGACTGGGCGGTCGCCACACTAACCGCTTCGTTTCTCACAAACGGTCGTTATCCGAGTTCTCAATTGCTCAGACTGAACATGCACTCCTGGCCCATAAACCACATGCATTAATTCTCTCATTTCCCCCTATCGAAACCATCACGTCATCCTGCTATGATGTCGATGAGTTTTGAGAAAGGGGATGGGATGAAAGTTGGATATGCACGGGTCTCAACTGATGGCCAAACCCACGACGCCCAGATCAATGCCTTGAAGGCGGCGGGATGTGATAAGATTTTCGTCGAGACTGCTTCGGGTGCCAAGAAGAACCGTCCTGTGCTGGCAGAAGTGCTGGAATATCTTCGACCGAGTGCAGACGATAAGCTGGTGGTCTATAAGCTCGACCGTGTTGCCCGCAGCCTTCCACATCTCATCGAGATCATGGAACGTTTGAACAACGACGGGATCGAGTTTCAGAGCCTGACCGAGGCCATCGATACCAAGACTCCAGGTGGAAGATTGCTGTTCCACGTGATGGGTGCCATCTCAGCCTTTGAACGAGACCTGATCATCGAGAGGACCCAAGCGGGCCTGAAGGCTGCGAGAGCAAAAGGACGGATCGGTGGACGCCCACGGCAAATGACGGATGATAAAATTAACGCGGTCCGTGAACTGCTTGCAAATGGAACACCTGTGAAAGATGCCGCTGCTGCGGTGGGCGTATCAGTGCCGACACTTTATAGGTGGGTGCCAGGTGCGTCGCGTTGAGCAACATTCGGGCCATCTGAATGAAGTTCAAATTAGTGGGGACGCAAAGACCCTTCCCATCTAAGAGTTTTACTGAATTTCATTGATAAATGATAAGTGCGATGACAGCGCCATCATGTGCACATTGAGGCACACGATCTCCACGCATAAGCTGCGTAACTACGAAGGGTAGGACGACAATGACAACAAGATACCAACTAAAGATGCAGCATTGTTACGGCATTCCCGCACTGAATCATGAGTTCACATTCGAAAACAACAACATGCCAGTAGCAATATATGCTCCGAACGGACTGATGAAGACCTCCCTGGCGCGTTCGTTCAAGGATTTTTCTAAGGGCCAAGCCCCAAGTGACCTAGTATACCCTGAACGAGCATCGTCTTTCCAAGTGTTGGATGAGAACGGAGAGCAAATACCTAATGATGCAGTGTTTGTCGTGGACTCGATCAATGAGAAATATTCGTCCGCAAAGATGTCTACGCTTCTAGCAAGCGAAGAACTCAAGGCCGAATACGATGAGGTATTTAACTCCGTTGGCCTAAAGCGCGAAGCCCTACTGAAAGTGTTAAAGAAAAAAGCAGGGATGACCAAAGGCATTGAAGAAGCCTTTTCTACTGCTGTTGGACTACCGCAGAACGAGTTCTTGACTGCATTAGGTACGGTTGAACGAGAGGTGAAGAAGGATGCTTACGCCCAATATTCGGATATAACCTATAAGGTATTGTTCGATCCGAAAGTTGTAGAACTATTGGATGACGATGAGATTCAAAAACTGATCTCGCAGTATTCAGAAGTTTATGACCAACTGCTTGAAGAATCGCAGTTCTTTAAGCGTGGCGTATTTAACCATACCAATGCGGGGTTGGTTGCTAAGAACTTAAAGGACAACGGTTGGTTTAGAGGGGGTCATACTGTAACCCTGAAGACTGGTGATGGTGTCATCGAGATTTCGAACGAAGCCGAGTTGGGTGCGCAGATCGAAGACGAGAAACAACGCATCCTCACTGATAAGACGCTAGGCGACATGTTTGCCAAAGTTGACGGAAAACTGAGTACTAAACCGCTTCAATTGTTCAGGGAACACTTGCTTGAACATCCATATCTTGTTCCCGAACTACACGACATCAACGCGCTAAAACGCAGGGTTTGGATTGGTTACCTTACGACCATGAAATCTGAGTTTGTTGCCCTGTTGGACGAGTATGACGCAAGCGTGGAGAAATTGAAGGGCATCGTTGTCAAAGCGGAAGCAGAACTGACGCATTGGGAAAAGGTGATTTCTAAGTTCAACAAGAGGTTTACGGTCCCGTTCAAGGTTGGTGTTAAGAACAAGGCCGATGCGGTTTTGGGTATCGAAGGACCGCAGATCGAATTTATTTTTAAGGACACGGATGGTAACGCCGATAGGCGGATGGCACCTGACAAACTTTCACAGGTTTTGAGTAATGGTGAACGCCGAGCTTTGTATATCTTGAACATCATTTTTGAAGTTGAAGCGTTGACGAACGCCCAGCATGAAACGCTTCTTGTGGTCGATGATATTGCGGACTCGTTCGACTACAAAAACAAATACGCCATTATTGAATATCTAAAGGATATCAGTCGCGTGGATCACTTCCACCTCATGGTTCTTACCCATAACTTCGATTTTTATCGAACCGTCAAGGGGCGGCTTAATGTCTTCAATCCGAATAAACTGATCGCAGGTCGTTTCGAAAATGAGATACGTTTTCAAGGTGATTCAATGGGGGATAACCCGATTGGCGCTTGGACTGGTGCATTGGACGATCCCAAGTGCATGGTCGGGTGCATCCCATTTGTGAGAAATCTCGCGGAGTACAGTGGCGATAATGAAACCTTCACCAGTCTTACGAACCTACTTCATGTTAAGGCAGCGTCTGATGCAGTCACATTTGATGACCTCAAAACGGTCTTCCAAGGGACTCTCTCCCCCAACATGACGAACGATTGCTACAGCGGGGACGAGTCAGTCTTGGTGAAGGTCACCTCTATGTGCGGGGATATCATTGATGCGCCGCTCGACGAGGTAGAGTTACTGGACAAGGTAATCTTATCCATGGGTATTCGTCTTGCAACCGAACGCTTCATCATTAGCAAATTGGCCGATCCGAACTTCGCCAACGGGATAGCGAAGCGTCAAACGAGCAAGCTAATCAAGCAATATGATCGTGAAAACGACGATGAAGTTGCAATGGCATTGTTCGAGCAAGTCTTACTTATGACTCCTGAGAACATTCATATGAACTCATTCATGTTTGAACCGATATTGGACATGGCCCCGATGCACTTGCATGATCTCTACCGTGGGATAACGGCGTTGAACAATTGATAGTAAGTGTGCGAAGCGAAGCAGCGGCGAAGCCAAAGTATGGACATCAGTCGAACCCACAGGCCTTCATCTGATCCCCAACAAAACATGACCTATGGCTTCACCGACCATCGATCAAAGTCATGGTAGTGGGTATCAGGATTGATCCCCGAACAGTTAGTCATCGAGTCCCACTCAGCATCATAGGTCAGAGGCCTTGAACGCAGGTCTCGCACTCGGCCCTTCAGGTGTGGCGGCACTTCAAACGGGGGAAGGAGGCCATGATCGCGATGCAGTTCGATCTTGTGTTCACCATCTTTCTTCCCCTTACCACCACGTCGATCTTCGTCCGTCGTCATGTCAGCATCGATCATCCGAATGTAATCCATCTCCGACTCAGAATACCATTTCTGTGCATGTGAACTCTCAACGGAGTAATATAGAAGCTTCGGTCCTACCCGATCCACAAACTTCGCCCATTGGACGATGGCTGCATTCAGGTCGATGACAGATTGATCGACGTGCGTGTTCATGGTTGCCCCATAGAACGCCGCAGACATCCGTCGCATCAATTCGTCTGCGGTCTCACGTTCGCCGCCTTTGGTCTTCCGCGTCGGAGGCTTGAACAATGCCATCGGCATCTTGTTCACGTATGACAGTATCTTCGACAAGTGATCGAGGAGCTTCTTGTTCTGCTTCACTTGGTCAAACTGCACACGGTGCCAACTCGGAGTGGACGATGGATAGGTCTTGCGAAGCCAATCTTCCAGCACCTCCCTGTGGGGAACACGGGTGAAGAAATGCCCAGTTAGGGTCCATCCACCAGCATCAGTCGCAGTCACCCCAAGCTGCTTCAGCAAGCTGATCGACTTGGGTTCGTTGGTGAGGTTCTCAAAGGTCTTCAGATCGAACTCTAGGGTGCCTGTCATCGTCACTCCGTGGCGTTTGCGCCCCATATGGGCCACGGCACGTTGCATCACTCTATGAGCAGCTACCATAGCCTCCTCAAGCTGATCGAGGTTCTCAGCGAAGTCGAAGATGATAGTGACCAGATACAACTCCTCAGTGACCCGTGGGAACGCATACCTGCTTTGTGCAGCGAAAATCTGACGGGTCTCTCGTTCATGACGCCAGATCGGGCATAGAGGGAAGTCCTTCTTCCTCGCTGTTGGCCTGGCCCACATCTCATCAAGAATACGCTGGCAGTGCGGATCGTCTGGGTATTTTCGCAGGGCAGTGATGGTCTTACGTGCCGCATCCAGTTCGGTCTCAAGTTGGACCCGTTCCAGGATTTGCCCATATTCCGTCTGTGGGTCGAAAGCCGCCTTGAACTCGTCACTGAAGGTATCGTCGGTTCCTAGCTTCTTCTGTATACGGCTGAGTTTTTGCGCGTCGATACGTCTGTCCGCAATAGCACGGCCTTGAGGTGAGAACGCCAACTTTCCATCCTTTCGGACGCTCGTCGTGTTGGTAACGAATCTCTGCTTCTTCATGCTCAAAGTCCACAATCCACCTTGGTGTATCGTGAGTCTTTGTCGATCAACCGTTCTACACCTGTTCAACATATATAGGGTTGGAACGGTGATAGGTGAAACAGGTGTCAGATAACTGTTTCTCGGTCGTTCAACACGCCATCTGCATAAATATGGGTGGAGGTATCAGCATGGAAAACACCAAGAACACTTTGGCAGTGCGTTCAGTATCGGGCTTCACCCGTGAACGATTGGACCAACTCAGGTCTTATACGCGGCTGACTTGTGGCAGTCTGATTGACGATGCCGTTGACGCATTGTGGCGGGAGTATGTGGCTGAGGGACATGAATTGCCATGACGTGAGAACAGTTCGCACCCAGGACTTGAAACCAAAAAATTCTCACGTAGCTTCGGGTTAAAGGACTTGGCTAGTCACCTTGTCTGAGGCTTTGACCACCTTGCCGACGTGCGGTCCTCATAGCCGCACACGTGTCGTTTGTCTGAATACAAGGCAGGGTTGGTCAGGGCCTCACAAATTAGTCCTGATGTAGTTAGTGACTTCGGCACAAGGGGCGTGTCGATCCATCATTTTTACCATATCGGGGTTTTTCGTCCGTGGGTCACTGATGCCCATTTCCGCATTGAGTAACCGAACAGCACCCCTGTGCAACTTCACCGCCAGCAATAGGCGCGGAGCGAAACCACTGGGCCAATCGGCTGCGGCAAAAGCGTCAGACAAATACGGTTCGAGTAGTGCTTCGTATTCTTGCGTCATCAACATCATCACCTTCCGTTTGTAAGCCTCTGGGATATTTAGGGGCCGTGCTCCCATCGCCCGTCGGACTGAGTTTCTATGAAAAAGTCGTTCCAAAATCGCCTGACGTGCCTGACTTGAGATCACCAGAGTGAGTTCAGTCAACTGGCGGCAATCCAGCAGCCTCACGCATCCTGACATCTACGTCCTCACGCCGCGACCCAGCCAGCATCTCATCGTAGAGGATGACATGCGTCGGAAGTTGATCATGGTTCTCCAGATATTGACTGACGAAGGAGTTGTAGATGCCATACTTGAAGCCGATCCGTTGGCTGCGACCCCACATGCTTGGGGGCATCAAGGGACTGCGACGTTCACAGAGCAAGGCATCGTTGCGGTAGAGTTGGAAATACAAGTCTTCGCCACCCTCACCATAGTGGGCATAGACGGTGACATCGTTCCACCGCCCACGCCATGTCGCCATGGACCCAAGGCTGCAATAGGTGTCGTCAGAATACAGGATGTAGGGGCTGTCATTGAACGTAAGCTGCCAAAGCGGAAAAGCCTCACCATCGACCTTGACCTGAGACAGGTGTGTGTTGGCACGACCAAGACTCACGAAGTCGGATGGAATGTATATCGAGTAGCCATACCAGATGCCCTCGTGAGGCTCAGAGAAGCCGTTCAGGGGGTGTTCTCGCCGTTCTACCCGTCCTCGGTCATTGGCACAGTCGTCCCAGCCCCTGCTGCGGCCACAGTCACCATCTCTGATCTCGAACCGCTGTGCCACTTCACCACGACGGGTGAAGCCGCTTACCATTGCGAATTGGTATGATGCACCATGCGATAACGGGGATTCGATGCGTGTGTTCTCAAGGATGTTCGTGGCGTTCTGGGCCGACGCTGGTAACGCCAACAAAGCCAAGACGAATGCCGCAAACGGCCCAAATCTCACCAAATCAGATACCACCTGAGCGATCCTTCGTCATGACGGGTTTGAGTCAAGAACGCCACTAAGTGGATGTTCCGAACATAATACGTCATATTATGACGGTAAATGACCAAATACGCCACATGGCGTGACTCTACTAGCAGGGAAAAATCGGCGATTATGACAAACGAACAACAGCAGGTAGCTCACGATGGCCAACAAGGTGCCGAACAACATTGCAAGATTTCGCAAGGCACTAAACCTGTCTCAGGCTACGTTAGCAGGTCGTCTCAACATATCCGTCACTCAGTTATCTCGACTAGAACGTGGGACATCATCACTCACGCAGGAACGGATGATGGAACTTGCCAGAGCCTTCGAGATCGAGCCGCACGAGTTGTTCCGTTATGCGACGTCCAGGGAGAAGCTTGAGTTGGACCTGATGCGTGAGGTCATCGTCCAACTCGATGAAATGGTAATAAGGCTGGGCATCTCGTTGTCACCACAACAACGGGGGGACCTCACCATTGCGTTGTATCGTCTTGAAACCAAATTTCTGAGCGAAGCCGACCTGGCAGAGCATGAGGTCGATCTGAAGAAATTCGAGGATATGGTGAAAGCCCTTGGGTGATCGTCAGTTGATGAAGACAATCTCGGCGATCTCGAACTGTTTCTGATCGACGATACGGTGCAAGCTACCTTCGTATGCCGCACGAACCCAGACGCCATCGGAACGGTAGGTCCAGAACACGTTACGATATTCTCGGTGGTGAACCCTAATCTTTTCGATGTTGTTATCCGACTGAAGACGCCCTGTGCTGCCATCGTCCTTAATCTCGATAAGGGCAATACTGTCTTTGCTTGTCCGATTAACCACACCTACCACGAAGTCTGGGAAGAATCGTTTTCCCGAAGGCAACATCAGACGTGTCGCCCACGTTTCATTTTCAGGGTTACGCAGCCACCACTTCACTGCGCCTGAATTGTCCTGATCGAGCAATTCGGCAAAGGATCGTTCTTCAAGATTCATTCTTGCAGGGTAGACGCCATAGGCTGATCGGTTCGCTGGAGCCAAACCATCTGGACCGAAGTATTGCAGTGGGATTTCGGCTGAGTTGTCGAGGCGCGTATTGCGTCCGTTCGCTTCTTTGATCGCTTCCTTCAGGGCTTCAGGCTGCAACATTCCTGCAAGGTCTATCGCACGACGCATGTCCGTTTCCGTGACATCCAACCCGTCGTTTTCTACAATGGACTTTAGTTCGTTAAGCAAGGCCCGCTTGAGTGCGCGGATGTCGATAGCGTCATTGAATTGGAACGCAAGCTGGGCGCGTTCAGCAATCTTTGCGTTTGAAAGGCGAACACCAAAGTCAATGCCACCATCATCGCTACGGCCTTCCGCCACGACTTCACGAAACAAGTCCTCGAAGCTGAGATGGGCTTTTGTCTTCCGTTTCATCAGCAGTGACTTGAGATCAGCCCGCTGACAAAACGACTTTGCGATGTCGTCTATCATGGCATTGATGCTGGTTGGATCAGGAGCAAGCTCCCGCCACAGGGCTTTGGGCAATCCAAGGTCTTGCTTCAACGGATAGGCTCGCAAGTTGGGATTGGCGGGAATAGGGTCAGCAGTAGCTGCTGCTGACGCAGGCAAGCCAGTGAACAATGGCACCTGCACGGCACTTTGCCATGCTTCACCTTTTTGAATTGCCTCGTCTTGTGCCTGCAACGGTAGTTCCGTGACAGATGCGTGGACCATGCCTGACGCCACAAGGCTTTCAAGGCGTGTGGTGCGTTCCTGCTGTGTCTGAGGTGGTGCTGGCAGGTATTCACGTGGTTCTGCAGCCGCTTCCGCAGGAGGCGTTGGATCGATATCCATGAAATCGAGCCGATCCGTGATCAACTCGATGCTTTCCTGCACCGCTTTGATCTCGTCCACGGCGGACTGAAGGCCGACCTGCATGTTTGGATCAGTAAGGAACACATACCCAGAGTCGAGAAGTTCGTCTTGCTTGTGGAATGGTCGCACCAACGGATGCACCCGCATAATGCGTCCAACAATCTGAAGACCGAAATCCGTCCCACGGTTGGGACGCACGGATACCAGGCTCCAGGCACGGGGGGCATCAAACCCAGTCGCCACAGCAACCTTGAACACCAGCACTTCGATGTCAGGATCATAAGCCAACGTGTGGAAGTTTGGATCGGGTTCACCTGATGTATGGGTGGCAATCGCTGATGGTGGAACGCCAACATCGTGCAGCTTTGCCTTGACCCGCTCAACGGGATCATCTTCACCTTTGGCCTGATCTTCGACCTGCACCAACAGCAGCGGTGTCAGCGTTATACCACGAGCATTCAACTGGTCCTTGATCCGAAGGTGCTGGGACCACGCCGCAGTCAACGTAGCCTGTTCATGATCAATCAAAACTTCATCACCAGGTCGGAACTGGATCACACCCAGCTTCAAGCCGACTTTATTCAGACCTGCGTCGACGACTTCAGAACGTGGGATTACAATACGGCTGGCCACGTCAACACCTGCCTGAGTGCTAAATGCCTTTAGCTTGTCATCGTTGGGGGTTGCAGTCGCGAGGATTGTGAAATCAGGTCGCAAGATATCAAGATAAAATCTTGCTGCGGCCTTGGCACTGGCCCCAAAATTCAGATGCGCCTCGTCGATTACCACGCCAACAAAAAAACCTTTAGACCGCCATTCAGCAATCAGTTCATCCAACGAAAGCTTGCTCTCAGATTTACGTCTAACCTTTCTCGCATTCGCGTCGTTTGCGGCGACCGTCTTCCAAGTCTGGATAAACACATCACCATCATGTGTGCCAGGTGCTTCCCGATCTTTACCAACATCACGCAGCCGAAGTGAGCCTGCTTGTTCTGTAAGTGCGTCCCGTGTCTGAGCAACTAGGCCCGTATAGGGCGTAAACCATAACCAAACGGTAGGGCGGCTCAAAGCGCCCCTGAGGCCCTCAAGCATTCGCCCCAGCACCAGGGTCTTGCCAGAGCCCGTCGGGCTTTGCAGCAGTGTCACGCCCTGCTTCAAGGCAATCTGGTTGCGTTGGTCTGGGTCTGTGTCGTGAAGCCGTGCAACCTTCGTCACCACGCCAGTCAAAGCTTCGACCGCATTGGTCTGGTATCTCGCCAAAGCGTAGCGGTCACTCATGCGCGAAAGGCTTTCACAAGTGTTTCCCGCACGGGCGATACATCGATGTGCATCCCATCAAGGTGCTGCGTGATCTGACCTGGTGCCCAAGCGTAGACATGGACGTTTTGCAGAGTCCGTGGACGCAGCCATTCGATCAAGGACAGGTCGAATCGATCCACCAGCACCAGCGTGGCACCATCGCCCTCATGCACGTTCCACGACTGCTCCGCATCGTATGGCGTAAGTGGCAGACCGTGGAAAGCTTCCAAACAGGTCCAAGCATCAGACGGGTTCAGGTCATAGTCCAGGTCCTCAAAGTCGATCTGCTTGGTTCGCAGGTAAGCAAAGCCCGCTGCAAGGTCCGCATATTTCTTGTCGTCCGACGCATTCAATCGTCTCACACGTTCGGCGGTGACATCCCGACAGATGTTCTTGTCGGGGTCATCTTCGGTGGCTTCGGTTGACGACGCCATGATGAAGCGGCGGTCACCTCCATCCTCGGCATTGAGTTCCATGACTGCCTGAGCCGTGGTGGCTGAGCCAGCGAAGAAGTCGAGGACGAGATCATCCAAGGCAGTCGATTGCCGCACCAGTTCACGGATTAACGAAACGGGTTTAGGGTAGGTGAAAGCCTTTGACCCAAATATATCTTGAATTTCGGTTGTACCCTCCTGATTCGTTCCAGAGACAATATGTGCATTTGCGTCGGTTTCGTCACTTAAGGGCAGTGTGGATTTTTCGGAAAGAGGTGTGATCCATGAAGAAATTGGCTGGGTAGAGTTCTTTAGTTCACGCTTGTAACGAACCCATTGAGGCAATCCAAAGCCGATCTTCTTACCTACCCAAAAGTCGAGATGGGGCATATCAGCCCAAATCTTACGGGTTTTCCGAGCCATTGGAACATCAGAACGTTCTATCGCATCTAGCAATTCCTCACGAGATGACCACACTTCCACGCGTTGCTCAGTTGGAAACTCAATACGTTTCTGCTGAACCCACTTACCGATCTGATCGCCTAACGGCACAAGTCCAGCCGTTGCCTCATCAGGCGGAAATACAGGCATAACATCTGGTGCTTCTGCGGCATCATACTTCGAGCCTTTTGGAAACGGTGAGGGCCAAACTCGTTGAGGATTAGGTGGGTAATAGATACCCGTTGATGGGTCGAACATTGCATAGAAGCCGTTAAGCCTTTCGGACATATCTTTGGGTTGGCTTATGTCACTTAGGCGATAGTGATCCTTTTGTTTTTCATCCCAAAAAACGTATTTTTCGTAGGTTTTTTCATATCCACCAAACCGAAACGCTGGCTTACCGAAGGCCAGTATATGTTCGTGGTTGTCAGAGACGAATGCACCCTTGGCATCGTTTCCACCTGTTCTAGTCCGCCAGGTAAAAGAGGTAAGCCGCATCCCTGGAAGCGCCTCATCTGCCATCAACTCCAGCAAAGCCCGCTGCTCATCATTGATGGAAATCAGGATCACGCCATCCTCGGCCAACAGGTCACGAGCAAGGGTCAAACGGCGATACAGAAACTCTAGCCAGGTTGATTGGCGAAAGCGATCCTCAGCACTCATGTATCGGTCGTTATAGACCCAGTCTTTTTTACCCGTGTTATAGGGCGGGTCGATGTAGATGCACTTCACCCGACCACGGTGCGTCATCCGCAACCACCGCAGGGCGTCATAATTGTCGCCCTCGATCACCAGATTATCCCATGGTGCGGGCTTGTCCGACAAATCACCGTTGATCTGGGCGACGATGAAGTCGTGGTCCAATGCCTTGTCCGCATCAATCTCATCCCGCTCCCAGACCAGCCCAAGCTTCTTGGTGCGGTCGTGCTTCTCCAAAAGCTTGATCAGTTGGGTCTTGTGGAGATCGTCGTATTTGCCAGTCATCGGAAATCCAGTTTTTTCAAGGACATTAGCCTTGGGCTGCCAAAGTGAACAGAGGCCAAAGAAATGATTCCACGGCTGGTCTTGAAATTAAGTATGTTAGACCACATCTCACCCATAATGTGATGTTCCCTTGCTTAGACGTTCAGTCGGAGCCGAACCACATCTAGGTCAAACGACAACGTATTCGGCGCTGAGGCGCTGAGCCTATTTGTGCGCTTCATTAACTGGAACTGAGGGTGGAAAACTCAGACCCAACGAACGGGCCTGTTTATGGACACCCAAATTTTAGTCTCGGATCAAACTCCGACGCGACCTAACCCCCAACACCAGTCGAACGCAGTGGATGAAGCTCTTCTCATGCTATGTCGTTTGATGGGCAAGCAATGTGCATTGGACTTCATGCGCGATCCTGACATTCTGGACGAAGGGGGATCAGAATGACTCGGTGTGCGATTTACTGTCGATATTCGACTGATATGCAGAAAGAATCGTCTCTCGTTGATCAAGAACGAGAGGCACGTGAGTATGCAGAACGGCATGGTTGGACCGTAGTTGGTGTTTATGCTGACGCGGCCATGAGTGGCGGATCATCTAATCGCCCCGACTTTGAACGTCTCAAAGCAGATGCTGATCGTGGTGCATTCGACGTGGTTCTTTCTGAATCCCTTGATCGCTTGTCTCGCAACCTTTCAGTTAGTTCCCAACTTCTTGATGAACTCAATTTCGCGGGCGTTCGACTGTTCACGATCCAGTACGGTGAGATGAACAAGATGCTTGTCGGTGTCATAGGGGCAGTCTCAGATCAGTTTTCGTCGGACCTGCGTGATAAAGTTAAGCGTGGTCAAAAGGGGCGTGTTCTCCATGGTAAAGTCGCTGGAGGGGTGGGCTACGGTTATACCGTCGGCGAACCAGGCGAACGAAAAATTGACCCCGAGCAAGCGTTGGTTGTGCATCGCATTTTCAACATGTTCGCCGACGGGGTCAGCCCAAGGGCGATTGCCAAAATTCTGAATGACGAGGGCATTGAAGGTCCAAAAGGCAACGTTTGGAAGGACACTACCATTCGTGGCCAACGTGATCGGGGCACTGGCCTGCTGAACAACGAAGCTTACGTTGGGCGACTGATTTACGGTCGCACCCAATACACGAAGAACCCGAAGACTGGGCGTCGGGTATCTCGGCCCCAACCTGAAGAGAATTGGACCGTCACTGAAGTGCCTGAACTGCGGATCATTAACGACGAACTCTGGCACCGTGTGAAAGAACGACAAGCCGTGAATACAATTGTCATGCCACGTGATGGCGACAACCGCGCAATGAACCGTGTGCACAGGAAGGTGCATCCTTTGTCTGGGGTCCTGATCTGTGGATGCTGTGGTGGCCCATTGGCCATTACCGCAAAGAATCGATACGGATGTTCTGGTTACCGCGCATCTCGCACATGTGAAAATAGTCGGACCATTCCTCGGAAAGAAGTGGAAGATCGGGTCTTCGAAGGGCTTCGCTCTGGTCTGTTGAACTCTGACTACCTTGATACCTTTGTTGCCGAGTTTCAGAGAGAGGTAGACCGCCTACGCAAGGCAACCACATCGGAACTGGCGTCGAACAAGAAACGTCTGGCCAATGTGGCACGTCAGATTGATCGCATAGTGGATCACATCGTCAACGGGACCGATACCAAGAGCATCACAAGTAAGCTTGTTGACTTGGAAGCCGAGAAGGAATCATTGGAAGCTGAAGTCAGTCAGTCCGAAGACAGCACCACTGTCATCCCGATACATAATATCGGTCAGGTCTATCGTGCCAAGATCAGACAACTTACTGATGGCCTGAGTGACCCTGCTATCAAGCTCCAAGCCATTGAGGCCATTCAGGGCCTAATCGACCACATCAAGGTAACTCCAACAAACACTGGCTTTGACGTGGAACTTCACGGTGAACTGGGTGCAATCATGGAAATGGTAGACCAAAACGACCGACGCCCCGCAGTTTATACTGCGGGGCGTTCGTTGTCAGTGGTTGCGGGAGTAGGATTTGAACCTACGACCTTCAGGTTATGAGCCTGACGAGCTACCGGGCTGCTCCATCCCGCGCCAATACCGTGCGTTTAGTCCGGAAATTTGGGGACTGCAAGGGGGTGCGGCGGCTTTCGCCTAATAAAATCGCATCCAAGCCCTAAAGCGCTTTCAAAGCGGCGATGGCTTCGGTGATCGGATAGTGATGGTTGCCCACAAACAGACCGTTGGCGTCGATGTAGTCGGCATTGGTTAGCGATCCGTGAATGGAATGGTCGATGTGTTGCATGACTTCGTTCTTGGTGAAGTTACCTGCAACGATCGGGCGGCATTCGAACCCTGCGGCCATCAAGCGTTTTACCAATTCAGGGCGCTGCATGTCAGCATCCGGACGGAGCACAAGACTGAAGCCAAACCAGCTGCTGTGTCCGATTTCCTGCTGGATCATGAACAACGGATGCTGTCCCAATTCACGCTGCACCATGGCGCCATTCGCGCGGCGGCCTTCGATCAGACCGGGTAGTTTTTTCAGTTGTTCCTGGCCCAGCGCCCCGGACATTTCCAGCGGCCGCAGGTTGTAGCCCGGCAACACAAACCGGAAACTTTCTTCAAACGGATCATCGGACTTTTCGCCTGTAACCTTGTTAAACTTGGGCAAATTCCGGGTCCAGCCATGCGCACGCAGCGACAACATAACATGATACAATTCTTCATCGTCGGTGACGACAATACCACCTTCCATCGTCGAGATGTGGTGTGAGAAAAAGGCCGAATAGGTGCCCATGACGCCGAAGGTTCCAGCCTCTTTGCCCTGATACGTGGCCCCCATGCTTTCGCAATTGTCTTCTATGATGATGATATCGCGATCCCCGATAATGCTTTTTATGCGGGCAAAATCGTTGGGGTTTCCCAAAAGATTAACCACCATGATAGCGCGGGTTTTGTCTGTAATCGCGGCTTCAAGCTGATCCAGATCATAGTTCAGTGTGTTCAGGTCGATATCGACAAACTTTTGGTGCAGCCCGTATTGCGCAAGCGGATAGTACGTTGTGGACCAGCTGACGGCCGGTACGATAATTTCATCGCCGCGCTGCAATTTTGGTGTTTTCGTGTAGAACAATGCCGCCGTCATCAAAAGGTTGGCTGACGATCCGGAATTTACCATAACGGCATAGGTGCTGCCGAACTGCTTGGCAAATTGGGCTTCGAAGGTTTTCACTTCTTGCCCCATCGAAAACATGTCCGATGCAATGACACGTTGCAGCGCTTCTTGTTCTTTTTCGTCCCACGATGATGTGGCCAATGGGAATTTAGGGCTCATTTGGAAACCTCGTTCAGATAATGTTCGTATGTTGCGGACAACCCGTCTTTCAGTGACGTTTGCGGCGACCATCCCCAAGCCGTTTGGCGGCGCGTGTCCGTAAGCTTTTGTTTCATGCCGACGGGCTTTGACAGGTCATGCACAAAGCGCCCTTCCCAGCCGACAATTTCAGCGACCGTTTCATAGTATGCGTTGATAGTATGGTCGTGACCCAACCCGACATTCATGAGATCGGGCAAGGTATTGGTATCGCCCAGCGACCGATGTACGGCGTCGGCCAAATCGGCGGCAAACATGAATTCGCGGCGCGCCGTGCCGTCGCCCCAAATTTCAACGGTCTTTGCGCCTGTGGTTTTTGCAATGTGCATCTTGTGGATGATCGCGGGAACCAGATGTGAATGCTTCGGGTCGAACTTGTCATGTAGGCCAAACAGGTTGCACGGGATCAAGGTTTTGTACTGCGCCGCACTGTCTTGCGCGCTGATGTATTGGCACATGCGCGTCGCCATAATCTTGGCCAGCGCGTAGCCTTCGTTTGTAGGCTCTAACGGGGCAGTCAGAATCATATCTTCGGTCAAAGGATTGGGCGCACCGGCAGGATACATGCATGTAGACGCAAGGTTGACCAGTTGCGAAACCCCCGCATTGTGGGCTTCCATGATCACGTTTCGACCAATTGTGAGGTTGATGTCGAGGAACCCGACAGGGTCGGCCATATTCGCCTGAATACCGCCAACTTTACCCGCTGCATGCACCACCGCGTCCGGCTTTTCCGCCGCGAAGAACGCACGCACCGCATGCGCGTCGGTCAGATCCAGTTCAGACGATGTTGGCGCCAGAATAGTCCATTCCTGAGCGTCCGGATGGGCAAGAACGTTTTTCCCCACCATGCCATGTGCGCCAGTTAGAAATAGTTTTTTGCTCATGCCGTCCCCAAGCCTTTGTTTCGTTTGCGCATAGCATCCTTATCGCGAGATGGCTTTAAGGAATTACAGCATAGCGCAGAAACGCCGAGGTCTTAAAGATGTTCGCAAGCACGCACAGCCCATAGCGCACTACAAGATGGGGCGTACCGGCGGCGCGGTGGTTTCGACCATTGCAAGATCGGCAAGAGCCTGCAGATCACTGACCCGCAATTCACCTTCTGTCCAATGCGCCAACTGACGTTTGCGCAAAATCCCAAGTGTTTTGTTGGTATGCACCAGTGACAAACCAAGCGCGTCCGCAAGATCCTGCTGTTTGAAAGGGAACGCCATCTGACCGCCGCGTTCCATGCCAAGGGACTTGCCGCGCAAAAACACACGCACCAAAGCCCATGCCACGCCTTGCAACGCGGTGCGCTGCCCAAGGGTCGACACTGCTTCGCCTAGAAAATGTTCTTCTACGGCGGCAAGCCATGTCAGCGAAAACGCGCGTTCGGGGCGTTCCTTGAAAAACTGCCAAAGCGATGCACGATCGAAAACGCAAAGCGTCATTTTGGTCGTGGCTTCCACAGAGTGGCCCATTTCACCCATAATGCCCGCCTGCAGGCCAATAAAATCACCGGGAAAAATAAAGCTGACCACCTGCCGTTCACCGTTTGGCAACAGTTTATAGCGCAACCCCATGCCATGCAGCGCGGTGTACAACTGAGGGCTGTTTGAGCCTTCCATCAAAATTGGCGTTCCGGGATCCACGATCATTTCACCCATCTTGAACCGCTGCATGAATCTTACGTCTTCCGCAGACAGGTCTTCAAATGCGTCTCGGCGGCGCAAAGGACAATTCTCGCATTTTGTCGCCACAATAATGGTCCTTCCTATGTCATAGATTATAGCGACTGTGGTATCATCGCTGTAGTGTAGTGGAGTACATCAAACATGGATGAATCATGCCAAGCGTCTTCATCATTGTCGAACCCGACCCCATCGTTAGCATGGATCTAACCGGTATCCTAAGCACAGCGTTTCAGGATAGCAAAATCCACGTCGTCCCGAATTTGGCTGACGCCCGCAGTCTTGCTGTGCGCGGTGCTGGCACTTGCGTGATTGCAAGCGTCAGTCAGGCATTCAACGATCCATCGGAATTCCTGAACGAATTGGCGTCAACCGGGGCAAGCGTTGTGTGTTTGGGAAAGCCAGATGATCCTGGCTTTCCTTGTGTGTCTGTCGACGTTCCATTCAAGGCAGAAATGATCATCGACGCAGTCGCTAGTGCCGCCTCTGGTCAGACCGGGCACCGGCCTCCAGTCCATACATAAAGGCTTGGATGATAGGCGGCCCGGACGTGGGTGCCTGTGCAGGCTGATCGTGCAGACCCTTTACGACCTCATTGTCACTGTCAGACCGCGCCCCAACACCGATCATAATCAGACCAGTTCCAAGATACGCCGCCGCAACGATGGTGGCCGTCAACTGCATGCCAACCAAAGGCACCAAAGCCAGCCAGCCCGCCAGCGTCAGGAACGCTGCGCCAACGCAGCACAGCAGCAGGCCACCCGTCAGGAAGCCTGCCCGCTTTGCTGTGTTCGCAGCTTTTTTGCGAATACCAAACATCTTATTTCCGTGTGCTCAGCAAACCGACCAAAAAGCCGACGCCCGCTGCGACGCCCAAAGCGGTCGCAGGCTGCTTGCGGATGAAATCGTTGGCTTGGCCCTGCAATTCCATCGCCTGAAGCCGCGCTGTCTCTGCGTGATCGTTGGCTTGGTCACGTACGTCGGACAGTTTTGCTTTTGCTGTCGATACTGCTTCATCGCCTTTGGCTTTGCCCATTTGGGCGATCGTGCTGGTCAAGGAACTGATGTCGTTTTGCAGAACCTCGATTTGTTTTGCGATGTCTTCACCTGTAGGTGTGCCAGCTTTTCCGTTCAGTAGTTTTGCGGCATTTGCCATGGTTGTCTCCTTTTCAGTTGCTGACCACCCAACCCGCTTACCGCGCAGAAGTTCCGAAAAACTTTACAGACAGTTTGCAAAAAAGATTGGAACAGATTTCAGGGAAGGTGGGTTGGTATCTCAGATGGCGCCACGGAAACTGGCGTAAAACGCAATGAATGGAGACACTAATGCTACATTATGCACTGATTTTTTTCGTCGTAGCGATCATCGCTGCTGTTTTCGGATTTGGTGGCATCGCCTCGGCGTCAGCCGGCATCGCACAAATCCTGTTTTTCATTTTCTTGGCCCTCTTCGTGCTGACTTTGGTCATGCGCGTGTTCCGCAGCTAAGCCCGAAAAGCAGTTGAACCCCGATCCAAGAACAAAGGAAAATATCATGACACAACCACTTAACGTCGTAGGCGAAGCCCGTGAAATCTCGACCGGAGTACGCGAAGCCGCAACGCTAGCAGAAGGCTTAACCGACATCCTTGCCGACACTTACCGCCTGACGTTCAAAACCCACGCCTATCACTGGAACGTCGAAGGGCCGCTGTTCTTCGCCATTCACAACCTGACCGAAGGCCAGTACGAGGAAATGTTCGCAGCGGCTGACGAAATTGCAGAACGGGTTCGCGCAATCGGCCAAATGGCGCCCATGACGATGGACCAGATCATGTCTAATTCTGTGATCGAAGATGCACACACATCCCCGTCCGCAGGTGAAATGTGCGATATTCTGGCAAAAGACCATGAACGCGTCGCCCATCGCCTGCATGCATTGATCAAGATTGCTGGCGAAAAACACGATCCGGTCACGGAAGACTTGGCGACATCACGGGCTGCCTTTCATGAGAAAGCCGCGTGGATGCTGAAGGCGATGACGGCGCAATAGCGCCAACCCCACACCATCAAACAAAA
This sequence comes from Ascidiaceihabitans donghaensis, assembly GCF_900302465.1. Lineage (NCBI taxonomy): Bacteria > Pseudomonadati > Pseudomonadota > Alphaproteobacteria > Rhodobacterales > Paracoccaceae > Ascidiaceihabitans > Ascidiaceihabitans donghaensis. The sequence continues at coordinate 301,612 of NZ_OMOR01000001.1, read as the reverse complement.
AAGCCCGCAAGCAGACCAGCTTGCGGGCTTTTTTGATTTTAAAATTACGACTTCAAAGTCTGCGTAGACGCAAAGAACATCGCTTGGCTGACGGCCGACTGCACCTGTGCTTCGTGGAAGGGCTTTGAAATCAGGAACGCAGGTTCCGGTCGATCACCCGTAAGAAGACGTTCTGGGAAGGCAGTGATGAAGATCACTGGCACGTCCATGACTTGCAACAGATCGTTTACCGCATCAATGCCAGAGGAATTGTCGGCCAGCTGAATGTCAGCAAGGATCAGATCAGCCGGGGCTTCTTTACCCAACGCGACAGCTTCTTTGTGGGTGCGCGCCACACCTGTAACCTCGTGCCCCAAACCCGTAACAATAGCGGTCAGGTCGGCGGCGATGATCGGTTCATCTTCAATAATCATGACACGGCCCGTGACGCTTTGCGCCAGCTCTGTATTCGCAGCGCTGATCAGGTCACGCACCTCTTCCACATCCGTCTGCATAATCTTCGCGATGTTATCGAGGCTGAATTCCTCGATGGTGCGCAACAGCAGAGCTTCGCGGGAATTGGCTGTTAACTTGGCCAGAAGGCCCTGCGCGCGACCTCGAAGGCTGTCTTCGGGTTCTGCAAACATTTGGCCTGTTGTGATCCAGATCGCATGGAAACATTTGAACAGATTTACTTTGACCGGATCATCGTTATCAAAGGGGCTTCGATCTTTCAGGATAGTCTCAAGTGTGGCGACGGTATACTTGTCCCCACGCGCCTGCGACCCTGTCAAAGCGCGCGTGTAGCGTCTGAGATAGGGCAATTCAGCAGCGATAAGTTCCGAAAAATTCACTTCGGCTTCCGACTGGTTCATTTTTTTTGGCCTTTTTTCAATTATTCTTGGAACCAAACGCAGGGGAACGCAGTTGGTTCCCGTGGACGTCAGATTTATTTGAAGTAAGTGAGGCAAGGCAAAGAGATGGCAAGCTCCGAAGATCAAAAACAAGCTAAGATCGCGCAATATATAGACAACAATCTGAAACAGGTTTTTTCCGATCTGGAAAAAGACGACATGCCGGATCAAATTATTGATCTGCTTACTGTCTTGCGTGCTCAGGACGAAGAGCTGAAGGGCCGAAAATGAGCACGCTTGACCCCAAGGACGAGCTGGTCACGCATTTGCCAGCCCTTCGCGCTTTCGCATTGAGCCTCACGCGAAATCGCGCAACCGCTGATGACATGGTGCAAGACGCCGTGCTGAAAGCATGGAGCAATATGGATAAGTTCAAACCCGGCACAAACATGCGTGCGTGGCTGTTCACTATTTTGCGAAACACCTTCTACACAAGCCGCAGAAAGCTGAACCGCGAAGTCGCTGACGTCGACAATGCGTTTTCTGACACGTTGGCTGTCAAACCTGAACATGACGGCCGTCTACAAATGATGGACTTCAAACAAGCCTTCGACCAATTGCCCGACGAACACCGTGAGGCGTTGATTTTGGTTGGTGCCTCTGGATTTTCCTATGAGGAAGCGGGCGAAATGTGCGGTGTGGCGACAGGAACCATCAAAAGCAGGGTCAATCGTGCACGCACAAAGCTTGCCAGTTTGCTGCAACTGGACGATGATGACGCCTTGGAACTGACCGACACCGCGACACTTGCCGTCGTAGGCAATCCTGGAATCCCATCTGTATGAACAATCTTCGGCCTCGCAATTTATTGGTGCAAACCATGTTGCTGATGACACTGGCGCTGCTTCCTTTAGGGGCGGTCGCCATCTTCCAAACCAACCGGGTTGCAACCGAAGCCGAAAATAGCGCCCAACTTGCTTTGCTGGCGGTGACGGGTCGCGCCGCCAAAACAGAAGAACTTCTTATCGAACGCGCCTTTGGAGTCGCACAGTTTTTTGGATCGATTGCAGGCGATTTTGTGGACGATCCAGACGCATGCACCGAGCACCTTGGATCGTTTATCGAAAACGACGACACTTACAGTTTCATCGGGATTTTACCTATTTCGGGGTTAATGACCTGCTCATCGACTGGGCAAGACTACGATTTTTCCAGTTTTCCGAACTTCAAACCCATCATGGACGCCCAAAAGAGGTCAATTGAGGTAAACAGGAATGCCGCGCTGACAGGAAAGTCGGTGTTCATCGTTTCAGAACCTTTTGAACTGGACGGCGCATTTGCAGGCTTTATTTCGATTTCGATCCCTCACGACGGGTTGCCAAATGTGTCAGATCAAATTGAAGCACTTGGACTGCAAGAACTGGTCACATTTAACGCAGACGGTGAAATCCTGACGGCGCGCAGCGACATCGACACCGCCGCTTTGCAACTGCCGGCGTCAATGCCTTTGGACACGCTGTCGACAACCCAGACCAGAGCCTTCAAAGCCAAAAATACCGCAGGAGAAGCCCGCAGATACACTGTTGTGCCGATCGAAGGCAGCCCCGCGACAGTGATGGGGATATGGCGTGTGGACACTGGGTTGGGCAATCACATTGCTGCGTTTATCCAGCCTGCACTGTTTCCGGTTCTTATGTGGGTCGCCAGCATGAGCGTGGCGATGTTGTCCATCTACACCCTTGTGTTGCGCCATATGGTGCAGCTGCGCAAAGCCATGGACAATTTCGCCAAAAACCGCAGGATGAGTGAACCTGAAAAGCCGATGACCATGCCCATCGAATTCCAGTCTTTAAACGATAACTTTGAGGCGATGGCTCAGAACATCATGCAAGATGAGGCGAAGCTGGAAGATTCATTGCGTGAAAAGAATGTACTGATCAAGGAAGTTCATCACCGGGTCAAAAACAACCTTCAATTGATTTCGTCAATCATGAACATGCAAATCCGCGAAGCCGAAAGCGAAGAAACCAAAACGGTTCTTGCACGCTTGCAAGACCGGATCATCAGCTTGGCCACCATTCACCGGGATCTGTACCAATCCCAAAATGCAGGCCGTGTGAACTCAGGCGCGCTGGTCACCGATATCGTTGAAAAAACACTGGAACTTGCGACATCTGGCAACGATGTGGTGGACGTTACAACCAACATCGAGCTTGTCTTGTTGTTCCCCGATCAAGCTGTTCCATTGTCTCTGCTGATGGCTGAAGGCATGACCAATGCTATGAAATACATCAGCAGTTCGGAAAATAACAAACCTTGGTTAAAGGTCAGCTTGGTTCAGGCTGACGATACTTGCACAGTGTCGATTGAAAATTCCGTGGGCGCATCCGTCACGTCAGAAAGCACAGGTCTTGGCGCACAGCTGATTACGGCATTTGGCATCCAATTGGGTGGTAAGATCGACGTAGAAAAAGACGATGATCGCTACGCAATGACGGTGCATTTCAAAATTGCAGAGTTTACCCCCGAGACACCGGACTTTTGACAGGCAAAGATGTGAAACGTCGTTTTGATATTCTGATAACGGCATCCGAGGCCTTTCCGGCGTTCGAGACAGAATTTATGAACGCGCGGCATGAAATTATTGCCAGCTTTCGCATCTTTGACCCCGAAACACCGCTGCGGTCCGAAAGGGCCAAAGTGATCGGGAAAACGTGGGCTGATCTGATCACAGCCACCTTGAATCGTGGTGTGCGCATCACATTGACGATCAGCGATTTCGATCCCGTTGTAGCACCACGCAGCCACATTTATACTTGGGCCTGCGTGCGCCGGTTGAATACTGCCGCGCGGGCGTCAGATAATCCGGCATTTTTCAAAGCCACCGCATCAATGCACCCTGCACGTGTGGGCCTTCTGCCACGGCTGTTGTTATGGCCACGCCTTGTAGGGCAATTGCAGGAAAGTCTGGATAAGGCAAAAGATGAATTGAACGCGGAACTGCAAGGCGATGAACGGGCAGCACCCCGCTTGTTGCCCTTGGCAAAACGCAAAAATGGAAAGTGGAAAGCCCGGTTGTTTCCTCCACCTCCCTTACATCCTGCAACCCATCACCAAAAAATAGCGGTGTTTGACCGGACCAACCTGTATGTGGGCGGATTGGATCTGAACGATCACCGCTATGACACTGTGCAGCATGATCGCGCAGCAAAAGACACATGGCATGACGTTCAGATGATCGTGGATGGACCTGTGGCACAAGAGGCTGCGGAGCATCTGGAAAGCTTCAATGCGGTGACCCAAGGGTTTCGCGCCCAACCTACGAAATATCTGTTGCGAACGCTGTCACAGCGACGCCGCTTTGCACTTCCGTTTCTGTCACCCAGAAAGAACGTCCAAGAGCTGGCCGAGATACATCTTTCTGAAATCTCTAAATCAACACGCTTGATCTATCTAGAAAGCCAGTTTCTGCGAGACCGCAAATTGGCAAAGCATTTGGCAAAACAAGCAAAGCGTGCGCCAGACTTACGCGTGATCATCGTTTTGCCGGTTGCCCCTGAAGAAGCTGCTTTTGATGACACACCAGGCAGCGACGTGGCGTTTGGGGATTATTTGCAAACCAAATGCATTCAGATAATGCGCCGCGCCTTCGGGGGACGATTGTTCATAGGCTCGCCGCTGCAGCCCCGCAAAGTGGACGACGACGGGCGTGCAACTGATCACGACGCGCCGCTTGTGTATGTCCATTCTAAAGTATCGATCTTTGACGATCGACGCGCCATCGTGTCCTCTGCGAATTTAAACGGTCGTAGCCTCGGCTGGGATTCAGAGGCCGGGATCGCCACCCAAACCCCTCAAGAAGTCGCCGCACTGACGCAGCGGTGTTTTTCCAATTGGTTGGGGCCGAATGCAGATGACGCTTGTTTCAATTTGGCGACCGCTCAGCAGGCATGGATGTCACATGCGTACAACAATGCAAGACTGGCACCGGAGGCACGAAAAGGTTTCATCTTGCCCCACTCCACGGAAGCCGCCGCGGAATTCGGTTACAACCTGCCAGGGGTACCTGACGAGATGGTGTGATCATCTATCCGTTTAAAGGCCGCCATGCACCAAACCAAAAGGGGAATGGCGATGATCCCGCCGATTGGCCCCCAAAGCCAGAGCCAGAATACCAAAGATAGAAACACCGTCAAAGGGTTCACAGACAAGCTGCGGCCCACCAATGTAGGTGTGACAAATTGCGATTCAGTGGCGTTGATAGACAGATAGATCGCAGCCGGTAAGAAGCTGATAGGGCCATCGAACACCACAATGCCTGCGACCAGAAGGGTAACAACCAGTGTTATGGGGCCTAGATACAGAATATAATTCAAACCAAACGCCATGAGCCCCCAAAGTATAGGGGACGGCATTCCCAGAAAGTACATGATCAATGCAACAACTGCGCCCATGCCGGCGTTTATGGCTGTAATGGTCAGAACGTAGCGGGCGACTTGTTGCCCCGCAAAACGCAATTCATTTTCCCCAAAGCGGTGAAATGAACGGCTTGCCCAATCGTAGATCTCGTTACGCGACATTAGGAAAAAATACAGCGTGCCTGTAAAAATCAGGAATTGTGCGGCAAATTGTGGGGCCAGAAACAAAGCATCGGTGATAGACGGAATACTGACGCTGCCTTCTGTGGCCGCAACACCGTTTGCGGGCTCAATGGCTTGAACAACATCTTCAGATATTTGTTCAAGGCCCCTGAGAACCCGTTTAAATTCGTCAACTGTCGTCCGCAGTTCTTCCCAAATTAGGGGCGCTTGGCTAACGACCTTGGAAACGTAGGGTTCGGCCAAAAGCAAAATCGCCAAAATTGTCAAAATTGCAAGCAACACGGAAAAGAACGCAGACAACGCTGGCGGCACCCGTAGCCGATCCCATAGATCGGACAGGGGCGTTAGGACGACCCCCAGCAACAGTGCCGAAATGATCGGGGCCCCAATATCCTTTGCATGTTGCAAACTGAAAAGGATCGTTGCGCCAGCCAGAATTGTCAGACATGTCGCTGAAAGGCGGCGTTGTAACATTTTGACCCCAGGTGACTTTGCGTTCTGAAACGGAAAAAGCGGCGTGGTTTTACCCACGCCGCTTGGCTTGAAAGATGTTAGGCGATGCTTGGGTTTGATCGCGGGCCTGCAAAGAACCATGCGATGAAGCCGATAACTGGCAAAACCAGAACCAACAAGGTCCAGATCACTTTGCCGCCGGTCGAAGCGCCGGACCCAATAATTGAAACGATCGCCCAAATGTTAAGGGCCAAGATAATTACACCACCGATACCAGCATATTCCATTGTGTCTATTCCTTCTTGTTTGCTTGTAGACCCAACGCACAACAAACGTTTTGGTTCCAAACCGTAGGAATATTTTGATGAAGACCAGCTGGCGGGTTGTCTTACGGTTCTAGGTTTGGAAACCACACAGGGGGCTGTGTCTTATAGTGAAATCGCAGTTTTTTACAACGAACGGCTCTTTTCTCGGCATCGCGGATCGGGTTCGATCCCAGCTTGTCGTAAGCAATACTTTCTGCGTTTCGGAAACCTGTATTCTCCTTGGATAACAGCTGGTTGTATACTTTTTCGGTCTCTTTTTTGGTGTCTTTCCAAGCAACACCAGGCAGCCCAATTCCGTCTTGGTTTGCAATGTTTTCTCTGTGTTGATTGGATATCGCGGTCTGCGACAGATCAGCATATTTCAAATGCAAAAGGTATAAACCGGGAGGCATCTGGTACGGATATTTGGCAACCAAACCCTTGCGGATACGAACCCCATGCAGGAACAGCCGTGTGTCATCGCTTACGGCGAACGCTTTGCTATAGTGCCCGGTAAACGCCAGCTCATACCCACTCTCTAATTGGAAGAGGTCGCAACCAAGCGCGAAAACCGCTGCATTCTCGTGACCTGCCAAAACGTCAGAAAGACAAGAGTATCGTTCTGGATCATATACGATCAATTCATCCGCATCAGTTCGGATGACCCAATCAAACACATGGGACAGAGACGCTTGTAGACCGTTTAGAAGACGGCCCCGCACAAGGTCGAAGCTTTCTAAAGTATCCCGTGGGATCGTGATAACATTTGCACCCTGCCCAATCTGATCGATCTTTTCGTCTTTGCCGTGAGCAACAATGTAAAGGTTTTCTAACCCGACCAAAGCCGAGTGATGCCTGACCCACTGCGCAAGCGCCCAGTAGTCTCTATAAACCATAGTAATCGCGCAAATTTTCATACAGAGTTACTATCGAAGATAGGTAACAACAAACAAGTCATTTACCTTGTTTGGCATTTGCGGTTTTTGGTTTTAGATTTTTGTGTAATTTTTGTTATCGTTTAAGATTGAATGGTTCTTATTAGGTTTGGCGATGACCTACTCTCCCACGCCTTAAGACGCAGTACCATCGGCGCTACAGTGCTTAACTGCCGGGTTCGGGATGGGACCGGGTGTTTCACTTGCGCTATGATCACCAAACCAAAAAAGAACCATTCAAGTTGCTGCTTTGAACAGCAACGATACAAAATATAGTGTTGTCCAAGTCAGCGTACGCTGAACTTAACTTATGTGCTCCGTGCTGTGCACATAAGGTGATGTGTATGCTTTTGATTTACCGTTCATCGCTAAACTTCCTAAGAAGTCTTGCTTTTACTGGATCAAATCAAGCCTATCGAGCAATTAGTACCAGTCAACTGAATGCGTTACCGCACTTACATCTCTGGCCTATCGACGAGGTGGTCTACCTCGGCTCTCAGGGATATCTTGTTTTGAGGGGGGCTTCCCGCTTAGATGCCTTCAGCGGTTATCCTGTCCGATCATAGCTACCCTGCACTGCTGCTGGCGCAACAACAGGTCCACCAGTGGATCGTTCACCCCGGTCCTCTCGTACTAGGGGCAACTCCTCTCAAATATCCTACACCCACGGAAGATAGGGACCGAACTGTCTCACGACGTTCTAAACCCAGCTCACGTACCTCTTTAAACGGCGAACAGCCGTACCCTTGGGACCTGCTCCAGCCCCAGGATGAGATGAGCCGACATCGAGGTGCCAAACACTGCCGTCGATATGGACTCTTGGGCAGTATCAGCCTGTTATCCCCGGCGTACCTTTTATCCGTTGAGCGATGGCCCTCCCACTTGGGACCACCGGATCACTATGGCCGTCTTTCGACTCTGCTCGACTTGTCAGTCTCGCCGTCAGGCTGGCTTCTGCCATTGCACTCAACGAGCGATTTCCGACCGCTCTGAGCCAACCTTCGCGCGCCTCCGTTACGCTTTAGGAGGCGACCGCCCCAGTCAAACTACCCGCCACACAGGGTCCCGGATCCGGATAACGGACCGCGGTTAGACATCAAGCGAGCGAAGGGTGGTATCTCAAAGATGACTCCACAGAAACTGGCGTTCCTGCTTCAAAGTCTACCACCTATTCTGCACATCGCTAGCCTAATGCCAGTGTGAAGCTGTAGTAAAGGTGCACGGGGTCTTTCCGTCTAACCGCGGGAAACCTGCATCTTGACAGGTAATTCAATTTCGCTGAGTCTATGTTGGAGACAGCGGGGAAGTCGTTACGCCATTCGTGCAGGTCGGAACTTACCCGACAAGGAATTTCGCTACCTTAGGACCGTTATAGTTACGGCCGCCGTTTACCTGGGCTTCAATTCAGAGCTCTCACCCCTCCTTTTAACCTTCAGGCACCGGGCAGGCGTCAGACCCTATACGTCGTCTTGCGACTTCGCAGAGCCCTGTGTTTTTAATAAACAGTCGCCACCCCCTGGTTTGTGCCCCCAGCCCCTAGTTGCCTAGGAACCGGGCCTCCTTCTCGCGAACTTACGGAGGTATTTTGCCGAGTTCCTTCAACATAGTTCTCTCAAGCGCCTTGGTATTCTCTACCAGTCCACCTGTGTCGGTTTAGGGTACGATCTTATAGGAGGGCTATTTCCAGGAACCTCTAAGCAGCCCATTCAATCCGATAAGGATGAACTACCTTCGAGATCCGTCACCACTCCATGGCCCAGGAATATTAACCTGGTTCCCATCGACTACGCCTTTCGGCCTCGCCTTAGGGGTCGGCTTACCCTGCTCAGATTAGCTTTAAGCAGGAACCCTTGGACTTTCGGCGAGAGTGTCTCTCACACTCTTTGTCGCTACTCATGTCATCATTCTCACTAGTGATCTCTCCACCGGATCGCTCACGCGCCGGCTTCACAGAAAGCTCCTTGTGTCCAATTCCACCCGAAGGAGGATAAGGACACATGGAACTATGTCACACTACGCTCTGCTACCATGCAATAAATTGCATCCTAAGCTTCGGCTCATGGCTTGAGCCCCGTTACATCTTCGCCGCAGGACAACTTAATTAGACCAGTGAGCTGTTACGCTATCTTTAAAGGATGGCTGCTTCTAAGCCAACCTCCTGGTTGTTTTGGTCGTCCCACCTGCTTTCCCACTTAGCCATGAATTGGGGGCCTTAGCTGTAGGTCAGGGTTGTTTCCCTCTCCACAACGGACGTTAGCATTCGCTGTGTGTCTGCCGACTAGTACTCCCGGGTATTCGGAGTTTGGTTAGGATCAGTAAGCCTGTGGGGCCCCATTACCCATCCAGTGCTCTACCCCCCGGGGTATTCGGTCGACGCTCTACCTAAATAGATTTCGCAGAGAACCAGCTATCTCCGAGTTTGATTGGCCTTTCACCCCTAGGCACAGCTCATCCCGATCTTTTTCAACAGATGTGGGTTCGGTCCTCCAGTAAGTGTTACCTTACCTTCAACCTGGCCATGCCTAGATCACTCGGTTTCGGGTCTGATCCACCTAACTCATTCGCCCTATTAAGACTCGCTTTCGCTGCGCCTACACCTAACGGCTTAAGCTTGCTAGATAGACCAAGTCGATGACCCATTATACAAAAGGTACGCTGTCAGGCCGCAAGGGCCCTCCAACTGTTTGTAGGCGTTCGGTTTCAGGTACTGTTTCACTCCCCTCGTCGGGGTGCTTTTCACCTTTCCCTCACGGTACTGGTTCACTATCGGTCAGTAAGGAGTACTTAGCCTTCGAAGGTGGTCCTCCGATCTTCGAACAGGATTTCACGTGTCCCGCCCTACTTAATACGTCTGATCATGCTTCGCATACGGGACTGTCACCCACTATGGTCAACCTTTCCAGGTTGTTCTGCTCGCAATTACAGCTCGGCTGGTCCCCGTTCGCTCGCCGCTACTAGGGGAGTATCAATTGATTTCCTTTCCTCCGGGTACTTAGATGTTTCAGTTCCCCGGGTTTGCTCTTATAAACCTATGTATTCAGTCTATAAGTACCTGTTTCAGCCCGTTATTAATTACCAAGGTAATAATAACAAACTGTCAGGTGGGTTGCCCCATTCAGAAATTCATGGATCAAAGCTTATTCTCAGCTCCCCATGACTTATCGCAGAGTATCACGTCTTTCATCGCCTCTTACTGCCAAGGCATTCACCAAACGCCCTTCTCGCGCTTGATTTGATCCAGAAAAAGAAAGACTTGCGTCTAACGCGGAGCGAGAAGCTGGTAAGAAACTCACTCCATTCTTCTGGTCAAAAGTATACTTTTCCCGCCAGCATGTTTGTATCATGCTGACTAGTTGAATGCTTCGTGCGAAGCATTCGTGGTTAGTGTACTTGACTTGGACAACTCTGTTCGTTTCAGATGGCAGACGCTTGAGAGGCCGAGGAAACAGCCTATGTCAAACGCTCGCGTCGGGCCGAAGCCGTCAGCACCAAACTGAGATCATCCACTTACTTATGGCGATCAAACAGTGTTGATATTTTGTATCTCTATAAACGATGTCAAAGTCTGTAGAACAGACTGTCAAACCTTTCCGTAGAAAGGCTTGATGATGTGTTCTATCTTTCAAAATGGTGGGTCGAGGAGGACTTGAACCTCCGACCTCACGCTTATCAGGCGTGCGCTCTAACCACCTGAGCTACCGACCCATTTTGATTGGGTCCGTTTCAGGACCGCGCATCCTGGCAAATGCCGGAATGTTTGGTGGAGCCTAGCGGGGTCGAACCGCTGACCTCCTGAATGCAAATCAGGCGCTCTACCAACTGAGCTAAGGCCCCAGCTGATCTTGCGGATGCAAAATCGGCGTTCGTTGGTGCATGTCGCACCTTCTTCCCTTCTCGGGATATTGGCTACGCCAATACCCTGACAGGGCTACGCGCCTTGCTGCGCAAGACGCTTGCTGAAGAGATATGAGGACGGCTCGGTCCGAAGGTCATCTTGCGATGCCTTTGATGTTGAACAGCTTTGTTTGCTGTTCTTGCTAAGTGTTCCACGAGTATGAACAAGTTCATGCTGCTAGGAACATCCTTAGAAAGGAGGTGATCCAGCCGCAGGTTCCCCTACGGCTACCTTGTTACGACTTCACCCCAGTCGCTGATCCTACCGTGGTCCGCTGCCTCCTAAAAGGTTAGCGCACGGCCGTCGGGTAGAACCAACTCCCATGGTGTGACGGGCGGTGTGTACAAGGCCCGGGAACGTATTCACCGCGTCATGCTGTTACGCGATTACTAGCGATTCCGACTTCATGGGGTCGAGTTGCAGACCCCAATCCGAACTGAGACAGCTTTTTGGGATTAACCCATTGTCACTGCCATTGTAGCACGTGTGTAGCCCAACCCGTAAGGGCCATGAGGACTTGACGTCATCCACACCTTCCTCCCGCTTATCACGGGCAGTTTCTTTAGAGTGCCCAGCCGAACTGCTGGCAACTAAAGATGTGGGTTGCGCTCGTTGCCGGACTTAACCGAACATCTCACGACACGAGCTGACGACAGCCATGCAGCACCTGTATCTCGTCCAGCCTAGCTGAAAGCTCCATCTCTGGAGCGACGACGAGTATGTCAAGGGTTGGTAAGGTTCTGCGCGTTGCTTCGAATTAAACCACATGCTCCACCGCTTGTGCGGGCCCCCGTCAATTCCTTTGAGTTTTAATCTTGCGACCGTACTCCCCAGGCGGAATGCTTAATCCGTTAGGTGTGACACCGAACAGTATACTGCCCGACGTCTGGCATTCATCGTTTACGGTGTGGACTACCAGGGTATCTAATCCTGTTTGCTCCCCACACTTTCGCACCTCAGCGTCAGTATCGAGCCAGTGAGCCGCCTTCGCCACTGGTGTTCCTCCAAATATCTACGAATTTCACCTCTACACTTGGAATTCCACTCACCTCTCTCGAACTCAAGACCAGGAGTTTAAGAGGCAGTTCCAGGGTTGAGCCCTGGGATTTCACCCCTTACTTTCTGATCCGCCTACGTGCGCTTTACGCCCAGTAATTCCGAACAACGCTAACCCCCTCCGTATTACCGCGGCTGCTGGCACGGAGTTAGCCGGGGTTTCTTTACCAGGTACTGTCATTATCATCCCTGGCGAAAGAGCTTTACGACCCTAAGGCCTTCATCACTCACGCGGCATGGCTAGATCAGGCTTGCGCCCATTGTCTAAGATTCCCCACTGCTGCCTCCCGTAGGAGTCTGGGCCGTGTCTCAGTCCCAGTGTTGCTGATCATCCTCTAAAACCAGCTATAGATCGTAGACTTGGTAGGCCATTACCCCACCAACTATCTAATCTAACGCGGGCTGATCCTTCTCCGATAAATCTTTCCCCCGAAGGGCGTATATGGTATTACTCATCGTTTCCAATGGCTATTCCATAGAGAAGGGTACATTCCCACGCGTTACTAACCCGTCCGCCGCTCCACCCGAAGGTAGCGCTCGACTTGCATGTGTTAGGCCTGCCGCCAGCGTTCGTTCTGAGCCAGGATCAAACTCTCAAGTTGAAAAGCTGTTACCAGCTTATCCTTGACGTTCGAACCTCTGCACATCGTTAGCCTTACTAAATGCATCCTGTGACAGACACAAAGTTCAGACCAACATCTCTGTTTGTCTGTGCTTCAGTTACCAAAGTAACCGAAGAACCGTACAAACAGTGAAGCTGACACCGGTCATCGATCAACACATAAATGCGTCTCTCTACCGGCGTTGATATACAGAAGGTTGATCCATCGAATGAACCAAACCGCCCACATATCTCTTCAGATATTCAATTTTCAAACAACGTGGGATCAGATCCCGCAGACAAAATCAAACCAACAGCGCCCTAACTAAACGACGCGCTAGCATCAATCGTATCTGTATTTCGTATCACCTCGAACCCCGCTGCATTGCTGCTTTGTTGTCTCTGGCGCCTCAGTGGGTGGCTCGTTGCTCCCTGCTGAGAAATGTGTCTATAAAGACAGCTCTCAGAACCCACAACCCCTTTTTTCGATTAATGTGATTTTTTTTGAATTTCTTTTCCGACTGCCTGTTTTTGAACGGTCTGCACCAGGGCAACGTAGTCCCTTGAAGGAACCCACTGACCATAACCCGGTAAATCCGTTCAAAACGATCACTACAGTTGCCCTGCATAGCATGAAGCCTTCACAGCGCGCTTACACAGACGAACCTCGCACGGCATATAGAACGCGGTGCCCCTCGCGCACTTTAACATGGCAGTCCAAACCCTCGGTCATGACCCAACGCGGCACGCCCCTAAAGGCATAGGCGACAAGACAGGTAAAAGGATAAAGAAGGGACATGCGCAGGAACGGGGTTTCACCCAACACAGCTTACGATGCACCCCGAACGACACAAAGTGAACGTTGGCCAAGATGGTAAAGCGCGATCCTATGCCCACAGGAGGCATTCGCAAGTTTTACCAGCAATAGAGGTAAAGTGGTGAGCCGTGCAGGATTCGAACCTGCGACCCGCTGATTAAAAGTCAGCTGCTCTACCAACTGAGCTAACGGCCCCACGAGGTGGGTAACTAGAAAGAGTCGCATGATTGGTCAAGCCCTCATTTTCATCTTTCTGTGCGACATACTGGATTAGATCGAAACACGGGGTTATATGCCCGCCATGGCTATAGATTCTGCACATGAACTGCCCTTTATGAAAATGCACGGGCTAGGCAACGACTTTGTCGTTATTGACGCCCGTACAACCGGGGCGGACATTACCCCTGCGTTGGCCAAAGGTTTGGCAGATCGTCATAAAGGTGTGGGATTTGATCAGCTTGCTGTCATAGAAAACGGGCAAGCGGACGCACATCTGACTTTTTACAATGCTGATGGATCAACATCTGCGGCATGCGGCAATGCCACCCGGTGTATCGCACGTTACCTGATGGACGGCTCTGGTGAAACGGCGCTTAAGTTGACGACCGATCGCGGCACGCTTCACGCCACCGACCAAGGCGCTGGTGTAACTTCGGTGAATATGGGACATCCGCAGTTGGAATGGGCGGATGTGCCTTTGGCGCAAGCCATGGATACGATGGAACTGCCTATAGCAGGGGCACCAACAGCGACAGGCATGGGCAACCCACATTGCACATTTTTCGTCGATGCCGTTGAGGCTGTAGATTTGGCGGCCCAAGGCGCCAAGATGGAACATCACCCTCTTTATCCCGAACGCACGAATGTTCAGTTTGCGCAAATCATTGGGCCAGACCACATCCGTATGCGGGTTTGGGAACGTGGTGTCGGCATTACGCTGGCCTCAGGGTCATCAAGTTGCGCCGCGGCTGTGGCTGCAGCCCGTAGGGGGCTTACAGGGCGTCAGGTGCAGATCGACCTTGACGGGGGCACATTACATATTGATTGGCGCGAAGACGGCGTCTGGATGACGGGGCAGACGATGCATGTGTTTTCCGGAACCCTCACACCAAGCTTTTTGGACAGCCTGACATGAGCGCCCCTACGTTTTCCAACCACGGTTGCCGCTTGAACGCCTATGAAACCGAAGCCATGCGCGAATTGGCCCAAGAGGCCGGATTGCAAAATGCAGTCATCGTAAACACCTGCGCCGTCACAGCCGAAGCGGTACGCAAAGCGCGTCAGGACATCCGCAAACTACGCCGTGCCAATCCGGAGGCGCGTTTGATCGTGACAGGGTGCGCCGCCCAAACGGAACCTGACACCTTCACCAGCATGGAAGAAGTCGATGCGGTGATCGGCAACACCGAAAAGATGCAGGGCGCCACGTGGCAAGGGCTGGCTGCGGATTTCATCGGCGAAACGGAAGCGGTGCAAGTGGACGACATCATGTCGGTCACTGAAACGGCGGGTCATTTGATTGACGGGTTTGGCACACGCAGCCGCGCTTACGTACAGGTGCAAAACGGCTGCGATCACCGCTGCACCTTTTGCATCATTCCTTATGGCCGAGGAAATTCTCGGTCTGTACCGGCGGGGGTGGTTGTAGACCAAATCAAACGCTTAGTGGACAAAGGCTTTAACGAGGTCGTGCTGACGGGTGTGGATTTGACCAGCTGGGGTGCTGATTTACCGGGCGAACCAAAACTGGGCGATCTGGTGATGCGAATCCTGAAGTTGATCCCCGATTTGCCAAGGCTTCGGATCAGTTCCATAGACAGCATCGAAGTCGACGACAACCTGATGCAGGCCATTGCCACTGAACCACGTCTTATGCCGCATTTGCACCTGTCGCTTCAGCATGGCGATGACATGATTTTGAAACGGATGAAGCGGCGGCACCTGCGCGATGATGCGATCCGCTTCACGCAAGACGCAAAAGCGTTGCGGCCAGATATGACATTTGGTGCCGATATTATTGCGGGGTTTCCAACCGAAACCGACGCAATGTTTCAGAACTCATTAAAGCTGGTTCAGGATTGCGATCTGACGTGGTTGCACGTCTTTCCCTATTCGGCGCGCCAAGGCACGCCAGCGGCCAGAATGCCGGCTGTGAACGGTGCCGACATCAAGCTGCGCGCCGCGGCGTTGCGGGCGGCCGGTGACGCACAAGTCAAAGCGCATCTGTCACAGCAAGTGGGGCAGCGTCACAACGTCCTGATGGAGAACGCCACGATGGGGCGCACCCCACAGTTTACCGAAGTTGTTTTTGACGTCCCGCAGACCGAAGGCGCCATCGTGCACGCCCAGATTAAAGGTACGCAAGGACAACAGCTGACCGCGTAATGCAGATGTGATAGCTTTTTGCAGCAGATGGGGTAAGGTCCGGCAGTCTTAGCAAAAGTTCCCTCTATGCCATTCTTTGATTTTATCGATACCTTACCACGTTACGCGTCAATTGACCGCCCACAAGCCAACCGTCTGAACTTGCGACGCAGGTTTATCATCGGTCCCGTGAAACCCTATTTCAAGAACGCGCGCGTACTTGATCTGGCGTCCCATGACGGGCGTTGGTGTTATGCCTTTGCGGCGGCTGGTGCACGCGAAGTGGTCGGGTTTGAGGGGCGACAGGAATTGATAGATTCGTTTCCCGATTTCCCCGATGAAGAGCTGCGGAACAAGGTACAATTGCACTGCACCGATATCTTTGACGGCCTGGATGCAGCGATTGCCGAGGGCGAACGATTTGACGTGGTCGGAGTGCTGGGCATCTACTACCACATTATGGATCACCAACGTCTGTTAAAACAAATTCGCGCCGTGAAACCAAAGCTTGTCATCATCGACAGTGAGTTTTCAACACGCGACAATCCGATCATTCAGCTGGTGCAAGAACGCACAGACCAAATTCTAAACGCTATACCGGAATACGACGGGCACGAGATCGCCGTCAAAGGCGTGCCGTCCTTTCGCGCGATGGAATTGATGGCGGACAGCGCCGGTTTTGATCTGGAATGGAACGATGTCAGCGATATTCCGCGGGGCAGGCGTGGCGGGGTCGCAGACTATTACCGAAAAACCAACATGCGCCGCGCCACTTGCTTTTTAAGACCAAAGGGCGACACGTAACGCTTAGGCTCAGGACCCATCAAACCAGCGCCACAGCATTAGTGGGTCCTGAGCCTATGTCCCGACAAACATATGGTTGGCTGGCGTCACACCGCGATCGTATGTGCAAAACGTGTCTGTGGCATCAGGTGTCGTTGTGTGGATTTTGATGTTTGTGATGACCTCGACAGCGCCCGCGTCCAAACACGCCTGTTCAGCGGCTTTCACAATTGTCAGCAAATGATCTAGATCACCCTGCATTGTGGTTTCCATCGCACCCACTTGAAACGGTACGCCCGCCGCCTGAACCACGGCAATCGCACGGTCCACGACTTCGAAATTATTGCCTTCCCTCAAACGGGGAATCACCTGAAACGCCAGCATCGTTTTCGTGTTTGGATTCATCTTTCATCTCCCCTGAAATGCAAAAGGCCCCACACGATGGTTCGCGCGGGGCCTTTCAAAACTTTGGATGCGTTTAGTGCTTACGCTTGTGCGGTGCCCAAAGACGCTTGTTTGTCAGGTACAACAGAACCGACAGGATCGTCAAAAACAGCACACCCACAAAACCGGCTTGCTTACGCGCCATCATTTTCGGCTCAGCCGTCCACATCAAGAACGCAGATACGTCTTCGGCGATGTGATGCAGGTCGTTCGCATGACCGTCTGCATATTCAACATCTTCACCGTACAACGGAGGCGCCATCGAAATCCAACCGCCCGGAAAGGCCGTGTTTTCGTAGAACGTAACACCTGCCTGTTCTTTTTCTTCACCGGTGTAGCCGGTCAACAGGGATGCGATATATTCAGGACCGCCCATGCCTTTGAAGAACTGGTTGATGCCCAAACCGTAGGGGCCGTGGAAACCTGCACGCGCTTTGGCCATCATGGACAAATCGGGCGCGTTTTCCAAACCGGATTCCGGGAAGAAATCGGCAGGGCCACGGGGACGATCGTCATCCAGCTCGGGATCAAAGATATCGAACTGCGCGGCATAGGCGCGGATCTGATCTTCGTCCATGTGCGGACCACCTTCGTCGGACAGCGTGCGGATCGGCACAAACTTCAGGCCGTGACACGCAGAGCAAACTTCGGTGTACACCTGCAAACCACGTTGCAGCTGGTTTTGGTCATATTTGCCGAAAGGACCTTCGAAGGAGTATTCGAAGTTTTCGACGTGCCCGGCACCGCCAGCGGCGAAGGCACCTGTGGCCAGCCCAAGGGCCGCCACAGCACTGATTGCGAGTTTCTTGAACATACGCATATCCTCTTATTCGGCTGGTTGCTGGGCAGAGCCCGCAGCCGCATCGCCACCGTAGTGTGCGTTAAAGTCATCTTCGATTGTCGCAGGCGGTGTGTCCGGTTTCTCGATCACGCCAAGCAATGGCAGAATGACCAGGAAGTACCCGAACCAATAGGCCGAGGCGATCAAAGACAATGTTGCGTATGGTTCTTCCGCAGGCATCGCACCCAGCCACATCAGGGCAAAGAAATCGACAACCAACAGCGCAAACCACCACTTGAACATTGGACGGTAACGGCCAGAGCGAACGCTTGATGTGTCCAGCCACGGCGCAAGCGCCATAACCGCAATCGCACCAAACATAGCTAGAACACCAAAGAACTTCGCATCGATGATCCCACCGGTCACAAAGGACGCGATTTGCACGACCCAAACCTCTGAGGTGAAGGCACGCAAAATCGCATAGAACGGCAAGAAGTACCATTCAGGAACAATATGCGCAGGCGTCGCCAGCGGGTTTGCTTCAATGTAGTTGTCCGGGTGCCCCAGATAGTTCGGCATAAACCCAACCACTGCGAAGAATACCGCCAGGATCACGGCCAACGCGAACAAGTCCTTGATCACGAAGTAGGGCCAGAATGGAAGCGTGTCTTTTTCTGCTTCTTCCTTGGACCCACGACGCACTTCAACGCCTGTCGGGTTGTTGTTGCCGGTGGTGTGGAACGCCCAGATGTGCACGATCACAAGACCGGCAATCACGAAGGGCAGCAAGTAGTGCAAGCTGAAGAAACGGTTCAGCGTGGCGTTGTCCACCGCTGGTCCACCCAAAAGCCATGTCTGCAACGCTTCACCCACAAACGGGATCGCACCAAACAGGCCGGTGATCACGGTCGCACCCCAGAAGGACATTTGTCCCCATGGCAAAACGTAACCCATAAACGCGGTGCCCATCATCATCAGATAGATAAGCATGCCGATGATCCATGTGATTTCGCGCGGCGCTTTGTAAGACCCGTAATACAAACCACGGAAGATGTGGGCGTACACGGCAATAAAGAACAAGGACGCACCGTTTGCATGCAAATACCGCAGCATATAGCCGCCGTTCACGTTGCGCATGATGTGTTCAACAGACGCAAAGGCGTTGTCGACATGCGGCGTATAATGCATCGCCAAAACGATACCGGTGATGATTTGCAACGCCAGACAGAACGTCAGAACAATGCCCCAGATCCACATCCAGTTCAGGTTCTTGGGTGTTGGGATCATCAATGTGTCATAAAGCAAACCAACAACAGGCAAGCGCGAGTGAAGCCACTTTTCGCCGCCAGTTTTGGGCTCATAATGGTCGTGAGGAATTCCAGCCATAGGTCTTTCTCCTTAACCGAGTTTGATCGTGGTTTCATCCACGAATTCTGCAGGGGGAACCGGCAGGTTCGTAGGCGCCGGGCCTTTGCGAATACGACCAGCTGTGTCGTAGTGCGAACCATGGCACGGGCAGAACCAGCCGCCAAAGTCGCCCGCATCACCCAAAGGCACACAGCCCAAGTGCGTGCAAACGCCCATCATCACCAGCCATTCGCCGTCTTCCGACAAGGCACGGTTCGCGTCAGATGCGTCCACGTCGCCCAGGTTTGCGTTTTCAGCGCCTTGATCCGGCAAATCAGCCAGATCAACAGCCCGTGCCGCTTCAATTTCTTCGTCTGTACGGCGACGGATAAAGACAGGCTTGCCCAACCACTTCACCGTGATTTGCGTGCCCGGCTCAACATCGGCAACGTCCACGCGGATCGACGCCAAGGCGCGCACATCTGCTGAGGGGTTCATCTGGTTGACCAAAGGCCAAACCGCAGCGCCTGTCGCGACCGCACCGGCGCCAGCTGTGGCGTAGTACAGAAAGTCCCGGCGGGTGCCTTCGTGTTCTTCGTGATCGGACACGTGGGTTCTCCATTTATTCAAGGCCAAACCAGGCCATTGGGCGTAAGGGCGGCGTCAAAACGCAGCCGTGCTGAGGCGGTATCTAGCTTGGTGAAGCGCACCCGTCCAGACACATCATTGACGCATCTGGTCGCAGGTAGAGGTTAAGTTTAAGAAAACAGGTATTTTTAAGTGTAATTGCGCTGCAATTTTCAAGGTGCGTCAGGCGTCTTACGCAAATTTATACCGAATCGGAGCGGGTTTTCAGACTGGCTTCGCGTCCAAATCTGAAAACCACCACATCGTGTCCTGAAAAAGCGGAACACATTCCGGTAAAGTCCGGCAGGTTCAGGCGTCCGTACTTACCCCGCAGGCGGCACCGTCGCTTTCATATCGTCGCGTTCTGCAAACTTGGCATACCAATCCGCCAAAGCGTCATTTCCTTTGCGCCAGTTGCGGGCGTCATGTCGGAAATCGACATAGCCCAGCGCACATGCCACCGCGATCTGTCCCATATCCAACGGTCCGTTTAAATGGCTCATCCAACGTGTGGTCAAGGCGGCACATCCGCTCACAATTTTACCCCACTGCGCGTCTGACCACTCATCCCATTGCTTGTCAGCCGGACGCATGCGCCCCTCATAGGTGACCAACAAAGCCGCATCCAGAATGCCATCCGCCGTCGCCTCAAGCGTCAGCGTGTCCCAGCGCCGCGCACCTGTCGGGTACAATGCCCCGCCTGCACGATCATCCAGATACTGGCAAATCACACGGCTGTCGTACAACGTCGGGCCATCCGGACGCTCAAGCGCAGGAATTTTATTGAGCGGGTTTTTTGCCTGTAGCCCGTCAACCGGATTAATGGGCGATGTTGAGGACGACACCAGCTCAACGTCGTCTGTTTGTCCTGTTTCGCTTAGCAAAATCATGACTTTGCGAACATAGGGTGAGGTCGGACTGTAATATAGCTTCATCGCAGGGTTCCTTTTGCAAGCGTCACATACACTATTGCCAGAGGTGCCGAAACTTACAACACGGTCATTTCCGAAGTCGCGCGACCATCATTTCGCACCCGACGCTCCACGCATCAAGGCAGCCAGCACGCGTGGATCAGTTCCGATTCCATAGGCATCAACCCCGTCAGCGGCCCGCAGCCGCACATCATCAGGCTTGTTCTGGCTTAGCTTCCACGTCCCGTCCACGCCCGTCACATCCATACGACACGGCACAATCTGGCGCATCATCTTGTGCAAAACGTCAGGGGTCATTTTGCTCGTGAGCCACGGGGGCTTGGGCAGCAGTTGGTCTTCAAAAAACGCAGATTGCCGGTCCAGCAAGTCATGCATCTTATCTTGGGGTTGCAACGTCAGTTCACCGCTCAAATGCACAGCCACATAGTTCCATGTGGGCACCTGATCGGGCACCTTGTACCAGTCCGGCGAGATGTAGCTATCAGGACCAGATACCGCAATCTTGCAACGCAAAGGCGTCTTTAAAGCGCGTGCAATCGGGTTGGAACGCACAAGATGAAGCTCCGCGGTTCTCCCATCCTCGGACAACAGAAACGGGATATGGCTGATGTGTGGGCCATCCGGCGCATTCACAGCTAGAACGCCAAATGCTGTCTCGCGGGCGTAGGCAAGATTGCGTTGTGCATCTTCGGTATGAAAGATCGGATTGGGATGCATCTGATTGGTCCACCATTTTTGCGCAGCGGCGATCGCCGACGTTCGAATTTTCATACAACATTTCACTTTGACCGAAGCGTCTTGAACGCTTCGTCACAGGTCGTTTTCTCTATTGCAGAGGACGCACAACTTCTGCAACTTAATCCTATTCTCAGGGCGGGGTGAAATTCCCCACCGGCGGTATGTGGGTTTGCCCCATGAGCCCGCGAGCGCCTCGGTTGTATAGCTTTCGAGGGTCAAGCAGATCAGGTGAGATGCCTGAGCCGACGGTCATAGTCCGGATGAAAGAGAATGTGCGTGTGACCTCCCGCTTGGGGGATCTCATTGCATGTAATCGCCTTGGGTGACGTGTCGAACCTAAAGGAGAACTATTATGACACACACCCGATACGCCTTTGTCAAAGCCGCATGGCACGCAGATATTGTGGACCGCAGCCTTGACGGGTTTTCAGAAACCATCCCCATGGACCAAATCGACACCTTCGATGTGCCCGGCGCGTTTGAAATGCCGCTTATGGCGCAAACGCTGGCAAAATCAGGCAAATATGATGCTGTGGTTTGTGCGGCTTTCGTGGTCGATGGCGGGATTTACCGGCACGATTTTGTAGCCTCTGCCGTCGTTGACGGCCTGATGCGGGCAGGAATGGACACCGGCGTGCCTGTGCTGTCGGTCTCCCTGACACCGCACCACTATCAGGAAACGGATCATCACAACACAATCTACCGCGAACACTTTGTGCAAAAAGGCCGAGAGGCCGCGGCGGCTGCGTTGCAAATTGTAGGGGCGCACAAAGCGCTAGCCTAAATACGCTTTCAAGGCAGACGGCGGGTTGTCCAACAATTCCGCCGTCGCAACTGGCGGGTTTGCCACACCATCTGCGACAAAGATGACCTGATCGGCCAATCGCCGCGCGTCGTCGGGGCTGTGGGTCACCATCAGCACCCCTGCCCCGGTTTCCATCGCGACACTCGCAACCAGATCAAGCATTTCTGCCCGCAAGGCCGGCCCCAAAGCCGCAAACGGTTCATCCAGCACCATCCACGGTTTGCCTTGCACCAAAGCCCGCGCCAAAGCTGCGCGACTTTGCTGGCCACCCGACAAAGCGGCTGGTTTGCGGTCCTCGAATCCCTCCAACCCTACACGATCCAAAGCGACGGAAATCTGTGCGGTTTCGGCCTGTGACAGACGCATCGCTGGCCGTATTCCCAGCCCAACATTCTGCGCAATACTGAGGTGTGGGAACAAGTTGTTGTCTTGAAACAGGATCGCCATATGGCGCTTGGATGGTAGGGCTTGGGTAATGTCGCGCCCGTCCAGTTGCACCTGCCCCTCGGCCACATCCACAAAGCCACATATCGCATTCACCAGTGTCGATTTTCCGGCACCGGACGGCCCAATCACAGCAACCTTGCAGCCAGCTTCAATCATCAAATCGGCGCGAAGCGAAAACGCACCCTGACACATCAGAACATTATTCAGCGATAGCATTGCGCCGCCCCCAAGCGTCTAAAATCCAGAACAGCCCAAAGGCCAAAACCAGCAAAATCAAAGCCGCGCCTGCCGCCGCCTCAGACCGGTAACTGCCCATCAAACGGTACATCTGCAGTGGCAGCGTTGCGCGGTCCGGGTCCGCGAACAGCGCGATAACGCCAAGATCGCCCACCGACAATGCCCCCGTCAAACCAGCTGCGAACCCGATCTGCGGGCGCAATCGCGGCAAAAAAACCCACATCCACAACCGCACACCTTGCAACCCCAGCGCTTGCGACAAACGGCTATAACTTTGCACCGTTTCGCGCATCACCGGCACCAAAATACGCAAGGCAAAAGGCAAAGCCATCAATGCGTTGACCAAGATTGTCACAACCAAGGCCCAATCGGCGGGGTCCGCGAACGGGAAGATGATGATAAACCACCCTGTCCCGATCATCAGCGGAGATGCCGCCAAACCCAACAGGCCTACCGTTTCCACCGATGCGCGACGCGTTGTGGCAATCCAACCCGCCAACGGCAAAGCAAGGGCCAGCAAAGCAAGAACAGAAACCAATGCAACCCACAGCGATGTCCATGCCGTTCCCCAAACATGCAAAGGCACATCACCCAAGCCACGCAAACCCGACAGCGTGATCGCCGCCAAAGGCAAAATCAGAAACAACGCCGCCGCGCCAATGAAACTGGCATCGATGCCGCGCTGAAGCCCACCGCGCACATCCCATCGCGTTTGCATCCGGTCCAAGCCGCCGCCAAAGCTGACCGGCGGGATCAACCATAGCGCCAGCACCGCTGCGCCCCCCGCCACCACAATCTGTAAAAGCGACAAAACAGCCGCCCGACCAAGGTCAAAATCAAAACGAAACGCCTGATAAATCGCCAGCTCGATCGTGGTCGCACGCGGCCCCCCGCCAAGGGTTAAGGCAACCGCAAAACTGGTCAGGCAAATCACAAACACCAGCGCAAAGGCCCCCGGCACAATGCGCAAAATCAAAGGCCATTCGATCAGGCGAAATACCATGCGTGGTGGCATGCCCAGTTGTGCCACAAGACGAAACCGTTCAGCCGGCACGCTTTGCCAGCCCTGCACCATCAGGCGCGTGGCCAGCGGCAAATTAAAAAACACATGCGCCAGAACAACACCAAAAAGCCCATAGATAGAGACTGTTTCAAAGCCAAACGCACGCAAGGCATCATTCAAAAGACCAGAGCGCCCGAAGATCGCAAGCAAGCCCAAAACCGCCACGATCACAGGCAGGATAAAAGGCGCGCCCAAAAGCGTGATCAACAACGACCGCCCGGCAAAGCGACGACGCGCCAAGGCACGAGCGACAAGAATGGCAAACAAACAGGAAAAAAAGGCAGACAAGATCGCCTGCCAAATGGTGAACCGCAGCGCCGCCCAATCGGCAGGCGTCATGGCAAATTCACCCTCCGCGCGCATCGCCACAGCGAGCAATGCGGACAGGATCAGCGCCGCGATCAAAACCGCGGCGCTGACCCCAAGCCTATGGCTTATTTGGAAAGCGCGTTTTGCCATTCAGGCAACGCAACATCACGCAAGGCATCTGCCTCATCCGCTGGGACCAACAACGCTTTGTCCGGTGAAATCAGTGTTTCAAACCCGTCGGGCAAACCGCCCGCAGGTGTCACCGCAGGATACATCCAATTCGTTGTGGGGATGATCGTCTGGAACGCATCCGACACCATGAATTGCAGGAATTGATCCGCCAGTTCCTGTTGGTCAGAGCCTTTCAATTTGCCCGCAACTTCGATCTGCAAATAATGCCCTTCGTCAAATGCCACAGCCGCTTTGGTTGCGTCTTCTTCGGCGATCAAATGATAGGCCGGAGAGGTCGTATAAGACAGAACCATGTCCGCCTCACCTTCCAGAAACAGGCCATACGCCTCGGACCAGCCAGGAGTGACCGTGACAACATTGTCCGCCAGTTCGGCCCAAACATCCGCCGCCTCGTCGCCGTAAGCCGCCTTGACCCACATCAACAATCCCAGACCGGGGGTCGAAGAACGGGGGTCTTGGATCACGATCTTTTTGTCGCTCGCGCCCAGCGCTTTGAAGTTGGTGGGCGCCGCCTCATCCGCGTTGTGCACAAAAGCGAAATACCCCCAGTCGTAGGGCGCAAATGTGTCGTCGGACCATTCGATTGGCAGGGCATACTCTGCTTCAACAGAATGCGTCGCAAACAGGCCAGTTTCCTTGGCCGCTGCCGTCAGGTTTGTATCCAAACCCAACACCACATCCGCCTCGGTGCGCGCGCCTTCCAGCTTCACACGCGCCAAAAGGGCCGCGCCATCGCCAGCGCCCACAAGGTTCAGCGTGCAGGCACATTCCGCCTCAAACGCCGCCTTCACAGCAGGGCCGGGGCCCCAGTCAGAGACAAAACTATCGTAGGTGTAAACAGTCAGTTCAGGCGTCTCGGTAAGTGCCGAGGTTGCAGTCAAAACGCCCGCTGCAAATGCAAGATACTTCATGGCATCCTCCTTTTGCGGCGATAGGGAAAAGGGGGCTGTTGCCGTTACCTTCCCTCCGCCGGTGTTAGCCGGTTCAGGTTCAACGGGTCAGCAGAATTGCAATCTCAGCTTTTGAAAAAGCCCCCCGAGGTAGCGCCTGCATAGGAGGTCGCGCAAAGACGCGCAAGGCAAAACCCCTTGAGGGCCTGCGCACACGCAGTTACAGAACGCATAAAGGGGAAGCTCCATGTCATACAACACCTTCGGCCATATGTTCCGCGTCACCACTTGGGGCGAAAGCCACGGGCCAGCTATTGGGGCGACCGTGGATGGTTGCCCGCCGAACGTGCCCGTGACGCCTGAAATGCTGCAAGTCTGGCTCGACATGCGCAAACCCGGCACTGGCAAGAACGTCACGCAGCGCAAAGAACCCGATGCGGTGAAAATCCTGTCAGGCGTGTTTGAGGGCAAGACGACCGGCACCCCCATCCAGCTACTGATCGAAAACACCGACCAGCGCAGCAAGGACTACGGCGACATCGTCGAAAAATTCCGCCCCGGCCATGCCGATATCTCCTACTGGATGAAATACGGCATCCGCGACTATCGCGGCGGCGGGCGGTCCTCTGCCCGTGAAACTGCATCTCGTGTGGCAGCAGGCGGCATCGCACGCGAAGCGATCAAACTGCTGGCCCCTGACCTGAAAATCACCGGCTACATGGTGCAAATGGGCGAAAAACATATCGACCGCAGCACCTTCGATTGGGACGCCATCGACCAAAATCCCTTCTGGGTGCCAAGCTTTGAGGCGGCCAAAGAATGGGAGACCTACCTCGACGGGATCCGCAAATCGCAAAACTCCGTGGGTGCGGTGATCGAGGTCACAGCCCGCAACGTGCCTGCAGGGCTTGG
The DNA here is from genome assembly GCF_900302465.1 of Ascidiaceihabitans donghaensis. Taxonomy (NCBI): domain Bacteria; kingdom Pseudomonadati; phylum Pseudomonadota; class Alphaproteobacteria; order Rhodobacterales; family Paracoccaceae; genus Ascidiaceihabitans; species Ascidiaceihabitans donghaensis. The sequence continues at coordinate 275,245 of NZ_OMOR01000001.1, read as the reverse complement.
CGCACCAGTCTACGCAAAACTCGACACAGACCTCGCCGCCGCCATGATGTCGATCAACGCCGTCAAAGGCGTGGAAATCGGCGAAGGCATGGCCGCCGCAACCCTGATGGGCACCGAAAACGCGGACGAGATTCGCATGGGGCCAGATGGCCCGATCTTTTCAGACAACCACGCAGGCGGCATCCTAGGAGGGATCTCAACAGGGCAAGACGTGGTGGTGCGGTTCGCCGTAAAACCCACTTCCTCAATCACCACCCCACGTAAAACCATCACCAAAACGGGCGAGGAAACCGACATCATCACCAAAGGCCGCCACGACCCTTGCGTCGGCATCCGCGCCGTTCCAGTCGGTGAAGCCATGATGGCCTGCGTGATCCTTGACCACATCCTGATGCACCGCGGCCAACAAGGCGAAAACCAAGGCCATATAGGCTGATCCCCCTTCATCTCGCCAAATAAACCTCGGGGTTTGGGGCAGAGCCCCAATCCAAAACCAACCAAAGGCTCCACGCCAAAAATGGACAAACCCCACATAGAACACCGCCCCAGCACCGCCATCGCGCTGAAACTGACAGCCGTGTTCCTGTTCATGTGCATGGCCGCAATGATCAAAGAAGCGACCCAAGAAGTACCACCAGGACAGGCTGTTTTCTTCCGCTCGTCTTGCGCGATCCCTGTGATTCTACTTTGGTTGGCCCAACGCGGCGAATTGCGTGAAGGTCTGATCCCCAACAATCTGCTCAACCACATTTGGCGGGGGGTGTTTGGAACCTCGGCGATGATCCTGACCTTTGGCGGTTTGATGTTGATCCCCCTGCCAGAAGCCACCGCAATCGGGTATGCGACGCCTATGTTCACCGTCATCCTAGCTGCCGTATTTCTAGGCGAACGCGTGCGTATCTTTCGCCTGTCTGCCGTCGCCTTGGGCCTGTTTGGGGTAATGATCGTGATGGCGCCGCGCATGTCGTTGGACGCAGATACCCTTACCACGGGCGCAACCCTCGGGGCATTTATGACCCTTGCCGCTGCACTGTTGCGGGCGCTGGTGCAAATCCATGTGCGCAAGATGGTGGCGTCAGAACACACAGCAGCCATCGTCTTTTACTTTTCACTGACAGCCACATGCCTGTCGCTGTTGTCGATCCCCTTTGGTTGGGTTTGGCCGTCGCCCTACGCCTTGTCGCTGGTCGTTTGTGCAGGACTGGTTGGCGGCGTGGCGCAGATCATGGTCACCAGTTCGTACCGCTTTGGTGCAGCCTCCATGCTCGCCCCGTTTGACTATTCCTCTCTGATCTTCGCCAGCATCATCGGTTACGTGATATTCTCGGAAACAGTCACACTGAATATGGCATTGGGTGCCGGGCTGGTTGTTGCAGGCGGCGTCATCATTATTTGGCGCGAACGCCAGCTTGGCATGGACCGCGCCAAATCCCGTGCCGCAACGGCACCAAAAGGCGAATAGCGCAACCTGTGCTAGAGTAACCCCAGCGCAGGGAATCACCCGGCAAACCGGGGTCCCTGTCAAATTTCTGGGAGGAACTTTATGAACATCAAATACTTATCCGGACTGACATGTGCATTGGCACTGACAGCAGGGGCCGTATGGGCGGAATGCAACCCATCCAAATGGGGGGCCGATGACACAATTGGGTCGGCAAACCTTGTGACGGCAGAACGCACGTTGATGGCGTCCAAACTGATCAAACAGGGCAAATCCATGCCGCTTGGGATCACCATCGGCTCTGATACGCCCGCCTTCCCACCACGGTCTTTGAACCTGCAAGTCGTGCAACCCAACCAGCAAGGCGGCCAAAAGCTCAGCGGCTTTGGCTATGAGGGCAACTATAATGACGACGTGTTGCAAACATGGATCGGGATCGGCTCGCAACTGGACGGCCTTGGCCACCTTGGCGAGAACGGCAAATACTACAATTGCCTCGATGAAAAAGAGATTTCCGTCATCACAGGCTTGACGAAACTTGGCACCCACGACGTGCCGCCACTTGTCGGACGCGCAGTGATCGTGGACATGGCCAAACACTTTGGCGTGGAAACGATGGAAGCCGGTCAACACTTTGGTGAGGCCGAAATCAAAGCCGCCGCCGAAGCCCAAAACGTGACCATGGGCGAAGGGGACATCATCCTGTTCCACACAGGCTGGACCGACGGTAAATTCGAAAGCGAACCTGCCACATGGGGTGGCGCAGAGCCGGGCCTGAACAACGAGGGCGCGGTCTACCTTGCGTCGCTGAACCCGATGGCCGTGGGTGCTGACACTTGGGGCGTAGAATCCGTGCCTCCTGCTGAAGGCGACAAGCTGTTTTACGGCCACGTCACCCTTCTAAAAGACAACGGTATCTACATTCTGGAAACCATGAACACAGGCCCCGTCCTGCGCGATGGCGTAAATGAATTCATGTTCGTGCTGGGTCAGGCGCGGATCAAAGGATCGGTACAAGCGATGATAAATCCAGTGGCGTTGTACTAAAACATCCATGTGCGGCGGGAAGCCTCGCCGCATATATCACTTCGCGTGACACGCCGACGCTTCAACCACCAGACCATCTGGGCCGAACCGCAGTGTCTCGGCGGCCAGTACATCACGATGATTGCGGTAGGTGATTACGCACATGCCGTAGCCGTGCATCACATCGACGACCACAAAAGACAGATTGGGTTGCGCCTCTAATGCGCGGGACCAGTAGTCGCGCAAAGCGTCCTTGCCGCGCAACTCGCCCGTGCCGACCAAACGCATCGCTTTTTGGGATCGAAAGACCACATCCGGCGCATAATGCGCCAGGATGCGGTCAAGGGAATGGGAGTTCCATGCGGCCTCCCATTCTATCGCAAAGGCGGAATAGTCCAATTAGACGCGCACCAGCTTTTCGTAGCTTTCCGAAATATCACGCGTCAAAGCGCCGACTTCAAAGTTGTAGTCACCAATCTGCCCAACAGGGGTCACTTCAGCGGCGGTGCCTGTCAGCCAGCATTGTTCAAACCCTTCCAGCTCTTCGGGCATGATCACGCGTTCGTTCACCTTCACGCCTTTTTCCTTAAGCATCTCGATGACCGTTTGACGGGTCAAACCGTTCAGGAATGCATCGGCCAATGGCGTATGCACTTCACCGTCTTTCACAAAGAAGATGTTGGCGCCTGTCGCTTCGGCCACATAACCGCGATAGTCGAACATCATCGCGTCGGAACACCCTTTGGCTTCGGCTGCGTGTTTGGACATGGTTGCGATCATGTAAAGACCAGCGGCCTTGGCTTGCGACGGTGCGGTTTCCGGCGATGGACGCTTCCACTTGGCGATGTCCAGCTTGGCGCCTTTCATTTTGGCGTCGCCGTAATAATTGCCCCATTCCCAAACGGCCACGGCCATATGGACAGGGTTTCGGGCTGATGCGACGCCCATGTCCTCGCCTGCCCCGCGCCATGCGACAGCACGCACGTACGCGTCTGTCAGACCGTTTGCGTCCAAAGCCGCTTGCTTGGCCGCTTCGATTTCATCGACAGAGTAAGGAATATCAAAGTCGATCAGCTTGCCAGATGTGATCAGACGCTCGGAATGTTCACGCGACTTGAAGATTTTGCCGGAATAGCAACGCTCGCCCTCAAAGACAGAGGACGCATAGTGCATGGCATGGGTCAGAATGTGGACATTTGCGTCCCGCCATTCGACCAATTGGCCGTCCATCCAGATTTTACCGTCGCGATCATCATATCCGCCAGCCATAGCCAAGCCCTTTCCTATTTTGCATTAATTGCGCCATTGCGTCCGGTTCGGACATAAAATTGCGCAAAACCTGTGATTAGCTAGGCGTTTGATGTTGGAATGTCAACAACACTGACGTATGCTGTAACAAATGGCGTGAAGAGGGACGAAGTGATGTCAGACGGAGCGTACCGGGGCGAGAACCTTTTGTTCCTCACCGATGAACAATTGCGGCAAGGAATCGAGGCGATGTTTTTCGCCTATCGTGGGTTCACAGCCGATCCCGACCGGATTTTGGGCGATATGGCGTACGGTCGGGCCCACCATCGCGCCATCCACTTTATCAATCGCGCCCCGGGCACAACGGTGAACAATTTGTTGCATATCCTCGGGGTGACGAAACAATCGCTCAATCGTGTGTTGCGGACGTTGATTGCCGATGGTCTTGTCGAAAGCACCGTAGGCAAATCGGACAAACGCGAACGCCACCTACATCTTACCGAGGAAGGAAAGCAATTGGAGCAGACCCTATCGGACGCGCAACGCGCACGTATGCGTGCAGCGTTTCGTGACGCTGGTCCCGACGCGGTTGCAGGATTTCGCACCGTGCTCGAAGCCATGATGGACCCTGAAATGCGACGTGCCTACACGCGTCTGAAAGAGAGCGGCCAATGAGCGAATTAGACGCCCACCTGCTGATTGTGGATGACGATGAACGCATTCGGGTTCTGTTGCAGAAGTTTCTGATGAAAAACGGATTTCTGGTGACCGCCGCCCGCGATGCCGCCCATGCAAGGCGCATCTTGTCGGGGCTTGATTTCGACATGATGATATTGGATGTGATGATGCCGGGTGAAGACGGGATTTCGCTGTGCAAATCTATCCGCGAAACCAACGCCACACCGATCATGCTGCTGACCGCCAAAGGCGAAACCGACAACCGGATCGAAGGATTGGAAGCCGGGGCCGATGATTATCTACCCAAACCCTTTGAACCCAAAGAACTGCTGTTGCGGATCAACGCCGTACTGAGGCGCATGCCTGAGACCCCTGCTGAAGACACTGTACCCAAGATTTTGCATCTGGGCGACATCCGCTACGACATGGAGCGCGGAGAGATGTGGCAGGGCGAAGACCTCGTGCGCCTGACAGCCACAGAAATGCAATTGATGAAGCTGTTTTCCGCCAAACCCGGAGAGCCCATCAGCCGTGCGCAACTGGTCGAAGATCTGGGCCGCGATCGTGGTCAGGCGCAGGAACGCGCGGTTGACGTGCAAATCACCCGGCTGCGTCGCAAGATCGAAGCCAACCCCAAGCAGCCACGCTACCTGCAAACGGTACGCGGTGCAGGATACATGCTTGCGCCGGACTAGCGCGTCGTTTTCTTTGAAAGAAAACGCGCCGCAGTGTTTCAAACACTGCGCTTCCCCAGACGAAAGCCTTAGCCATGACCACTGTCCTTCTGTCACACACCGACTGCCTGTCCCACGTGAATCCACCCGGCGCACCGGAACAGGTCGCGCGCCTGCACTATATTCTCGAAGCGCTTGAAGATCTGGACCTAATACGCACAGATGCTCCCATGGCCACGGATGCAGACCTGTTGCGCTGCCATCCGCAATCGCACCTCGACCACATTCGAAACAGCATTCCGGCAGACGGGTACACCGCCCTTGATGCCGACACCTCTGTGTCACCCGGATCACTGAACGCCGCCTACCGCGCGGCAGGTGGCGCTGTAAAAGCCGTCGATATGGTCATGGGCGGCGAAGTCGCAAACGCATTTGTTGCGACCCGCCCACCAGGGCACCACGCCGAACAAACAACGCCGATGGGGTTTTGCCTGTTTGGCAATGTCGCAATCGCCGCCAAACATGCGCTTGATCATCACGGCCTCGACCGCGTTGCTGTTGTCGATTTCGACGTCCACCACGGCAACGGCACCCAAGCACTGCTTCAAGACGATCCGCGCGCTTTGGTCGTGACCTCACAACAGATGCCGCTTTGGCCCGGCACCGGAGATGCATCCGAACGCGGGCCACATGATACAATCATCAATCTGCCCTTGCCGCCGGCGTCGGATGGCGCACATGCAATAGACGTCTACAAAAGCAAAGTCTTGCCTGCCTTGATCCGGTTCAAGCCCCAAATGATTTTGATTTCGGCGGGCTTTGATGCCCATCAGGACGATCCTTTGGCAAATCTCAATTGGTCTACCGATGACTTTGGCAAAATGACGAAAATGATCCTGCAAACTGCACAAGACCTGTGCAAAGGCCGGGTGGTATCGGTGTTGGAAGGCGGTTATGATCTGGATGCGCTGGCCGCTTCGGCACGCGTACATGTGCAAGAACTGATAAAGGCCGCGACATGAGTGACACAGCTGTAGACGAGATGAGCTTTGAACAGGCTATGGCCGAACTGGAACAGGTTCTGGGCCAGCTGGAACGCGGCGATGTGGCGCTGGACGAATCCATCGCGCTTTACGAACGTGGTGCGCTTTTGAAAAAGCGGTGTGAGACAAAACTGAAAGAGGCCGAGGAAAAGGTGGCAGCCATCACCTTGGACAGCGACGGCAACCCCACAGGTTTGAAACCCGTCGAAGGGCTGTAAACGCTTATGTTTCAAACGCGCCTCAAGGTGTGCGCCGCTGCAGTGCAAGCGCATTTTGATACTGTTTTGGGACGTCTCGATGACCTTCCTGTTGTTCAGGCCATGGGCCACGCCACCAACGGCGGCAAGCGGCTGCGCGGTTTTCTGGTGATGGAAACTGCGCGATTGCACGACATTCCTGACGCCACATCGATTTGGGCCGCAACAGCCATCGAATCGCTACACGCCTATTCACTGGTCCACGACGACCTGCCCTGCATGGACGACGATGACCTGCGCCGCGGCCAACCCACAGTGCACAAAAAATGGGACGAAGCGACGGCGGTTCTGGCCGGTGATGCCTTGCAAACGCTGTCTTTTGAACTTGTCACCGACCCCCGGGCTGGCACCGGTGAAGTGCGTGCGGATCTGGCGCAAAGCCTTGCCATCGCCAGCGGCGCGCAAGGCATGGTTTTGGGGCAAGCACTGGATATAGCCGCAGAAACCGCCAAAACCCCGTTAACGCTGAACCAAATCACCCACCTGCAACAAGGCAAGACCGGTGCGTTGATCGCATGGTCTGCTATGGCGGGTGCGCGTCTCGCTCAGGCTGATACCACAGCCTTGCGGGATTATTCCCATGCCCTTGGCCTCGCCTTTCAAATTGCCGATGACGTTCTTGACGTGGAAGGCGACGCGGAAACCGTGGGCAAGGCAACCGGAAAAGATGCTGATGCAGGCAAAGCCACATTCGTGTCCTTGCTGGGGCTAGACGAGGCGAAACGCCGCGCCAATGAGTTGGTGGAATCGGCCTCGGATGCCTTAAGTGTATATGGTGAGGACGCCGAAGTGCTGCGCCAAGCCGCCCAATTCGTCGTCGCACGCAAAAGCTAGGAAAACGGCAATGTCCGACCTGAAAAATGATCGCCCGAACACCCCGCTGCTGGACACTGTCCAACGTCCCGCAGACCTGAAACGGTTCTCTGATGCAGAGCTGATCAAAATTGCACAAGAGGTGCGTTCTGAAACGGTATCTGCGGTCTCTGTTACGGGGGGACACTTGGGTGCCGGCCTTGGTGTGGTCGAACTGACCGTCGCTTTGCACGCCGTGTTCAACACCCCCAAAGACAAGATTATCTGGGACGTGGGCCACCAGTGCTATCCACATAAAATCCTGACCGAACGACGCGATCGCATCCGCACATTGCGCCAAAAAGACGGGCTGAGCGGCTTCACCAAACGCTCTGAATCCCCCTACGATCCGTTCGGGGCCGCACATTCCTCAACGTCGATCTCTGCCGCTTTGGGTTTTGCCGTGGCGCGTGATTTGGGCGGCAACGTGCCCGAAGGCTTGGGCGACGCGATTGCCGTAATCGGTGACGGATCCATGAGTGCAGGCATGGCCTATGAGGCGTTAAACAACGCAGGCCATCTGAAAAAACGCATGATTGTGATCCTGAACGACAATGAAATGTCCATCGCCCCGCCTGTGGGTGCAATGTCCAGCTACCTCAGCCGTCTTTACGCGGAAGAGCCCTTTCAAGATCTGAAAGCCGCCGCCAAAGGGGCGATCAGCTTCTTGCCCGAACCATTCCGCGAAGGCGCAAAACGGGCCAAGGACATGCTAAAAGGCATGACCGTGGGCGGGACACTGTTCGAACAACTCGGGTTTTCATATCTTGGGCCCATCGACGGCCACGACATGAACCAGCTGCTGCCCGTCCTGCGCACTGTCAAAGACCGCGCCACCGGCCCTATTCTGATCCATGTCATCACCAAAAAAGGCAAGGGGTATGCCCCCGCCGAAGAAGCCCGCGACAAAGGTCACGGTGTGTCCAAGTTCAACGTGGTCACTGGCGAGCAGAAAAAGGCGCCGTCCAACGCGCCCAGCTACACCAAAGTATTTGCAGAACACCTGCTGAAAGAAGCCGCAGACGACGACAAAATCTGCGCTGTCACCGCAGCCATGCCCGATGGCACTGGGCTGAACCTGTTTGCTGAACGCTACCCGTCCCGCTGTTTCGATGTGGGCATCGCAGAGCAACACGGCGTGACATTTGCAGCGGCCCTTGCCGCGGGCGGGATGAAACCGTTTTGCGCGATGTACTCCACATTTTTGCAACGCGGCTACGATCAAGTTGTGCATGACGTTGCCATCCAGCGATTGCCCGTGCGCTTTGCCATCGACCGTGCCGGACTGGTGGGCGCAGACGGCGCGACACACGCAGGCGCATTTGACGTCGCATATCTGACGAACCTGCCCGGTTTCGTCGTGATGGCCGCAGCAGACGAGGCAGAACTGGCCCATATGGTCGCCACCGCCGCCGCCCACGATGACGGCCCAATTGCGTTCCGCTTCCCGCGTGGTGAAGGCAATGGCGTCGACATGCCCGAACGCGGCAAACCGTTGGAAATTGGCAAAGGCCGTATGATCCGACACGGTAAACAGGTGGCTTTACTGTCCTTTGGCACACGGCTGGCCGAAGTCGAAAAAGCAGCCGAAGCGCTGACCGCGAAGGGCATCACGCCCACCATTGCCGATGCGCGATTTGCAAAGCCACTGGACCGCGACCTAATCCTTGAATTGGCCGCTACCCACGAGGCGCTGATCACCATCGAAGAAGGTGCTGTGGGCGGGTTTGGTAGCCATGTTGCGCAATTGCTGGCCGAAGAAGGCGTGTTCGACACAGGGCTAAAATATCGTTCCATGGTCCTGCCAGACACATTCATCGACCATGCAAACCCCGCCGACATGTACGCCGACGCCAAGCTGAACGCGTCAGATATCGAAGCGAAAGTCCTAAACACTTTGGGCGTTGCAACGATTGGCGAAGCACGGGCCTGACCCAAGGTCGCCCTTTACGCAACACCATCTTGCCCCCACAGTTTGTGAGAACTTGAGGGGGCATCATGGACATCCACAGCAAACCAATCCTGACCTATCGTTGGACCGTGTTCCTTTTGGCGGCGGGATACTGTCTTTATCAGACATTTACCGCCAGTTACGACCACTTTGGCGGGCCATTTCGGTTCCTCACAATCTGGGCGCTGTTTGCATCGTTCTTTGCCGCCTCTCGGATGCTGGCACTGTCCCAAGACAGGATCACGCGCAAACATGAGGTCACAGCCCAAACTGCGGCCGTTCTGAATGTGATGGTGTGTTACCTTTATTGGAAACTGTGGTTCACGGATCCGGCGTTGGTGAACAACAACGGGCCGGTCATCTGGCATCAGGAATACTATTTGCACGCGCTTGGACCAGCGTTGCAAATCATCGACGCACTGTTCATTGGCCGGGTCTTCAGGCGCACGTGGCGGGCAGCACTGCCGCTTCTCGGGATCATTGCCGCCTACGTCGCTTGGACCGAACTGGTGGTGCAGCGCCTAAGCGACAGCTCGCCTGGTTCAATCACGTCGGGTTTGCCTTATCCCTTCCTGAACAACATGGAACTGGCTGAACGCGCCGCGTTTTACGGTCTTAACGCTGGTGTCGCGCTGGCGCTACTTGTTGTCTTTGGGCTTGTCGGTTGGGTCCTGCGACACGGACGCTAAGGCATCCAGTTTCGCCTCAAGTGATGCAAGGCGGGCAATCATTTCTTCGCGGTATGCTCCGGTTTCGGCGTTGGATTCTTCGGCATGGGCGTCCTGCATCGAGTTTACGATCAAACCCACCAACAGGTTCACAACCGCAAATGTCGTGACCATGATGAACGGCACAAAGAAGACCCAAGCGTATTCATAAACTTCCATGACGGGACGCACGATCCCCATGGACCAGCTTTCCAATGTCATGATCTGGAACAACGAATAGGCGGACTGTCCAAGGCTGCCAAACCATTCCGGAAACACTTCGCCAAACATCTTGGTCGCGATCACAGACGCGATGTAGAAGATCAGCGCCATCAATAAAAACACCGACCCCATGCCGGGCAAAGCCGTGATGAAGCCTTCGACAACGCGGCGCAGGCGGGGGGCGGCGGATATGACACGCAAAGCCCGCAAAATACGCAACGCGCGCAACGCCGAGAACCCTTCGCCAACGGGGGCCAGCGAAATACCAACGATGACAAAGTCGAAGACATTCCAACCGTTGCGGAAAAACGTAAGACGATAAGCGAAAAGCTTGGCCAAAAGTTCCAACACAAAAATCGACAAGCAGATTTTATCCAGCAGCAGAATGAAATCACCCGCAACCGCCATGACCGGCTTGGAAGTCTCAAGCCCTAGAATGACCGCATTGAACAGGATCACCCCAACAATAAAGTTGCTGACCCCGGGGCGGGCCAGAAAGGCTTTGGTTTTGTCTTGCAACGTCATCGCACACCTCTTGCGGTTTGCGCTTATATGCGATGCGCCGGACATACGAACAAGGGACTGCGCCCAGTTTTAAGCATCAAGTGCCAACAGAGCAGCCAAGCCTTCACGGTACGTCGGATATTTAAGCACAACGCCAAGTTCATCTTTAATCCGGTCGTTGCGCACTTTCTTGTTTTCCGCGTAGAAGCTGCGCGCCATCGGGGACATCTCTGCCGTCTCGAAGGGAACTGCTTCGGGGATCGGCAATCCAAGTAACTCTGCCGCGTGACCAATCACGTCCTGGGGCGGCGCAGGGTCATTGTCGCACACATTGTAGGCTGCCCCCGGATTGGGCTGCCCAATAGATGCAGCCAGAATTTGCGCGATGTCTTCCACATGGGTTCTCGAAAACACCTGATCTTTTTTGATGATACGGCGGGCGGTGCCATTGCGCACTTTGGCAAAAGGGCCACGGCCGGGGCCGTAAATTCCAGCCAACCGGAAGATGTGCAGTGGCAGATCGGGAATGGCGCCCCACCCTTCTTCTGCTTCTTTTCGGTACTGCCCGCGCTTGGTCGAAGGTTGAAGCGGCGTATTTTCATCGACCCAGCCCCCGCCGTGATCGCCATAAACACCCGTCGTGGAAAGATAACCCACCCACCGAATCTGCGCGGCATGTTTTGCGATTGCCTCGCGCCATTGCGTTAAAACCGGATCGCCATCCCCATCCGGTCCCGCAGAAATGAGGATGTGGTCCGCGCTTTGGATGGCCTCTGTCATGTCGGTGCCCGGCCAGATCAATGCCTCCACACCCGTTGCCGCCAACGCTTTTGCCTTTTCAGCGCTGCGCGTGGTTGCGATGATGCGCCACCCATGCGGCTGCAACAAAGATGTCAATGCGCGGGCCGAATAGCCGTGCCCGAATGAAAGCAAAGTGTGTGTCATTTCCCATAGGTGACAATTGGTGCGCCGCTTCGCAAGCCCTTGCGCAAAGATGTGACTTGGGGTCCACTTGGTCCATGACAAAACCACCTTCTTTGGATGGGGCCTATGACCTCAAGACACCGCAAGATTCGATAGACCTATATGCCGAATGGGCAAACACCTACGACACCGATTTTGCGGACGACCACGGCTATGTGCTGCATGCTCATGTGGCACGGGCCTATGTGAACGCGGGCGGCTATCAGCCGGTTCTGGATATGGGGGCGGGCACAGGATTGTGCGGTCAAGCGTTGCGCGACAGGGGTTTGGATGCTCTTGACGCTACAGATATTTCAGCTGACATGCTGAAGGTGGCAGAAACCAAAGGGCTGTATCAAACGCTGTTTGTTGGTGACATTATAGCCGGTCTTGATGTGGCGGACGGTGCGTATGCCGGTGCTGTCAGTTCCGGCACATTTACCCATGGACATGTCGGGCCAGAGGCACTGGACGAGCTGCTGCGTGTTGTACGGTCTGGCGGTGTGATCTGTATTTCCATCAACACAGAACACTTTGCCGCCCATGGATTCGAGGCTAAACTGGCAGCATTAGATCCTATGTGCCGTGAGATTTCCAAAGTGGAAGTGCCAATTTACGAAGGTGGCTCAGGCGATCACTCCAACGACACAGCCTTTGTGACCTTGATCCGGAAAGCCTAGCGTCCCTTCCAGACGGGATCACGTTTTTCGGCAAACGCCTTCGCACCTTCCAACTGATCCTCTGAGGCATAAAGCACATCAACCGATCGCAGTTGGCGTTTGGTAATGCGGTTCATCGTATCTTGGAACTTGCTGTCTTCGGCGTCTCGCACAATCTCCTTGATTGCGGCATAGACAAGCGGCGGCCCAGAGGCGAGAAGCCGCGCCAGTTCCCAGGCACGGTCCATCAATTGATCGCCCGGCAAGATTTCGTTGACGATGCCCCATCGGTTGGCTTCTTCGGGATCAAACCAACGGCCCGTCAAAAGCAGCTCCATGGCGATGTGGTAAGGGATACGCTTTGGCAGTTTCACGCTGGCGGCGTCGGCCACGGTGCCAGACCGAATTTCTGGCAAAGCAAAGCTTGCATGGTCGGCGGCCAAAATCATGTCGGCACTCAGCGCCAGCTCCAAACCACCGCCACAGCAAATGCCGTTGACCGCCGCGATGACAGGCTTGTTCAGATCGCGTAATTCCTGCAACCCGCCAAAGCCGCCAACACCGTAATCGCCGTCAACCTCATCCCCGTCAGCGGCGGCTTTCAGATCCCAACCTGGGCAGAAAAACTTGTCGCCACCACCGGTGATGATGGCCACGCGCAGCTCCGGATCATCACGGAAATCGGCAAAGACCTGCCCCATGATAACGCTGGTTTTCAAATCAATGGCATTGGCCTTCGGGCGGTCCAGCGTGACCTCCAAAATCGCGCCCTCGCGCTTGGTTTTGATCGGTGACATCTTAGGTCCTTTCAGGGGAAATTTTTATCAAAGCGTCAGCCGCGATTGCTGCGCGGGACGTACACATCAACGGATTGATTTCAACTTCTTCAATTCTGTCATGGCGGGCAACCACAAAGGACTGAACCCCCATAATTGCGGCAACGACTGCATCAAGGTCGGCGGCCGGTTTGCCCCGAAACCCTGTCAGCAAGGGAAAGGTCTTTAGGCGCGACAAAGCCGTTTTTATTGTGCCTGCATCACTTGGGATCAACAGCGACTGCGTATCTTGCAATATCTCTGTCATGACGCCGCCCGCACCCACCGTCAAAACAAACCCATGCGCAGGGTCCCGGACCACGCCAACCAACAGCTCCGCGACCGCGCCTGTTACCATCGCTTCGATCAAAACGTCGTCACCCGGTATATCCGCGGCGACAGCGTCCAGATCAGCTTTGGCAACATTCAAACGCACCGCATCCATTTCCGACTTATGGGCAAAACCGACACCTTTGACCACAAACGGGCCGCTGTGTTCCTCAGGTCCGGTGGCGGTATCAAACACTTGCGGAACAGACACACCAAAGCTTTGCAGCATGGTTTTGGCATCTCGTTCGGACACCAATGCGCCATCACGATCATCGCCAGCAGGCAACGGCGCCTCATGGACACTATCCGTCAAGGCGGCGGCCACCTGTGCTGCGGCAATAGCTTCTGTCAGACCGTTCATGGGCACGACGCCAGCCGCCATCAATTGCGCGGCCACATCCTGGGGCATTAATTCCGGCAATGTGGCCACAACAGCCACAGGACGACCGCTTGCCTCACGCACTGCAATTGCCGCGTCCGTGGCGCAGACCCAATCGGTGGCATCCGTGTGAGGATAATCCACAATCAGCAAGGTCAACCCGATGTGGTCTGCAGCCATCGGCAACCAAGCCGCCGTCATGGCATCCGTATCACGCCATACGTAGGTGTTGTAATCCAGCGGATTAGACAAGGCGACCATAGGGCCTAATGCGCTACGTAGAGCCTGCTTTTGATCATCTTGCAAAGCCGGAAATGACAAAGACGTTCCGTGTGCCGTATCAGCAGCCAGACTGGCTTCACCGCCAGAACAACTGATCGACGACAGCGTAGGGGCATCCAAAGGACCAGCCACATGCAACAGTTTCAATGTCTCTAGAAATGTCGGAACATCGTGTACACGGCCTATCCCGAACCGGCGCAACAACGCGTCCGCACCCGCATCACTTCCGGCCAAAGATGCCGTGTGTGAAACCGTAGCGCTTTGCGCTTGCTCGGATTTCCCCACTTTCAACGCCAGCAAAGGAATGCCTTTGGACGCGGCCTTCAGCGCAAGGGCGTGCCATTCGGCTATGTCACCAAACCCTTCGATGTGCAGCCCGATCACGGTCACGCGCGGATCATCCAAAAGGGCCATCGCAATCTGCGCTTGAGACGTTTGCGCCATGTTTCCGCATGCCACCATGTAGGCAATCGGCAAGGCACGCTGCTGCATGGTCAAATTGATGGCGATATTAGAGGATTGCGTCAGCACTGCCACGCCACGATCAACCGGCACACACCCATGTTGATCTGGCCACAAAAGGGCCTGATCCACCGCGTTTATAAAGCCATAGCAATTGGGTCCGAGAATCGGCATCGCGCCGGCGGCCTTTACCAAACGCGCCTGTAAATCTGCGCCTGCGTCATCCTCTGCCAAAGCCTCGGAAAAACCGGACGCAAAACAGACAGCACCGGCTGCACCCATGCCCGCCAGTTGGGCAACCAGATCAATGGTCAGAAATCTGTTCACGCCCAGAAACACTGCGTCCGGACATCCAGGCAAGTCATCCAAAGACGGCACAGCGCGGATACCATGCACCTCTATGCCCTTGGGGTGCACAACCCAGATGTCACCAGAAAACCCCATCTGCTGGCATTGCAAAACAATCTGGGCGCACCAGGCACCACCACCAACAACAGCAATAGACTTGGGGCGCAGCAATCGCGAAACATCAGACATGGAACGTTCTTCTTTTCGCTGTAAATATCCCGGGGGGAGGCGCGTCAGCGACGGGGGGCTGGCCCCCTGCCTTGGGCGACGCGCATAGGCAATAAAACACCTTACGCGCCCAAAGGCCGCAACAAATCACGACTGATGATGTGACGCTGTATCTCGGAGGTTCCGTCCCAGATCCGCTCAACGCGGGCATCGCGCCAAAAGCGCTCCAACGGGTAGTCATCCATCAAACCCATACCGCCATGCAACTGGATGGCAGCGTCCGTGACACGGGCCAACATCTCTGAAGCGTATAGTTTAGCCGACGCAATTTCGCGGTTCGCAGGCAACCCTTTGTCCAGACGATCCGCCGCAGCCAACGTCAGCAGATCGGCGGCGTCAATTTCCGTGATCATGTCTGCCAACTGGAAACTGACACCCTGAAACTTCCCAATGGGTTGTCCAAATTGTTCGCGTTGCGCCGCATAATCCAAAGCATAATCAAACGCACGGCGCGCCCGTCCAACCGACATTGTAGCGACGGTGATGCGGGTAGCATAAAGCCATGTGTTCATCACCTCAAAGCCACTGTCCACTTCACCCAGAACCTGCGCGTCTGGCAAACGGCAATCGTCAAATTCCAAAATCATGTTTTTGTAACCGCGATGGCTGACAGACTTATACCCGTCACGAATGACAAAGCCCGGCGTGCCGCGATCCACCAAAAACGCGGTGATGCGTTTCTTGGGGCCTTTAGGGGTCTGATCTTCGCCGGTGGCAATAAACACGATAATGAAATCCGCGTGTTCTGCCCCCGAGATGAAATGCTTGGTGCCATTGACCACCCAGTCGCCACCATCGCGCACCGCTGTGCATTTCATGCCGCGCACATCGGACCCCGCCCCGGGTTCAGTCATCGCCAACGCGTCCATGCGTTCGCCGCGCACAGCTGGCATCAAATAGCGCTCCACCTGTTCACCTTCACAGGCCATCAAGATGTTTTGCGGGCGACCAAAGAAATGATTCAACGCCATAGACCCGCGCCCCAATTCCCGTTCCACCAGCGCAAATTCGACGTGGTTCAACCCCGCACACCCGACGCTTTCGGGAAAGTTGCAGGCGTAAAATCCCAAATCAATGGTCTTTTGCTTAATGTCTTGCGCAATCTCGGCGGGCACTTCGCCGGTGCGCTCCACCAGTTCCTCATGTGGGTAAATCTCTTTTTCCACAAAAGAGCGTACCGTATCTGCGATCATCAATTGTTCGTCGGTTTGGCCGTAAATCATCTGTCTCTCCGTTACCGACTGTCTGCCGGGGTGTAATCAAACATTTCTTTCGCCGAAATGGCCTCTGCCCCGCCTTGGGCCGCGACACGTTTGGCTTGATCTGCAAAGGCCTGCGCGTTTGCCGCGCCAGGGTGTGCGCCGTTGGATTGCGCAACAAGGCTTGCACCCAGCCTTCGCCATTCAAAATATGCACCCGCTCAATCTGTTCGACAAATCCGGTGTCATCCGCACCAGAGCGACAGTGCAGCTTGCGAATGGACACAGGGGCCACGCCCGCATCTTGCAAGGCATGCCCCCACGACCGTTCGGTTCCGTCATATGCCTCTGCCGAGGACCAACACCCGATTTCATGCACCTCTTTGCCTGTGGCAATCGCGGCACGTGTCGGCACACAAATTGGCGACGGCGTGTAAGCGTTGGTAAAATTGGTGCCCCGATCGCGCAAACGCTCCAAGTTCGGCATTTGCGCGTGTTCAAGCGCCCACCAAGACAACTCGTCCGCCATCATGAACACAACATTGGTCATGAATACATCTTCTTCTTGCGCGCCCGCGTTTCGGTTGTGCCTTCTTCGCTGCCATCATGGAATGTCCCAAACCAGCGGTCCCAAGGCATTTCCTGATTGCCGTAGTTGCATTCAAAATAGCGGTGATGCAGCGTGTGATAAAATGTGCCTAAAGCCAGGGATCGTTTGTCCTTGATTAGCAAATCTTCATAGCCTGTGTGCGTCATCGCAGCCCCCGGCCCCTGATACAAAACATGAAAAATCAGGTGGATCGGATGCGACGCCACAACCCAATGCACGCACAGCGACGACAGATAGATCAAGTGTTCCACGGGGTGCATCGAAAACCCCGACCATGGCCCGATATTGATGTTGCGGTGATGCAGCGCATGATATCGCGTGTAGAAAAACGGCACATGCAGCAGGCGATGCACCCAATAGAAATGGAACGCCGACCAAACCGGCAGCAATACGATCCACAGCACAAACCAAACAGGGTTCGAGGCCAGCGTAATCACTGGAACATAGCCATTTGCCATCAGCCACATGGTGACCACCTGAAACGCCGTCAGTTGCGCGACACCGCTGGTCAGGGTCCAGAACATGTTGTCCTTGACCTGATCGGAAAACAAAAACGCGCGGTTGCCTTTGGCCTGATCGCGACCGTCAAACTTCAGCGTTTTGCCTTGGCCTTTGCGCATGTAAAAATACCAATGCAGGCCCCCGGCAATGGCCATCACAAAACCAAGGTTCACCAGATAGGTCTGGATCACCCAACCCATGGCAAAGCTTTGCGCGACTTCAAGCGCAGGATAGAAAAACGCGTAAGCTATCACCGCCAAAATCAGCAAAATCATACGTTCGCTCAGGGCCAACCAATTGCGGCGCAGCCAACCCGCGATATGGCGCGCATTGGTGCCTTTGGCGAAAATCGAAGGGTCCTCTAGCGGCAAATCAGGATGGTAATTCCAGACGCCATAGTCTTTGTCATCAGCTGGCATAGTTCGACCCTTCGTCATCCAGAATGGCCTTCAATTCCGCCAGATGGCGCGCGTCCTGTTCGGGGTAGGTTTCCAATTCCTGCGCGGTCTTTTCAGCCACCTCATCGGACAACACCCGCAAGGGCTGCCCCGTCTGCAACGCCATGATGTACGTCATACAGGCCCGTTCGAAATAATAGAGCCGATTAAAGGTATCTGCGACCGTTTCGCCCACAATCATGATGCCATGATTGCCCATAATCATGACCTTCTTCTTGGGGTCATCAAACAGCTTGGCGCAACGCTCACCTTCTTCCTCAAAGGCCAATCCGCCATAGCTTTCGTCGATCACATAGCGGTTGAAAAAGGTGCAAGCGTTCTGATCGACGGGGGGCAAACGGCTGTCTGCCAAAGCCGCCAAAGCCGTGGCATAAGGCGAATGAACGTGCATGGCGCAACGGGCGTGGGCGCAGTGGCGATGCATTCCGCCATGTAACCCCCAAGCCGTTGGGTCAGGCGCGTCAGGGCCTTCCATGGACGCCGGATCATTGGCGTCAACTTCGATTAGATCACTGGCTTTGATACGGGAAAAATGCATCTGGTTCGGGTTCATCAGAAACTTTGTACCATCGTCGTTGATCGCCAGTGAAAAATGGTTCGCAACTGCCTCGTGCATGTTTAAACGCACAGTCCAACGAAACGCCGCTGCCAAGTCCACACGCTCTTGCCAATGATCCATATTCGCCCGTGTCATACCGCACCCTTCCCGTTGTTTTGATGCACAATGCACAGCCCACAAAACCCAGACCAACGAAAAAACTTCTCATGATCCATAAGCTCAGCTAATGCTAATCTTATGAGCTTACCTCCACTGAACCAACTTCGTGCCTTTGAAGCCGCCGCAAGGCATCTGTCTTTCACCGCCGCTGCAGCTGAATTGAACATGACCCAAAGTGCCGTAAGCCAGCAGATCAAGTCGCTTGAAACGCACCTTGGGCAACCCTTGTTTTACCGGCGCCCTCGCGCTTTGGAGTTGACGGTGATGGGTTTGAACTATGTGCCCGTGGTGCGCGAAGCGTTCCAAACCCTTAGTCGCGGCACACGGATGTTGATGGATGGTGGCACCCAAAAGGCACTGCATATCGAATCCAACGTCACTTTTATCACGCAGTGGCTCGCCCCCCGTCTGCCCCGCTTGTACGCAAAACACCCCGACATGCACCTGCACATAACAACGTCCATATGGGACCAGATGGAACGCGTCGAAGAGGCGGATGTAGAATTTCGATTTCTCATGTCCCAAGATGCCGACCCACAGGCCGAAAGGGTCACATGGGACCACTTTTATCCAGTGTGCGCACCAGAGTATGTTGTGACTTTGGACACCATTTCCCGACACCGCTTATTCTATACCACAGCCATGCTGACAACATGGGACAGTTGGGCTGAAGGATTGGACGTGGGCACGCCAAAAATCACCCATTGCCAAGTATTAGAGACTGCTTTGGCTGCAGCACAAGCCGGCGCTGGCCTGACCATGGCCCACGACAGCGTGGTGGCAAACCTGTTGGATCAGGGGCGGCTGATCAAACCCTTTGAACACTCTGTTGTGATGCAAGAAGCCTATTACCTAAAGCTGCACCCCAAAGCGGATGGCAACACCCAGGCAGATGCGTTTATTGGCTGGATTAGAGACGAAATTGATATCTACAAAGGTCTGGAAGGCACCCACGCATAACCGTTTTCACACAAGATGTATGCCTCGCGCAGGCCATGCGGCTTGTCTGTGGGTTCTTGCAAAATCGTGACATCCGCCATGCCATGCGCCCGCAGGTATGCATCGTCGGGGTCAACATCATACAATCTGATCTCTACGCCTGCCCCACGCGGTGGGTTTTCCGGTAGAAGATCCAGCAAGGGGTTGCTGTGATAGGTGGCATCACTGTGCAACTGCAACACTTGGTCGCCGATTTTTGCAATGGCAAAATCTTTGCTGACTTGAAACATCTCGGCCTGAAATGCCCCGGCCAGAAAAGATGCCTCGCGCCCCACGTTGCGAACCAGAATGTTCACACCAATGCCGCGCAGTGATTTGCCGAAGTCTTCGGCGCTGACGTTTTCGTAATCCATGCGAAACTGTTACGTCGAACGTTGCGTATGGCAAGCATTATAACAAAGATAACAAAGCCCGCTCTGCTTGGCGCAACCCTTGCGGCCCGTTTGGAATGTCAGGCGGGGGCGAATCGTGCAGGGCGATGACCTTTGGGTGCACATAGCTGTTGCGTGCGATGGTTGGCGTGTTGTGCAGGCAATCGGCTGCGGCCTGTGTCATGGCCAAAATTGTAGGCGGCGTTTCTGATCGCAGCGCCACATCCAGCGCCGCAACCGATCCGTTCCATGTGCGAAAGGTCTTGGCTGTCAGCCCATCTTCGCCAGTCACATCCCGCAACCAGCTGTTCACATGTTCCGGACCGATGGACCTAAGTGAGCCATCCCCATCCACGCATTGCATAATCTCACCACCGGGCAAGTCATCCAGCCGGTGCAAAGCGCGGTGCAACCTGCGGTCTTGCAAGGTTTTGCGCACATCTTTGCCACCTTTACCTGTGTAAGCAACGTGCACTGTGCCTGCGTCAAAATCCACATGGCGCCCGCGTAAAGTGGTTGCCCCGAATGTCTTGTTCTCGGCGGCATAGTCTGGTGTTCCCACACGCAGCGACGCGCGATCTATCAGGCGCAAAACAACAGCCACCGTAAAATCTTCGCTTAGGTCGTCACGGGCGATGCCGCTGGCAATTTTACGTCTGATCGAAGGCAAAGCCGCACCAAACCGCGCCAAGTCATCGAATTTGGTCTGCGACCTGAACGCGCTGAAATCCGTGTGATAGCGATATTGCTTGCGGGTTCGGGCGTCGTAACCTGTAGCCTGCAAATGCCCGTTGGGACGGGGACTGATCCAGACCTTTTCATAGGCAGGTGGTACGGCCAAAGCATCTATGCGCTTTCGCTCTGCGGCTTGTTCGATGCGCGTGCCGTCAGGTGCGCGGTAGCTCCAGCCGCGGCCCGCTTTGCGTCGGGTGATGCCGGGGTGTGTGTCTGGGTACCACGTCAAGGTGTCTGGCAAATCTGTCTGCATAACTGACAAACGCCATACCCCACCTTTTGGTTCCCACAATCCGTAATCACCAGATCATAACCGACATCACGCGTAATTTGCGGCGTACGGGTTGGCATTCCGTATTCAACGAAGGGATGTGTGACACTATCCACCGGCTGCAAAAGGCCAATGGATGTAACAGTTTCAAGAAACGCACGCGCCACCACTTGCGCTTGTCTGTATTCTCAGAATAATCGGTACATGGAACACAAGACTTTCCCAAGCTGGCCCGATACCGCCCCCTATCTTATCGAAGTTGCTGCTGGCCGTGCGCCCGCGCAAACCGTCATTCGCGGCGGGATCTGGGTGAATGTCCACACGCGAGAGGCGCTCCCGGATCACGACATCGCCATCACCCATGGGCGGATTGCCTGCGTGGTGCCCGATGCCTCCCACTGCGTCGGTCCCGAAACCGAGGTGATCGAGGCCAATGGCCGCTACATGATCCCCGGCCTGTGCGACGGGCATATGCACATCGAATCCGGCATGCTGACCCCCGCAGAATTCGCCCGCGCCGTAATCCCCCATGGCACCACATCCATGTTCACCGACCCGCATGAGATCGCGAATGTTCTGGGCCTTGAAGGCGTGCGGTTGATGCATGACGAGGCGCTGATCCAGCCGATCAACGTGTTTACGCAGATGCCGTCCTGTGCGCCCTCAGCGCCGGGGATGGAAACCACCGGCTACGAGATCAGCGCCGAAGACGTGGCCGAAGCCATGACTTGGCCCGGCATCATCGGGCTGGGCGAGATGATGAACTTTCCCGGTGTCTCGAACGGCGACCCCAAAATGCTGGCCGAGATGGCCGCGACGCAAAACGCCGGCAAAACTGTGGGTGGGCATTATGCCTCACCGGACCTTGGTCCCGCCTTTGCGGCCTATGTCGCGGGCGGGCCCGCGGATGACCATGAAGGCACTTGCGAGGCCGACGCCATTGCGCGGATGCGCCAAGGGATGCGGTCGATGATCCGGCTGGGCAGCGCGTGGTACGATGTGGAAACGCAGATCACGGCGATCACCGAAAAGGGGCTGGATTCCCGCAACATGATCCTGTGCACCGACGATTGTCATTCAGGCACTTTGGTCAATGACGGGCATGTGAACCGCGCGGTGCGACATGCGATTGAGTGTGGTTGTGACCCGCTTGTGGCTTTGCAAATGGCGACGATCAACACCGCGACACATTTTGGGCTGGAACGCGAAATCGGGTCGCTGACGCCGGGGCGGCGAGCGGATGTGATCCTGACCTCTGATTTGAAAACACTGCCCATCGAACATGTGATGGCGCGGGGGAAAACAGTCTCTATTCAAGGCGAAATCCAAGTGGATTGCCCGCATCTGGACTGGCCGGAAAACGCGCGCAACACCGTACATATGGGCAAAACGCTGACGGGGTCAGACTTTGAGATCGCAGCGCCCAATGGTGCGAATTCCGTCACCGCAAACGTCATTGGCGTGGTGGAAAACCAAGCGCCCACCAAAGCGCTGAAAGCGGACCTGCCCGTGCGCGACGGGCTTGTGCAAAGCGAAGGCGACGTGTGCCAGATCGCGCTTGTTGAGCGGCACCGCGCGACAGGGGGCGTGGTGAACGCCTTTGTGTCGGGCTTTGGCTACAAGGGGCCAATGGCGATGGCCTCAACCGTGGCGCATGACAGTCACCACATGATTGTGGTCGGCACCGACCACGCAAACATGGCGCTGGCGGCAAACCGGCTCGCAGAAGTCGGCGGTGGCATCACGTTATATAAGGACGGCATTGAACAGGCTTTGGTCGAATTGCCTATTGCTGGCCTTATGTCCGACAGACCAGCCACAGAGGTCGCCGCCAAAGCCGACAAACTTATTGCCGCGATGGTCGATTGCGGCTGCACGCTGAACAACGCTTACATGCAACATTCGCTTTTGGCCCTCGTGGTCATCCCCGAACTGCGCATATCTGATCTGGGATTGGTCGATGTGCGAACTTTTGAATTTATCCCAATATTCGACGACGTATGAGAGAGAAAAGAATGACAATAATAAAAACACCAAACACACCAAAACCAGAACGCTTCACCGATGCCGCGGCCGCAGTTGATCGGTTGGAGGCGCTGTACACACAGGCCACGGAATTCCTATGCAAAACCTTCGCGGCTGCCCTGACCGAAGGCGCACCTGAGGGCCGCATGCGTGCCTTTTACCCAGAGGTGCGGATCACCACGACAAGCTACGCCAAAATCGACACGCGACTTTCCTTTGGGCATGTGTCGTCCCCGGGCACCTATGCTGCCACGATCACGCGCCCCGACCTGTTTCGCCATTATCTTATCCAGCAAATCGGCCTGCTGTTGGAACATCATGGTTGTGGCGTCAGTGTCGGGGCGTCCGACACGCCAATTCCTGTGCATTTTGCCGTTGCGAATGATGCCTCTATTACTGTGCCCCAAGAAGGGGCCGCCGACTTTACATTGCGCGATGTGTTTGACGTGCCGGACCTGAGCACCACCAACGATGACATTGTGAATGGCACCTATGTGTCGCCGGATGACACGCAACCCTTGGCACCTTTCACCGCGCAGCGCGTCGACTATTCCTTGGCGCGGCTTTCACATTATACGGCCACCGACGCCCGGCATTTCCAGAACCACGTGTTGTTCACAAACTACCAGTTCTACGTGTCAGAATTCGAAAACTACGCCCGTAAGATGCTGGACGACCCAAACAGTGGCTACACAAGTTTTGTGTCCACCAACAACGCGACAATCACCAAAGGCGATCAGACGTTGGAGGCTTCTGAGAAAATGCCGCAAATGCCGACTTATCACCTGACGCGGGCGGATGGGTCCGGGATCACGCTGGTCAACATCGGGGTGGGGCCGTCCAATGCGAAAACTGCAACGGACCACATCGCTGTTCTGCGTCCGCATGCGTGGTTGATGGTGGGGCATTGTGCTGGGCTGCGGAACTCTCAGGCCTTGGGTGACTTTGTGCTTGCCCATGCCTATCTGCGCGAAGACCACGTTCTTGACGATGACTTGCCAGTCTGGGTGCCCATCCCGGCGCTTGCAGAAATTCAGATCGCGCTGGAGCAAGCCGTGGCACAAGTCACAAAGTTGGAGGGTTATGAACTAAAGCGGGTGATGCGGACCGGCACCGTGGCAACAATCGACAACCGCAACTGGGAATTGCGCGACCAATCCGGACCGGTGCAACGCCTAAGCCAAAGCCGGGCGGTGGCGTTGGACATGGAAAGCGCCACAATTGCGGCTAATGGATACCGGTTTCGGGTGCCTTACGGCACGCTGTTGTGTGTTTCAGACAAACCACTGCACGGCGAATTAAAGCTGCCCGGGATGGCGTCAGACTTTTACAAAACGCAGGTGGCCAGCCATCTGATGATCGGGATACGGGCGATGGAGCATCTGCGCGAAATGCCGCTGGAACGCATCCAAAGTCGGAAATTGCGGTCATTTGAGGAAACGGCCTTCCTCTGACACCGAAAAAAACGCAAAAAACGTATATATTGAGGGTTTTTTTGAACACAATTCGTTGTGTTCAGACACAACATTCCGTTACATTCTGCGACAGAGGCCCAAAATCGGGCGGACGAAGGAGACCATAACAATGGCAAAACCAATGACAAAAACCCAACTCGTCGCCGCATTGGCCGAGGACATGGGGACAGACAAAAAAGCAGCGGGCGCAGCACTGGACGCAATGTGCGGCCTGATCACTCGCGAAGTGTCCGGCGGCGGTGCAGTGACTTTGCCAGGTGTTGGCAAAATCTATTGCCGCGAGCGTCCAGAGCGTATGGTTCGCAACCCTGCGACAGGTGAACAGTTCAAAAAAGAAGCAGACAAAGTGGTCAAAATGACCATTGCGAAAGCTTTGAAAGACAGCGTCAACGGCTAAGCCTGACAGCGTCTTTAGTATCGAAAAGGGTCGTCTTCGGGCGGCCCTTTTTTATGCGGCGGATGCACTGAAGTGCACCTTACCCCGGATCGCATCCGTTTGATAAAAATGGCCCTTACGATCCTTTAATCTGCCACGTTTCGCCAAATCCAACCGCCGCTTGCGCAGGCCTGCATTTTGGGAAAAGATCGCGCAAAATACAAAGGACTGCAGGCATGGACATTCGCGCGATCGGCATGGGGCTTTTGTTTGCCCTGATTTGGTCTTCTGCCTTCTCGTCCGCACGCATAATTGTGGCCGACGCCTCCCCTTTGGCATCCCTATCCTTGCGCTTTTTCATATCCGGATTGATCGGTGTTGCCATCGCACGCGCCCTTGGGCAAACGTGGCATCTGACCCGGGATCAATGGCGCGCCACATTTATTTTCGGGCTGTGCCAGAACGCCATCTACCTTGGGCTTAACTTTGTGGCCATGCAAACCATCGAAGCCTCTTTGGCGTCGATCATCGCATCGACCATGCCATTGATGGTTGCGCTGGCCGGATGGGTATTGTTTCGCGAAACCCTGCCACTTTTGGGTGTCGCAGGTTTGGTCTTGGGCGTGGTCGGCGTTGTCTTGATTATGGGCGCCAGACTGTCGGGCGGCGTTGACGTCTTCGGGCTATCATTATGTGTCATTGCAGCCGCAGCTTTGACAGTGGCCACCTTGTCGATGCGTGGCGCGTCATCCGGTGGTAATTTGATGATGGTGGTCGGGCTTCAGATGTTTGTGGGTGCAGGGGTTCTGGCGGGCGCATCTGCGCTCACCGAAACCATCACCGTGAACGTAACCCCGGAACTTGTGGCAGCTTTCATTTACACCACGCTGGCCCCCGGCCTGTTGGCCACCTGGATCTGGTTTGCGCTGGTGGCTCGGATCGGGGCAGTGCGGGCGGCAACCTTTCACTTTCTCAATCCCTTTTTCGGGGTCGCTATCGCGGCCCTTCTGCTTGGTGAACAACTGACCGCACGCGACATGATCGGAGTTGCAATCATTGCGCTTGGGATTTTGGCCGTTCAGGTATCGCGACAGCAGAAAACCTGATTTTGCGCCTTATCAGGGCCGTATTTTCGCGTTAACGTCTTGCGGAATTTAACACGTTTTGGAGTGCGTTTATGAACCGCCGTGCCTTTTGCTTGCTGTCTGTTTCGGCACTTGCTTTGCCCCATACAGCAATGGCGTATTCTTCCGTCACATTCCGCGCCGATGAATGGTCTGAATTGCGCAAATCGGATCAAACTCTTGTTTTGAATTTTCGGGCCAAATGGTCACTGACCTGTCAGATCAAACTTGAAATGATTGCCAAGCTGATTGCCGAAAATCCGGGCTACGGCCGACTGACTTTTGTGGACATTGATTGGGACACTTTCGGACAATCACAAATGACGCAGCGCATGAAGGTGACCCGCCGGTCGACTTTGGTTGTGATGAAAGGCGGACAGGAAGTCGCGCGCATCGTCAACGAACCCTATGAGCGTAAAATGCGCGCATTCTTGGATCAGGCTCTTGCAGCCTGACGCGAAGACGGATGACCATCCGCGCAAATATGCGTTTTTGTTGCTTCCTGGTTTTTCGCCTCTTGGATTTTCCTGTGCCATCGAAGCGCTCAGCCTGTCCAACCACCATCCGTCACGCACCCCCTTTTACCAATGGCGTTTGATCAGCGAAACGGGCGCGCCAGTACCGGCATACAATGGCGTCACGTTTCAAGTCGACTGCGCCCTGCCCGATCTGGACCGCCATGAAACGATCGTTGTTTGTGCCGGCGAAAACGTTGGGGAAGGCAGCACCAAACGCGTGTTAAACTGGCTGCGCCGCGAGTCCCGCAAAGGGATGGATATCGGGGCCTTGTCCTCGGGCACATATACGTTGGCCTTGGCAGGTTTGCTTGCAGGCAAACGGGTGACCACCCATTGGGAATATCACGGTGCCTTGACTGAAATGCTGCCGGATGTGGTCATCGAAGACAGCCTGTTTTCTATAGATGGTCGTATTTTCACCAGTGCAGGCGGGGCCGCGTCCATGGACATGATGCTGGCACGCATCCACGCAGATCACGGCACCGACCTGGCGACATGGGTCGCAGACCAGATGATTTACTCGACCCCCCGCCAACCCACTGCGGCCCAGCGCATGTCGGCCCAAAATCGTCCAGAGGCCCGCAACAGCAAGCTCGCGTTGGCGGTACAAATCATGGAAAACAACATCGAAGACCCCTTAAGTCCGGACGAAATCGCCGATGTCATTCAACTGAGCACGCGGCAGCTTGAACGCCTGTTTGCGAAGTACATCAACACCTCCCCCAAACGGTATTACTTGCGTCTACGCCTAAAACGAAGCCGCGAATTGCTTCGCCAAACCGCTATGTCTGTCACAGACGTTTGCGTGACTTGTGGCTTTCAGTCCCTGTCCCATTTTTCCAAAAGCTACCGCGCCGCCTACGGCATAAGCCCCGGTCAGGAAAAGCGTGGCCATGTGTTGGCTTGGGACCCACATTGATCCTTAACCATGTGGACGCTATGCAGTGACACAAGCCAAATTCAGAACGGATTTATTTAATGAATATCATGTTTGTGCACCAGAATATGCCCGGCCAATACCGCGAATTCGTACAATGGCTGGTTGGGCGCGGTGTCCACAACATTGTCTTTCTGACCCAGCGCAAAAACGCCCCCAAAATCGACGGGGTACGAACCATTGTTTACAAACCACACAACGTTGCCAAAGACGACGCCTACGGGCTGTCACGGACGTGGGAAAACGCCACAGGGTCCGGTTTTGGGGCGGCCCAAGCAGCCAGTAAACTGAAAGATACCGGATTTACCCCCGACATCATTATTGGTCATGTGGGCTGGGGCGAACTGACCTTTATGAAAGAGGTGTACCCGGACACACCCATCATCGGCTTCTTCGAATACTATTACAGCGCCCACGGCGGACCGGTAGGCTTTGATCCGGAAAGCCCAGTGTCCGCACATTCCCCCTATATTCTGGCCGCCAACAACGCTGTGCCTTTGGTAAACATCGAAGTCGTCGATTTGGGGCATTGCCCGACCTATTGGCAACGCGACCGCTTTCCCGAAAGCTTCCACGACAAATGCTATGTCTGTCATGACGGCATCCGCACCGACACGCTGTTGCCCGATCCAAACGTCGAACTGACGTTGGGCCGCGTGGACCGTGCGCTTACCCGTGCCGACGACGACATTGTCACCTACATGGCCCGCAATCTGGAAACCACGCGCGGCTTTCACCAGTTCATGCGTGCACTTCCCGGCATTCAGGCAGGCCACCCCAATGCCCGCGTGCTGGTGATTGGCGGCAACGACACATCCTATGGCGGCAAGTCCAAACACCCCGGCGGGCTGCGCGGGCAGATGGAGGCCGAAGTGGGCGATCGCGTCGATTGGAGCCGCGTGCATTTTCTGGGGCAAGTTCCGTTCGAGGACTACCAGAAGATCATCCAGATCAGCAAATGCCACCTATACCTGTCGATGCCCTTCGTGCTGTCGTGGTCCTGTCTGGAAAGCATGTCGATGGGGGCCACGATTGTGGCGTCCGATGTGGCGCCTGTCCGCGAGGCGATCACCCACGGTGAAACCGGTTTGATCGTGGATTTCTTTGATCCGGATGCGATTGCTGCGCAAGTTGTTGACGTTCTGCAGAATCCGGAAACCTACGCCCATATCGGGCCAGCCGCACGGGACCATGTGGTGAAAACCTACGACTTCCACACCGTATGCCTGCCCGAACACATTCGACAAATCAACGATCTGGTGCCTGAAGCAAAGCGCATGGCACTGCCATAAAGCTTGTTTCGATACACAACCTCTGCGTTAATCCCTGCATTGATAGATTTAACAGGAGGCAATTATGGCCGATGGAAACCCGCAAGGGATTGATGTTTCGCATTTTCAAGGCGACGTGGATTGGAACAAGGTTGCAGCAGGCGGGCAAAGCTTTGTCAGCATTAAAGCGACCCAAGGGCAAAGCGGCTATTCTGCCGCCAGCTACTACACAAACAATATTGAAAGGGCGCGCGAAGCTGACCTGATCTCGGGCGGGTATCACTTCTTTACCGGTGGCGATGATGGAAAAGCCCAAGCTGACTATTTTCTAAGCGTGGCAAAACCAAAGCCCGGTGATCTGTTGCCGATGCTGGATCTGGAAGAGACCAACGGCGCCAGTGCCAGCGTGATTGTCGAGGAAGCTTTGGCATGGCTAAGTGCTGTGGAAAAAGCCGTGGGCAAAAAGCCGTTCCTATACACCACAGCCAGCTTCTTTGCAGGGATCGGCAACCCGTCGGGTTTCGAAGATTACCCGCTTTGGGTAGCCAATTACGGCGTGTCAAAGCCACACATGCCACAGGGCTGGAAGATTTACACGATCTGGCAGCATTCCCAGTCAGGGTCATGTAGCGGCGTGTCCGGTAACGTGGATATGGACAGCTTCAACGGGCCGCGCAGCACCCTCGATGTCTTTCGCGTTTAGGGCATCAATCCCTAGTTTGTGGCCGCACTGACCACACCAAAGGATGCACCAACCAATTGCAAGATTGTGCGGGCGTTGGTCACGGGGCTTTCTGTGGCCAACACCAGATCCTTGTGATGGATCGGGAAATTGCGTGCCGAAAACAAGCCATCCGACGATGTCAGATCAAGCGTAAACACAACCCGCGTCTGGCGCGGGCCACGCACGCCGGGGCGCACAGCGGCATCAGAATATTCGCGCAAGATCAGGATGCCTTTGGGATCAGCACGGGTGTCGTTCACACCGCCAATAATAGACACCGCGTCCAAGGCAGACACTTGCGCTTGATCGAAGCGAAACTGAGCCTCTGAACCGGCAGCCCCGAGGGACAAGAAATAACGATCGTCTTCTTCAACAATAACTTTGTCACCACCACGCAAGCGCGTGTCCAGCGTCGGGTTTTCGTACAAATGATCAATGGACGTGCCATAAACCGTATGGCCACGCTGCAAACGCACCTGCGGGTTGCGCATATCTTTGGGCACACCGCCGCCAGCAGCGATTAGGCTCAGGACCGAAAAGTCATTGTTGGGCATCGGATAATTGCCCGGTGTGCTGACGCCGCCCACAAGATCAACCGAATTGCCACGACCGGCCGCCAGCGACAACTGAACCTGCGCAGACGGGGAAATAGACTCAAGCGACCGCTGGATAACGGACCGTGCTGCATCAGGGCTGCGTCCTGCGATGTTCACCTTGCCGACGTAAGGCACAAAGATAGACCCTGCGGGGCTGACGACTGAATCGCCCAAGTCCGCAGCAGGCTCTGACGGGCCTGTCAAAAGCGAATTTGCATCGCTGTCCCAGACCCGCAGATTGACCACATCGCCAGCGCGAATAATGTTGGTCGCAGCGCCGTGGCTGTGCTTGATCCAGTTGTAGGATTTGGTGTTTGTGGCGGGCCACGTGGCGACACTGGGCAAGAATGCCTTGGTCACGGGGTAAATCGCAAAGCCTGCATTCTCGTCATCTGCTTCGCGCAAAATCTCGTTGTCGACGGCAGCGCCACGCGGCAAAGTCGAACATCCTGCAAGACCCAAAGCCAAGCAGAACCCCAAGGTTCGCTTAATATTCAACAGCATAGCAACTCTGCCCTTTTTCGATTTGCGCCTACGCACCAATGACTTTTTCGGTTATTTCCCCCCAAGGGCATCCGAAAGTATTGGAAATTTGTTGCGCGCAGGATACTGCCTGAAAGCATGTCGTCAATAGATGCCTCACACCTGCGCACATTATCCAAAATCGTTGTCGTCGGGGCAACGGGTCGGTTGGGGAAATGCATCCGCCCTTATTGGAAAGATTTGCCCGTTTTGTGGCAATCCAGACGTGTAGAATACGGTTTTGAGACCGTTGACGTGTTGAACGATCCTAAAGGCATGCGGCAGCTAATCAATGGTGCGGATGCCGTGCTGTGTCTGGCCGGTGAAACCTACAAACCAAATGCGAATATGGCACTCAACGTCGATCTGGCACGTGCTGTTCTGGACGCTGCGCGGGACACTGCCGCAGGACGCGTTTTTCTTGCCTCGTCCGCGGCGGTTTATGGCGCGGCCAATGGTCTATTGACCGAAGACGGCCCCGCCATACCCCAAAACGACTATGGCCGCGCCAAACTGGACATGGAACACATGGCACAAGCGCATTTGCACCCCAATACAGCATTGCGTATTAGCAATATCGCTGGTGCCGATGCCATTCTGGCAGGGTGGACACCGGAAATGGCATTGGACCAGCTTGAAGACGGCCGCGCACCGCGACGCAGCTACATAGGGTTGGAAACTCTGGCGCGTGTTTTGATGGGTTTGATGGGGCAAAGCGATTTGCCCAAACGCTTGAATGTTGCAACCCCGGGTCCCATTGGAATGGACAGTTTGCTGGATGCTGCAGGCTTGGCCTATACCTACCGCGCACCCGCAACAGGGGTGATTGGCTGTGTGAACCTGTGCACCAAGAGACTGCAAAACCACGTCAAACTGATGCCGGAAGACAGCGCACCCGAAACAATGGTGGCCCAATGGCGGCGCAGTCAGGACATCCAATGACGTGGCGCAAACGCATATTCGATCTGTTTTTCGCCAGCCTTTTGGTGATAATCCTTGGGCCTGTGATTGCAGTATTGTGTATCTACATCCTGATCAAACAGGGACGGCCATTGTTTTATGTGGCGGAGCGGATGAAAACACCGGATCAATCGTTCGGGCTTTGGAAGTTCCGCACCATGACGGTGGTCGACACCGACGCGGGCGTGTCAGGCGGAGACAAAACGGCACGCATAACCCCCATTGGCGCAAAACTGCGGTCGAAACGTCTGGATGAATTCCCACAGCTTTGGAATATCCTGAAAGGCGACCTTAGCTTTGTGGGGCCGCGCCCGCCCTTGCGCGAATATGTCGACCGTTTCCCCCAGACTTACAAAGACGTGTTGAAATCACGGCCCGGTGTGACGGGGCTTGCCACCATCCGCTTTCACAAACACGAAGACATGCTGCTGGCGCGGTGCGAAACGGCAGCGCAAACCGATGATATCTACACCCGAATCTGTGTGCCGCGCAAAGCACGGCTGGACCTGATTTATCAGCGCAATCAATCAACCTGTTACGATTTTGATCTGGTTTTTCAGACCATCGGGAACCTGTTTCGGCGGAAAAACAAGCGTTAGAACGCCTAATGCGTTGCTTTTAAGGGTTTTCCCCTCAAATCAGTGGCCCATTTCAGCAACTATGGGTAAAGTCGGCAGGAACAGTTTTAGGTAAGCTTGTGCATCTATTGAACTTCATCAAAGCGCTGAGCCGCGCACAAAAGCGCAACATTATGCTGGCGGTGGACCTGATCCTGGTGCCTGTGGCCATGGTTTTTGCGTTCAGCTTGCAGGTGTCCCCGATGATGGCACAACAAGTTGCGCTGCAAAACATGCCCGTGTTGGCGGCACTGCTTGTTATTTCGGTTTTGGTGTCAATCTGGCTTGGGGTCTGCGCCATTCAGCTAAGCGCCTATGATGCGACATCCATCGGCACCACTGCGATTTTTGCAGGCCTTCTGGGGGCCGCTTCCTTTGGATTGTCCAGCCTGTTCGGGCCTGCTTTGCCCTTTGGCACTCATGTTGTGTTTGCTCTTAGCTTTCTGGTGCTTTCGGTTGTGGTTCGGGCCTTGATGCTGAAAGTCGTGCAAGCGGCGTATCGCAGATCCAAAGACGCCATTCGCGTTTTGATTTACGGGGCGGGTGCCACTGGCACGCAACTGGTGTCAGCACTGCGCAATCACAAATCCATCATGCCCGTCGCATTTCTGGACGACAACGCGGCGATGCATGGCATGACGTTGTCCCACCTGCCCGTCCATTCGCCAGTCCGCCTGCACCAGATCGTTGAAAAAATGCGGATCGACCGGGTGCTGCTGGCGATGCCGTCACTCAGTCAGCCACGTCAGATGCAAATTGCACATCGCCTGCAAGAACAAGGACTTGAAGTACAAGCCCTGCCATCGTTCGCGCAATTGATTGGCGAAGATACCCTGATCGACCAACTGACATCGCTTGAGCCGAACGTGTTTTTGAACCGTGACGAAATGTCGGAAACCTTCGACGATTCGCGGTCAAACTACACAGAGCGGAACGTGCTGGTAACAGGCGCTGGCGGATCCATTGGATCAGAACTTTGCCGTCAAATTTTAGAATGTCGCCCCGCCAAACTGGTGCTTTTCGAATTGTCCGAACTGGCGCTGTTTCGCATCGACATGGAATTGGCACAGATCGCTGAAAAAGCGCAGATCACCATCGTGCCAGTACTAGGGTCCGTTACCGACGCGCGACAGGTCCGCAAATTGCTACAAGATCACGACATTCAGGTCGTGTTGCACGCCGCCGCCTACAAACATGTGCCGTTGGTCGAAGCCAACCCGCTGTCCGGGCTGGCCAACAACGTGCTTGGTACGCAAACCATCGCCCAAGAGGCCGTGGCCGCCGGCGTAGAACGCTTTATGTTGATTTCATCCGACAAAGCCGTGCGCCCCACCAATGTGATGGGAGCCTCCAAACGCCTTGCCGAACTGGTGGTTCAGGACCTCGCAACACGGGCCAATCCGCCCAGCGCAGGCAACGCGGGCACTGTTTTGTCCATGGTCCGTTTTGGGAACGTGCTTGGGTCTTCGGGATCTGTGGTGCCCCTGTTTCAGGACCAACTGCGCCGTGGTGGACCGCTGACAGTCACGCACCCGAATGTGGCGCGCTTTTTCATGACGGTACAAGAGGCCGTAACGCTGGTGTTGCGGGCCGGTGCGATGGCCCAGGGTGGCGAAGTCTTTGTGCTTGATATGGGCAAACCGGTTCCGATCGAACGCCTTGCGCGCCAAATCATTGAAAGCGGCGGTTACACCGTGCGCGACAAAGCCAATCCCGATGGCGATATTGAAATTGCGTTCACTGGACTAAGACCCGGTGAGAAAATGATGGAAGAACTGACGCTGTCCGGCAATCTTCTGGGCACTGGTCACTGCAAGATTTTCTATTCAGACGAAGCACAATTGTCCGAAATCGAAGTGGCCACCGCCACACGCGCACTACGCGAAGCCATGGTCAACGGCGACGAAGACGCAGCGCGTGATGTGGCCCGACGCTGGGTCGAGGGCTACGGCAGCACCCGCACAATTCCCCCTTTTTCGGGATACACGACGATAACCCCCGTTACTTAATAGTCACTTGATTGCCGCGGTCTGCCCCCTGTTGCAGGCATGAGGCGCACAAACAATTGATTGAACCACCGTACCGTGATGTAAGCGTGGGCAAATAATGCTTTTCCACAGAGGTCATTTATGCCGCTTCACCGCACGACATTTCAGGCTTTCACACTGAAGACAGCCAAACGGATCGCCGTGACGTGTGCTGCGATTGCCATGACGGGGCAGTTGGCCAGCGCCGAAGAAAAATCGACGCGGCTTTTGCATAAAAACCAACCCTCGCAGAACTTCTACGGCTTGCCTGGCTTGATCGATATGCCTTCGGCCGAGGCGTTGCCAGACGGCCAGTTTGCCGTGACGCTGTCTTACTTCGCAGGCATCAGCCGCAACACGATCACTTTTCAGGCCACCCCGCGCCTGACAGCCAGCTTTCGCTACGCAGGCACCAAAGACTTCAACATCGGCGGTTTTGTCGATTACCGCGACCGCAGCTTTGACATCCGTTATCTGGCCGTGCGCGAAAAACGGTACATGCCGGCATTGGCCGTGGGCTTGCAGGACTTTGCAGGCACCGGCATCTATTCGGGCGAATACGTGGTCGCCACCAAAACCTTCAACAATCCGCTCAGCCTGCCGGGCACCATCAAAGTGACCGCTGGTGTGGGTTGGGGCCGATTGGCAGATGGTGGTGTGTTTGATCCAGCGCGTCCGCGCTTTACCGGCGGCACCAGCGGTTCCAACGGCGGTAGCCCCAGCTACGACACGTGGTTTCGCGGCAAAGCATCGCCCTTTGCAGGCATCGAATGGCAGGTCAACGACCGCTTGGGGCTGAAGCTCGAATATTCATCCGACACTTATGACCGCGAAGTGCGCCAAGGCGTGTTGGAACGTAAATCCAACATAAACTTCGGTGCGGAATACCAGTATTCAGAACGCGTGCGTTTGGGGGCCTACTATCTTTACGGGTCTGAGTTCGGGATCAACGCCCAAATCCAGCTGAACCCGCGCCGCGCCCTGAACCCGTTGCGCGTATCGGCGCCACGTGCGGTTGTCGTGCGCCCCACACGCAAAGCCAACCCTGAAGCATGGCGCACAGACTGGGCGCAAAGTGCATCCGCGCCCACGCAATTGCGCGACCTGTTGATGCCTGAACTGCAAAACCAAGGGCTAAAGCTTTATGCGTTGTCTGTTACCGCATCCTCTGCGGAACTGCGGTTCATCAATCAACGCTATCAATCCGATTCCATCGCGGTTGGCCGTGCCGCACGCAGCTTGGCACGGATTTTGCCGCCTTCGGTTGAGACGTTCAAATTGGTGATTGTGCAGAACGATCTGCCTGTGTCTTTGGTCACCATTCGCCGGTCCGACCTTGAAGCATTGGAATTCCAACCCGATGCCGCCGACGCCCTGTTTGCCGTGACCGGATTCGGAGACGCAACGCCGCAATTGGTGGGTGAAGTACGCCCCGAAGACGCAACACCGAAATTCAGCTACTCGATCGGGCCCTATGTCGATCCAAGCTATTTTGACCCCGACAAACCCGTGCGGGCTGACGCAGGTATTCGCGCCGCAGCCAGCTACAAGTTTGCGCCAGGCTGGAAATTGGCAGGCTCTATCAAACATCGTTTGATCGGCAACATCGGCGACAGCACACGTACTTCGAACTCAGTTTTGCCACGGGTGCGCACCAACGGGCTGCTGTATTCTCAAGGCTCTACGACGCGCCTAAGCCAGCTGTACCTGTCCAAACAGTGGAAACCGGGCAACAGCACCTATGCAAGGGTGACAGCAGGTTATCTAGAGCAGATGTTTGCGGGCGTTTCTGGGGAATTACTTTGGAAACCATCCGCCAGCCGCTTGGCGCTTGGGGTTGAAGCCAACTATGTGAAACAACGTGACTTTGACGGGGCTTTCGGGCTTTTGGACTATACTGTCGCGACAGGGCACGTGTCGGCCTACTATGAATTCGGCAACGGCTACCACGGTCAATTGGATGTGGGACGCTATCTTGCGGGTGACATCGGCGGCACTGTAACGCTTACACGCGAATTTCGAAACGGTTGGGCCGTGGGTGGGTTCTTTACATTGACGGACGTTTCATCAGCCGATTTCGGGGAAGGGTCATTCGACAAGGGTATCAATCTGACCATTCCGGTAAACTGGTTCCTTGGCAAACCGACGCAGCGCACAATTTCAACCACCATCCGCCCGATCCAACGCGACGGCGGCGCACGGTTGATCGTGCCGGGACGATTGTATGAACAGGTACGGGGCGCTCAGAAAAAGGCCTTGTCCAGCGATTGGGCGAGGGTCTGGGAATGAAGCATCTGACAAAAATCTGCGCAGGCCTTTGCCTTGGCCTACTGGCGGCATGTTCCGGCGGGGAAGACAGTTCAAACAGCCAAACCGCCGTTCTGAAAGAGCTGCGCACAGTTGTAAAAGAAAACCGCAAGTCGCGCAAAGCACCAGCAACCAAATTCCAGATAACGCGGGCAATTTTGGACCTGCAAACCGTAGGCTCGCTAGAAGTCACAGTCGAATCCACCAATCAAACCGCCTATCTTATTCCTGGCGCGTTTCGGACAGATCACCTGCCCGGCAAGATCGCAGTGTGGCGGACAATTACTGGCGAAAACGTGGTGTTGCGTGAAGGTGTTTTGATCTCGACGCGCGGACTGGGCCGTGATTTGGCCTCAAGCGACGCATCCGCATCCCTTCGCGCGATCAAAGCACGCGGGAACGGCGGCGGTGAACGACGTATGCAGGTGCGCAACGACGTTAACGGCGCGTTCGATCTGTTGCTGCAATGTGAAACGGCTGTCGTTGGAAATGAAAGCATCGACATCATCGAATTACGATTTCAGACCCTACATCTGCGCGAAACCTGCCAGTCAACATTGGGAACTGTGCGCAACGACTACTGGGTGAATCACTCCGGCAAAGTCCTGCAATCACGGCAATGGGCGGGGCCGGATCTTGGATACCTTAAAATTCGGTTGCTTAAATAGGACGCTTTGCGGCAAAAAAAGCACTCAATTTTGTATAGAAAGTGTGATTTTCCCCTGCAAAATCCTAAGTAGTTGTGTTACCGAACAAACAAGATTAATCTCGACTCATCAGATCTGAGGAATTCAAATGAAAAAAGCATATGCATTGACGGCGGTTTTGGCCCTGTTGGCAGCGCCAGTCGCAGCCCAGCAATTGCCAACAAACAACACCGTTTCCGGCGGTCAGGGCGACGTGAACCTTGACGGTCAAGCCATCACAGCAGCGGCCTTCGGCCTGACAGGCACGGTAACAGCCGTTGCAATCGTCGGTACCGTTCTGTTCGTAACAGTCGTAACAGACGACGGTGAAGAAGTAGTCGTGACAACGACAGCACCAAGCTGAACGCTACAGCGCTGTTGCACTGAGTTATTGAAACGGGCGTATCTATCCAGATGCGCCCGTTTTCTTATGCCACAACCGTTTCTACCCTGCGACCTGGCTCAGCGCCTTCTCGACAGCATCCATGATTTTAGCGGATTGCGGTTTGGTACTGGACCGCCAAGTCCCCACCACATTGCCCTCCCCGTCCAACAACACTTTGTTGAAGTTCCAGTTCGGCACAAAACCTGTTTGCGCGTTTACGTATTTGTAAAACGCATGGGCATCTGACCCTTTGACATGGGTGATGTCCGCCATGGGCACATCCAAAGCAAAGTTCAGATCACAGAACTCTTTCACATCCGCTGCGCTTTTCAGTTCCTGATTAAAATCATCCGAAGGGACAGCCAACACAATCAAGCCCTGATCTTTGTAGCGATCATACAACCCCTGAACCCCATCGTATTGATAGGTGAACCCGCATTGCGATGCCGTGTTCACCACCAGCACAGGATGGCCGGCCCAATCCTGGAGATGCAACATCCCGCCATCAATCGATGCAAACGACACGGCTGGCATATCGGCCTGCGCTGTTGTGCCCAATGCTATGATACTTGCAACAAGTCTCTGTTTCAGCATGTGATGGCTCCCTTTTATGTGAATGATACGCGGACCACTCTGTGACAGATCACCCTTTGATTTTTGCGCAAACGCACCATCTAATAGAACAAGCCAAGAAAAGGACATTGCGCCATGACCCAATACACCAAAAACCCCGACGTCATTGCGACCCTCTCGCCCGAAGAGTTCTATGTGACACAAGAAAGCGGCACAGAACGGCCCGGCACCGGAAAACTGTTGAACAACAAGGAACCGGGCATTTATGTAGACATCGTATCCGGTGAACCCCTGTTCGCTTCCGGCGACAAATACGAAAGCGGTTGCGGTTGGCCCAGCTTCACCAAACCTATTGTGGACGCCTACGTCGAAGAATTCAGCGACAGCACACTTGGTATGGTACGCACGGAGGTTCGTTCCAAACACGGCGACAGCCATCTGGGGCATGTCTTTCCGGATGGTCCGCGGGATCGTGGCGGATTACGTTACTGCATCAACTCCGCCTCCTTGCGGTTCGTGCACCGCGACGACATGGAGGCCGAAGGATATGGCGATTACATCAATCAGGTAGAGGACGTGGCATGACACAAGAACGCGCAGTACTGGCAGGCGGATGCTTCTGGGGAATGGAGGACCTGATCCGCAAGCGCCCTGGCATCCTGTCGACGCGGGTTGGTTACACAGGTGGCGACGTTCCCAACGCGACATATCGTGATCATGGAACACACGCAGAAGGGATCGAAATCATCTTCGACCCCTCGGTGACGACCTATCGTGAAATTTTGGAATTCTTCTTCCAAATCCACGACCCGACCACTCCAAACCGGCAAGGCAATGATCGCGGACTAAGCTACCGGTCTGCCATCTACTACGTGAATGAAACCCAGAAAGACGTGGCAGAAGACACAATCAAAGATGTAGATGCATCGGGGCTGTGGCCGGGAAAAGTGGTGACAGAAGTGGAAGCCGTATCAGACTTCTGGGAAGCCGAACCAGAACACCAAGACTATCTGGAACGGATACCAAATGGCTACACCTGCCACTTCATCCGCCCGGGCTGGGTGCTGCCAAAACGGGCTGCAGAATAAACCCCGTTTTCTTTTCGCTTTAAATATCCCGGGGGTTTGGGGGCTGGCCCTCATTGCTGCCTTGTTTGCGAGCTGGCCTCCAATTTACAGGGCGTTCGGCGTTAACCGGTTATTCCGCGACTCTTGGACGCCCGGCAGCCTCAACTGTCAAAAACGCCTCTACAAACACCTCGCGGGCTTCTGCCTGCGCGGTGCGAATATCACGCTCCACACGCAATTGAATGTCTTCGGCACCGGCCGCTTGCGCATCTGACACAGCACGTTTCCCCAGAACATCCTCCAGATGTGCCAAGGCGACATCGGAGGACCCGAAATCTTCAATTCCAGTATCCAGATGTAATCGGAACAAACCCTCGCTGGGCGACGTAATTGATCCGCTCACACGCATCGTAACGCGGCCCACAACTGCACCAATCGCATTCGCAACACCGGCATGGGCAGGCAAAATCATTTCGCAGCCCATCAAGTCACCCACAGCAGGATAATAGCTGGCAGCAGAAGCTCCAAGACCAACAACAGGCACATTCAGCCCCGCATCAAGCCGCAACAAACCACGGTGCGTGCGCAAACCACGTTGGGTCAAAATGTGACGGGCCAATACGTCCTCAGGCAGGCCAAAATCTTCAGCTTCTTCTGCAAAAGCAGCCTCTAACAAGGCCAAACCTGTTTGATGGGTCAACTGGTCGACGATCATCCGTGCCATGATCGCAGGGTCTTTCGCCAGAATGTCGCCCGCACCTGTGCGCCTGCGGCCAAACACAATCAACGCTTTTTCGGCGGCATCCTTGTCCCAGACGTCCACGCGGCCCAGAACATGGCTCGCGTCAGAAGGGGTTACGGCAGACACCTGAACCAACCCGCGTTCAACCAAACGCCGCAATGCCGCCGTTTCCGCGCGGCTTTTCAAGACGTCACCCAATGGATGCACGGCGTGGCCTATTCTGGCCAGCAAGGCTGCATCACGATCAGAAATGCCCTCTTCGCTTTGCCCCTGCACGGCGCGGACAAAACGCCCGTCATGATCGCCCGGCGTGGTGCTTCGCAATTGGCTATCCAAAGCTTTGTGCACAACCTCAGGTGCATCCACGGCCATCAAAGACACAGGCACAACACGGCGCGGCCCAAGGGTCACGCCACCTTGCAGTCCTTCACTTAGAAAATGCACTTCGCTGTCACCACCCAAGCCTGTGGTGCGCATGGCGACGGCCTCGACCATAGTGCGGTAGGGGCCGACGCGTGCACCGCCCGGATCAATGGCAGGCCGCCCGTCTCGCAAAATCGCAACATCCGTGGTGGTGCCGCCTATATCGGAAACCAGCGCATGATCTGCGCCCGTCATCCAGCGTGCACCCACGATGGACGCGGCAGGGCCGGACAGAATTGTTTCAATGGGACGGGACCGTGCCTGAACGGCTGAGATCAACGCGCCATCACCACGTACAACCATCATGGGTGCCGAAATACCAAGGCCCTTCAATGTGTCTTCGGCGCGGCCAATTAACCTTTCAATCATTCCGATAAGACGCGCATTCAGCAAAGCGGTCAAAGCGCGTTTTGGACCATTCAATTTGGCCGACAATTGATGCGACGAAGACACAGGCAAGCCTGACAATTGCGCAATCAAAGCCGCCGCTTTCAGCTCGTGCGCGGGGTTGCGAGTGGCAAATTGACTTGCAACTGCAAAGCCACTGACAGCAGACATATGTGTCTCTACAAAGGCTTTTAGTGCGTTTTCATCAAGAGGTGCGACCTCACCGCCTGCATGATTGTGGCCGCCCTCCAAAACAATCGCAGGATCGCCTTTCAACGCATCTGTCAGACCGTGCTTGTCCAGGTCCTGGGCGCGAAAGCCGATGTAGATCAAAGCAACTCGACCACCCTGGCCCTCCACCAATGCGTTGGTGGCTAAAGTCGTGGACAAAGACGCCATGGATACGTCGGCAGGATCCACACCGGACTGCTGCAAAACCGATCCGACAGCCCCTCCTACGCCAATCGCCAAATCATGGCGTGTGGTCAACGCCTTGGCAGACGCAATAATCTCGCGCTCATCCCTGATTAAAACGGCATCAGTGTATGTGCCGCCGGTGTCTACACCCAAAAGTATCGCCATGGTCTGCCTCTTATTCTTTAAACCGGCATAACGGTTAAGTGCGACACGTCTTGTCCAGTTGCGTCACAGCCCAACGCGCTGCGTCAGATACGGTGGCATCAGGGTCCTCACACAAAGCTTGTGCCGCATCGCGGAACGTCAACACCCCGGAATTTCCGATGGCGTATAAAACATTGCGAACAAATCGATCACGCCCGATGCGTTTCACCGGTGATCCGGAAAACTTGGCCCGGAACGCGGCATCGTCCAAACCAACCAGTGCTGCTAAATCGGGGGCCGCCAAATCATCACGGGCGGCGTACCGGATGTCCGACGCTGCAACAGCAAACTTATTCCACGGGCAAGCTGCCAGACAATCGTCACACCCATAGATGTGATTGCCCATCAAAGACCGCAGCTCCTCGGCAACGGGACCTTTGTGCTCGATGGTCAAATAGGAAATGCAACGGCGTGCGTCTAACTGATAAGGCGCGGGAAATGCATCTGTTGGACAGGCATCCAGACAGGCACGGCACGACCCGCAATGATCGACCTCGGGGGTATCAGGGATCAAATCCAGCGTGGTAAAAACAGAGCCTAGAAAGGCCCAATTGCCCCAATCACGACTGACAAGATTTGTGTGCTTGCCCTGCCAGCCCAAACCGGCGGCCATGCCCAAGGCCTTCTCCGGCACAGGGGCAGTGTCCACGAACACCTTCACCTCGCCACCTGCCTCAGCGATCAACCACCGCGCCAATCGCTTCAGGCGCTTTTTCACAATGTCATGATAATCGCGGTTCTGGGCGTAGACGGAAATCGCACCCTTTTCAGACATGGCTAAAACGTCTCGGGGATCAAACTCGGGGGCATAGCTTTCGGCCAACATCAAAACAGACCGTGCGTCAGGCCACAATGCAGACGGATCACCGCGCCATGCGATACGGTCGGCCATCCAGCCCATCTGGCCATGAAATCCGGCGTCGACAAAGGCTGACAAACGCGCAGGAACGTCTGGCACAGCATCAGGCCGACAGACACGCGCCATCACAAAGCCTTCTTCAAGGGCACGGGCGACAAGACGGTCTTTCAAATCGTCCATATCTTCTTTTCGCTAAAAATATCCCGGGGTCCGGGGCAGCGCCCCGGTCCAACGAGGGTTTTAAAAATCCAGATCATTGTAGTGGCGTGGCGGCGGAAATCCGGACACCTGGTCAGCCAGAATGGAACGGAACGCCGGACGCGATTTGATCTTGGCATACCAATCCTTCACAATATCTGAACGGTTCCAATCGACATCGGAAATATAGTCCAAAGACGACAGATGGGCCGCTGCAGCGAAATCAGCCAACGTCATGGCATCTCCTGCCAACCAACGACGGTGATCCAGCAACCACGTCATGTAATCCAGATGGTACTTGATCGCCTTGGCGCCGGCCTTGACGTTCTTACTATCAGGATAACCTTGCTTCATCACCTTCTTGTTGACGCGTTCGTACAACAGGTTGGACGTGACTTCGTGATGAAACTTATCATCAAACCACGTCACCAAACGACGTACTTCCAACTTTGCCGCAGTGTCAGTCGGCATCAAAGAAGGCTCGGGGCGCGTTTCCTCGATATACTCACAAATTGCAGCGCTTTCAGACATCATGATGCCGTCCAAACGCAAAACAGGCACTTTGCCTGCAGGATTGCGACGCATGAAATCGGGATCCTGTTCCCAGTATTTCTCTTCAACCAGTTCAACCTCGATCTTCTTTTCAGCAAGACTTAGGCGCACCTTGCGGCAGAACGGGGACAAGGGAACGTGAAATAGGCGGGCCATCAGCAATCCATGGACAATTTGAGGTGTTTGTCTTCAATGCCTGCACACGCAGGGTTTTTCAACTCTCGAAACAACCAGCACGGCCATCAGCGCG
Source organism: Ascidiaceihabitans donghaensis (assembly GCF_900302465.1). NCBI lineage: Bacteria > Pseudomonadati > Pseudomonadota > Alphaproteobacteria > Rhodobacterales > Paracoccaceae > Ascidiaceihabitans > Ascidiaceihabitans donghaensis. Next base: position 232,092 of record NZ_OMOR01000001.1, on the reverse strand, counting down.
AATTGTAGCCGCTCCATCCATGATCTGGGCGGCCCGTTTGCGCACAGAGGCGGACGGCTTCGACGCTGACCGCGTCTTAGGGCCCGGCAAAATCGCAGCCAGCCGGGCGGCCTGCACACCACTTAGGTCTTCGGGACCGACCCCAAAGTAATGCCGCGCTGCCGCTTCGACTCCAAATACACCTTCGTCAAATTCCGCGACATTCAGATACACTTCGACGATGCGACGCTTGGACCAGACCGCTTCGACCAAAAGCGTTCCAAAAGCTTCCATCGCTTTGCGTGTATAATTCCGACCATGCCACAAATAAACGTTCTTGACCGTTTGCTGGCTTAACGTAGAAGCCCCGCGGTTTGATCCATCTTCGATAGCATCTTTGATGGCCTCAACATCGAATCCCCAATGGCGACAGAAATTTGCATCCTCAGCCGCCACAACCGATCGGGCCATAACGGGGGCCACTTCTTCTAACGACACCCATTGGTAATCAACGCCGCCCAAACGGTTCTTTTCCTGAGACATGTAAATGGTGGTGAACGGGTTCACGACAGTGCCCAAAACAACCAACAAAACCGCAACCAGAAACGCAACGCTGAACACGCGCACAGACTGCCACATCAACCACCGCAAAGGACGACGTGGGGTGCCTTTTGGCTTTGTTGGTTTTTTGGTACGCTTCGCCATGGTTCAGCTATAGGCAGCGCATGCTGGTTTGTGAACGCTTAACGCGCGATCTGCTCTGCCAAATATGTCCCGATCAACCGCGACCCCAAGCGCGATGGATGCACACGGTCATAAAAGAACTGCGCGCGATTGCCCGGCTCAATCACATCTTCCGCATCCACAAACCGCAAATTGGGCATCTCTTTCGCAAGACGGGACAGACGTATTTCCATTTCGACCAACGCATCCCGACAGCCGGAAAACGGACCTGTGAACCCGGTGGCATAGTACCCAACCCACAATATATCAGTCTCTAATTTCCGTAAAAACGCAGGCATCAACCCTTGCAAATCAGCATCAATAAGCAAATCCAAATACGGAAAACACGCGCCGCACCCGCAGCCATTGGCAAAGTCGTTGGCCCCGCCGTTCACAACAACCAAATCCCAATCGCCTGCCACATATTGGGACCGGATATCGCCATTACCGGACCGTGTTGCAAAATTTGCACCTGATACAGCAACGCTTGTGATCTCAGCGCCTAAAGCCTCACCCATAACACTGGGAATGTCTTTACCGCTCCATGCGTTCCACGCCATCACGCTGTCGCCCATCGCAAGAATGCGCAATGGCTCTGCCCTCAAAGGCAAAGCCATCACAATCATCAAGATCAGATAACGAAACACTTTATTCTGCCGGAATGGCCGTTTCTTCATGGGACAACGGTGCTGGCAAATGCACCAGCATTTCCTTGGGACAAACCTGCACGAAATGCGCTTGTTCAAGATCCCAATGTTGCAAGATGTCAGCGGCCTTGCGGCTGCCTGTTTCTTCCAGATGGCGTTCCAAAAGCGTCTCTAATTGCACTTTCCAATGATCAACTGTCACCGGGCACGTCACCAAGGTCTCCATGTTCATCATCTCGGCGACCTTCCCGTCCGGATCATACAGATAGGCCATGCCGCCCGTCATCCCGGCCCCGAAGTTCGCGCCAATCTCGCCCAGAATCACAGCAACGCCACCGGTCATGTATTCGCAACCGTTGCTGCCGCAGCCTTCAATGACGACCTTCGCGCCCGAATTGCGCACCGCAAACCGTTCACCAGCACGGCCCGCCGCAAACAGATACCCGTCCGTGGCCCCGTACAAGACCGTGTTGCCGATGATGGTGTTGTCAGATGCGACCACAGGCGAGGCCATCGGCGGGCGCATCACAATCGTGCCCCCGGACAGACCCTTGCCCACATAGTCATTGGCATCACCAGACACTTCCAGTTTCAACCCGGGTGCCGCAAAAGCCCCCAGCGATTGTCCCGCCGATCCTTGCAGCTTCACCGTCAAATGGTCAGGCTGTAGCGTGTTGCGCATCCCGAAATTCTTGACGATGTGGCTGGATGTACGCGTGCCCACGGTGCGGTGCGTGTTCTGCACCGCGTATGACAGCTGCATTTTTTCACCGTCCTCAAGGAAGCGGGCCGCGTCGCGCACAATCTCTGCATCCAGCGTATCCGGCACCGGATTACGTGGCTTTTTCAGATCGTATTTGATCGCAGCCGCCCCATCGACGGTGATCAAAAGCGGGTTCAAATCCAGATCGTCCAAATGGGCAGAGCCACGCGACACCTGCGCCAGCAAATCGGCACGCCCGATCACATCATCCATGCTGCGCGCGCCCAAAGACGCCAGCAATTCACGCACTTCTTGTGCGTAGAATGTGATCAGATTCACGACCTTGTCGGCGTTGCCTGTGAACTTTTCACGCAGGGATTCATCCTGTGTACAGACGCCCACAGGGCAAGTGTTCGACTGGCACTGGCGCACCATGATGCAGCCCATGGCGATCAGGGCTGCGGTGCCGATGCCGTATTCCTCGGCCCCCAGCATCGCCGCCATCACAATGTCACGCCCTGTGCGCAAACCACCATCGGTGCGCAGCGTCACACGTTCGCGTAGGTTGTTCATGGAAAGCACCTGATGCGCTTCGGTCAGACCCATTTCCCACGGCAGACCCGCATATTTGATCGAGGTCGCGGGGGAGGCACCCGTGCCCCCATTGTGGCCCGAAATCAGGATCACATCGGCCTTCGCCTTGGCCACACCCGCCGCAATCGTGCCAACACCAGAAGATGCCACCAGCTTCACAGTCACCTTGCAGCGCGGATTGATCTGTTTCAGGTCATAGATCAGCTGCGCAAGATCCTCGATGGAATAGATGTCGTGGTGCGGCGGCGGTGAAATCAGCGTCACACCTTTGGTCGAATGGCGTAGCCGCGCGATCAGGTCGGTGACCTTCATCCCCGGCAACTGCCCGCCTTCACCCGGCTTTGCCCCTTGGGCGACCTTGATCTCAAGCTCTTCACATTGGTTCAGGTATTCCGCCGTCACACCAAAGCGGCCCGACGCCACCTGCTTGATCTTCGCAGACGGGTTGTCGCCGTTGGGCTCAGGGTGGAAATGCGCCGGATCTTCGCCGCCCTCGCCACTGTCGGACTTCGCGCCAATGCGGTTCATAGCGACGTTCAAGGTCTTGTGGGCCTCGGGGCTCAGCGCACCCAAGGACATGCCCGGCGTCACGAAACGCTTACGGATCGAGGTGATGCTTTCGACCTCTTCCAAGGGGATCGCATCACCCAAAGGTTTGAAATCCAGCAAGTCGCGCAAATGGATCGGCGGGTTGCTTTGCATCTTCGCGGAATACTGCTGCCACATGGCATATGAGGCTCTATTACAGGCCATTTGCATCATATGCATGCTTGTCGCTTCCCACGCGTGGGTCTCGCCGGACTTGCGGGATTTGTAGAAACCACCGATGGGCAACACGTTGGTGCCTTGCCAGCCCTGCGCGTGAACCTCTTCGGTTTTGCGTTGGATGCCGCTGACACCGATGCCGGAAATCCGGCTGGTCATGCCGGGGAAAAATTCAGCGCACATGGCGCGGGACAGGCCCACCGCCTCAAAATTCAAACCGCCGCGATAGCTGGAAATCACGGAAATCCCCATCTTCGCCATGATCTTCAAAAGCCCTTGGTCAATCGCATCGCGATAGCGCTGCACGGCCACGGTTAGGCTGCAATCAAGCAAGTTGCGATCGATCCGGTCCGCCAGTGAATCCTCTGCCAGATAGGCGTTCACAACTGTCGCACCGCAACCGATCAAGACAGCGAAATAGTGCGGATCGACACATTCAGCAGAGCGCACGTTGAGCGAACAGAATGTGCGCAGGCCCTTACGCGTCAGATGCGAATGCACCGCACTGGTCGCCAGGATCATCGGCATCGCCACACGGCCTTCACTGCTGCCTTGATCGGTCAGCACAATATGTCCGGCTCCAGAACGCACAGCGTCTTCCGCTTCGGCTCTAATACGGGCCAAACCTGCGTTCAGGGTGCCGTTGCCTGCTTCAAATGTGCAGTCGATGGTCGCGAGGTCCGCGTTGAATTCCTCAACCAATTGATCCCACTGCGCGTTGCCAACAAAGGGGCTATCAAGCGTCAAAATCTCGGTTTGCGAACTGTCTTCGTCCAACACGTTCTTGAGGTTCCCAAAACGCGTCTTCAACGACATCACCCGGAATTCGCGCAAGCTGTCGATGGGTGGGTTCGTGACCTGACTGAAATTTTGACGGAAAAAGTGGCTCAGCGGGCGGTACTTTTTCGACAAGACCGCAGACGGGGTATCATCGCCCATCGACGCCAAGGTCTCTTTGCCATCCTCAGCCATCGGGGCCAAAATCTGCTCAAGTTCCTCGATGGTGTAGCCCGCCGCAATCTGACGGCGGCGCAGTTCGGCGCCTTCAAACAGGGGTTTTTCCGTCACCGACGCCAGCGGCGCATCAAGGTCCTTGATCTTGCCAGCCCACTCGCCAAAGGGTTGTGATGCGGCCAGTTCATCCTTGATTTCAGTGTCGTGGTACAGCTTGCCCTCTTTCATATCGACGGCCAGAATTTGCCCCGGCCCAAGCGCGCCTTTTTCCTGCACGCGGGCCTCGTCCAAAGGCACCATGCCTGTTTCAGAACCGGCAATCACAAGACCATCGTTGGTCACAACATAGCGCATGGGGCGCAGGCCGTTCCGGTCCAGACCCGCGCAGACCCAGCGACCATCGGTCATCGCCAAAGCGGCAGGACCATCCCATGGCTCCATCACAGAATTACAGTAGGAATACATGTCGCGCCACGCCTGTGGCAGCTCAACCGCCTGCTTGGACCAGCTTTCTGGCACCAACATGGTTTTCGCCATGGGCGCATTGCGACCAGCGCGCACAAGAACCTCAAAAACAGAGTCTAATGCAGCGGAATCCGACGATCCTGATGCCACAATCGGTTTGATATCTTCGGCCATATCACCAAAGGCACCGGACGCCATGCGGATCTCGTGGGACTTCATCCAGTTCAGGTTGCCTCTTAGCGTGTTGATCTCGCCGTTGTGCGCCAACATGCGGAATGGCTGCGCCAACCACCACTGCGGGAATGTGTTTGTGGAATAGCGCTGGTGATAAATCGCGAAGGCCGATTTGAAACGCTCGTCCATCAAATCAGGGTAAAATTCTGCAACCTGTTCGGCCAGCATCATACCTTTGTAGATGATAGACCGGCAGGACAAAGAAGCGATGTAAAGCGCGCCGACACCCGCCGCTAAAGCCGCCTTTTCGATGCGGCGACGGATCACATACAACTCGCGCTCAAAGGTCTCTTCATCGACACCCTTGGAGTTGGAAATCAAGATCTGTTCGATCTCGGGGCGGGTCGCGTTGGCTTTTTCGCCCAGACAAGCGATCTCAACCGGCACGTGGCGCCAGCCGTAAATATAGTAGCCCATACGCAGCACTTCGGTTTCCACGATGGTCCGGCAGGTTTCTTGGGCGCCAAAGTCGGTGCGTGGCAAGAACACCTGACCCACGGCGATCAATTCGTCCATGTTGGGGGTGTGGCCTGTGCGCTCGATCTGGTCGTAGAAAAATTTGACAGGGATTTGCACATGAATGCCCGCGCCGTCGCCAGTCTTGCCGTCCGCGTCCACAGCGCCGCGATGCCAGATGGCTTTCAACGCCTGAATACCATTCTCCACAACGGAGCGTGTGGGGGTGCCGTCGATGGACACCACAAGACCAACGCCGCAGGAAGAATGTTCTTCTTCCTCGGAATAGAGACCGTTTTCGGCCATAAACGTGCGTTTCGCTTCTTCGGCTTTCACCCAGTTTTCATCGTATTTGGTCATGGCTTTGGCCCTTTCAGTGCAGCGGACAGCGACGCCATTTCTAGCGAACATCCGTAAAGTGGCGTTGAGGCGAAAAACCCGTTTTCGCCTGGATAGATAAATTCAATCGGAGAACTGTCGACGACTGACTGACGGTCGCCCATTTCGCGCGTGCGTGGGCCACCAAAAAAGCGGCGATGTTTGGCCGACACATATTCACGGCCAGACACTTTCAACAGCGCGGTGTTCGATCCCGGGTTCACAAACCGTGCGCTGAATTCAGTGCGGTGCAGTGGTTCGCCGTCAACGGTTACGTTGTATTCCACGATACGATCATATCCCACAACGCGTGTGCGTTGCTGTGTTTTGGCATCGACGATAATGAAATCGTAACTGTCGACGCCCGTCGCCAAAAGCTCGGTCAAATTGGCCGGATCGGTTGCGGGTTGCTGTAGGTTTGTCTGGCGAGACGGTGAAAAATCGTAGCTTTCAAGCCATTGCGCTTCAGCGTCGATCTTGCCCAGATACGTCACGGAGGTTTGACCGATGTCAGCGCGCCATTGAATGCCATCTGGATCTTTTTCGCAGGTCCAATATTGCGCAACTTTGCAGTTGGCCTGCTGTACGGTCAGAAAGCCGGTGCAGCCGGCGGGCGGCGTGAACACAGGATCACCCGCCAAAGCCGGTGACGCGCATACAGCGAATATGACGACGCACCCCTTCACGCGTCGTCCTCCGGCGCAAACAGTGCAAGCGTTTCAACGGTAGTCATTTTGCGATGATCGCCCGCCAATGCGTAGCCCTTGGGGGCGGCATCTGCAAAAAATTCAAGCTTGAGCGGCGCACCCGCGGCGTCGTCAAACAACCCCGCAGACAGGTTCCGTACGCCATCATGTGTCGTGCCATACCAAAGCGTTGACCCACATTGGCTACAAAAACCACGTTCTGCCCATTCAGACGATTGAAAGGTTTGAAACGGACCCTGCACGTCAATTTCACCATCCGTCGCCAGCGACATGAACATCGAACTGGTATGACGGCGACACATATCACAGTGACACGCGCGTACGATAGGGTTGGTTACGGTTGCTTTAACCGTGACCGCACCGCACAGGCAGCGTCCTTCGATGTGTCGTTGAGATGTCACTTTTGCTTGTCCTTCATCGCATCGGGTGATCGTGGCGCATTTTTAGCTGCGCCAAACGTGAACAGCTATTCGGCGGCTATGACCGCATTCGCGTTCATCTTTTCCAAAATGGCTTCTGCACAATCGCGTCCATCTTTGATTGCCCAAACCACCAAAGACGCACCGCGCACAATATCTCCGACGGCATACACGCCGTCCATTTGCGTGGCACCGCTGGTGTATTCCGTCAGAATCGTGCCCCAGCGGCTGACCGGCAATTCCGGTTCGTTCCACAATGTTGGCAACGCTTCAGGTTCAAAGCCCAGCGCCATGATGACAATGTCTGCATCTTCTACATAATCCGCGCCATCGATCACTTCAGGGGCTTGTCGACCGGTTGCATCGGGCGCACCCAGACGCATCTTTTGCACCATCACGCCGCTGACCGCATCGCCTTCGACGACGAAGCCTTTAGGGGCAGACAGCCATTCAAATACGACACCTTCTTCCTCGGCGTTTTGAACTTCGCGTTGCGATCCCGGCATATTCGCACGGTCACGCCGATAAAGACATTTCACCGATGTCGCGCCTTGGCGGATCGACGTTCGCACACAATCCATTGCCGTGTCGCCGCCGCCAATGACCACGACCTTCTTGCCCTCGGCGTTCAAAGCGCCGCTGTCAAATTCAGGCACTGCATCCCCAAAGCTTTTGCGGTTGCTGGCTGTCAGGAAATCAATCGCACGCAAAACGCCGCCCGCTTCCGACCCTTCGGCCTGCAAATCGCGGCTTTTGTAGACACCTGTCGCAATGATGATCGCGTCGTGTTTTGCCCGCAAATCAGCAAAGGAAACATCGGTCCCGACATCTGTGTTCAGCTCAAACTTGACGCCGCCCTGCGCCAGTTGATCGTTGCGGCGCACGACCACGTCTTTTTCCAATTTGAAACCGGGAATTCCGTATGTCAGCAAACCCCCTGCGCGGTCGTAGCGGTCATAAACGGTGACTTGAATGCCTGCGCGACGCAGCACGTCCGCTGCTGCCAAACCGCCGGGACCCGCGCCAATAATGCCGACAGTTTCCGCGCGTTCCACGCTGGGGGAAATGGGCAGGACCCAACCTTGGTCCCACGCGGTGTCTGTGATGTATTTTTCGACCGAACCGATGGTGACTGTGCCGTGACCTGATCCTTCGATCACGCAGTTACCTTCACACAAGCGGTCTTGTGGGCAGATGCGGCCGCAAATCTCGGGGAAAGTATTTGTCGCTTGGGATAATTCGTAAGCTTCTTGCAAACGGCCCTCTGCAGTCAGACGCAACCAGTCGGGGATGTTGTTGTGCAGCGGGCAATGTTGCTGGCAATATGGCACGCCGCATTGGCTGCATCGGCTGGACTGCTCTTTGGCTTTCGCGTCTGCATATTCCGCATAGATTTCATTGAAATCCTCGCGACGCTCGCCCGCCTCACGCTTCTGAGGCATGTCCCGTTCAATATTAACGAACTTCAACATAGGTTGTTTGGCCATGATACCCTCAGATTCTGCGTGTGATACGCGGTCTTTAGGGCAGTATTGTCAGGTTTGGAAGGGAAAATTGCAATATAGGTAACTTTTGCGACCTATTTTTTGATGCTTTCTTACAAAATTACACTTGCAGAGCCGATAATCGCCAATATTAATACCGAATCGGACCTAAATGCCGGTTTTACATTGTTTTGCATTGCGAATAGTCAGTTCGGGCTGCACCGATAGCCTTTAGGACCACAATGTCACTCTTTCACCTTTTCATCCTGGCTGTGATCCAAGGCGTCACCGAATTTCTTCCCATCAGCTCATCTGGACACTTGATTTTACTACCCAGCCTGACCGGCGCCGCTGATCAAGGCCATGTTCTGGATGTGGCGGTACATGTGGGCACATTGTTTGCGGTGATCTTGTATTTCCGTTCAGATGTCGTGACTGCCACCATTGGCTTCGGGCGATTGCTGCGCGGAAAAGTGGATACACAGGGCGCGTTTTTGGCTTTGTGCCTTGTGATCGGAACAATTCCCGTCATTGTTGTTGGCTTTGTTTTGGAAATGACCGGGCTTGCCTATGTCATGCGGTCTGTAGCCATGATTGGCTGGGCCATCTTGGGGTTCGGCATTTTGCTGTATTGGGCCGACATGACCGGCGCCTCTGAAAAAACCGACGGCGATTGGTCTTTGAAAGACGCTTGGATCATGGGATTGGCGCAGGCGTTGGCATTGATCCCCGGCACGTCGCGCTCTGGCATTACCATCACCGCTGCGCGTCGCCTTGGTTACGGGCGCGAAGGTGCTGCGAAACTATCTATGCTGATGTCTATTCCAACAATCATCGCGTCCGGAGTGCTGTTGGGTCTGCACTCCATCGGCAACATCGATCTGCCCCAAGCGCGCGACGCTGCGATCGGGGCTTTCTTTGCCTTTGTTGCGGCTTTGATTGCATTGGCTTTGATGATGCGTTTGTTGCGCAGCGTTAGCTTTACGCCTTACGTCATCTATCGCATCATCTTTGGCACAGGCCTGTTGATCTGGGCCTACAGCTAAGGGTCACGTGCGCAGGTTCTTTGCGCTTTCCTTGATCGCCGCATACTGACCAGATGGACGGAAGCGCCACAGATACTCTGGCAAAACCGCTTCCAAAGCGACGGGTTCAATTCCGAAATCTGCCAGCCCTTTTGCGCCGTCAGACACAACATTGTCGTTGGCCAGGTTTTTGACCTGATCGCTTGTGATCATCGCAGGAATAATACCCAACGACAGTTTGCTGGCCAAACCAAAGCCAAAGGCCATGATGCGGGCCACAAAAAACGGGATATTCACAATCATGCGACGGCGACGGATCACACCCAGCATAGTTTCCATCAAGGACCGGAATGTTGCAACATCAGGGCCGCCCAACTCATAGACGCCCGGCGCGGCGCTGCTTGTCAAAGACAGTTCCGCCGCCTGCGCCACATCATCGACAAAGACAGGCTGGAATTTTGTGTCAGCGCCAACCACAGGCAAAATCGGACCCATGCGCGTCATGCCGGCAAATCGGTTAAAGAAGTCATCTTCGGGACCAAAGACAATGGAAGGACGCAAGATCACAGCGTTTGGCATGTGCTTCAAAACGCCTGCCTCGCCTTCACCTTTGGTGCGCGCATAATCGCTGTCTGCTGTCACATCCGCACCAATGGCCGAGATATGAACCATTTTGCCCACACCTTGCTGCGCCGCAATCCGCGCGACACGTTCCGCACCTTCGGCTTGCACGGCGTCAAAACGGTTCTTGCCCGCTTCCGCCAAAATACCCACGCAGTTCACAACCGCGTCCGCACCTTGCATTACCTGCGCCACTGACGCGTCATCGCGGATGTTGCACAAAACCGGTTCAACCTGACCGACAACACCGTAAGGCTTTACAAAGATCGCTTCGTTCGGCCTGCGCACCGCCACGCGCACACGCCATCCCGCTTTCGCCATGCGGCGGGCGATGTACCGCCCGATAAAACCGGATCCGCCGTAGATTGTAACCAGCTTGGACATTGTGTGCTCCTGACTGTGCGCATTGTTATATAGGGATGTACCCAAGGCAGTGCCCCCAAACAAGGCGCTAAATCGTCGCTTTGCCTGTGTTTCGAACCTGTTTGGCGGTACATGGTATTGTTTGCCATCATCTGATGCGAGAATCCTTAAGATTCCATTTGACACCTAACGCCGGCGCCCTTAATTGCTGCACCACACCTGTGCCCAGGTGGCGGAATGGTAGACGCGCTAGCTTCAGGTGCTAGTGTCTGTATGGACGTGGAGGTTCGAGTCCTCTTCTGGGCACCAGTTTTCTAAAAATAATGAATATTTTTCAATAGCTTAATAGAATAAGCTGTCCGACGGTCCACCTTCTGATCCACCTTTGCAGCTTTTCTTGTACCAATTTCCTAGCGTCCAAATGAATGCGCAGGAAAGCGACCGATATCAGCGGCCCCTTTCCTACTATTCTACAGCTTTGTGTCTACCCTCAAGGAAAACGGCTAGAAATTTCGGCTGCATTACATGCAAATTAAAGGCTACCAACAAAATCACTAGGCAAGATGGCAGCAACTAAGCCTGTTACGCACCTGAGGCAGTCAATCAGTGCTTCAATTCACTCGCTCGCTCAATGTTGGCAGCGGCGGCAGCGCAAGGCCAGACTCTGAAGTATGATGACTGAAAAGCGCCCTAAAGTAGGGGTACGTAGCAAACCTTCCTACCTTGTCAAAATAATGCCTTACATTGGCTTCATCAAAATTTGCCAAATCAGAGTATCCGATAAGGTAGTTCGCGACGAGCCTCAGAGCTTTCTTTCGCCCATACTTAATCTCTGCGGTCCATCGATAGTGGCCCATTGCAAGTCCCTGTTTAGCGTCAAAGGTAAAGTGATCGCTATCACCAGAGAAGCCATGAGTCATCTTTGAAAGATCTTCGATGGCAAAGGAGATTTCTGGTTTGATCAAATACTTGCTGTCAATGAGCTTGATTTCGAAAAGCCGAGCGGCCTTTGAAACTTCGGCATACCCGTCGTAGTCAAAAGCGACTTCTGGAAGCTCAGCGCTAGCTTCATATGTTCCAAGGTTTTTATTGCTTTGAGCCATCATGCGGCCATCTTTTTCCTAGGAGCCGCGTCATTTGCTGGCTGCTCTTTCCAAATAGACGGATTTCCACTCACAATCATTGGCTTAAACTTAGCAACCCTCTCACTAACCCGGGCACTACGAATGTCCTGCTTGGGAACGAACTCAAATTCGTCACCAAGCGCGTGGACAATCTTAGCAATGGTTTTCACCGTCAGATTAGGTCCATTAGACGAAAAAATCTGAGAAACTCTTGCTGGTGTCATACCAAGCCGTTCAGCCAAATCTTTATTGTTAACGCCCCTTTTGTTCATGATTTTCTGCAACGAAACCTGAACCGAAAAAACCAACGATTCGATAGCGAACGCTTCTTTGTCTTCTGGACCTACGGGACCCATCAGTTCCTTATTGATACCCATGTCTATTCTCCCACACTTTTGGCCGCTCTTTTGAGCTGAGCTCTGTCTGCTTTATTGTCTTTTTTAATCGCGGCTTCAGACGCAACAAAACGAAGCCGTGGCCCGCTTTCCCAGCATCCATAAACGCGAAGTTGGTATGATTTTGTGGCATAAACCATGACTTCTGTTCCTTCAGCATTTGGAAAGCGTGCCTCGGATTTGAATTTCTGTTCATTCAAATCATTCGGTCCGTTATCACTCAGATGCCCTAGTATGTCATTTGTTCGACCGCGATCTTTTGGAGGGGCGGATTTGACAATCTTGAATGCCTTTTTTGAGAGCCAGACTTCGCAATAGTCGCCTTCTGCAATCTTTAAAAATCCTGCTTTCAACACACTCTGCCCACTACAAGTTAAGATATAACTAAACATCGCGTGCGCACTGTCAACCGAAATGGAAGATTTTCTCGGCTACGCCCCTCTGCCAATGCAACGGTCATGAGAGGTTCCCGAAAACCGCCTCCCGTCCCTCTACGCTGAGGAGATGCTTAAATTGTTCTACGAATAGGTGGTCCGCTTGGCCCTCGCACCACTCAATCTCAAACCGTTTGCGCTGGTACGTCCGTTGCCACATTCCTTTGGGTTTGGGTGCAATCCAATGCGCAGTACCGGGTTCGCCGCCCAGTTCCATCCGCAGCTTGTTTGCGCGGCGCAACATGCGGTCATAGCGTGGTTCCGATTGGCTGGTGTAAGCTAGCCTGTAGCAGTGGCGGCATAGAAAGTATTTGCCGCCAGCGTACAGCTTTGCAACCCGTCGATTGCAAGCCTGCCCATTCACAACGCCGGGGCAACGGAAATAGGGGCGCTGGCTTCCATAATGACAGGAAGCGTAGGTCAAGGGCACAGGTTGCTCCACGTGCTCCCAGTCGCCGCCATATTCCCTGACACGGTAGTTTAGGACAAGTCGCCCCTCTTGCGCGCGATAGTTTATCCGGCCAAATTCTTCCCCGTCGCGTGACCAGATCCAGCTACCGCTCCAACCGGGTCTCAAAGTGCCTTCGCGGTGCAAACGATTAACGTCCAACCGCTTACAGCTCTCTACCTTGTTCTTTTGGCGTGGTCTGCCTGATCCATATCCGCCCATATTCTGCACCTCTCATTTTTTACGAAATCGTTTGGCAAGTTTAGGGTAGTCGGCTGGTGAAACCCAAAATCCCTGAACTGTGTATACGCATATTTGCCTTCCCGCTCCGGTCCCTTGTCGTATTGGTCTAGACTTTGAACCGCCCCCCGTAGCCCTTCGCGTCATGCCCAGCGCCACGTCTCTCAAGCCTCTGCCTAGCCTTCTGTCGTGTTTGCCCCGAACTGCCAATGTCGCCCGCTACCTATACCGCCCATGTCTCACCTCAGGGTTTTGCCGAAATCATTTGGAAAGTTAGCCTCTCCAAAACCGCCTCTGACGCGCTGCACGCTTGCGGCATCCTTCACAGCAATACCTGGCATCAGCTCTGCGCCATGTTTGCAGATCCTCAAAACACCAATCACAGCGCCATGTATTGCGCTGTAGCCGCCTGAGAATTGTCACTGCACGCTTGAAACGGTTTTGGCTGCTGTTGCTCCACAAATAGCCCTCATGGGTGACTGTAATCCGGCCCTCGCCACGCTCTGAGATGTAAACCCCGTCCAGGTCAGGTGCTGGCATAGAAAGCCCTCCAACTTGATTTAATCGCAACGCAGAGGGGGGTTATCTATCTGATCTTTTGACAACCCACGTTTTTAACCCCTCAGGGGCCATATATGGGTTTCAGGGCGTTCTCCGCGTGCTGAGAGAGGGATCCACGCTATACGGGCCTCTAGCTGCGCCCTAGCGGCCTCTCTAGCCTTCTTTCCTATCGGCTCAGATACACCATATGGCTAGATGTATATATGTCCTGTTTTTTGTGACGCCTGACCACGCGTTATCCCCCTGATCTGTCACATATTTTGTGCACGCTTGGCGTTTTCTGCGTTGCAATGCACAGATTTTGTGACGGGGCTGCACGGTTTTTGTGCGGGGCTTTTGTATTTTTTGAAATCCATGGTCGCGCGTTTACCGTCCATTGTCGCAAGTTCTGTCAAAGCCCAAGATGCAGCGCTACCGACGCCAGAGGGGCCAAGGAATGACCCGCGCGTCATTTTGATAAACCCGCGTTCTTCAAGGATACGAAACCAAGGGCCAACCGTATTGCGATGCACCGCCAGTGCCTTTGCAGCGTCCCTATGGCTCAAAAATATCGCGCCGTTGTTGTGGCTGTTGTACTGGCGCTTTAGTTCAACATAGAGCGCCCGTGGTCCCGGCGGCATGGTTGCCCACGCCTCCGAGTTCAGGAACCAATAGTAAAGCTGGACAAACTTGGCTTTGCTTCGCCCTTTCTTGTTCACGCCACTAGCCATGCAGCCCGGCCTCCCCATAGGCTAGGAACGCATAGGACCATGCGGCGGGTTCTGACAGCCCGTGTTTGCGCATGATACGGCGCACGGCGCTGGGCGGGGTTGTGGTGCGCTTGCGGTTCATTGCGCGCCCTCCACCGCGCCCAGCGCTTTGGCAGATGGTGGATAGCGAAGTGCCTTGCGGTCCACGTCCGCATTGAGACTATAGAACGCCACATTGTCGGGCTTGCGATAGCTGGTCTGGATCGGCCAAGCATATTCCGATTTCAGGCGGTGAATGATTGCACCCAAACGCCAGCCACGTACTTCGCGGATTTCGGTTTGATGGGAAATTGCGCGCCCATCCAAAAGCGCTTTGCAGGTCCAGAAAACTTGGGTTTTGCCCGAGTAGAATTGATCGTCAATCATTAGGGTCGTCCTTATGGTTGATGCCACAAGGCGCTGGGCGTAGAGTGCAGACATTCCTACCACGGAAAACGCTCCACCCGCCGCCCATGCGCACTGCATGGCGGGGGGTGAAGTTATGCGTTTGAACGTTGTTGGAGAGTGGCGTCGATGTCCGCTTCGTTCCAGTACAGACGGGAACCAATTTTTACGGGTTTGGGCAAGCGGCCCAGATCAACGTCACGGTAGATCGTAGTGCGTCCACGGCCTCCAAGTTTGGCTTGTAGGTCGCGGAAAGAAAGATAGCGCATTGTGGTGCTCCATGTTGTTGCATGGAACCTTCATTCACCACCTATTCGTTTGGACGAACTAAATTACGCGACGAATTATTAAATGGATTAGATTGCTTTTCGTGGCCCCGGTTTTGAAAGCTCAGGCCTAATTTTGACAGCCATTTCCCATGTAGCCAGAAATTCCGCTTGCTTCATGTCCGTAGCAAATCGCTTTCTAGCTTCCCGTTTAGTCATCCTATTGTCGTCGTCAAATGCATCAACAATAGCTTGCGCGGTTTGTCGATGGTTTGGTGCGCTAGGGGAACCTTCCCACTTTCCGAGTAAGTTGAAAAAATTGTGAGCGACTTTGTCTGTGTAGATGACGGGCAGGTTCATAAATGGACCAACAAATCTCTCTAAGACATCTGTGTCCACCGCTTCATCCGCCTCCGCAAAGGATTTCCAATCGTAGTGCCCAGACCCAGAACCAAGCGTACCAACTGTGACATCAACAAAGGTTCCGATGGGATCAACGCCCCAATTCCTCAGCAAATGGTGAGAAATTCTCACAACAGTGCCATTCGTCAACATCGTAAAAGGTAGAGCCTCATCTTGATCACAAAACCCCCAAGCCGTTTGGACTCCCTCAGAATAGCTTGCGTGGTCTATCCAATTTACCCATTCTCTGTGGCTTGAGCTGGGAACACTACTATCAAACGGTGCTTGTACTTCATGCATCTTCCTGTTGTCAGCTATGCACTGATCTGCAATTTCAGAAAGCGGGGTATATCCGACAGGGAAAATCACTTTGACGCTCCGAACATTGCAACAGCGGCAATGTCCTGAAGTGTTAAGCAGCGTGCCCACCATTCCATCAAGGCCCGCCGTTGCTCCAGATAGTCCGTGCGACGATAAGCTAACTCCACCGCCCCGCCTGACACATGACCCAGACAGGTTTCTGCAACGTCACGCGGCGTGTTTGTGGCCTCTGCCACCCAATCGCGGAAAGAGGACCGGAACCCATGGGGCCGTTCCGCCATGTCGCGCCGATCCATGTATTTCGACATCGTGGCATCCGAAATGACTCCGCGCCGCACCCCTGCGAACAGGAACCCGTCACGCGCAAAGGGTTTGGCTTGTTCGATCACCGCCAAAGCCTCCGACGACAATGGCACCCTGAAATCACTGGTCGCGTCCTTACGGCCTTTCATGGCCTCCGCAGGGATGGTCCAGACGTCACCTTCGATTTGATCCAAATGCAGAAATCGCAACGGGGCAGACCGCACCGCCGTAACGATAAGCAAGCGCAACGCCAGTTCGGTCACGGTCCCTTCATTCATCGATTGATAGAAGGCAGGAACATCGCGCCAGTTCAGCGCAGGGACGTGAACTGCTTTGTGACGTTGCTTGCCTAGAAGCGCCTTGGCCTTCTCTGTCGCTTGGATATCCACATCAAGGCCCAGCGCCGCCGCGTGTTTGATACATATGCCCAGACGATTCATCGCCTTGCGTGCAGTCTCTGCTTTGTCGTGCCAGATTGGGGCCAGCGTATCGCGGATGTCGCGTTGATCAATCTCGGACACTGGCAGCTTGCCCAGCTTTGGCAAGATGTGCAGTTCCAAAGGGGAAAACCACCGCCCCGCCTTACCATCGCCTTTCAATTCAGCTTTCCGGCTTTCAAAGGCATCATGGGCGATATCGGACAACAGGTGCATGTTGCGCTCTGCATCGCGCTGGGCGGCTTGACGTTGCTTGATCGGGTCTTTGCCCTGTTGGGATACCCTGCGCCACTTTTCCGCCTCCATCCGCGCCTCTCTAAGCGATACGCGGGGATAAGCGCCCAGCCCCATTTCGCGCCGCCGCCCATGCACATGCACCCGCAACACCCACTTGCCGCCGCCGCCATCATTCTTGAATATCCAAAGTCCGCCGCCATCCGAGTGTTTGCCAGCCTCCAAAGACTTCACCCCTTGCGCCGATAGCTTGTTCAATGCCCTAGTCATACAGTCCACCCTCTGGTCCACCCTCAACATATAGTATGGTGTGATGCCCCATGGAACACCCTAGGACAAGAAAACTATATAAAACATGCGATTGACTGATTCAGTGGTGTACCGTGAAACCCCTAAATATAGGACTTCAATGCCTCTTCTGGGCACCAATTTCCCAAAATTCCCCGAAAAGTGATGATCGCTGGCTTGGCATCGCGGAGAAATCCGTCGAGCCGCAAATCCCAGACAGTGCCTGTTCAAAGTTGAAAACCCCGCCACAGTGTATGTGCGGCGGGGTATGTTGTTTTTAGTGGTGGAATTTCTTGATTTCACCGCTGTCCAAACGGGACGCATAAGACGCCAGTTCGGTCTTCACCAGCTTCATCAAGAAGTAGAGGCAGAAGATGTTGACCACAGCCATCGCAAAGATCGCCGCATCCGAGAAGTCGATGACAGGGCCAAGGGATGCTGCTGCACCAATAACGATGAAGACGCAGAAGATAACCTTGAACACCAGTTCTGATGTTTTGCCTTCGCCAAACAAATATGTCCAAGCCTTGAGACCATAGTAGCTCCAGGAAATCATCGTCGAGAACGCAAACAACACAACGGCGACAGCCAGAACATATGGGAACCAGCTGATGCCCGACGCGAATGCCGCTGATGTCAACGATACGCCAGAATTGCCATCGATTGTTGCAATGGCTGTGCCTGCTTCATTCAGCATGTAGTTGCCTGTTGCCGGGTCAATAATCAGCTGCTGCGAGATCACGATAACCAAAGCGGTCATGGTGCAGATCACAACGGTGTCGATCAATGGCTCAAGCAAAGACACAAAGCCTTCGGTGATGGGTTCTTTGGTTTTCACCGCTGAGTGCGCAATCGCCGCTGACCCAACGCCTGCCTCGTTCGAAAACGCAGCCCGCTTAAAGCCTTGGATCAAAGCGCCAACCATACCACCTGCAACACCAAGCCCTGTGAAGGCACCCGCGAAGATCTGCCCAAAGGCCCACCCGATCATGTCGTAGTTCACAATCAGGATAATCGCCGCAGCACCGACATATAGAATACCCATCAACGGCACGACTTTCTCAGTAACATTAGCGATGGATTTGATACCGCCCACGATCACTGCAAACACGACGCCCGCAAAGATAATGCCTGTGATCCATCCTGGATAGTCACCTACAATACCCGAAATCTGCGCATGCGCCTGATTGGCTTGGAACATATTGCCACCGCCAAGAGCGCCAAGGATACAGAACACCGAAAACAGCACGGCAAGGATTTTGCCACCCGGCAGACCCAGCTCTGTGAAGCCCTTGGAGATGTAGTACATTGGCCCCCCCGAAACGGAACCGTCTGCATATTCGTTGCGATATTTAACACCCAACGTACATTCCGTGAACTTCGATGCCATGCCCAATAGGCCCGCAAGGATCATCCAGAATGTGGCACCCGGACCACCGATACCGACCGCTACAGCAACACCTGCGATGTTACCCAAACCAACGGTGCCTGACAGCGCCGTTGCCAGTGCTTGAAAGTGGCTAACTTCGCCTGCGTCATTGGGATCAGAATAATCCCCTTTGACCAATTGGATCGCGTGCTTGAAGAAACGAAACTGAACAAAACCGAAATACAAAGTAAAAATAGATGCGGCGACGACAAGCCACATAACGATCCACGGGAAATTCGTGCCCGGCAACGCCATAAAGATGAAATTCACAAACCAGCCGGTGGATGCAGCAAAGATGTCGTTCACTTTTTGATCAAGCGATACGGCCTCTTGCGCCAATGAAGACGTGGCCAATGCAGAAAAGGTCCCTGTAAGACCCATAAACTTCGCAGAATTTTTCATGATGTCCCCCTATCCGACAACTGTGACAGGCACGTCGGCGTGCATTACAAGGTTCTGGGTTGAGCTGCCGAAGATACGCTTGGCAAAACCGTCAGATGACGCGCGACCCACGATGATTTGCGATCCGCCATGTTCGACGGTCAGCCGGTTCAACGTTTCTGCAACGTCGCCATGACGCACAAGACCCGTCGCGACAAAACCCGCATCCGAAAGAGCCGTAACAGCAGGGTCCACGATACGGGATGTCGCCATTGCGACCTCTTCTTCGCGGCGCTGGTGGCGTTTTTCGTTTTCTTCGGCTGTTTGGAATGTGAATGGGGACCATTCGATGACGTAAACGGCAATCAGTTCACATTTGTCGATCTTTGACGCCAGGTCTTTCGCAAACGCAAGCGCACGTTCTCCGGTGTCTGTCCCGTCAAGTCCAATGACTATTTTGACTGTCATTTTATCCTCCGTGTTGGTTGAATTTACAAAGTGGAAAGCACGTCCTTCCCCCTTGCGGACCCATGAGAATCAACTTGACGTTGTCTCTAAGTCCTGCCTTCAATATTAGTGATTATCACTAGCCATTGGCGCTTTTTTTGGGAATATGGCGGGTGTTATTGTCAAAAGAGACGCTATTTGCAGGGAATTTTGCTATTGAGTAGGGAAATAGATGCGATCGATCATCGGATTCTGAAAGAGCTTGAAAAGGATGGGCGGCTGTCCATTGTCGAGCTTTCCACACGTGTAAACCTGACCAACACACCGTGTTCGGAACGGGTCAAACGGCTGGAACGGTCCGGCTACATCAACGGCTACCGCGCGTCCCTGAACATGGAGAAACTGGGGCTTGGACATCTGACCGTCGTTCAGGTGTCGCTGACCGCCACCGGGGGTGACAATTCGCTTGATGCGTTCAACGCGGCTGTCGGATTGGTTCCGGAGATCGAAAGCTGTCTGATGTTGGCCGGATCTTTTGATTACCTGCTGACTGTACGCACGCGTGACATCGTGCACTTTCGGGAAGTTTTGGGCGACAAAATCAACAAGCTGCCCGGAATTTTACAGACCAATTCCTTTGCGGTGATGGAAGTCGTGCGATGATGGTTTGGGACGATCACACAAAGAATGCTTTAATCTTAAAGTAAATTATGCCTAAGTTTGTGAACAATTATGAATCGCTGCACAAAAAGGCGACACCAACCCGCTGCATGAACACGTCATGACAGCGGGATCCAACAAGGAGAAACACCATGAAACTGAAATCCCTCGTATTGGCTGCGTGCATGGCAGCGACCGCGTCTGTGGGCTTGGCCGATGGTCACGCAAAACTGAAGGTCGGCATGATCACGACCTTGTCAGGCGGCGGCGCCGGTCTGGGCATCGATGTCCGTGACGGCTTTATGCTCGCAATGAAACAAGCAGGTGACACAGGCATCGAAGTTGTCATCGAAGACGACCAACGCAAGCCCGACATTGCTGTCCAACTGGCTGACAAAATGATCCAGTCTGAAAAAGTTGATGTTATGACAGGCATCATCTGGTCAAACCTTGCTATGGCTGTTGTGCCATCAGCCACCGCACAAGGAAAATTCTACCTGTCACCAAATGCCGGCCCATCCGCACTGGCGGGCAAAGGGTGCCATCCGAACTATTTCAACGTCGCATGGCAAAACGACAACCTGCACGAAGCTGCGGGTGCCTATGCCAACACGGCGGGCTACAAGAAATCCTTTATTCTTGCGCCAAACTATCCTGCGGGCAAAGACGCGCTGACCGGCTACAAACGCCAGTATGGTGGGGAACTGGCGGGCGAGTTGTTTACCAAACTGGGTCAAACAGATTACGCCGCTGAAATTGCACAAATCCGTGCCTCCGGGGCTGATTCTGTGTTTTTCTTCCTGCCCGGCGGCATGGGTATTTCTTTCCTGAAGCAATACGCAGACAGCGGCATCGACTTGCCTGTTGTTGGCCCCGCCTTCAGCTTTGACCAAGGAATCTTGCAAGCCGTAGGCGCCGCCGCTTTGGGTGTTGTGAACACATCCCAGTGGAACAAAGACATCGACAACGCTGCCAACAAGGCCTTCGTAGAGACGTTTTCCGCAGAATACGGTCGTCTTCCATCGCTTTATGCCAGCCAAGGGTTTGACACGGCAAACCTGCTGATTTCTGCCGCCGCCAAAGCCGATGTGAGAGACGCCGACGCGTTTCGCGCAGCGCTGAAGGCCGCCGACTTTGCCAGCACACGCGGGGATTTTGCATTTGGGAACAACAACCACCCAATCCAAAACATCTACGTCCGTGAAGTGATCCAGGAAGGTGACGTGTTTACCAACAAGATCATCGGCACCGCACTGGAAAGCCACCAAGACGTTTACGCATCTGACTGCGCAAACTAATGGCATCCCCCGGGCACACTCATAGCGCCCGGGGACCACTTTAGGACCTGTTCCACATGTCTTTTATCCTTTTCGCCGAACAGGTGCTGAACGGCTTGCAGCTGGGTGTGATGCTGTTTGTTATGGCCGCTGGTTTGACGCTGGTTTTTGGTGTCATGGGGCTGATCAATCTGGCACACGGGTCGCTATACATGGTCGGCGCGTTCGCGGCGGCAGCGGTTGCCGGATTGACCGGGTCTTTTGTGCTTGCGCTGGTCGCGGCCCTTGCGGCTGCTGCCGCGGCTGGGGCTTTGGTGGAAATGCTGGTGATCCGCCGCCTGTATGATCGTGACCACCTTGATCAGGTCCTTGCCACCTTCGCGCTGATCCTGATCTTTTCCGAAGGCACACGCTGGATTTTTGGCTCCTTCCCTCTGTTCCTGAACATCCCCGACTACCTTGCAGGCCCCGTCACCCTGCCCGGCGGCATCCAGTATCCGCTATACCGCCTGACATTGATTGCCATTGGCTTGGCTATTGCGGGCGGTCTGTTTTTGTTGATCTCGCGCACACGGCTTGGCATCCAAATTCGTGCCGGCGAAAATGACCGCGAGATGATTGCCGCGCTGGGCGTCGATATCTCAAAGCTTTACACCATCGTTTTTGCCTTAGGCGCAGCCCTTGCCGGACTTGCAGGTGCGCTTGTTGGAGCAATTCAATCGGTTCAAGTTGGCATGGGCGAACCGGTTCTGATTCTTGCTTTTGTGGTTATTGTCATCGGCGGCATCGGGTCGATCAAAGGGGCGCTTGTCGGTGCAATTCTGGTTGGGCTCACCGATACATTGGGTGGCGTCTTGCTGCCTGAACTGTTCAAAACCTTTATGGACAATGCCGCCGCCTCATCCATCGGATCGGCGCTGGCATCAATGCTGATCTACATTCTCATGGCTTGCGTTTTAATCGCAAAACCAACCGGTCTGTTCGGGGCGCGCACATGAAGCGTGAAACCATATTAAACGCAGTCATGGTGCTGGGACTGTTTCTTGTGCCGCTTTGGGCGTGGGTCGCAGACGAACCCTTCATAATCACCCTCACCACCAAAGCTGCCATTCTTGCTTTGGCGGGTGTCGGGCTAAACATCGCGCTAGGCATCGGCGGACTGGTCAGCTTCGGACACGCTGCATTCTTTGGATTAGGCGGTTATGCCATGGGCATCCTCGCCAGCCATGCCCAAAGCTATGCGCCGATCATGGAAAGCCCGTTCCTGATCGAAGGCACCAAATCCATGCCCGTGATCTGGCTGGTTGCCATCATCACGTCCGGTTTGGCGGCTCTTGCCATAGGGGCTTTGAGCCTGCGCACCACAGGCGTTTATTTCATCATGATCACACTGGCCTTCGGACAAATGCTGTATTTCTTTACCATCAGTTGGCCCGCTTATGGCGGCGAAGACGGTTTACCCATCTACGTGCGCAACGGCTTTCCCGGGGTGAACACACTGGATCCCATCCAATTCTACGGTGTGGTGTTCGTCATCCTTATGGCGGCCCTGTTTTTTACCGCGCGCTTGATCAAATCGCCCTTCGGCCTTGCCCTGAACGCCGCCCGTCAATCATCCGAACGCGTCGAAACCGTTGGCATCAATCCCTACAGATTGCGTCTGATGGCCTTTGTCATTTCAGGCATGATCACCGGACTGGCCGGGGCACTGTTTGCCGACCTCAACCGCTTTGTCAGCCCTACGATGTTCAGCTGGCAAATCAGCGGTGAAATTATGGTATTTATCATCATTGGTGGTGTCGGCCGGTTGTTTGGTCCGGTCGTGGGCGCCGTGCTATTTATTTTGCTAGAACACATCTTGGGCGGGTTGTCCGACTACTGGCATATCTACCTTGGGGTGCTTCTGCTTTTGATCGTGCTGTTTGCACGCGGTGGCGTTATTGGCACACTGGCAGGTCGGGAGGCATCCCATGACTGACCCTGTTTTGGAAGTGCGCGGCATCACCAAGTCCTTTGGCGCCGTGCATGCCAGCAAGAACATCACGCTGGACCTGCGACCCGGTGAAATACATGCGCTTATCGGTCCAAACGGCGCGGGAAAATCGACCCTAATCAAGCAAATCTCAGGGAGTTTGCGGCCCGACGCAGGCAGCGTGCGCCTAAACGGCGAAGACGTCACAGCCTTATCCACGCCGCTGCGGGCCCGCAAAGGGTTGGGGCGCACGTTCCAGATCTCGGCCCTGGCGATGGAGGACTCGGTGTTGCAAAACGCCGTGCTTGGGGCTTTGGGCGCACATGCATCACCGTTTCGGTTTTTCACAAAAGCACTGTCGCAAAAAGACCTGCGCGACCGCGCGGAACAAGCGCTGGACCGCGTGGGTCTTAGCGCGCACGCCGACACGCGCACATCCGAATTGTCCCATGGGCAACGTCGCCAATTGGAAGTTGCCGTTGCATTGACGTTGTCACCGACAGCCTTTGTGATGGATGAACCAATGGCGGGGTTGGGTGCCGAAGGGTCACAGACCTTGACCGCTTTCCTTGATACCCTGCGCCATGAGGCCCCGATCCTATTGGTTGAACACGACATGGATGCGGTGTTTGCACTGGCCGACCGCATCAGCGTTCTGGTCTACGGCGAAATCATTGCCACAGGTACAGTCGACGACATCCGGCAAAACCCGAAAGTGCGCGAAGCTTATCTGGGGGAAGAGGCATGACCCTACTGAGCGTCCAAAGCATTGCGACCTTTTATGGCGCATCCCAAGCCTTGTTCGATGTTTCGCTGGATATCGCAGAAGGCGAAGTAATGGCCTTGATGGGGCGCAATGGTATGGGCAAATCAACAACCGTCAAAACGATATGCCGAATGCTGGCCGCACGATCAGGGCGCGTGGTTTTCGACGGGCATGATCTTGGGGCAGTGCCGTCCCATAAGGCGGCGCGATTGGGCATTGGCCTTGTGCCGGAAGGACGCAGATGCTTCACCAACTTAAGCGTTGAAGAAAACCTGATAGCGGCCGCACGCAAAGGGGCTTGGGACACGACAAAAGTCGGGCAATTGTTTCCCCGCCTGACCGAACGGCGCATGCAGTTGGCCGGATCGCTTTCGGGGGGCGAACAACAGATGCTGGCAATCGGGCGCGCCCTGATGACGAACCCGCGCCTTTTGGTTCTGGACGAGGCCACTGAAGGGCTGGCCCCATTGGTCCGCCAGGAAATCTGGGACGCCATTGCGACCTTGAAACGCGACACCGGCATGGCCCTGCTGGTTGTTGATAAATCCATAAAAGAATTGGCCCAGATCGCAGATCACGCCACCATTCTGGAACGCGGCACTTCCGTATGGACCGGACGCATGGATGAGGTCACAAACGCCATCACCCAAAAATTCCTTGGCATTTGAACCCGGCATTTGAAAATACCTGTTCTTGCTTACAATTGAAGCGGTGCCTTTTCCCTTCGGCAAAGCCACGCTATAGCGGGGCATGACAAATTTTCTTCATATCTCCGACTTGCCCGATGATTTGGACTTGGGTCCAATGGTTGCCATCGATTGTGAAACTATGGGCTTGCATCCACACCGTGACCGACTGTGCGTGGTGCAGCTGTCGTCTGGCGACGGGAACGCACATATCGTTCAAATCATGAAAGGCCAGACCGAGGCCCCGAACCTGTGCAAAATGCTGACAGACCCCGACGTGCTGAAGCTGTTTCATTTCGGACGGTTTGACATTGCTGCGATGCAAAACGCCTTTGGTGCGGTCACGGCGCCTGTGTACTGCACAAAAATCGCCAGCCGTCTGATCCGCACCTACACAGACCGTCACGGGTTGAAGAACCTGCTGCATGAACTGTTGGGCGTTGACGTGTCCAAGCAGCAGCAATCCAGCGACTGGGGCGCGGACACTTTGACCACTGCGCAAATGGATTACGCGGCCTCCGATGTATTGTACCTGCACCGCTTGCGCGAGGAACTGAACAAAAGACTGGTACGCGAGGACCGTATGGAGGTGGCACAAGCCTGTTTCGATTTCTTGCCAATGCGGGCCAATCTGGACCTGATCGGCTGGCCAGATACAGACATCTTTGCCCACTCATGAGCGAACAGACCCCTTTCCGTGACACCGCCCGCCGCGTGATCGAAGCCGAAGCTGACGCGCTGCGCGTGATGGCAGATGGCCTGGATGAACGCTTTGCGCAGGCCGTGGTCAAACTGCTGGACACCAAGGGGCGCGTGATCGTCACGGGCATTGGCAAATCGGGGCACATCGCCCGCAAGATTGCAGCAACACTGGCTAGCACTGGCACACCTGCGCAATTCGTACATCCCGCCGAAGCCAGCCACGGCGATTTGGGCATGATCACGCGCAGCGATACGGTGATTGCCATTTCCAATTCCGGCGAAGCACCCGAGCTGGCAAATCTTGTGGCCTTCACGCGCCGCTTTGATATTCCGCTGATCGGGATCACCAGCCGCCCCGACAGCAGCTTGGGCAAACAATCCGACATCGTTCTGCAATTGCCTGCCTTGGGCGAGGCGTGCGGCACCGGCGTTGTGCCCACGACTTCGACCACGTTGACGCTGGCAATGGGCGATGCGGTGGCTGTGGCCATGATGGAACACCGCGCATTCACACCCGAACATTTTCGCGATTTCCACCCCGGCGGTAAGCTTGGCGCACAGTTAAGTCTGGTCAAAGATCTGATGCATTCGGGCGATGCGATTCCTTTTGTGGGAATGGACGCGAATATGTCTCAGGTTCTGGGGCAGATCGGACAAAAGGGTTTTGGGGTGACCTGTGTCACCGACACGTCCGGCGCATTGAAAGGCATCATCACGAACGGCGACATAAGCCGCCACATGGACGGGTTGGCAACGCTGACAGCACAGGACGTGATGACGCACGATCCTGCAACGATTCCACCCGATGCGCTGGCCGAGAAGGCGGTGGGCATTATGCAAGATCGCAAAATCACCTGCCTACTGGTCGTTGATCCCGCCCAGCCAGCGCAACCCGCCGGGCTTTTGCATATCCATGACTGCCTGCGCGTCGGACTGGGATAACGGCACATGGACTGGTATTCGCGCATGGTGGCATGGCTAAAAGTGCTGTTGCCGCTTATGGCGCTGGGGCTTTTGTCGACGCTGTTTCTATTATCGCGCAACATCGACCCAACGGCCTCTATTCCTTTTGCTGAAAAAGATGTGCAGGACCGTTTGCGTGACCAGCAAATCACAGGACCGTTCTTTTCCGGTGCAACCAGCAGCGGTGATCTTATTTCGTTTTCCGCCGACAAAGTCGGGCGAGGCGCAGGCAAAACCACGGCCGAAAATGTCGTGGCAAAACTGGATCTTGCGGGTGGCACCAAGGTGAACATCACCGCAAATCAAGCAGACCTAAGCATGTCGGAACAAACTGTGACATTGACGGGCGACGTCAAGATCACCACATCCACCTTATACAAAGTGACCACGAACCGCCTCACGTCATCACTGGGCCAGTTGGACATCAAATCGCCCGACGAGGTGCAGGGGTCAGGACCGATTGGACAGATCACGGCGGGATCGCTACAAATTTCTGCAGTGAAAGACGGCGGCCCCGCCCAATTGATTTTCACAAACGCGGTAAAACTGATATACGACCCGCAAAAGAAACGAGAATGATTGCTGTGACCTTATTGCGTGCCTTTGCCTTTACAATCGCCCTGACCGCGATTGCCCCCAACGTTCAGCCTGCATTTGCGCAAGGCACCAACGTCGCCTTTGGAACAATCCGGCAAGACACCAGCCAGCCCGTCGAAGTGACCGCTGACAACTTGTCGGTGGATCAGGCCTCTGGAACAGCTGTTTTTGTGGGTAACGTGCTTATTGGACAAGGCGAAATGCGCTTGTCTGCCGCGCGTGTGAAAGTGGTCTACAAAGCCCAGAATGAAGGCATTGCATCGCTGGAAGCCACGGGCGGCGTCACTCTGGTTTCAGGGCAGGATGCAGCCGAAGCAGAACGCGCCGACTACAATATTGATTCGGGTACAATCGTCATGACAGGCAGCGTGTTGATGACCCAGGGCGCAAGTGCACTGACGGCCGAGCGGATGTCTGTTGATTTGAAAGACGGAACTGCAAAAATGTCAGGCCGCGTCAAAACGATCTTGA
This sequence comes from Ascidiaceihabitans donghaensis, assembly GCF_900302465.1. Taxonomy (NCBI): domain Bacteria; kingdom Pseudomonadati; phylum Pseudomonadota; class Alphaproteobacteria; order Rhodobacterales; family Paracoccaceae; genus Ascidiaceihabitans; species Ascidiaceihabitans donghaensis. The sequence continues at coordinate 204,638 of NZ_OMOR01000001.1, read as the reverse complement.
ACACCGGTAACAACTGATGGCGAAACCAAAGCTGACAGTTGCAGGTGGTGCCACGGGCCTGCAAATTGAAAACCTGCGCAAATCCTATCGCAAAAAACTAGTGATCCGCGACTTTTCAATGCAATTGAACCGCGGAGAAGTCGTGGCGCTTTTGGGTCCGAACGGTTCTGGGAAAACAACAACCTTTTATTCGGTGGCCGGGCTGGTCACGCCCGAAGGCGGGTCTGTGAAGGTTGACGGGCACGACGTGACCACTTTGCCGATGTACCGCCGCGCCCAGCTTGGGATCGGATACCTGCCACAGGAAATGAGCATTTTTCGTGGGCTGTCTGTCCAAGACAACATCAGCGCGATTTTGGATATAACCGAAACAGACCGTACAAAACGGCGTGCGCGCCTGGAAGATTTGTTGTCCGAATTTTCAATCGAACACCTGCGTCGTGCACCTGCGTTGGCGTTGTCAGGCGGTGAAAGACGCCGCGTGGAAATAGCACGGTGTTTGGCCGCAAATCCCAAGTATCTGTTGCTGGATGAGCCCTTTGCAGGTGTCGATCCGATTTCGGTAGGCGACATTCGCCAGCTTGTTGCCGATTTGAAAACACGCGGCATTGGCGTGTTGATCACAGACCACAACGTACGGGAAACATTAGAAATTGTAGACCGCGCGTATATTTTGCATGACGGTAAAGTTTTGATGTCAGGCACGCCGGAACAGGTCGTGGACAACGAAAATGTACGCCGCGTTTATCTTGGTGAAAATTTCCGCATTTCCTGATCCATTCAAGAAAATGCGAGATAATTTTACCCGTCAAGCGGGCAGTTTTGATTGACAGAACCACGTTTGATCTGGCTCAATACAGATATGGCAAAACGCATGTTACTGTCTGACTACAAAACTTTCTTGGTCCAACGGCCAACGTTCAGACACATGCGAAGACAGCCTTTCCCGCGAAACTGATCTTTGGCCCGCACCTTTATACGGTGCGATCCCAGACCTGTTTCAACCACTTTGAAGGAGATAGAATGCGGTACCAAATCAGCGGAAAACAAATCGACATTGGAAATGCACTGCAAACGCATGTGAAAACCGAACTGGGCGAAGTGGTCCAGAAGTACGCTGAACGACCGACCGACGCGAACGTCATATTCTCAAAATCTGCCCACGAATATGCCTGTGAAGCGACCGTGCACCTATCGACGGGGCTGACCGCCTCGGCCAAAGCCAAAGAAACAGAAATCTACGCGGCCTTTGACAGTTGCTGCGCCAAAATGGAAAAACAATTGCGGCGCTACAAGCGTCGATTGAAAGATCACCACAAGGATCGTGTGGAACCGGTTGAACTTTTCGGTGCTTCCTCCTATATCCTCGCTTCAGCGGAAGGGGCACAGGACCCTGAACCGGAATCACTACAGCCAATTATCGTGGCCGAGATGGAAACCAACATCCCATCATTGTCCGTTGGCGAAGCTGTGATGCAAATGGAATTGGCCGGTGCCCCTGTCTTGGTGTTCCGGAACGAAGGCAAAGATGGGGTGAACGTCGTGTACCGTCGTGAGGACGGAAACATCGGCTGGATCGACCCGTAAACTAAACACGACGGGCAATGCGTCAATAGGTGCGAGCGACATGGATTTTGCAAAACTTCTAAAGCCGGAGGCCGTCAAAGTATTGACGTCGGCTTCTAGCAAAAAGCGCTTACTGGCGGACGTCGGTGATTTGGCGGCTTTTGCTTATGATCTGAACCCGGGCATTGTTTTGGAATGCCTCTTGGCGCGTGAAGCGTTGGGACCAACCGGTGTCGGTCACGGCGTCGCATTGCCTCATGCCCGTATTGAGGGTCTTGACGAAGTTGTCGGGGTGTTTGTGCTTTTGGACAAGCCAATCGATTTCGGGGCGGTCGATCGCCAACCTGTGGATATCGCATTCGCGTTGTTCGCGCCTGAAAATGCAGGTGTAGAGCACCTGAAAGCCTTGGCTTTGGTGTCGCGAACACTGCGCGAACCTTCGATTTGCGCAAAATTGCGGGCCAATCCCGATGCCTCTACATTGTTCGCAATTTTGTCTGAAAGCCGTCAGCAACAGGCGGCTTAAGCCCAACTTTCAAAACCAAACATCATGTAGTCGCGTTGGTACACGTTCTGAACCAACGCCTCTATTTCTGCATCGTAAATGTCTGCCAAGGCAAAAGGTGTTTCAGCTGGGGCATCTTGTATTTGGGGCGTATGGACCCCGACATGCGCCGCCAACTGCGCTAACTCTTCTTGCATATCAGCTTCACGGATGACCCTGTCGGGTAGTGCAAATTCACCAAAACCTTGCAAAGCCAAAGCTTGGGTACACCAAGACTGGTCTACACGAATCGCTGTTTGTCCTGCCAAGTTGCCTTTCAGAAAACCCAGAAACGCCGCAAAAGCTTTCCGGTGTGCGACTTTGTCATAGGACACGTCCGGCATGTTTTCCGGAATAGGCAAAGCGTAACGCCGGCGCAAAGTCTGACGCAAGGCATCGTAACACTGCGGCCCGGTGTTCAAAATTCTAGTGCAGAACGCATGGTGCGCCCGCGCAACGGGATGACGCAGCACAGTAAAACTGCGGTGTTTGCCATGTTTGCGTTTCCATTGGCGCAGATCTTTTTGACTAAGCTTTGTGTTCAGCTGATCGCCAGACACCCCGTCAACGGCTGCCATCCAGTCCAAAATCTGATCCTCGGGGCCGGACCGCATTGGCAAGTACAAAAGCGGCGCATGCGCGGCAGTAACATATGTTGGGATCGCCGGACCGCGGCGTGGCTCAAAGTTTGGTGTGCGCGTCAGGTTGAATCGGTCGAGCCCCGCTAAAGCTTGTTCCATTTTATCGAAATTTTTAACTTTCTCGGAAATGGGGGACGGGTTTTGTTTTTTCAGGTTTTTGTCCAAACCATCAAGCGCTTCTTGTACGCCTAGAAACTTGGCCAAACCGTTCATAACTTCTACGCTTTGCAGGTCTTCATAAGCGACATAAAATGCAGTCTGACCGCTGGTTTGAAGCCGTCCAAGCAACATAACCTGAAATTCTTGCAACGCGGTCAGGTGGGCATCAAATTCATCAGCGTCAAATTCGGCCTTGCCATCTTTGCGAGACTTGGCATCCGTCAGCTTCCACTGTCCGGTTTCTTGCGCGATTTTCCACGACACGTAGCTGTCCAAAGGATTACGTGTCAGCACAATTTTTGCGCATTTTTCGTCGTTCAAGATCGTATCCAGAACCCTCGGATCGTGATCATGGAAATAGCGAAACCCATTCAGCGCAGACTTGTCTTTGCGCACCTCACGCAACAGCACCTTTGGGTCTGCATCCCGTGTGTCCTGCGTAACCCCCAGAATTTCTTGTGTCTTCGGGTATCCCAAAAAATGCGGGTTGAACGCTTCGCCATGACAGGCAATCCCGTCAAACGCGTTCAGGTTTGCCTCCAGAAAATTAGACCCGGTGCGCATCTCAGCAAAAACAACAAAATAATCGAAATTCTTAGGCATATTTATTGCACCAGATAGGGTTTGCGAGGTGGTTTACTGGCCCCTTCAGGGCCGCGATCCACAGGAAAATCACCCATCAAATACGGATGCATGCCTTGGTTCTTCAAGTTTTGCAGGAATTGACCAAAGCCGCTTAAATCAACCATCTTTGGCACTTCCGAAAGACGTCTGGCCTGCTGCGGTCCAATTTCGTCCAAAATGCCCTGAAGCGGCTCCATCGGGGCTTCGATAAACTCGGCCATGCTCCAAATCCGCACGCGCGCTTTGGAAAATGGCGACCGCAGAACATCCAGGTGTTCGCTTTCGATCTTTTGCAGCAAAGCCGCTTGCTTACGTATATCAATAAAATTCAAATTTGATTTGAACAAAGGCACAGACCAGGCGCCGCTTATCACGGAGATCTGCGCATTATGGTCTTTGGCCATCCGCCAATTGATTATTTGCGTATCCGCCGGTCCAAATTGAAAACACTGCCGTTCTCCGCGTGTGTTCCAAATCAGGTTTGTCAGAAATCCGCTTGGATTGTTATCACGCACCAAAGCGCTATCGCTTAGCGCACCGTGAATGGTTTCCCGACCATCGGCAAAATACACACGATCGGGGGCAAATAGATGGCCGTGAACCCGCGCCCCTGTGGCTTTCGCCAACCACGGTTCAAAATTCTCGAAAAGCTCCGTAAACCCCTGAAACACAGAATACGGGGCTGCCGTCACTCCATTTTCCCAATCTTCATTCGGAAACCGGCTTTGCATATACAGGCCTGGACGGCCGCGCGTCCGTCGCTCGACCGCTTTGGCAAAAATACGGTCAATCTTACCAGGATTAGGTTCTGTCCGCTTCATCGCACCTGCAGTATCAGTCAAAAACGCCTCGTAAAGACGATCTGCATGTGGCCAGATTTTGCGGGCCACAAAGCAGTCGGACCGGCGCAAAAGCTGCAAATGGTCATCATAGAAAATATGCGGTTTGCCTTGGAAATCGAACTTGCTTAGCGTCAGAGACCGGCTTTCGATGTTGGTGGAATACTGCCGCGACAGGGTTTGGAAATAGCTTTCGTCGGGGATCCACACCTGCTTGAAATACGTATCATATTCCGCACGATCAGGGTCTTGCAGGATGGCTGACAAGGTTTGCCGTGTCAGACACCACCATTGACTGCCCATATGGGGCACCAACCCGTTCGGCACACGTCGCTTCAACTTCAACTTGCGTTGAATTTGAACGTAGCGGTCAAACAGCAAACGGTGGCGTTTCCAGGAAAACGGGAACCGTAAAGTGAATCGCTCTTCATCGAGACCGCCAACCGTCCAAGGCACATCCGACGTCGTTGCACTTTCAATAAAATCCGTACGCGGACGGGCCTCAAGGTACTCGACCAGCTCATCCACAGGCCGCAAAGGCAAACATGACCCCGACGCCAGATAGACATGCCGCACGAATGAGAACTTGGATAACATCAGTTCAGATGCGGCTTGGGACGCCGCGACGATGCCCCACGTGCCCCATTCGCATTTGAACCGTGTCGAAAATTCAACATTCGGAACGCCTGACAGGGCATTTGCGAAGGCATCATATGTTTTGCGATCCACCATCTTGTCGACATGGATCACAACAGGGCACCCCCCCGCAGCCCAATGCCGCGCAGCCTGTTCCGCACGGTTCAATGCCGTGTGAACCAGCATGACGATGCCGACGCTCATGCCCAGTTTCCTTTGGACATCAGCCCCAAAATTTCAAGCTGACGCCAATTTATGTACTTTTCTGACCACTTGCACCACAGCTCTGGATCGTCTTTCAGGCTATCTGCATAAGCCTTGTATTCTACCGAAGCCGCATAGTGCTGCTTGCGGGTCAGTTCTTCGGCGGCTTTGGAGGTGAAGGTGTCCAAGAACTTGGCATGCAACAGCACGCCGCTGGCTTTTTCGCCGCCCCATTCGTCATAAACCTGGTTCAATCCCCGCGGCAAAAGCATGTGGGTCGAGCTGACGTAAGTGTAACGGCGGTCCCATTTCACCAACGGAATCTTGTTTAGCGCAGGGGCCTTTTCAGGGGCATCGTGAAAAAATACCCGTGCACGCGGCCCGCCTTGTATCCACAAATTACCAAAGCGCTTGTTGCGTGACATCGTATAGTTGCCGCTGTCAAACCAGCTGGCAATTTCCATCGGATCCTGACCTTCGGAGTAAGGTTGCGCGTCCAGACGCCCTTTTGGATACATATCAAGCAGCATGGCACTGAATGATTTGATGCTGGACGCATCCAGCCAATCCGTCAGCGCCCGCAACGGGCGTGTGTCACAGAAGGGGTACACCAGAAATTCATCAGGATCGACCACCAGCGCCCAATGCCCATGGGCATACTTCAACTGCAACCAATTTAGCCAATCGACACCAAACCGCGCGCGCTTGTAACTGGATGTTGTGTGCCAAACAGAAACATCAGGCTGCTGCGCCAAATAGTCTGTGCTGCCATCATTGCTGTCATTGTCCACGATCAGGAAATGGTTGATGCCCTGTTCACGATAGTAATCAAGGAAATACGGCAATCGCACACGTTCATTCCGCAAGGTCGAGAACAACAGTAAATCGTCAGATTTGATGTGGGTCGTCCGGTCCGCCACACGCGACAACTCACGGCGCTTGCGAAACGCACGGATGCGCCACCGCTTTCGCTGAAGCCTATTGCGATATGACTGCCAAGCGCCCAAACTTTTGCCCTTTACCTGCCAGAATTCTTCCGGCCCCGTTGCGCTATCAGATCAAACTTAACACGGTGTTGAAATGTGCCGTCCAATCTGGGGGAGAAAATCGATCAAATTTTCTACGTTTGGGGTCGTCTCCAGCCATCTGTTTTATTGTCGTTAACCACAGATAACGGTCTGAAACGCTTGCGTAAACTGGAATATCACCAAGGATTTCCCGGATCACACCTAATTCATTGGATAAAATGGGAACGCCCAACATTGCCGCCTCAACTGGCGGTAGGCCGAACCCCTCGGCAAAAGACGGAAACAAAAACCCTGATGCGCCTTGCAAAAGGGCCAACATGTCGGCGTCGCAAAGCCCGTTTCGTTCCCGCACACGGCCGTGTTCATTCAAAGCATCCAAACGGGAAAACACCGCATCGTTGTTCCAACCACGCGATCCGACGATATGCAATTCAGGCGCTGCGGGTCCTAGTTCTTCCCACAAATCCAGCAAAAAAGCGTGATTTTTACGGGGCTCGATTGTCCCGATTGTCACAAAGTAGGGGGTCTTCGGGCAGATAAAATCCGGATTGGGATCGGGTTGTTCTGTCCCCAAATGGGAAACAATGCTGCGTGGCACATCCCCCCAAATTGCCATTTGCGCTTCGGTACGGGTTTGGGTGTCCGCTGAGTTATAAATCACGATATCCGCGAACTGGCGCACACGCATCAGCTTTTCGCGAAATACCTCGACTGTTCCAACCCTTTGATATTGTGGAAAATCTAGCGGGATAACATCATGAACCATTACAGCCGTCACACCGCCTAAACCACGTACGGCTTGCAAAACGCGATCGGTCAAGTTGCTATGACCAACGTTAAAATAGTGTGTCCCCTGCGGCAGATGTTTCGCCAACATCTGATCCAGTTTTTGAGGAAGGGCGCGGGCAAAAGCGTTGCGGCGCACTTCGGTTTGCGCCTTGCGTTCCGTTCGGGTCAAGCCGCGCGATAGCAATGAAAGGACATCCGGAGAGGCCATCTTTGAAGGATGGCTCAACCGCCCACACATCGCCCGCAACCCCATGTCATCCAGCAACACATATCCAAATGGCGTCCGCACCAGGCCAAAGGCGGGCACATCGTCCGCCAGAAACGCTTTCAAATACGCCATCTCGACACGGTCCACGCCGGTCAAAACACGCCCTGCGCGGCGCACCAAACGGGTTATGTCTAAAAGCCGGGCGGGCGGCGGATTATTTGGAATAGTGGCCAGTTTGATGCCATCTCCACGCGTCTGCGATCATCTGTTGCAGGGTAGACCGCGTTGGCGACCACCCCAATTCAGACACAGCGCGCGACGAACCAGACACCAGTTTTGTACAATCCCCCGCGCGACGGTCCCCTTCGTTATAGGGCACTTCGCGGTTTGTGACACTGCGCGAATGATCAATGACCTCACGCACCGAAAATCCGGAGCCCGTGCCAAGGTTGAACACGCGGCTCGCTTTGTCGTCTTGTAGCCATTTCAGACCCAGAACATGGGCATCCACAAGATCACACACATGCACGTAATCGCGGATACAGGTGCCGTCCGGCGTATCGTAGTCGGTGCCAAAAATGGTCAGCGCATCGCGTTTGCCGTCGATGGCATCCAACATAAGCGGAATCAAATGCGTCTCGGGTTGGTGGAATTCGCCCACTTCACCATCGGGGTCAGCACCCGCAACGTTGAAATACCGAAAGATCACATGACGCAGTCCGTTCGACGTTTCGAAGTCGCGCAGAATATCCTCAATTGCGCGTTTGGACGCGCCGTATGCATTGATCGGGTATTGAGCACTGTTTTCATCAAGAACCACGTTGTCCTGATCACCATAGGTGGCGCAGGTGCTTGAAAATACAAAGTTCATGCAGCCCGAATCAACGGCTGCTTCGATCAGGTTCAAAGACCCCGACACATTGTTGCGCCAGTATTTTCCGGGCTCTGACATGCTTTCGCCAACCTGCGAAAGCGCGGCAAAGTGCATAACGGCTATCGGCTGGTATTCGGCGAATACGGCGTCCAGGCGGGCGCGATCCAACAGATCACCTTGGGCGAACGGCCCGAACTTTACGGCCTCTTCCCAGCCCGTAACCAAATTGTCGAAGGTCACTGGAATGACGCCAGCTGCCGCCAGTGCTTTGCAGGCATGCGAACCGATGTAACCCGCGCCGCCTGTAACAAGTACATGATCCGCCAAAGACGTTACTCCGCCGCTTTGTCCATTGCGACGATATCGTGGATGTACCCACGCAGATCATCACGCAGTTCTTCACGCGCCAGACCAAAGGATACAGTCGCCTGCAAGAAGCCGGACTTTGATCCACAATCAAAACGCTGGCCCTTGAAGCGGTAGCCATAGACTGGATTGTCTTGTTCAATCTCGGCCGCAATCGCGTCTGTCAGCTGAATTTCACCACCGGCACCGGATTTGATCTTGTTCAAATTGCCAAGCACGTTGGGCGACAGAATGTAGCGGCCTATTACGGCCAGATTGGATGGCGCTTCATCGGCCGGGGGCTTTTCAACCATACCTTTGACGCGCACCATGGATCCCATGTCTTCCGACACATCCAGCACACCGTATGAGGATGCCTTTTCCGGAGCCACCTCCATGGCCGCAACCATGTTGCCGCCTGTTTCTTCATAAGCTTCTACCATTTGCTGCAAACATGGCTTTTCGGCCGCGATCACATCATCAGGCAAAATTACCGCAAAGGGTTCGTTTGCAATCAAGCGCCGTGCGCACCAAACAGCGTGACCCAAACCAAGCGCCTTGTGCTGGCGGATGTAGGCAATGGCGCCGCTGTCCATGTTGGTATCTTTAAGGGCTTCAAGCGCCTCGGTTTTACCTTTTTTGCGCAGCTCTTGTTCAAGGTTCGGGGCATGGTCGAAGTAATCTTCCAATGCGCCTTTGCCGCGGGACGTCACAAAGATAAATTCCTTGATGCCGGCAGCACGGGCTTCATCAATGGCGTATTGGATCAAAGGGCGATCCACCAAAGTCATGATTTCTTTCGGGACTGATTTTGTCGCTGGCAAAAACCGCGTTCCAAGTCCGGCCACCGGAAAGATAGCCTTGGTCACCTTTTTACGCATTCCTGATCCTCATTTCGTGCGCTCTGTTTTAGAGCATTTTTGGTTATCTAAACGTAATTTTCCGAACAAAATACACGCAAACGTCTCAAAACGTTGGAATTGCCTGCAAATGTTGCATCATCACGCCAATTTTTTACTCACACCTGACGCACGATAGCGACACGTTCCATTTCTTTCTTTTTACGTGCTTTGGCCCTTGCCCACTGAAAAATCCTTTCGTTGCGCAAAGACTTGCCGAACTGCCCACCTTTTTGTTCCCAGAATCCGGCGGGATTGAACTGCACGTGGTGGTACATCGCCGTGCGCGAGAGAATGATCAAGGTGACTATCTGTGCGTTTTTCACCCTGACTTTCGCAGCCTCCCTTGCGGCTGCGGCACCGCGCAGGGTCGATAGCTCAAAATGTGTATGCCGCGCCACCACTGGGAATCGCTTGAACCCATCACTGGCATGTCGGGTCACTTGATTTGCCCCGACAGGACGCACGCCCCCTTCGGCATGCCCAGCCCGAAGGCGTTTCATCAGATAGCGCACCTGCCGCGGTTCAAGCCGACCCGTCACCATATGCGACAAAAGCCGTTTGCGTTCACTGGTTTGCACGTCCTTCCAATGCGCGTCTTGCGCGGTGTCCACGATGAACTTTCGCGCGAACACCGCCCAGCTTGCGCCGATATCGAACAAATCCGATGGCGCCCTGTCCGGGCGGCGCCTCACGCTGGCCGCAAACCCGTGGTGTACCTGCGCACGCGGGCAAATCGCCGTCGCATGCCCTGCCCGCGCCAGCCGCATGTTCAGGTCCGTTTCGTCTAGGTAAAAATGGTAGGCCGGATCAAATCCACCCAGCTCGACCAAAATATCACGGCGTACCGCCATGTTAGTGCCTTCGGTTTTCACAGCATACCCTGTCGGGGCCCGCAACACTGTGGCTTTGTCCTCGGCCACTTCGATCGGCTCGCTATGCCCCAAAGCGTTGATCAGCCGCGCCTTCCATTGAAAGCTGATGCCGTTGCGCCCAATCACAAACCCGCCGGACGCTGCCACATCCGATTGCTCAAACGGTGCAATCAAATAGTGCAGCCACGTAGGCTCTGGCACAGCATCATCATCAATGAAAGCCACCACATCACCAGCTGCCGCAACAACACCGGCGTTGCGCGCCGCTGAGATATTCGCCTGATCAAACGCAACCACCTTCACGTCGTCAGAACACGCCATTTTCTTGACCGCTTCGATCCCGGCCGGATCAGCCACAACCACAATTTCAAACGGATCATACTGGACCTGCGACAGCCCCGTAATGCAACGCGTCAACGCGTCCGGCCGGTCGCGGCTTACCACCACAACGCTGACCGAAGGGCGTGTCATGCCAGCCCCATCTGCGCCATCATCGCTTCGATCTTTGGCACATCTTCGGGGTTGTTCAGCTCCCAGAACTGACGTCCTTTTGCTTCGACCTCGACACACAAAACGGAACGGCCATTTTCCATGAAGCGCAATTGCTCCAGCCCTTCAAGCTGCTCCAACGGACCAACAGGCCACGACGGATACGCCGCCAAAGCATCGGGACGATAAGCGTAGACGCCTACGTGATGGAACACGGGTGTTTCGTCTTCATCCGCATAGGTTTCGGATGTAAATGGCACCACTTCCTTGGAAAAGTACATCGCGTGGCGTTGCGCGTCGAAAACGCTTGTTGTGCCGCCAACACGGCCTGCCTTTCGGTCGCTCAGAAAGCTGTTCAGTGTCGCCCCATCGCACCGCAACACAGGCGTTGCGATTTCCGCATCCGGCGCAGCGCGCAAACCCGTCACAAGATCCTCCACAAACCAATGCGGTGTCAGCGGTGCATCGCCTTGCAGGTTCACCACGATCTCATAGCTACCGCCCAGCGCAGCATGCGCTTCTGCGCAACGCTCTGTGCCATTGGCGCAGCTTTCGGATGTCATGACTACCTCCGCTCCAAAGGCCTCAGCGGCGTCCTGGATGCGGGCGTCATCTGTGGCCACAACAACGCGGTCCGCGCCTTGCACCTCACACGCGGCCCGCCAACTGCGTTCGATCAATGACCGTTGATCGCCTTGCGCACCGGTCAGCATCGCCAAGGGTTTCGCAGGATAGCGCGTGGACGCATAGCGGGCGGGTATGACGATCAAAACAGACATTACGCAGGCTTCAAATCGACCGACGGCGCATAAGCGATGAAAAACGGGTTTGCAAAATCCGCCTTGCCGTATTTCAAAGCTGTTTGGTCATCAAACCGCACCACATCGCCTCCTGCACCCAACAAAACCGCGTGTCCTGCGGCTGTGTCCCATTCCATTGTGCGGCCAAGGCGCGGGTAAACATCCGCTTCGCCCGTCGCGATCAGGCAGAACTTCAACGATGACCCTGCGCTTTTCATATCTTTGACGGCGTATTTATTGATGTAGTCATCCGTCGCCTGATCGCGGTGCGATTTCGATGCAACCACCATAAGAGCGGAATTGTCAGCGTTAGAGACAGAAATAGGTGTAACCGCGCCAATTTTATCCTTGGCGAAATCGCCGGTTTCCTCGACCGTCTGACCATCGGCTTGCGTAAAGAACATGCGCCCTTTGGCTGGGGCATAAACGACACCACGCGTGGGTGTGCCGCCTTCGACAAGCGCGATGTTGACAGTGAAATCGCCGCGACGGTGAATGAATTCTTTAGTGCCATCCAGCGGATCAACGATCAAAAACGTATCGCCTGATGCGGTGTGCGTGGCGGATTGCTCTTCCGTGACAAGCATCACGTCGGGAAACGCGGCACGCAGTCCAGCCGAAATAATAGCATCCGCAGCTTCGTCAGCAGCGGTGACAGGGCTGTCGTCCGACTTCGTTTTCACATCAAAGTCGTCAGCACCGTAGATTTCCATAATCTTGTCGCCAGCTTCCAACGCAAGGGTGCGAATGACCGGCACCAAATCTTCATAATTCACGTCTAGTCTCCTGCCCCGTGGGGTTTTGTTGAATTCAAAACTCGGATCACTTATGGTGCGACAACAACGGAACGGCAAGAATTCCATGCGACTTTCGCAACAACCCTGAGGCAACGACACATGTTTCAACCGACGCGGAAACCGCAAAGCGGGGTAGGCATCGCCCTATCGATGGCCGAACTGGTCTATCATTCGATTGTACGAAGCGTACGCAAAACCCATAACAATGCGTTTTTGGCAATTTTGATGAACATGCTTCAAGTTATTGTTTTTGTTCTTGCTTTTTACGTGATGTTTTCGATTTTGGGGTTGCGCGGTGCGGCCATTCGCGGCGATTTTCTACTGTATATCATGACGGGAATTTTCCTGTATCTGACGCACTCCAAGTCCCTTGGTGCTGTGGTTGGATCAGAAGGGCCCGCAAGCCCGATGATGCAACACGCCCCCATGAACACCATCATCGCCATTCTGTCTGCCGCCCTTGGTGCGCTTTACGTGCAAGTGCTTTCGCTGTTTTGCATTTTGTTTGTGTACCATGTGGCCTTCACACCAGTGGTTATTGAAGACCCGGCTGGCGCCTTCGGGATGCTGTTGCTGGCATGGTTTACAGGGGTGGCTTTGGGGCTGGTCTTGCTTGCTATCAAGCCATGGTTTCCCACGGCCGTTTCCATTTTTTCAACCATTTACCAAAGGGCGAACATGATTGCGTCTGGCAAGATGTTTGTTGCAAACACGCTTCCGGGCTTCATGCTGGCGATGTTTGACTGGAACCCGCTGTTTCATGCCATCGATCAATCGCGCGGCTTTACGTTCATCAACTACAATCCGCGATACAGCACGTGGGAATATGGGTTTTGGGTCGGAGTCGTTCTGGTTATGCTCGGCCTCATGGGCGAATTTTACACACGTCGCCACGCGTCTATCAGTTGGGGATCACGCCGATGAAATTTATATCTGTTTTGCTGCTTGGCTTTTGGGCAACCGTCGCAAGTGCCTATGATTTTCCCGCGCGGTATTCTGTGATCGGGATACCGGATGGTGATTTGCTGCCAATCTTTGCAGCACAAGACGACACTTCGGATGTCTTGGCAGGGTATGTGTTTGATGCGAAATCCATCGAAGTTGTCTCCGTCAGTGCAGATGGCATTTGGGGTCAGGTCAATGTGCGCGACACGACAGGCTGGGTCACCATGAGCAGTATGATTAAAGTAGAAGACGACATGCCCCTAACGCTGGCCTGCTTCGGCGCAGAGCCAAGCTGGAACCTTGATCTAAGCGACGACAAGTCAAGCGCATGGAACACACCCGAAACCCGTGGTGATGTACAATTTACCAAAAGCGACGACAAACTTGGGTATGAGGGCAAGATCACAATGTCGGAAACCTCGGCGCGTCCGGGACTGCAAGTCGACTTCGACGCCAAGCTGACGCCTGCTGCATGTACCTACCCCAATACAGAAAACGCGTTTGGGTTGAAAATCGAAATATTGCTGAAAGGCTATACAGGTTTCGCAAGCCCTGAAGGGGATGAAACTGTTTCAGGCTGTTGTTCATTAAGACCCTAAGCGGCAAAGACCATGAACCACCGTACCGCCACCAAATCGGGCGATACGGGGTTTTTTATAAAACGGCTTAGCGCTTTTTCTCTTTCACGACCCCACGCACCAGCTTGCCGAAGGCTTTATCGCGGGCGCGGCGCTGGATCAGTGTGGCCGAGTTGTAGGCGTCTTCAGCCACAAGCTTTTTCCACCGTCGCATCCGCGCCTCATCGATGTCGCCTGCGTCCATGGCCGCACGCACGGCGCATCCCGGTTCCGTTTCATGTGCACAATCGCGAAACTTGCACTGCGTGGACAGCTCTTGCAGATCAGAAAACAGATCTTCGATCCCTGCCGTAACATCCGTCATCTGCAATTCGCGCATGCCCGGCGTATCAAGAACCGCAAAACCCCCCGGCACCAGATGCAATTGGCGGGACGTTGTTGTGTGGCGTCCTTTATCATCAGCCGCACGGATCCCTTGCGTGGCAATGATATCGCGATCCGCCATCGTATTCGCCAAGGTCGACTTTCCTACCCCGGATGATCCCAAAAAGGCAACGGTCCGCCGCGGTTTACACCACTCCGCAAGCTTTGCTTTTGGTTCATCGGATCGGGCATCAATTGCAATGACAGGTACCAGATCGGAAATGGACCGTGCTTGGGCTTCAAAATCGGTGGTGTCCGCAACCAGATCACGCTTTGTCAGAACAATCACGGGATCAATCTCGGCCTCGAACGCAACCGCGATGTAGCGTTCCAATCGCGCGACATTGAAGTCTTGATTGCAAGACGTCACGATAAAGGCGGTATCGATGTTGGCCGCAATGTATTGCACAGCACGATCTGATCCCGGCGCACGCCGTTTCATCAGGCTTTTGCGATTTAAAACAGTGTCGGAATACGTGCCATCCGCACTTAAAAGCAGCCAATCCCCCACAGTTGCGTCGGCCACGGACGGAATCGTCTTGTCGATCCCCTGCCCGATCACACGCATCACTGTGCGGTGCACCTCGGTTACGCGCACAGGCGGGGTGTTGGTCATATCGTCAATGGACAATTGCTGCGAAAAGAACGGCTGCCACCCAAGGGTGTCCAGTGTGGAAAGTGTTACCTCTGTTTGTTTGGCTTGAGGCATGAATTGGGAATAGTCCCGTGTCATCGGTTTGATCTTTCAGTGGTGTCTGGAATGGTCGAACGCACACAACAAAGGCCGCACCAATCGAGGTACGCAAATCGCTTTGAAGGTGTGCATCGGAAAGCGCAAAGGCTTTCCCACTTTACCGGGACATAAAATCTCCATGTTCTGGAAAAAGAATAAAGGACAACGGTCTCTCAATCAACCACACGCAGTGTCAGATTGATGCGCCCCCCTTTGGGAAGTAACGTGGATGTGCCAAATCTGATCCGGTCCACGCCGTGATAGGTCAATCGCGCAGCGCCGCCCATGACCACCACGTCCCCCGATTGCAACCATACCGATTCCGTCTTGCCACCCCGTGTTGTGTTGCCAATCCGGAACAATCCGTCATCGCCCAACGACACAGACACAACCGGCCAGCTAAAATCGGCTTCGTCCCGGTCCTGGTGCAAACCCATCCGCGCATCTTCGCCGTAGAAATTGACCAAACAACAGTCGGGCAATCGGTCCACACCCGATACTGCGCGCCAAATGTCCAAAATCGGAGACGGAATGTCCGGCCAAGCCGTACCCGAAGGATGTGTTCGAACGTAGCGATACCCGGACGCATCCGAAAACCAGCCGTATTTGCCTGCCGACGTCATGCGCACAGTCATAGGCTTTCCATAAGGGGTCATGGGCGAGAAAACAGGTGCCGTTTCGGCAACAGCCCGCACGGCCTGCAAGACCTCATTTTGCGCCTGTGTGTTAAGGTACTGTTTACGGATGTCAAAGCCGCGCAGCCTAAGAACCGTCATATCCGCCTCAAATTGCAAAATTCCCCAGATTCACCTGTCCGCAACGCTTGCAGGGCTAGTGTACGCTCCTTATATACGCTCCGAACCGCATGAGACGACCTGTTTCATGCTTATCATTCGGGACAAGGGTGCCGTAACGGGCCTGCGTCTCGTGTCATCGCCTTGAACGCTAAATAAGGGATCGAAAAACATGGCCAAAGTTATTGGTATTGACCTCGGAACAACTAACTCCTGTATCGCCATCATGGACGGCAGCCAGCCTCGCGTTGTTGAAAACGCAGAAGGCGCGCGCACAACACCATCCATCGTGGCTTTCACCGACAACGAACGTCTTGTGGGCCAGCCCGCGAAACGCCAAGCGGTGACAAACCCAGACAACACAATCTTCGGCGTCAAACGCCTGATCGGTCGCCGCAACGACGACGCGCATCTGGCAAAAGACAAAAAAAACTTGCCCTTCAATGTGATTGATGGCGGCAACGGCGACGCATGGGTCGAAGCCAAGGGTGAAAAGTATTCGCCGTCGCAAATCTCTGCCTTCATCTTGGGAAAGATGAAAGAGACAGCGGAAAGCTACCTTGGCGAAGACGTGACACAAGCCGTGATCACGGTTCCTGCCTACTTCAACGACGCGCAGCGCCAAGCAACCAAAGACGCCGGCAAGATCGCTGGCCTCGAAGTGCTGCGGATCATCAACGAACCAACAGCAGCGGCGCTGGCTTACGGCCTCGACAAAGAAAACACGCAAACCATCGCGGTCTATGACCTTGGCGGCGGTACATTCGACGTCACGATTCTGGAAATCGACGATGGCCTGTTCGAAGTGAAATCGACCAACGGCGACACGTTCCTGGGCGGTGAAGACTTTGACATGCGCATCGTCAACTACCTCGCGGACGAATTCAAAAAAGAACACTCCGTTGACCTGACACAAGACAAGATGGCGTTGCAGCGTCTGAAAGAAGCGGCTGAAAAGGCGAAGATCGAATTGTCTTCCGCCAACCAGACCGAAATCAACCAGCCGTTTATCTCCATGGGCTCCACGGGCCAACCGCTGCACATGGTCATGAAACTGACCCGTGCGAAGCTGGAAAGCCTCGTGAACGACCTGATCAAGGCCTCCATGAAACCATGCGCCGCGGCTTTGAAAGATGCCGGTCTGTCTGCATCCGACATCGACGAAGTGGTCCTGGTTGGCGGCATGACACGTATGCCTAAAGTGATCGAAGAAGTGACAAAATTCTTCGGCAAAGAGCCCCACAAAGGCGTGAACCCCGACGAAGTTGTGGCCATGGGTGCCGCGATCCAAGCCGGTGTTCTGCAAGGCGACGTAAAAGACGTGGTTCTTCTGGACGTGACGCCTCTGTCCTTGGGCATCGAAACCTTGGGCGGCGTGTTCACACGTTTGATCGACCGCAACACCACGATCCCAACGAAGAAATCGCAAATCTTCTCGACCGCTGAAGACAACCAGAACGCTGTGACGATCCGAGTGTTCCAAGGTGAACGCGAAATGGCGTCCGACAACAAGATCCTCGGTGCCTTCAACCTTGAATCGATCCCACCAGCACCACGCGGCATGCCACAGATCGAAGTGACGTTTGACATCGACGCAAACGGCATCGTGTCCGTGGGCGCGATGGACAAAGGCACGATGAAAGAACAAAAGATCACGATCCAGGCCTCTGGTGGTTTGTCCGACGAGGACATCGAAGCCATGGTCAAAGACGCGGAAGAGAACGCGGATGCGGATAAAGAGCGTAAGGAACTGATCGAGGCGAAAAACCAAGCCGAAAGCCTGATCCACTCCACGGAGAAATCCATGGAAGAGCACAAAGACAAGGTGGACCCAACAACGATCGAAGCGATCGAATTGGCCATCGCCGCGCTTAACGACGATCTGGAAACGGAAAATGCCGACAAGATCAAATCCGGCATCCAGAACGTGACCGAATCGGCCATGAAACTGGGCGAAGCGATCTACAAAGCTTCTGCAGCGGAAGCTGGCGAAGAAGAGCCGGCAGCCGCCGACGAACCACGCGACGGAGACGACGACATCCTCGACGCGGAATTCGAAGATCTGGACGACGACAAACGCGCGTAAGCGCCCCGTCGTGACCCCAATTTCAAGCCGGTCCGTTCACCGGGCCGGCTTGTTCGTTCCAGAGAGGAACCAGATCCATGGCAAAACGTGACTATTATGAAGTGCTTGGCGTCGCCAAAGGCGCCTCAGCCGACGAAATCAAAAAAGGCTATCGCAAGAAAGCCAAAGAACTGCACCCCGACCGCAACGCGGACAATCCCAAAGCGGAAGACCAGTTCAAAGAAGCAAATGAAGCTTACGAAGTTCTGAAAGACGGCGACAAAAAAGCCGCCTACGACCGCTATGGCCACGCCGCCTTTGAAGGTGGAATGGGCGGTGGCGGACGACCCGGCGGCGGCTTTGGCGGCGGTCAGGGGCAAGGCGACTTTGGCAGCGCGTTCTCGGATATTTTCGACGACTTGTTTGGCGATTTCGCAGGCGGACGTGGCGGGCAAGGCGGCGGACGTCGCGCGGCACGCGGCTCTGACTTGCGCTACAACCTGACCATCTCGCTTGAAGACGCCTTTGCGGGCATGCAGAAAACGCTGAACGTGCCCACATCCGTGGCCTGCGAACCCTGCAACGGGTCCGGCGCAGAAGGCGGCGCAGAACCTTCCACCTGCCCCACATGCTCCGGCATGGGCAAAGTCCGTGCGCAACAGGGGTTTTTCACCGTTGAACGCACCTGCCCGACCTGTTCGGGTTTGGGTCAGATCATCAACAACCCCTGCAAAAGCTGTTCTGGCGCAGGACGCGTCGAAAAAGACCGTTCCTTGTCTGTGAACATCCCTGCAGGCGTCGAAACCGGTACACGTATTCGTCTTGCGGGCGAAGGCGAAGCTGGTATGCGCGGCGGACCATCGGGTGATCTTTACATCTTCATCGACGTCAAAACGCACGAGCTGTTTGAACGCGACGGCAACAGTCTGTTCTGTCGTGTGCCCGTCTCCATGAGCACAGCCGCCTTAGGCGGCAGCATCGAAGTGCCCACCATCGACGGTGGCCGTGGACGTGTGCAAATCCCTGCAGGATCGCAATCCGGGCGCCAGATGCGCCTGCGGTCGAAAGGCATGCCCGCCCTACGCGGCGGCGCAGCAGGCGACATGTTCATCGAACTGGCCGTTGAAACGCCTGTGAACCTGACGGCAAAACAGAAAGAACTGCTGAAAGAATTCGATGAGCTATCGTCGGAAAATAACCCCGAAAGCAGCAGCTTCTTTTCGTCGGTCAAAAGCTTCTGGGACAGCATGAAGGGCTGATCTGGAAACCAGCAGCAGTATCAAAAGGCGGGCTTTGTCCCGCCTTTTTTGTTGCCGTTAACAGTCCGGTAAGGGCAATTTGCAACGCTATATCCATGACAGAATCAACTCATGCCTTTCACGAGGCCAGCAATATTTTTGACCTTGATGAAGCCACACCAGTGCAATGGCCCTGTATGCGGCCTGCGGTTTTGGTATCTGAAGAACGCAAAGCACTGCGCGACCGGTTTGCTTCAGCGGGAAATAAAGCAGTGCAAGACCATGAAATGCTGGAACTGGTGCTGTTTCGCGCGATACCGCGCGCCGATGTCAAACCACTGACCAAAGAGCTGATGAAAACCTTTGGCGACTTCAACCGCGTGATCACCGCCCCGCCAGAACGCCTGCTGCGGATCGCAGGCGTCACGGACACCGTGGTCACAGAACTTAAAATCATAGAAGCCGCTGCACAACGTATGGCCCGCGCAAAAATCATGAACCGGCCGGTGTTGTCCTCTTGGGATGCTTTGTTGGACTATTGTCATACGGCTATGGCGCACCGAGAGACGGAACAGTTTCGGGTGCTTTATCTGGACCGCAAAAACACTTTGATCGCCGATGAAGCCCAAGCAAAAGGCACCGTCGATCATGTGCCCGTCTACCCTCGGGAGATTGCCAAACGCGCGTTAGAGGTTAACGCGAGTGCACTCATCCTGGTCCACAATCATCCCTCAGGGGACCCAACGCCGTCAGATTCAGATTTGATTATGACGGAAATGATTCAAACAGCGTGCACCGCCTTAAGCATAACCTTGCACGACCATCTGATCATCGGGAAATCGGCAGAACTCAGCTTCAAATCAGAAGGCTACCTTTAAGCGTCTTTTTCCAAAGTAACCCCGGGGGAGGCGCACAGCGCCCCCTGAAAGTCAGTATCTCGCAGCATCAACTTAACGCACCCAGACCTCAACACGTCTGTTGGCCTGACGGCCCCACGCGCTGTCATCGCACGCCATGGGCAATGCTTCGCCAAATGCATCCACATCCAGTACCACCCGGTCAAAGTTGGCCGTTTCCGCAGCCTGCTTCACAGCTCTGCGCACCGCATCGGCCCGCTTCAACGCAATATCGCGATTGGCGGACGCAGGGCCATCCCCGTCACTGAAACCGACAAATGTCACCTGCCGCGCATCATAGCGCCCAACTTCCAATGCACGGGCCAATTGTTGCACATTGGACCTTGATTGCGCATCCAAACGGATCGACCCGGATTCAAAGCGGAAAGACGTGGTGAGACGCGCCATCCCATCCAAAGTGCGCGTCATGCGTTGAAGTTCTTCCAATGACGTCTCCGGTCCTGCCACAGAAATCGCATTGGCAAAACGGCTACCTTGGTCATTGATCGCAATCTCTTCAGGGGCCTGATCTACAAAACCTGCGCGGCGGATCACAATCTGAGCGGATGGACCACGCGTGAAAGCCAAAAAATCACGACCAATTTTGGGCAACCGACGCGCCGGCAGATACAAAAACATCGGGGCGGTCAAAGGGTAATCTTCCGTCTTTATCGTGCGACGCGCCGCACGCAACGCGAAACCACACGCACCTGTCAAAGTCACTGGTTGCGTATTTCCGACCTCTGCATAGCTGGCAACGCCTATGGCAAATGGACCGTTCTGCACAGCCAACGCCAGATCGACACCACGGTCATGGCGCACGATATTTTCGGCAAATTCAAGCTTTGCTGGCCCCATGATTTCGTCTTCGATGGCCTGCCCCAAACCGGTTTCAAAAGCAGGCAAGTGCAAATCAATCGGCGCGTCCGGACCGCCCAGATCTTTCCAATTGTCGATACGCCCTGCCAATATTCGCGCCAAATCCAGCGGGGAAACACTGCGCACCGGATTGCTGGGCGACACAACAGGCACCATGGCATCCAAAGCCAAGACACGGCTTCGATTGGCCCGTGTCATGTCACCCATACCGGCCTCGCGGGCCAACTTGCGTTCTTCGGGACGGATTTCGCGCAATGCCATGACGATGTCCGCTTCGTTGCCCAACAGGTCAAAGAAACCGTCATCCGTTGTTGTCAGGCGAAAATGAAACTCTGCGACAAGCTTGTCGCTGTCTTCGGATATCAAGCGGTACACGTATTGTTCGGAGTTCAACGTCTCGCGCTGGGTTACATAGCCTCCACGCAAAGCGAACCCTTCCAGCAGCGCAGGCATCAGAACAGATCCCATAGTCGCTGATCCAGAAATCGAAACCTGTGCGACGAAATCTTGCAAGTTCGGGCACGCGGGGCCGTCACATAACACCCCAGATCCGTCGACCGTCAATTCGCCATAGACGGAATCGACGCGATAAAATTCCCCGTCAAAACCAAGCAAAGTACCGCTGATTTCAACGCTTCCATCAGGCGATGTCAGGGTCACATCTTGGGCAAAGGCGATCGTCTGACCCAGCAAAAAGAAAAGCGCGGCGAAGATCGCCGCACGTTTCAAGGCCATTTCGGCTCCTAGAGTTGCACAGCTTTAGTTGCTGGCGACTTTCAGGTCTTGGACCAGATTATTCAACACCAGAAAGTCACCTAAGGCGTCACAATCTGGCACTGCAAGGGTCAAATCCTGAGTTTTGATCCCGGTCGACGAAACTTCCAGCGACTGCGCTTCGATTTCTAATCCGCAATTGGCGCGTGTCACTTCCGCTTCAACGCTAAGGTCAACTGTCCCTTCAGACGTGCTGGACATGCGCGGGAAACTATAAATCTCTGCCATGAAAGGTTCCGCAACCGTGGCATCGCCCAATCGCATCAAATCCCCCTGTGCGGCGGGCGCGCCGACCCAAACATGGCCGTCTTCGCCATAAGCCGCCCCGAATTCGCGGGCATGGATTTGGAAGCCAGCATCGCCGCGCCACTGCAACGCCGTGCGATTGTACATATCCAGATCATCTACCGATGCCGATGTCACGGCACCGTCCCCGTCTGAAAACGCAAAAATAACTGTGGCGTCTTGGGCCAACGCAGGCAGACTAAGGGTCAAACTGCCATCGTTTCTGGTTGTTTGTGTAAACACCAAGCCCTGATGGTGAACGTTCACACGTTCATTTGGCAAACACGGCGCGCTTAAAGAGAGTTCAATCATGGCCCCGGGTGCCGCTTGGGCGGATGCAACAATATCGCAGCTGGGCAAAGGCACCACATCGGGTTGCACAGGGGTTTCCAATGCATCGTTTGCTGCAGCCAGTTGAACACCTGTATCAGCCCCAATGGACGTCACATCGCTGGTTTCTGGCAAGGGCGCCGTTTGGGCAGACGTCAGCGTGATATCTTGCACTTCCAAGACGAGATCCGCATTCACGACGGCAGAAATAACATCTGCTTGAACCGTTTCTGCGTCCAAAACGGGCGTTTGCGCACCGTAGCGTTCTTTCGCGGTGTCACCATTTTGCATGATAAAGCCAATGCCAACAGCGCAGGCCAGTGTACCGGCGGCAGTCGCAATTTCTCTTGCTTTTAACATTGTTCTGTCCCTTCTGGCAGATTGGGTCAGAAGCAACATCACATCAAACTTGGACCGGGTTATGACCGATCCAAGGACTCATTTAGGCAAGATAAAGGCAGGCCGGATTTAGGTCAGACGGCCGTGGCAGTGTTTGAATTTCAGGCCCGACCCACAGGGGCATGGTTCATTACGACCCGGGTTGCCCCAAGTGGTTGGGTCATTCTCATCAAACCCAGCCGCAACAGCTTCGGCTGTCGGTGTTGGCAGCACGTCTGCATTTGGCGTGGCCAAAGCCGCAGAAGCGGCTTGTTGGGCCGCCATTTCTTCCGCCATCGCACGCTGTTCATCTTCCGTCATCAAACGAATTTTCGAAAGCTTCTGTGTCACGTCAGACCGCAACCCATCCAGCATCGTTTCAAACAATTGGAACGATTCGTTTTTGTATTCGTTCAAAGGGTCGCGCTGCGCGTAGCTGCGGAACCCGACAACGGATCGCAAATGTTCCAACGTCAACAAGTGTTCACGCCACTTGCCGTCGATAGATTGGAGCAACAATTGCTTCTCGATGGACCGCATATTGTCTTCGCCGAACTGTGCAACTTTTTCGGCCATCAATGCGTCCGCGGCTTCGATCAGGCGTTCGCGGATTTGTTCGTCGTCTACGCCTTCTTCTTCCATCCATTCGATCAGCGGCACATCAAGACCCAGCTGCTCCAAGGCGTCTGCATAAAAGCCCTGTGCGTTCCATTGGTCAGCGTAAGAACCTGCTGGCATGTGAATGTCGATCAGATCATCGATGACCTGCTCGCGCATATCGCCTGTGATTTCGGACAAATCTTGTGATTCCATGATGTCGCGACGTTGCGCAAAGACGACTTTACGCTGGTCGTTCATCACATCGTCAAACTTCAAAAGTTGTTTACGGATGTCAAAGTTACGGCCTTCAACCTTGGCTTGCGCACGTTCCAGCGACTTGTTGACCCACGGGTGCACAATCGCTTCGCCCTCTTCCAGACCAAGGGTTTTGAGAACCTTGTCCAAACGCTCGGACCCGAAGATGCGCATCAGATCGTCTTCCAAAGACAGATAGAAGGACGTGCGGCCCGGATCACCCTGACGACCGGCACGACCCCGCAGCTGGTTGTCGATGCGGCGGCTTTCGTGACGTTCTGAGGCCAGAACGAACAAACCACCCGCAGCCAGAACGGCCTTCTTTTCATCTTCATGTTCGGCTTCGATTTTGGCACGTAGCGCTTCGGGATCACCTTCAGGATCCGCCGCCAGCGCTTCCATCACTTTCATCTCGACGTTGCCGCCAAGTTGAATGTCTGTGCCGCGGCCCGCCATGTTCGTGGCGATCGTTACGGCACCCAACTTGCCTGCATCACCGATAATTTGCGCTTCTTGTTCGTGTTGGCGCGCGTTCAAGACGTTATGTGCAATGCCTTCGGCCGTCAGCGCCTGGCTGAACATTTCCGACTTTTCGATGGATGTTGTCCCGACCAGAACGGGCTGTTTGTTTTCATGGGCTTTCTTGATCTCTTTGACCATTGCCTCATATTTTTCCGCGCCTGTACGAAAGACTTGATCGTCTTCGTCAACACGTGCGATTTCGCGGTTTGTGGGCACTTCGACAACGCCAAGGCCGTAGATTTCCGCGAATTCAGCGGCTTCGGTCGCCGCCGTACCCGTCATGCCAGACAGGGTATTGTACAGGCGGAAGTAGTTTTGGAATGTCACGGACGCCAGCGTCACGTTTTCGGGCTTGATGGCCAAATCTTCTTTGGCTTCGATCGCCTGATGCAAACCGTCAGACAAACGGCGCCCCGCCATCATACGGCCTGTAAATTCATCAATCAAAACCACGTCGCCATCGCGCACGATGTAATCCTTGTCGCGCGTGAACAAAACATGGGCCCTCAAGCCCTGATTGACGTGGTGCACGATTGTGGTGCTTTCAGGGTCATACAAGGTCGCCCCTTCTTCCAACAAACCGCGCACACGCAATTGTTCTTCAAGGAACTCGTTGCCTTCGTCTGTAAAGGTCACATTGCGGGTTTTTTCATCAAGGGTGTAATGCTCTTCGGTCAACGAAGGGATCACTGCATCAATGGTTTTGTAAAGTTCGGACCGATCGTCCGCAGGACCGGAAATAATCAGCGGCGTTCGCGCTTCATCGATCAAAATGCTGTCAACTTCATCGACGATGGCAAAGTTGTGCTGCTTTTGGAAAATCTGATCCAGCTCGGACTTCATGTTGTCGCGCAGGTAATCAAAGCCCAACTCGTTGTTGGTCGCATAGGTTACATCGCAGGCATAGGCGGCCCGTTTTTCTTCGTCCGGCTGGTCGGAGTACACAAAACCACAGGTCAGACCCAAGGCGTTGTAGACTTTGGCCATCCATTCCGCGTCACGTTTCACCAGATAATCGTTCACGGTAACAACGTGCACGCCCTTGCCGGTCAACGCATTCAAATAGGCCGGGAAGGTTGCCACAAGGGTCTTGCCTTCACCCGTCTTCATTTCGGCGACGTTGCCTTGGTGCAAAAAGATGCCGCCCATCAACTGCACATCAAAGGCCCGCAGACCCAATGCGCGACGCGCGCCCTCACGACAGTTCGCAAATGCTTCGGGCAACAAGTCGTCCAGGCTTTCACCGCCCATGGCGCGTTTTGCCAGGCTTTCGGTTTTATCCTTCAGCCCTTCGTCGCTTAGTTTTTCGTATTCAGGCTCAAGGGCGTTGATCTTTTCGACCAAGGGACGCACAGCTTTGACTTTGCGATCATTGGGCGTGCCAAAGACCTTTTTCGTGAGTGTTCCGAAACCCAGCATGCGTTCTCCAGCGACCAGTTTGTTACGTTTGCCTGCAACGGCTTGCCCGACCCGCACGCAACCCATAGATACTAGTTGAGAGAAACGTCCCGGACAAAGCCCATATGGCGATGTAAGGGCCGTATTATACAGTGTCAATGTTGCGCAACGCCGCGACAAAAGCCCAAGGACTGAAACATGCAGAACCGTCTCAAATTTGTCGCCGCTTTGGGGGTCGCTTGGACCCTAGCTTTGCCTGCTCAGGCCCAGGACGCCGACACCGTTGTTGCAACCGTAAATGGCACCGACATCACCGTTGGGCACATGATCGTTGCCCGTAATTCCCTGCCCGAGCAATACCAGCAATTGCCGGACGCGGTTTTGTTTCAGGGCATTCTGGACCAGCTTGTGCAGCAAACCGTATTGAAGGATTCATTTGACGGCACATTGCCCGCCCGCGTCACCAAATCTATCGAAAACGAAACCCGTTCACTGATCGCAGGTGAGAAGGTTGAGCAGATTTTGGCGGAAGATATTCCTGTCGAAGACATTCAGGCTTTGTACGACAGCACTTACAGCTCTGATGCGCCGGAAACCGAATACAATGCCTCACATATTCTGGTCGAAACCAAAGAAGAAGCAGACACTATCAAGGCTGATCTTGAAGGCGGCGCTGATTTCGCATCAACGGCCCGCGAAAAATCCACAGGCCCGTCAGGACCGAACGGCGGATCTTTGGGCTGGTTTGGAAAAGGCGCTATGGTGCCATCCTTTGAAGCAGCCGTAGTCGAATTGGAATCCGGCGCGATTTCGGATCCCGTCGAAACACAGTTTGGCTGGCACGTCATTCAGCTGAACGAAACCCGAACCAAAGATGCGCCTAAATTCGAGGACGTGCGCGAAGAGCTGCTGGCCGAAGTGCGCCGCACCAAGTTGGAAAACGTCATTGCCGAAATGGAAAAAGCCGCTGACGTTGACCGCTCTGGCGCGGACGGCATTGACCCCACAATCCTGAAAGACCTAGAGCTGCTTAACCCGTAAACATGGCAAACATCACCAAAATCTCCCCGCTGGCACCTGCATCCTTTCCCGACCTGCCCGCCATCAAAGGCGCACGCTTTGCGACTGTTGAAGCAGGCGTGCGATACGCAGGCCGCACAGATGTGATGCTTGCTGTGCTTGATCCCGGCACCACGATTGCCGGGGTCTTCACACGGTCCTCCACCCGCGCAGCACCTGTGCTGGATTGCCAGACCAAGCTGGGCGGCGCACCGGATCAAAGCGCTGCGATTTTGGTGAACTCCGGCAATGCAAATGCGTTCACGGGCAAACACGGGGTCGCGTCGGTAAAAGCAATCACACAGGCCGTTGCACAAGCCACAGGCACCCCCGAAGGCCGCGTGTTCACATCTTCTACAGGCGTGATCGGCGAAGCGTTGCCGCATGACCGCGTTGTCGCCAAGCTGGACGCGCTGAATTCATCGCTGAGTGAAACGGCTATCGAAGCCGCGGCGCAGGCGATCATGACGACCGATACGTTTGCCAAAGGGGCAAAGGCCTCTGTTACGATTGACGGGCAAACAGTGAATATCGCCGGCATCGCCAAAGGCTCTGGTATGATTGCACCCGATATGGCGACGATGCTGGTCTACGTCTTCACCGATGCCGTTTATGATCAGGGAAAGCTGCAAACGCTGGTGGCTGGCCTGTCGGACAAGACCTTCAACTGCATCACTGTAGACAGCGACACCTCGACCTCAGACAGCCTGCTGATGGCCGCGACTGGCGCGTCAAGGGTGGACGCCACGGGGAACGGCGACTTTGCCGACGCCCTGCACGCCGTGATGCAAGACCTTGCGCATCAAGTCGTGAAAGACGGCGAAGGGGCAACCAAGTTTGTCGAGATCGCAGTCACAGGGGCAACTTCTGACAAAGACGCACACACACATGCCATGGCCATCGCCAATTCGCCATTGGTGAAAACTGCAATTGCAGGCGAAGATCCCAATTGGGGCCGTGTTGTAATGGCCGTTGGCAAATCAGGTGCGCCAGCGGATCGCGATACCCTGTCAATCTGGTTCGGCGATGTTTTGGTGGCTGACAAAGGGTGGGTCAGCCCTGACTACGTCGAAGCAGATGCTGCGGCTTTGATGAAAGAACAGGACATCAAGGTAACAGTGGACATCGGCATGGGCGATGGATCGGCAACGGTCTGGACCTGTGACCTGACGCATGGGTACATCGAAATCAACGCGGACTATCGGTCATGAGCATCAAAACAGTTTTGGTATCTGCTGTCGCTTTGATCGACGTCGATGGGCGCGTTTTGCTGGCGCAACGGCCCGAGGGAAAATCAATGGCAGGGCTGTGGGAGTTCCCCGGCGGAAAGGTCGAAGCAGGCGAAACACCCGAAGTTGCTTTGATACGAGAGCTGGAAGAGGAATTGGGCATAAACACTTGGGAAAGTTGTTTGGCGCCATTAACTTTTGCCAGCCACGCTTACGATAATTTTCATCTTTTGATGCCTCTGTTTGCCTGCCGAAAATGGGAAGGCACACCACAAAGCCGCGAAAATCAGGCTCTAAAATGGGTCCGTGCAAAGGATTTGCGGGATTATCCGATGCCAGCAGCCGACATTCCGCTCATTCCAATTTTACGCGATTGGTTATGATAACCGTACGGAAGCTTTAACACTTGTTAACGAATTACCGTCCAAAGTGGTGGCATAAAGACTTAACAAGGGATGATGACATGCTACGGACAATCACAATGGGCAGCTGCGTTTCGGTACAAGGCACTTTCGTGCGCACCTTGGAAAATGGCCGTGTTTTGGTACGGGTTGGTCAGCAGGTTTTCGCAGGGCGGCCTGTTGGATCAGGAACCTGATCGAACCCCTCTTCGCATTGCTGACCGCAGGTGTTGGTTCATCTGACCCATGGGTCACTTAAGCATCCATCGAAGCATTGAATGGACAAAATAGGCTATGATTGCGACCAAAGGTGCCCAAACGATGTAACCACCGGATCCCATCGCGCTTGAAGTGCCGCCTGCCCACAACAAATAGACAGCTGTGACAACAAGCGTTGGCTTCAGAGACGTTTTGTTTCTCGCACTCACACCCAAACTCCCAGTTTTTACTATTCCACAACGAAAAAGTGGAAGGTGCAACACCCTCCCCTTTTTCGATTTCACCTACGTTCTAATCAAATGCTGTCGGGTAGCCTATCTGTTCAAGTTCCGTTGACAGATCATGAAATTGCCCATCGAACTCTAGGCTATCCAAAATTGGAGTAGTCAAGTTGCCAAACTTCAAGACTTGAGAGACAGCGCCTAAAGGTAGTGTTTTGTCAAAATAGTCTTTCGCAAAAATTAGATAGGTTTCAGCGTCGCCATCCACCAAAGAGAGCAATTCACCTAGGTTTGAGTCACTGGTTTCAATACTCTCGCTCATAGACCAACGATCAGATGCTTTGGTTTTCCAATAACAATTGGTAACTCTATCTGGCGAAAACGCTGTCTCGTTAGTAGCTTCTAGAAACTCAACAGGTACGGTTTCATAGGCATTACTCATTATTGACTTAGCGCGACAATATTCCTTGATAAAACACCCGTGTATAGAAAAAAGTGCGAAAACTTCGTCTCCCGAACCATTCCTAATTGAACCCATTTCTTCTCCCTGCGCCCAGTTGGAGTCATAGGAGAAATATCTAAATTCCCAATCTGGGCATACGATCGCATCTAGGCTCGCAAGTGATTGCAGGCGTCGCTTGAAGCTTTCGATTTCAGGAAGCTCTAACAGTGATTTCATTCAGATATACTCTCATACAGTTAATAGCACACACCTTAGCAACGTTCGATTTATCTAAGCTCCTGAAAACGAAAAAGGGGAAGGTGTAACACCTTCCCCTTTCTCAATTCTTTGTGTTGGACTGTTAGTCCAATGTGCGCGTGATCTCTTCGCGTTCGAAGATTTCGATGACATCGTCAGGGCGAATATCTTCGTATTTCTCAAACGCCATACCGCATTCCTGACCCGATGGCACATCGGCCACTTCGTCTTTGAAGCGCTTGAGCGTTTTCAGCGTACCTTCGTGGATAACCACGTTGTCGCGCAGCAAACGCACACCTGCGGAACGGCGGGCCGTACCTTCGGTGACCAAGCAGCCCGCGACCTTGCCAACACCCGTGACCTTGAAGACTTCTTTGATGGTTGCGTAACCAATGAAGTTTTCTTTGATCTCGTTGCTCAGCAAGCCAGATGCGGCCGCTTTGACGTCGTCCACAAGGTCATAAATGACCGAATAGTAACGAATTTCGACGCCTTTTTGGTTCGCCGTGTTGCGCGCAGAGGTGTTCGCACGCACGTTGAAGCCCATGATCGGCGCGCCAGAGGCTTCCGCCAAACCAACGTCGGTTTCGGTGATCGCGCCAACGCCTGAGTGCAAGACGCGCACCCGGACTTCGTCGTTGCCGATTTTTTCCATGGCTTGCACGATCGCTTCTGCAGAACCCTGAACATCCGCTTTCAACAGGATTGGCAATTCACTGACGTTCTCGTCGGCTTTGGCGTTTGCCATAAGCTGTTCAAGGGTCGTTGCCGCACCCGCTGCCGCGCGTTTGTCCTTGGCCGCTTTTTCGCGGTATTCGGCAATTTCACGCGCTTGCGCATCCGTGTCGGTTACGTTCAAAACATCACCCGCTTCGGGTGTACCGTTCAGGCCAAGCACCTCAACAGGCATGGACGGGCCAGCCTCTTTGATGCGTTCGCCTTTGTCGTTGATCAGCGCACGAACCTTACCGTATTGCTCACCCACAACGAAGATGTCGCCCTGACGCAATGTACCGGTCTGGATCAAAACAGTGGCAACAGGGCCACGGCCCACGTCCAGCTTCGCCTCGATCACAGCGCCTTGTGCGGCACGATCAGGGTTGGCCTTCAGTTCCAGCAATTCAGACTGCAGCGCGATGGCTTCCAACAACTCGTCCAAGCCTTGGCCCGTCGCCGCCGAAACTTCGACGTCTTGGACTTCGCCAGACATTTTTTCGACGATCACTTCATGCTGCAACAAATCCGTGCGGACTTTGTTTGGATTAGCTTCGTGTTTGTCGATTTTGTTGATGGCCACGATCATCGGCACGTTGGCCGCTTTGGCGTGGTTAATCGCCTCAATCGTTTGCGGCATCACAGCGTCATCGGCGGCCACAACCAAGATCACGATATCCGTGACCTGAGCACCGCGCGAACGCATGGACGTGAAGGCCGCGTGACCCGGCGTGTCGAGGAACGACAGCACTTGGCCGCCATCGGTTTTGACCTGATAGGCGCCGATGTGCTGCGTGATACCACCTGCTTCGCCGGAAACAACTTTGGCTTTGCGGATAGCATCCAACAGGGACGTCTTGCCGTGGTCAACGTGACCCATGATCGTCACGACCGGAGGACGCGCTTTCAGATCTTCGTCTTTGTCTTCGATGACGTTGATCACATCTTCCACGTCCGCGTCAGAAACGCGGTTCACGGTGTGACCAAATTCTTCAATGATCAGCTCGGCTGTATCGGCATCAATGGTTTCGTTTTGCGTCACCATCATGCCCATTTGCATAAGAGATTTCACAACGTCACCAACACGTTCCGTCATACGGGCGGCCAGTTCGGACACCACGATGGCTTCGGGCAGATCAACTTTGCGCAAGACCTTTTCACGCTCGACCGAACCACCCATCGCTTTTTGACGGGCACGTTCTTGCTTGCGCTTCATCGCCGCCATGGAACGGTGACGGTTGTCGCCGCCGCCTGTCGCTTGGGACAATGTCAGCTTGCCAGAGCGACGGTTGTCGTCGCCGCGGCCTTTGGGGCGCTGCTGTTGTTCGCGTTCGTTTTTGCGCGGGGTGGCCGCAGGAGCAGGACCGCCACGGTTGGGCGCTGCGCGTTGCGGTTGGGCTTCGGAAGGCGCAGGGGCGGCAGCCGCTTGGGCCGCAGCCTCGGCTTCGCGCTTTTTACGCTCTTCTTCTTCGGCTTTCGCCTTCAGGCTTTCTTCGCGTTCTTTTTCTTCACGCTCTTTGGCCTCGATTTCCGCGCGGCGACGTTCACGGTCTTCCGCACGCGCCTTTTCTTCGGCTTCACGGGCCGCGGCTTCTTCGACTTCGCGAGCCTTGGCAGCCTGAACCGCCTTCAGGCGGCGATCCATTTCAGCATCCGAAATGCCTGCAGGGCGGCGGGAGGGATCACCGACAGGACCGGCACCCGGACCCGTTGGCTTTTGACCACCCGGTTTGGGGACGACAACGCGCTTGCGTTTCGTCTCGACAACGACGTTCTTGGTCCGCCCGTGGCTGAAACTTTGTTTCACGTTGCCAGGACGCCCGGCGCCAGCGCCGCGTAGACCCAATGTTTTCTTACCGTCAGTATCGCTCATCTAGCTCGTCTATCCTTCCGAATGGCCCTTGCCATCCTCTTTTGCGCGTACGCCTCGCAATCTCTGGGCTTCCTCTACTACACGTTTCGTGAGTCCACCAGAGGCGAGCGCCCCATGTATCACAGTTTGACGTCCAAACGCCAAACCCAACTCGTCCGCCGTCAGCCATCCGATGTAGCTGCCATAGTGTGGCGTACTTAACTTCGTCTTCCCCCGACCCGATCCGTCAGAGGCTTGGATCAACACTTCGGCCTCTTCCGATTGAAGCCAGGCTTTCACCTTTTCGTATCCCGCAACAGCCGATCCGGCCTTGCGCGACATCGCGATCAAATCAACAACGCGCCGTGCAAGCTGCTTTTCAACTTCGGCCACCAAATCATCCGGCAGCTTCACCTGCTGTTTGGCACCACGGGCGAACAGCTTTTTCTTCACTGCCGCTTCAAGGGCATCACAATCCGCAGCGACATAAATGCCGCGCCCCGGCAATTTACCCGACACATCCGGATAAATCATATCTTCAGGCCCCACGACAAAGCGGACCAGCCCGTACTTGGGCTGCACTTCGCCTGTGGCAATGCACTTGCGATCTGGACCGTCCGACCGATCCTTGGAGGCGCCACCGCGACTCATGTGTGAACCCTGAGGCCTGAAATCAGGCCTCAGTTTCCTCAGAAGTTGCTTCGCCGTCTTCGTCGTCTTCTGCCATTGCTTCCAATTCAGCCGGATCAACCCAACCCAGAGACACACGTGCAATCATAATCATCGCTTGCGCTTCTTCCAGATCAACGCCGAAGGGCTCCAGAACGCCATCGTCTTTGACGCGTTCGCCTTTTTCGGTGGTCCAGCCACCGGCCAATTCCCAGTCCGCGCATGTCGCGAAATCTTCCAGTGTTTTCACGTCATCTTTCGCAAGCGCTTCAATCATCTGGGGTGTCAGGCCATCAAATTCAACCAAGCTGTCTTCGACGCCCAGCGCACGGGCCGCATCAAGTGCCGCTTTGTTTTGCGCTTCGATCACGTCACGCGCACGGGCTTGCAATTCGCCAGCCGTACCCTCGTCGACGCCATCAATGACCAGAAGTTCGTCCACTTCGACGTATGCGACTTCTTCAAGGTTGGTAAACCCTTCCGCCACCAGCAGTTGTGCGAAGAATTCGTCCAGATCCAAGTTATCCATGAACAGCTTGGTGCGCAGTTCGAATTCCTTCTGACGGCGCGCTGATTCTTCGGCTTCTGTCATGATGTCGATATCAAGACCCGTCAACTGAGACGCCAACCGCACGTTCTGACCACGACGACCAATGGCGAGGGACAATTGTTCTTCAGGAACCACAACTTCGATCTTGCCGGCTTCTTCGTCCAGAACAACCTTGGAGACCTCAGCAGGCTGCAGCGCGTTCACAAGGAAAGTCGGCTGATCATCGTTCCAAGGAATGATGTCGATTTTTTCGCCCTGCAATTCGTTCACAACGGCCTGCACGCGGCTGCCGCGCATACCAACGCAAGCGCCCACTGGGTCGATGGACCCGTCATAGGAAATCACAGCGATCTTCGCGCGTGAACCGGGGTCACGGGCAACCGCCTTGATGTCGATAATGCCGTCGTAGATTTCAGGCACTTCCATCTTGAACAGTTCGGCCATGAACTCGGGCGCGGTACGGCTCAGGAAGATTTGCGGCCCGCGCTGTTCGCGGCGCACGTCTTTGATGAACACGCGAATACGGTCGTTCGGGCGGTACGATTCGCGGCCGATTTTCTCGTTGCGACGCAGAATGCCTTCGCCGGGGTTCATATCAACGATGACGTTGCCATATTCTTCGCGTTTGACCACGCAGTTGATGATGGTGCCGATGCGGTCTTTGAATTCTTCGAACTGTTTGTCGCGCTCGGCTTCGCGGACCTTTTGCAAGATCACCTGCTTGGCAGATTGCGCGGCGATGCGGCCCATTTCAACGGGGGGCACTTCTTCGATGAATTCTTGGCCCACTTCAGGATCGGCCATGTATTGCTTGGCTTGCTCAACGGTGAATTCGGACTGGTAGTTTTCCAGTTCCTCGTCTTCCACCACGGTGCGTACGCGCGTGAATGTGGCACGACCCGTTTTGCGGTCGATGGCGACACGAATGTCCATTTCCGCGCCGTAGCGGGATTTCGCAGCACGGGCGAGCGATTCTTCCATCGCCTCGATCACCAACACAGGGTCAATCATCTTTTCGCGGGCGACTGCCTCGGCGGTTTGCAACAGCTCAAGCTGGTTTGCAGAAGTAATGGCCATCAGTTTTCTCCTCCATCGGACGGGTCTTCCGTCTCGATCTCATCAAACTCGTCTTCATTGATAGTTCCAGCAGCTTTGCGCTGGCGTAGCATTTCTTTGATCAACTCGTCGGTCAAAACCAGCTTGGCGTCTGACAACCAGTCAAACTGCAAACCAACAGTGCCTTCTTCGATGTTGATCAGCACTTCGTTGCCCTCAACGCCTGCCAGCTCGCCCTTAAAGCGGCGGCGACCGTCGATCAGCTCGTCTGTTTCGATCTTTGCCTCGTACCCTTCGAAGTTTTCAAAGTCCTTCAGACGCGTCAAAGGGCGGTCGATGCCGGGGCTGGACACTTCCAGCGCATATTCATCCAGGATCGGATCTTCGACGTCCAGCGTCGCGCCAATGGCTTGGGAAATCTTCGCGCAATCATCGACCTCAATGCCGCCTTCGGGCTTGTCGGCCATGACCTGCAATGTGGTTGCTTTGCCAGACATCAAACGAATGCGCACCAATTCGTACCCCATGTCTTCAATGACTGGGGTCACGATTTCAGCCAAACGGCGATCAATGGCAGCTTTGGCAATCAGGGTATTTGGGGGCAGGTCGTTCAAGGTATCTCCAGGTTTTGTTCAGGCACAAAAAAACGGGCGCACGGCCCGTTGATATATCCGGTGGGCGTTGGGTTTGGACCCCGACGCGCCGCTGTTGAAAGCGATATAGCCAGTTGGACCCGAGTCTGCAAGCCTCACTTGTAATTCTCACGCCGGTCAGAGAATTTACGCACCCTTTTGCGCCATGCGCGGTAGCTGCCCGCCCGTAGGTTTTCACGCATCAGGGCTTTTACCTCGGCCTCGGACAGCCCGTATTCCAGTTTGATGTCTGCAAAGCTGACGTGATCGGACAGGGCCATTTCAATGATGGCACTGACGTGTTCATCAGGTAATTCCGTTAAAGACATTTTCATATGAGGCCAGATAAGGCGGCCCAGCCCTGCGTCAACTTACGCTTTCCACCACCGCCGCGCCATCGCAAGGTTGTCCAATGGCCAAGACGTGCCAACAGACGCAGGCACGACAACAGAGCGGTGCGCGATTTGTTGCGTTTGATGCTCTGACGGTAAGAACTGGAATGCTGCCGGGTCGGCGTAGGCATCCAAAGTCGTGACGTCGGCCACATCCACAAGGCCATCCCGCAACGCTTCGCCACGCACGGTATGGGACGGAATCGACACGATTTCGACTTCATCGAGCCAGCCTTCGGTGCCGTCTTTGCGGTGCACGGCGACACGCGATCCGATAAACTGCCGGCCCGCATCGAATTTGCGCACAGCATAAAGCCCCGTGCCAATCCCTGCCGCTTGGCGGTCGGCTTCGGCGGGCAGGATCGCAAATTGCGGGTCCGCCAGTTGGAATGGCAAGTTGGGGTTCGGATCACTGAGGGCTATCTGAAACGCGCCTGCCCCCAGATCAACGACATCCCCCCTTAGGGACGCGGCAATATCAGAGGGACGTAAAGGGACGCCGTCATGAAACATCACATCCTGCGCCAATTCAAAGCGCCACGTCGTGCCACCATCGTCAGACGCCCACGCCTGCGCAATATTGCCACGCAACGTACCGTCTGCTGCAATCTCGGTCAGGGTTTCAAACACAGCGCCACGCGCGGCTTGCATGAAAAGGCCCGATGTCGTTGTCCAATCATCCGCACGGTCAGCACCGGACAACGCAGCCATCATACGACCCCCACGTTTCGGGGATGGCCCCGCAAAAACACCGGTCGCCGCCAGCAAAGCGGCAGCTGCACCTGATGTAAATAATACGCGGCGGTCCAAACGGGTCAATGTCCTGCAATCCTGTCCATGGTGCGCACCAGTTCAGCGCTGATGCCCGGCTCTGACAAGGCGTGACCTGCATTGCGCACCATCACCAGATCACTTGCAGGCCAGACCTGCGAAATGGCGTAGGCGCTGTCGGGTGGACAGATCATATCGTAGCGGCCCTGTACGATGGTGCCGGGAATATGCGCAATCTTGTGCATGTTGGCCAGAATTTGACCGTCCTCTTCAAGGAAAGCCGCATTGGTGAAATAGTGATTCTCGAGACGGGCAAAGGCACGGGCATATTCGCCTGGGGCCTCGCCACCATTGCCGTTGGAATGGATGGACGCCAGCGCGTTTTCCCATGAAGACCACGCACGGGCGTATCGCGTCTCAATCGGCAGATCACCCGAAAACAGGCGCTTGTGATACGCCCCGATCAAGTCATCACGTTCATCTGCGGGGATCAGTTTCACGAACTTTTCCCAGACCTCGGGCCAGAATTTCCCGGCACCGCCACCATAGAACCAATCCAGTTCGGCTTGCGTGGCAAGGAACACACCGCGCAACACGATCTGCAAGGTGCGGTCGGGATGCGTTTGGGCGTAGACCAGCGACAAGGTCGCGCCCCAAGAGCCGCCGAAGACAATCCACGCCTCAATGTCCAAGGCCTCGCGGATGGCTTCAATATCCGCCACCAAATGCCATGTAGTGTTATTTTTCACCGACGCATGGGGGCGCGAACGGCCACACCCACGCTGATCAAAAAGAATCACACGGTACACGGCAGGATCGAAATACCGCCGCATCGCGGGGCTGCATCCGCCACCGGGACCACCATGCAACACCACCACAGGGATGCCCTGAGGGTTGCCGCATTGCTCAACGTAAATGCGGTGGCTGTCGCCCACATCCATCATTCGCTGATCAAACGGATCAATCGGCGGGTACAGATATTGCACTGCGCGTTTTTGGTCGGTGTGCTTGTCCATTAAGGGCCCTATATAGGTCGATAAGTTACATGAGCACATGGAGATCAGAATGCAAGCGCATCAAAGCACCGTGGACCCCTCTGAAATCGCCAAATTTGAAGCGATGGCAGCTGAATGGTGGGATCCGAATGGAAAATTCAAACCGTTGCACATGCTCAACCCGTGCCGGTTGGACTATATCACAGGCCAGATCGCAGGGGAATTCGACCGTGATCTGACACAAGAACGCCCGTTCGCAGGCCTACGCGTTCTGGACATCGGCTGCGGAGGCGGGCTTTTGTCGGAACCCATGGCGCGGTTGGGTGCCGAAATAGTGGGGGTGGATGCCGCAGAACGCAACATTCCCGTGGCGCAAGCCCATGCCGCGCAATCGGGGCTGGACATTGATTACCGCTTTACCACAGCCGAAGATATGGCCGCAGCCGGCGAACAGTTCGACGTGGTGATGAACATGGAAGTGGTCGAACACGTGGCCGATCCGCTGGCCTATCTCACGGCGTGTCAGCAGCTTTTGAAACCGGGCGGGCTACAAATCTGTTCGACGCTGAACCGCAACCCTAAATCCTACGTCTTTGCGATCATCGGGGCAGAGCATGTGATGCGCTGGCTGCCGAAAGGCACACATGAATGGAACAAGTTCATCACACCGGACGAGCTGTTTGATCTGTTGTCACAGTCGGGAATGGAACCCGTGGACCGTCAGGGGTTTGTCTTTAATCCGCTGACATGGGGCTGGCGTTTGTCCGATCGGGATTTAAGCGTGAACTACGTCACGGCCAGTGTGAAATCCAAAGCGGCATGACAAGGGGCGGCCGTCACTGGCAAAGCGCAGTGGCGGCTTCCGCAATAGGCAGGGCATTGCCATCGTGGCTGACGTATCCATAACGACCATTGGCAACACAGCTGTCGTGCGTTTTACGCCATCGCATAATCGTAAATCCTGACATTCGGTCTTGGCCTTGGGCATCTATGGCATTCAAACAGATGTGTACGGGGCGCACAGTGCCCGGAATATCAACCGCGGTGGTGTCTTCGGCATTTATGAAAAGTTGTGTGTCTTGATACAAAACCGTGCCTCGTTCGGTAAAGGCGGTCAGGGTCAATTGCGGGATCACTTGCCTGCCTTCGTTGTTTAACCACAGGGAAAACCCATCAGTAACGCTGTTAGATCCGGGACAGTTCTGGTTCTGAACGAGGCCAGACATTGAAATCCCGCTGGGCAATGCAGCCACCAATGCGGCAGTGTCATCTTTTATTCCGTCTGTCTGACGCAAAAGCGCGTTTGTGTTGTCTTCCACTTGCGCGATGGATTGCTCTACCCCTGAAAACCGCGCCTCATAGCTTTCCAGAACAGACACGGCCTTTCCCGGAAACACCAACGCCCAGATCCAGATCAAGGCCGACAAAAAGCCGAAAATATTCGCGCCTTTTTCGATAACTTTATAGCTGCGCGACCAAAAACTTCTTTCGGACATAAACGGTGCCCCTGTTCATACCATTTCACATTACGTCAGATGCTTACGAATTTCGCGCAAAATGGGAAGGGCTTCGCGCACCCTGTCTTCGCCCAGCGATTCCACGGCCTTGCTAACCATTGGCCCCATATCGCTTAAGGCTTGATCGCGGGCATTGCGTCCTGCAGGGCTGATCGCCACCATCTTGCGGCGCGCATCGTCCCAATCGGGGCGAACGTGGATGTATCCAGCCCATTCAAGTTTTGCCAAAGTGTTGGTCATGGCACCGCGTGTGACATTGAACGTTTGCGCCAATTGCGCAGGCGAGCGTTCACCATCATGCCATGTCAGATGGTTGAGCACCGAGAAATGCGAGATTTCCATGCCCTTGGGCAACACCCGTCCCAAGGCATTGCGAACGGTTTGATCCGCCGCCAGAACTTCGCTGAACAGCGAAATTGCCAGTGCATTTGTGTCTGCGCTCATAGGCCACACTTGGTTAGGGGCCGTTGAAACTCCGCTCATTTTGTAAGGCAGGAACCTTAGCGCGTGCATCGACCACATTGTTCATATCGAACTCAAATACATAAACACCGGGATCGGTGCCAGCATCAAGGATAACCTCACCCCAAGGCGAGACGACCAGTGAATGGCCATATGTGCTGCGTGTCTTGTCGGAGGTGCTTGGGTGCAACCCTGTCTGGGCGGGCGCCATCACATAGCACCCTGTTTCGATCGCACGCGCCCGCAACAGACTGTGCCAATGCGCCGCACCCGTGGCGGGGGTAAAGGCAGAGGGATAGGTCAGGATTTGGGCGCCACCCTGCGCCAAAGCGTTGGCCAATAGCGGAAAGCGCATGTCATAGCAGATGGCCATGCCAATACCGCCAAACGGGGTTTGCACCACCACAGCCTGTGTGCCGGGACGGTATCCTTCGCTTTCGCGCCACGTCTCGGTCGGGGATACATCCACATCGAACATGTGGATCTTGTCGTAATGCGCAACGATCGCGCCGTTTGGCGAAATCAGGAATGACCGGTTGGCAAAGCGACCATCCGGATCATCCGTCTTGATGCCAAGCGATCCAATCAGCACCCAAATGCCATGCGTCTTTGCAGCGTCCCGCACAGTAGCCAACGTTAGATCATCGTCTTGGTGGGACAAAACAGCGCTTTGGCGGGCGCGGGACACAGACAGACAATTGCTGACCTCAGGGGTCAAAACAAAATCAGCACCTTGCTTGGCGGCTGACGCGATGTATCCCTGCAGCACGGCCAGATTGTGCCCCGGATCATCCGAGGCATTCATCTGCACCAAAGCGCCTGTTGTCATGTTGCCAACAACGCGTCGAGTTTGCCTGCCCGCTCTAACGCATAAAGGTCGTCACATCCGCCAACATGCATATCGCCCACAAAAATCTGCGGCACTGTGCGTCCACCGTCGGCACGCTTGATCATCTCGGGCTTGCGATCGGGGTTGGCCAAAACATCAACTTCAGAGAACGCGACACCCTTTTGGGTCAAAAGGCGCTTTGCTGCGTGACAAAAGCCGCACAGCGGCGACGTATAAATTTCTACAGGCTTCATAGGTCGTGTCCTTGATCGTATTGCATTTGACCCAGACTTAGGCATCTTTGACGACCCGCGCCAGTGCGACCACGCAAACGTCACTTGCACCGGCATCGTAACACGCCTGTGTGGACGCGGCCAAAGTCGCCCCCGTCGTCATCACATCGTCCACCAACAAAACCGGACGGCCCGCCATGCGGTGTCTGCGTTTGGGGTGCGGGGCGATGGCGTCTTGCAGGTGGCGGAACCGCGCATCGCGGGTCATGCCGTCAAGGCTGCGGGTCCGCTTGAAGCGTTGCAAAAGGTCGGGACAGCACGGCACATCAAGGCGTTGGGCCATTGCATTGGCCAGCGCCGCAGATTGGTTAAAGCGCCGCTTCAAAAGCCGCGTCCAATGCAAAGGTACCGGCGCGATCAGGGTGCGGGGTTCAAGAATATCGCGCACGGCATTCGCCATCCAAAGACTGGTGGGATGCACGACCTCTTGGCGGTCACCGTGCTTTAGGGCAAGGATCATTTTGCGGCCTGTTTCTTTGTAGATCAACGCCGCACGACCCTTACGCCAAGGTCTTGCAATCGTTAAACAATCGTCACACCTTAGGGCCTCTCCCTGTGCGATATCTTCACCGTCCAGAATGGGTGCGCCGCATCCGTCACAGGCGTTTGATCCGATAAATGCCACATCGCGCCAACACGTTCCGCACAAACCGAAATCGCTGTCCACACGATCGCCGCATGTCAAACAGCGTGGCGGATAGACCAGCGCCAAGGTGGTTTGTAATGCGGGGTGTGCCATTCTATGTGTGCCTTATGTCGGGACCAAAACCACTTACTGATTCTATCGCGCTGACGCGGCGCCGGGCGCGAACCCAAGCGGACGCCATGTTCTTGCACGCAACCGTGGCCGATGACCTGCAGGATCGCGCGGATATGGTTAACAGGACGTTTAATTCCGCGGCAGTGGTCAGCGGTTTCCCCGATCTGTGGCGCAAACTGATGCCAAACGCCCACAGCGTCGCGGACAAAGACGTGTTGGAATTGGGCATGGGCGCACACGACCTTGTGATCCACACACTTGCTTTGCACTGGGCAAATGACCCCGTGGGCCAGATCATTCAATGCAAACGAAGCCTGCAAAAAGACGGCCTGTTTCTGGCGGCCACCTTCGGGGGGCAAACCCTACACGAATTACGCGCCTGTCTGGGGCAGGCAGAGATCGAGACCAGCGGCGGATTGTCACCCCGCATCGCCCCAATGGGGGAACTGCGCGATCTGGGTGGCCTGCTACAAAGGGCTGGCTTTGCCTTACCTGTGGCAGACGTTTTGCCGTTAACGGTGAACTACCGCGATTTGTGGCATCTGATGCAAGATTTGCGCCATATGGGCGAAGCCAACGCCTTGCAAGAACGTCTGCGTTTTCCGACACATCGTCGCGTTTTTGAACGTGCTGCCGAACTTTATGCACAGACCTACCCAACCCCTGAAGGTGGCATTGCCGCGACCTTTGAAATCGTGATGTTGACGGGCTGGGCCCCCGACGAAAGCCAACCCAAACCGCTGCGTCCCGGATCAGCTGAAGCACGGTTAGCAGACGCGTTGGGGACCGACGAAAACAGGCTGCCAGATTGACCTGAGAGCAAAAGCGTTTATTTGAGCCATAACACCCATTGATCGGACCCATAATGCTCGACGCGACCCCTACCGCCACACGCCCAGCGCACGCCGAAACCGACCACCCCAAAGTGGCAGCCCCCCGTGTCGGCATTTTGCTGTCGAATCTTGGAACGCCAGACAACTATGACTATTGGTCAATGCGGCGCTATCTGAACGAATTTTTGTCCGATAAACGGGTCATCGACTATTCGGCCTGGATCTGGCAGCCATTGTTGCAGTTGGTCATTCTGACAAAACGGCCTTTTTCATCGGGTGCGGCCTACAAATCGATCTGGAACGAAGAAGACGGCGAAAGCCCGTTGATGACGATCACAAAAGCACAGACCAAAAAGATCAAAGCTGAAATGCAAGAGCGCTACGGCGATCAGGTTATGGTCGATTTTTGCATGCGCTACGGTAACCCGTCGACCAAATCCAAAGTTCGGGCCATGACAGAGGCCGGATGCCAAAAGATCCTGTTCTTCCCGTTGTACCCACATTACGCGGGCGCCACGTCAGCCACAGCCAACGATGAATTCTTTCGTGCCTTGATGAAAGAAAAATGGCAGCCGACGTCACGCACAGTCGAACCTTATTTTGCTGATGAAACCTACATTGACGCATTGGCACAATCCATCGAACGCGCCTACGCAAACCTTGAAACGCGCCCCGATATTCTGGTGTGTTCCTACCACGGCGTGCCGATCCGCTACCTGATGGAAGGCGATCCGTACCATTGCCAATGCCAGAAAACGACGCGCCTGCTGAAGGAACGTCTGGGTTGGGAAGACACCGAAATCAAAACCACCTTCCAGTCGAAGTTCGGCCCTGAAGAATGGCTGCAACCCTACACCGTCGAAGAAGTCGCCCGTTTGGCCGAAGCTGGTAAAAAGAACATCGCGGTTTGCGCCCCTGCGTTTTCCGCCGATTGCATCGAAACGCTGGAAGAGATCAACGAAGAGATCAAAGAAAGCTTTGAAGAGGCTGGCGGCGAACACTTCACCTATATCCCGTGCCTGAACGATGATGACGCGCATATCAAAGCGCTGTCTGGCG
This sequence comes from Ascidiaceihabitans donghaensis, assembly GCF_900302465.1. Taxonomy (NCBI): domain Bacteria; kingdom Pseudomonadati; phylum Pseudomonadota; class Alphaproteobacteria; order Rhodobacterales; family Paracoccaceae; genus Ascidiaceihabitans; species Ascidiaceihabitans donghaensis. Next base: position 162,015 of record NZ_OMOR01000001.1, on the reverse strand, counting down.
TGATCGATAAAAACCTCAAAGGGTGGCTGTAACGCCAAACGCAAAAGGGCGGCACTCTGCGGTACCGCCCAACGCAAAACTTGCGCAGAATCTGTAAGGGTCGCTTTAGTCGGCCAGTGCCGCTGCAACAACTGCCAGCAAGATCAGCGGCAGAACGATGCCACCGGAAGAAGAACCAGCTTCTTCGATGATGACAGGCGGTTCGATGATTGGATCAGCCGGCGCGCCAGCGAAAGCTGTGGATGCTGCGAATGTGACTGCGGTTGCAAGTGCGATTTTCTTCATTAGTCCCTCCAGATGGCAGAACCGGCAACAGCGCCGGACCGCTTATTTGTGTGTACAACAGTCTAAACGGCAAATGGTTCCTATTACAATTGGATAAAATTCGATCAAACGCGCAACATTGAACACAAAAAAGGCGGCGCATTGCTGCACCGCCTCTTAATAGTCGAAATCGACTGTAGCTTAGTCTGCCAAAGCTGCTGCAACAACGGCAAGCAGGATCAATGGAAGAACGATGCCACCGGAAGAAGAACCAGCTTCTTCGATGATGACAGGTGCTTCGATGATCGGATCAGCAGGCTGACCAGCAAAAGCTGTGGACGCTGCGGCTGTCAGAGCAGCTGCGAGTACGAATTTTTTCATTTTGACCTCCAGAAATAGCACATCAGCAACAGCGCCGATGCACACCCAAGACTTAACTTCGTGTCTGTTTCTAAACAGCAATTTGCGGCGATTGCAAATGCAGTTTAGGCGGCAGACCATCAGTCAAGCCCCAATGTCGTCAAATAAGCAACACTTGTGTGCCCACTTTGGCCATCTCGTACAGCTCTTCCACGTGTTCGTTGTAAAGGCCGATGCACCCGTTTGATGACTTGCGCCCGATCTTGCGCGTGTCATGCGTGCCGTGAATACGGTAGTACGTCCAGCTCAGGTGCATAGACCGTGTGCCAAGCGGATTGTCCGGGCCGGGCCCAATGTAGTCTGGCCATTCAGGGTTGCGCTTTTTCATCGACGGCGTCGGGCGCCAATCGGGTTTCGGGTCTTTCAGAACAACCTGTGTGCGGCCACGGCGCGTAAGATCGTCTGTCAACGGGACACTGGAAGGGTACAGCTTGTAGATCGTTTGATCTTCGTTCCAGTAGTGCACGGCGCGGCTGTCGATATCGACCAGAATGGCCCCTTTGCGCAGGTTTGTGAAATACGGCTGCCAGTCTAGCGTGCGAAAGCTGGAAATGTTGCGACGCACGGACAACGCCGGATCACGCTCTGCTTGACCAGCTGGAACGTTGCTTTGGGCCAGCGCAGGCGCACCGATCAGGGCGGCGGACCCCGCCAAAAAGGCGCGACGGGTCGGTGTTTCGAATAGCTTTTTGGACATTGAAGCCTCTCCATAGCTGATAAATACTGCTTTACCGACGCTTTTATTGCGCCAAAGACGCAGTCGCAAATCAAACAAGCGTCATTTCGCAGGCTCACGCCGATGTGCGTTTGAAATGCAACGCGGGCCACGCTATGCGGATATAACATGTTTTTTCAGTGGAGCCAAAAATGGTCAGATTAACCGCACTTATGACAGCCGCTGTGGTTGCACTTGCCGCTTGCCAGCCCGCAACACCGACGGCCGGTACAGATGGTAAGCCATTGTCAAAAGTATACAAAATTGGCCGCAACGATGCAGGAAAACTGCAATTCCGTATGCTTGATTCGGTCAATGCATTGCGTCAGGCCCAAGGCGTGGCCCCGGTCACGCTTAATCCCAAGCTGAACGCGGCGGCTGCTACACATTCCCGTGATATGGCTGCACAAAACCGTCCGTGGCACTTCGGATCAGACGGTTCATCCCCCATCGACCGTGTTCAACGCGTAGGATATACAGGCCAGCTTGTGGGTGAAAACATCTCTGAAAGCTACGAAACAGAGCTTGAAACACTAGGGGCTTGGATCGAACAGCCCGACACACGTCGCACCATCATGTCTGCAAACGCGCAAGACATGGGGTTTTCATGGCATCAGGAATCAAACGGCAAAATCTGGTGGACCATGATTATGGGCAACCCATCCAGCACACCGCTGATTCCGTCCGCGAACCCATCCGCATCACGTCTGGTGCCAGATCGGGTCGACAATCCCGAAGACACCGCAACGGACGAGCAAGCGGAAACGATAGTCGGCACAACAGGATAAGGATCTAACGCCGGCAATCAGGCGTTGATCTGTATCGGCGTTCCGTTCTTCACCATGGCGTAGATTTTTTCCATCTCTTCGTTTGGAACGGCGATACACCCCCACGTCCAATCGTTTTTGCCAAGTTTCCAAGGCTTGGATTCGCCGTGGATAAAGATGTCGCCGCCCGGCTGCTTGCCCAACGCGCGGGCTTGGGCAATATCATGGGCGTTCGGATACGAGATGCCCAAAGACAGATGGAATTTGCTGTTCGGGTTGCGGCGGTCAATCAGATAGGTGCCTTCAGGCGTTTTGCCGTCACCTTCATAGAATTTGTCGCCAATCGGGGCAAACCCCAAGTCGATCCTGTATTGCTTCAGTATCTTTTGATTGTGCAACAAGAACATCTCGCGGGCGCCCTTGTTGACGATGACATATGTCACCTCAGGCCCGTTGTAGCGCTGGAACTTCGATTTGGTCGCACAACCAGCCAGCGCCAAAGCGGCTGTTCCGGTTGTAAGCAAATGCCTGCGTTTCATGTAAATCGTACTCTGCCCATACTCATTTTCCGCGTGTTTATCATCGAACCGCCATTTTTGGATAGAAAAAACACAGCGCGTCACCAATGTGTGATGGCTTAGGTCTTCACAAATCTGGACGCCAATTCAACATGCGACGACCAACGGAACTGGTCGACGGGTTGCACCCATTCCAAAACGTAGCCCGCGCCTGCCAATTGTGCGGCGTCACGCGCAAAGGTGACAGGGTTGCAAGATACATAGGTCAGAACCGGAACGTCGGCTTTCAATATCTCGGCCACTTGATCCGCGGCACCAGCCCGGGGGGGATCAAGAACCACCGCATCAAAGCGCTTCAATTCATCAGGCAGCAACGGGCGCCGAAACAGATCGCGCACTTCATGCGTGATCGGCTTTAGGCCCGTCGCAAACCGCCATCCGTGATCAAGGGCGGCGATCATGCCTTTGTCACCCTCGACGGCGTGCACCTCGGAGTGTTCTGCCAGCGGCAACGAAAATGTTCCGCACCCTGCAAAAAGATCCGCGACACGTTTCGCAGACCCCACCGCTTCGCGCACCAACGCTTGCAGGGCATGTGCCCCGTGCGCGGTGGCTTGCAAGAACGTGCCTGCAGGTGGTGCAACAAACGCCGAACCGAACGCGTGGCGCGGCGGCGTGCGCATCGCGACCACCTCATCGCCCCAAGTCAGACGCGTCAAACCCGTGGCATCACACAGCTGCGCCAAACCCGCGCGCAGCGGCCCGTCTAACGGTTTACCGCCCTGAACCGACACATCCAAACCATCCAAAGAAACCGTGACCATCGCAGCCAATGGCGCCTTGCGGCTGGCCCCGATAATGGCCAATTCCTTGAGAATACCAAAAGACGTTTTGATCTTTGGGTCGATCAGCTGACATTCTGGCACTTCGACAAGTGTATCGCTGGCACGGCCATGAAAACCCACCATCGCACCACTTTTGGTGCGCTTGACTGCCAAAGTTGCGCGCTGTCGCGACTGGGCAGGCGATGTAATCGTCTCGCGGATATCAGGCGACAAATCATGTGCAGACAACGCATGGCGCACCACGTCTGCTTTCCATTGCGCCACGAAGTCATCATTCGCATGCTGCAACTGGCATCCGCCGCATGCCTTGAAATGGCGACATGGTGCAGCGACACGATCCGAGGATGGCGTGACAATCCGCACATCCTTTAATGCCGTTCCGTCAACGGTGCCACTGACCAGTTCACCGGGCAATGTCATGGGCGCAAAAACGGGGCCTTCGGCAATTCCATCACCGTGATGGCCAAGACGTATAATTTTATGTTCACTCATGAACTGCGATTACAGCGCTATGCCCCAAGAAAAAAGGCCTATTGTGCAGCTTGTGTCCGAATGAAGCCGCCGGACTGACGCTGCCAATAGCTAGCGTACAGCCCGTCTTTGGCCAGCAGTTCATCATGAGACCCCGCTTCGATGATGCGCCCTTGATCCATAACGATGATGCGATCCATTTCCGTAAGCGTCGACAAACGGTGTGCAATGGCCAGAACCGTTTTGCCTTCCATCACCCGTTCAAGCGCAGTTTGAATGGACGCTTCGACTTCGCTGTCCAGCGCACTTGTCGCTTCATCCAGCACCAAAATCGGCGCGTCTTTGACAATGGCACGGGCCAAAGCAATACGCTGGCGCTGGCCCCCCGACAATTTGACACCCCGTTCTCCCAGATGCGCCTGGTATCCCTGCCGCCCCTTGTGGTCTTGCAAATCTTGAATGAATCCATGCGCCTCGGCCTTTTCCGCCGCCTTGATCAGGGCCGCTTCATCCGCGTCGGGACGTCCATAAAGGATGTTTTCACGTGCCGAACGGTTAAACATCGCCGTTTCCTGCGTGACCATGGCAATCGCGCGGCGCAGGCTTTCTTGCGTCACTTGCCGTGTATCGGATCCGTCAATTTCAATATGCCCTTCCTCGGGATCATAAAGCCGCAGCAAAAGCGATACCAACGTGGACTTGCCCGCGCCTGACGCACCCACGATGCCAAGCTTTTCGCCCGGTTTGATTGTCAGATTGATATCGGAAATGCCGCCTTTCTCACGCCCATACGCAAAGCTCAGGTTTTTCAACGCAATTTCACCCCGCGGCACTTGCAGGGGCTGGGCCCCATCAACATCATCAACACGCACGCGGGGGGTCAGGGTGCGCATGCCGTCCTCGATCTCGCCTATGTTGGCGTAGATTTGCATCAGCGTGAAGCTGACCCAACCCGTCATTTGCGCGATGCGAATGGACACGGCACCCGCCGCCACAATATCGCCCGGCGTGGCCTGACCAGCCTGCCAGATCAAAACCGTGCCGCCCAACATGATCACCGGCAACAATCCCGCCAAGGTCATCAAGGCAAAGCGGAACGCCGCCGACAATCGCCCGAAACTAAGCGAGGTTTCACGAAACGTCTGCATCGCGCCCAGCGCTGCGCGGTCTTCATGATCGGCATGGGCAAAAAGCTTGACCGTTTTGATGTTGGTGATCGTATCAACCACCTGCCCCGACACCATCGCCCGCGCCCCTGCCCGTTTTGCAGACCGCACACGCACACGCGGCAGATACCAATTGATCAGGGCGAAATACAGGATCAGCCAAACGCCAAATCCCAAGGCCACCCGCCAATCAATTGCCAGCAGCAAGATCACCGACCCCGCAAGCGACGCCAAGGCAAAAGCGACAACATTGATCACTTCGGACGCGACATCCGTAACGGCGCGCGCGCATTGCATCTGCTTTTGCGCGATGCGTCCTGCAAAGTCGTCATCGAAAAATGTGACGTTCTGGCCCAGCGTCCAACGGTGCAAACGCGACAGCACCAAAGGGTTCACATTGGGTTGCACGATGATAGAATTCGAGGCCGCTGACAGCCCGAAAGCTACGGGGCGGATCAGCAAAAAGAACGCAACCGCGGCAATGACAATCCACAGGTTTGCGCCTTCAAAGAAGCCGCTTGGCCCCAAGGCTGTAGCATCAATGACCTTGCCGAGGATCAACGCGGTAACCGTTTCCATCGACCCCGCCAACGCAGACAAGAACGCGGCCAACCACAGTGCGGGCCACGATCCTGCCAAGCACCAGCGCATGAATGCACCCAGTTCTTGTGGGGGCGGGCCATCGGCGGGCTGGAAGGAATTGATCCAATTGCCAATATCGGGAAAACGCATCACTCGGCAGCCTCTGTTTTCAGGAACCCGCCGGATTGGCGCGCCCAGAATTCAGCATATAGGCCATCTTGCGCCAAAAGCGCGTCATGATCGCCATCTTCGACAATCTGTCCGCCATCCAGCACAAGAATGCGGTCCATCTGGGCGATGGTGGACAAACGGTGGGCAATCGCGATCACGGTTTTTCCCTGCATCATACCATAAAGCGTATCCTGAATGGCGGCCTCAACTTCGCTGTCCAAAGCACTGGTGGCTTCGTCCAGCAGCAGAATTGGCGCATTTTTCAAAACAACACGCGCCAGCGTCACACGCTGCCGTTGACCACCCGACAACTTCACACCGCGTTCGCCGACTTGCGCGTCATAGCCCTGACGCCCTTCGGGGTCTTCCAGCCCAAGGATAAATTCATGCGCTTCGGCCTGTTTGGCCGCGGCAATGATATCTTCCTCAGTCGCGTCGGGTTTGCCGTACAAAAGATTGTCGCGCACCGACCGATGCAACAAAGAGCTTTCCTGCTGCACCATACCGATATTCAAACGCAGACTGTCTTGGGTGACTTTTGAAATGTCCTGCCCGTCGATCAAGATTTGTCCGGCATCGGGATCATAAAAGCGCAGCAACAGCTTCACCAATGTGGATTTGCCTGCGCCGGAACGGCCAATCAACCCTATCTTCTGACCCGACTCAATCACAAGATCCATGCCTTCGATGCCACCCGTTTCGCGGCCGTAGTGGTGGGTCAGGCCGCGCATTTCGATGCGGCCTTTGTCCAGCGTCAGGGGCTTGGCGTCCGGCACATCAACCAAGGTGATCGGCTGCGCGATGGTTTCCATACCTTCCGCAACCACACCCAACTGGCGAAAGAACGAGGTCAACGCCCACATGATCCACCCCGTCATGGCGTTCAAGCGTAAGGTCAGCGCCGTGGCGGCGGCGACAACACCCACGCTGGTCGATCCTTGAACCCAAAGCGCGATGGCCCAGCCGACGACGCCCACGATCAGCAAACCATTCAGCGTCACCAACATCACATCCATCACGGTGAAGATGCGCATTTCCTTTTGAAAGGTCTGTCGCGTTTTCTCAATCGCGTCTTTTGCATAATCGATTTCACGATTGTGGTGGGCAAACATTTTGACGGAGTGGATGTTGGAATAGGCGTCTACCACACGGCCCGTCACGGTAGACCGCGCATCAGACGCCGCCTGCGACGCGGGGCCCACACGTTTGACCGTCCACTTGATCAAAAGCGCGTACAGCACAAACCATCCAAGCAATGGCAGCAACAATCGCGGGTCCGAGGTGCTTAGTAAAATCGCGGCACCAATCATGTAGGCCAGCGAAAAGGAAATTGCGTCAAAAACTTGAAATACGACTTCACCTGCCGCCGGGGGCGTTTGCATAATGCGGTTGGCAATGCGCCCCGCAAAGTCGTTTTCAAACCAACCCACGGATTGCCGCAACACATGTTTATGCGCACGCCACCGGATCAGGGTGCCAAAGTTCGGCAAAATCGCGTTGTTCAAAAGCGCAACGTCCAGCACCTGCAGCACGGGGCGCAGCACCAAAATAAACACCGCTATCACGATGAATTCCGTGCCGTAATCTGCCCAGACCTGATCGGGTTCACCGCCCAAAACATCGACAACGCGGCCCATGTAATAGATCAGGCCAACCTCAACCGCGGCCACAACAATCGACATGATCGCAGTTAGGATGAAAACAGTTTTGAACGGCTTTGAATATTCGCGCAAAAACGGCCACAGCTTTGTGGGCGGAGTGTCCGTTTCAGCATAGGACACGTAAGGGTCGACAAGATTTTCGAAGAATTTAAACATCGGAAGAACGCCAGTATTTTAGGTAGAACATGTGTTGGATGATGATGTGATCAAGCCATCCAAAAGGGTTTGGTGCCGATCAAATACGGTGTAGCCAAATCCCACGATACATGTTGCAAACCTCCGGTGTTGTGCTTTTGTCATACGCCAGCCGTGCGCAAAAGTCACCCTAAAAGGTCATCCTTCGATTTGGTGAAGCCAGACATGATCCAGTCATGCTTTAGGGCTTTCAAACGATCACCCAAAGCTTTGCCTTGAAAATCAGGTGTCAAATCGGCGGAAACGATCGGAAAAACCGCATCCACACCCACCTGAACCTGCGTCGCGGCGTCCAATGCAGGTAGCGTTTCAAACAACGCTGAACGCAAGGCCGCGATGCCCAGCGCGATTTCTGCACCATGTAAATACCCAAGTGCCGCAGGCGACTGGGTGCCGGACATGCCGTCTATCAAGACCGCCAAAGCGTTGGCTTGGGCTTTGGACAATCGCAAACGTCGCGGCATGTCCTCTCCGCCCAGAACCGCCAAGCGGCGAATGGGGTCTGGCGGCACCTCCAGCAGGGTTTCCATGTGAACCAAAGGCGCCAGCCAACGATCATCTGCACCAGGCAATATCTGAAGCAAAACACCCGTTTGACGCATGGCCGCTACGGCCGGTGCTGGGTTTGGGGCGGACAGCAGTTTTAGAATTTCTGCGCCGACCCGTTCTGCTGACAACCGTTCCAACCCGTCAAGATTGGAGGCAATTGCGTCCAAAGCGTCCGTATCAAACCCCGCATCGGCAGCAGCATACCATGCAACAAACCTAAAGTAGCGCAGAGTGCGCAGATAATCTTCACGGATGCGAAGACTGGCATTTTCAATAAAGCGAACCCGACGGTGGGTCGCATCCAAAGCGCCCCCCAACGGATCAACGACGGTTCCATCGGGACGCGCATAAAGCGCATTCATCGTAAAGTCGCGCCGCCTGGCATCATCTTCTATACTGTCAGAAAATGTCACCACAGCACGCCTACCATCGGTTTCAACATCGCGACGAAAGGTCGTTATTTCATAAGGCTCACCGTCTGCCACAACCGTGACGGTGCCATGATCGATACCCGTCGGAATGGCTTTCAGCCCTGCGTCACGGGCCAGCTGCATAACCTTTTCGGGCCGTGCGTTGGTCGAAAGATCAATGTCGCTGATATCCTCCCCCATGACGGCGTTGCGTACACAGCCCCCGACAAAGAAAATGTCGAAGCCTGCGCTCTCGATGGTCTCACAGACGCTCTGTGTGACGGGATCGGCCAACCATTGCGTGTCCGGCGCCAGTTTCATGGCATGCGATCCGCCCAAGCCCGCAACATCCGCGCGGTGGCGCCCCAAATGTAATACGGGCCAAACGGCACTGCGAAATAAGCACGGCGGTGACCACGCCAGCGTCGCGATTGCACCGCGAAATTGTTCACATTCAAAACGTGAGACAGCGGGACAAAAAATACTTCTTCGACTTCGCCGGGTTCGGCAACGATATCAAACTCGGCGGTGACCAATCCGATCACCGGCGTAACCTTGAACCCCGTTACTGTTTCATGGGGCGGCAAAACGCCAAGGATCTCGACCAGATCAGAGGGCAGGCCGATTTCCTCACGCGCCTCACGAAGAGCCGTCGCAATCAGGTCTGCGTCCGTGTCATCCTGTTTGCCGCCCGGAAACGCAATCTGGCCCGGATGATGCTTCAGGGCCGACGACCGCTTGGTCAGGATCAGATAATAGGCGCCACCCCGCACAATGATTGGGGCAAGAACACTTGCAGGACGCAAAACACGGCCATCGGGCTGCGTAAATTCAGGGTTAAGATCAAAATCGGATGATCCATCACCCCCATCCACAAGCGCCGCGCGTATCTGAGCAATCAGATCAGTCACGCGCGTCCTGTTCCGCCTCAAATCCTACGGTCGCGGGATCAAGATCGTAATGCGCCCCACAGAACTGGCAGTCTGCTGTGACGCGACCTTCTTCTGTTGTCATCGTCGCTATGTCACCCGCTGAATAGATGGACAGGCTTTGGCGCACGCGATCCTCGGAACATGTGCATCCAAAACGGATCGGTTGCGTGTCGTAGACGCGTGGCTGTTCTTCGTGGAACAGGCGCACCAACAAATCGTTGGGTGGCACGGTCGGGCCGATCAGCTCCATTTCTTCTACGGTGTCCATCAAGACATTCACGCGGTTCCAGTTTTCTTCCGCATCATGTTCCAGCAGGTCAGACGCTTGCAAGACGTCGCCAGACCCTTCCCCTTTCGCCATCAAAGGCGATGCTTTGGGCATATGTTGAACCATAATGCCGCCGGCGCGCCAATGTTCAGACACACCCGGCTGCGTGGATTTGCCATAGCTTAGCGCGAAACGTGTCGGCAGCTGTTCGGACTGCGCAAAATAGGCCGCAGCACAAGCCGCAAGTGATCCACCATCCAGCGGAGTAATGCCTTGGTACGGTTGCATTCCTTTGCCTTGGTCAATCATGATTGCGAAGTATCCTTCCCCGATCTGGTCGAAGGGGGCAGCATCGGTCAGCAGGTCTTCGTCGTAGGTGGCATAGGCGCGGATGCGCGCAGGTTCGCCCTCTTTTTCGGGGCCGTAATAATCGGTGGCAATCATACGCACCGCACCCTTGGCTTGCACTTGCAACGACAACTTCCAACGCAACTTGACGGTCTGGCCGATCAACGCAGTCAGCAACGCCATTTCCGCCACAAGCGCTTCAATGGCAGGTGGGTAGTTGTGTTGCTTTAATACGCCGTCCAGCACGCCGTCCAAACGGGCAACGCGGCCACGAACGTCGGATGTATCAAGCTGAAATGGCAGGACGGTGTCGTCCCACGCGATCTGGTGTCCAAGGGTCATTGGGGTTTCCTTATGCGCCTCTGATTGGCATATCGGAGCTATATAGCATCGAAGTTCAAAACAAAAAGAGGGGCAACTACAATGATCCGACGTGTGGGTGAACCACCTTTGAAGTCCCAAAGCTACAGGTTGCGACCCGGCGTCTATGCAATTTTGCCTTTGAAGCGACGTGTTTTGCTGACGGCACAAACCAACGGCGCATTAGAGTTTCAACTGCCCGGTGGCGGGGTTGATCCTGGCGAAACCTCTTTGCAGGCGCTGTACCGGGAAGTCCGCGAAGAAATCGGCTGGTCCATTGCGCGCCCAAGACGTCTGGGTGCATTTCGTCGATTTGTGCATATGCCCGAATACGATATGTGGGCCGAAAAATTATGCCACGTGTACGTTGCGACACCTGTCCGCCAAATTTGCGACCCTATCGAACCTGATCATATCACTATGGTTATGCATCCCGATGAAGCCGCCCAAATGCTGGGCAATGTTGGCGATCAGATGTTTGTCAAACAACACTACGGGATTTTATGACCAGAATATTCAAACAGGATGCCCGAAATATCGTCAGGAAATTCATCCAGCCCTGAAAAAGCGCCCAAATTCCACATCATGGCATCAAAGAACTTTTGACCCGACATGTCTTTCATATTGTTCATCATTTTCTCTAAACCGGATTCTTCCAGCATATCACCTTCCTGATTTGGACACTCCGTAACGCCATCGGACAACATCAAAACGCGATCACCGGGCTTTAGCTGTATCTCGAAATCTTCAAAAGTGATGCCAGACATAAGACCCACAGGAAAACCGCCCGTCCCGTTCTGTTCAACGGTGCCGTCCCGGCGCTGAACAGCTGGATGGGGATGCCCAGCCTGACTGACAAGCATATGCCCTGTTTCCAGATTTACGTCTGCAAGCATAAGCGTGAAATAGTGTTCCGTGTCCATTTCATCCAGAACAAGGTTGTTCAGATCCTCGATCACGCAGCTTGGTTTTCGAAACTTAAAGCTTCCATCACTTTGCCGGCGCAGCGCTACGTTTTGGTCAGGTGCGGTCGCGGATAAGTAGCCAGCCAATCGGGCAGTCATCAAGGCAGAGCTGATGCCGTGGCCAGAAACATCGATTGCATAAAGTCCCAAATGCCCCGGTTGCCCAGGAAAAAACCCGACAAGGTCACCGCCCACGTGTCCGCTTGAACGCAACATCAACGACAACTCAGCCGTATCAAAAGTTTTTTGGCGTTCGCGCACCAAAGATTGCTGCAATTTCTTTGCTTCAAGCAAATCGCTATCCAGCGAATCATACACACGTTGTAATTCTGCTAGCGTGTCTGAAATCAGTCTATTCTTCTCTGTCAGCTCATGCTGCATATCCAAAATTCGTTCACCTGCTGAAATGCGCGCACGCAGTTCATGTGCGTTGACAGGTTTTGTCAGAAAATCATCAGCCCCGGCTTGCAAACCCTGTGCCACTTCGCCCTTTTCGCTTTTTGACGTTAGCAGAATAAAATAGCCGTAACTCTCACCTGGCAGCCTGCGAAATGCGTCACAAAATTCCAAGCCGTTCATGCCCGGCATCATCCAGTCGCTTAAAATAATATCCGGCGTAGATTCACGACACAATTCCAAGGCCTTGTCGCCACTATCGGCTTCGGTAACACGAAACCCCCAGCGCTTCACTGAACTGGATAATATCTTTCGCTGCAGACGGCTATCGTCCACAATCAGAACATGGCGACTGGTGCTATGTTCGTTTTGCGGCTTTTCAGGTTCGATTTTCGATGCTGGAACCGGCATCAGACTCACTTTCACAAACTCGGATGTCCACTGGCTAATCGACCGACCTTAACGACCCATGAAAGCTAAAATTGCGTCTATCCAGTTGAGTTGAGCTTACGGTTGATTAAGCAACCCTGTGGCATTGCTTTGCCAAACCCAAAGCGGAGACTGCAAATGATTGACTGGAGCCAGGTGAAATCTCTTCGTGCTGACGTCGGGCCCGAGGATTTTGACGAAGTCGTGGAACTTTTTCTGGAAGAAGTAGAAGAAGTCGTTACGCGCTTAAAGCAGGACGCGGACGTGAATGAACTGGAAAATGACCTGCATTTTTTAAAGGGCAGCGCCATGAACCTCGGTTTTTCAGAATTTTCTGCCCTGTGCCAAGACGGAGAACTGCGTGCAGCTGAAGGACGGGGGGATGAGATAAACTTAAGCAAGGTTGTCGAATGTTATGCGGTGTCCAAGAAAGCCTTTGTCACCGATCTGCCCCAGGTTTTGCATTGATCAAATCACAAATTGCGCTAGCGTTTCGTTGTTTGTGATGTCTGTGTAGGTCAAACCAGCACGATCCAGATTTTCGAAAAACTGCACGAAGTTTTCTGGATCATCCGTTTCGATTCCAATTAGAACAGATCCAAAGTTTCTGGCGGACTTCTTCAGATATTCGAACCGTGTGATGTTGTCGGATGGCCCAAGATAATCAAGGAAATCTTTCAGCGCACCGGGGCGTTGTGGCAATCGCAGAATGAAGTATTTCTTTAGGCTTGCGTAGCGTTGGGCCCGTTCTTTCACCTCTGGCAGGCGTTCAAAATCGAAGTTCCCGCCTGATGCAACACAGACAACGGTCTTGCCCGCAATGTCATCTTCCAAATCGCCCAGCGCCTCGATGGACAAGGCGCCGGCAGGTTCCAAAACGATACCCTCGACATTCAGCATCTCGACGATTGTCATGCAAATGCGATCCTCTGGCAAATGCATCACGCTATCACGCGGTGCGGATTTCAAGCGCTCGAATGTCCGTGCGCCTATCTTCGCAACGGCAGCACCATCTACAAAGCTATCGATCGGCGACACATCTGTTGGCGCACCTGTTTCCAACGCACGCGCCAAACTGGGTGCGCCAGTGGGTTCGACAAACGTATAATCACACGCATCTGCATAGTAACTAAAGCATGCAGAAGATAATCCACCACCACCTACAGGTAAAACCAGATGCTCCGGAACACGCCCCAATTGTCGTTCTATCTCAACCGCCACGGACGCCTGCCCTTCGATCACATCTTCATCGTCAAAGGGCGACAAAAAATGTGCGCTATGGTCCGTGCAGTAGGCCTGCGCTGACGCCAAGGTGTCGTCAAAATAATCGCCGATCAGTTTTATCTCGACAAACGATCCCCCGAATATTGCAGTTTTCTGAACCTTTTGGGCCGGCGTTGTAACAGGCATAAAAACCACACCACGTACGCCGAAATGGCGGCACATAAACGCGACGCCCTGGGCATGATTTCCAGCACTTGCGCAAACAAAAGTATCGTGGCGATCAATCACCTTGCGCATCGCATTAAAGGCACCGCGCAATTTGTAAGATCGCACCGGGCTTAAATCTTCGCGCTTCAACCAGATATCGGCACCATACTTTTTTGACAGATGATCATTGCGCATCAAAGGCGTTTCAGGAAACACATTGCGCATCGCACGTTCAGCAGCCTGCGCGGCAGAAACAAATTGATCATTGGTCATGGAAGCACCCTTCAAGCAGATACAACCGAGGTAGAGGTTGCCCTTCATGCCGTCAACGCGGGGCTGCATCTTGCCCCACATAGAAAAACGCGGTATCGCCCGCCACGAACCACACAGAGGGAAACTGCAGATGTCCGCGCCTAAAAAAGTCGTTCTTGCCTACTCCGGCGGCCTAGATACGTCCATCATTCTGAAATGGCTGCAAACTGAATACGGTTGCGAGGTTGTGACCTTCACCGCAGATTTGGGTCAGGGCGAAGAACTTGAGCCAGCGCGCGCAAAAGCCGAATTGATGGGTGCTTCAGCGATCTACATCGAAGATCTGCGTGAAGAATTCGTACGCGATTTCGTGTTCCCGATGTTCCGCGCCAACGCACTTTACGAAGGGTTGTACCTGTTGGGCACTTCCATCGCGCGACCTTTGATTTCCAAACGGTTGGTCGAAATTGCTGAGGCCGAAGGCGCAGACGCAGTGTCCCACGGCGCGACCGGCAAGGGCAACGATCAGGTCCGCTTCGAATTGGCAGCCTATGCGTTGAACCCCGACATCAAAGTCATCGCACCATGGCGTGAATGGGATTTGTCCAGCCGCACCAAGCTGCTTGATTTCGCAGAGAAAAACCAAATCCCGATCGCCAAAGACAAACGCGGTGAAGCACCCTTCAGCGTGGATGCGAACCTGTTGCACACTTCGTCCGAAGGCAAAGTTCTGGAAGACCCGGCCGTTGACGCGCCCGATTACGTTTACCAGCGTACTGTGAACCCCGAAGACGCGCCAGATCAGCCTGAATTCATCGAAATCGGTTTCGAAAAAGGCGACGCAGTTTCCATCAACGGCGAAGCCATGTCGCCTGCAACCATCCTGACCAAGCTAAACGAATTGGGTGGCAAACACGGTATTGGCCGCCTTGATCTGGTCGAAGGCCGCTTTGTCGGTATGAAATCACGCGGCATCTACGAAACCCCCGGCGGCACAGTGCTTTTGGAAGCGCACCGCGGCATCGAATCCATCACTCTGGATCGGGGCGCGGCCCACCTTAAAGATGAGCTGATGCCAAAATACGCCGAACTGATCTATAATGGTTTCTGGTTCTCACCAGAGCGTGAAATGCTGCAAGCTATGATCGACAAAAGTCAGGAACACGTCACCGGCACCGTCCGCTTGAAGTTGTACAAAGGCTTGGCGCGCACAGTAGGGCGTTGGTCTGATTATTCGCTTTATTCCGAAGCGCATGTCACCTTTGAAGACGACGCAGGCGCGTATGACCAAAAAGATGCAGCCGGGTTTATCCAGCTGAATGCCCTGCGTCTGAAACTTTTGGCCGCACGCAAACGGCGTACATCCTGATCAAATCTTAACGGCAGCAAGCCGGTCGTAATACGGCAAGGCTTGCGCCACGATCTCTTGATACTCTGGGCTGAGATCGGGCAATGGGCCTTCCGCACCCGCAAACCCGGTTGATCCATGCACCGCCCCATACCAGTGAGATGCCCAAACACCGTCTGCGGCATGACCACCCTTAGGCCAGTTCAGCATTTTCGGATCCCAAGGCAGGCCAATCTCCGCGCACAATTGTTTCATCTTTGTCGCGGGATCACGGCGAATATCTGCTGAATCAATCACAATCGGGTTTTGCCCCAAAGACTGCGCGTGGTCGTACAATTCAGCCTGCTGAACAAAACCGATATCGTTCAATACCGGCCCTTCGCGTTTGGCTGCATAACTTGCCACAACACGCGCAGGGTGGCGGATCAAAAATACGTTGACCACATCGCGCATCCATGTGCGTGGCATGTCTGGGATCATATGTTGTGTCATGTGTTTCTGGTACGAAAACGGTACTGATACAGGCTCTAACAAGGACGTTTCGACTGTTTTAGGATCAACGGGTTGCGACTTTAGTATGGCGTCGCGCATTGGATGGCTCAGGCCAGTCGCCGCCAGATAGGCTGCGTAAAAGGGTTCGTCCATAACATGACAATCTGCACGCGCCCCAAAGCTGTACATCATCGCTGTCGATAAATTGCGCGGCCCGGACCACATGGCAATGCGAATGGTTTTTGGCATCATATCCCCCCGTTTTGCGCACCATAAAACGAAGTACGGATTTGTAACAGCTTTCACTGAGCTGTGACCTCGCAATGCTGTGTATTGAGCAACGCAACAGAGTGCGTGATCCTGACGTCAAAAGGAGAACCCTATGACCCTCGTTCAAACTGCTAAACCATTCGCATTGGCTTTGATGATCGCGCTGGGCGTTTTTGCACAATCCAAAACGTCACATGCCGCGGAAACGGAAACCCTGACGGTCGCGGGGGGATGTTTTTGGTGTGTTGAATCAGACTTTGAAAGCGTCAAAGGCGTGAAAGAAGCGATTTCCGGATTTACCGGCGGCAAGACAGCAAATCCCACCTACAAACAGGTCACAGGTGGCAAAACAGGCCACTACGAAGCGGTGCAAATCATCTTTGACCCAAGCGTTGTGTCCCGCGATGTCCTTCTGGCAAAGTTCTTCCGTTCCGTTGACCCAACAGACGCCGGCGGGCAGTTTTGTGATCGAGGCGCCAGCTACCGCACTGCCATTTTCGCAAATGGGCCTGCGCAAAAGTCTGCCGCCGAGAAAGCCAAAGCCGATGCAGCCGCAGCATTAGGTCAAAGCGTCGTGACGCCAGTTGTTGGCGCGTCAAAGTTCTATCCAGCTGACGCGTCCCATCAAGATTACTACAAAGGATCAAAAATTGTGCTGACGCGGTTTGGTCCGAAGAAACAATCCAAAGCGTACAAAGCCTACCGCAACGCATGTGGTCGTGACCAACGCGTCAAACAACTTTGGGGGTCGGCGGCACCTTTTGTCGGCGGTTAACCCAGCTTCATATCCTGAATGTCTTTAAGGTCAGGAATAACATCTGCCGCCCCAAGTCGCGTGACCATCAAGGCCGCCGCTTGGGTCGCCAGCCCGATCGCCTGCGCCATAGGCATACCGCGATCAAGTCCCGCTATGACATATCCGGTAAACGTGTCACCGGCACCCGTGGTGTCCACAGGATCAACATCAATTGCGCCAAAAGCAGTCTCTAACTTGGTAGAATTCTGATACCAACGGCATCCGTTTGCCCCAAGTGTCACAATCACATCATCCACGTTTAGGTCCGGAATTTTAACGCCTAAGGCACCTTCAAGCTGCGCCGCTTCGACTTCGTTCATCACCAGCATATCAACAAAGGGTAGAACGGCCTGCACCGCATCCACGTCAAAAGGTGCTGCGGCATAGACCACACGTACCCCTAAATCCTGTGCCATCCGTGCGGCCAAGACCTGACCGGACGTTTCATTCTGCATCATCAGAATGTCACCGGGGCTTGCCTCGGACAGTGCTGTGCCTATCTGGTTTTCGTCGATAATGCCGTTGGCACCCGGCCACAGAACAATCACGTTTTCAGCCGCATCATCAACGTAGATCACCGCATGGCCCGTCGCCTCAACGCTGGTGGCAATGTGGGTCGTATCAATCCCATATTCCAAAAGCCGATCCGCCGCCCAGCGCCCGTCAGGCCCAACGGCACCGATATGCCGGACATGGGCCGCACCGCGCGCAGCAGCGACGGACATATTCGCCCCCTTGCCACCCAAACCTTGACTGAAACCTTCAGCCGCCAGTGTTTCGCCGGGTTTGGGAAGGTGCGGCACCCGGTAGACCATATCAATATTGATCGAACCCAGATTATAGACTGTCATCAGCCCACCTTGCAGGCCGCCAAAACAGCCATGTTCAGGATGTCATTTGCCGTGGAACTGGTTGAACAGATCTGAATGGATCCATCAACACCCGACAGAATGGGGCCGATCACCGTAGCGCCCCCCATTTCCTGCATCAGTTTCACAGAAATGCTGGCAGAATGTCGCGCCGGAACGACAAGGATGTTCGCGGGGCCTGTCAAACGGGAAAACGGGTACTGCGCCTGGGTCACTTCGTTCAAAGCCACATCAACGGTCATTTCGCCTTCGTATTCGAAATCGACGCCCCGCTGATCCAGAACCTTTGGCGCCAAATGCATTTTTTCGGCGCGCTCGGAAATGGGGTATCCAAACGTCGAGAAGCTTACAAAAGCAACGCGCGGCTCTAGCCCCATGTCTTTTGCAACCACGGCAGCGCGTTCCGCAATGTTCGCCAAATCGTTTTCATCCGGCCATTCATGCACAAGCGTGTCCGCCATAAACACAATGCGACCCTTGTGCAAAAGCGCCGTAATACCTGCGGCCCCGTTTTCTGTGTCAGCGTCAAAAACATGGTTGATACGTTCCAGCACATGGGCGGACTTTCGCGTCACACCCGTGACAAGCGCATCACCATGACCGTGGGCCAACATCAGCGCGGAAAACACATGTCGGTCACGGGCGGCAAGGCGGTGAATGTCGGCCCCGTCAAATCCTTTGCGCTGCAACCGATTGTACAAGAAGGTCTTGTACATCTCGAGGTGCGGGGTGTTCGCCGCGTTCACCACTTCGATTTCGCGCACAGCGTCCCCGAGACCCGCTTCTTCAAGCTTGGCCTTGACGTCTTCTTTACGGCCCACAACCAGCGCTTTGCCCAAACCGGAGCGCTGATACATGACAGCGGCACGTAGCACTTTGGGATCATCGCCTTCTGCGAAAATCATGCGCGCTTGTGCGGCACGGGCCCGGGCGTTCAAGCCCCGTAAAATACTCGCTGTTGGATCCATGCGCGATTTCAGGGACAGTTCATACGCATCCATGTCGATGATAGGACGACGTGCAGCACCTGTGTTCATGCCCGCCCGCGCCACAGCTGGCGGAATGCGATGGATCAGACGTGGATCAAAAGGCGTCGGAATGATGTAGTCACGCCCGAATGCCAGATTTTTACCGTATGCCAACGCCACTTCATCCGGCACATCTTCACGCGCCAATTGCGCCAAAGCGTGGGCGCATGCGATCTTCATTTCATCGTTGATGGCTCGGGCATTGATGTCCAAAGCGCCACGGAAGAGGTAAGGGAAACCCAAAACGTTGTTCACTTGGTTCGGGTAGTCGCTGCGGCCAGTGGCCACAATCGCATCCATGCGAACTTCATGCGCTTCTTCGGGGGTGATTTCCGGATCGGGGTTCGCCATTGCGAAAATGACGGGATTGTCCGCCATGCTGGCCACCATCGCCGGGGTTACGGCGCCTTTGGCCGACACGCCAAGGAACACGTCGCAATCCTTCATGGCATCTTCCAAAGTCCGCGCTTCGGTTTTCACCGCATGCGCTGATTTCCATTGGTTCATGCCTTCGGTGCGGCCTTGATAAATCACACCTTTGGTGTCGCACATGATGCAATTGTCGTAGCGTGCACCCATTGATTTCAACAACTCGAGACACGCGATACCAGCCGCACCCGCGCCATTGAGAACAATTTTGACGTCTTCGATCTTTTTTCCCGACAAATGCAGCGCGTTGATCAAACCCGCTGCGCAAATCACAGCGGTGCCGTGTTGATCGTCATGAAAGACCGGAATGTCCATTTCCTCTTTCAGACGTTGTTCGATGATGAAGCATTCAGGCGCTTTGATGTCTTCCAGGTTAATGCCGCCAAATGTCGGCCCCATCAGCTTGACTGCTTTGCAAAATTCGTCCGGATCTTCGGTGTCCAACTCGATGTCGATGCTGTTCACATCCGCAAAGCGTTTGAACAAAACTGCTTTGCCTTCCATCACAGGTTTTGACCCTAATGCGCCCAAATTCCCCAATCCAAGGACGGCTGTGCCATTGGAAATAACAGCAACCAAATTGCCTTTGTTGGTATAGTCGTAAGCCAGCTCCGGATTTTCCGCGATGGCCACACACGGCACCGCAACGCCGGGTGAGTACGCCAAAGATAAATCGCGTTGCGTCGTCATCGGAACGGTGGCCGAAATTTCGAACTTGCCTGGCGTCGGTTCAAGGTGGAAGGCCAAGGCCTCTTCATCGGTAACTTTGGTCTTGGACATTGCGCAACTTTCCTCCCTGTGCCTCAGCGTCTTATCGCAGCAATGAAACGCGCTCAACCGCTATGCGCTTTTGGGTTTCGTCTGGAGGTATGGCTTTGTAAGGTCTGGCAACATTTGCTGAGGGACAATCCATGACCGTCACGCCTATGATGGCGCAATATCTTGAGATCAAAGCAGCACATCCCGATGCGTTGCTATTCTACAGGATGGGCGACTTTTACGAAATGTTCTTTGAAGACGCCGTAAACGCCGCCGAAGCGCTGGATATCGCCTTGACCAAGCGCGGCAAGCACGACGGCGCAGATATACCGATGTGTGGCGTACCCGTCCACGCAGCCGAAGGGTACTTGCTGACGCTGATCCGCAAGGGCTTTCGAGTCGGGGTTTGTGAACAACTTGAAAGTCCGGCAGAAGCTAAGAAAAGAGGCTCTAAATCGGTCGTAAAGCGTGATGTTGTCCGGCTGGTCACACCGGGAACATTAACGGAAGACAGCCTTCTGGAAGCACGTCGGCACAATTTCCTCGCAGCTTTCGTAGAGGTCCGCGATCAAGCTGCTTTGGCCTGGGTTGATATTTCAACAGGCGCTTTCCACGTCATGCAGACAACGCAAACGCGCTTGGGTCCCGAACTTGCGCGATTGTCCCCGTCCGAACTGATCGTGTCCGAAGGGCAAATAGAGGATTTGCGCGAATTAGTCTCTGATTTCGGCATTCCGATGACGGATTTATCCCGCGCCAGCTTTGACAGCATGTCAGGCGAAAAGCGAATTTGTGATTTGTTTTCTGTAAGCGCACTGGACGCCTACGGTAACTTTGACCGCGCAGAAATTGCGGCCATGGGCGCCGTCATCGAGTACCTAAATATCACGCAAAAGGGAAAATTGCCGCTGCTGCAGACCCCACGGCAGGAAACCCATCGCGGAAGCGTACAAATCGATGCTGCAACACGCCGCAATCTTGAGCTAACCCAAGCTTTGTCTGGCGGACGCGCCGGATCACTGATTTCGGTTATCGATCACACTGTGACCGCGGGCGGCGGGCGCCTTCTTGAGCGTCGGCTTTCGGGCCCATCCCGCCAGTTAGAGACGATTCAGAACAGATTGGACGCTGTGTCCTACGCGTTCGATGCCAAGCAGACCGCAGACACAATTCGGGACCAATTGCGCAAAGTGCCTGATCTTGATCGCGCTTTGTCACGATTGTCTCTGGATCGCGGTGGTCCACGTGATCTGGCCGCAATTCGCAACGGGCTGACAGAAGCAGAACACATTGGCACTGCCGGTTTGAATGATGCACCAAAACTGTTGATTGCCGCACTAAAAGACCTTCAAGGTCACACCGCATTGATGGATTTGCTGGACGAGGCCCTCATCGCCGAGCCCCCACTGTTGACGCGCGACGGAGGTTTCATAGCAAACGGCTATGATGCAGAGCTGGACGAAGCAAGAAAGCTGCGTGATGAGGGGCGCAGCGTCATAGCTACGATGCAACAAGATTTCGTCTCTAAAACGGGCATTTCGACTCTTAAAATCAAGCACAACAATGTCCTTGGGTATTTCATCGAAACCACATCAACCCATGCGGAAAAAATGCTGTCCGCACCGCTGAACGAAACATTCATTCACCGTCAGACCACCGCAAATCAGGTGCGGTTCACCACGGTCGAATTGTCCGAAATGGAAACTAAAATCCTCAATGCCGGCAACCGTGCGCTGGAAATCGAAAAACGGATTTACGAAACTCTTAGGCAAGGGATCCTAGCCCAAGCCCCCCTTATCAACCAAACCGCCCGCGCTTTGGCAGAACTTGATCTGGCAATCGCCATGGCGCATCTGGCGCGGGTGGAAAACTGGTGTAAGCCGATTGTAGACGACAGTCGTGCATTCGCGATCGAAGGCGGCAGGCACCCCGTGGTGGAAAAATCCTTGCGGGACAAAGGGCAAACCTTCATCGCCAACGACTGTGATCTTAGCGCTGAAGACACCGCCAATATCTGGTTGCTGACGGGCCCGAACATGGCGGGTAAATCGACCTTTTTACGGCAAAATGCCTTGATCGCCTTGTTGGCGCAGATGGGCAGTTTTGTACCAGCGACGTCTGCCCACATTGGTATTGTCAGCCAGCTGTTCAGTCGCGTTGGCGCATCAGACGATCTGGCGCGCGGGCGGTCGACCTTTATGGTTGAAATGGTGGAAACGGCAGCGATCCTGAACCAAGCAGATGATCATGCGTTGGTTATTCTTGATGAAATCGGACGAGGCACCGCAACCTATGATGGCCTGTCCATCGCCTGGGCGACGCTGGAACATCTGCACGACGTCAACAAATCACGCGCCCTTTTTGCAACGCACTACCATGAAATGACATCCCTTTCAGGAAAGCTGGACGGCGTCGATAATGCAACGGTCGCCGTGAAGGAATGGGAGGGTGAAGTTGTCTTTTTGCACGAAGTGCACAAGGGTGCGGCGGATCGGTCCTATGGCGTTCAAGTGGCCCAGCTTGCGGGATTGCCCGAAACCGTAATCGCAAGGGCGCGCGTTGTACTTGAAGCGCTTGAACAGGGAGAACGCGAAGGAGGTGCCGCGCAAAAAACGCTGATCGACGATCTGC
This sequence comes from Ascidiaceihabitans donghaensis, assembly GCF_900302465.1. Classification (NCBI taxonomy): domain Bacteria; kingdom Pseudomonadati; phylum Pseudomonadota; class Alphaproteobacteria; order Rhodobacterales; family Paracoccaceae; genus Ascidiaceihabitans; species Ascidiaceihabitans donghaensis. The sequence goes on along the minus strand of NZ_OMOR01000001.1, from coordinate 139,278 downwards.
CGCTTTTCTCGGCAACGCCCCCCCCTGCCCCGATTCAAACCAAAACATCACCCGCCGTGGATCTTTTGGACACCATTCACCCCGACGAACTTAGCCCACGTGAGGCGCTGAACCTCATTTACAAACTAAAAGAGGCGGCCAAAAACTGACCGCCTCCATCCTGCGCTATGCAGTGTCTTTTTCCTAAAAATCCCCGCCGGAGACATCCTAGCTTGCGGGCATGGAAGACACGCCAACTTGGGCAGGGCGCAACAATCGATCGTGTAACATAAACCCTTCCGCAGCAACTTGGATGATGTCGCCTGCTTTCGTGCCGGGCACAGGCGCCTCAAACATCGCTTGGTGATGCTGGGGATCAAACGCGTCTCCGACTTCCGGTGCTATCACTTCGATGCCATGCTTTTTGAACACATTCAAAAGCTCTCGCATTGTCAGCTCAACGCCTTCCAAAAGCGGGCCTGCGACAGCGCGCTGTTCGTCAGACGTTGTTTCAAGCGCACGCTTCATGTTGTCGTAGACAGGCAACATGTCGCGGGCCAGTTTCGATCCGCCATAGTTTTCAGCTTCGCGGCGATCCTTGTCGGACCGTTTGCGGGCGTTTTCCGCATCGGCCAAAGCCCGCATGAACCGGTCGCGAAATTCATCGCGTTCCGCGGTGACCGTTTCTAGGTCAAGCGCCTCGTCATCGATCTCTTCCATTTCATCCGCAAATTCTTCAGCCTCGGCATTTGCGAGGTCATCCAAAAAGTCGTTGTTCTCTGGGTCAGCCATTTTTCTACCTCTAACTCCGGTCGGACAACATTTTGCCCACCAGTTGCGCCGTGTAATCTACAATCGGCACGATCCGTCCATAATTCAGTCGCGTAGGGCCAATGACACCGACGGCGCCAATGATCTTACGGTCTGCGTTCATATATGGGGAAACGACCAAAGAGGAACCCGAAAGTGAGAAAAGTTTGTTCTCAGAACCAATAAAAATGCGCACACCGTCGCCGCCCTCGGTCAATTCCAGAAATTCCGAGATATCGCGCTTGCGTTCAAGGTCATCAAACAAGGTACGGATGCGGTCCAGATCGTCGGGTTGACCGGCGCTTTCCAGCAAATTGGACCGGCCGCGCACAATCAATCGCTCATTCCGGTCCCCTGCGTCTTGCCAAACAGCCAAGCCGCTGTCGACAAGATCGCGTGCCAGCACATCAATCTCTTGGCGGCGCAGTGAAATTTCGGATTGGATCGCACCACGAACATCTGTCAGCGTTTTGCCTTCGATCAGCGCATTCAGAAAATTGGCGGCCTCGCGCATTGAACTTGGCGTTTGCCCCGGGGGCGGCGTGAACAGGCGATTTTCCACGTGGCCATCCGCAAACACCAAAACGACCAAGGCGCGGTCTGCAGCCAGTGACACAAATTCGATGTGTTTGATCGGGGCTTCGTGCTTGGGGGTCAACACCAGCGACGCTCCATGGGTGACACCGGACAAGGCCGACCCCACACGATCCAACAGCCCGCCCACATCACTTTCGTTGCGCCCCATCGTGGCATCGATTTTTTCGCGGTCGCCGTCGTCAGGAACGCTGACTTCCATCAAACCGTCCACAAACATGCGCAACCCCATCTGCGTCGGGATGCGCCCCGCACTGATATGAGGGCTGTCCAAAAGCCCCATATACTCAAGATCCTGCATCACATTGCGGATCGTGGCCGCGCTGACCTTTTCACTAAAATCCCGCGTCAGGGTGCGCGACCCCACGGGATCACCATTTTCAAGATACCCTTCGACCACGCGCCGAAACACTTCGCGCGAGCGGTCGTTCATCTCTTCGATCATCTTTGGCGCGTCAGACATTATGGTTCTCTTACCATTGGGGTTGCATCCCTTATGCCACGGGCGGTATCCCCGCGGACATAGCAAAAAGGATATATCATGCGACCTTCCGGACGTGAACTAGACCAAATGCGCGATGTTTCGATCGAAACCGGCTTCACGAAACATGCGGAAGGGTCTGCATTGATCAAAATGGGTGACACCCATGTGTTGTGCACCGCCACCATCGAGGACCGCGTGCCGCCGTTTATCAAAGGGTCCGGCCTGGGTTGGGTCACTGCGGAATACGGCATGTTGCCCCGTGCCACCAACACACGGATGCGGCGCGAGGCCGCTTCTGGCAAACAAGGCGGGCGCACCGTGGAAATTCAGCGCCTGATCGGGCGTGCTTTGCGTGCTGGTGTGGATCGTTCTGCATTGGGCGAACGTCAGATCACCGTCGATTGTGATGTGCTGCAAGCCGATGGTGGTACACGTTGCGCGTCCATCACGGGCGGTTGGGTCGCTTTGCGTTTGGCTGTGAACAAACTGATGAAAGCAGGCGACGTTGTGTCTGATCCGTTGGTTGATCCTGTCGCTGCCATTTCTTGTGGGATTTACGCAGGCCAGCCTGTGCTGGACCTCGATTATCCAGAGGATTCTGAAGCCGGCGTTGATGGCAATTTCATCATGTTAGGCTCTGGTTCTTTGATCGAAGTCCAGATGAGCGCCGAAGGCTCTGTCTTTTCACGCGATCAGATGAACCAACTGATGGACCTTGCAGAAAAGGGCGTGGGCGAACTGGCTGCCAAACAACTGGCCGCAACAAAATGAGCCGTCCGTTCACAGACAAAAAGCTGCTGTTTGCCACCCATAACGCGGGCAAGCTGGAAGAAATGCAGGAGCTTTTTGCCCCCTACGGCGTCACGGTCGTGGGGGCTGCTGAACTAAAGTTGGCTGAACCGGAGGAAACCGAAGATACCTTTATCGGCAATGCCCGAATAAAAGCTGTCGCAGCCGTAAAAGCGACGGGGCTGCCCGCCCTCTCGGATGATTCAGGTATTGTCGTGGATGGGTTGGACGGCGCCCCGGGCGTCTATACTGCGGATTGGGCGGAAACGCCAAATGGCCGTGACTTCACCATGGCGATGAACAAAACCAACGACCTTTTGGAAGAACGCGACGCGCCCCATCCCAGAACGGCACGGTTTTGCGCCACAATGGTCTTGGCCTGGCCCGATGGGCATGAAGAAATCTTTGAAGGCGTTGCAGAAGGTACACTCGTTTGGCCCATGCGCGGCGCTTTGGGGCATGGATATGATCCCATGTTTCAACCTGTCGGGCATTCTCGGACCTTTGCCGAGATGTCCCATGACGAAAAGAACGAAATCAGCCACCGCGCAGATGCGTTCAACAAACTGATCGCAGGCTGTTTTGGCTGAAGATTGGGAAAACGGGGGCTTCGGCCTTTATATCCATTGGCCCTATTGCGAGGCCAAATGCCCCTACTGCGACTTTAACAGTCACGTTGTCCGGTCCATAGATCATAATGCGTGGCGGATTGCCTACCTATCGGAACTTGAACGCACCGCATCCGAAACAAAAGGGCGGGTTCTGCACAGCGTCTTCTTTGGTGGTGGCACGCCCAGCTTGATGGAACCCGATGTGGTTGGCGACATCATGGAAGCGATCAAACGGTTTTGGCCCACTGCCAATGATCTTGAAGTAACACTTGAAGCCAACCCAAGCTCGGTCGAGGCTGGCAGGTTCAAGGCTTTCCGTGATGCGGGGATAAATCGTGTGTCAATGGGCGTTCAAGCTTTGAACGATGCAGACTTAAAGCGTTTGGGGCGCATACACACTGCGCAAGACGCCATGAACGCCTTTGAAATTGCGCGAACGGTCTTTGAACGTGTTAGCTTTGACTTGATTTATGGCCGACAAGATCAAACCTTGGACCAGTGGGAAACAGAGCTTCATCAGGCTCTAAACCTATCGATAGACCATATATCTTTGTATCAGCTCACCATCGAACAAGGCACGGCCTTTGGGGATCGCTACAACATTGGTAAACTGCGGGGCCTTCCAAGCGAAGACCTTGGCGCCGATATGTATGAACGCACGCAGGCCATTTGTTCGGCTCACGACATGCCGGCCTATGAGGTGTCCAATCATGCCCGCGACGGCGCACAATCTCGGCACAATATGATCTATTGGCGCTACGGGGATTACATCGGGATCGGGCCGGGTGCGCATGGACGCGTCACAGTCAATGGACAACGCTTTGCAACCGAAGCTTACAGCAATCCACAACGATGGCTCGACAGCGTCGCATCCGGCACGTCGGAAAAATCACGCACAGCGCTTAGCACTGCGGACCAAGCCAGCGAATTGCTGTTGATGGGGTTGCGGGTGAAAAACGGTGTGTCCCGCAAACGATACGAGGCGTTGTCAGGGCACCCCGTTAATCGCAAAGCGGAAGAAACCCTGTTGGAACACGGATTATTAACACCCTCTGAGGCGGATATTGTTGTTTCAAATCAAGGTTTTATCGTTCTCAATGGTGTCTTGGAAGCCCTACTTTCCGACTAAGAACCGCTTAACTTGCGGCACAATTCATCCAAGTCATCCAGTGACCCGTATTGAATGGACATTTGGCCTTCCTCGCCGCCATTCTTATGTGTGATCTGGACCTTCATGCCCAAAGCGGCTGATAGATCAGCTTCCAAAGCCCGCGTATCAGCGTCCTTTTCGGTGCCTGCTTTTTTGGAAGTACTATCTTTGAAGATGTTACTGCCTTGATTTGTTTCCGCCTTTACCAACGCCTCGGTTGCCCTGACGCTTAGGCCTCCCTTCACCACAGCTTTGGCCAAACCCGACGGATCTTGCGCCGTGATCAGCGCACGTGCATGTCCAGCTGTTAATTCACCCTGCTGAACCAGTTCCACCACATCGTCGGGCAGCTGCAGCAGGCGGAGTAGGTTTGCAATATGGCTTCGGCTTTTGCCCAAAGCTTCTGCCATCTTTTCCTGAGTGTGCCCGAAACGATCCATCAACTGCCGATAGCCTGCGGCTTCTTCGATTGGATTGAGGTCCGCTCTTTGAATGTTTTCAATAATAGCGATTTCAAGCACTTCAGTGTCTGAAAACGTACGAACTATAACCGGTAGTTGATGTAGTTGCGCCATTTGGGCGGCACGCCAGCGCCGTTCCCCGGCAACGATTTCAAAGTTATTGGCGCCCATCTCCCGGACGATCAAAGGTTGAATGACACCTTTTTCCTTGATTGACGCAGCTAAGTCATCCAGATCACTTTGATTGAAACGCTTCCGCGGCTGATCAGGGTTGGGAGCAATCTGTTCAATGGGCAAAAACCGCTCTGCCGGTGCTGAAGAAAGCGCTGCGTCAGGCTCCGAGACGTCTGCCATCAACGCTGACAATCCACGACCCAATCCGCGTTTGCGGTCTTTTCCATTTGCCATGTTCATTGCCCTCTCAGAGTTGTTTGTTGTTTTGCATCATCTCAGCGGCCAGGGCGCGGTACGCAACAGCCCCTTTTGAAGCCGTATCGTAGCTCAGCACCGGCATCGCAAAAGATGGCGCTTCGCTTACACGAACATTTCGGGGGATAACTGTTTTAAAAACCAGATCACCCAGATTGTCTCGTGCATCTTGCTCAACCTGCAAGGACAAGTTGTTCCGTGCATCGTACATGGTTAACACAATCCCCTCAATTCGAAGCGATTTATTACCCGTTTCGCGCACTTCGCGTATCGTCAACATCAGCTGAGACAACCCTTCCAGCGCAAAGAACTCACTTTGCAGGGGCACCAGTACAGAGTCCGACGCAATCAAAGCGTTTACAGTCAACAGGTTCAGTGACGGCGGACAATCAATCAACACATAGTCAAAACCAAAGCCTTCCATTTGAACCTGTCGCAAAGCATCGCGAAGAAGAAAACTGCGTTTTTCATTTGAAATCAGCTCAATGTCAGCAGAACTCAGGTCAACAGTTGCAGGAACGATGGACAGGTTTTCTACGTTTGTGGATTGTACGACGTCGTTAAGGTCGATATCTTCAAGCAAAAGTTCATATGTGGTGTATTCACGATCTTGCGCCGCAACACCTAGTCCTGTGGACGCATTTCCCTGTGGGTCGAGATCAACAACCAGGACCTTCTGACCAGCCTCAGCCAAAGCCGCTGCTAAATTAATAGATGTCGTGGTTTTCCCGACGCCACCTTTCTGATTAACCACAGAAACAATTTTTGGAAGCGTTTGCGTGATATAATCAGGCACGTCGAATGTCCTTAATTGTCAAGATTGCAGCATCTGGGTTGGTTTCGCTTTTATGCGCCTCGTATGTGAAAGACCAGTTTTCTTGCGCTGATGTAATCTCTTTTACCCAAGTCTGCCCCTTGGGGAAAACACATAGTCCTGTGGGCAATAAATGATACTGGGCAAATTGCAGCAAAGCACTCAGATCTGCCAACGCTCTGGCGGACATAACATTCGATTTCTGCGGCGTTGCAGCCTCAATTCGCTCAGAGATAATGTTAACGTTTAGGCCCAATTCCCTTACAGCGGTGCGTAGGAATGCACATTTTCTCTGATCGCTTTCAATCAACGTGAAAACTGTCTTTGGCGACAGCTGTTTTGCCACGATAGACAGAACGATGCCCGGAAAACCGCCGCCGCTTCCAATGTCTAACCATTTTTCTTCAAACTTTACGATGTCAGCAATCTGCACCGCATCCCATATGTGACGATCCCATATGTCAGCAACACTCATCTTGGAGACCAAGTTTATTCTTGGATTCCATTTTTCTACCAACGAAACGAACGATGTCAAATCGTTCATTGTTTCACGTGAAACATCGAGGTTAAGCCAAGCTGGAGGTACACTCATGCCGACTTCCGCGAACGTTGTTTAAGAATTGCAAGGATCAAAGCGAGCGCCGCAGGCGTCATCCCATCAATTCGCCCAGCCTGTGCCAAAGTGGATGGTCGCGTTTTTTCAAGCTTTGTTTTCAACTCGTTCGATAGGCCCTCAATCGTAGAGTACTCAAATGCAACGGGTATCTTATGGGCCTCATCCTTGGCCAATCGGGCTATGTCTTTTTCTTGCCTTACAATATAATTTGCATACAAGGCCTCCCTAGACAGCTGCTTTTTAGTCTCATCATCCAAAGTACCGATATCACTATCTAGTGCTTCAAGATCATCGAACACTACATCTGGAAACGCCAATAGCTGAAAGGCGTTTCGCTTTGTCCCATCTTGATTTATCCGAATTCCAGCTTCTGCAATTTGCTTAGGCGTAAAGAATTGATCAGACACGACAGATCTGCCTTGTTCCAAGCGTTCCATCTTGTCTTCAAACACACGTACCCTTTTCTGGGAAACGCCGCCCAACCCTATTGCAGTGGGTGTAAGCCGCTGATCCGCATTGTCCGCTCTAAGGGACAATCTGAACTCTGCTCTTGATGTGAACATCCGATACGGTTCACTTACGCCGCGGGTGGTCAAATCGTCGATCATGACCCCGATATAACTTGTCCCGCGACCAAAATGAACGGGTTCTAGACCTTTAGCGGTAAGTCCAGCGTTAAGGCCTGCAACCAAACCTTGCGCAGCCGCTTCTTCATAGCCCGTTGTTCCATTTATCTGACCGGCTAAATACAGGTTTGGAACATCTTGCAGTGCTAGATTACCGTCCAAGGCTCTGGGGTCGATGTAATCGTATTCGATTGCGTATCCAGGTTGCAAAATCTTTGCGTTTTCCAAGCCTGCAATTGAGGAAACATATTCTTCCTGAGTGCTTTCCGGCAGCGATGTTGAAATGCCATTTGGGTAGATTGTATGATCATCCAGCCCTTCAGGTTCCAAGAAAACTTGATGAGAGGTTTTATCGGCAAAGCGAACGACCTTGTCTTCGATCGAAGGACAGTACCTAGGCCCAATTCCGTCTATATGTCCGCCATACATCGCAGACTTTTCGAGATTCTTGGCAATAATTTCGTGTGTTCGTTCATTAGTGTGCGTAATCCCGCAGGAAATCTGTGGAATATCTGTACCATTCGACATGAAAGAGAACATCGAAGGGTCGGAATCTCCTTCCTGCATCTCCAGTCCGTCCCAGTTTATTGAACGACTATCCAATCGCGGCGGTGTACCCGTCTTTAACCGACCCAGAGGCAGATCAAAGCTGTCGATCCGCGTTGCAAGGCGTTCCGACGCTTTATCACCAATTCGGCCGCCCGATCTAGACACATCTCCTATGTGGATCACGCCCCTTAGAAAGGTGCCGGTGGTAAGAATTGTTTTTGCAGCGCGAACTTCAGAACCATCGGCCAAGATAAGACCAACAACTGCGCCGGACTCCATAAGGAAGTCTACAACTTCGCCCTCCAGGACATCAAGATTTGGTCGGTTAAGCGTTTCGTTAAGCATCGCTTTACGATAGAGTTTTCGATCGGCTTGCGTCCGTGGTCCTTGAACCGCAGGGCCCTTGCGCCGGTTCAGAAGGCGAAACTGGATACCAGATGCGTCGGCAACACGCCCCATCACACCATCCATCGCATCAATTTCCCGGACGAGATGGCCCTTGCCCAAGCCACCAATCGCCGGATTGCATGACATCACGCCAATTCCAGCTTGTGACATCGTTACCAAAACAGTTCTAGCGCCAATACGGGCGGACGCATGGGCGGCCTCTGCCCCTGCGTGGCCACCACCAATAACTGCAACATCAAAATGTTTCACGTGAAACACTCCATCATTTTCCAAGACAAAAACTTGCGAATATCTCGTCTAGCAGGTTTTCAACGTCTATGCGACCAATCAATGCTTCCAGCGATCTAACCGCAGTTCGCAACTCTTCCGCGGCAATATCATAGTGTTCAGGTCCACGATCAATAAGAGGCAGAACTGTACGTAGTACAGAGTGGGTTTCAGTCATCGCAACTCTATGACGTTCATGTGTCGCTAAACCAGCAGTGGACGAGCGCTTGGACAATGTTGTCTGAACGCTCTTCAACAACCCTTCGACACCAACGCCGGTCAAGCCAGAGATACCTTGACCCGTTAAATCGGCCTTAGGTGCAACCACAATATCATCATCTGTTAAATCTAGACCAAAATCTCGACCATCCTCAGCCAGAACAACGCGTAAATCCGCTTGCTTGGCACGATCCAAAGCACGATCAATTCCAATCTGTTCAACAGTATCTTGGCCTTCACGAAGGCCCGCTGTATCTAAGAAAGTCACAGGCAGTCCGTTCAAATCCATTCGAACTTCGATCACATCCCGTGTCGTTCCCGCTATATCTGACGTAATAGCAACATCGCGGCCGGCCAATGCGTTCAGAAGTGTAGACTTACCCGCATTTGGGGGGCCTATGATTGCAACCTCAAAACCCAGACGAATACGTTCCGCAACATGGCTTCCGTCAATTTCACGGACAAGTTCATCCCGAACGCTTTGTAGAATACCGCGGACCTCAGGAGAAACGTCAACTGGTACGTCTTCATCTGCAAAATCTATTGTCGCCTCGATTAATGACGCGGACCTGATTAACGAAGACCGCCAGCCTTCTACCAAATCACCCAGATGTCCTGAAACTGTTTTTAGCGCTTGAACACGTTGCGCTTCTGTCTCGCTTTCAATCAAATCGGCGAGGCCTTCGACTTGTGCCAAATCCATTCGACCGTTTTCTAGAGCGCGACGCGTAAATTCACCTGGTTCAGCCAAGCGAACCGAAGATCCGTTTGAAAGTTCTTTCATAACTGCCTGCACAACCGCAATGCTGCCATGCAAATGAAATTCTACGACGTCTTCACCCGTAAAACTGTGTGGACCTGCAAAACAAAGAACCAGTGCCTTATCCAAAAGCGCTCCAGACCCATCGAACAAGGACCGCAGCCCAGCGACCCTGTCATTCGGTAAACTGTGCGTTAGGGTTTTAGCAGCATACAAAGCGTCTGGACCGGAAATACGGATCACCGCAACCCCTGCCCGGCCCTGTGCGCTTGCTAAGGCAAAAATCGTTTCCATTCATTCAACCCATTGTTATTAAACAATAAGTTATGTGTTCATTGAATCGAAGAAGTCGGAATTCGTCTTTGTTTGCTTCAACTTCGAAATCAAGAACTCGATCGCATCTGTGGTGCCCATTGGATTCAAAATCCGGCGCAATACGAATGTTTTTTGCAAATCGATTTTGTCGACAAGCAGATCTTCCTTACGGGTACCCGACTTAAGAATATCAATGGCCGGGAAGACACGTTTGTCCGCAATCTTACGATCCAGAACGATCTCAGAGTTACCCGTACCTTTGAATTCCTCAAAGATAACTTCGTCCATGCGGCTGCCTGTGTCGATCAAAGCCGTCGCGATAATTGTCAGCGATCCACCTTCTTCGATGTTCCGCGCTGCACCAAAGAAGCGTTTTGGACGCTGCAAGGCATTCGCATCTACACCACCGGTCAAAACCTTACCGGATGACGGCACGACGGTGTTGAATGCACGACCCAAGCGCGTGATCGAATCCAACAAAATAACAACATCGCGCTTATGCTCGACCAGACGTTTCGCTTTTTCGATAACCATTTCAGACACGGCGACGTGACGCGTTGCAGGTTCATCGAAAGTGGATGAAACCACCTCCCCCTTCACAGAACGCTGCATGTCCGTGACTTCTTCGGGACGTTCATCAATCAACAGAACAATCAAGTAGCACTCTGGGTGGTTCTTTTCGATACTGTTGGCAATGTTCTGAAGGAGCACAGTTTTACCGGTACGCGGCGGCGCCACGATCAAAGAACGTTGGCCTTTCCCGATCGGCGACACCAAATCAATGATGCGTGCGGAACGATCTTTGACAGTCGGATCTTCGACTTCCATATTCAAACGTTCATCCGGATACAGCGGCGTCAGGTTGTCGAAAGCGATTTTGTGTTTGGCTTTCTCAGGCTCTTCAAAGTTGATCTTCACCGTTTCAATCAACGCAAAATAGCGTTCATTTTCATCAGGTGCTTTGATCACGCCCTCGATTGTGTCCCCTGTACGCAATGAGTGTTTGCGGATCATTTCGGGGGAAACATAGATATCGTCAGGACCGGACAAATAGTTTGCTTCCGGAGAGCGCAAAAACCCGAACCCGTCCTGCAACACTTCCAAGACACCATCGCCAGAGATTTCCCAACCTTCATCCGCGCGTTCGCGCAGAATTTGGAACATCATCTCGCCTTTACGCATTGTGGATGCGTTTTCGATCTCAAGCTCTTCCGCCATAGATAGAAGGTCTTTTGGACTTTTTGCTTTCAAGTCCGCAAGGTTCAAGCGTTCAGAGATGTCGATAGCGTCATTCGTCATAGTATATCACCACGTCAGCACAGAAGATGACTGCGCCAATCTAAATTGTCATGTGAGTATCAAACGTTCCCCGGACGGGGCGTTGCAGGTCAAATATGGGTTTCGGGGGTTTAAGTCAATCAGTTCGATCCAAACGCTCAGGGCGGCTCTATCTTAATAAATATAAGAGAAAAGAAAGGATGATGATTAAGTAGGTCACTGAATTTCTGTGGATTAGTGTTTTATGGACAGGTTATCCAGATGTGGGCTGTTTTGTTCACGATCTCATGCTGGATCGTATGCTACGGAACTTATTTATATATTACATGATGTTAAGTGATACATATTGGTCGCTGTTTGGTAATATATCTGGGGATAAATCGTGCATAACTCAGTTATCTACTGGATGGTGTTTATCCTTATCACCGGTGCATGCTTTGGGGCAAAAATGAATGGAATCCTGATTTATCCCAACAGTGCAGGATCAGTCTGTGATTTTCACAGATCACACGATATGAGATACAAGACTTTGACACAGGTTTATCCACATGACCCAACAGATCATTCTCGCGTCAGGTTCTGACATTCGTGCACAAATGCTGCGTCAAGCAGGACTACGATTCGATGTTAAGCCAGCATTGGTTGATGAAGAGTTAATCAAGCAAGCCCTCCATGCAGAAGACGCGCCACCCCGCGATATTGCAGATGCCCTTGCGGAAGCAAAAGCGCGTAAAGTCAGCCAAAAATGTCCCGATGCGCTGGTCCTTGGATGTGATCAGGTGTTGGATTTGAACGGTCAGATGCTGTCCAAACCCAAAAGCGCAGAAGAGGCGTTGGTTCAGCTTAAATCGTTGCGTGGTGAACGGCATATGTTGCTGTCAGCCTGCATGATTTACGAAGACGGCAAGCCGATCTGGCGGCACGTTGGTCAGGTTCGATTGCGGATGCGGCAGGCGTCAGACACTTATTTGCAAGGCTATGTGAACCGGAACTGGGACAGCATCCGCCACGCAGTCGGTGCATATAAATTGGAAGAAGAAGGTGTGCGCTTGTTTCACAGCATTGATGGTGATTACTTCAACGTGCTGGGTTTGCCGCTTTTGGAACTGCTGGCATATTTGGGACTTAAGGGAGTAATCGAAACATGAGCGCCAACAAAATTCCTTTGGCAGGCGTTATTGGATCGCCCATCGGACATTCAAAATCCCCGCAAATCCATCAGCACTGGCTAAAGATGCTTGGGCTAGACGGCTTCTATATCCCGATGGACGTCGCCCCCGAAAACCTTCGTGATGCGCTGTTGATGCTTCCAAAGATGGGCTTTGTGGGCGTGAATATCACCGTTCCACATAAAGAAGCTGTGATGGATATAGCTGACCTTATCACTGATCGAGCGACGCTTATTGGCGCAGCAAACACGTTGATCTTCCGCAAAGACGGGAAAATTCACGCTGATAACACAGATGGTTACGGGTTTATCGAGAACCTGAAATCGGGGGCACCGCATTGGGATCCGAAATCAGGCCCCGCGGCTGTATTTGGGGCAGGCGGTGCGTCCCGCGCTGTATTGGCGTCATTGTTGGACGCAGGTGTGCCTGAGATTTTGCTTACAAATCGTACGCGGGTTCGTGCAGAAAAGCTGGCGGATGATTTTGGAAAACGCATCCGGGTTGTCGATTGGGTTCAGGCCGGCAACATTCTTGAAGACGCCACGTTGACGGTGAACACCACTTTGCTGGGCATGATTGGAAAACAGGAATTGCGCGTGCCTTTGGATGGTTTGCGCAAGGGATCAATCGTGACTGATCTTGTCTACGCACCGTTGCAAACCAAACTTTTGTCCACCGCCCAAGAAATGGGATGCACAACCGTTGACGGATTGGGAATGCTTTTACATCAAGCAGTCCCGGCTTTTGAACGCTGGTTTGGAAAGCGTCCGGTCGTAGACAGCGCCACCCGCGCTGCGGCATTACGCTGATGTTCAAGCTGGGCTTGACTGGATCAATCGGTATGGGCAAATCGACGACAGCCCAGATGTTTCAAGACGAAGGGTGTGCCGTTTGGGATGCTGACGCGGCTGTGCACCGATTGTACCGGACAGGGGGCGCCGCAGTGGCACCCATGGCGTTGAAGTTTCCAGAAGTTGTTGAAAATAATACGGTTTCCAGAGACAAATTGCGTCAACTTGTCGGTCAAAACCCAAGTGTTCTGAAAGATATCGAACAGATCGTGCACCCTTTGCTTGGACAGGACCGGTCCGGATTTTTGGCAAAAACCACAGCTGATATTGTGGTTTTTGACATACCGCTTTTGTACGAAACAAACGGAGATAAGAACATGGACGCCGTAGCTTGTGTTTTTGTCGATGATGCAGAACAGGAACGCCGCGTTCTAGCGCGTGGAATCATGTCCCGCGAACAATTTTTGACGATAAAAGCCAAACAGATGCCTGCCACTGAGAAAGTGTCGCGTGCGGATTACGTTATTCACACCGACACGCTTGAAGGCGCAAAGACTGACGTTAAAAAGGTGGTAGATACTATCAGAAAGCAACTGACCCATGCGTGAGATCGTACTCGACACTGAAACCACTGGATTTGACCCCCAAAGCGGCGACCGTATCGTCGAAATTGGCGCGGTGGAATTGATGGGGCACGTGGCCACGGGCAAAACCTTTCACGAATACATCGACCCAGAACGGTCCATGCCGCAAGAGGCCTTTGAGGTGCATGGTCTTGGGGATGACTTCCTGCGTGGAAAGCCGAAGTTTGCAGAAGTTGGGCAGAAGTTTCTGGATTTCATCGGTGATGCAAAGCTGGTGATCCACAATGCAGCCTTCGACATGAAGTTTCTGAATGCAGAACTGAAATGGATGAACCTGCCGCAAATTCCGTGGGAACAGGCCGTCGATACCCTGATGATTGCCCGCAAAAAGTTTCCCGGATCGCCCGCGTCGCTTGATGCGCTGTGTCGCAGGTTCGGGATCACCACAGAACGGGACCTGCACGGTGCCCTGTTGGACAGTGAAATTCTGGCAGAGGTATATCTTGAGCTTATCGGTGGGCGGCAACCGGATTTTGGATTGGCCACCGTTGGTGGGTCGCAGACAAATCAGAACGAAGCCGCTTGGACACCCAAACCGCGCCCGACTGCGTTGCCGCCGCGTATTTCCGAGGCCGAAGCCGAAGCACATGCGGCGTTTGTCGCCAAAGAGCTTGGTGAAGAAGCCCTTTGGCGTAAGTCTTAGGCGTCTGCTGGCGACGCTGTGCCTTCGGCAGCCTGACGGCGTTCGATTTCGGCACGGTACAGCGCAATAAAGTCGATGTTTTCTAGGTTCAGCGGCGGGAAACCACCGTCGCGTGTCACATCGCTAACGATGCGGCGCAAGAACGGGAAAATCATGCGCGGGCATTCAATCAACAGAAACGGGTGCAGCTGGTCTTCTGGCACGTTTTCGATGTGGAAAATGCCCACATAGTCGATTTCGCACACAAACAACGTGGTGTCTGTGCCTTTTTCTTTGGATGTGATGTTCAGCTTGATGGAAGATTCAAACTGGTTGTCGCCGCCGCGTTTCTTCGCATCCAGGTTCACCTGAACCTGCACGTCTGGCTGCGCCTCTGGTGACGCGCCTTTTTGGGCCATGATGTTTTCGAATGACATGTCGCGGACAAATTGTCCCAACACGCGCATGTTCGGCTGCTGCGGTTGTGCTTCGTTTTCGGCCATAAAATTTTGCTCCTGAAGGATATCTGGTTGTGCCAAGTTTAATTTGCGATGTCTGTAGCAGCTTGGGAAAGCAGCCTCAATGCTTGGTCCACCCTGACGGCCCTTTGGGCGCGTCGCTTGTGTCTTTCACTTCTTCGAAATCACCATCTATGACGTCGCCGTCAACAACATCACCGCGATTGTAGTGTGATCCAGGGTTGGTGGTTTGAAAGGTAGAAAAACTGCTGACCTTAACGCGTTTGCGCAAAGCCTCGAACATAAAGGTGCGAAATTGCGGCACCATCAGCGAAAACCCGACCGCATCAGTGAAAAACCCCGGGGTCAAAAGCAAAGCGCCCGCAAACAGGATCATGGCGCCATGCACCAAAGGTTCTGTCGGATCGCGCATTTCGTGAAAAGATCCCTGAAGCCGCGCCAATGTAGCCAACCCCTGAGACCGCACAAAATATGTGCCCAAAATGGCCGTCACAATCACGATCAAAAGCGTCCAAGGCGTGCCAATGGCCCCGCCAACTTGGATAAACAGAAAAATCTCGATCACCGGAACGGCAATAAAAGCGATTAACAGCCACATATGCGACACTCCTTCTTTGCCCGCACAGTGGACTTGCACGGGGTCAGCCCCTACATAAGACCGATCAACGCGTGTTTCCATGCTGTTCACTGACAAGAGGTTTTTATGAATCAGCCCCTGATCCAACTTTTGGTTTTGGCCGGCATTGCCGTGTTCCTTATCCTGCGCCTGCGCAATGTGCTTGGCACACGCGAAGGACATGAACATCCCCCCGCCGCTGCCCCCGCGTCCGAACGGACGTCGCGCCCTGAATTCGAGGTGATCGAAGGCGGTCCGGATTTGGACATCACCGACCATGTCGAAGAAGACAGCGATGCGGCCAAAGCCCTTGCTGAAATGAAGCGGCTTGAGCCATCCTTCTTTGTAGGCGATTTCATCGGAGGTGCCCGTGGCGCATACGAGATGATCGTTATGGGGTATGAAAACGGCGATCTCGCTGAAATCCAGCCGTTCTTGTCCGAGGAAATCTACGAAAGCTTTGTGGAAGGCGTCGCCGCGCGTGAAGACCAAGGTTTGACAATCGAGGCCAACTTTATCGGCGTGCGCGAAATGAAGCTGGTGAACGCCACGTTGGACAAAGATACCAACGAAGGCGAAATCACGATCCGGTTTGTGTCTGAAATGACGTCTGCCGTGCGTGACCGTGGTGGCGACATCGTGGAAGGCAGCCTGACGGACGTCAAAAAACAGAAAGACACATGGTCCTTTGCGCGGATCATGGGTGCGGATGATCCAAATTGGTTGCTCGTTTCTACAGACGCTTAAACTATGTGCTGGCCTCGGTCTGCGTTGCGGTGGTCGCTATGACCCAACCCGCATCCGCCGAGGTCACATATTCTGTTTTATCTTATGATGATCTGGACGGTTGGGAGGTCGATGACCACGCAGCTGCCCTTACCGTTTTCCAAAACACGTGTATGGACATGGACGATCCGGATTGGACTGCCCTATGCGCCTATGCCACGCAACAACCTGATGCCAAGGCGTTCTTTGAACTGTTCTTTCGCCCCGTTCAAATTGATGACGGTCAGGATGCGCTGTTTACCGGTTATTTTGAACCTGAACTTGACGGCAATCGTACCCGCACCAGCAGATACCGTTACCCCGTCTATGCCATGCCGCCTGAGGCCCGTCGCATTCGCCCTTGGTTGACGCGCCGCGACATCTTGGGCACCGACGTTATGCGGGGCCGTGGGTTGGAAATAGCGTGGGTTGATGACCCTGTTGAGCTGTTCTTTCTGCAAATCCAGGGGTCTGGCCGTATCCGGTTGCCCAGCGGGGAATTCATTCGCGTGGGGTATTCCGGCGCAAATGGACATTTGTACCGGTCTATCGGGCAGGAACTTGTGCGCCGCAAAGTCTACGCCGCACATCAGGTCAGTGCGCAAGTCATCAAAAACTGGGTGCGTCGCAATCCGGTAGACGGGCGTGAATTGCTGTATCACAACCCTTCTTACGTGTTCTTCCGCGAGGTCAGTGAAGTGCCCGCGCACAAAGGGCCGTTGGGGGCGATGAACCGGTCCATCACAACGATGCGGTCTGTGGCGGTTGATCCTGCTTTTGTGTCTTTGGGGTCTCCTGTGTGGATCGAAAAAGACGGGAAAAACCCGTTGCGCCGTTTAATGATCGCGCAAGACACCGGATCGGCGATCAAAGGTGCGCAACGCGCCGATGTGTTCTTTGGAACCGGCGACAAAGCGGGTCGTGCGGCGGGACGATTGCGTGATCCGGGTCGTTTGATTGTGCTGATGCCTATTCAACGGGCCTATGCGTTGCTGCCCGAGGACGCATCATGAGCCGCAAGCTACGTCCCGATGAGCTTGATCTGTGGCGCAAAGTGGCAGAACGCACTGAACGGCTTGATCTGGGGTTTAGACCCGAATCTGTCGGATTAGAGCCACAAGTAATCACGGCCCCCAAGCGGAAAAAGTTGATTGAAACGCTGGTGCAGCAGGACCGCCGCAAATCACAACCTTCAACGCGCGTGATCCGGCAGCCATCGGTGTCTGATGATTTGCGCAGCGCCCCATTGCAGATGGACCGCAAAGCGTTCGACCAGATGAAGCGTGGCAAAATTCGCCCAGAGGGTCGCATTGATTTGCATGGAATGACGCTGGACCGTGCGCATCCTGCGTTGACGCGGTTCATTCTTTCTGCCCACTCATCCGGCAAGCGCTTGGTCTTGGTGATCACTGGCAAAGGGAAATCACGCGATGACGGTGGGCCTATTCCTGTCCGTTTTGGCGTGTTGCGACATCAGGTTCCGCAATGGCTGGGCATGCAGCCGTTGTCTTCTGCGGTGATGCAAATCACCCAAGCCCATGACAGACATGGCGGTGGCGGTGCATATTACGTTTATCTTCGAAAGCCGCGTTAAGTCAGGGCTGGGCTATAGCGCTTGATCCCGATCCAGATCAGGATGGACGCCGCCACAAAATACAGTGCGATTGCGACAAATTGTGTTTCCAAGCCAATGCCAATGTCGATCAAAACTCCAGTGATCCCCGGCCCGATGGCAGATCCTAAAACCATAACGGCTGCAGCCAGCGCTTTGATGCTGCCAATGTGTTTGGTTCCGTAGAATTCTGCCCAGAACGCCGCAGGCAACGTGGCCCCTGCCCCCGCGGTCAGGGCCAAAAAGACGAACCCCAACATCAACAACATCAAGCTTTGACTAAAGGCAAAGCATAAAAAGGCCGCGACCATCGGGATTTGAAAAAATGGCATTAAGCGCGCGGTGCCCCATTTGTCCAAGCCCCAGCCCGACGCCCCCATCGCGATGATGGAAACGATAGTGTAGATCGGGAATAACTTGACCAGCGACAAGTGACTTAGGCCTTTGATCTCTGCAAAATGAACCTGCAAGAAAAAGAACGCGGTGTTGAACGCAGAGGGCCCTAAAAGCGCAGGAATCATCAGCCAAAACAACGGGTGAACCAAAGTTTCCTTCCGCGTCCAATTCAAACCCCCCATGCCAAGTTTTGGGTTTTCCTGTGCCATGGATTGAGGGGTCCGTTCCTTTGTGAGCAACATCAAAAGAACAGGAATACCCGCAAGGCTGATGGCTGCAGCGACACCCCAAAGCACACGCCAATCCACAATGGCCAAAAGGGCAACAAAGGCGATGGGCAGAACTGCTTCGCCAAATTTGAACCCAAGCCCCGCGATAGACAACGCGCGTCCCCGCGTCGCAACAAACCAGCGCGCCATGGCGACCACGGCGATATGGCTAAGCATGCCTTGCCCTGTAAATCGCAGTGCGAATATCACAATCGGCAGCGCCCAAACGTACGGGTTCAGCGCCATCATCATACATGCCAACGACAATGCCCCCAACACGCAAGCGCCCAAGCTTCGGACTCGAAAATGGTCCACCAAACCGCCGGCCCAAATCATGACGATTGCTGATACGGTTGTGCCAAGAGAATACAATCCGCCCCATTCGCCGTGGCTTAGGTCAAACGCAAGGCGGATGTCAGCGGCGAACAGCGATATGAAAAACGTCTGTCCGAAAGACGAAAGCAACGTCAGCAAAGCCCCGGCAGATAGCCAAGGTGCATTAAGCTTTAGAAACCCGGATGTGGTTGTCACCTATCGTTCGCCTGCGGGCAAGATCACGACTTGCGTGGCGTTTCGCAAGACGCGTCTGTAGCCGGGCAAGCCACCCACAGATCCTGCGTGCCCCTGAAGAAACTCTTGATCGAACCTTTGAGGCGATTTCAATAAAGCGATCAAAGCAGGTGAATTGCCTGCAACAAAATGATTGCCTGAACTGCGATCTTCAAAGGCGCTGACGTCCACGAAGTTGATGGGGTAATCCGCAAAGACGTCAATATCCTCTATGTTGCCAAGGCGTTGGTCTTCCCATCGCAAGCCTGCGGACAGACGCAGCAAGACGTCGCGCGTTGACGTGAAAACAATAAATGGCTGAGGTAGCGATTTGAACGATTTGATCTGGGACAAGAACACGTCGGCGTTGATATCCGGTGAAATCAACATCACACCGGACAGGTTTCGCTTGCTCCAGCCCGGTGTTTTGATTTCGATCTGACGCAGGGTTTCCATCACCAAACGACCACCCATTGAATGGGCCACAAGGAAGATCTTTTTGGCACCGCTTGCCTGAATGTTGTCGATCAGCTCTAGTAAACCGTCCCGAGCAAACAAGGTGCTGTCGGCGTCATATTCATACCCCAGCGGATGGCCGCGACTGGGCCACGCATAGGTTGCCATAGGTCCCGGCAAATCGAGGTCATGTGACAACTGGGCGATGCGAAACGCCGTATCTGCAAAGCTGTTGTTGAACCCGTGCACATAGATTGTCACCTCGTCCTGAGGCAGGCCGTCGGCCTGAATGTCTTTGCGAAGGGTACTTCTGAAAGCGGTTGGCGTGGCAAACAATTTCTGGTCGGCGATTGTGAAATCTCGCATCGGGTTCGGTTTGTCCAAGCCATCTGAAATTGTGCCGGGGGTGCGTTGCGGGGGAATTGATACTTGCAGCTGCAAAAGGCTTAGGCTTGATCGTTCGATCCCGAATAGCCCTTCAGACCCTTGTTTACGGGTTGTTCCGACAAACACCGTCTTGTTTGTGCCCACCGACAATGCGGATGGCACAATGGGGGCGGCTGTTCTGTTCGAACATCCAGCTACAACAAAAACCAAGCACAAAACGATCCAACGCATCACAGTCATCCAAAACCCTGTCGTCTATGGGTAACGGACAACTGCATTTTTAGCTAGGCGCAAAACTGCCCCTGGATGTGTGCCTAAAGAACGTAACGGCTAAGGTCCGTTGATTGCGCCAGCGTGCCAAGGTTCTTGTCTACGAATTCCGCGTTTACGATCACGCTTTCACCGCTGCGATCCGGGGCTGCGAAGGAAAGTTCTTCAAAGACCCGCTCCATCACAGTGTACAGGCGCCGCGCACCGATGTTTTCAACAGATTGGTTCACCTCTGCGGCGATCTTGGCCAATGCCGCGATTCCGTCTTCTTCAAAGGTGACGGTGACGTCTTCGGTGCCCATCAATGCGGTGTATTGCAGGGTCAGTGCGTTGTCAGTTTCTGTCAGGATACGCACAAAGTCATCTTCGGTTAGTGCGCGCAATTCGACGCGAATAGGCAGACGGCCTTGCAGTTCGGGAAGTAAATCGGAGGGCTTGGCGATGTGAAATGCACCTGAGGCGATGAACAAAATGTGGTCGGTTTTGACGGGCCCGTGTTTCGTGCTGACCACGGTGCCTTCGATCAAAGGCAGCAAGTCGCGCTGCACACCTTCGCGGCTGACATCACCGCCGCGCGCATCAGAGCGGGCGCAGACCTTGTCGATTTCGTCCAGAAAGACGATGCCGTTCTGCTCGACCGCTTCAAGTGCTGCACGGTTCACCGTTTCTTCATCCAGAAGCTTGTCAGCTTCTTCACCGATCAACACCTCATAGCTTTCGGCGACGGTCATCTTCTTGCGCGTTGTGCGGTTGCCCATCGCTTTTCCAAAGATGTCGCCCAGATTCATCATACCCATGTTGGCGCCGGGTTGGCCCGGAATTTCCATAGTTGGAAACGGGCTGGATGTGTCTGCCACATCCAGTTCGATCATTGTGTCATCCAATTCGCCAGATTTCAGTTTCTTACGGAACATATCACGTGTGCCCTCACGAGCTTCTGAACCGGCGATGGCATCGATCACGCGTTCTTCGGCTGCATGGCGGGCGTTGGTTTTTACGTCTTCGCGCATTTGGTCGCGGACCATTGCGATAGCGCCGTCAACCAGATCACGAACGATCTGTTCCACGTCACGGCCTACATAACCCACTTCGGTGAATTTTGTGGCTTCGACTTTCAGAAACGGTGCCTTGGCTAGTTTGGCAAGGCGGCGGCTGATTTCGGTCTTACCAACGCCGGTTGGCCCGATCATAAGGATATTTTTTGGATAGACTTCATCGCGTAGATCGTCAGGCAATTGCTTGCGACGCCAACGGTTGCGAAGGGCCACAGCCACAGCGCGTTTCGCGTCGTTTTGACCGATGATGAAACGATCCAGTTCGGAAACGATTTCGCGGGGGGTCAGGTCGGTCATATGCTTTCCACTGTCAGGTTGCCGTTTGTGTAAACGCAGATGTCTGCCGCGATGGCCATGGCGCCACGGGCCACTTGTTCTGCCGATTTGTCGCTGTCCATCATGCCGCGGGCTGCCGCGAGCGCAAAGTTGCCCCCCGATCCGATGGCGGCCACGTTGTGTTCGGGTTCCAGAACATCGCCAGCGCCGGTGATGACCAACAGTTCTTTGCCGTCTGTTACGATCAACATGGCTTCCAGCTTTTGTAGATATTTGTCAGTGCGCCAGTCCTTGGCCAGTTCCACGGAAGCGCGGGCAAGCTGACCCGGTGTCGCTTCCAGCTTTGTTTCCAGACGTTCCAACAGCGTAAATGCGTCAGCGGTTGACCCCGCAAAGCCTGCCACGACATCAAATCCACCCGGTGACAGGCGGCGCACCTTTCGTGCTGTGCCTTTGATAACTGTTTGCCCCAAGGACACTTGCCCGTCGCCCGCGATGACCACTTTACCATCTTTCTTGACGCCGATGATGGTCGTGCCGTGCCAGCCCGGGAATGTATCGTCTGCCATATCCGTCTCCGTCTTGATTGAAACCTATATGGCGGCCCTGATCAGATCAGACAAGCGGCGTGCGCCAAAAGAAAAGCGCCCCGAATTGGGACGCTTTGATACTTTGAAACAGATGTGAATCCGTTTAGATCGAATCTTCGATCCATTTTTGCAGGGACGCTTTCGGTTTTGCGCCTGCCATGTTGGACACAACCTGACCGTCTTTGAAGACAAACAACGCAGGAATGCCGCGCACACCCAGTTGGGCGGGTGAATTCGGGTTTTCATCCACGTTCACTTTAACGATCTTCACTTTGCCCGCCATCTCGTCGGACAGCTCTTCAAGCGCTGGGCCAATAGATTTGCACGGGCCGCACCATTCTGCCCAGAAATCGACAACGACGGGGATGTCAGAGTTTTTGACTTCGGCGTCAAATTGGTCGTCTGATACGGAAACTGTAGCCATTGGTTTTCTCCTGGCGGGATAAATTCTGAGTGCTGAACCTAAGAAGCCAAGGTGCTTTCGTCAAGATATCCTGCAGATTTGGCGGCTTGAAACACAAGATCGTGTGGAAGTGACATATAGCTGGCTGTCTTTGTCCAAACGATGGCTGTCTCAATCTTGCGGTCGGGATAGATCACCGCCAAGGCTGCCGCATAAGCCCACATTTGACACAAAATGCCGGACGGGCACATCTGGGGCGTTGCCGGCACCGTTCCGTTGGATTTGAAATCGATTGCCGTGACTGTGTCGTCTGTCACAATCAACCGGTCGATCGCACCATGAATGCGGCCTGCGGAAACGGGGGCTGTAACGGTGACTTCAGCCAAAGTGTTGTCAAAGACAAAGCGAAGGGCAGGGGTGTTCAAAACGTTTTCAGCTTCCGATTTAGCCTGATCCATCAAATCATCTGGCAGAAGGTGCATGTCTGACGGAGGGTCCCCTTCGTGGTTCTCAAGGTGCCAGTGTATTAAACTGCCATAAGCCATGGCCTGATCTTCGGGCAAGCTATCAGCGCCGGGTAAGGCTTTTGGACCAACCAACCCAGATGGCGAAAGCGTTTCGGCTGTTGCAATGGGCAGTGGGGCTGTGTGTTCAAAAAGCGGGTCTAAAGTTGCGGTTTGGCTCTGTTTTAGTGGCAATGACACAAGTGTACCCTGCGTCCAGTCCCCATGTTCAATGCGCTTGATTTGTCCAAGGTCTGCGACATCCACATCGCCAGCACCACTGTGCATCATGGCGCCTTCAACAGTTTCATACCAGCTGTTGCCGTCTTTGCCCAAGTCGCCAGCCGCTGCAACGATCAACCACTTTTCAGCACGGGTTAAGGCCACATAAAGCAGACGCAATTGTTCGTTGCGTTGCGCATCTTTGATACCCTCAAGGGCCGTGCGCATCGCTGTGGGCGCGTCTTTCTCAGATGCTTTCCAAACTGGCGTGCCTTGGATTTTGATAATTTCGTCGCGCACGGTTTCGTTGCGTTTTGCGGTGTCTGGCAAAATAACAATCGGGGCTTCCAAGCCCTTGGCGCCATGTACAGTCATGACCCTGATCTGGTCAGAGGCGCTGTCGATCTGGCGTTTGATGTCCAAATCGTCGGTTTTCATCCAGACCAAAAAACCGGTCAGGCTTGGGATTGCGTTGCGTTCAAAGGCCAGTGCTTGCGACAAAAGCGCATTGATGCCGTCCTCTGCTTCGACCCCCAGACGGGACAACAAAAGGCCACGGCCCGAGTGGCGCGTCAGGATGCGTTCGATCAGATCATAGGGGCGCAAAAAGTCAGCATTGTTGCGCAAATCTTCCAAGATAGAGACTGTTTTCGGATGATCCGCAGCCCGTTCCCGCAAACGTTGCCAAAGCGGTTTGGATGTCCGCCCGTGCGCCAAGGTGAACAATTCCTGTTCGGTCCACCCAAATAAGGGGGATCGTAGCGCAGTTGCCAGCGCCAGGCTATCGTCTTGCGTGGCAAGAAAAGACAACAACGCACCCAAATCACGCACCGCCAATTCCGCACCAACCTTTAGGCGATCCGCGCCGGCAATTGGCAAATCATAGGCCTTACAAGCGCGAATGATTTCCGCAAACAAAGCGGACCGCCGCCGTACAAGAATTAAAAAATCCCCCGCCTTGATGCGACGACGGACAAAACGGCCTGAAGTGTCGCCATCATCAGGAATGGTTTGGTCGCTTTCAATCATGGTCTTGATTTGATGCGCAATTTGATCCGCCAGCAAAACAGAATGGTGGGTCTGTGCGCGCCTGTCCACAGGGTCAAACCATTCGCGGTCATCGGCTTCTTTGATGGTTTCGACCACTGGCCACAAATCGACACGCCCGGGCAAAGCATCTTTGAACGCGATATGTTGGCTGTCTTTGTCAAATCCAGCTTGCAGACGTTGGTCAAAAGTTTGATCGACCAGACGCAATATCGCGCTGGAGGATCGGAAGGAATAATCCAGGGTGGTTTCTTGAAACGGGGCCGAGGCGTCACGGAACTTTTGTTTGAATTCGGCCTGCATTCTGTCAAATTCGCGCGGGTCGGCGCCTTGAAATGAATAAATCGACTGTTTTTTGTCACCGACCACAAAAAGCGTCCGCGCCACATCGGTGCGCGCCCCTTCGCCGGACGAAAATTCTTCTGCAAGTTTGCGGATCACGTCCCATTGGTCGGGGCTGGTGTCTTGGGCTTCGTCTACCAGAATATGGTCAATGCCACCATCGATACGAAACAACACCCAAGCCGCAACTTTTTCGTCATTCAGCAACCCGCGGGCTTTCAAAATCAGGTCGTCGAAATCAAGCCATCCACGCAGCAGTTTGGCGTGTTCGTACCGCGCGATGAAGGCCTTTGCGAAGGCATGTAACGCCTCGGCGCGATCGACAGCCAAAAGGCTAAGCCGCATGTCGCGCGCACTTTCAACGCGCATCATCAAATCTTCTACGGCAGGCATTAAATGTGCGGCGGTGGCTTGAACGGCTTTGGTCGGGAATTTGCCAATCTTTGCTGTGAAGGGTTCAGCAGCGCCTGACCCTGTCAAAAATATAGTCTCTAATAATGGCAAATCGGCGATATTCCATTTCGAAACAGATTGTAGTTTTTGTGCGGCTGTACCGTCGTTTTTACCCCCGGTCGCCAGCAAAAGGGGGATGAACTCTGCAATCAATTGCGGCTCACTGCCCAGAAAAGTCTGACCCTCCAAAGCAGACGCATCAAGCGCTGGATCTTGACCCATCAACGCCAAAAGATCACCACGCGTGACAGGCGCATCAAACGCAGATCGGTTGCGCACGATCTCTTGGGACAACCGTAGAAAATCTTCGCCCGTGTAATACCGCGCGATGTCGCGCACCAGTTGGGCGTCGCGGCCACCCGCCATGTCGTCGACGATTTCCGCCCGCAACATGTCCGCTGCACGGTCTTCGATTTCGGTAAACTGCGGGCTGACGTCTGCCTCTAGCGGGAAGCGGCGCAAAAGCGATGCGCAGAACGAATGGATGGTCTGGATTTTCAAGCCACCAGGGCTTTCGATGGCGCGGGCAAACAGGGTGCGTGCATCTCGTAAGGCTGTTTCGTCGGCGTTGGAATTTGCCCCCAGTTCGTCCAGCGCCTTTCGTAGTGCTGCGTCAGGCAACATGGCCCAATCGCCAAGGCGGCGAAACAGACGGTTTTGCATTTCTGAAGCGGCGGCTTTTGTGTAGGTCAGACACAAAATATGCTGTGGTTGAACCCCTTCCAACAACAACCGCGCCACGCGGTCAGTCAGAACACGGGTTTTACCGGATCCGGCATTTGCCGCAAGCCACGTCGAGGTTGTGGGCGCCGCCGCGTCCAGTTGGCGTTGTGTTGCGTCGTCGCGGGCCATCATGTCAAATCCTCCGGTTCGGGCGCATCGGTGCTGTCCCATTCCCCGAAGCGGGCCAGTTGGTCGTAATCACCGACCTCGCGGTCTGACATTTCCATGCGTTTTGATGTAAAACCTTGATCTGGTGACAGGTAGGCAGTGATCAAGTCGCGCAATTCGGCAATGACCTTTGGGGCAGGTTCCTTGGTTAAGGGTGCGCGGACTTCTGCGGGCGAGCTGCCCAACCCGATAAATACCGCGTCGTGAACAGGACGGGGGCCGATGTGTTTGAATGCCCCCTCTTCCAGCATGGCGGCTTCCAACAGCAGTTGTTTTTCAAACTTGGCTTGCTGCGGGGCTGTGGGAGGCTTTCCGGTTTTGTAGTCATAGACCACCACGGACCCGTCGGGGCGCGCGTCGATGCGGTCGGCAAACCCGATCAAACTAAATCCGATGTTTGCCAATTCCAGAACGCCGCGCGCTTCTTTTTCGAAAGCGATAGGGGTGCCTGCCAGTTGGCGTATGTGTTCTTGCGTGACGAACCAGTCGGCAACCCGCCCCAGCCGCGCCAACCAAAGGGTGCGCGCAGCAGGCCACGGCACGTTTTCAGATAAAATGCGTCCTGCGGTTTGCATAAGGTGCGTGGCAGTCAGTAAATTAGGGTCTTTGCCGATATCCTCGACGAAATGTTCCATCACTTCATGGATCAGAATGCCACGCAACGGGGCGTCGGGGGATTGAACAATCGGATTCAGAGGACGCAGTTCAAGTGTGTGCTTTGCGTAGACCGCGTAGGGGTCGCGGATCAGCCGTTTGATTTCTGTAACGGACAGCCTGTGCGGTCGCGCGGCTTTTGGCGGTCGCGGTGACGGGCGGTCAGCTTTGGGGGACGGCACAACCGTTTCAAGCGCTTTGACCTTTGCAAGCCAAGTGTCACCACGGGCCATCATTGATTTCAGCGCGTCGGGACCATTTTGTTCAGGCAGTCCGCCCAGCAGGTTTTGAATACGGTTCAGCCAGCGGGACGGCACAGTTTCCGCGTCATCCGATCGCACGGCGCGCGTGATCCAGACCTCTTTTGCGGCGATGGCTTGTTGGAAATCGTGGGCTGACAGACCAATGCGCCGTTCGGGCAGCAAAAGCCCCGCGTCAAAGCGCATGGCCCGGTTGAGCCAAGGGTCCGGTTTCGGGGCTTCAGGCCATGTGCCTTCGTTCAGGCCGCTTAGAATAACCAGATCTGCGCCCTGCACGCGTGCTTCCAATGTGCCCCAGATCATGATGCCGGGGTGGGGGGCATCCCTGTCGCGGACTTCTTCGGCTGCCAGTAAGGCGCCCAACAAATCAGCAAAGTCAGAGGCGGACATCTCACTGCCGTATTCTGCATTTTCTGCCAGCACATCCAGAACGCTGCGGGCCAG
This sequence comes from Ascidiaceihabitans donghaensis, assembly GCF_900302465.1. Classification (NCBI taxonomy): domain Bacteria; kingdom Pseudomonadati; phylum Pseudomonadota; class Alphaproteobacteria; order Rhodobacterales; family Paracoccaceae; genus Ascidiaceihabitans; species Ascidiaceihabitans donghaensis. The sequence continues at coordinate 111,954 of NZ_OMOR01000001.1, read as the reverse complement.
TTGTCCGGCTTTCTTTTTCCACAGCTCATGATCGTGTCGCTGTGGCCCGCCCGCAATTTTTTCGGCTAAGGTTTCGATTTGTGTAACCCAATCCACAAGCGATTGATCCACGCCAACGTGAACGCCGCAAATCGTGTTCGCAACCCAAGCCGCCCAATCCATAAATGCCTCGGCGTCATCGCGTTTCTCTGCGACTTTGGCTGCCAAAGCGATCAGCGTTTCCGGAGTTGGATAAGGCAGGCCATCGCGGCGAATACGAAGTTCTAACCGTTGGGTGTTTAGCTGGTGTTGGCCGCGCGTGTCAGTGCTGTGGCACAGGGGATGTTTCAGAATGGTTAGTAGGGCTTCTGCATCCAAAGGCCGTACAAACAGACCCGCAACATGGCGTAAAAACCGGCCTGGCGCAGACAGGTGCAAGGGGGCACCAGCACTGTCGTCTGGTAGAATGTTCCAGCGGTCCAGCGCTGCGGCAACCTGCCGTGTCAGCAAGCGATCTGGCGTGATCAAAGCGGCGGTCTGGTTGGTTTCTGCCGCCTCGCGCAATCGCATGGCAATGGCCAGCGCCTCGTCGCGGGGTGTTTCGGTTTGGACCAAAGTTATGTCAGCGGTCGCCCCCATCAAATCCTGTAAGCCCGGCCCTTCGTCCAGCCATGCGTCGGTCACAGGGGCAGGGCGCAACGCCAATGACACCAGCGCATTTCGATGTGGGGCGTAGGGTGTTTCTGTTGTCCAGTTTTTGACGTCTCCGCGCCCCATGTCCAAGGCTGCCAGAAGTTTATGAAACCGAAACTGCGGGTGATCTTCTGCTGTCATTGCGTCTGACAAAGCAGACCACACAGGGGTTGGCATATCAAAGTCGAACCCCGGCAAGATCACAGCCCCTTGGGGCAAAGCAGCAATGGCTTTCATCAGCATCAATGTTGTGCCGCGTGATCCGGTAGAGCCTGCCAGTATTACGGGATGCGCAGGCGGTGTTGCGTTCCAGTGGGTCTGTAAGCCTTCAACAATCATGCGTTGGCGTGCTTCGGGGTCGGGTTCGGATCGGGAAAACGATACATAGGTTTGCGCGATATTGATAAATGATTGCGCTCGCGCCCAATGTCCTGATTGATCCGTGACATCCAAGGCTGCGATGGTTTCTGCACTGACGCCTTCACCCTGCATTTCATCAAGCAAAGCCGCAAGACTGTCGGCCAACCCGTAAAGTGACGCACGTGGTGCCAGCTCAGGCTGTCTGTCCAAAAGTTCTGAAATCAGCCGGATCAGTTCCAGCCGGCGGCGCAAAGGGGGCATAGAGGGGGGTATTTTTATGTCAGGGGCAAAGCCTGCAAGATCCGTCAACAACCGAATGCGGGGCAGCAACAACGCGGGGCCCTGATCAAACAAATCACGCATCCGCCGCGCCATGCGCCTTGTGTTCACGATCACATCGACACGCGCCATGTCTTCGGGTGGCCGGCCTTTCATGCGCTCTGTCAGGCCGTCGACCAAGGCCTTCGGAAAATCCAGACCGGGGGCGGCGCCAAAGACGCGGGGGGTTGGGCTTGGGTCAAACATTGGTTGTCTCTAACAGGTGTTCGGCGTCTGAGATTCCGCTTGGGCGGCCAACGTCGCACCATTGCCCCGGGTAGATCAGGCCAAAGACCGATTTGGATTTAAGCATTTCATCCCACACCACGTTGAGTGAAAATGCAGTATCTTCGACGTCGTACAGCATGTCCGTTTTGATGATTTGAACCCCTCCAAATACGTAACCTGCACCACGCGTTAATCGGCCATCCGGCCCGATCTGGAAGTCGCCCTCGCCTTGATACCCAACAGCCTTTGCTGTGGGCACACAAACCAACAATGCGTCCATATTGTCGGCGTCCCATGCTTGTCTAGCCAATTCCAACGGGTTTGGTCCGGCCCAGATCGCGTCTGTGTTCATGGTGAAAACAGGGTCGCTGCCCAAGATTGGCAAGGCATTTCGCAAACCGCCTCCGGTTTCCAGAATGTCAGGTTCTTCACGCACTGTGACCACACCTGTGCCGTCCAGATGTGTTTCAAGCACGTCGGGAAGGTAATGCAGGTTTGTAACAATGACGTCCGGTGTGATGGCCTTTGCCAAGTCCAATGCGTGATCTATCAAAGGTCTCCCTGCCACCTGCACCATTGGTTTGGGCTGGTTTTGCGTCAAATGCTTCATGCGCGTGCCGAAGCCCGCGGCAAACATCATTACGGCATTGGGTGCGTGGCGCATTGTAACTTCAACTTTTTTAACAGGGCAGGGGTCGGGTACGGCAAATCCGCGTGAACCATTGCGGATATTTCTGACAAGGCGGGGTGCCTTAAGTTGGTTTCGATGTGATCCCAAACGCGTGGGATCAAATCCACGTAGTGCGCTTTGCCATGCGCCATGCAAAGTCGTGCAAACACACCCAAAATCCTCAAATTGCGCTGGGCGCCAAGCAGTGCATACGCAGTTTCAAATTCGGCCGGGTCTGCCTTTGTTGCCGCGACATAGCGCGCCACCATGGCGACTTCGATGGCTTGGGGTACATCGCGGCGGGCGTCTTGCAGGACCGACACCAGATCGTAGGCCGCATGACCCGCCATCGCATCTTGAAAATCCAACAAACCAACGCGATGCAGCCCATTCTGATCAGGCAGCCACAACAGGTTTTCCGCATGATAATCACGCTGGATCAAAACTGACGGCGCGGAATCCAGCGGCAAGATTGCCTTGTGAAATGCAGCTTTGAACAAGGCCGTTTTTGTGCTGTCTTTTTGACCGGTCACCCCGAACAAATACCAATCATAGGCAAGTCCAGCCATGTCCGTCATAACCTGCGCATCATAAGTGGCCAGTTCCGGCATCGGTGCTGCATGCAGATGAACCAGCACATCTACAGCGGCTTCATATAGCCTTGTTTCTTTGGAAGGGTCGTTTTCAAGAACACGTGCAAACAGAGCATCCCCAAGATCTTCCAACAGCAAGAACCCGGTCTTTGCGTTGGCGTATAAGATCGAAGGAGGGTTAAGCCCTACGTCTGACAGATGTTTTGCGATGCGCATGAAAGGGCGTATATCTTCGCCTTTTTCAGCCGGTGCATCCATCAAGATTGCGGTTGTTCCATTGCCCCGCGTCAGCCGGTCATACCGCCTGTTGGATGCGTCGCCTGCAACAGTCATGCGCTGGGCGTCATCCCATCCAGCATCATGGATAAATGAGCGTAGTAGGTTTTCGCGATCAGTCATGTGCCAAGCCTTTAAATACCGCGTCCCATGTCGCCCCTGACCACGTCGCGGTCAAGCTGCGTTTGTTTTCGTCATAGGGGTCAGGTGTGAACGCCAGAACGGCGGCCTCCGCGGGCATTAAACTTCCCAAACGGTCAGGCCATTCGATCAAACAAATGGCGTCTTCCATGGCATCCATCAACCCCAATTCTTCCACTTCATAGTCTGACGTCAGGCGGTACAAATCAGCATGCCAAATAGGCCCGGCTGTGCTGTCATAGGTTTGCACAAGCGTGAAAGTGGGGGATGGAACATCTTCATCATCCAGAAGAAGTGATTTGATCGCGCTGCGGGCAAAATGGGTTTTACCTGCGCCGACGGGACCCTCCAATAGCAAAGTATGACCAGAAGACAGGCGGGCGGCGACCCTACGCGCGAACGCAGCGGATTGTGTTTCAGAATTCAAAGTGCGGGTGAACGTAGAATTTGCCATTGCTCCACGTTACCTGCGCCACATGCCGCTGCAAGGGAAATGGGCGTCAGTCCTGGATCAGGCTCAGTTTACCGGGATGTAATTGTACGGCGTCTTCCAAGATTTCAAACCGCACAAGGGTCGCGCCTGATGTGATTGGAGAGACGCTGCAAATCAAACGATCCTCTTCGTCGCGTTCAATGACACTGTCCCAAGGGGCGCGTTCACCGACTTTGAACACAAAGTCACGGATGTCGCCCCATGTGGGGTTTGGCCTGCTTTGACGTTGCCAATCGCGTATAGAATCCAGAATTGTGACGTCAGCAAATGTGCTGTCTGGATCAAGCTTCCATAGATCGCGGTATGCAGCGTTGCAAAACTGGAGAACGCCACCAGCTGAAAACACAACCAAGGCTTCACCAAGGCTATCGATCAAGGATTGGCTCATTTCAAGTTCGGCGCGGTAGTTACGTGTCAGGGACACTTCCGCACTGATGTCTTCAATTAAAAATGCGATGGCCCCGTCTGGATGAGGGCGGCCCGACACGCGATAGGTTTGGCCAGTGTCCAGTGTCCATGTTTCCTGATACCGCCCGTCTGTTGCGGCCGCGATTACTTCTGAAATTTCTTGGCGCCACGAATGATAATTCTTGGGTTCCGGCATCACACGATTGTCACGCAAGCGGTCAAAGAAGGACAACAAATCGGGGCGTGCGGACAGGAATTCGGCAGGCAACGCCGTAAGATCAACAAGCGCGGGATTGAACAGCGCAAGCTGACCATTCCGATCGAAGATCGACAAGCCAATGGACAGCTGCGCAAAGGTTTTTGCCAGCGTTTGTACAAAGTTGCGTTGCGCGACTTCTGCTTGAATGACGGCGTTAATGTCGATGGCATGAAACATCGTCAGGTTTTTTGCCTGCATCGTGGTTACATCAAACCAAAGCACTTCTTTGCCCCTGTTGGATTTTAGGGACGCTCGTGTGCTGCCACTGGGTTGCCGTGCCATGGCGAAGGTTTCAAACAGGGGTTGTTGCGGGTTGGGGGTTTCTTCAAGAATGCGGTGATACAGTGACGCGTAAGCTTCATTGTGCCATTGTACGACACCTGCATCATCCACTTGCCAAACGGGATGGGGTGCGGTCGAACTTGCCATACGAAGTGTTGCTAATTCCGCTTCAAGCGATTTGATGTGATGCTGTTCGGACGGATTTTCCAAACACGTGTCGATGACTTCGACATGGGTGCAGTCGTCCATGGCTGTCAGACGCAAAAGGCCCGCATCATTCGATCCGCTGGCTTTTATGATCATCGGATTTTGCGATTGGCTGTCCGGCGTTTCCGGAATGGTCGGGAATCTGGGGGACAAGCTTCGGTACAAAGCGGTCCAATCACTGTCATCCTCGTTTAAGTCCACAATGGCGTGTGCCTGCTCAGACGCATGCTGAATAGTGTCCTTTTTGAAAAGAAAGGAGATTTCGGATCCGGGGGGCTTGATCGCAGAGGGTGATTTTCGGGGTGTGCGGCTTACAAAGAAGACAGCCGCAAGCGCACTGAAAACAGCGGCTGAGACGATAAATATCAGATCCATAAGAGGCATTGCGACAAAGCCCTTTCGCAGAGCATTTCGCTCAATGTCTGCCCAATTGGTTAATCGAACGTTAATCTTGCGCTCGATTTCCCGATTTTATTAAATTTTTAGCTGATTGGCTCATGGGGCAAATTGTTGATTTTCCCCGATTGGCACGAAATTTTTCTCTGCTTTGGCGTCAATGGCGTCTCGTGGCCAAATAACTTCAACAATGGCCCCTGTCAGCGTAAGTTCGTTGGCCTCTGTTTCATTCGGGTCTGAGCCGTTCGCAAACCGAAGTTGCGCGCCGCTGCGTTCCAAAAGGGTTTTCGCGATGAAAAGTCCCAATCCCATGCCTTCATACTCGGGGCGTTGTTTCTTGTCAGATGCGCCGCGCCTGCTGCTCATGAACGGATCACCAATCCGGCCGATAATGGACGACGGAAACCCGCGCCCATCGTCGATGATCCGCACCGAAATAGTTGCATCTGTCCAGTGGGCTTCAACCCAGACACTGGAATAGGCAAAATCTACCGCGTTCTGGACCAAGTTACGCAGCCCATGCACGATTTCCGGTTTCCGCAGCACTGACGGCTGGTCAATGTCGAAACCGTCTTCGGGGTCATAGACAAAATTGATGTCTTTTCCGCGGTTCAGGTGGGGTTCGGCGGCTTCCCCGATCAAGGCGCTTAAAGGGGCCTGACGCATATGCAGATCGTCTTTCCCGGCCCGCCCCATGTCGTGCAAAATATCGCGGCACCTGTCCGCTTGCTCACGGATCAACGCGGCATCTTCATGTAGCTCGGGATGATCTTCAAGTTCTTCCATCAACTCGGCGCTGGTCAGTTTGATTGTCGCCAAAGGCGTGCCCAACTCATGTGCTGCAGCCGCGACGACACCGCCAAGATCAGTCAACTTTTGTTCACGCGCCAAAGCCATTTGCGTGGCTGACAAAGCATCGGACATAGAATGCATTTCGGATGTGACGCGTTGGGAATAGGCCGCAAAGAAAACGATAGCGATGACCAAAGCGATCCAATTGCCAAACACAAATACATCCGGGATGCGCAAGATGAAGCCTTCGTAGGTGCGCAGCGGCAGATGGTACTCGGCCATTAGGGTCACCAGTATAATTGCCGTGCTGCCGACGATCATTGTCGACCGTGTGGTCAGGACCGCGGCTGAAATACTAACTGGCCCCAAAAGTAAAAGTACAAATGGATTGTGTAGACCTCCGGTGAGAACCAGCAAAAACCCAAGCTGCAAAAGATCGAACATCACCATCAGCAGGTTTTCGACTTCTGTCAGGCGCTTGTTTTCGGGAAAAACGAATATCGCCACCAAGTTGCCGATGACAGAAACGCCAACAGCCAGATAGCACAGCCCTAATTCCAACTGCAGACCGTACATGCGTTGGGCCACGGTGATTGCGGTAATTTGTCCCACAATGGCGACCCATCGCAGCAAAATCATCGTCCGCAGCCTTATCCAGTTGGATCTGCGCTGTCCTGAAAAGTCACCGAGGCTTTGGGCGGGCATAAGTTCACCAAATCGTAGATTGCAGTTTGCGGTTGGACGGGTAGGGTCCGGCCAAACACACCACAACCGTATCGCTTTTCGAAAGGGAAACAAATGCTACGCATCATCGCGCCCGTTGCCGCAGTATCAGCTGCCGTTGCCATTGCCGCGGTCTGGTATGTCAGCCAGCCCAACAACGACGACCAGTTTGCACAATGTCGCGCGAGTTCGGTGGCTGGGGCCGGCGCGATTGGCGGTCCGTTCGAATTGGTCAATGGCGCAGGTGCAACGGTGACCGAAAAAGACGTGATTACAGAACCGTCTCTGATTTATTTCGGGTACACGTTCTGTCCGGACATTTGCCCTTTTGACGTGGCACGCAACGCAGAGGCCATTGATCTTGTGCAGGAAAACGGGATGTCTGCGACACCGGTTTTCATCACCATTGATCCCGAACGTGACACGCCCGAAGTGGTCGCCGACTATGCAGAAAACATGCATGAAAAGATGATCGCCCTGACCGGATCAGCGGCGCAGATCAAAGCAGCCAGCCAAGCGTATCGCACCTACTACAAAGCGCAGCCAGCAGATGATGAATTTTATCTCGTTGATCATTCGACCTTTAGCTATCTCGTTTTGCCAGAACACGGCTTTGTCGAATTCTTTCGTCGGGAGGTCACCGCGGAACAGATGGCAGATCAAATAGGGTGTTTCATAGAGAACAGCTAACCCGCCCTATTCGTTGACGAATTGCCTTTCGGACTACATAGTTAACAGACGGCGCACGCGTCGCCGGACTTTGGCGCATAGCAGGGGGACACCATGGCAGAGCAACCAAAATACGAGATCGAGGAAGACCCGTCTTTGCTGCTTGTTGATGATGACGAACCGTTTTTGCGCAGGTTGGCTAAAGCCATGGAAAAACGTGGTTTTGCCGTAGAAACCGCGGACTCTGTGGCGGGTGGTAAGGCCATCGCCACAGCGCGCCCCCCGGCCTACGCAGTCGTGGATTTGCGCCTTGAAGACGGCAACGGATTGGATATCGTTGAGGTTCTTCGTGAAAAGCGCCCAGAGGCACGGATCGTGGTTTTGACAGGTTACGGTGCCATTGCAACGGCGGTGGCCGCGGTGAAAATCGGGGCAACAGATTATTTGTCTAAACCTGCGGATGCGACAGACGTGACCAACGCGCTTTTGGCGACTGGCGATGACCTACCGCCGCCACCGGAAAACCCCATGAGCGCGGACAGAGTACGTTGGGAACACATCCAGCGTGTCTATGAGTTGTGTGATCGCAACGTGTCAGAAACGGCGCGCCGCCTGAACATGCACCGTCGTACATTGCAGCGCATATTGGCCAAGCGGTCGCCCAGGTAGAGACCAAACAGCAGATATCAGACGTCGTAGCGTTTGCTGATTTTGTCCACGATCAGCCCGCTTTCCAATTTGATACCTTCGTCTATCGTCCATGTTTTAAAGCCACGAGACTGGTAATACGTCAGGCCACCTTCGTTGTCGGCGCGAATGGTGGCGTTGATCCAGACGTAGCCTAGGTTTTTTGCGGCCTTGGCTGTAGCGTTGAACAAAGACGACCCGATCCCCAAACCGGTGCGTCCGATTTGTACAAACGAAGCGATGTCGCAGGCCTCGGCGGGCAGGTTTTCGTGGGGTGCAATCCATTGAAACCCAACAACTTGCTCTGATCCATCCAAAGCGACATGCCATGCTGAACGGTCCGGATTGCTGTCCATGCGTTTATTGATGTCTGTTCCGGTCATTGGTCGCGTTAGCGCAGTTGTGCCGCCTTGTTCGATGATAGCATTCAGCAAGTTGGCCATCGAATTTGCATCCAAGGGCATGGCGGGGCGAACAGTGATCATGGCAGTGCTTTCAATAAGGTATGATGGCGGGCGGTGAACGCATTTCGCGTCTCAGTCGGGGTGCGCAATACGATTGTAAGATCGGTCATAATGTTCGGATCAGGTTTTCCGAAGAACTTGTCCGCCTCTGCTGCACTGAACCCCGCAATTTGGGTGGCTTCCATCCAGGCGCTGATTTTATCGGCCTTTTTGATTTGCTTTTTGATGGGTGCAGGGATTTTTGCAGGCAATCCGAAACGAATGTGAATAGCAGCTTCGAGCCGTTCATCCAGTGCCCCGTACCCCGGGCCAACAGCGGCTTTGACAGGGGAAATCATGTCGCCAATCACATACTCGGGTGCGTCATGTAGCAACGCTGCCAGCTGCCATTTCACCGGCGCACCCGGCGCAATGCGGCTAAAAAGGGTTTCGACCAACAACGAATGTTCGGCCACGGAATAGGCGAAGTCCCCTTGGGTTTGCCCGTTCCAGCGCGCCACAAATGCAAGGCCATGTGCGATGTCTTCGATTTCTATGTCGACGGGTGTCGGGTCCAACAGGTCCAGTCTGCGGCCGGACAGCATGCGCTGCCACGCGCGGGGTTGTTGCGCCATTTTTCGGACCTCCAGCTTTTAACTTACCCAGTTGGTGGAACCAAACTGCTGCCTTCATTGTTTTTGACATGAAGGAGAACGTCATGAAACCCGCATTTTTGTCCAAATCACTCACCGCCGCTTTGGCATTGTCCGCTTTGGCAACCACCGCCGGGGCCCAAACCGTTTGCATGGACACACGGGAAATGGAAGCGGCCTTGAAGGACTGGTACGGCGAAGCACCCGTTGAAAACTATGCGGGCCAAAAGCAACAAGTTTGGGCATCTGCTGCGACGGGATCGTGGACGGTGGTCAAGTATTTGACGGACGGCAACAGCTGTGTTGTTGAACAAGGCGAGAACTGGCCAGATGTAGCGAAAAAAAACGAAACATTGGCCGCGTTGGAGCAATAAACGCAGTGTTTCATCAGCGCGCTGCCGCTGTGACCTAATCGCACGTTGCCGTAAGACGATGTCAATGCTATTTGCGCCGCAAACGGTTGCAAAGGAAACGCACGAAATGGCGAACGACTATATCGTAAAAGACATCGCTCTGGCAGAGTTCGGCCGCAAAGAGCTGAACATCGCAGAAACTGAAATGCCGGGCCTGATGGCATTGCGCGACGAATATGGCGAAGCGAAGCCTTTGAAGGGGTCGCGCATCGTCGGTTCGTTGCACATGACCATTCAGACGGCTGTTCTGATCGAAACACTGGTAGCACTTGGCGCCGACGTGCGCTGGGCGTCTTGCAACATCTTCTCTACGCAAGACCATGCCGCTGCCGCGATTGCAGAATCCGGCGTGCCTGTGTTCGCAATCAAAGGTCAGTCGCTGGAAGAGCATTGGGACTACCTTGATAAATCCTTCATGTTTGATGAAGGTCCGAATTTGATCCTTGACGATGGCGGTGATGCAACGTTGTACATCTTGCTTGGTGCCCGTGCCGAAGCGGGTGAAGATGTGATTGCTGTTCCGACTTCCGAGGAAGAAGTTGCGATCAAAGCGCAGATTAAGAAGCGTATGGAAGCGTCCCCCGGCTGGTTCACCAAAATGCGTGACCAAATTCAGGGCGTGTCCGAGGAAACGACAACAGGCGTGCACCGCTTGTACGATCTGGTCAAACAAGGCCAGCTGCCGTTCCCTGCGATCAACGTGAACGACTCTGTAACCAAGTCAAAGTTCGACAACAAATACGGCTGTAAAGAATCCCTCGTGGACGGCATCCGCCGCGCCACAGACACCATGATGGCAGGCAAGGTTGCTGTTGTTATGGGCTACGGCGATGTCGGCAAAGGCTCTGCTGCGTCCCTGTCTGGTGCTGGTGCGCGCGTGAAAGTGACCGAAGTCGATCCGATCTGTGCATTGCAGGCGGCGATGGACGGCTATGAAGTTGTGATCCTCGAGGAAAACCTCGACGCGGACATCTTCATCACGACCACAGGCAACAAAGACGTCATTCGCATCGAGCACATGCGCGAGATGAAAGACATGGCGATCGTTGGCAACATCGGCCACTTCGATAACGAAATCCAAGTGGCGGCGTTGAAGAACCATAAATGGACCAACATCAAAGAACAGGTCGACATGATCGAGATGCCGAACGGCAACCGCTTGATCCTGTTGTCCGAGGGCCGTTTGTTGAACCTTGGTAACGCGACGGGCCACCCGTCTTTCGTGATGTCCGCATCCTTCACCAACCAGGTGTTGGCGCAGATGGAACTGTGGAACAACGGCGACAACTACAAGAACGAAGTCTACATCTTGCCCAAGCACTTGGACGAGAAAGTGGCGCGTTTGCACCTTGATCGTATCGGTGTGAAGCTGTCCAAGCTGGACGCAGAACAAGCGGCTTATATTGGTGTTGCGCCAGAAGGCCCGTTCAAGCCGGAACATTACCGCTACTAAGCGACGACATTCGCTGACTTAGAACGCCCCCGTGTGAAAGCGGGGGCGTTTTGCGTTTCAGGATTTGGGTGCAATGTCGTGGGTTTTTTCCAGCGCTTTGCGATCAATTGTACTTATCAAATTTTCCAAATCCCGAACCGTTGCATTGCCCCGCAGATATAGGATCGCGCGGGACGACAGGGGAACAACGACGTCAAGATTGGTGGCTGAACGACCACTTGTTCGCAAGGATGGTGCGCCGTTCTTGTTGACGCGATTGAGCGACTTAATGCCAGACAATCTGATGCGCTCAAAAGAAGACCCTTTTTTGGCTTCCAGCTTTTCCAACTGGTCAATCCACGAGGCTTTTTCAGAAAGCGGGCCCAAACGGTTTTCACCCAGAACAGTCTGTTCGTGCAAAAATCTCATTTTGACGTGTAGATATTTTCCTGAGGGGTGGATGAAGACAGCTGTCGCGCCGTAAGGGGCACCTGCACGGCTTTGCAATGAAGGCTCTTTGTTGCCCAGCAAAAAGAATTCCACGCTGTTCCAATGCGGGTGGTCCTTTAAAGCGGAAACGGATTTTCTAGTTTGCTGTGTCCAGCGCGTTTCCAAAGTCTTCAATGCGTTTGGCTGTCTTGCGTCGCGTGTGTAGACCCCAACCCAATCCCGTTTGCCCTTTGGCAAAAACACGGCGGGCATCGGTCCGTCCCCGGCTTGCTTTCTGAAGGCGGCTTCCAGGAAAAACCCGTTCAGACTGTTGGGCGTTTCACCTCTTGCCAACCGACGAAAGGTTTCTGCTGAATCGTCGCGCATTCTTTCAAGGTATTCTGGTGACGGTTGAACCATTGATGTCGGGGCGCCAGATATGGATTGAAATACAAAAACACCTGAACCGACGATGACCACCATAACCATCCCTAGGACGCACATAATGGCGTGTTTTATCCCAAAACCATTGCTGGATGATCTGATTTCATTCTTGGGCGGCACAGGGTCAAACGACGGTGGCTCTTTAAACCCACCGTGTTTGGTTTCCAGCCGTTTGAGGCGTTCTTGAAAGCTGTTTTGATCTGACATGGCTGACTCTATCTGTACACGCAACAGTAGAGTGACCGCCTATTTAGGCATCAATGGGGCCGAAAAGCAGAGTTTTCGAGAACGCGAAACGATAGATACTACTTCGCTTCGGTTTTGTCCTCGATGATTTCGGCATCTTCGATCACCACAACCTCAGAACCCTCATCTGTCTTTGGTCCCATAATCAACGGCAACATTTCGATACCGCCGGGCATAGCGACTTCGGACTGAGGCGGAGTTTTCCACGAAAGGGTATCGAAGCTTTCGCAGTTTTCACAGGTTGGCTTCCATTCAGTGTGGATGTGCTGACAGTTTTCGCAGATCCACTGAGGTCCGCGTGGCAATGACAGGGCCCGTGCCAGCCAGCCTTTAACAACCGTATCGTCAGCACCTTCGCCGCGCTCGATCGCGGCCATCAAAGTGGCAGTGCGTGCGGTTGGATTTGTTTCGTTCAGGTCTGCCAGCGTGCGCCGCGCTTCGGGGAAATCTTCGTTTGCCAGATGCAATTCGGTCATCAGCATTTGGCTTTCAGGATGGGTGATTGTGGCCTTAACCAGCGGCCTGAAACGTTTGAGACGCGCAGCGGGCGCTTCGTCCGGTTCGATGGCGGCAAATGTCGCAGCCAGATCAGGATGCGGGGCCACATCCCATGCTTTTTTCAGCACGCGCGTTGCGTATTTCTTGTTGCCTTGTTCGATGTAGCCATGAGCCGCCATAACTGCGGCCGGAATGAGATCAGGGGACAATCGATTGGCCTCAATCGCCGCTTCGCGCGCCTCTATTGTAAGATCGTCGTCGTAGACTGCGCGCGCCTCTGACAAAGCCAACACGGCATCGCGGCGTTTGTGAACATCACGAGGCAATGCGCCATATTTCAGTTTGGCGCTTAGGGTCTCGCGGGCCCCTTTCCAGTCTTCCTTTTTCGCCTGAAGCTTCAGAAGAACGTCTTGGGTGTCCTCATGCTTGGGCTTCAGCGCAAAAGCTTTTTCGGCCAAAGCCAAAGCTGTTTCGGTATCACCATCGGCCAATCGCTGTTTCATGATACCGCTCACGCCCACAAATCGGGTTGCGTCATTCTCGATCAAAGCGCGGTATGTTTGTTCTGCTTTTCGTCGGTCGCCCGCCAACTCAGCGGCTTGAGCGGTGAGTAAATTCGTTAGTTCGGGCTTGTTCAAATACTTTTCGGCTTTTTCGGCTTTTGACATGGCCAAGCGGCCTTCGCCGGATGCAAGTGCCATCATGCCCTGAGACAACGCATCGTAGCCCTTGGCTTGACGATTGCGTTCAAAGTAACGCGAAATTGCTGTTTCATCACCGTTCAGGAACTTCCATGTCGCGATGATCAAGCCCAGGACTTTAATAAATACCCAGACCGTAACAACCAGTAAAACAAGGGCGATCACCGATTGGAGCGGGCCGAAATTGTATTCGCTGCCAGCGACTTCGATGCGGACGCCGCCTTGCGCTTCCAGCAAAAAGCTTGCTCCGAAAGCTACAGCGACCAAAGCGCAGAAAAAGAGGATAATTTTAACGAGTGACCAAAGCATGATAATTCCTCAGTTCGCGGCAAGGCGCTGCATCAGCGCTTCGGTTGCGGTTGTAACATCAAGGCGGGTGCGGGCTTGTTCCAGCCAGTCGGCCATTGCGGCCTGACCTTCCGGGGGCAGTGTTTCGGCTTCGGCCAGAGCGTCATTCAAACGACCCTCACGTACAGCTGCTTCGACGCGTGATAAAACGGCATCGGGATCGGACCCTTCTTTGGGCGTGACAGATCGGGCGCCGAGTTGTCGTTGGAAAAAACCGCCAAGCCCGCCAGACGTGTCTGCACTACGCGATGCAGCCAAAGCGGTGCGGGCAGCCTGCGGAATGGTGCTTTGCAGTTCTGCCAGTTGGGTAACGCCATTTGACGCGGCGTCGGACAATTCTGCCGGTATCTCGACGCCGGTTGAGGCAAGATCATCAAGTGCCACATCAAAAGGCGCACCGCTTTCAACAGCAGCGACAATGCGCGTGGCTGCAGCGCGTGCAAGGGCCGCTTTGGCCGCTGCCTCGCTGGATTCTTCAACCAGACGTGCGTCTGTCAGAAGGCGATCAATTTCTTCCTGTTGTTTGCGCGCCATGTCTTGCAGTTCGGCAAAATCGGCATCGTAGTTCGGGGCGGATCCATCTGCAGTGGCGACGGGACGCTTTTCCAATGACTGGATGCGTTCGCCCAAGGCAGCGACAGAGCTTTCCAATTCTGATGCATCAAACACTTCAATCGTTGCGGCGGCAGTGATTTGATCCTCAAGTGCGTCAATCTTTGCGTTTGCCGCGTTCAAAGCGCCTTGTAGGTTGTCTATTTTTTCATTTGCAACAACGGCATCCGCGCCCAGTCGCATGGACGGCGGTAAGACGTTATCAAGCAGATCGGTGCGCGCGGCCAAAAACCCAAGAAGCGCTGCGATCACGCCGCCAATGACCAAGGGAACAGGGCTTTGCTGTTTTGGTTCAGGCTGAACCGGCGCGGGGGCTGGTTCGATTGATGTTGGTTCTGATTGTGATGTCTCAGCGTCGTTTGCGGTATCTTCATCTGGCATATCTGGCGTTTCGTCAGATGGATCGTCGGTCAAAGTAGGTTCTGAAGACGCATCAACATCGTCTGCTTTTTCAGATGGTGCGTTTTGATCTGGGGATTCCAACGGAACGGGGGCGTCATCGTGCGAAGCAACATCTTTGTTGCTGCCCATGTCTTTATCGCTGATTGTATCGTCTTTTTTCTCAGCCACTTTCACACCTTCCAGATTCTTCAACACGCGCACTTTTTTGCAGTCTACGCACCGCCCACTCTAGGCTCAACCCAAGGTCATCGAAAGCACTCGCTTTTTGACCTGTTTGACCATGTCCTGACGTGTGGGAAGCGCACAAACGCTTATGGATGTACAGATAGTATGGTTTAGCGCTTCTGCCACTGCCGCACTTAAAGCGATAATGTGCAAAGGTGCTTTGCCATGATTCTGTGCGTCAAAATGCCGTGCTGTGCGGGGTGAGAACAGGGGAACTACAACAGGCGTTTCCCGGTCAAGGACGATGCGGGCCTGAATGTTCAAGTCGTGTAGAGTTTGATCATAAAGCGCGATGTGTCGCGTGGGTATTCCAGCTGCTGTCAAACGTTGCGCCACATCTCCGCGTGTATGAACGCCGGCGAAATGAACCAAAGGGTTCTGCGGGGTATGTGTTTTCAGAAATGCGACCAAGTCATCGGCTGTGTGCGCAGTGTAGATGACACGCCATCCACGCGCTTGCGCAGCGCTTGCTGTTTTCTGACCAACGCAAAAAGCACTGCGTTCGTCGCCGCGTGATGTAAAACCAACAGCTTGGGCAGATGTGAACACGGCGCATTTTGCCACAGGTTCCTTTGGGTGCAACGGTTTGATGGACATCAGGGGCGACAAGATTGGCACAACACGTGTTGTGATTTCGACCGGTAAATCGGACAGAAATGCACGTGCAGCGTCGGAAGGACGCGTTAAAAGCAGAGAAACCTGCGGGTGCTTTGCATTGTTAGCCACGACGCACGATGTTAATGGCTGTTTAGACAGCGTGCAATGGACCCAATTTGGCACATGACATCAACATTTTAGGCATCGAAAGCAGTTGCGATGATACTGCTGCGGCCGTTGTGCGTGGTGTTCCAGGCGGGGCTGCGACGGTCGTATCGTCTGTTGTGGTTGGACAAACAGAACTGCACGCTGCCTTTGGGGGTGTTGTGCCGGAAATCGCTGCGCGGGCCCATGTTGAGAAGCTTGATGTAAGCGTGAAGCAGGCTTTGACCGATGCAAACCTTGAATTGTCGCAGATTGATGCAATTGGCGTCACGGCCGGGCCGGGTCTGATTGGTGGCGTTGTGTCTGGGGTTATGCTGGCCAAGGGGCTAAGTGCCGCGACGGGTTTACCCCTTTACGGGGTCAATCACCTTGCAGGTCATGCCCTGACGCCAAGACTGACTGATAATGTCGCGTTTCCCTATGTGATGCTTTTGGTGTCAGGAGGGCACTGTCAGTTTTTGATCGTTGAGGATGCAAGCACGTTTCGCCGTCTGGGGGGCACGATTGACGATGCGCCCGGGGAAGCTTTTGACAAAGTGGCCCGATTGATCGGTTTGCCGCAACCTGGCGGACCTGCCATCGAAACATGCGCAAAAGCGGGTAACCCCCGACGTTTTGCGCTGCCGCGTCCATTGTTGGATCGGCCCGGATGCGATTTGTCGTTTTCAGGCTTGAAGACAGCGACCCTTCGGGCGCGTGATGGCGTTATTGCACAGCAAGGTGGCCTAACCGGGACGGATCAATCTGATCTTGCGGCCAGCTTTCAGGTCGCTGTTGCAGATGTACTGGCGGAAAAATCCAGACGCGCTTTGATCTCGTATCTGGAGCTAAACCCTGCGCGGCCCACGTTATGTGTTGCAGGTGGTGTTGCAGCAAACGCATCTATTCGGTCCGCTTTAGAGACTGTTTGTACGCAGTTGAGTGTTCAATTTGTGGCACCGCCGTTGCGTCTTTGCACGGACAACGCTGCGATGATTGCTTACGCGGCACTGGCGCAAATGCCGGATCGGGACGCGGATGGCTTTGATTTGTCTGCGCGTCCGCGGTGGCCTTTGGATAAATCCAGCCCTGCGATGTTGGGAAGCGGTAAAAAGGGGGCCAAGGCGTGAGCATTCTGGTGGTTGGCGCGGGTGCATTTGGAACAAGCTTGGCAATTTCTCTTGGGCGAAAAGGTCCTGTGTCGCTTTGGGCGCGTGACCCGCAGCACATTGCCGAAATGCAGGCCACGCGTCGCAACACAAGGCGCTTGCCCGGGGCAAATTTCCCCGACCCTTTGACTGTCACCGCGACGTTGCAAGATGCGCAAACGGTTTTGCTGGCGGTTCCAGCTCAGAAACTGTCTGGCGTGTTAACGGCAAACCGAGACTTGTTCGCCGGCAAATACCTTGTGGCCTGCTGTAAGGGAATTGATAGAGAAACAGGGTTGGGCGCTTGCGACACCATTGCGGCTTCTGTTTCTACTGCAATCCCCGCCGTCCTAACGGGCCCAAGTTTTGCAGCCGATCTTGCAGTCGGTTTGCCGACCGCTTTAACGCTTGCCTGTGCTGACAAAGGTGTTGGCAGAACATTGCAAAAACAGCTGTCTACACCTGTTTTACGCTTGTACCGAACGACGGATACCAAGGGTGCTGAATTGGGTGGGGCATTGAAGAATGTGATGGCGATCGCTTGCGGTGTCGCTATTGGTGCAGGCCTTGGACACAGCGCCCGTGCGGCGCTTATGACGCGCGGATTTGCAGAAATGACACGTTTTGCTGTTCAACACGGTGCGGATTCTGCAACACTTTCTGGCTTGTCAGGCTTTGGCGATTTGGCTTTGACCTGCACGTCGGAAGGGTCACGGAATTATCAGTTTGGTGTTGCGCTTGGGTCCGGGCAGTCGTTTGATCCAAACACGACGGTTGAAGGTGCAAGCACTGCGCTTGCGATGAAGAAAATTGCTTTGCACCAAAATCTGGACATGCCGATCACACAGACTGTGGCACGTTTGGTAGAGAAAAAAGCAGATGTGCAATCCGCAATTGAGCATCTGCTATCACGTCCCTTAAAGGAGGAATAATATGCTGGTTGCTTTGATGGCTTACGACAAAAAGGGTGCGCTTGATGTGCGAAAAGCCAATCGGGATGCGCATGTTGCATATCTGAAAAGTTCTGATGCGGTGGTTCAGGCCGGCCCATTCTTGGACGAGGCGGGCGACATGTGTGGATCGCTGATCGTGCTGGATGTTCCGGATATGGACGCGGCCAACCAATGGGTTGCGGGCGATCCTTACGGTCAGGCGGGTTTGTTCCGTGAAGTCACCCTTATGCCGTGGAACAAGGTGATTGGGTGATGGCCTACTGGTTGTTCAAATCTGAACCGTCAACCTGGAGCTGGGATCAACAGGTTGCCAAGGGAAGTGCGGGTGAAGAATGGGACGGAGTCAGAAATTATCAGGCCCGAAACTTCATGCGCGATATGAAGATCGGTGATCTTGGGTTCTTTTACCATTCCCAAAAAGAGAAGGCGATTGTCGGGATCATCGAAGTTTGCGCCACGGCCCACCCAGACAGCACAACGGATGACGAACGCTGGGACTGCGTGGACATCAGGGCGGTCAAGCCCGTTGTGCATTCAGTATCATTAGACATGATCAAAGCGGACAGACGGTTGGACGGCATGATTTTGGTAAAAAATTCGCGCTTGTCTGTGCAGCCTGTTCAAGAATCTGAATGGAAAATTGTATGCGAGCTGGCGGGAATTTCGCCCTGATTTCAGGTTAGAAAAGCGCATCAACGCCTTTGACATTGATATTGCTGACGGGCTGTAGATTAAATTTGAAAATGAAAAAGGGTTCTGGCGCTACGCCAGAACCCTTGATCACCCCGCGTGCTCCCATAGCCACCACACACGTTACAAAATTCGGTTCTAGCCATACTGGCCGGATAAATATGCTTACCACCCCACTTGGAAAAATGCAATTTTTGAGTGCATCAAAGCGTATTCAATAAAAAAAGATCCGCTTAACCAAGCGGATCTTTAATAAGCGTAATCAGATGATTAGCCGTAAACGGATTCTTTGCCGAAGTGCTTCGTCAGCATGTAGTAGACGACAGCCCGATATTTGTTGCGTTCGGATTTGCCGTAGATTTCAATCACTTTGTTGATCGCATCCATCAGTTCCGGACCATCGGCGAGGCCAAGCTTTTTCTTTAAGAAGTTCTCTTTGACTGTTTCAAGCTCTGAGGCTTGGCTGCCCGCAACGGTTGATGCGTCGGCATTGTAGATGGCCGGCCCACAACCAATTGTAACCTTCGTTAGCAGATCCATATCAGGTGCCATGCCACATTTGTTTTTCAGATCGTCGGCGTACTGCGCGATCAAGTCATCTCTCTTGCCCATTGAATTCTCCCACCTTGGACTTGGCCCTTACTTTGGGCTCGTGAATTAGATTAGTGAGCAATCCTGCCAAAACAAAGGGAAATTTTCAGATCGCTTTCCCCCTGCGGGATGGCGCCCTTTGTGGTCTCGACGCATCCGGGTATCAGAACGCCAAGCACCTTCTTTTCAATGAGGATTTCGCAACGTGAACCAGTGATAGCTAACTATTGCAGGTGGGTCCTGTTGGTTTTAGGTAGAATGGAAACACAAAGGGCGCACCGATGAAAAAAGCACTGATTACCGGCATCACAGGTCAAGATGGGTCCTATCTGGCCGAGTTTCTTCTGGCCAAAGGGTACGAAGTGCATGGGATCAAGCGTCGGTCATCTTCGTTTAACACACAGCGCATAGACCACATTTTTGAAGATCCCCACGTACCGGATGCGCGGCTGAAGTTGCACTATGGGGATCTAACAGATTCCTCAAATCTGACGCGTATTATTGAACAGGTACAACCTGATGAAGTTTACAATCTTGGGGCGCAAAGCCACGTCGCCGTTAGTTTTGAAAGCCCGGAATACACGGCGGATGTCAGCGGCTTGGGCACATTACGGATTTTGGAAGCGATCAGGTTGTTGGGCTTAGAAAAGACGACACGGTTTTATCAGGCGTCGACTTCTGAATTGTACGGCCTCGTTCAGGAGACGCCTCAACGTGAAACGACACCGTTCTATCCGCGAAGCCCCTACGCAGTAGCGAAATTGTACAGCTATTGGATGACGGTAAACTATCGTGAAGCCTATGGCATGTATGCGTGCAACGGAATTCTGTTCAACCATGAAAGCCCGCGCCGTGGTGAGACTTTTGTAACCCGTAAAATCACGCGATCACTGTGCAATATCGCACTTGGGTTAGAACCTTGTTTATACATGGGAAACATTGATGCATTGCGTGATTGGGGGCATGCTAAAGACTATGTCCGGATGCAATGGATGATGCTGCAGCAAGACGAACCGGACGATTTTGTAATTGCAACCGGCAAGCAATACTCTGTGCGTCAGTTCATTGAATGGTCCGCTGCCGAACTTGGTATTACATTGCGATACGAAGGGAGTGGCGTTGACGAAATTGGTATTGTTGAAAAAATCGAAGGTGATCAGGCACCCAAGCTTAGCGTGGGTGATGTGATTTTGCGGATTGATCCACGATATTTCCGGCCGGCAGAGGTCGAAACCCTCTTGGGCGATCCGTCAAAGGCGAAAGAAAAACTGGGATGGGTGCCCGAAATATCGACACATGAGATGTGTGTGGAAATGGTTTCGGAAGATCTGCGTATCGCGAAGCAAAGCGCGTTATTGCGTGCACATGGGTATAATGCGGCGTTGAGTACTGAAAAATAGTCCCGCTAGAAGTAACTTCGAACAAGACTGCCTGCAATCAAGCTCCACCCGTCGGCAACTACAAAAAAAGCCAACTTAAAGGGTAGTGAAACGATTGCGGGTGGGACCATCATCATGCCCATCGACATCAGTACTGCTGCCGCGACCAAATCGATAATCAAGAACGGCAAGAAAATCAAAAAACCGATTTGGAATGCCCGTGATATTTCCGATAACAGAAAACTTGGGATAAGCACAGATATCGGCGCTTCCGGGGATAGTTCTTGGCCTTGGGTATCGGGCCGAAGGTCCGCCATTGCCATAAAGGTATCAGGATCTAAACGCGCCGCCATGAACACGCGGAATGGTTCCAAAGTGCGCACGAATGCCGTTTCAGCGTCGATTTGTTCGTTTGTAAGAGGTTGTAGACCATTAACCCACGCTTCGTTGAAAACCGGTTCCATTATGAAATAGGTTAGAAACAGTGCAAGACTTACGATCATCATATTTGGCGGTGATGCCTGAAGGCCGATCGCTTGCCGTAAGATAGACAGTACGGTTACTAAAAACGGGAAACACGTAACCATTATTGCCAACCCGGGTGCCAGGCTTAAAACGGTTATCAAGGCAAAGAGCTGTAGTGTTCTAGCGCTTATCGACCCATCATCTCCCAAAGACACCGAAAGGTCTTGCGCCAGCGAGACGCTCGGCCAAATCATGGTTAATGCGATGATCAGAAAGAGACGATGCATCTGATTTTTAGGAGTCAGATTGTAAGTTTATGATTTCGGTCAAGCGCACGACAAGCTGTCCAGAGTCCGACTTGTCATCCTCTTCCAGCATTCCACGGGCGATCAGCTTGTCTCCGACAAACAAATCGACCGGGTCATCTATTCGTTTGTCCAATGTTAAAACAGCATTCGTCCCAAGCATCACCAAATCCCGGACCAACGGGCGTGCCTTCCCAACTGAAACGGTGATCTCGATGGGAACCGAAGTGAAAGGGTTGTTGGTGTCAGAAGCGAGAGTTTTGGGTTCAGGAATATCATTCATATCAAGAGTCCTGCCCTGTTGCAGTGAAGAAATTGTTAAAGGCAGCGCCAACAGTCTCAATTACGTGGTCAAGATCAATTTCTCGCTCCTCCACCCCAATTCGCAAAAAAACCTGTCCTTCACTCAAATTGGGGTCCGGGACCATGACGAATGGCGATTCCAGTTCGTTTTCGATCAACGTTTCGATGGTTTCCAGGTTTACTGGTGAAACAGTAATTTCGATCACTTGATCAGTTTGTACGCGGACCATGTCGGTAAGTTGGGCGACCACATGGGGTCCAAGCGAATGACGTGCAACTTCGGGCAGCAAAGTAGCAACGACGTCTGAAAATAGAGGCTCCAGAGACTTGGTTAATGTGCTTCTTGCTTCGTGATAGGAAAAAGAAACTTCTTGCAAATTTTTGGCAAGATCAGAACTTATCCGTGTCTTTGTTGCGACTTGCGCATTCACTGCATCGTCCCAACCGGCTTGATAGCCTTTCTCAAAAGAATCGAGCTTCTGATCTTCAATTTCAACATCGTTCAATGAAATGTTGGCGTCTCGGCCAAGAGTTTTTGGTCCAAAATCCTGATAAAGATGTGCAATCGACATTAAACACTCTCCTCTTTCTCATCGAGCCAACTGCGAAGTATTTCGACGGTTTCTTCTTGGCGCTCGCCTATCATTGCGCGCAGCCTGTCTACTGGATCACCGGTTGCGCCACCTGACATAGAGATGTCGGGTAAGCTGCCGATGTCGGAATCCATTGAGAAATCAGGTAGATCTAAGTCACCTATGGACTCTATTTCACCGGATAAAACAGGTCCGCTTTGTTCTACGTTTCCATCTACATCCGATGTTAGTGCCGGGGCCGGAGGACTTAAGGATTGTGGCGGCCGTGTTAAGACAGGGCGTACCACGAATAGACCTAAAATCAGCGTCACAATTGCTAGAACTGCCATTTGAATTGCTGACATTACATCCAATGCAAAGTGGTCCATGATTGATGTGGTGGCAACTGTTCCGCTAGGAGCGATAGACTGTAGGGACATAGATTTGATGGTAATAATGTCGCCTCTGCTCTCATCAAAGCCTACAGCGGAGGATACAAGCTCCTCCAAGGCGCCTAGCTCTTCTTCGGATCGAGGCTCTTGGATGGGTTGCCCATCTTCCGAAATATTCGTGATGTCGTTGACCAGCACGGCAACAGTTAGCCGCTTTACTGCACCTGGCGACCGGATGATTTCACGTTCCGTTTCGGAAACCTCATAGTTTATCCGTTCACGACTCTCCGTGTTTTGCGAAGAAGAACTGTCGTTGCCTGCTGCAGCGTCACCATCTGGCAAGTTGGATGCGACTGTTACACCCGCGCCACCTGCATCGTTCGAGGTATTGTTTCGCTGTTCTGTATCCGTGCTGATAGCTACTCTGTTTTCCGGATCAAAGCGGCGCTCTCTAATAGCTTCGCTTTCAGTCACAGTGTCCACGCTGACTTCGACGATTGCGTTGCCGAACCCAACCCGCGCCTCAAGCAGTCGTTCTACCCGATCTTTCAGCACCTGAGCCTTATCTTCTGCGCCAGCGGCCGGTACGGCGTCGTCGCTGGCACCAATAAGTGTTCCTTTTGAATCGATGACTGCAACGTCTTCTGCCGCCAAACCGGCAACAGCAGACGCGACAAGATACCGAATCGCTTTTGCTTGTTGGGCAGACACATCCCCACCATTGGATGTTACTGAAACAGATGCCTTTGGTGTCACACCTCGCTGGAATGGGTTGGACCCAGTTGTTGCGATGTGAACGCGTGCCATAGAAAACTGAGAACTTGCAATAATTGTTCGAGCCAACTCCCCTTCCTTTGCCCGCCAGTAAGCCGCGTCAAACATCTGGGAAGTTGTTCCAAATCCCGACAAAGAATCCAACAATTCATAGCCGCCGCTGCTGTTTGCCGGCAGCCCTTCGCTGGCCAATGTCATTCTCAATTGATCGCGCTGTTTCGAGTCGACAAAAATTGACCCGCCTCTGATTTCGAAGGCTGCGCCGCGTTGCTCCAAAGCGGTCACTACGTCACCGGCGGCTCCGTTTTCTAGCCCTGCATAAAGTAGTGTCATACTTGGGGCTGTCACCATTCGCGACATAGCCAATATAGCAAAAAACATAGCGATTGATGCCGCTACCACTATGATTTGGCGCCTTAAGTCCAGTCCAGTCCAGGCATTTATAAGTTGCTGCACGTTCGCCTCCGTCATACCGGGCGTTCTGCCCAGCGATAAACATCAATAGAACGATCAGGCTTAATAATCGGTTAGTGGATCACAGGTTATACAGATTTAGACCTAAGCGATTGGACAGCGAATGGCAGAGATTGATGAAGAAGCAGAAGCAGAGCCCAAGAAGGCATCAAAAATGCCTATGATACTTGGCCTTCTGGCCGCCATGCTTGGAGGCGGCGGGGGCTTTTACGCAGCTTGGAGCGGCATGATTCTCGGATCTGAACCTGCGGGACACGTTGAGGCGCAGGTTGATGATGTAGATGCACTTCCTGACATAGCGTTTGTTCCGATTGACCCGATGGTTATATCCCTAAGCCCCCCTTCTAACAGTAGGCACTTGAGTTTTCGTGCTCAACTCGAAGTCCCGAGTCAGTACCAAGCGGATGTTGAACATCTTTTGCCCCGCGTAACAGATGTGCTGAACGGATATTTACGCGCAGTAAGAACAGAAGACCTCGAAAGTCCGTCCGCCCTGATCCGACTAAGGGCGCAAATGTTGCGTCGGGTTCAGATGGTCGCTGGAAGTGGACGCGTTAATGACCTGTTGGTCATGGAATTTGTACTGAACTGAGGACCCAAAATGGAAATGATCGCTGATATTTTGCTTGCAGCTGGTGCAATAGGTGCTGGCTTTTACTGCTTCATTTTGGGGCGACGCCTTAAACGATTTAATAGTCTTGAAAAAGGTGTTGGTGGTGCCGTCGCAGTGCTCTCGGCGCAGGTTGATGATCTAAACAAATCTCTTACAAGCGCACGTCAGACAGCTGCGGAATCGGCCGACACACTCACCAAACTGACTGAACGTGCTGAACAAATGTCCAACCGTCTTGAGCTGCAAATGGCCGCATTGCACGACGTACCGACAGTTGAAGAACCTCCTGCGCAAGAAGCAATCGTTCCCAACTCAGAGCCAAGCCAACCAATGTTTATGCGTCATTCGGAAAGTGGGAGACGTCAATGACTAAGCCAGTAAAAAACAAAATTCGCACAGGGCGCGGATCCGTTGCATTGATCGCGCTAATGTTTCTAGGATCAGCGGGAATGCGAATTGCTCTCAGCACTGACGCAGCCTTTGCCAAAACAGCCAATACGGAAAATGAATCTACACAGCCAAAAACACAAAGCACTACAAATTCACCCCAATCGGAATCGCGAACAGTTCCTGCGCTCCTGGATGCTTTGATAAAAAGGGAAGAAAAAGTAAAGGAAACGGAAGAACGTCAAGCGCTTAGAGCGGAATCGCTAGAGAAAGCAAAAAAAGAGATTGAAAGTAAGCTTGTGCAATTGGAGGCCTTGGAGGAGCGGCTAAGCAAAACCTTAGCCCAAGCGAGAGGCGCAGAGGAAAAAGATCTTGCGCGACTAACCACGGTCTATGAGAGCATGAAGCCTGCCGAGGCCGCTGCCCTATTCGAGGCAATGGAAGCTTCGTTTGCAGCCGGTTTTCTAGGTCGCATGCGTCCAGATTCCGCGGCAGCTATCATGGCGGGATTAGATCCACAAAAAGCATACACAATTAGTGTTTTGCTTGCTGGCAGAAATGGGAAAGTTCCAAAAAACTAGTGTGGAAATAGAAATTATTAACTCGATTTGGATAGGCTGACTTCAACGAAGTTGGAGAGGAAGCGAAATGATTGGAATTATCGGGATAATAACAATTTTCGTAATGGTGTTTGGTGGTTACTTGGCTGCCGGCGGAAAAATGGGAATTATTCTAAAGTCACTTCCTTTCGAAATGACAATGATTGGCGGCGCAGCTGTGGGGGCATTCCTTATCAGCAACAGTGGTGCTGAAGTAAAACACACACTAAAAGATCTGGGGAAGGTTTTCAAAGGTCCAAAATGGAAGCACGAGGATTATCGAGATCTCTTGTGTCTACTTTTTGAGCTTATCCGATTGGCGCGTCAAAATCCTGTAGCCATAGAGGAACATATTGAAGCGCCATCAGAATCGAGCATATTTTCCAAGTACCCCAAAATTATTTCAGACACCGAGGCAACAGCACTAATTTGTGACACAATGCGTTCCGCGTCCATGAACTATGATGACCCGCATCAAGTTGAGGAAGTGTTGGAGAAGCGTATGGATGCGAACATGCATCATGCTCTACACTCGAGTCACGCGCTTCAAACAATTGCTGACGGCTTGCCAGCCTTAGGGATTGTGGCTGCCGTTTTGGGGGTAATTAAGACTATGGCCTCAATCGATCAACCACCCGAAGTACTTGGGAAGTTAATTGGTGGGGCGCTGGTTGGTACATTTTTGGGTGTTTTCTTAGCATATGGACTGGTCGGTCCATTTGCTGAAAAGGTTAAAGCGGTAACAGAGGAAGACAGCCATTTCTATCAACTTATTCGAGAAGTTCTGGTCGCAAACTTGCACAATCACGCAACCAATATCTGTATCGAAGTAGGGCGGCAGAATACTCCTTCTCATTGTCGACCATCGTACGCAGATTTGGAAGAGGCTTTAAAAACAGTAAAGCAAAGTGCCGCATGAAAAGTACTCTTCATATAGTGATTTTTGCGTTTTTCCCGCATTTTTTATTTGCCAACCCAATTCCTGTTAGAACTGGTGACCATGATAACTTTACAAGAGTAGTATTAAGCGTTCCCTCTTCGAAAAATTGGATTGAAGAAGTTTCTGGAAGAGTCATTATAATAAAAATTCCTGACCACAAGGTAGGTTTTGATACGTCGAAGGCTTTCGATCGAATAGGAAGGGATCGAATTTCGAGTTTCAAAGCAAACTCGTCAAATCTTGAAATACAAATGGAGTGCGACTGTACAGTTGAAAGCTACCGTACAGTCAAAAATCTAATTGTTTTGGACATTTTCGATCAAAATGATGTTGTCAATGCGAATTTGCAAGTTGACCAGGTTGATTTTGCGCACTTAGGAGCCAGGAATCTTCAACTTCCCAAAGCGCCAAAAGAAGAATTTGAAGTCAACGCGCCAAGGGCGCAGAAAGAACCACCGGTCGACGTAGGTCAGGTACGAAATATGAACGAGAATGCTACAGAGACAAGTTTAAAAATGGAAAATGGAGGATCCTTAAAGGGAGTTCGTGAAATCCTGCTACAAGAGTTTGGATCTTCAGCTACACGTGGTATTTTGAGCGTTTCCTCTGCTTTACCTGCGGGGGAAGAGCGCTCACCTCAAATCGATTTATCCATATTCGATGAAAATCTTGAAGACTCCTTAGAAAGGAGTGAAGTGGGCAGTCCAAACATTGAAGTTTCTTCGAGCAGTGACTTACTTAATACATCTGCAGCACAGCAGATTATACAAAGCTCAGGCTTTTGTGCTGACGCAGATCTACTTCAAATTTCGCAGTGGGGAGAAAAATATTTCCCTATTTCTGAAGTCGGAAAGTTGAGATCTGCAATTTTTGACGAGTTACAGCAAGTAGAACCTCAGGAAGTGTTAAAATTGGCTAAGTTGTACCTACATCTTGGTTTTGGTGCAGAGGCCGCAGCTACTTTGAATCTTGTACCGTCGTTAAAGAAAAATCATCCTGAATTGTATGCGATAGCGGAAATAATGGAATTTTCCAAATCATCAAATGGGAAATTTTTTAAGGATATGGAATCCTGCAACTCGGCTGCCGCAATGTGGGCTTTGTTCTCCAACAATATATCTGAAATCCGATCAGCTGAAGTAAACACGGATGCGGTGATTTTTGCTCTAAATGATTTACCCATTTCCTTGAGGGAGAATCTTGCACCCACTATCAGTAATCAACTGTTGGCGCTGGATTTGAGTGCAGCTGCTGATTTGGCATTGCGAACTTTAGAACGCTCCAGTGAATTCTCTACGGTAGACGTCGTGCTTGCGAGGTCCAACTTGGATACTGTCGATAACTCTCCACAGGAGTCCAAGAAAAACTTGAGATACGTAATTGATTCTAATACACTTCAGTCAGCTGAAGCGTTGATAAAATTGATTGATCTAGAATTTGAGAATGACGGTCAAATAAGTGAGCAGCAACTAATTCTCGCCAGCGCATACACTATGGAGCTACGTCGTCATGACTTGAGTCATGAAATACAAAGAGCTTTCATTTTAGCTTTGACGATGAATGGAGAATTTTCGAGATCCCTAAGAATATTGGAAGATTATGTTAAAGAAAGAACAAAGTTTCAAACTGATGGTCTTCAAAATCGTGTCGTTCAATATTTGACCAAGCACTCCACTGTTGAAGAATTTCTGCTCTTTGCCTTCGGTACGCTAGATAAAAGAACACTCAACTTGAATGCTTCAACAATGAAAAAAATTTCCGAAAGACTGGAGGAGCTAGGTTTTCTGGAGCAAGCAGTATCTTTTTCAAACATGGCGACTTTGAGCACTAGTGTGGTTGGGGTTGCGGGCGAAGCCAACGTCAATACGATTGGTGGCAGTGCTCGCAATGGAGAAACTAGAAAAATTGATAACGATCCAAACTCGATTCCAAACTCAAGTGAAGAATTGGAGCCAGTACTGGCTGCACCTCAGGAAAAACCGATTCGACCTGAACTCCCAAGTCAGGAGGCAGCAATCCAGAAAAACACGTCGCCTGGAGTTGACCCTAATGGATTTTTGAAAAAAGCAGATGAAGCTTTGATTAGAAGTATCGAGTCGCGTGTTTTGATAACGAAATTTCTGGAAGATTAAGACCTTAAGAATCGAGCGCTATTAAGAGAATTTTATTCAGTTTGTAGTCTGTTGGGTGAAAGATATTGCGCTTAACCGGAGACAAAAAAGTTGAAAAGTTCTGTGAGAGCATATTTCAATCCAACCGTTCTATTGGCTATGGCGTTGATGGCGGTTATCGTAATGATGGTTCTTCCGATGCCATCGTGGGTTTTAGATGTTGGTTTGGCTTCGTCCTTCGCGCTGGCGATACTGATTTTCACGGTGACTTTATTTATTCAAAGGCCGCTAGATTTCTCCGCCTTTCCCACAATTCTATTAACTACGTTAATGCTCCGCCTTTCCCTTAATGTTTCGTCGACCAAATTAATCATTGGTCAAGGGCATACTGGCACCGACGCTGCCGGCGGGGTAATTGAAGGTTTCGCTCAGTTTGTCATGGGTGGCAGTGTCTTCTTGGGTTTGGTTGTGTTTTGTGTCCTGTTGATTGTTAATTTCATGGTTATCACCAAGGGCGCGGCGCGCATGGCGGAAGTGGGCGCTCGATTTGCACTAGATGGAATGCCGGGCAAGCAACTGGCGATTGACAGTGATATGTCAGCCGGCGCGATTGATCACGCTGAAGCAAAGGAGCGACGTGAAAGGGAACAACAAGAAACTACGTTTTTTGGCTCTCTCGATGGTGCGTCAAAATTTGTTAAGGGGGACGCAGTCGCCGGCTTACTAATTACTTTGTTAAACTTGGTCGCTGGCTTGATAATGGGCATAGCCGTGCATGGCATGGCCGTTGGTGACGCGTTCGTTACCTATGCAATTCTTACGGTCGGCGACGGTCTGGTCACGCAAATCCCTGCTGTCATTATTTCGATAGCTTCTGCTCTTTTGCTTGCGCGGGGTGGTGCACAAGGATCGACGGATCTGGCAATTTTTGACCAACTTGGAAAGCACCCAGCAGCAATTGCAACCGTTTCTGTAGTAATGGGAGGTTTTGCATTTCTTCCTGGTCTACCGTTTGTACCGTTCATCCTGGGAGCAATTGGGCTGGCGGCTTTCGCGTACTTTGTAAGTGAACGAAACAAGAAACAGGCGTCTCACGCGACAGATAGTATTGTGGTCGATGAGCCCTTGCCAGAAAAATCGTTGGGTGACATTTTGGAATTGGATGACATACACGTAGAGTTTTCTCCAGATTTAGTAAATATGGTGTTGGACCCTGGGACCGGGTTGGACTCTCGAATAGCAAATATGCGGACTCATGTAGCGTCAGTGTTCGGCTTGCTTCTCCCAGAAGTGCGTTTGACGGATCATCCTGGATTAATTTCTGGTACCTACGTCATTCGAATTCATGGGGTTGAGCAGGTAAGAGCAGTGCTTCAATCCGATCAAGTGTTGGCATTGCTTCCTGATGATCCGTCAACGGTTCCAAGCGGCGTGGATGCAAAGGAACCAGTATATGGTGCCCCAGCGCGTTGGATAACAACCTCCGATCAAGAAACTGCCGCACTGGCTGGAGTAACAATCGTAACGCCAACCGAGGTTTTGGCCACTCATTTGCTAGAAGTGGTCAAGCGCAATTTCGGGCGATTGCTATCGTTGAAGTCCCTCAGACGGCTTTTGTCAGAAATGGTTAATGTATCTGATCCATCCCGCGCGGAAGCGAACAGAAAGTTTTTGGATGAACTAATTCCTGATCGTGTCCCCATCGATTTGTTACACGCAGTACTGCGGCTTCTTTTGGAAGAACAGGTCTCGATAAGAAACCTACCTCTCATATTGGAAGCTATAGCTGAGGCCAGAGGGCAGAATGCGACACCAGAGGCAATCTGTGAACATGTACGTCAAAGGTTGGGATTTCAGCTGGTAGCAGAGATGCGCCGGGCTGATGGTACTCTGCCTTTATTGCAGCTTGCACCGGAATGGGAGGATGCATTTGCAAACTATCAAGTCGAAGCTGATCGCGGATTGGATATCGCTTTGCCCCCGGATCTCTTTAACACACTGGCCGATAACGTTTCCCAAAAAGTGCGCGACGCCAATGACGAAGGAATTTTCCCTGCGGTCGTTACAAACACTCGCCGTCGCCGGTTTTTGCGTACTTTGATGCATGCCAAAGGGATCAATACACCCGTCTTATCATTCGAAGAGATTGGTGTAGATGCCCGTCCTTCTCTGATTGGTGTTGTTGCGGCTTAATGGACGGGTTGGCCGAGTTTTTAGAGATCTCGAATGAGTATCTTTGGCATGGATTGATTGTATTTTTACGAACTGGAGCAGTAGTTGCACTTATGCCCGCGTTTGGTGAGCAGTCTGTACCAGCACGTATCAAACTAATTTTGGCGCTCTCATTTACTATGATTGTCGCGCCCGCAGTTGAATTTAGTACGTTTTCCAACACACCATCAGATTTAGCATTTCTGGCAATGACAGAAGTCGCATCTGGTTTGATAATTGGATTAGGCATCCGTCTTTTTATCTTGGCTCTTCAAACAGCGGGGGCAATCGCCGCGCAATCGACATCTTTGTCACAATTGCTTGGTGGTGCTGCTGTAGAGCCGTTGGCGGCCATCGGGTACGTGTTGATGTTTGGTGGTATGGCTTTGGCGGTGATAGCGGGATTGCATATCAAAGCGGCTGAATTACTAATCTTGTCCTTCGAGTTCTTGCCGATTGGTCGCTTTGCCGGAGGAGGTGATGTCGGTGAATGGGGCACTAAGCAAGTTAGCAAAGCATTTGCGCTGGCTTTTACCTTGTCTGCGCCGTTCATTTTGGTCTCAGTTTTGTACAACTTGATGCTTGGCGTCATAAACAAGGCTATGCCTCAGTTGATGGTGGCGTTTGTCGGGGCGCCGTTGATCACGGCTGGCGGTCTTTTTATACTTTGTTTGGCCGCGCCAGTTATGTTGGCTGTTTGGCTACAAGCCTTTGATCAATTTTTGTTCAATCCATTTGGAAACCTGCCATGAGTGGTTCGGATGACGACACAGACAAGTCGTTTGATCCATCTGCAAAGAAGCTCGCGGATCAAAGAAAGAAGGGTGAAATTGCCCGATCCGCCGATTTGTTGACAGCATCTGCTTACTTTGGGTTAATTTTGGCATTTTTGATCTCCGGGTCCTTCGTGGTTACCAAATTGGGGACTGTATTGTCTGTGCTGTTAGATCAGTCTTCAAATCTTTCGCAGTCTGTCTTTGCCGGGGCGTTTTCCCCTACGCTTGGTGGCGTCTTTTTCACTGTGTCGCTTGCCTTGGTGCCGGTGTTCGGGTTCCCTTTCATTTCCGTATTGGCGGCGATTATTGCGCAAAACGGACTGGTTTTTGCACCCACAAAGCTTGAGCCAAAACTTTCGAAGATTTCGCCGATCTCAAACGCAAAAAATAAATTTGGCCGTAACGGACTGTTCGAGTTTGGGAAGAGTTTTACCAAGCTTGTTATTTACTCAACCTGCTTGGCCGTGTTTCTAAAATCGCGGATCTTAGAGATTGTATCCTCTGCACAAAGTGAACCGAACGTTGTTGTAAGCCTTCTTGGTGAATTGTGCATAACCTTTCTGATTCTGGTTGTTCTCATCTCTGCAGCGATCGGTGGGGTAGACGCTTTGTGGCAGCACGCTGAACACATCAGGAAAAACCGAATGTCACACAAAGAATTGATGGATGAAGCAAAGGAATCCGAAGGAGACCCGCATTTGAAAGCGGAGCGAAGACAACGTGCGCAATCGGCTGCGATGTCTCAGATGATGGGCGATGTGCCCGACGCTGATGTGATCATTGTGAACCCTACACACTATGCGGTTGCCCTTAAGTGGTCTCGCGCAGCAGGAAGTGCCCCAAATTGTGTTGCAAAAGGTATCGATGATGTAGCCTTGCGCATAAGGGAAGTGGCGGCAGAAGCCGGCGTTCCCATCCACAGCGATCCGCCGACGGCACGGGCGTTGCATGCGGTTACGGAGATCGGTGAAGAAATTTCTCCTGAACACTATCAGGCAGTTGCAGCGGCTGTTCGGTTTGCGGAAGAAACAAGAAAACGGGCGCAGCGGAATAATTGGTCATGAAAAACTTAGAAGATCTGAACGCATTGACTCAAATGAAGTACCAAAAGGAACAGCAGGTTTTGCAAGTGTTCTTGAAAAGGGAAGAAAAACTACGAGATGATCTTGCTGAGTTGAGGCAACAGGAAGAAGATGGGCGTTCATTAGGTTTTGATGATGCTAATGCCTCAAAGGCATTGGGGTCAGATGTTCTTTGGGCGAAGTGGCTTTCGAAAGCGCGAAACGCACTAAATTATGAGCTCGCGCAAGTTATGGTGCAAAAAGAAGCCCACCTTCAACGTGTACGTCAGGCTTATGGAAAGGTTCTCGTGAGCGATACGCTTTCAGCAAGCCACAAAGCGCAAATATCCTCCAAACGACAAAAACGCAATTTGGAGAACGTACTAGAACATTTCAAATTTCGTCAGATCTAGT
Source organism: Ascidiaceihabitans donghaensis (assembly GCF_900302465.1). Taxonomy (NCBI): domain Bacteria; kingdom Pseudomonadati; phylum Pseudomonadota; class Alphaproteobacteria; order Rhodobacterales; family Paracoccaceae; genus Ascidiaceihabitans; species Ascidiaceihabitans donghaensis. Next base: position 79,035 of record NZ_OMOR01000001.1, on the reverse strand, counting down.
AATCTTGACGGGCAATCTCTTGAATCAATACGTCTGTCACGGTGTCGCCCATGTCTTTACGTGCGATCTCTACCAATGCCTGCCGAAGTATGGCTAGATTGCGTGCGCTGGTGAATTCACCATCAAATCCACCAATGTTCGCATGATCGAACAGAACTTGCAGAAATGAGTCACGCAGCTTTGGCTCTCTCAAAAACACGGCGTCTCTTTGTCCTGCTTCGACTTCGATACTCAGGGACATGACAACCATTGCGTTAACCCGTTCGTCATTGACGATAGGGACAACAAACTGGTTGCTTAGTTTTACGTATTCACTGGTTGGTGGTTCTTCGCTTTCGCTTTCAAGTTCCTTTTGCTTTTCGGCGTGAATCTGCGCTTCTTCCTCAGTCATTTCCGGAGGTGGCGGACGCATAAAAACACCGGCGCCGACACCAGCGCCTGATCCAACAAGTAGCAAAATGAGAGGGAGTAGTTTTTTCATGATGTCACTTCCTTAAAATGGGAGAATTCGGTCGAGAATTTGCTGACCAATTCGTGGTTGTTGAACATCTGTAATCTGACCGCGCCCACCGTATGAGACTCTTGCAGAAGCGATTTTATCATAGGTGATTTCATTTTGCCGTGAGATGTCTTCCGGACGCACGTAACCTGTCACCAGAAGCTCACGAAGTTCAAAGTTGACGCGCAATTCTTGTGAGCCCGAGATGGCCAATACACCGTTGGGCAATACGTCTACGATGGTTGCTGCGACACGAAGCGTAAGTTTCTCTTTACGTTTTACGGACCCGTCTCCGGAAGATGTACTGCTTGAGTTAACTGAGACCAATTCGGAGGAAGATGCCCCGTCGGGCAGTTTTTCGTCCAATCGCTGAGGCAGCCCGCCCAATTGTGGGATTCCCAACGTTTCACCGCCGGATCGGGATCTAGCCGTGGCGTTTGATATCTCGGCCTTTTCGTCAATCTCTATCACGACCGTCATAATGTCGCCCCGCTGTACGGCACGTCTGTCACCCAAAAGAGATTGCCTTGTTCCGCTCCAAAGAGATGCTTGATCTTGTGGTCGCTGCGCTTCAAGGCGCACTGGCAAACCTTGTGAGATCATTGCGGAATGTTCCGCGCTGTCCGTTGGTTTGGAAAACGACGGAGCTTTGCCCAGATGATCGCTACCGCCACATGCGCTGATGAGAAAGCCTAGACCGATAAAGCCGATTGTGTGTTTTTGCATTTTAATACCTTCCTAGCGGGATACTTTTATCGTTCCATCAGGTTGAACGTATCCAAAAATGGTTGCACGGGATGAAAGGTTCATAATCCGCACCCTGTCTCCCACTCCACCTCGGTCCAAGGACCGGCCCTCAGTAGAGATTGCCAATTTTGCACCAACATATCGAAGCGAAACGATCTGGTTTCGCTCAACCAGGGCAGGTGGTCCGACGTGGTCGAAGTGAATTGGACGGTTCGGGTAAAGAGCCACACGAGCTTCTTGCCCGACAACGTCAGCGGCATACGAAAAGCTGTCTGCACGATCTCCGGGCAAAACGCCTAAATCCGACGCCACGATCACCGTTCCGGGCCGAATTGTGCGAGTGGTCACTAGGATGTCGGCCATGGCCTGATACCCTGAGAAAATTAGTGCTGTTGCGCAAACCCATTTCATCATCGGATTTGCGTCGTTGCGCCCATCATCTGATCCGCTGCTGAAATGACTTTAGCATTCATTTCATATCCCCTTTGGGCTTCGATCAGTTCGGTGACTTCGCGAACAGCATCTACCGAGCTGTCTTCAAGAAACCCTTGACGCAAGGTCCCCAAGCCGTCGGTTCCCGGGGTCGAGTTGACCGGTGCTCCGGAAGCTTCTGTTTCAGAAAACAGGTTTCCACCTAAAGCTTCCAATCCCTTTGGATTCGAAAACCCGGTTAAGGTAAATTGCCCCAAAAGCTGCGCGGCAGTTGCGTCTGCAAAGTATGCGTAAACTTCACCGTCAGCGTTAATCGAAATGCTGCGTGCGTCTTCAGGAATGACAATATCCGGGGTGACGGGAAAGCCGTCAGATGTCACAATTAGACCGTCACCGGTTCGCTTTAAGCCACCATCACGGGTGTAGGCCGAAGCGCCGGATGGAAGTGTTACTTCCAAATATCCGTTTCCTTCAATCGCAACATCCAAGTCACCGCCGGTAGCAGACAAAGATCCTTGGGCAAGCTGCATTGAAACCGCAGCGGGCCGCACACCTAGACCCAACTGCACGCCGGTTGGAAGAACGGTTCCATCTGACGCGTTTACGGCCCCTGCGCGCGCCATCTGTTCATAGTGCAGGTCAGCAAACTCTGCGCGACGGGCATTGTAGCCGGTCGTGCTCATGTTCGCGAGGTTGTTGGAAATGGTTTCCACACGCATTTGCTGAGCGGCCATTCCGGTTGCGGCAATTTGTAAAGCGCGCATGATTTCTCCTTAAGATTTTGTCAGTGATTCAATGGCTTGACGCACTCGTTCGTCTTCGCTTTCCAAGAAGTTTTGACCCATTTCATATGCCCGCTGGACTTCGATCATCCGGGCCAACTGCGTCAGGGGTTGAACGTTGGATCCTTCCACAAACCCTTGCAGGACGCGGGCGTCTACGGCAGGCTCGAACCCTGCATCGGCCCGAAACATTACGCCGTCCTCGCGCACCATGTCGTTTGGTGCATTGGGTGACACGACACCCAATTGGCCAATCAGCGTGCCGTCTGCACTTAGGGTTCCGTCATTTGATACAGAAATGGATCGCGCGCCAGGGGGTACGAAGACAGGTGCCCCCCCTGCGTCCAAAACTCGAAATCCATCGTATGTAACAAGATCGCCAGCAGCGTTTGGCGAAAACGCACCTGACCGTGTTAGCCGTTCGCCCAAGGGAGTTTCGATCAGGAAATATCCATCCCCCTCAATTGCGAAATCAAAAGTACCGCCACTTGGCGTCAGCGCACCTTGCAGAAAAGACGTTTCCCGAACATTGCCTTGTCCCATCGACAATGATGGGCCGTTCTCAACACCTTGCACGTATTCAGAGAAAATAATGCCTTCCTGCCGAAAACCGGTCGTTGCAGAATTGGCGATATTGTTTGCTATGACTTGCATTTCGCGGGACAGGCCGGACTGTCGAGTTATGATCGTATACCCTGTATTGTCCACTCTAACCTCCTATAATTAAGGGAATTATTCTATCTTGAAAGAAGGCGACCAAAGTTTCGGTCATAAAGCCCATGGACATCCAAAAAACGATGATAATCGCTGCAAGTTTAGGAACGAAAGTTAAGGTCATTTCCTGAATGGAAGTAAGCGCTTGAACCAGGCCGATGGATACACCGGCCAGCAGAGCGACAGTGAGGATTGGAATTGAAACAAGAACTGCAATCCACAACCCTGCTCTCATCGTGTCGTAAAAGATGACTTCGGTAATCATCAGACAGGCATTCTCAAAATTTCTTGATACGCCTCGACGACTTTGTTGCGGACGGTCACTGCTGTTTCTACAGCAAGCTCTGTTTGCGCCAAAGCTTGCACCAGCGCATGCGGGTCGGCGTCACCGATCATTGCTTGCTTAGCGGCTGCTTCGCTGTTTGCGAGTGTTTGTGCAAAATCTATTGCGACCTTGCCTAAACTTGTTTCTGAAACGCCTTTGGGATCGGGTTGAGTAGCAGGTTTCGACGCGGCGTACTTTTGCACAGCTGAAATTAGGTTCATATCCATTCTGGATCTCCTTGATTTAGATAATTATCGACGTAGCAAGTCCATCAAGCCTGAAGACATCTTTCGTGTTTGCTCGAACATTTTCAGATTAGCTTCGTAGCTGCGTTGGGCTTCGCGGGCATCAGCCAGCTCAATAAGCAGATTGACGTTTGATCCGTCAAAATGTCCGGTTTCGTCAGCCAATGGGTGAGATGGATCGTAAATGCGTTCCAGCTCGGTACGATCCAAGTTAACTTTGCCCGTTGAAACGCTTGCGACATCGCTTCGTGTCCCAAATTCTGATTCAAATTGTACGGTTTTGCGCCGATATCCCGGAGTGTCAGCATTTGAAATGTTTTCAGACAAATGGCGTAAACGCATAGCTTGGGCTTTTAGCCCACTGGTTGCCACGGTGAGTGATTTTGAAAAATCGGTCATTTATCGACGTCCCAATGATTTGTGCAGAATGTCCAAGGACGATTTGTATATGGCCAACGCCCTATTGTGTTGGCGCGAAACCTCTGTGGCCTTCAGCATTTCTGTTTCAATGGACACACTATTGCCATCAGGAGAAGCTATAGATTTTTCTTCAAAGGCGTTCAGTGCAATCCCGGAGTGAGTCCCATGCAGGTGTTTGTCGCGAGTCGCTTTTTGCAAGCCAGTCTGGTTTTCACCCGTATATGAGCTTTTAAAGTCGGGCAGATCCATGGACTTAAACCCGGGCGTGTCTGCGTTTGCGACATTCTGTGAAATGATGGCTTGTCTTTGACCAGCATGGCTTGCCATTGCATGCGCAATTTTAAAAACATCCAGATTTTCAAACATCAGGGCTTCTCCCTCGTGAAATTTCAACCAAGGCTTAACCCTGATTCCTTTAGAAACAGTGAGCGAAGTCCGGAGGATTTTCATGAACAACGAAAAAAACGTAAGCGCCCTTCGTGGGCAACTGGCGAAAATCAGCGCTATTAGAACTGTGGGTCGAGTTGACGCAGTCGAAGGGGGCGTAGTTGTCGTCTCGGGATTAGAGGGCGACGCGCGCATCGGCGATCGCGTTACAATCATTCGTCATGACGAAGCCTCTTTGTCAGGAGAGGTCGTTCAGCTGTCTTCGAATCTCGTTACCGTTTTGCCTGACGGGCCTGTGGAAGGCGTGGCGCTTGGCAATAAAGCTATGGTTCACGGCGCCGCCACCATTTCACCTTGCAATGACTGGATTGGCCGCATTATTGACCCGGACGGACGTCCGCTTGATAATTTGCCTTTACCAGAAGGTGGAGTACCGTCGCCACTGAAAGCGTCTCCGCCAGCCGCCGGACAACGGCGTGCTATGGGTGAAAGGCTGGCCACTGGTTTGGCTGTGTTTGATACAATGCTGCCGATCGTCCGTGGTCAGCGCATTGGTCTTTTTGCTGGATCGGGTGTCGGGAAGTCTAGTTTGTTGGGCAGTTTGGCGCAGAACATGGAAGCCGATGTTGTCGTAGTGGCTATGATTGGGGAACGCGGCCGTGAAGTGCGCCATTTTGTCGAGACAGTTTTGGGCTCGGAGGGTTTAGGTCGCTCGGTCATCGTCGCCGCCACGTCAGATCAGTCTCCTTTGTTGAGGCGGCGTTGCGCTTGGTCAGCGATGGCCGTTGCAGAATATTTCCGTGATCAAGGTAAGTCAGTTTTGTTCTTGGCAGATTCAATTACTCGTTTTGCTGAAGCACATAGAGAAGTCGCTGTCGCGGCTGGCGAGGCCCCGGTTTTGCGGGGTTATCCGCCTTCAACAGCACATATGATTATGTCTCTTTGTGAAAGATCTGGAACAGGAGGGCCGGCGCAAGGCGACATTACGGCGGTGTTTAGCGTCTTGGTGGCTGGATCAGACATGGATGAGCCAATCGCAGACATACTACGCGGAGTGTTGGACGGGCACGTGGTTTTAGACAGAGCGATTGCGGAACGAGGGCGGTACCCAGCTGTGGATGTCCTCCGATCTGTGTCTAGGAGCTTACCCGCAGCTGCGACTGATCAAGAAAACAACCTACTAGGACGAACCCGCCGAATTTTGGGAACTTATGCAAAAAATGAAATGATGATAAGTTCCGGCTTGTATGCTCATGGAGCGGATCCGGAGATTGATGCAGCGATACAAGCATGGCCAGATTTGGACGAATTTTTAGCTTCAAGTACTCCAAAAGGGGTAAGGAACGGCTTCGATCAGCTCGGTCTGATTTTGCGTAGAGTCAAGACAATACCTCGGCAGACAACACATGCATGAGTGCACTCGCATTCAATTCATTTGAAAGTAGACTTTCAGTTAGCCGCAGATCATCAATTTCTCGTCGCTAAAAGCCTGTCTTCTCTTGGAATGAGAGTGCGCAGTGCTTTAAGGCATTTGTAGTGATCGCCTTGGACCAAAGCATCAGATGCCATATCCAAGTGCTTCCTGCTGTCTGTGTCCACAAACACTTGGCTTAGTTCTTCGATATGACGCAGCAAAGGTAGGTGAGCGTCATCAGTAGTCGTATCGCCAGTCAAAACCAGTTGTACGGCATAACAAACTCTTCTCACTGGCGTTTTTGCATCTTCTGGATGAATTGCATCCCTAAGCCGAAGTATGTTCGCATCTGGAGTCATAATTGCCAACCGGCTACGGCGATCACCATTCTCAATTACAGCGCCATTTATGAGAATACGCTCTTTTGGGCTCAGTTTTAGAATTAATCCACTCATGTTGAAGTGCCCCCATTTTTAAGCCCTCTGATTACGGCCATGTTTATTTCCAACAACGGCATAACAGACGCTTTTTCTCGCAGAATTTTGGTCGTATGCTGTGCCGTAAACTCTGATAGATAAAAGACGCGAGCCCGTAATTCTTGAGGTAAGCTATTGTCAGCATCGGACACATCGATGGCCAGAGTATTCCAAAGCCGCCGATTGTCATGCAATGCTTCTGCATATTTTGAAAAATCAGTTTTGGCCTTTTGTGCAGTTGCACGTAATCTATGGGTTACTTTTACAATAACATCGTATTCTGCCCTGCGGTCAGTCTGCGTGGTAGCCGCATGTTGGGCATAGCCATTTTTTGCTTTTGAGAATGCGTTCACATTACAGCTTTCAGATTAAGTTGAAGTCATGAGTATAGAAAGCCCGGGGCGCATTTCCGCGCCCCGGATCGTTAACTTAACGGAAGAGAGACAACAAAGTCTGAGGTGCTTGGTTTGCAATCGACAAGGATTGAACACCCAGCTGCTGTTGTGTTTGCAGAGCTTGCAAACGAGCAGACACTTCTTCCATGTCCGCATCTACCATCGCGCCGATGCCTGATTTCAAAGAATCAGACAAGTTCGAGATAAACTCGGATTGGGTAGAGATACGACCTTCCACGGAACCAAATGCGGCTGACGCATCAATTGCTGTATCGATCAAGGTTTCAATTGAGCCCAAAGCAGCGGCTGCCCCACCGCTAGAGGACACGTCAATTGCAGCCAATGCACCCAAACCACCCGCGCCTGCGTTTGTAACCTGTGCGGATACGGAAACAGAATTGGCTTGGTTGTTTGTGATTACGATGTCATTTGCAGCTGTACCAGGATCGTAGTCCACCGCAATGTCTTCTGTACCTGCTTCGATAGCAGACTTCAGGCCAACTGCGACCACAGCTGCAGTATCAGAGGATGCAACGTCTTCAGCTGTCACAGTGTACGAAATTTCACTTTCGCCAAAGCGCATTGAAATTTTGTCACCTGCAACCAATGCTGTGTCATCAATGGATACTGTATCAGACCCGCCTGATGCGTCCAGCGAAACACCAAAACTATCGCCGCCGGCTGCTGCTGTACCAGTCGTTAGAGTAAAGACATCTCGTGCAACGTAAGCACCACTGGATAAATCCTGACCAGTAACGGTGATGGACGAAGATGAGACTGCACCAGATGAATCACGATCAAGTGATGACAAAATGTTTGCTGATGCCGTGTTCCCGTCAACCAGGTTCAATCCGTTGAACTGTGCCGCGGATACAACTGAAGCGATCTGCTCTTTCAGGGCTGTGACGTCATCGTTGATTTTGCCACGGTCAACATTGTCTTCTTGAGCAGCAACAATTTTGCCTTTCATTTCCGTCAGCAAATCAGTGATTGATTCCGATGCGTTCCGCGCAACGGAAACAGACGCTTCGCCTAGTGACAGACTATCAGAAATGGCTTTGAATCCTTTTACATCGGACTCCATCACCTTCGAAATGGCCCACACCGCAGAGTTGTCTTTGGCAGTAGCAACAGATTTACCAGTTGAGATTTCGTTGGAGGTCATTGCCAGGTTTTTGTTGATCCCTTTGAGGGTTTGCAACGCAACCATGGCACTGTTGTTTGTAAGAATGCTCGACATTTGCACTTTCCTTCTTGTGACGCTTTACGTCTGTTTGATTCCGACCTGTATGGTTCGGACAGGATGTCATTCTGACAGCTGCATTATCCATTTTTGGAAATGCGCCACTCGTCATGAGTGCAATCCAAACATGCGCCAAAAAGTGCTAACGGTTTGCTAAGTTCTCCGGCTCCAATTCATCACATTTTATTCAATCGCTTCAGGCTCGTTTTTCGACAGATCTGCTTGTTTGCAAATCAATTGTATTTTTTCTGCCCTGCGCATCGTAGGTGTCCAGCGATCCGCGTATGCGTCGCATCGTTGCCAAACGGCGCGCAACTGTTCGAATTCCTTCAAGTGCCGAATTTAACAAGTCTTGGTTACGCTTGACCTTATCATTCAACTTTTCCAGTTCGGCGCGATCAATTTCCTCTTGTGCATTAAGTGTTTCAATTAAAACTTCTTTCTCTTTCAGTAGAGAAGATATTAATTCAAGGTCTCCATCCAATAACGCTCTACGCTCGTCGTCCAGAATACTATCCAGTGCGCTAATTGTGTTTTGTAAAAGATCATCCATTCGCGTGGCGCTCCTTTAATGAGTTGTAAATTGATTCAGCCAAGCCAATCCCACCAGAACTAACCATTGCTTTGGCATGTTGTTGGACTAGAAAAGAAGAAAACTGATCTTCGCCAGCACCGCCACCGAAGCTTTCTCGTGATTCGCCAAGACCGGCTGCCTTTAACATCTCGCCTAAAAAAGTTGCTTCTAAATTCTCCGCCGCTTGACGTAACGCTTTGTCATCCTTTGGCGTTAGAGCTTTCGTTGCTTGGGCACTCTGTGTGATTTCTATCATGTGCATGTCTCTTCAATTGAAAATACTTTTCAGACAATGCAGGCAAACCAGTAAAGAACTAGTAACTATACATGTACATAGTAAGCGTATCGAAGAAGAATTCTTGGAGCGTTCGGGTGCACCCATTACAATCTACAATTTTAAATACTGTCACCGCTGGTGTAAAATCTACAACTGAAAACAGTATCGAGACTGAAGGTGAAAATAGGTTTGAAGATGTGCTGCTAGCCGCGGAACGTGAGCCGGAAGCTGATGTATCTGATAGAATGGACGAAGACCCTGACGAGGTGTCAGTGCATGCTACAGATATTGCGCGGGACGCTGATACCAAACTGGAAAAACCTTCGACTGCGACCGAAAATACCCTTCAGGGCTCAGGTGAGGTTCAAGGCAAAACGGTGCTTCTGGAAGACACCACAAAAGATGTGCCAAAAGTGGTTGTGACTGTTCGGGGTTCAGAGAAACCTGAAGAGCAAGTCATCCCTTTTAGCCCAAAGAACTTGAAAAATTCGATTCAACAAAGCGTACCTGAAGAACATACCGTAGTTGAACTCACTGATGCTGATTCTGCCTCTTTGGGGTTTGAGAAAAGAATAGTCAGCTCCTCTGTCCGGACGCCTCTGGAGCAAATGATGGTGTTGCCTCCTGTAAGGCAACCGTCGGATATGGCCGCAGAGTCTGTGACGGATACAGCCACCGAAATTATTAAAAAAGGTGAAGCGGAGATTGGGGTTAAAGGATCTTTGTTTGATACGGCAAACGCTCAAAGACTTGAGCATGATCTGTTGAAAAGTGGGCGTGGATCCGCGACGCTGGTGGTGACCAAGAGTGATATTGCAACTGAAGAAAACCAACATGACGCCACTGATTTTGACGTTCGGATCACCAAACAAAATCAACCTGAGACCATGACACCAAAGGTCTTGTCCCATCCAGTTCAGTCCATATTGCACGCTCAAATGCCGGAAAACTTGCGAAACGCGAACTCCGCAACAGCACAAATTGCTGACGTTCTGGAGGTGGGTTTAGCGTCAATTGACGCCTCCGCGGAAACCAAATCAACACCAGCACCAATTTTGCCAGCTGCGCCGCGACTGGATCATCAGGTTGCTGTAGCAAAGCAATTGATTGAAGCGGTAAAAAGCGCACAAGCTGCGGACAAAGTTATAGAAGTTGCTTTGAACCCTGCGGAATTGGGTAAAGTTCGTATGATGTTAACCCCCGCTGAAGCCGGAATTTCGGTAAATATCTTAGCTGATCGTTCTGAAACTCTTGATTTGCTGCGCAAGCACATCAGTGATCTGGAACAGTCTTTCATGGACATGGGGTATGACGACATCAACTTCTCATTTGGGCAAAAATCATCAGAACAATCACATTCTGGCTCAATTTTTGATGGTGACCCAGAAAGCGTGACCGCCCAGGTAGCCCAGTCAACTATTGTAAATAGTGCTTCTGAAAACACGTTGGCCTATGCGTCCAACGGTATTGATATTCGTGTGTAAGGACAAAAAATGACCCCGATTTCCCAGACCAGTACGTTTGCAAATAGTATTGCAATGCAAACAGGACAGCAGCAAGCACCCGCAGAGGCAGGGTCTGTTCTGTCCTCTGATTTCGAAACATTTTTACAGATGTTAACGGCGCAGGCAAAGTATCAGGACCCTTTGGAGCCAATTGATTCATCTGAATACGCGGCTCAATTGGCTCAATTTTCGATGGTTGAACAGCAAGTGAAGGCAAATGAACTGTTGTCTGCGCTGGGAACCCAAATTGGGGCGGGGAATATGGCCGAGATGGGAGGCTGGATCGGTATGGAAGTCCGTAGCGCGGCGCCTGCTCAATTCAGCGGGTCTCCGATTACATTGGCGCCAAATCCACCTGCGGCAGCTGATGAGGTTTTTCTTGTTGTGAAGGATTCAAACGGCGCTGAAGTGCAGCGAATGACTGTACCAAATAGCGCAGATCCGATTGAATGGGCTGGCGTGGGCGATAATCAAACACCGTTTGATGACGGCGTTTACAGCTTCGAGCTTGAAGCATATGCGAATGATTCACTGATCGGTTCCACTGCCGTTGAAAGCTATGCAAGAATCACTGAAGTGCGCAGCGAAGGCGGCGCGACTATGCTTGTACTGCAGGGGGGTGTTTTGGTGTTCCCTGGCGAAGTAACCGCAATTCGGGAAGATGCTTAACTTGAGATGCCGTAGTCTGCCCGCCCGATAGACGTGTATGCAACGAAGCCGGCGCGCTTGGCGTCCTTTTCCGAATAGATGTTTCGCAAATCGGCTAAAGCTGGTCGCGCCATACGGTTTGCGACGCGTTTCAAGTTTAGGGCGCGAAATTCATTCCATTCGGTCATAATGACTGTCGCGTCGGCGTTTTGTACGGCTTTGTACGCATCGTCCAGCCAGTTGACACCAGGCAGTAGGTCTTCGCCTTCCCGTTGTCCCTGTGGGTCCACAACCCTAACTTTGGCACCGGCACCTACAAGGGCTGGAACAATTGTTAAGGCCGGAGCATCCCGCATGTCATCAGTGTTGGGTTTAAACGTCACGCCAAGGATCGCGATCGTTTTTCCATTAACAGAACCTTCGCAAATATCGACGATCTTGTCGATCATACGCCGTTTGACCTCATCGTTTACCTTAATGACGGCTTCGGTAATTTGCATAGGCATGGAATGGTCCTGCCCCATGCGTGCCAAAGCCTGAGTATCTTTTGGAAAGCAACTGCCGCCATAGCCGGGACCTGCGTGCAAAAATTTATTCCCGATACGCCCGTCTAGCCCCATGCCTTTAGACACCATTTTCACGTCTGCCCCTGTGCGTTCACACAGGGCGGCAATTTCGTTGATAAAGGTGATTTTGGTAGCCAAAAATGCGTTGGCGGCGTATTTTATCATCTCTGCGCTTTCCAGATCGGTGGTCATGATTGGAAAATCTCGCAGGTAGAGCGGTCTGTAGACTTCCGCCATGACGTCAGCCGCGCGGTCGTTTTGAACCCCAACGACAACCCTGTCTGGGCGCATGAAATCATCGATGGCAGCACCTTCGCGTAAGAACTCAGGGTTTGATGCGACGTCATATTCGGCATCTGGATTGGCTTTGCTGACGACATGTTTTACTTGCCGGTTTGTTCCAACCGGAACAGTCGATTTGGTTACGATGACGGCGTATCCTGTCAACGCCGTGGCAATTTCTTCGGCAGCAGCCATGACATACGTTAAGTCCGCGTGCCCGTCGCCGCGTCGGGTTGGCGTGCCAACAGCGATAAAAATTGCCTCGGCCCCGTCAACGGCCTTTGCCAGGTCCCCCGAAAACGACAGCCGTCCCGCCGCAACATTTTTTGCCATCAATGCATCGAGACCGGGTTCATAAATTGGAACTTTGCCAGCTTCTAGCATCTCGATCTTTGCGGGATCCTTGTCGACACATACGACATCATGCCCAAAGTCTGAAAAACATACACCGGATACCAATCCGACATACCCGGTGCCAATCATTGCGATCTTCATCTGCTCACCTCTTTACGCGGTTTGGGTGCTGGAATGGGCCACGGCACCGCATGTGTCAATATTGGAGGGCCCGTTCGTCAGTTTTGAACGTGCGAAGGGTCCATTCAGGCACAGCCTCAAAAATCGAGTATGGCCAACCCGGCATAAACAGCGGGCATTATCACGCGCCTTGCTGCGCCAAACGGGAACTGTGCGGGGGGATCTGACATTGCCAAAGGACGTGATACTGCGTCATCGTTCATGACCAATTGACTTAGTAGTTTGCCCACATAGCTGCCCATGGCCACGCCGTTCCCGTGAAAACTAAGGCCTGCGAACATGTTCTCCGCATCTGGAACTTGTCCAACAAACGGCAACTGACTGCGGGCAACCGAGACCATGCCTGACCAATTGTGGGTTATGTCGACCTGCGACCAAGCTGGGAACATTTTCCGAAAATCTCGAAGTGCGGCTTGCATTGAACGCAAGTCGGATCGCGCAGAAGCTGTTAATCCGCCGCGCATTCCAAACAAAAACCGTCCATCCGGCAATAGCCTGAAATAATGCAGTAAATTGCGCGTATCGAAGGCCATCTGAGCGCTTGTCCAGCCCTGTTCGGCTTGTTCCTGGTCGGAAATTGGGCGCGTGACGATCACGTTTGACTGCGTGGGCATGTATCTTCCCGCAAGCCAGTCCGGCACTGTTTCGCTTGAATATCCGTTGGTCGCGACAATGACTTTATCGGCTTTCAGTTGGAAATTCCCAACATCCAATACCCACATATTGGCTGTGCGTTCTACTTTGACGACATCAGCATTTTCAAAAATGCGGGCGCCTGCGTCACGCGCAACTGTAGCGAGCCCCAAAAGATATTTCCGAGGGTTCAAAGCAAAGCCGATTGGCGTTGTCATTGCGCCGAAGAATGGACCGGATAGGCCTTGGGCAGCCATGTCATCTTGCGAAGTATACTGCGGTACAACGCCATAGTTTTCTTCGATCTGCTCTGCAGATGCCAGCAGGTGGTTCATGTCTTTTGCGCGGTGTGCGAGCGCTGTTTCCCCGTTTGAATGGCGATCAACATCCAAACCCAAAGTTTGGATCAAATCATCGACATATGATACGGCCCGTTTTTCGGTTGCCCGATAATGCAGGCGATCTTGCTTGCCGAACCGTAAATCCAAGAGCGCATCGCTTGCGGTTCCACCGCCCAAGCAGCAGAAACCGCCATTGCGCCCCGATGCGCCCCAACCGATTTCGTTCGCATCCAGCACAACAACGTCCTTGCCCGCTTTTGCCAGATGGTAGGCTGCGTTCAATCCGGTAAATCCACCGCCGATGATTGCGATACTCGCGGTATCATCTGCAGCCAACGATGAAAATTGCGGTATGAGGCAGGTTTCATCCCACCAGCAGTGTGCCTTGGGTTCAGGGCCGTATGCGTAGCTTGGAAAAATGTGCCTCATGTGATGCGGGCTGCGGACTGTTCTTCTTGCTGCATGCGAATGGTTTGGCGCTTTGATGCCAGCGATGCGGTGATCACTCCGACCGATACCAACGCAATCAGGATTGAACTAAGCGCATTGATTTCCGGACTGACGCCCAATCTAACAGATGACCAAATTTTCATGGGCAATGTGGTCGCAGATGGGCCTGAAACGAATTGCGCAATAACCAAATCGTCCAGCGATAAGGTAAAGGCCAACAACCAACCTGCGACCACTGCGGGCGCAATGATGGGCAAAGTTACCAGCCGAAACGCAGCGAAGGGTGTGGCTCCAAGATCTAGGGCGGCTTCTTCCAAAGAACGGTCAAATGACATCAGGCGTGATGAGACAACAACTGACACAAAACACATCGAAAATGTGGTATGCGCCAAAACGATTGTCATCGTGCCGCGATCCAGACCGATGCTGATAAACAACAAAAGCAGCGACAAACCTGTGATCACCTCGGGCATGACCAAGGGCGCATAGATCATGCCGGAAAACAGTGTTCGCCCGAAAAACCGACCGCCGCGCACTAAGGTGTAGGCGGCCATTGTGCCAAGGATTGTGGCGCAAGTCGACGACACGACGGCCACCTTCAAGGTGACCCAAGCTGCGTCCAGAAAGGCCTCGTTTTGAAACAGTTCGCCGTACCATTTTGTGGAAAACCCGGCCCAAACCGTCACAAGCTTTGACTTGTTGAAGCTGTAGATCACAAGGATCAGCATCGGCAGGTATAAAAACGCAAAACCCAGGGTGAGGGAAACGACATTGAATGGGCTCAGACGGTTCATTGATCCGCCTCCGCTTGGCGTTGCTCATTGCGTTGAAAAAGCACGATGGGAATGATCAAAATCAGCAACAAGATTACGGCTACAGCTGATGCGACAGGCCAATCGCGGTTCGAGAAGAACTCTTCAAACAGCACCTTCCCGATCATCAAAGTACCTGAACCGCCCAGCAACGATGGAATAACAAATTCGCCCAACGCCGGAATAAAGACCAGAAAACACCCTGCGATGATCCCGTTTTTCGACAATGGAATTGTGACCAACCAAAAGGCCTGCAGGCGTGAGCAGCCTAAATCTTCGGCCGCTTCAATCAAGGAACCATCCAGCCGTTCCAAAGCCGCGTAGATGGGAAGGATCATGAAGGGGACATAGGTGTAAACGATGCCGATGTAGACGGCGGTGTTGGTGTTCAAGACCACCAAGGGTTCCGAAATTATGCCAATTCCCATCAAGAATTGGTTCAGGAACCCTTCTGTGCTTAGAATGCCGATCCACGCATAGACCCGTATTAAAAAGCTCGTCCAGAAGGGTAAAATCACCAACATCATCAAAGTTGCCCGCCATTCCTGCGGAGCGCGCGCCATGGCGTAAGCGATTGGATAACCCACGATCAGCGTTAGAAACGTAGAGATTAACGCAATGCGGGCGGAGCTTAGGTAGGCTTTCCAGTACAGATCATCCGTGGTCAAGAAGGTGAAGTTTTCGATGTCCAGCTGCGACAGCAAACCCCATAAACCGTCTTTTATCGTGGGGGAGTACGGTGGAATAGCCAGCACAGAATCCGACAGCGAGATTTTGAACACCATTACAAATGGCACCAAAAACAACGCCAAAAGCCAAACATAAGGCACTGTTATTAAAAACGTGCGCCTCATTTGTCCAAAAGCACTCCGGCTGTTGCTGTCCACGACACCCAAACCGGATCTTCCCATGTGAAACTGCGGCGCGACACGCGTCGTGTGTTTGCAGTTTGCGCTTTGATCGTTTGGCCGGTGGCAAGTTCGACGTAATACGTCGACAGGTTCCCGAGATAAGCGATATCCAGCACTTTGCCTTGAACCGCATTGTCCGCCTCGGGTTTGTCTGCAGTGATTGAAATCTTTTCCGGGCGGATCGCAAGATGGCACGTTTGGCCATCGGAAAAGGGCATGGCGCTGGTGGCAGTTGCGGGTGTGCTGCCCCCCCAATCAACGCGGTACATTTCGCGGCCATAGGCAGATGCTGTGCCACTTAGAATGTTCACGTCCCCGATGAAATCGGCAACATAGACAGAATTCGGCCCCTCGTAGATGCGTTCGGGTGTGGCCACTTGAATGATGCGCCCTTCGTCCATGACCGCGACGCGCGACGCGACTGTCATGGCCTCTTCCTGATCGTGGGTCACGATGACAAACGTCGTGCCGGTCTTTTCCTGAATGTCCATCAATTCAAACTGCGTGTCCTGACGCAGTTTTTTGTCCAAAGCGCCAAGTGGCTCGTCCAGCAACAGCAGCTTTGGGGCTTTTGCCAAAGATCGTGCCAGCGCCACCCGTTGACGTTGACCGCCAGAAATCTGATGGGGTTTGCGCCGTGCAAACTTTTCCAGACGTGTCAGTTTCAGCATTTCATCCACACGGGTGGCGATTGCATCTTTGCCCAGATTGTCGCGCTTCAATCCAAAAGCGATATTGTCCCAGATCGATAGGTGCGGAAACAACGCATAGCTTTGAAACATCATGTTCACGGCGCGTTTGTTTGGCGGCACGCCGGCGATGTCCTTGCCGGCAAGCCCTATGACGCCGCTTGTTGGGTTCTCGAACCCGGCCAGCATCCGCATCATTGTGGTTTTGCCACAACCCGACGGGCCAAGCAGTGCAAAGAATTCTTTTTCGAAAATATCTAGCGTCAGATCGTCGATGGCGGTGAAATCGCCAAAGCGTTTTGTGACGTTGCTGAAGGTGATCAACGGCTTTTCGCTCGGATCATCCCAAGGGGCAAAAACGGTCTCGGCCAAAGGTATCCCCTATGTCATGGTTTAGGGCGCGACCTGTGCCGCGCCCATAGGATCAGGAAGTTAGGTGCCTGATTTGATTTTCGTCCACAAACGCGTCACGACGCGCTGCACTTTCTGCGGATAAGGTGTTGTAGTGTATAGGTTTTCCAGCGTGGCTTCATCCGGGTAGATCGCTGTATCACCAATCACATCTTCTACAAGAAATTCCTGCGACGCTTTGTTGCCGTTGGCGTAGTAAACGTAATTCGACGCCGCCGCCATATTTTGCGCATCCATGATAAAGTTCAGGAATTTATGGGCTGCATCCGGGTTTGGTGCATCGGCCGGGATTGCCATTTGGTCAAACCACATCAATGCGCCCTCAGACGGGGCGTTATAGGCGATTTCGACGCCGTTCTCGGCTTCTGCGGCACGGTCACGGGCTTGCAAGATATCGCCAGACCAACCGAACGCTACGCAAATGTCACCATTGGCCAGCGCGTTGATGTATTCGGAGCTGTGGAATTTGGTAATATGGGGGCGCACGCCCATCAAAACCGCTTCGGCTTTTGCAATGACCTCCGGATCATGGCTGTCGGGGTCTTCGCCCAAGAATTGCAAAGCTGCTGGGATCATTTCGGCAGGAGCATCCAGAAAATGCACACCGCATTCAGCCAGTTTTTCCATATTGGCCGGGTTGAACACCAGTTCCAAAGACCCCATCGGAGCGTCTGCGCCCAATACCTCTGTGACTTTGCCGACATTCACGCCAAGACCTGTAGTGCCCCACATATAGTTGATAGAATGGGCGTTTCCGGAATCATATTGGTCTGTCCGCGCTTCAATCACGTCCCACATGTTGCCTGCGTTGCTCAGCTTTGATCTATCCAAAGGCTGAAACGCGCCTGCGGAAATCTGGCGCTGCAAAAAGGTGCCGGATGGCACAACCACGTCGTAGCCAGAAGAACCTGTAAGCATCTTTGTTTCCAGCACTTCATTGCTGTCGAAGACGTCGTAGATCAACTTGATGCCTGTTTCTTCTTCGAATTTGGTCAACAACTCTTCGTCGATGTAATCGGACCAGTTGTAAACGCGGACCTCTTCGGCAAAGGCTGAGGTGGCGGTCAACGCAGCTACAGCAACTGTAGCAAGCAATGTTCGTGTCATAAGGTATCTCCCGTGCGGTGCGCCGGGTTGATCCCGGTCAGCCTGTATAGAACCAAGTTTTGTATCACGCGGCAAGAAGATGTTGGTCCAGCCCCACTGAAAGGGTGATTGACTGCCTGAACGAAGCCCATATTGTCGGCACGTTGCACGTTTTGAAAGGATGCCCCATGTCTGCCATCACCAATCATTTGCCCACGGCTGAGCTACAAGCATTGGATGCAGCGCATCATATGCATCCGTTTACAACCGGAAACGAGCTTGCAGAGCGTGGGGCAAGGGTCATCACACGGGCGGAAGGTGTGTATCTTACCGATAGCGAGGGCAATGAAATCCTTGATGGTATGGCCGGTCTTTGGTGTGTGAATATCGGTTACGGGCGGCATGAACTGGCGGATGTGGCAGCCCGCCAAATGCGCGAACTTCCGTATTACAATACTTTCTTTATGACGACACACGCGCCGGTCATTGCCTTGGCCAAAGAAATTGCGTCGCTTGCGCCTTCACATTTGAACCAAGTGTTCTTTGCGGGTTCAGGGTCCGAAGCCAATGACACCAACATTCGAATGGTGCGAACCTATTGGGCCATGAAAGGCAAACCAAGCAAGTCGATCATCATCAGCCGGAAAAATGCGTATCACGGATCGTCGGTGGGATCGGGATCGTTGGGCGGCATGACGCCTATGCATGAGCAAGGCGGTCTACCAATTCCTGACATTCATCATATTGATCAGCCCTACTGGTGGGCGGAAGGTGGCGACGCGACACCGGAAGACTTCGGATTGGCGCGGGCGCAGGACCTTGAAAAAGCAATTCTTGCAATGGGCGAAGATCGTGTGGCGGCCTTTATCGCAGAACCCATTCAGGGCGCAGGCGGTGTCATCATTCCACCCGCAACGTATTGGCCTGAAATCCAGCGCATCTGCGACAAATACGAGATTTTGCTGATTGCTGACGAGGTTATTTGTGGCTTCGGGCGCACAGGCAACTGGTTTGGCTCTGAAACGGTAGGGATCAAACCGGACATCATGACAATCGCCAAAGGCCTGTCTTCCGGGTATCAACCGATCGGTGGTTCCATTGTCTCGGATGAGGTTGCCGATGTTATCAATTCGGGGGAATTCAACCATGGCTATACCTATTCTGGCCACCCTGTGGCATCCGCAGTCGCGTTGGAAAACCTGCGTATTTTGCAAGAAGAAAACGTCCTTGGCCACGTGCGCGATGTGGCTATGCCGGCACTTCATGAGGTGTGGCATGGGTTAAATGATCACCCTCTTGTGGGGGAAACCACGATTGTTGGAATGATGGGATCCTTGGCGCTTACGCCTGATAAAGACAGCCGGGCCAAATTCGCTATGGATGCGGGTACAGCGGGCTATATGACGCGGGAACGTTGCTTTGCCAATAACCTGATCATGCGGCATGTTTATGACCGCATGGTGATTTCGCCACCGTTGGTGATCACGCCAGAAGAGATTACGACTTTGGGCAAACGTGCAAGGCAGGCTTTGGACGAAGCCTATACACAAATGAAAGATCAAGGCCTGTTGAAACCAGCGTCCTGAGGGGCCAGCCCCTCAGACACCCCGGGATATTTTTGGCGAAAAGAAAATGGGGGATGATTCAGGTAGAACATCCCCCATTGATAAAGAAGCTTTGCTTCTCCTTGCACAGTCATCGGCGTCCCCGCCTGTACTGCCCGACCATCATGAATTTTGATCGTTAATAAACTGTGCATCTTCTTGCTAAAAATATCCCGGGGGAGGCCAAAGGCCGGGGGCAGAGCCCCAATTCAAGGTTTCGCAAACAGTTGACGTGGCATGTTGCTGAAGGTTTCGGCCGGCCCAGTTTCGCAAATGCGAATACTTTCTGTGATCTCCAGTCCCCAATCCTTCGTCCAAAGCCCCGGCATAAGGTGGAATGTCATGTTCGGTTCCAGAACGGTTTCATCTTCGGCGCGTAAGGAAATGGTACGTTCGCCCCAATCTGGTGGATAGCTTAGGCCGATGGGATACCCACATCGCGCCGCGCGTTCGATTCCGGCCTTTTGCAGGCAGGCATCCAAGGCATTGGCCACATCACAGGCACGATTTCCCGCGCGGGCGGCATCAATGCCAGCATCCAAACCTTCGATTACTGCTGCTTCGGCGTGCTTCATGTCTTCGGGCGGGGTGCCCAAGAACAAGGTTCTACACAAAGGTGCATGATACCGTCGATAGCATCCCGATATCTCGAAAAAAGTAGCTTCGCCTGATACAAATGGTGTGCCGTCCCACGTCAGATGAGGGGCGGCCGCATTTGCGCCGGAAGGCAACAAAGGCACAATGGCAGGATAATCACCCCAAACGCCTTCAACGCCGCGAATGGCGTCGCGGTAGATTTCTGCAACGATTTCGTTTTTCGGAACGCCGGGTTCGACCCGGTCCAACAGCCCATTGACTATTTTCTCAGAAATCAGGGCAGCTTTACGCATGTAAGTGAGTTCTGCTTCGGATTTAACGGTGCGCTGCCAGTTCACCATGCCGGTCGCGTCGGCGAACCCGATGTTTGGCAGGGCTTGAAGCAGAACAGAAAAGGCCTTGGCCGAAAAGTAGTAGTTGTCCATTTCCACGCCCAGATTGCGAAGGCCGAGACCATCGAGATGCCGTGCGAGATCCTCCATCGGGTGTTTTACATCAGATTGAACATGGTCATCCGAATAGCCAATGACGCAATCATCTTGCATCCAAACTGTGCGAAGGGCGCCATTAGTGTCTTGGCTTCGGCCCCACCAAATAGGGTCTGCATCTTGTGTCACAATCACACCTTGATGCACGTAAAAAGACCAACCGTCGTATCCGGTCAACCAGGCTTGATTGGAAGGGTCTGTTACCAGCAAAGCATCCAACCCTGCCATAGCCATAGCAGTTCGCACCATCAAAAGACGATCGTCATATTCACTTTGCTTAAATGGTAGATTCGGTTTTTCCACTGTTGGTTCCTTTGCAGCACAGGCCTGTGCCCTAAGGTTCAACCAAGCCGCGCACAAATGCCAGTCGATGCGACCAATTTCGTCTCTTTTACGGCAAATTGACCTTTCATGCGCAGATTTGTGACATAGTTGGTTGCAAAGTTGATGTGCCCTCGTTTTAGTTGTCTTCAACAAAAGCGGAAAAATCCGCTGGTACAACTGGGGAGCCTCTCTTGGCCAAAACCAAACACGACACGGCGTTTGTCGAATTTGAGCGCGTGCAAAAAAGCTATGACGGCGTGAATCTTGTCGTCAAAGATTTGAACCTTTCCATGCCGCAAGGCGAGTTTTTGACAATGCTTGGCCCGTCAGGCTCAGGCAAAACGACTTGCCTGATGATGTTGGCTGGCTTTGAAACAGCGACGCATGGCGACATTCGCCTTGACGGGGTGTCGATCAACAACATTCCACCGCACAAACGCGGTATCGGTATGGTGTTTCAGAACTATGCATTGTTCCCGCATATGACTGTCGCCGAGAACCTTGCCTTCCCTTTGGAGGTCCGCAAGATCGGTAAATCCGAGCGTGAAGAAAAAGTGATGCGGGCGCTGGGCATGGTCCAGATGCAAGACTTTGCCGGACGACGTCCTGCGCAACTGTCCGGTGGTCAGCAACAGCGTATCGCTTTGTCGCGCGCCTTGGTGTTTGAACCCGAACTGGTTTTGATGGACGAGCCGCTTGGCGCGTTGGACAAACAGCTGCGTGAAACTTTGCAGTTTGAAATTACCAATCTGGCGCATGAGTTGGGCATCACGACCGTTTATGTGACGCACGACCAAACCGAAGCGTTGACGATGTCAGACCGTGTTGCGGTGTTTGACGACGGGCGCATTCAGCAATTGGCCCCGCCAGACAAGCTGTATGAAGAGCCAGAAAACAGTTTTGTTGCGCAGTTCATCGGTGAAAACAACACGCTGGAAGGCGTGGTGAAAGAGATCAACAACGGTGTGGCGCTTGTTCAGTTGGATGGGGGCGACATCATTGATGCCAAGCCGGTCAACGTGACCAAGCCGGGTGAACGCACGCGGGTTTCCATCCGCCCAGAGCGGGTCGAAATGGATCCGACGCGCTTGCAAGAAGGTGCGCATACACTGAAAGCCGAAGTGCTGGAATTTGTGTATATGGGTGACATCTTCCGTACGCGCTTGCGCGTGGCAGGCACAGATGAATTCATCATCAAAACACGCAATGCGCCAGATCAGGTGCGTTTGAAGCCGGGCGAGCAGATTGAGATCGGCTGGATGGCAGAGGATTGCCGCGCGCTGGACGCGTAGCGGTAAATGGAATCGCGCGGGTGATCCCCTGCGCGATAAATTAGAGGCGGGGTAACAAGCCCGTACCCCCCAGCCTCAATACCAAACCGGGCAAAACTTGGGAGACTACACATGAAACTCACCAAAACATTGATGGCCACAACGGCCCTTACTGTTGCGGCTGGCATGGTATCGGCCGACGGCCACATGGCATCCGAAATGACAATCGTATCTTGGGGCGGCGCTTACTCTGCTTCCCAAAAAGGCGCGTATCACGACCCCTATGCCGAAGCGAATGGCGTAACGATCATCAACGACGACAGCTCTGCTGAAGCTGTTGCAAAATTGCGCGCGATGAACGAAGCGGGCAACGTCACATGGGACGTGGTTGACGTTGTTGCAGCAGACGCGATCCGTTTGTGCGACGAAGGTCTGGCGATGGAAATCGACGCAGACACACAATTGGCTGACGCGCCTGACGGCACAAAAGCATCCGAAGACTTTGGCGATCTGTTGGTTTCCGACTGCTTCATCCCGCAAATCGTGTACTCTACGACATTCGGCTACCGCACGGACCTGGTTGGCGACACAGCCCCAACTTCCGTTTGCGCCGTGTTCGACACAGAAGCCTACCCAGGCAAGCGTTCTTTGGAAAAGCGTCCAATCAACAACATGGAATGGGCGTTGATCTGTGACGGCGTTGCAAACGAAGACGTTTATGACGTTTTGGCGACCGAAGAAGGCCAGCAGCAGGCGCTCGACAAACTGGCAACCATCAAAGACGACGTGATCTGGTGGTCTGCGGGTGCGGACACGCCACAACTGTTGGCTGACGGCGAAGTCGTCATGGGTTCCACATACAACGGTCGTCTGTTCGCAGCGATCGAAGAGCAAAAGCAGCCAATCGGCATGCTGTGGGACGCGCAAGTATTTGACCTTGACGGTTGGATCATCCCAACGGGCCTGAGCCCAGAGCGTCAAGCACGTGCGTTGGACTACATCATGTTCGCGACAGACACACAGCGTCTGGCAGACCAAGCGCAGTACATTTCCTACGGTCCTGCGCGTAAGTCTTCTGCACCATTGGTCGGCAAGCACAAAACACTGGGCATCGACATGGCGCCACACATGCCAACAGACCCAGAGAACGCCAAGAACACGTTCCTCTACAACTACGAGTTCTGGGCTGACTACCGCGACGACATCGACGCGAAATTCCAAGCTTGGTTGGCGAAATAAGCCACGTAGGGTGGGTTTAAACCCACCTTACCCCAAAACCAAATGCAGTGGCCCTCGGGCCCCTGCGACCCTTTAATTGAGAGACCAAACATGAGCGATAGCACAGCAAACGGCGTGATGTTGGCCGCAGACGGCACGCCCCTGAAACGCAGTCTGGCGCGCGCCTTACGCCGCCAGAAGCTGCGTGCATTGATGCTGATTGCGCCATTGCTTTTGTTTGTTCTTTTGACCTTCATTATCCCAATCGGATCTATGTTGTTCCGGTCCGTTGAGAACGACATCGTCGTGAATACCTTGCCCGAAACTGTGGCCGCTTTGTCCAGTTGGGACGCCACCACCGGAGAGCTGCCAGACGAAGCCGTTTATGCGGCTTTCACACGCGACATGGTCGTCGCCATCGCGGAAAAGAAACACACCAAACTTGGCACACGCCTGAACTACGAAAAAACTGGGATGTCGTCCATGTTCCGGCAGTCGGGCCGAAAAATGAAACGGCTCGACCCAACGGAAGACGCGCCCTTTAAGGAAAAGTTGATCAAGATCCACAAAGGCTGGGGTGACGTTGAAACGTGGAAGACGCTCCAAACGCATTCCGGCATCTACACCTCGGGCTACTTCCTAAACGCGGTCGATGCGCAAAAGACGCCTGAAGGCATCGCATGGCAATCCGAAGACAAGCAAATTTTGCTTAAGTTGTTCGGGCGAACGTTGATCATGTCGCTGATCATCACAGGTTCATGCATTGCGTTGGGCTATCCTGTTGCCTGGCTGTTGGCGAATGCGAGCTCTCGGACAGCGAATATGCTGCTTATTCTGGTTCTACTGCCGTTTTGGACATCGCTGCTTGTGCGGACTTCTGCATGGAAAGTCATGTTGCAGCAAAACGGGGTGATCAACGAAGTTCTTGTTTGGATCGGGCTTGTGCCGGATGCGGACCGTTTGATCCTGATCAACAATCAGTTTGGCACGATCGTGGCGATGACGCACATTCTGTTGCCCTTCATGATCCTGCCAATGTACTCTGTGATGCAGACAATTCAGCCAAGCTACTTGCGTGCGGCCAAATCGTTGGGGGCCACCAATTGGACGGCCTTCTGGCGCGTATATTTCCCGCAGTCCATTCCGGGCATTGGCGCGGGGTCTATCCTCGTCTTCATCCTGTCAATTGGCTACTATATCACCCCCGAAATCGTCGGCGGCACCAAAGGTGTCTTCATCTCCAACCGGATTGCCTATCACATCTCTTCCTCGCTCAATTGGGGCTTGGCAGCGGCGCTTGGAACAATCCTGCTGATTGTGGTTCTGGCGCTGTATTGGGCCTATGACCGCATCGTCGGCATCGACAACGTTAAACTGGGATAAAGACAATGGGATTGCCTCCATACGCCACGCTGCCTCAGCGGGTTTGGTACTACGGATTTCGCGTGATTTGTGCGCTGATCTTCATTTTTCTGATCACGCCTATTCTGGTGATTATCCCGCTTAGCTTTAATGCGCAGGATTTCTTCACTTACACGCCGGGTATGCTGCGTTTGGACCCTGACGCCTATTCTTTGAAGCACTATCAGGATTTTTTCACCAACAACGAATGGCAGCGTAGCTTGAAAAACTCGCTGATTATCGCGCCGATTGCGACGATCATTTCGGTGTCCTTGGGCACTTTGGCCGCCATCGGTTTGTCGCAATCCCATGTGCCCTTCAAAGGCACAATCATGGCGATTTTGATTTCACCGATGATTGTACCGCTGATTATTTCCGCGACGGGCATGTTCTTTTTCTATTCTGATCTTGGGAATTTCATGGAAAATTCACTGGGTCTTGGAAAGAACTTTGTGGGCTATGTGAAGGTTGTTTTGGCGCATGCCGTGTTGGGTATTCCATTTGTGATCATCACGGTTACCGCAACGCTTGTGGGGTTTGACAATTCCCTGACCCGCGCCGCTGCAAATATGGGTGCTGATCCTGTCACAACATTTTTCCGGATCCAGATGCCTTTGATTTTGCCAGGTGTGATTTCAGGCGGCTTGTTTGCCTTTATCACCTCCTTCGATGAGGTGGTCGTAGTGTTGTTTGTGGGGTCTGCGGGCCAGAAAACTCTGCCTTGGCAAATGTTCACAGGTCTGCGCGAGCAAATCAGCCCGACTATTCTGGCGGTTGCCACGATTCTTGTCGCGATTTCCATTGCGCTGCTTACGGTGGTTGAACTGCTGCGCCGCCGTTCAGAGCGGTTGCGTGGCATGTCGCCGTCCTAAGCCTGTGACTTGACCACCGGGGATTTGGGGGCTCTGCCCCCGGGGCATTGCCCCTCCCCCGGGATACTTTTGGCGAAAAGAAGTTGCCGCTTCAACGTAGGGATTTGAGCAGCCTCAAAGACGCATATCCGTCGGGAATCATACCTGTTCTGATTTGGTAAGCGCGTACAGCGTTGATCGTCAAAGGGCCGATTTTTCCATCGATTTTCTGCGTATCAAAACCTTTGGCCGTTAGGTTTGTTTGCAGCTCAATACGTTCGCTTTTTGTCAAAGCCCGATCGTTGCGCGGCCAATCTGCTTGGATCGCTGGATGCCCTTTGAGCCTATCACTCAGGTGTCCGATCCCGATCACATAAGCGTCCGCTGTATTGTAGTGTTCGATGACTTCAAAGTTGGGTGTAATCAGAAATGCCGCGCCCTTTGCACCCGCAGGCAACAGCAATGATGTAGGCCCAATTTTGGAGGTTGAGCCAGTCACGGCCGTGACACCCAGCTTTTGCCATTCTGTGGAAGACTTCGTGATGTCACGGTTTGCGAGGGTGTAGTCGAAGCCTTCCGGCACGCGGACTTCAATCCCCCATGGCACGTTCCTTTGCCATCCAAACGATGCCAAATAAGCCGCTGTCGAGGCCAGAGCATCCGTAGGATCGTCCGACCAAATGTCGCGCTTTCCATCACCGGTAAAGTCGACAGCGTGTTCCAAGAAAGATGTTGGCATGAATTGGGTGTGCCCCATTGCGCCGGCCCAACTGCCTTTCATGTTTGAAGCAGTTGTGTCCCCGTTTTGCAAAATACGTAATGCTGCGATCAATTGCCTTTCAAAGAAAGCACCGCGTCGGCCATCATAGGCGAGCGTTGCCAGAGAATTCAAAGTGTTGTTGCTGCCGCGAAAGCTTCCATAAGCGCTTTCCAAGCCCCAAACGGCCACCACAACTTCTTTGTCTACTCCGAATTGCTTTTCGATGGCGTGCAGTGTTTTTTCGTGTACACGCAGTGCAGTCCGGCCATTGGATACCCGCACGTCCGAAACGGCGGTATCCAGATAGTCCCAGATTGTTTTGGTGAATTCCGACTGGTTTCGATCACGCTGTATGACCTTCTCATCATAGATGGCATCTTTGAAAACGCTGGCGACCAACTCTAGTTCGATGCCTTCCGATTCAGCGCGGGATTGGAATTCTTTTGCCCATTTACGTAAACCAGCTGTTGAAGCAACCGGTTCGGTTTGCGGTGCCGTTTTGAAAGAGACGGGTGTTGGGCGTTCCACTGGCCTCAAAGATTTTTCTGCGGGGTTCGCGTCTGCTGCCTGGGCCAACCACACCAGCCCAATTGCCCAAAGCCCTGATCGGTTGCCGCGCATTTCAATATCCCCAATCCGACTATTGTTTCCAAATTAGCAACAAATGACATGCGTCAACAATGGTCATTCAGAATTTTTGCGACCTTTCGCCGATGCGGAAACTTCGGCTTTGATCAACGCCATATGTTCGCGCAGAAGTGCAACGCGATGCGGGCGAAAGCTGTTCATTGTCACTTGCAATGCCTGCATCCTGTCCAGACGAAAAACGCGGAAGTCTTGGCGCAAGATACACCATGCGAGCAAAGAATTGCTAAGGTCCATGTAAACGATGCCCAAAGGTTTAACAGTGCGCTGTGTGGCCGAACCTTTGCCATCGACGTAGTCAAAAGACACGCAAAGTTCGTCCCAAGTGGCTTGGCGCAAACGTGCAACGTCAATAGTGGTCGGTTCCGGGCGATGAAACCTGCGTGCGTCCAGAACGGCATGTTCTAACCGGTGCGCTTGACGCGGTGGGACACGCGCGTGAATTTTGCCAAGAGCCGATGTTGCGGCTTTGGCCAAGGCTGGATCACCGATAATCTTCACGTTGCGCAGCCCCAGCACCAAAGCTTCCAATTCATCGTTATCAAATCCAAGGGGTGGCAGTGCAGCATCTTCGATCAAGGTAAAACCGAAACCGGCCTCTCCGTCGATGACAGCCCCAAGACCGCGCAACGCGTCAATGTCGCGGTAGACAGTCCGCAGGGAAACTGCGACGTCATCTGCCAATTGCTGGGCAGTCACCGGGGCAGGCATTCTACGCAAGCTTTGCATCATTTGGAAAAGACGGTGCGTTCGGTTCATAATCACAACATAAAATCACATACTGACAATAAATGACAGGATGGATTGTTAAAGGTGAGATCAACCAGAATAGGAGCCGTTCCAATGATCACTTTGACTGTCTTTCCACCCATGTTCGGGGAAACAAGCGCAAGTTCGTTTTCCACAAAGGCAATTTATTTGATGACTATGGCAGGCGTTCCATGGACGCGTGAAAACTCAAGCGATCCTCGTAAGTGGCCTAAGGGAAAATTACCCGCCATCACAGTGGACGGGAAGGTGATTGGCGATAGCGATGGTATTCGTGCCTATCTGGAAGCTCAGGGCGCAGATTTTGACAAAGGGCTTTCGGATTTGGAAAAGTCCACATCGCGCGGCCTTATTCGTATGGCGGAAGACCATCTGTACTATCACGTCATGTTGGACCGCTGGGCTGATGACGCAGTTTGGCCCACAATCAGAGATGCATATTTTGCCGACATCCCGAAACCGTTGCGTGGCCTGATTACAGGTGGGCTACGTCGAAATGTCATGAAGGGCATGCACGTTCAGGGACTGGGTCGGTTAAGTCCGGAAGAGCGGCTTGCGCGGGCCAACCAAGACCTTGAAGCGATCACAACCCGGTTGTGGGAAGGACCGTTTTTGTTCGGGGAACAGCCAACATTGGCGGATGCCTGTGTGGCGCCTGTTCTGGGTGGGCTGCGGTCGACGCCAGTCGCCACGTTGCTGTCCAAGCGTGTATCGGAGGACGCGGTTCTAGGTGCGTATATTGACCGTGTTGACGAGGCGCTTGGACAGAAAAGCTAAGGTCGGGTGCGCTTGACCTTGCGCTTGATCTTATCTGATTTGCGCTTGTGGTTGGTTGCTTTTCGACGTGGTGATCGGCCTGCAGGGGACATGCGGTTGCCGCGTGGAACTTCGGCGCCTTCAACGGTCAAAAGCTCAAGTGCGACACCGCCTGTAACGGGTGCTGCTTCGGTCAGTTTCGCGGTAACGGTTTGCCCGATCTGATAGGTGATGCCTGTGTCAGCACCCATCAAAGTGCCTGCGTCGCGGTCAAAGTGGAAAAATTCATTCCCCAATGAGCGGATGGGCACCAAGCCATCTGCACCAGACTCGTCCAGTTTCACAAACATGCCGAATTTTGCGATGCCATTGATGCGGCCTGTAAATTCCTCGCCGACGCGTTCGGACAGATAGGCGGCCAGATAACGGTCTGTGGTGTCGCGTTCGGCAACCATGGATCGCCGTTCTGTGTCTGAGATATGTGTGCCGGTCTTTTCCAGATTATCAATGTCAGCAGGTGAAAGGCCGTCATCACCCCAACCGTGTGCCGTGACCAAAGCGCGATGCACGATCAGGTCGGCATACCGCCGAATGGGTGACGTGAAATGTGCGTAGCTGCGCAGGGCCAGACCGAAGTGCCCAAAGTTTTGCGGGCTGTAATAGGCCTGAGTCATGCTGCGCAACGTGGTGATGTTGATCAGCTCTTCATCGTCGGTGTTTGCAGCTTGCGCCAACAGCCGGTTCAAGTGCGCGGTTTGCAGCACCTGACCCTTAGCCAACGTCAAACCTGCCGCCATGACGGTTTCGCGCAAGGCGTTCAGCTTGTCTTGCGAGGGCTCCTCGTGGACACGGAACAACAGTGGCGACTTTTTCGCGATCAGCGTTTCTGCAGCCGCGACATTGGCCAGCACCATAAACTCTTCAATCAGTTTATGCGCATCAAGGCGGTCTTTGAAGTTCACCGACTGTACTGCGCCGTCATCGCCTAGAACGATCTGGCGTTCGGGCAGGTTCAGCTCAAGTGGTTGGCGCAGATGGCGGGCTTCTACCAATGCAGCGTAGGCGGCGTAAAGGGGCTGCAAAACAGGCTCTAACAAGGGCTCTGTGCGCTCATTCGGTGAACCGTCAATGGCGGCTTGCACCTCTTCATAGTGCAAGGACGCAGGGGATCGCATAAGGCCGCGGACAAATTCATGCGCGATTTTCTGACCCTGCGCGTCCAGTGTCATCTTCACGGCAATACAGGCGCGAGGCACGCCTTCGTGCAACGAACAAAGATCACCGGACAGACGATCAGGCAACATGGGGACAACACGGTCGGGAAAATACGTCGAATTTCCCCGATTGCGCGCTTCACGGTCCAACGCGGACCCCGGCGTGACGTAGGCTGCAACATCCGCGATGGCGACCCAAACGATGTGACCACCTTTATTGTCGGGATTGTCATCGGCTTGTGCAAAACACGCATCATCGTGATCGCGGGCGTCTGACGGATCAATAGTGACCAGTGGCATATCGCGCAAATCGACGCGGTTGCCCAATTCCTTAGGGGAATGTGCGTCAGCTTCTGCAACAACATCGTCCGGGAAGGCGTCCGGAATGGCGTGTTGATGGATGGCGATCAAGGATACCGCTTTGGGTGCAGAAGGATCACCCAACCGGTCAACGATACGGGCAAGTGGCAATCCCATGCGCCCCTTTGGTCCGGCCAGTTCGGCTTCAACCAGTTCGCCGTCTTTGGCCCCGCCTGTGGCACCGGCGCCCACGATCCATTCTTTGTCGCCGCCTTTGTCGATTGGCAGAATGCGGCCCCCTTCGGAACGCGCCCGATACACACCCAAGATACGCTTGGGGTTGGTGCCGATACGTCGGATCAGACGCCCTTCGTAGTGATGGTCATCCGCTTTGACCTGAGTGAGGCGGGCCAAGATGCGGTCGCCTTCCCCAAGCGCTGGATCTGAGGCGCGGGTGATCAGCAGAACAACGGGCTCAACACCCGTTCCTTGCCATTCCATCGGTTTGGCAAACAAATCACCGTTGTTATCGGGTGCCGTGACCAACAAAACACTTACAGGTGGAAGCCGATCGGGATCGGAATAGGTCTTTTTCCGCTTCTCCAGATGCCCTTCTGCTTCAAGCTCTTTCAGCAACCGCTTCAGATCAATGCGTGCGGCACCTTTGATGCCGAAAGCTTTGGAAATGTCGCGCTTGGATGTCAGCGTGGGATTGGCGGTGATCCAATCAAGGATCTCGGGCTTTGTGGGGATACGGGTCATACCATTTCAGCTATCACGCCCGCTTCGCGCCGTCATGGGCAAATCGTCGACAGTGTCCACGTCGCGCAATGTGTCGCAATGCGCGATGCGAAGGCCCGGCATAGACGCTTCGGTATCTGTCAGCGCATGTTGCGTAGACCAACGCACGTTTTGAAACAAACGCGAAGGCAACGGGGCCGTGTGCTTCAGTCCAACAAGCCAGTAACCGCCATCGGGGGCGGGTCCAAACACTGCGTCGTTTGACCCAAGATATGCAAAGGCGCGTGCAATGCGTTTGGATGTTATCCTTGGAATATCCGCGCCAATCACACACACCGGTCCCGGCCCACACAGCGCCAAGGCGCGTCCCATTCGGTCACCCAAGTCGCCATGCCCTTGGGGCACACGGGCAAAATGCGCTGGCCAAACACGAGACAGCAGACCTTCGCGGTCAGGGGATACCGCCAAAACAATATCCCAACGCGGATCTTCGATGCGCCTAAGAAGAGCGTTCACTTGATGGCGGAACCACCATGCCGACGCGGTCATTCCAATGCTGCGCCCCAACCGGGTTTTGACACGCCCCGCGTGCGGCTCCTTCAGCATAACAACCAAGGTTTGACGGATCACAGCAGGCGTTCCATATCGCGGTGATCAATCCCTGCGTCGTCATAAACGGGACCAAATGCGGTAAACCCAAGACCTTCGTAAAACGCAATGGCGTGTACCTGTGCGCCCAAAACAGCGCGATCAATGCCAGCGTTTTGCGATGCCAATTCCAATGCCTTTTGCACCAGTTTTGCCCCAAGGCCGGTGCCACGTTGTTCCTTCAAAACGCAGACACGTCCAATTTTGGCAGTTACACCTTTTTGTAAAATGCGTGCGCAGCCGATGGGTAAGCCCCCCACCGTCGCCAAAACATGGAGGGCCTCACTGTCCAGACCGTCAACTTCTTCCTGTTCAGACACACCCTGTTCTTCGATGAACACCACGCGGCGCAACGCAAGACATGTGTCGATGTCGGAGGTCTGAAAAACAGAGACTATCATGCAAAATAGTCTCTTAAAATGCGCCCATAGATCGATTTCAGCTGATGAATATGCGCGACTTGAACATGTTCATCGACTTGGTGCATCGATTGCCCGACGAGGCCAAATTCGACAACCGGGCAATGGGCCTTCACAAAGCGCGCATCAGAGGTTCCCCCCGTGGTGGACAGTTGCGGAACGATGTTGGTTTCCGCTTGCACCGCAGCACTGACCAAGTTCGATAGGGCGCCGGGTGGCGTAATGAAGCTTTCGCCCGAGATCTTTACACGCATGTCTATTTGCACCCGGAATGCGGCTGCCACGGCGTCTGCTTCGCGTTGCAGCCAATCGGTCAAAGATGCGCCTGAATGATCATCGTTGAAGCGGATGTTGACCGTTGCGGAACATTCTGCCGGGATGACGTTTGTGGCAGGGTTACCGGTGTCGATTGTGACAACAGCCAAAGTTGACGCGTCGAAGTGTTCGGTGCCTTGGTCCAGCTCGTAAGAGGCCAGTTGATCCATAAGGCGTGCCACCGCAGGCAACGGATTGTTTGCGCGGTGCGGATAAGCCGAATGGCCCTGCTTTCCGGTCACTGTGAAGAACGCCGTCAAAGACCCGCGACGTCCGATTTTGATCATCTCGCCCATAGTGTTCGGGCAGGTGGGTTCGCCGACCAGACAGACGTCCATTTTTTCGCCTGTGTGCTCCATGTGTTCCAGCAATGCAGTTGTGCCATCAATCGCATCGCCTTCTTCGTCGCCTGTAATGGCGATGATGATGGCGCCATCGGGTGGGGTATTGCGCACAAAATCCACTGCAGCCGCAACGAAAGCGGCGACGCCGGATTTCATGTCTGTTGTGCCGCGCCCGTACATTATGCCGTCTTTGACCTCGGCGCCGAACGGGGGCATGGTCCATGCGCCTTCGTCTCCGATGGGCACGACATCCGTATGTCCGTTAAATCCAAATGTGGTCGCGTGCCCTTTTTCCCCCCACCGCGCAAAAAGATTACGGATACCGCCGCGATCGGCCCAGGCAATGTGAAAACCCGCATCGGTCAAAAGCGTCGCCAAAATGTCCAAAGCCCCGGCATCCGCCGGAGTGACAGAGGGACAACGCACAAGGTCTGCGGTCAGTGCGGCGGGATCTATAGCGGTCATCGGTATCTCCTGTCGGTGTCTTTTTATAGCAATGTGGCGAAAAGGACGCGATGCCAAGAGGTTGTTTGCGCAAATAATTCCCAAAGTCTCACCATACGTGTTAACGTTTACGTAATAATATGACCCGAGGCAGGGCATCTAGCAGTTAGACCGTCAAAGAACGGCTTTGCGCACCAATGATGTGCGATTGAATTCATGCAGGGGAAACCTGTGTGCGCTGTGATGTGTGCTGCCTTGAAAATTGGGTGAGGCAGACATGGTTACAGCATCGGAACTTCCGATCAATACAGGCGCAAATGCGACGCAGATGGCGGAAACTATCTTCGGGGATGGGGTTACCGTAACGGGGGCCACCTACTACGGTGATAACGATTCTTCCGGCATCTATACCAATGGTGACAGTGTTTCACCGGGTGTCACACCGGGCGACACCGGTGTTATTATGTCCACCGGTGATGCGGACGACTTCACCAATTCAAACGGGCAAGCGAACCAAGACAACAACACCTCGACAAATACATCCGGGATCAACAATTTCGGGCAGTTCAACACAGCCGCGGGTGCGCGCACCTATGATGCGTCGGTTCTGGATGTGGATTTCATTCCAACGGGTGATTTAATGACGATGCAATTCGTCTTTTCGTCAGAAGAATATCCCGAATATCAAGATTCGCTTTATCAGGATTTCGTGGGTGTTTGGATCAACGGATCTTTGGTGCCCATGTCCGTGGGCAACGGTGACACCGACCCGGGCAACATCAACTCTGGTGAAAACCAAAACCTGTATGTCGACAATGCCAACAGTGACTACAACACGGAAATGGACGGTTTCACCGTTACGATGACGCTGACAATCCCTGTCAATTCCGGTGTGGTCAATTCCATTCGGATTGCTATCGCGGATGTGACAGACAACCAATATGATTCTAATCTGCTGATCGCCGGGGATTCCGTTCAAACCGAAGTTGTGGCGCTGACGGATTCAACCAATCTTTACCCCAACGGCGACACTGACCTGGATGTGTTGGCCAACGACGTGAATGGTGGCGGTGGCACATTAACGATCACCCACCTGAACGGGCAACCTGTAACAGTTGGTGTGCCAGTGACACTGAGCACCGGCCAGACCATCATGTTGAATGCCGATGGCACAATCAACATCGTGGGGGATGGTGACACCGAAGAGTTCAACTTTACCTACACCGTCGACAACGGCGACAACACGGACATTGGCATCGTAAACGTCAATTCCATTCCGTGTTTTGTGGCGGGCACGATGATTGCCACGCCAACCGGGCAACGTGAAGTGCAAGACTTGGTGCCGGGTGATCTGGTGCTGACCCAAGACGAAAAGGCGCAGCCTTTGCGTTGGATCGGGACACGCACCGTTGCGGCGCAGGATCATTTTGCGCCCATTCATATCCGTGCCAACACCTTTGGCACCCACAACGATCTGCTGGTCTCGCCCGAGCACCGCATCTTGATTCAGGACAACGTCGCCGAATTGCTGTTCGGCGAAAGCGAGGTTCTGGTGGCCGCCAAAGAGCTGATCAATGATCAGTCTGTGACACGGCGTGTGGGTGGTGAAGTGACATATGTTCACTTGATGTTTGACCGTCATCAGGTGGTCTATTCCGAAGGCCTGGCTACAGAAAGCTTTCTGCCGGGACCACAAACCACCAGCAGTTTCGACCGCGCTGTGGTTGAGGAAATATGCACACTTTTTCCTGAAATAGACCCTGATACAGGGCTTGGATATAGCCCTGCGGCCCGCCGTGTTCTGAAGCACTTTGAAGCAAAATTGCTGCGTGACGCGCAGAAAGTGGCCTAACGCAAGATGTCCTGGATCGCGACAACAGATCACAATGAGGGCCGGTTCGCGCCGTCCGGGCTTGGGTCCGATCGTGGCGAGACGCGCTTGGTGGATTTGGATCCCGAAGTTGTAATGCCGCGCGGTACACTGGTTCTGGAAACCCGTATGTCACCCAATGGACGGCCGCAGGTTTTGCTGGGCTTTGAGAGGCGACACCCGTTCAACAGGTCTTTCAGTATTCAGGCCATTCCCGGCGGTGGGGTGGCATTGGTTCACGCGCATGACAACGAAGTCACGCATGCGACACTGCGGTGGCGTGGATCAGGGCGTACAGACGTCGTGCGTTTGACCTATGCATGGGATGTTGCAGCCAAGTGGGGTCGCCTGTCGCTTGAACGACCCGAAGAGGCAACGTCAGAATCGGTTTTTGTGCAAAACGCAAAACCGCTAAGCGCCCACGACATCCGTGATTTCATGTTGGCCAAAGGCCATCGTGACATGTCCACCGATGCAGTTTTTGCCGCCGTTTCCACACAGATCGAACCGATCGGCCCATCGCCGACCCTTAGCTTGTCTGCGCCGATTGCCACGCCGTGGGGCTATCGGGCTGCAGGGCAATTGCAGCGTGGGGATTTGGTGCAAACGGAACGATCGGGGTCTGTGCCTGTGTTGAACCGCGTGCAACGTACTGTACCTGCCTTGGGCAGTTACCGGCCGATACGACTGCGCGCACCTTATTTCGGATTGCGTCAGGACATGATTGCAGCACCGGACCAACGCCTGATTATTCGTGGATCAGAGGTAGAGTATCTGTTCGGCCAAGAAGCTGTTTTGGTGCCAGCCCGTCATCTGGTGAACGGTTATGCAGCCCACTATGAAGATTTCGGGCCCCTGATCACTTACACACATCTATTGTTGCCCGGGCATGAAGAAATCATGGCGGCAGGGACGTCTGTCGAAAGCTTGTATATTGGACGGTTGCGGCGCAAAGCCGAAGATCTGAATGCA
The DNA here is from genome assembly GCF_900302465.1 of Ascidiaceihabitans donghaensis. Lineage (NCBI taxonomy): Bacteria > Pseudomonadati > Pseudomonadota > Alphaproteobacteria > Rhodobacterales > Paracoccaceae > Ascidiaceihabitans > Ascidiaceihabitans donghaensis. The sequence continues at coordinate 43,287 of NZ_OMOR01000001.1, read as the reverse complement.
AGCGTTCTGGCCGGCAGCGACAGAAGCAAATTGCCGGAACATGGCAAGCCTGTGTTTCCGGTTTTACGCGCCTTTGAAGCGATTACATTGGTCGATCAACGGGCCGCTTAAGGTTTGGATCAGTCGAAGAATGGCGTCATCTGGGCGATAATCACAGAGTTTTCATCCAAAGCCCGTTGCATCAGTTCGCGTTCATCATCACCGATGTCATGCCCTTCGGCTTCACGTTCTGCCAAGGTGCCATAGCCCGTCACGTCCAAAGGAGCTGTATCCGCCTGCTTTAGAATAGCCACGGTTTCGCGCACGGCTTCTGCTTCGTCGATGCCGCTGGAAAAGCACATAAGTGCTGCGCCAGTGGCCTTTTCAGGCAGACCGTCACCGTCTTTCCGGCCGATTTGCACCAGCAAGGTAAAGACCTGCTGGCGCGACGGTTTCTTTGGTTTTTTGGGGGCGTCAGTCACGCAAAAGCTCGTTGATGGAAGTCTTTGACCGTGTTTGGGCATCGACTTTCTTTACGATAACCGCGCAATACAGGCTGACACCGTTTTTGGAGGGCATAGAGCCCGCCACGACAACAGACCCTGCAGGGACTTCTCCATAGGTGAATTCGCCAGTTTCGCGGTCCACGATTTTGGTAGATTGCCCGATGTAGACACCCATGCCCAAAACGGATCCTTCGCGCACGATGCAGCCTTCGACCACTTCAGAACGCGCACCGATAAAGCAGTTGTCTTCGATGATTGTGGGGCCAGCCTGCATGGGTTCCAAGACGCCACCAATACCGACGCCACCTGACAAGTGCACGTTTTTGCCGATTTGGGCGCATGACCCGACTGTGGCCCATGTGTCGACCATTGTACCCTCATCGACGTAGGCGCCCAAGTTCACAAAGGATGGCATCAGCACGACACCAGGTGCGATGTATGCAGATTTGCGCACGATGCAATTTGGCACGGCGCGAAACCCTGCGTCTTTCCAGTCGGCTTCGCCCCAGCCCATGAACTTGCTATCGACCTTGTCCCACCAGCCGCCGCCTTGCGGACCACCGGATTGCATTTCCATGTCTTTGATGCGGAATCCCAAAAGCACGGCCTTTTTGGCCCATTGGTTCACATGCCAATTGCCGGAAGCCTGTTTTTCAGCAACGCGCAAAGAACCGCTGTCCAGCGCATGCAATGTGGCTTCGATCGCGTCGCGTTGTTCGCCTTTGGTGGCTGGGGTGATTGTGTCACGGGCCTCCCAGGCGGCTTCGATGGCAGTTTCGAGTTGTGCGTTAGACATGGATTCTCTCCCAAAATGCGTTGCGGCGCTTAGACAGCAAACGGGGGCTTCGTGCAATAATATCTGCAATCAAATCTGTAATCTCGTCTGGGCAAGGTGTGCATGGCGCGTTACCTTTTAATCAACAGCCAAAGGATTGCTTTAGATGAAAGATCACCGCGAAAGCCCGTTTCGGGACGCGCACACCGACCGTGAAGCCGCCAAAGGTGCGCCCGACACGCCTCAAACAAGGTCACCGGCTTACGCTTTGGCGTTTGCTGATGATGAATTTATGTGCCGCGATGAACTGCGGCCGGTGCGTTTGCAGCTTGAGTTGCTCAAGCCTGAGATGCTGTTGGACGAACAGGGCATTGAAAGCACAATTGTCATGTTTGGGGGTGCGCGCATTCCCGAGCCTGCAAAGAAGGACACGGCACGTACCAAAACTTTGGCGGATTTGTCGGTGTTTTACGACGAAGCCCGCGAATTTGCGCGGCTGATGACGTTGAAGTCGATGGAAAGTAACGGACGGGAAAACGTCATCGTCACAGGCGGTGGCCCGGGTGTGATGGAAGCAGGCAACCGGGGCGCAGTCGATGCGGGTGGCGCGTCAATTGGATTGAATATTGTGTTGCCGTTTGAACAAGCGCCAAACGCGTATGTCACGCCCGATCTGTGTTTCAATTTCCACTATTTTGCGATCCGCAAGATGCACTTTTTGATGCGGGCGCGGGCAATTACGGTGTTTCCGGGTGGTTTTGGTACGTTGGATGAACTGTTCGAGGCGCTGACGCTGATCCAGACGGGCCGCATGCAGCGTGTGCCGTTCTTGCTGTTTGGCAAGGCGTTCTGGGACGGGATCATCAATTGGGATGTGCTTGCGGATGCGGGCACGATTTCAGCCGAAGATCTTGATCTGTTCCGATTTGTCGACACCGCCGCAGAAGCGATGGATTTGATCGACAACTGGGAGCCGGGCGCACGACGGGACGCGATTCCGGGACGTTAAGGCTGGGTATTGAGGCAAGGAGTATGTCTTTCGCCGGTCCTGCGCCCCATTTTGGCGGCGCGTCAAAGTCAGACCGGCGAAGGCCTCTGGCGCGTCAAGCAGCCAGCTCTGGGGGCAGTGCGCAAACAGGCACGTGGTGGGGGAGCGTTTCGATGATGTCGCCTTCAGCTGTTTCACGGATGCTATAGCCGTAACCAGCGATGCGGTGTTTCCATTCACGCTTGGACAATGCCAAAGCCCGCTCTTTCGCGATCAGATCGACTACTTGCGCCGCCACAAAGGCGTCTTGATTTACAATGAGTGTCATTTTCTAAATTCCATTTCCTTGGTTTCCCTGCGGACTGTTGTCGCGGTTAAGAAAGGCTTCAAAAGCGCCAAATTTGGGCGATTACAGGGCATTTTGTAAACAATGAGGCAGGTATAGGCGGGATTGTACTCATACCGGCTGATAGTTAACGTTATGAAATTGTTTACTTTTGCGAATTCGATTGTTTCCTGAAACGCAGTGAATGAAACCTAACTTGGCCACATTCTTAAGTCAGGTTACGCTGCAAGCGAGTTTGAAATGGGAATGGTAAAAATGGCTGCGACAATCGAGCAAGATGGTTCAGACGGACATGTATGTGACGAGAACTGTGGAGCTGACTGCGACCACGGCCACGACCATTCGCATACACATGAAAACATCGATGCAATCGGTGGTGACGGTACTTCGGATGCGGCACCTGTCTTTGTCGATGATTACACTGCGATTCTGTACTACACGCAAAACGACAACTTGCGTTGGAACGGTGGCGTAGCCGTTGGCACGCAAACGGTGGTGACATACAGCTTTACGGACACAGCTGATCTTCCTGCACTGGCCGATTACGACCCATACGAAGCGGACGCCTATTGGTCCTACACCGAAGCCCAGCGCACATTGATGCGTCAGGTCATGGACAAATACGAAGCGGTGTCCGGCTTGAAGTTTGTCGAGGTCCAAGGCGAAGGCATGATCAACATCATGGGCGCGGAAGTGTCCGGTGTTGGCGGGTGGGCCAATGTGGCGCAAGCCTACAATAACGAAGCAGGCACAGGCTACTTTGTGAATGCGTACCAAAATCAAGCTGAAGGCGCCTATGGCTACCAAGTCAACCTACACGAGCTTGGGCACGCTTTGGGTCTGCAACACCCGTTTGAGGGCAACGTTCAATTGAACGCCGGGTCCGACAACCAAGACAATACCGTCATGACCTATAACATCGACAACCCCTATACGACCGAACTGGGCACCTTTGATGTTCAGGCGATGCAAGAAATTTACGGCGCAGCCGGGTCGTTTGACAATTGGACAGTGACAGTCAGTGCCAGCGATGTGGTTACGATCAAAACCACCTTCGCGGATCAGGCGGATGTGGTTGTGGCGACCAACGTGGACACAGTGATCAAAACCTATAGCGGTGACGACACGCTGGTGGGCCGGCAAGGCAATGACACGCTAAATGGTGGTAAAGGCGATGACACAATTACCGGAGCGGAAGGTCGCGATTTCATCTTGGGCAATCAAGGTAATGACCTGATCTATGGTGACATCAACGATGTGGATTATTCCGGGTCAGCAAACGATATCGACCGTATCTACGGAAACACCGGCAACGACACCATTCACGGCGGACGGTCCGTTGATGTGTTGAACGGTGGCGTCGGCGACGATGTTCTGTACGGCGGTTATGGCAATGACCGTTTGCGTGGCAGCGATGGCAACGACACCATCTATAGCGGCGACGGCGATGATCGTATCACCGGAGGCGCCGGAAATGACGTGTTTATCTTCCAGGCTGCGGATCAAAACGAACTGAACAAAATCACCGACTTCACGTCTGGCGAAGATCTTGTGGACATGTCGTTCTGGGGGTTCACAAGCCTGAGCCAGTTCACCCTGACGCAAGTGGGCAATCACGTATTGATGGAATACAGCACGTGGATCGACATCGGGTTTTTGAACACGCAAATTGCGGATCTGTCGAACTCTGACTTTATCTTTGCCTGAGTGATCAAAAGCCGGAGCAAGGGATTACATGCCTGCTTCGGCTTCGATCTGTTTGCGCGATTTGCGGGCACGTTCTGTGGCAGATTTCAACTGACCACAGGCCGCCAAAATATCTTCACCCCGCGGTTTGCGGATCGGGCTTGCGTATCCGGCATCGTGAATAATATCTGCAAAGGCGTGGATGCGGTTGCCGGATGACCGCTTGTAGGGTGCGCCAGGCCATTCGTTGAACGGGATCAGATTGATCTTGGCGGGGATGCCTTCGATCAGTTTCACCAAGCGGTGCGCGTCTTCTTTGCTGTCGTTCACGCCGTCCAGCATCACATATTCAAACGTGATGCGTTCCGAATTGCTGACGCGGGGGTAAGCACGCAGTGCTTCCAGCAGGGCCTCAATGTTCCAGCGCTTGTTGATTGGCACCAATGTGTCGCGGACATCGTCCGTGGTTGCGTGAAACGAAACCGCCAGCAAACAGCCGATTTCCTCGGCCGTGCGCGCGATCTCTGGCACAACGCCTGATGTGGACAACGTGATGCGGCGGCGCGACAGCTGAATGCCTTCGGGGTCCATTGCAATCTTCATCGCATCGCGGACGTTTTCAAAATTATAAAGCGGCTCACCCATGCCCATCAAAACGATGTTGGACAACAAACGGGTGCGATCATCGGGGCGGGTGCCTTGAGTGGGCCATTCATCCAGATCGTCACGGGCCAGCATCACCTGACCGATAATTTCACCTGCCGTCAGATTGCGGACCAGCTTTTGGGTGCCTGTGTGGCAGAACGAACAGGTCAATGTGCAGCCCACCTGCGAAGACACACAAAGCGTGCCGCGCCCTTCTTCGGGGATGTACACGACCTCAACCTCATGGCCACCCGCGATCCGCACCAGATACTTGCGTGTGCCGTCTTCTGACACTTGCTTGCTGACAACTTCGGGCACCTCGATCACAAAATGCTCTGCCAGTTCGGCGCGAAAGGTTTTGGACAAGTTCGTCATCGCCTCAAAGTCGCGTACGCCCCATTGATAGATCCACTGCCAAATCTGGCCAACACGCATCTTGGCTTGCTTTTCGGGCGCACCCATCGCGATCAAAGCTTCACGCATTGCGGGGCGCGTCATGCCAACCAAATTGACCGGACCCTCCGGCAATTTGCGCGGAATGGTCATAACGTCTTGCGTGATAGGCGCATTGGCCATGGGAAGAATCCTTAAATGCGGGTTTCAGGCCCTATATCGGATCATGGGCGCAAATTAAAAGGGCCAAGCCCTTAAAACGGCTTTGTGACAACAACCCACAGGATACCGATGACGCCAAATACACTGACCTCATTAAAAATCCGCAAATAGCGATCCGATTCAAGGAACACGCCTTTGCGCGCTCGCAGCACCATGCGGCCAGTCATTGTGTAATGTACGGCGAGAGCCGCGACCAAAGCCAGCTTGACCCAAACCCAAGTTTGGAAATCCCAATGCCAGCCCAGCACCAATCCGGTGCCAATCGCGATAAAGCCCAGCCCGGAGGAAAAGCGATATAGCCGAAAGGTCAAATCCCCGGTTGGCCCATCTTCATTGAGACGGGCAAATTCACGCTTCCAATAGATCAGGGCGCGGGGGACGGCAAAAATGCTCGTCATCCAGCCCATCACACAAAGAATGTGTATGATCTTGACCCAATCCAAAAGGCTGCGTTACCCGCCGCAGCGCTTTTCGGCGTCTTCCACAGCGGCTGTAAAGCCCAGCAGCGAAAACGTGTCCTTGGTAACTGTGCCACGGGTAGAACGACCTGTGACAATCGCAGAGGCACCGCGCTTCATCGCCGTTACGATCTTGGCATCATCCGCCGCACTTGCAGGCCACGCCCACTCACCTTCCGTGAACAATTCAAACTCGTTGCCGGAAATGTTCATGTTGACCGTGCTGCCGCTTGCAAACGGATAGCCACCCGTGAACGCAACCTGCCCTTTGGCTTGCGCACTTGGACGATAGAACACCATCAGCAAAATCTGGCTACGCTCAGCGGCAACAACCCGCCCATCGCGCGAATTGACGATTTCCTTGGGCGTTGACACGCTCCAGCATTCGGTTGGATTGTCTTCAACAAAGACGCTCCAGTCGGTTTTGGCCGCAACGCGGTTTGAACTTTGATCTTGCGCCGCTGCACTGGTTGCGATCATCGCCGCACCTGCCACAAACCCGGCAAAAATTGTTTTAATTCCCATCTGTCCAGCCTCCAGACTGTACCTAATCCTCAATTTTCCGACACAAGCCCGGAGATCATTTGCGATCCCTCTCTTGCCAGTGCCGCTATTCTTCTCGACAAGTGGCACATTAGCGCGAAATTGGCGACGTGCGAAAGCCTGATTGGCAGGAATTCGCCAAGTTGTGAGGGGAAAAATGACGCAATCTGTGCCAATGGCGGAAATTTGGCGGGGTCCGTTCCTTGAATCTGTGCATTCCGGTCATGCCGTGGTCTGCGATGAAGCGGGGCAAATCACCCATGCATGGGGTGATCCAGAGGCGGTCGTGCTGCCCAGATCGTCGTCCAAAATGATTCAGGCATTGCCATTGATCCAGTCTGGCGCAGCAGATGCCTATAACTTGACGTCAGAGCAGTTGGCGCTGGCATGTGCCTCGCATCAAGGGGCTGCAATCCACACAGACCGCGTTGGAAAATGGCTGGATGCGCTGGGCCTTGTTGACGACGCATTCCGCTGCGGGCCTCAAATTCCTGCTGATGTGCCAGCGCGTGATGATCTGATAAAAACAGACCAAAGTCCCTGCCGTATCCACAACAATTGCTCAGGTAAACACGCAGGGTTTCTGACGCTCACACAACACCTCAAAGCGGGTCCCGACTACGTTGATCCCGACCACCCGGTGCAAAAAGCATGCCTCGATATTTACGAAACCCTGACGCAAGTCACGTCACCGGGGTACGGAATTGATGGATGCTCTGCGCCCAACTACGCCACAACGCTACACGGTATGGCAAGGGCCATGGCGCATTTCGCAGCAGCGCCGACCGGTAGCCCCGAAGAACGTCTGCGCAGCGCCATGATGGCCCACCCCGAATTGGTTGCAGGGGAAGGTCGCGCTTGCACAAACCTGATGCGGGCTATGCAAGGAAAAGTTGCGATAAAAACAGGGGCCGAAGCCTTCTTCATCGCGATCATTCCCGAAAAGAAACTCGGCGTTGCCCTCAAAATCATCGACGGTGCCACCCGCGCCAGCGAATGTGCCATCGCGGCGATCCTTGTGAAGTTAGGTGTGCTTGACCCTGAACATCCGGAAACGATGAAATACCTCAACGCCCCGATCACCAATTTTGCAGGACTAAAAACCGGAACGCTCAGAGCAGCTCCAAAACTGCTCTAGGGATCTCTTCGCAACAAATATTTTCGGGGTCTGGGGGCAAAGCCCCCAGCCTACCCTAACTCAACAATCTCGGCGGACTTCACAAGACCCGGACCCGTCCACAACCATCGGGCAACCTTTGGCTACAGACAAAGCGCTTGCCATGTCGTCGGCTTGAATGATCGAATAGCCTGACACAGGGTTGGCGCCCCCATCATTGGCCACACCACTTGCGCTGACAGTCTTGGACAGGCCTACAGGGTTTCCCCCGTCAACAAAGGCCGGTCCATCCTTTTCAAACCACGCTTGCCAAAGGGCCATGGCTTTGGCCCCTTCTTCCTCGGTTTCCGGCATTCCACCGCCATGGTAAGCAAGCAGGAATTTTGGCATTTCGTGTTCCCTTCTTCGGCTCTTGAACCGAGGATATCATAAAATGCACTATTTTGCAGCACCTGCAAAATCAGAGCGGGCAAAACCTTGCAAAAACAACAAAGCAGTCAGGTCGCCAAAGTTGATACGCACGTCACATTCTGCCGCAACAGCTGGCTTGGCATGTAAGGCCACCCCTGTGCCCGCACGGTGCAACATGCCCAAATCATTGGCCCCGTCCCCGACCGCAAGCACGTCAGCTTCAGCCAATCCCAAACGTGCGGTTATCTGCTCAAGGGCATCGACTTTTGCTTGTTTCCCAAGGATTGGCAGGCCGACGTCTCCCGTCAGGAAACCGTCTTCAACCACAAGCGTGTTGGCGCGATTCTCATCAAACCCCAGTTGCGCTGCGACGGATGATGTAAACGCCGTAAACCCACCTGACACCAAAGCCGCATAGCCGCCGGCTGCCTTCATCGTGGCCAGCAACGTATCCCCGCCCGGCATCAAGGTAATGCGCTGGGCCAAGACGGTCTCAATCACGCTTTCCGGTAAACCTTTCAGCAAACCAACGCGTTCGCGCAAGGCCCCGTCAAAGTCCAACTCACCGTTCATCGCCCGTGCCGTAATGTCTTTGACACGGGCGCCAACGCCTGCCTCATCCGCCAGCTCGTCAATGCATTCTTGCTGGATCATCGTGCTGTCCATGTCGGCCAACAGCATGCTTTTGCGACGTCCCTCCAAAGGTTGAACGATTAAGTCAACGCCAAGGCCCTGAACATCCGCCCACACATCCCATTGGTTGTCGGGCACGACAGGCAAAGTGAACTCCGCCGCCTCATCCGGGGACAACCAAACCGCATCGCCACCGCCCCAAGCATTGCGCAGGCTTTCGATCAAAGCCGGGTCCAAGGTGGGCGAAACAGGTGAGGTCAGAAGTGTGGCAACAAACATGGGATCTCCGATGCGCAAAGTCGCAGCCGACGTAGCGCATCAAAGTACACTTTACCAGTTAGGGCGCCAGATTAAGGCACCAGACATATGGCGAGGTCGCCAATTTCTAAAGAATAGATGCGCCACCAAAACAATGGATTTGAAACGATACTCACAGTGACCGGCGTTTCCGATTGACTCCATTTTACGTCGTGACGAAAGCGTTAAGTGTCGGATTTGTTACATTTTGCTGTTGCTCCTCCGAAAGCACAGGCGTATCCCCACACGTGGGACACCCTTCCCCAACGAAGGGCATTTATCTGTAAGGGTAGCATCAATGGCTATTGAACAACCGGCAGCGCGGCCGGCTAATCCGCGTTTTTCTTCTGGCCCCTGCGCCAAACCCCCCACACATGATCTGGCAAAACTGTCCGACGCGCCGCTTGGCCGTTCGCACCGCGCCGCAGTTGGCAAAGCCAAACTGCTGGCCGCGATCGAAGAGACACGCGAGATTCTCGGCGTGCCTGCGGACTATAAAATCGGCATCGTACCAGCCTCTGACACGGGCGCCTATGAAATGGCCATGTGGTCGCTGCTGGGCGAACGCCCTGCGCAAATGGTGGCTTGGGAAAGCTTCGGCGCGGGGTGGGTCACAGACGTGGTCAAACAGCTGAAGATCGAGGCGACAACACACACCGCCGATTACGGCGAAATCGTCGATATGGGCGCGCTGAACTACGACAACGATGTCTGCTTTACATGGAACGGCACCACATCCGGCGTGCGTATGCCAAACGGGGATGCAATCCCGGCAGACCGCAAAGGTTTGACATTGTGCGACGCCACGTCGGCGGCCTTCGCGATGGACCTGCCGTGGGACAAGCTCGACGTTACCACGTTCTCTTGGCAAAAAGTGCTGGGCGGCGAAGCGGCGCACGGCATGCTGATCCTAAGCCCTCGCGCCGTGGAGCGCCTCGAAAACTACACACCCGCATGGCCTTTGCCAAAAATCTTCCGCCTGACCAAAGGCGGCAAGCTGATCGAGGGCATCTTCAAAGGCGAAACCATCAATACGCCCTCTATGCTGGCGGTCGAGGATTACCTGTTTGCGCTGGATTGGGCGCGGTCTGTGGGCGGGCTCAAAGGGCTGATCGCACGCGCAGACGCCAACACGGCAGCGATCACGCAGTTTGTTGAAAACAACGATTGGATCGATTTCCTCGCCAATGATCCCGCGACACGGTCCAACACATCCGTATGCTTGAAGTTCACGGATGACCGGATCACAGACGGACCAGCCTTCGCCAAAGCTATTGCAAAACGGCTTGCAGACGAAAACGTAGCGCTTGACGTCGGCGCCTACCGCGATGCGCCAGCAGGTCTGCGGATTTGGTGCGGGGCCACGGTGGAAACAGCAGACATCGAAGCGATGCTGCCATGGCTCGCCTACGCCTTCGACCAAGAAATCAACGGTTAATTCTCTGCCCCCGATCCGCTTCATCTCGCAGGTTAAACCTCGGGGGAGGCCGCAGGCCGGGGGCAGAGCCCCAAACACATCTGACACAAGGACCAAACCCATGGCCCCCAAAGTACTCATTTCCGACAAACTCAGCGAAGCGGCTGTGCAAATCTTCAAAGACCGCGGCATCGACGTCGATTTCCAACCCGACGTGGGCAAGGACAAAGACAAACTGGCCGAAATCATCGGCAACTACGACGGCCTCGCCATCCGCTCCGCCACCAAAGTGACCGAGAAAATTATCGCGGCGGCGGACAACCTCAAAGTCATCGGGCGCGCAGGTATCGGCACCGACAATATCGACAAAGAGGCCGCGTCGAAAAAGGGCATCATCGTGATGAACACGCCCTTCGGCAACATGATCACAACGGCAGAACACGCCATCGCGATGATGTTCGCCGTGGCGCGTCAAATCCCCGAAGCCTCCGAATCCACACACGCAGGCAAATGGGAGAAATCCAAATTCATGGGGGTCGAGCTGACCGGTAAAACCCTTGGCGTGATCGGCGCAGGCAACATCGGCGGCATCGTGTGTGACCGCGCACGTGGTCTGAAGATGAAAGTCATGGCCTATGATCCCTTCCTTGGCGAAGAAAAGGCCAAGAAAATGGGCGTCGAAAAAGTCGAATTGGACGAATTGCTGGCTAAGGCAGATTTCATCACCCTGCACGTGCCGTTTACCGACCAAACCGCCAACATCCTCAGCAAGGAAAATATTGCCAAAACCAAAAAAGGTGTGCGCATCGTCAACTGTGCGCGTGGCGGCCTTGTGGATGAAGAAGCATTGGCCGAGGCGCTCAAATCAGGCCACGTCGCCGGTGCCGCCTTTGACGTCTTTGCCAGAGAACCTGCCAACGAAAACCCGCTGTTCCACTTGCCCAACGTCGTCTGCACCCCGCATTTGGGCGCGGCAACGACCGAAGCGCAGGAAAACGTCGCCCTGCAAGTCGCGGACCAAATGGCCAACTACCTGCTGACAGGGGCCGTTGAAAACGCTCTGAACATGCCGTCCGTGACCGCCGAAGAAGCCAAAGTCATGGGGCCATGGGTGTCTCTCGCAGGCCACCTTGGATCGTTCATCGGGCAAATGACGGACGAGCCGATCAAGGCGATCAACATTCTCTATGATGGTGTTGTGTCCGAAATGAACCTCGCCGCGCTGAACTGCGGTGTGGTCGCAGGGATCATGAAACGCGCGAACCCAGACGTGAATATGGTCAGCGCACCCGTGATCGCCAAAGAACGCGGCATTCAGGTCAGCACCACAAATCAGGACAAATCCGGCGTGTTTGACGGCTACATCAAAGTGACGGTGGTGACAGACAAACGCGAACGCTCCGTCGCAGGCACGGTGTTCTCGGATGGCAAACCACGCTTCATCCAGATCAAAGGCATCAACATAGACGCCGAGATCGGGGCGAACATGCTTTACACCACAAACGAAGACGTGCCGGGTATCATCGGTGTCCTTGGGAACACCATGGGCAAAAATGGCGTAAACATCGCAAACTTTACGCTGGGTCGGAACGACGTGGGCGGTGAGGCAATTGCGCTTCTCTACATTGATCACGCGATTGAACCAAAAGTGGTGGATGCGTTGGAAACCACAGGCATGTTTACCCAAGTCAAACGACTTGCCTTCGACGTGGCCTAAATCCAACATGGGCGCGTTCATTTGAAGATCGCGCCCATGCCTGACTATGACAGCTACATTATGTGCACCACGCCACGCAGCGGCAGCACAATGCTTTGTGCGTTGCTTGAGCAGTCCAAAGTGGCGGGTGCACCTCAAAGCTATTTCCACCAACCTTCCCTTAAGAAGTGGTGCGCCGGTCTAGGCCTTCCCAGCGATACACATCCAAGAAAAATCATGGCTTGCGCACGTAACCTCGGAATGGCTGGATCGAACATTTCGGGGATCAGGATGCAACGCCACAGTTTCGGATTTTGGGCTGAGCAGCTAAAAACGCTCTTCCCAACAAAAGCCACAGACGCCGAACGGATCGCAAGTGCATTTGGGCGCACAAGATTTCTGTTTCTTACAAGGTTTGACAAAGTGGCGCAGGCCGTATCCTTGGCACGGGCCGATCAAAGCGGTCTGTGGCATCGCAATGCCGACGGATCGGAAAGGGAAAGGCTGGCCGCAGCGAAACCACCACAATACGATGAAACAAAGATCGCGACAGAACTGTCCAATCTTGTCGCCCAAGATGTGGCCTGGAAGACATGGTTCGCGGCAGAAAACATAGATCCTTTGTACATTGGCTATGATGCACTGTCGGAAAATCCATGCGCTGTGGTTGGTGAAATTCTGGGTGACTTGGGGTTGGACATGAAGGCCGCGTTAAACCTTACGCCCGCAACCCAGCAGCTGTCGGATGATACGAACAAGGAATGGATCGCCAGGTTCTCAGCCAGTGGCGTGTGAATCCACTCGCAACGGGTTCTTAGGCACAGTATGTGCATCACTATTAAACGTATGATTCCCAGTCAGGTTGCTATGACAAATCCCATCTACGCCATTGGCGATATCCACGGTCAATTGGCCGAACTGCATCGTGCTATTGCGCTTATCGAGGCAGATGGCGGACAGGATGCCAAAATCGTTTTTCTGGGGGATTACACGGACCGTGGCCCCGACAGCCGCAGCGTGATTGAGTTTCTGATGGAAGGCCAAGCGCAAGGGCGCAATTGGACCCTGCTGAAGGGCAACCACGACGATATGTTCTGGAAGTTCATGCAAATCCCGCCGCAACATGAACCCTTTCTGCCTGCGGAATTGCATTGGCTGCATCCTCGTCTGGGTGGGGATACAACATTGGGGTCCTACGGGGTGGATGCCGATGGTAAGCGGCGCATGACCCACATTCACGCAGAAGCTTTGGAGGCTGTGCCGCAATCACATGTCGATTTCCTGAACAATCTCCAAATGAGTTACGAAACAGAAAACCTGTTCTTCGCACATGCTGGGATCATCCCCGGGGTTGCACTGAACGAACAAAGTGAATTCGACCTGATGTGGGTGCGCCAAGAATTTCACAACCACCAAGACCCGCACCCCAAAATCATCGTGCATGGGCACACACCGGTGTCCCAGGCCACACATTACGGCAATCGTGTGAACCTCGACAGCGGGGCAGGCTATGGCAAACCGCTGACAGCCGCGGTCTTCGAAAATGACGCGGTATACCGTCTAGCATCCACTGGACGTGACGCTTTGATCCCTCTTCATCTCGCCAAATAAACCTCGGGGGAGGTGCGAAGCACCGGGGGCAGCGCCCCCATGCGCAACGCGTGCCATGCTAACACTGCCCTAATGATTCAAGTCCAGTCCAAGACTACTTTGCCACATGTTCCCGATTTCATCGCTGCAAAGCCTTCGGTAAACTGGGACACAGGCAAGCGATGCGTGATGACACGCGAGACATCCAAACCATTCTGCAACATGGCGATCATCTTGTACCATGTCTCAAAAATTTCACGGCCGTATACGCCTTTTACGGTGATTGCCTTGAATACGATGCGAGACCAATCCACAGGGGATTTACCTGGTGGAATCCCAAGCAACGCAATTTTGCCGCCCATGACCATGGCTTCAACCATTTGATCCATAGCAATCTGATTGCCTGACATCTCGAGCCCGACATCGAAGCCTTCGCGCAGGCCCAATCCAGTCATGACATCATTCAAATCCTCGCGGGTGACATCGACGGGGACAACGTCAGCCACTTTGGCTGCAAGGCCAAGGCGCTGGGGGTTAACATCCGTGATGACGACGTGCCGCGCGCCTGCGTGACGGGCCACAGCTGCAGCCATTATACCGATGGGCCCAGCCCCTGTGATTAAAACGTCCTCGCCTAGAATATCAAAACTAAGAGCCGTGTGAACGGCATTGCCCAAAGGGTCCAGAATGGCGCCAGTCTCGTCTGGGATGTCATCGGGCAAAGGAACGACATTGAAGGCGGGCAGGCGCAAATATTCGGCAAAGGCACCGTTTTCCTGTACCCCTATTCCACGCGTTTCTGGGTCGAGGTGGAATTTTCCAGCGCGGCTTTGACGGGACTGTGTCCCAATCAGATGCCCCTCTCCAGAGCACCGCTGCCCAAGCGCCAAACCCTCAACATTGCGACCCATGTCAACAATTTCCCCGGCGAACTCATGGCCTGTTATCAGCGGAACCGGCACTGTTTTTGCAGCCCAAGTGTCCCAATTCCAGATGTGCATGTCAGTGCCGCAAATGCCCGTGGTTTTGATGCGGATCAGCACATCATCAGGGCCGATTTCCGGAACAGGAACCTGACATTTCCAAAGACCTTCACGGGGATGGGATTTGACCAAAGCGTGCATGTGATTGTGGGAACGGGAGGGCATCAAATCACACCGCAATCTCGGCCGGCGATCTCGAATGCAGTCAATGCGCGGTCCAGTTGATCACGGGTCAGTGCTGCATTCATTTGTGTGCGAATACGGGCTTGGCCGCGTGGTACAACCGGAAAGAAAAATCCGGATACATAAACACCTTGTTCGAAAAGTGCGGCAGCCATGTCTTGTGCCAATTGGGCCTCTCCCAGCATTACAGGTACAATGGGATGCGTGCCGGGCAGCAGGTCAAAGCCAAGCTGTTCCAGACCTTGCCGCCAGTACGCCGTATTTTCAGAAAGGCGGTTGCGTAAGTCACCACTTTTTTGAACCAGATCAAGGGCTTCAATGGCGGCGGAAACGATGGCAGGGGGCAGAGAATTTGAAAACAGATATGGCCGCGCACGTTGACGCAGCAGGTCGATGACCGGTTGTGATCCTGCAATGTATCCGCCTATCGCGCCACCCAAAGCTTTGCCCAAAGTGCCGGTTAGTATGTCGACATCAACGCTAAAGTGGTCCGGCGTTCCTGCGCCGTTGGGGCCGATAAAGCCCGTGGCATGGCAATCATCAACCATAACCAAAGCGTCATACTTGTGTGCCAGCGCGGTGATCTCCGGAAGATTGGCAAATGTGCCATCCATGCTAAAGACGCCATCTGTGGCGATCATTATGAAACGGGCCCCGTCATCGCGGGCAAGTTTCAATTGGCCTTCCAGATCAGTCATGTCGTTGTTTGCATATCGGTAGCGCTTGGCTTTGCACAAGCGGATGCCGTCAATGATAGACGCATGGTTTAAGCTGTCGGACACGACAGCATCTTCAGGGCCTAGAAGGGGCTCAAACAATCCGCCGTTAGCGTCAAAACAAGCGGCAAACAGGATCGAATCGTCTTTGTTGAGAAATTTGGCGAGCTTTTGTTCCAAGGTGCGGTGGATGTCTTGGGTGCCGCAAATGAAGCGGACAGACGCCATTCCGAAACCCCGAGGATCCATTGCAACTTTGGCGGCATCAATCAGATCAGGGTGGTCGGCCAGTCCTAGATAGTTGTTGGCGCACAGGTTGATGACATCGCTATCACCAACAACAATTTCAGCGCCTTGCGGCGACGCAATAAGACGCTCCGACTTCATCATGCCATCGGCTGCAATCTGTTCGAGTGTTCGGGTGATATGCGTCAGGTAAGATGTGGACATTAAGAGACTCCTTTGCAGGAGTATCTATCATATAAGAAAATTATCCGAAATAGCAGATTTCCGCTAAAGCAGAAAAATTCTGCAATTACAGATTTGCGCTTCCGCTGGCACTGACGATCAAAAAGGCGGATGCCGGACCCGAAGCCTCTATTCGGTGCGCCACATCAGCGGAATAGCGCGCTGTATCGCCTGCTTGCAGGTGTTTTGTGTGTTCACCCGAAGTGACGTAAAGCGATCCGCTTATCACGGTCAGATGTTCTTTTGTGCCACTCGTGTGTGGTTGGCTGTCCAATACACCCGCGTCTGTAAACCGAAGTTCATAAATCTCTGTTTTGCCAGCATCTTCCGGAGGCGATAGAATCAGAATGTTCAATCCAGATGCCCCCGCGCGGATGTTCGGAACGTCATCGGCACGCAAAACTTCGATGTCTTTGTTGATGATGCCTTCATCTAAAAGGCCCGCAAAATCCACTTGCAATGCGCGTGTCAGATTCCACAAAGTCGCGATTGTCGGGCTGCTTTCGCTGCGTTCGATTTGGCTGACCATGGATCGGCTAACACCGGACAATTTGGCCACAGCATCCAAAGACAGCCCTTGTGCTTGTCGCGCAGCTTTCAGCCGTGCTGGCAGTTTTGTCAAAATAGTGTCATTTGATTCCGTCATACTGGATAAGTGCCGTGAGACTTGCGCGAAGTCAATTGTCATGACGGTAGGTCGGGGCTGACAAAAAACAGTGAACACAGTACTCCTGTGGAAAATGGAGGACTTTTTATGACAGATATCGTCATTCTTGACGGCGCGCGAACGGCTATCGGCACTTTTGGCGGGTCTTTGGCGGCAACCACACCTATTGATCTTGGCACCACAGCGGCAAAAGCCGCAATGGAACGCTCTGGCGTTGAAGGTGGCCAAATTGGTCATGTGGCTTTTGGCCATGTCATCAATACCGAACCGCGCGATATGTATCTGAGCCGCGTGGCTTCCATGGATGCCGGCGTGCCTGATGTCGTGCCTGCCATGAACGTGAACCGCTTGTGTGGCTCTGGCGTGCAAGCGATTGTGTCCGTCGTGCAATCTTTGATGCTGGGCGATGCAGAGTTCGGTTTGGCCGGTGGCGCCGAGAATATGTCGCGCAGTCCGTTCATTAACCCCATGCAACGCTGGGGCGCAAAAATGGGTGATATCAAAACCCAAGACATGATGTTGGGCGCTTTGAACTGTCCGTTTGGCACCGGTCACATGGGTGTCACGGCCGAAAATGTTGCAGCTGAACACGACGTGACCCGCGCACAACAGGACGCCTTCGCCATGCAAAGCCAGGAACGCGCCGCTGCCGCAATTGAGGCAGGCTATTTCGCCGGCCAAATTACCCCAGTCGAGGTCCGTGTAAAACGTGACATGGTGCCGTTTGAAGTGGACGAGCACCCCAAAGCAACGTCACTTGAAGCGTTGGGTGGTTTACGGGCTGTCTTCCAGAAAGACGGATCGGTAACCGCAGGCAATGCGTCAGGGATCAACGATGGCGCGGCTGCTGTGGTTTTGGCGACGGCTGATGCAGCTGAGAAGGCCGGCCTGAAACCCAAGGCCCGTATTTTGGGTTATGCCCATGCAGGCGTGCGCCCAGAGGTTATGGGCATTGGTCCTGTGCCTGCTGTACAGAACCTATTGGCCAAAACGGGCTTGAGCGTTGCGGATTTTGACGTCATCGAAAGCAATGAAGCGTTCGCCTCACAAGCCTTGGCTGTGTCCAAAGAATTGGGCTTTGATCCAGCCCGCGTTAATCCAAATGGTGGCGCTATTGCGTTGGGTCATCCTGTGGGTGCGACGGGTGCGATTATTACGGTGAAGGCGCTGTATGAGCTGGAGCGCATTGGTGGATCAAAGGCGTTGATCACCATGTGTATTGGTGGCGGACAGGGTATTGCTTTGGCAATCGAGCGTATTGTTTAGTTGTGAAGTCGGACCGGGGCGCTGCCCCGGACCCCGGGATATTTTTGGCGAAAAGAAACCCTGTTTTAAAGCAGCTTTTCTGCCAGTTTGATCGCGCCGGCCCCTGTGATTGCCGATCCCAAGGCAGTCAGAATAATCCAGCGCCAGAATGTCGGGCGCTTTGGTGTTTCTGGATTGCCTTGTTTGATCAGGGCGGCCTCTACCAAAGCAGGCAGACGTGGGCCGAACCGCCCCAAGACCCTTGCCGTTTGCATCAGGTCTGTCAGCGCCGCCCGTGGGCCAATGGATTTTGAGATGTAGCTGGTCACCACGGGGCTTGCGACCTGCCAGATGTTCATTTGTGGATCGAGGCTGCGTGCAACACCTTCGACCACGACCATGGTGCGTTGCAGCAAGATCAATTCGGTGCGCGTTTCCATGCCGAACCGTTCGGTCACCTGAAAAAGATAGTTCAGAAGCCGCCCCATTGAGATTTTGGTGGCGTCCATGCCGAAGATGGGTTCGCCTACGGCCCTGAGCGCGCGTGCAAATTCGTCCACATCTTTGTCGGCGGGCACGTAGCCTGCTTCAAAATGCACCTCAGCCACACGCTTGTAGTCTTTGCGGATGAACCCATAGAGAATTTCTGCGTAGACGCGCCGTGTGTATTCGTCGATGTGACCCATGATCCCGAAATCATAGGCGATGATGTCGCCGTTTGTGGCCACCTTCAGGTTGCCTTGGTGCATATCCGCGTGAAAATACCCATCGCGCAGGGCGTGGTTCAGGAACAGTTGCAGCACCCGCTCGGCCAGCTTGGTGCGGTCTACGCCGATTGCGTCAATCGCGGCATTGTCGCCCATCGGCACGCCGTCCGCCCAGCCAAGTGTCATGACCCTTTGAGCGGAATATTCCCACTTCATTTCAGGCAGTTGGAAACCTTCGTCTTTGGCGGTGTTGGCGGAGAACTCCGATGCGGCAGAGCTTTCCAACCGCAAATCGAGTTCGCCTTGCACTACACCGTCGAAGTGTTCGATGACTTCGATGGGCCGCAGGCGTCGTGCGCCCGGGGCGCAGATTTCGATGATGCGGGCGGCGAGATAGAAGGCGTCCACGTCTTTGGTGAATGCTCGTTCGATCCCCGGACGCAGCACTTTGACGGCGACCTCTTCTCCTGTGGATTGCAGCCGTGCTTTGTGCACCTGCGCGATTGAGGCGGCAGCCACGGGTTCGCTAAATTCAGAGAAAATCTGATCGACAGGCAACCCCAGTTCGCTTTCGACTTCCTGCTTGGCGCGTTCAATCGAAAACGGTGGCAGTTTGTCTTGCAAGACACGCAATTGTACCGCCAGTTCGTCGCCAACGACATCCGGGCGTGTCGACAATACCTGCCCGAATTTGATGTAGGCGGGACCAAGCGCCGTCAAGGCGCGTGTGGCGGGGGGCATAGTCGGGTCGCCTTTATACCCCAACCACATAAAAGGTTTGCCCAGCGCCTTTGCCACAAACCGCAGCGCGGGCGGCGCGTCAAAGGCGTCGAGCACCACGTTCATGGCGCCCGTGCGTTCCAGCGTCGCGCCTGTGCGGATCAGCCGCCAGATGTTGTGGGGGCCACGCATCTCAGATTTTCCAACCGGAATGAAGCGCAGCCACGCCCATCGTCATGTTGCGGTATTTGGCGTTTTCAAACCCTGCCGCCCGCACCATTCCAAGAAAAGTGTCTTGGTCGGGGAAATTGCGGATCGATTCGACCAGATATTGATAGCTGTCGCGGTCGTTTGCGATCATTTTGCCCATCTGGGGAATCACGTTGAAGGAATACAGATCGTATGCTTTTTGCATCATATCGTTGGGCAGCTGGCTGAATTCCAGCACCATCAAGCGCCCGCCGGGGCGCAGCACGCGGAAGGCTTCGTTCAGGGCCTCTTGCGGGCGGGTCACGTTCCGGATGCCGAAGGAAATAGTGTAGACGTCGAAGGTATTGTCCTCGAAGGGCAGGGCCATGGCGTCACCAACCACCCAGTCCAGACTATCGTGCATTGATGTCGCTTCGGCACGTTTGCGTCCTTCAATCAGCATGGGCTCTGTCAGGTCCAGAACCGTGGCGTGGCCGTGGCCTGCGCGTTTCAGGAACTTGAAGGAAATATCGCCAGTGCCCCCTGCCACATCCAATAGCTTCTGACCGGGGCGGGGGGCCAGCCAATCCATCATCGCCTCTTTCCAGATGCGGTGAATGCCGACACTCATGACGTCATTCATAATGTCGTATTTGCTGGCGACCGAGTTGAACACACCCTGCACGCGCCCTGCCTTTTCGTCTTCGGGAACAGTTTCAAAGCCGAAGTGGGTGGTGTTGTCGGTCATAGTCTTACGCCTTCTGTCTTGATAGTTGTGAGATATAGCGCCAGTTGAAGAGTTACAAACCACCAATTGCCGCAGGCGCATCAGCAGGAAAGCAAAACATGCCCGAACTTCCCGAGGTCGAAACCGTGCGCCGTGGCCTGACCCCCGCAATGGAGGGGCAGGTGATTGCCCGAGCGGACGTGAACCGTCCTGACCTGCGCTGGCCGTTTCCCGATAGGATGGCGGAGCGGCTTACGGGTCAGACAGTGCTTCGGCTGCGCAGGCGGTCCAAATATGTGCTGGCGGATTTGTCTTCGGGTGAAACACTTTTGATCCATCTTGGAATGTCCGGGCGTATGACGGTGTCGGGCGATCCGCTTGGACAATTTGCCCACACCCACCCTGCCGCCGAAAAGCACGACCATGTGGTGTTTCACATGGGCAACGGGGCGCGGGTGACGTTCAATGATCCGCGCCGGTTCGGGGCGATGGACTTGATGGAAACGGCACAGGAAGGGACACACAAGCTGCTGAAAGTTTTGGGGCCTGAGCCATTGGGCAACGACTTCAACGATTCGCATCTGATAAAAGCGTTCGAGACTAAGAACTCTCCTGTAAAGTCGGCCCTTCTGGATCAACGGATCGTTTCTGGATTAGGAAATATCTATGTCTGCGAGGCGCTTTTTCGCGCAAAAATATCGCCTGTGCGGAAGGCAAAGAACATCAGCAAAGCGCGTGTTGCATCGCTGGTGCCGATCGTTCGCAATGTTCTAACGGACGCGATTGAGGCAGGGGGATCTTCTTTGAAGGATTTCCGCCAAGCCGATGGAGAGCTTGGATATTTCCAGCATTCCTTCGATGTCTACGGGCGCGAAAACGCCCCTTGTAAGACGCCCAATTGCACGCATACCGTGCAGCGCATTGTGCAGTCAGGACGATCGTCGTTCTATTGTGCCTCTTGTCAGACGTAAGCGCAAACTTAGCTTGAAACGCATCGTGGGCATGGTAATCATCGGCCCTTAACGCAACAACGAAAGCTTACTCATGGCCTATGAGACCATCATCGTCGCTGTCGAAAACCACGTCGCAACGATGACTTTGAATCGCCCCGACGCGATGAATGCCCTGAACGATCAATTGCTGACCGAATTGGCCGACGCACTGTCTGCGGCGCAAGCCAATGAAAAAGTGCGCTGCATCATCATCGCAGGCAGCGAAAAAGCTTTTGCGGCGGGCGCGGACATTTCCATGATGCGCGACAAGACGTTTGTGGATGCTTTTGCCGGCGATTTGTTCACACCCGAAACCGAACAGATCATGCGGGTGCGCAAACCTATCATCGCGGCTGTGTCTGGCTATGCGCTGGGCGGCGGTTGTGAATTGGCAATGATGTGCGATTTTATCATTTGTTCGGACACTGCAAAATTCGGTCAGCCCGAAATTAATCTTGGTGTTGTTGCAGGCATCGGCGGCACGCAACGCCTGACGCGCGCCATCGGCAAAGCCAAAGCCATGGATATGAACCTGACGGGCCGTTTCATGGACGCAGAAGAAGCAGAGCGCGCAGGCTTGGTCAGCCGAGTTGTGCCGGCCAAAAAGCTGATGGATGAAGTGAATGGCGCCGCACAGAAGATCGCTGAAAAGTCGATGGTGTCGGTGATGGTCGTCAAAGAAGCCGTGAACCGCGCCTTTGAGACGACACTGCGCGAAGGGCTGTTGTTTGAGCGCCGCGTTTTCCATTCATTGTTTGCGACGGAAGATCAATCTGAGGGCATGTCGGCCTTTTTGGAAAAACGTGAACCACAGTTCCGGGATAAGTAACTGCGAGCGACCGAAACTAATCGGCCAGAATCGCGATTTGGTAGTTGGAAAAGGCCTGGGCACGTATTTCCCTGAGCAGCCCGTATTCGGCACTTTGAAACACTGAGTTGACGGCATCCATGTCAGGATATTCAACGATTGTGATTGTGTTGGGGACCGTTGCACCGATCATTGTGGATGCGATTGTATAGGTCTGGACCACGCGCGCCTTTGCCTGTTCGAGCAACGGTGATGTGGTCGCCATGTATGTGCTTAGGGCTTCGGTTTGGTTTGGGTTCAGAGTTGTTAATGCGAAGACGCGTACTGTCATAAATATTCCACGACAAAATTTTAGTGTTCTTTCGGTGTAAGTTAAAAAATGCTGATGCCAATAGCGAAAAGTGATTTTATACGTTCTTCACGCTAAGGTTGACAAAGGATCGATCCACGACGGGGTTGGGGATTTTAGCGCGGGCGCTTAGCCTGAACGGAAATAAGGTTGACTCATCCACTAAGCGGGCCTAAAGACGCGACTTCATCGCAGCCCATGGCTGCACATACCTACCGCACCGATCAAAATCACGGGACGAGATAATCATGGCAAATACGCCTCAAGCGAAGAAACGCGCACGTCAAAACGAAGCACGTTTTCAAGTCAACAAAGCGCGTCGCTCGCGCATCCGTACATTCCTGCGCACTGTTGAAGAAGCAATCGCTTCCGGCGACAAAGAAGCCGCAAACAAAGCCCTGCAAGCTGCTCAGCCTGAGTTGATGCGCGGCGTGACCAAGGGCGTGTACCACAAAAACACAGCTTCACGTAAAATGTCGCGCCTAAGCGCACGTGTCAAAGCAATCGGCTAAAATACGCTAAATCTGTCGTATCCTTTAGACAGGTTCACGCTAAACATCTGATAGAAAAGGCGTCGCATACAGCGGCGCCTTTTTCGTTGCTGTGACCAAAAAACACGGGCTCTAGATTCGGAGAATATGAATCTCTGAGTCAACACCAAAGGTCTGTTGCCGGGCCGCTTGGGTTGTTGCTACCAAAGGGCCAAGCGATTCACTTCGCTGAACTTCTGGGGGGACGGTTCGCATCCAAATGCAGACTTTTCGAAGTCGTGGATGGTGCGAAACCGGGACGGGGCTGGGACGCTCTTTCCGGTGTCTGCAATGGCTGTGCTAGCGGCTATGACCTGTCTGCAATACTGTGCACAAAGCACGCGATAGTAATGTGAACCGTCAATGGATTCACGTATCGTTTGTGCTCTGTCTATAAAATTGTCCGGGACGGATTTGGCCTGTTTCTTCGGGAACGGGGCGATGCGTTATTGTTCGTGAGGTGCGCGTGAATTTGGAAGTGCCGACCGCGCAACGACGGGGTTGGGGCAGGTAAAATAAGATGGACGGTAGGAATACTATGACACGGGATGAATGGGCGGTTCTGCGCACACAGCTTGAGAAGACATTAGGTCAAAACAACTTCTCTACATGGATCAAACCCATGACGCTGGATTGCATAAACGACGATATCGCCACATTTCACGTTCCTACCAATTTTATCGGCAACTATGTCAGCCAGAATTTTTCAGATGCGATTTTGCATATTTTGAAATCTGAAGAACCATCGGTGCGCCGCCTCAGTTTTAGCGTTCCAGCCAACGTCAAAGATCGTCCTGCACCGTCTACAGCCGCCGTCACGTCATCGGCGCCGGCAACTGCAGCCAAGCCTGAGGCTTCTAGCTTTGTGCAAACAGCATCGTTGGACAAGCGTTTTACCTTTGAACGCTTCGTTGTCGGCAAGCCTAACGAACTGGCCCACGCCGCGGCCAAACGTGTTGGTGAAGGTGGTCCTGTCACCTTCAACCCCCTGTTTCTGTATGGCGGTGTCGGGTTGGGCAAAACGCACCTGATGCACGCCATCGCGTGGGACCTGCAAACAAATCGCCCCGACCTGAACGTGATGTATCTGTCGGCCGAACAATTTATGTATCGCTTCGTGCAATCCCTGCGTGAACGCAAAATGATGGACTTCAAGGAAATCTTCCGGTCCGTCGATGTCTTGATGGTCGATGATGTGCAATTCATTGCAGGCAAAGACAGCACGCAAGAAGAATTCTTCCACACCTTCAACGCGCTTGTGGATCAGAACAAACAAATCATCATTTCTGCGGATCGGGCCCCTGGTGAAATCACCGGCCTTGAGGAACGCGTAAAGTCGCGTTTGCAGTGCGGTTTGGTTGTGGACCTGCACCCCACAGACTACGAGCTGCGCCTTGGTATTCTGCAAAGCAAAGTTGAAATGCAGCAGCTGAACTACCCCGACCTAGAAGTCGCATCAGGCGTACTGGAATTTCTGGCGCACCGCATTTCAACCAATGTTCGTGTTCTGGAAGGTGCGCTGACACGGCTGTTTGCGTTCGCGTCATTGGTCGGGCGGGAAATCAACATGGAGCTGACGCAAGACTGTCTGGCTGATGTGTTGCGTGCCTCGGAACGCAAAATCACGGTCGAGGAAATCCAACGCCGTGTGTCTGAACATTACAACATTCGAATGTCCGACATGATTGGCCCCAAGCGTTTGCGCAGCTACGCGCGGCCGCGACAAGTGGCGATGTATCTGTCCAAGCATCTCACAAGCCGGTCTTTGCCAGAAATTGGCCGTCGTTTTGGAGGGCGGGACCACACAACCGTTATGCATGGCGTGAAGCGTATCGAAGAATTGAAAGTGGCAGATGGTCAGATTGCTGAAGATCTGGAATTGCTGCGTCGCGCCTTGGAGGCATAACGACACGGTGTTGACCGTTTGGTTATGACGCGGTGCGCTGTGTGTCGCGTCAGCGTGGTTTTAACCTATTTCATTGGTAGGCGCTGTTCATAGACAATTCAGATAAACCATGTAACGATTGCCCCATGTTTTGTGATTGTGGCATCGGTTTGATTGGATTGGCAGTATGACGCCGCCCCTTCACCTGTTGTTGGCGCATGGACTGGTCAGGATGGCTGCCACTGTTTTTGTAGCCCTTGGGGTGATGGTGTTTTCGATCAAGGCAGCACAAGCTGAAACTGTGCGTGTTTGGGTATACCACAATTTTCCGCCCTTTGTTATCGATGTGGATACCCAGTCAGGTCTTAGCTACGATTTCGCACGGGAACTGACAGTTAGATCAGACGGTCAACATGACTTTGTCGTCGAGGTCCTGCCACGAGCACGTTTGAACCGGCAAATGGCCGATGGCGCAGAGGGCATTGTGTTCTGGGCCAATCCGGTTTGGTTTGGGGACAAAGAGGAAACCAAATATCTGTGGTCGTCCAAGATTACATCCGATTCCAGCGTCGTGATGTCCCGTGTTGATGATCCAATTGAATACACTGGCCCGCAATCCTTATTGGGAATGGAGCTTGTAGGAATTGAAGGGCATCGCTACATCGGCGTCGATGAATTGGTGCAAGAGGGATTGATGACGCGCAAAGATCTGCATGCCGAAAGCAGTGCAGTACAATTTATTTCGACGGGTCGGGGGCGTGTGGCGATCCTTGCGCGGTCCGCTGCGGACTATTTTACCCGAAAGCTTGCGCTAACGGATATGATCCATTTTGCATCCACGCCGCACTCGTCCTACACGCGGCATGTACTGGTACCCAAAGCAGACTTTGCGTTGCGTGGCTACATCGACCAGGTCCTAGATGAATTGAACAAAAGCCCGATTTGGCGCGCCGTTTAGCGAACCAGCAGATTCAAAATTAAGGGCCCGGTTCAGATGTTTGGAGCCGGGGAATTGTGAATGCCGGTGACGTGCCCCTTGACCCTTTCCTGAAAGCGCCGCACAAGCAAATAACGCTTGAGAATATGGTGGAACAGGGTACCTTGCCTGTCCCGGCACTTCGGATGGGAGAGAGCATATGAAAATCAGTATCGAACGCGCAGACCTGCTGAAAGCAGTATCACAGGCACAATCTGTGGTCGAACGGCGCAACACGATTCCGATTTTGGCAAATGTGCTGATTGAAGCGGAAGGCAACGATGTCTCCTTTCGCGCCACGGACCTTGATATCGAAGTGGTGGACAAAGCACCTGCCATGGTGGAACGCGCGGGCGCTACGACTGTAGCCGCGACAACGTTGCACGAAATCGTGCGCAAGCTTCCGGACGGGGCACAAGTGACTTTGACCGCAGACGCCGCATCCGGGCGTTTGACCGTCGAAGCTGGCCGGTCCAACTTTTCGCTGGCGACATTGCCGCGCGAAGATTTCCCGGTCATGGCATCGTCTGAATATGCATCGAACTTTTCTATCGAAGCTCCAAAGCTGCGACGCTTGTTCGACAAGTCGAAATTTGCGATCTCAACCGAAGAAACACGGTACTACCTAAACGGTGTTTACATGCATGTGTCCGAGGCCGATGGCGGCAAGGTGTTGCGATGTGTCGCAACAGATGGTCACCGTCTTGCCCGAATTGACAGTGACTTGCCTGAAGGCGCCATGGACATGCCCGGTGTGATTGTTCCGCGCAAAACTGTTGGCGAGTTGCGCAAACTATTAGACGACGACGATATGAAAATCGCCGTATCTGTGTCCGAGACCAAAGTGCGCTTTGCCACGCCGAACATTACGCTGACCTCCAAGGTCATTGACGGCACTTTCCCTGATTACACGCGCGTTATTCCGCAAGGCAACACGCGGAAACTGGAAGTGGACGCTGCTGACTTTGCGAAGGCTGTTGATCGCGTTGCCACTGTTTCGTCTGAACGGTCCCGTGCCGTTAAGCTGCAGTTGGACGAAGACCGTTTGATCTTGTCGGTAAATGCACCCGACAGTGGCGCCGCCGAAGAAGAGCTGGCCGTCGCATACGGTGATGAGCGTTTGGAAATTGGATTTAATGCCAAATACTTGCTGGAAATTGCCAGCCAAGTTGATCGTGAAAACGCGGTGTTTATGTTCAATTCCTCGGGTGATCCGACTTTGATGCGGGAAGGCAACGACACAAGTGCCGTCTATGTTGTCATGCCGATGCGTGTTTAAGAGTTTTCTTGCCTCCGGCGGGGATATTTAGAGCGAAAAGAAGGGGGGCGGTATGTCACTGTTTCTGTCTTCTTTAAAAGTTTCGCATTTCCGATCCCACAAAATCGCGCACGTCGAACCGGACGCCCGTCCTGTTGCCATCTACGGCCCGAACGGTGCAGGTAAAACAAACATCCTTGAAGCCGTTTCCCTGTTGTCGCCTGGTCGTGGTTTACGCCGTGCCTCAGCTGAGGACATGGCACGCAGACCCGAAGCGCTGGGTTGGAAAATCAGCGGCGTTTTGCAATCTTTGCAACAAATCCATGAAATCGAAATCACATCCCAGTCTGGTGCAGCACGTCAGGTGAAAATCGACGAAAAGCCCGCACCGCAAACCGCCTTGGGCCGCATTGCTCGGGTATTGTGGTTGATACCGTCTATGGACCGTTTGTGGATTGAGGGTGCAGAGGGACGGCGGCGGTTTTTGGACCGTATGACCCTAAGTTTTGAGCCAAAACATGCAGAGCTGTCGTTGGCCTATGACAAAGCCATGCGCGAACGGAACCGTTTGCTGAAAGATATGGTGCGCGACCCTTCCTGGTATGCTGCTTTAGAGGCGAAGATGGCCGACGCCGGAGCTGCGATACATGCCAACCGGGTCGCGGCATTGGAAAAGCTTGAGGCAGCTCAATGTGATGCCGAAACGTCTTTCCCGCATGCATCGCTGGAGCTGACGCACCCCGACATTCGTTTGCCCACGTCTGAAACGGATTTGCGTACGGCATTTGCCGAAAACCGTATGCGTGATCTTTCTGCCGGGCGCACGTTGATTGGCCCCCACCGTGCCGATTTAATCGGGACCTATGCGTCTAAGGGTGTTGCCGCAAAAGACTGCTCAACAGGTGAACAAAAGGCACTGCTTGTGTCTTTGATATTGTCTAATGCCCGTGCCTTGGCACAAGATTTTGGGGCCCCGCCGTTGCTTTTGCTGGATGAGGTCGCGGCCCATCTGGATGCAAACCGGCGTGCTGCGCTTTACGATGAAATTGTCGCCTTGGGTGCGCAAGCCTGGATGACAGGCACCGATCTGGAGCTGTTTGACGCCATGGGGGATCGCGCCCAATACCTATTTGTGTCCGAAGACAACGGCACGTCATCAGTTGCCCAGACATGACGTTAAACCCTGCTGACCTGCTGTTGTATTGTGGCGCATTGGTGATCTTGTTTTTGACGCCCGGTCCTGTGTGGCTGGCGTTGATCGCACGCGGTCTATCAGGGGGCTTTCATGCCGCTTGGCCGCTCGCGTTCGGGGTGGCCGTTGGGGACATCATTTGGCCGTTGATCGCGGTGCTTGGGATTGCGTGGATATTATCCGTGTTCGACAGCTTTATGCTGATACTGCGGTGGGTGGCGTGTGGCGTTTTTCTGATTATGGGCTACGCATTGATCCGCCATGCAGGGGCATCGATTTCAACCAACTCAAAGTTAACGCGTCCCGGAATGTGGTCCGGTTTTCTGGCCGGTGTGGTTACGATTTTGGGCAACCCAAAGGCGGTTTTGTTTTACATGGGCGTGCTTCCCGGGTTCTTCGATCTGCGCACAGTGACGTGGGTGGATGTGGTGGTGATCATCGCTGTTTCAGTTGCTGTGCCATTTGCCGGCAATGTGTTGATGGCAGCGTTTGTGGGTCACATGCGTGGCTTTATCACGCGGCCCGAAACCCTGAAGACAATCAATCTGACGTCTGGTCTTGCACTGATTTTTGTCGGTTTGATCATTGCAGTGTTCTGACACAAAATCTTGTGTCAAAGCCGTGACATACCCCCGAAAACGGCGTATAAAACAGGGAAATAACAAAGGTGTTCAGGCATGTCTGAAAACGAGCAAAGCTCCGAAGAATATGGTGCCGATTCCATTAAAGTTCTCAAGGGGTTAGAGGCTGTTAGGAAGCGTCCTGGTATGTACATCGGCGACACCGATGACGGGTCCGGTTTGCACCATATGGTCTATGAGGTCGTGGACAATGGCATCGACGAAGCTTTGGCGGGTCACGCGGATATTGTAACCGTCACCATCAATGCGGATTCGAGCGTGTCTGTCAGTGATAACGGGCGGGGAATTCCGGTCGGTATTCACGAAGAAGAAGGCGTGTCTGCCGCCGAGGTTATCATGACCCAGTTGCACGCTGGCGGTAAGTTCGACAGCAATTCCTACAAAGTGTCCGGCGGTTTGCACGGTGTGGGTGTGTCCGTTGTGAATGCCTTGTCCGTTGAATTGGATCTGCGCATCTGGCGTGACGGTAAAGAGCACGTGGCGCGTTTTGCCCATGGCGACACGGTTGAGCATTTGAACGTCGTCGGTGAATGTGGTGACCGAACCGGCACGGAAGTGCGCTTTTTGGCGTCCACCGAAACGTTTTCGAACCTCGAATTCTCGTTTGAAACACTTGAAAAGCGTCTGCGGGAATTGGCTTTCCTGAATTCTGGCGTGCGGATTTTGTTGCGCGATGAGCGCCCTGTGGAACCCCTTGAATCAGAGCTGTTCTACGAAGGCGGTGTGAAGGAATTTGTGAAGTATCTCGACCGCTCCAAAGCGTCTGTGATGCCGGAACCGATCTTTATCACAGGCGAACGCGACGAGATTGGTGTTGAAGTCGCGATGTGGTGGAATGACAGCTACCACGAAAACGTCCTGCCCTTTACCAACAACATTCCGCAGCGCGATGGCGGTACCCATATGGCAGGCTTTCGCGGGGCGCTGACGCGGACCATCAATAACTACGCTCAGGCCACTGGGATTGCGAAAAAAGAAAAGGTCAGCTTCACAGGCGACGATGCGCGCGAAGGTTTAACCTGTGTGTTGTCGGTGAAAGTGCCGGATCCCAAGTTCTCTTCCCAGACCAAGGACAAGCTGGTCAGCTCCGAAGTGCGGCCTGCGGTTGAGGGGCTTGTGAACGAAAAACTGGCCGAATGGTTCGAGGAAAATCCAAACGAGGCCAAGATCATTGTCGGCAAAATCATCGAGGCCGCATTGGCCCGCGAGGCTGCGCGCAAAGCCCGTGATCTGACACGGCGCAAGAACCCGATGGACATGAATTTTCTGTCTTCTAAGCTGAAGGACTGTTCTGACAAAGACCCTGTGAACACTGAAATCTTCTTGGTCGAGGGTGATAGTGCCGGTGGTTCTGCCCAAACGGGCCGTGACCGGAAAACACAGGCGATTTTGCCGCTTAAAGGTAAGATTTTGAACGTTGAACGGGCACGTTTTGACCGGATGCTGGGATCACAAGAGATCGGCAATATGGTGATGGCGCTTGGCACTGGTATAGGCCGGGACGAGTTTAACATCGACAAATTGCGCTACCATAAGATCGTTATCATGACCGATGCTGACGTGGATGGCGCGCATATTCGCACGCTTTTGCTGACGTTCTTCTATCGCCAAATGCCTGAATTGATCGAGCGCGGGCATCTCTATATCGCGCAGCCGCCTTTGTACAAAGTGGCACGTGGGAGGTCCGAAGTGTACTTGAAAGATCAGGCCGAAATGGATGATTATCTGGTACAGCAAGGCATTGACGGTGCCGTTCTGCGTCAAGGCAACGGTGATGAGATCATGGGCCAAGATTTGGTTCGTGTTGTCGAGGAAGCGCGCCAGATGCGGCGCATTTTGCAAGCCTTTCCAACACATTATCCGCGTCATATCCTTGAGCAGGCTGCAATCGCAGGGGCTTTCGTTCCCGGGGTTGTAGATGCAGATTTGCAGGGCACTGCAGATAAGGTTGCGGCGCGTTTGAACCTGATTGCCCTTGAATATGAAAAAGGCTGGCAAGGCCGGATCACGCAAGACAAAGGCATGCGATTGGCGCGTATCTTGCGTGGTGTTGAAGAAGTCCGCACGCTTGATGGTCCGATGTTAAGGTCGGGCGAAGCGCGCAAAACCGGCAGCTTTACGCAAAGCCTTCAAGAAGTTTACGACCAACCCGCACAGCTGTTGCGCAAAGAGCGGTCGCAACCGATTTACGGTCCAATGGATCTTCTGAACGCGATTTTGGAAGAGGGCGAAAAAGGCCTGTCTTTGCAGCGCTATAAAGGTTTGGGTGAAATGAACCCGGATCAGCTTTGGGAAACCACTTTGGATCCCGATGCCCGTACGCTTTTGCAGGTTCAAGTCGAAGACATGGCCGAAGCGGATGACTTGTTCACCAAGTTGATGGGTGATGTTGTTGAACCACGCCGTGAATTTATTCAGCAGAACGCATTAAGTGTGGAAAATCTGGACTTTTAATCAGGGGTCCGGTGGGGGCCAGCCCCCACACCCCCGGGATATTTTTAGCGAAAAGAAGATCGGGCTAGATGGCGAGGTAGCCGATGCCTGTGAATGTCAGGGCAACGCCGATCCATTGTCCGCCTGTCATGCGTTCTTTCAAAAAAGTCCAAGCCAAGATGATGGTGAGCGCGCCAAATGTTGATGCAGCCACAGCTGCAAATTCGGGCCGGTCCAATGTACCTGCAGACATAATCATCGACAATGCAATGGCGTCGAGAACACCCATTACCCCAAGCAGCGGCCAGTTGCGTCGTGCAGGGATTTTTGGGCCAGTCTGACGCAGTAAAATCATAGTTAGCAGCACAACGGCGATCAGCCGCGAGACAAGAGTGACTGGCAATTCGTCCCCCACAAGAGTTGCCGCTTGCCCCGTGGCGAAGGTTGCGAAAAAACCGAATGCTGCCACCAGACTCCAGATGATGGCTTTGAGTTGAGAACCGTTGCTTTCATCTTCATCGCTGAGCACGCTCACCAGGCCAACCCCCCCAACGACAAGCGCAATAGCGGCCCACTGGTCGCCTGCAATGGCTTGACCGTTCCAGGCAGCCCAACCCACTGATAGCACGGGGAAAGACCCGATGATTGGCGCTACCAGCCGCACCGGCCCGATCCCGAATGCGTTGTAAAGTCCCACGCTGGCCACGGTAAAAAACACTCCGCTGACTGCGCTCAGGCCGTAAGCCGTGCGCGTCATAGTATCCCAGTGGCCAAGCCAAAGTGTCAGTGGAAGCATGGCGACGGTACCTGATAACACGACCGCCACAAGCGCTGGATAAATCGCGCCTGACTGGCTGACAAACCGGACACATATGTCATGCACGGCCCAGCAAAGGGCTGCAATCATTCCCAGCCCAAGCGCCAGCATCAATCGTCCTTTCGGAAAAACGGTATCATGAAGACCAAACACGCAACGAGAAAGAAAACCGACCCGAACATTGCCCAGAAATGGCCAACGCTGGCGATGATGAACCCGATTGCCGACAGAACGAACAGAATCCAACCGATAAAGTTGATTTGGTTGTTGGTCATCAATGTGCCTCTGCCCAGTTGTTGCCTTGCCCCGCATCGACCGTCAGTTTCACGTCAAGCTTAACAATTGGTTCGTTGGCGTTTTCCATCACGTCTTTCGCGGCCCCGATTAGATCGTCAACAGCGCTGTCTTCGACTTCGAACAGCAGTTCATCGTGAACCTGTAGCAGCATTTGCGCTGGTATGTTTTTAATGGCCGAAGGCATGCGGATCATGGCGCGGCGGATCACGTCGGCGGCAGTCCCTTGGATGGGGGCATTTATGGCCGCGCGTGATGCAAACCCCGCCTGCGGACCTTTTGCTCCGATATTTGGTGTGTGGATTTTCCGCCCGAACAGCGTTTGGACGTAACCATGTTCTTTGGCGAAGGTCTTTGTGTCATCCATGTAAGTCCGGATGCCGGGGAACCGTTCGAAATAGCGGTCGATAAAGCCTTGCGCCTCTGATCGCGGAATACGCAAGTTGCGTGCCAGACCAAAGCCGGAGATGCCGTAGATCACCCCAAAGTTGATGGCTTTGGCTTGGCGACGGATGTCTGGTGTCATCTCATCCAAAGGGACATCGAACATCTCGGATGCAGTCATCGCATGAATGTCATGACCATCCGCAAAGGCTTGTTTCAAAGCGGGAATATTCGCGATATGCGCCAAAATCCGCAGCTCAATCTGTGAATAATCCAATGCAACCAGTGTTTTACCTTGTTCTGCCACAAAGGCTTCGCGGATGCGTCGCCCTTCTTCGGACCGGATCGGAATGTTTTGCAAATTGGGATCGTTGGACGACAAACGCCCTGTAGATGCGCCTGTGATTGAATACGACGTATGAACGCGGCCCGTTTCAGCGTTAATATGGGTCTGCAGGGCATCCGTGTACGTCGATTTCAGTTTTGACAAAGACCGCCAGTCCAAAACGCGTCGCGGCAATTCGTGTTCTGTGGCGAGATCTTCAAGCACATCTGCGCCGGTTGAATATTTGCCGGTCTTGCCTTTTTTGCCGCCCTCCAGGCCCATTTCGTCAAACAGTATTTCGCCCAACTGGGCAGGGGACCCTACATTGAATTTACGACCGACGATCTCGTAAATCTCGTCTTCCAGACCTGCCATTTTCTGTGAAAACGCATTGGACATGCGTGACAGGGTATCGCGGTCAACTTTGATCCCAGAGCGTTCCATTCCCGTCAACACAGGCACCAAAGGCCGTTCCATGGTCTCGTAAACACGGGTGACTTGGGACTGGTGCAGCAACGGTTTGAACACCTGCCACAAACGCAATGTGATGTCGGCGTCTTCCGCGGCGTATGGCACGGCTTCAGCCACGGGCACCGCATCAAATGTGCGTGCCGACTTTCCGGACCCAAGCAAAGGTTTGATGGGGATCGGTGTGTGTCCAAGATAGCGTTCTGACAACGTATCCATTCCGTGCCCATGCAGACCTGCGTGCATGGCGTATGACATCAGCATGGTGTCGTCTATCGGGGCCACATCAATGTTCAGGCGCGCCAATATCTTGGCGTCATATTTCATGTTCTGGCCGATTTTCAAAATCGACGGATCTTCCAACATGGGCTTCAACATCTTCAAGCATTGATCGAACGGCATTTGCCCGTCAGCCAACGTATCGTCTGAAAACAGATCATCCCCGCCAGCGGCTTTGTGACTTAGAGGGATGTAGCACGCATGACCGGCTTCAACGCATAAGGATACGCCAACCAAATCAGCGGTCATATCATTTAAGCCTGTTGTTTCGGTGTCCACAGCGACGTACCCGCGTGTGTAAATCAGGTCGATCCATGTTTGCAGTGCGGCGGCATCGCTGACGTGTTCGTATGTCGCTTGATCAAATGGAACAGCTTCAAGGGCAGGCACGTCCGACGCGGGGGCCTTGTCTTCGATCACGGGTTCTTCAACATTCAATTGCGCGGCGATGCGCTTTGTCAGGGTTCGAAATTCCATTTCCGCAAGGAAAGGCATCAGCACTTCTGGATCGGGATCAAGGACTTCGAGGTCTTCCAAGCGGAAGGGCAAGTCCATCGCATCATCCAGCTTGACCAGATCGCGCGACAGACGGATTTGGTCGGCGTGATTGATCAGGGTTTCACGGCGTTTTGGCTGTTTGATTTCGCCTGCGCGTTCCAGAAGCGCGTCCAGATCGCCATATTCGTTGATAAGCAATGCCGCGGTCTTGATGCCGATGCCGGGGGCGCCGGGCACGTTGTCGACGCTGTCCCCTGCAAGGGCCTGCACATCCACAACGCGTTCCGGATAGACGCCGAACTTTTCAAACACGCCTTCGCGGTCGATGTGTTTGTTTTTCATAGCATCATGCATCACCACGCCATCGCCGACCAATTGCATCAGGTCTTTGTCGGACGAAATGATTGTGCATTTGCCGCCTGCCTTGCGGGCCTGCACGGCGAGGGTTGCGATGATATCGTCGGCTTCAAACCCTTCGATTTCTTCGCACGCGATGTTGAAGGCTTTGGTCGCTTCGCGTGTCAGGGGCATTTGCGGGCGCAGGTCTTCGGGCATCGCTTCGCGGTTGGCTTTGTATTGGTCATACATATCGTTGCGGAAGGTGTGGCTGCCTTTGTCGAAAATCACGGCGACATGTGTCGGTGCATCGGGGCCTGTGTTTCCTTCAACGTAGCGGTGCAACATGTTGCAAAACCCTGCAACAGCCCCAATCGGCAGACCATCGGATTTGCGTGTCAGCGGCGGTAACGCATGGTAGGCGCGGAAGATAAAGGCAGAGCCATCAATCAGATGCAGATGGCATCCGGTGCCGAATTGTGTTTCGCTCATATCCATCCCGCCCGTTTGTTAGAGAGTATTATGCCTGTATCCCGCATCCTGATCATCGCTGCAATCACCGCTTTGCCCTTTGCCACATCTGCAACGGCACAAACGACGGATTGTCGGTTTGATGAAGGGTTTTGCGTCCCCTTTGTGGGCTGCTCTGAAACGACAGGCGCCTATTACGTTGGCCGCAGTTATGGCCAACGCAGCGGCCCTGTTGCGGCGATTTCAAACACTGGCCGGGTATGTCAGGGGCGGTGGTGGCGCAACGCGCTTGGGATAGGCCGCGCCAGATTTACCTGTGATGACGGTGCCAAGGGCGAAGCGCGTTACACCTATTTCGATTCCCGATCCGGCACAGCCACGGGCAAAGGATGGACAAACCGCAATGAAAAGCTGCGGTTTTGGGCAGGCCATCAGGTGTTGTCGTATGTTTTGGCCAATGAAGGCGAAACAAAGGACCTTACGGCCTGTGTTCAGGATGCATTAAAAGCAGCGCGTCCCTAGGTTTTTCGCCAGGGCCGATCGCTGTCAAAAACGCTAAAGCCCTCAGACTTTGCCTTCAAAATCCGAATGAATGTATTTGCAGTCGCAGTACGGGCATTCAACCCAACCTTGCGTTTCTGGAATTTGCAACCAGACGCGCGGATGGCCTAATGCGCCTTCACCGCCATCGCAAGCAATGCGCATCTTGTCGACAATCTTGGTCTCAGGGGCGTGCAGGGTCATTGGTGCATCCTTGGCTGAACTGGTCCGTTTTGCTCGTTATGTGGCAAGCTGACTGTTGTTTGCAAGTGTTATGGCGTTTCTTGGCTTGCACTGGTGCGGATGGGTGGAAGGAAAACGGGGCTCTGCCCCCGGCATTACATGCCTCCCCCGGGATATTTTCAGCGAAAGGAAGACATGAGCTATGCCGTTGACGGCCAATTTAAATGAGAACAAAATAAGAACAAATGGAATCAATTAAGTGATCGTATGTTTTCAGAACTGTCAATTACATCCAATTTCACCTTCCTGACCGGGGCGTCTCATCCTGAAGAATACATGGATCGTGCCGCGGTTCTGGGTATGGAAGGCATTGCCATTGCCGATGACAATTCGGTTGCTGGTATCGTGCGCGCCCATACGCAGGCACGTGTCATTCGACGTAAGGTGCAGGAACGTCTGGATTGGGATGCGGTTTATGGTTTGATTGGCCCCCCACGCCCCCCACACCTGCCTGCTGCGCCGCTTGCGTTTATTTACAATGCCCCCCGTTTGATCCCGGCGGCGCGTCTGTTGTTCACCGATGGACCTGCGGTGACGGTTTTGCCCCAAACCCGAAACGGGTGGCGTAACCTGTGCCGCATCATTTCCAAAGGGCGTCTTGCGGCAAAGAAAGGGTCGTGCACCCTGACCCTGTCTGATCTTGAGGCGTTCCCTGAAGATTTGCAGTTGCTGATCTGGCCCCATGCACATCACTGGCACACCGGCGCGGGTGATTGGGTCGAGGCTGTGCACCGGCTGACGCGCCGCTTTGCAGGGAAAATACATCTGTTGTTGCGTCCCCACTATGACGGTCAAGATATGGGGCGCATGCAGCGTCTTAACGATCAAGCTGCAAAGTTGGGCATTCCCACGATTGCGAGTGCCGCCCCTATCATGCACAACGGCAACCGACGAAAACTGGCGGATGTTTTGACCGCTGTTCGGACCGGAACCCGCGTTGACAATCTGGGTCGTGCGGCCCTTTTGAATGCAGAAAACCGCCTGCGCAGCGCCACGGAACTGGCCAAGCATTTCCCCCATGACCCCGAAGCCTTGGTGCGCACGCAAGCCCTTGCAAGAACGCTTACTTTTTCATTGGATGCGCTGCGTTATGAATACCCGTCGGAGGTCACGCAGGCTGAAACGCCCGCTGATCGTCTACGCCGCCTTGCCTACGAAGGTTTGAATTGGCGCTATCCGTCAGGGGCATCTGACAAAGTGAAAGGGCTGCTTGAACATGAGTTGACGCTGATCTCAAAACTTAAATATGAACCATATTTTCTGACCGTCCGCGATATCGTCGCTTTTGCACGCTCACGTGACATTTTGTGCCAGGGGCGCGGCTCGGCGGCCAATTCCGTGGTATGTTATTGCCTTGGTATCACATCTGTTTCCCCTGAAATCGGCACAATGGTGTTTGAGCGCTTCGTTTCAGAGGCCCGCGACGAGCCCCCCGACATTGATGTGGATTTTGAACATGAACGGCGCGAGGAGGTGATTCAGCATATTTACAAACGCTACGGCCGACATCGGGCCGGGCTATGTGCAACGGTGATCCACTACAGGGGCAAGCGTGCAATCCGTGAAGTGGGACGGGCCATGGGGCTTAGCGAAGATACAATTTCCGCGATGTCTTCGCAGCTTTGGGGCTTTTTCTCAACGAAGGGAATCGAAGCAGAACGCATGGCCGAAATCGGGCTGGACGCCAATGATCGCCGTTTGAAGCAAACGCTGGAACTGGTGGAAGAAGTGCAAGGCTTTCCGCGGCACCTTAGCCAACATGTGGGTGGGTTCATCGTGACCGAGGGGCGTCTGGATGAACTTGTGCCGGTGGAAAACGCCACCATGGAAGACCGGACAGTCATCTGCTGGGACAAAGATGACATTGATACGCTGGGCATTCTGAAGGTGGATGTTTTAAGTTTGGGCATGCTGACGTGCATCCGCAAAGCGTTTGATTTGATGAATATGCACCACAGGCTCAGTTACACATTGGCCACATTGCCGCCTGAAGATCCGCAAACCTACGATATGCTGTGTCGTGCAGACAGTGTTGGTGTGTTTCAGGTGGAAAGTCGGGCGCAAATGAACTTTTTGCCCCGCATGAAGCCGCGTTGTTTTTATGATCTGGTGATTGAAGTGGCGATCATACGGCCAGGACCTATTCAGGGCGATATGGTACATCCTTTCATTCGGCGTAGAAACGGGGAAGAGCAGATCAGCTTTCCATCAGATGCGCTGGGCGACGTGTTGGGTAAAACGCTGGGCGTGCCACTGTTTCAGGAACAGGCGATGCAGATTGCCATCGTGGGGGCGGGGTTCACACCCGATCAAGCGGACAGGTTGCGGCGGTCTCTGGCCACATTCAAAAAACACGGAAACGTCAGTGAATTCCGGACGTTGTTTTTGCGGGGAATGCTGAAAAACGGGTATGAAGCAGATTTTGCGGAACGTTGCTTTTCACAGATTGAGGGGTTTGGCAGCTACGGGTTTCCCGAAAGCCACGCAGCCAGCTTTGCGTTGCTGGTCTATGCAAGTGCCTGGATCAAATGTCACCACCCGGGCATATTTGCTTGTGCGCTTTTGAACAGCCAGCCCATGGGGTTTTATGCGCCGGCCCAGATCGTGCGAGATGCGCGAGAGCACGGAGTGCAGGTGCGGCCGGTGTGCATCAATGCCAGCTTCTGGGACAACGTGATGGAGCCTGACGAGGCAGGCGGATTGGCGTTGCGTCTGGGATTTCGACAGATCAAAGGGCTGTCTGAGGAAGACGCCACTTGGATGACTGCCGCCCGCGGCAACGGGTATACGACTGTGCGTGACGTGTGGCGAAAAGCAGGGCTACACCCCTTAATGATTGCCAAGTTGGCAGAGGCAGACGCCTTTGCCAGTCTCGACATTAAACGCCGCGAGGCCTTGTGGGAAGCCAAGGCGTTGGCGCCGGGTCCGACCCTGCCATTGTTCGATGGTGATATCGACGGTGAGGCGATTTTTGAACCAAGCGCACATTTGCCCGATATGACATTGGGCGAGGACGTCGTTGAAGATTATGTTGCTATGCGTTTGACCCTTAAAGCCCATCCTGTGGCGCTGCTGCGCGAAATACTAACCCCTGAAATTCATGAAAATCATTAGATTCAGGATCAAATTTCCTTACCCTCTGGGGGGGGATTTTTCAGAAAAGACAAAGAAGGAATACAAGATCATTGCTGCCTTTTTCCTATAAATATCCTGCAGAGACTGCAGGCCGTGGCAAAGCCCCCGAAACGCCCTTCACCCCAAGTAAAACAGCCGTTAAAACAATGCAAAATCAGACCAGAGGACTGCCGATGAACATTCCAAAGCCTGTCGTTCTTTGTATTCTCGATGGATGGGGTTTGTCCGACACCCCAGAAGGCAACGCCCCCGCGCAAGCCAAAACGCCAGTTATGGATCACATAATGGCAACATGTCCTAATGCGACCCTGGTTACACATGGGCCGGACGTGGGTTTGCCAAGTGGCCAAATGGGAAATTCGGAAGTGGGTCACACCAACATCGGAGCTGGCCGTGTCGTTGCGATGGATTTGGGTCAGATTGATCTGGCCATCGAAGATGGTAGCTTTTTCAGCAACGTGGCCATTTTGGACTTTGCACGCAAACTTCAATCCAGTGCGGGCACAGCGCATCTTATCGGCCTCACCTCGAAAGGCGGGGTTCATGCGCATCAAAACCATATGTTGGCTGCCGCAAAGCTACTAACCGACAACAGCGTGCCCGTTGCAGTCCACGTCATTACAGATGGCCGCGATGTCGCCCCGACCCAAGCGTTTCACGACATTCTAGAAGTTGAAAAATCTTTGCCAAAAGGGGCCTATATCGCCACGGTTTCAGGCCGTTACTTTGCACTGGACCGTGACAACCGCTGGGCGCGTGTGGAAAAAGCATGGCGCACGATGGTTCTGGCGGATGGAGACATTTTGCAAGACGCACAAGACGGCGTTGCCACATGCTATGATCTTGATCAGACCGATGAATTTATCGAACCGTTTGTCGTTGAAGGTTACACAGGTATGAAAGATGGCGATGGGGTCTTTTTCCTGAACTTTCGCGCCGACCGCGCCCGTGAAATCCTGTCAGCTATTGGTGATCCCGCCTTTGATGCTTTTGACGTGACAAGCCGCCCAAAGTTATCAGCATTGCTTGGAATGGTGGATTATTCAGAGGCGCATGATGCCTTCATGACAACGGCATTCCCAAAACAGGACATCGCAAACACGCTCGGGGCGTGGGTGGCAGAGCACGGCAAGACGCAATTTCGTTTGGCGGAAACGGAAAAATACCCCCATGTGACGTTCTTTTTGAATGGGGGTGCCGAGGCGCCTGCCAAGGGCGAAGATCGCCACATGCCCAAATCCCCCAATGTGGCGACGTATGACAAGCAGCCTGAAATGTCTGCGCCAGATGTAACTGACCGGTTTGTGCAAGCCATCGAAGAAAAGTACGATCTGATTGTCACAAACTACGCGAACCCCGATATGGTGGGACACACAGGGGATCTGCAGGCAGCTATCAAAGCGTGTGAAGCCGTGGATGAAGGGCTGGGACGCGTCATGAAAGCGCTGACAGCAGTGGGCGGAGCGATGATCATTTGTGCCGACCATGGCAATTGTGAAACGATGATTGATCCCGATACAGGTGGTCCGCACACAGCGCATACCCTAAATCCGGTGCCAGTGGCAGTGGTGGGTATGGGCGATGTGACGCTGACGTCGGGCAAGTTGGGTGACCTTGCGCCCACATTGCTGCATATGATGGGCATGAAGATACCGTCTGAAATGACCGGGAATTGCCTGATCTCATGAAATTTGCTGCCATATTGTGTGTGATGTTGGGTTTGCCTGTGCATGGGTTTGCGCAAGCGGATGCAGGGGCTCAGGCCCGCGAAGCAGCCGTCATGCTGAGTGCGGCAGCGACCCAGTTGGACAAAGCGGACAAAGCCCGCGACCGTGTCAAAGCCTTGACGCAAACGATCCGCGCCTATGAATTAGGTTTGGGTGCGATGCGATCGGGGCTGCGACAAGCCACAGTGCGCGAAGACCAGCTTTCACGCCAGTTGAGATCCCGAGATGGTGAAGTGGCGCAATTGCTGGGCGTGTTGCAATCCATGGGCGGAAACACAGAACCCACGGTATTTTTCCACCCTCAAGGGCCAACGGGCACAGCGCGTGCAGGTATGCTGCTTGCTGAATTGACGCCAACGTTGAACGCACGCGCGGCTCAGTTGCGTACAGATTTGGAAGATGTGCAGGCATTGCGGATGCTTCAACAGGATGCAGCGGATCAGCTACAATTGGGGTTGTCCGAGGTTCAAAAGGCGCGTGTACGTTTGAACCGTGCAATGGCGGAGCGTACGGATTTGCCGACACGTTTCACCGCCGATCCGGTGCGCACCGCAATCCTGATTTCGACCACAGAAACCTTGGATGCGTTTGCCGGTGGGTTGTCGCAGATCACGGAAGGGGAAGAGCCACTGACGCTGCCTCCGCTTGATGACCGGATTGGCGGGTTGCCCCTGCCCGTGCAGGGCATTGTTTTGCGGGGGGCAAATGAACCAGATGCCGCGGGCATTATCCGTCCAGGGATTATCGTGGCGACACGGCCCGGGGCGCTAGTGACAGCGCCCACTGCAGCGACATTGCGATATGTGGGGCCGTTGCTGGACTTTGGAAACGTAGTGATCCTGGAGCCGCGCACCGACACGCTTTTTGTAGTGGCCGGGCTTGCCACGGTGTACGGCGCGGCGGGGCAGGTGATTGGCGAAGGTACGCCTTTGGGACTTATGGGCGGCATCTCTGCCACGCAAACTGACACATCCGCGTCAACAGATGGTGATGGGGCTGGCAATGCGGCGTCAGAAACGCTCTATATAGAAGTAAGACAAGATAACATTCCACAGGATCCCAAAAACTGGTTCCGCACCGATAAGGATGGATAAATCGTGAAGAAGTTTGTGATGGCCGCGCTGGGCGGCACTTTGGCCGGGGTTGTGGCAACGACCCAAGTGGCGGGCCCATTGTTGGCACAAGAAAGCGAAAGCAAAGCAAATGTATACGAGCAGCTGGATCTGTTTGGGGACATTTTTGAACGCATCCGCGCCCAATATGTGGAAGAGGTCGATTCAGAAGAGCTGATTGAAGCTGCCATCGATGGCATGCTGAAATCGCTTGATCCGCATTCCAGCTATTTGTCGCCTAAAGATGCGGCTGCCATGCGCGTACAGACGCGGGGCGAATTCGGCGGCCTTGGCATCGAAGTGACACAAGAAGAGGGCTTTGTAAAAGTCGTCTCGCCGATGGATGGAACCCCTGCGGATGAAGCTGGCATGGAAGCGGGTGATTTCATCACACATGTCGATGGCGAATCCCTTTTGGGACTGACGCTGGATGAAGCGGTTGGCAAAATGCGTGGGCCAAAGGGTTCCGAAATCATCATCACTGTGGTGCGTGAGGGCGAAACAGAACCTTTCGATGTGTCCATTATTCGCGACACCATCGAATTGCAGCCTGTGCGTGCGCGGACCCAAGGCGATACCGTTGTTTTGCGGGTCACAACATTCAACGACAAAACGACACCGCAGTTGGAGCTGAAATTGGCCAAAGAGGTCGAAGCGCTGGGCGGCATGGACAATGTGAACGGCTTCGTTATCGATTTGCGCAACAATCCGGGCGGTTTGCTGACGCAGGCGATCCGTGTGTCGGATTCCTTCCTGGATGAAGGCGAAATCGTATCGACACGGGGCCGCGTTGCTGAAGAAGGTGACCGATTTAACGCCACTTTGGGTGATCTTGCCGAAGGCAAACCGATCGTTGTCTTGATCAATGGCGGTTCTGCGTCAGCCTCGGAAATTGTAGCTGGTGCGTTGCAAGACCACCGACGCGCTATCGTTGTGGGGACCAAAAGCTTCGGCAAAGGGTCCGTGCAAACAGTAATGCCGCTGCGCAGTGACGGTGCCATGCGTTTGACAACAGCCCGTTACTATACCCCGTCGGGACGTTCTATTCAGGCATTGGGCGTATCGCCAGACATCGTGGTTGAACAGCCACGCCGTGATCCGAATGCCACCGAAGAAGAAGAGACAAACCGCAACAGCCGTTCAGAAGCGGACCTGCGCGGCAGCCTGACAGAAGACGAGATCCGCCAGATTGAAGCGGATCGTGAAAAGGCAGAAGCTGCGGCGGCGTTGCGTGAAGACGATTATCAACTGGCCTATGCCATTGATATTCTTAAAGGTCTCAGCGCT